>DASRGR010000001.1:0-117894 GCA_035650955.1 Pseudolabrys sp.
GGCGAGGCCGGCGGTGGCGCCGCTGGTCGGCGCGGTAATGTTCATCGTGATGTTGTTGCCGATGTTCAGGGCATAGTTACCGTCAATAACGAGGGTTACGCCTGCCGTTGCATTCACGATCACGTTGTTCTGCAGATTGAACTTTGAATCGATGTAGTAGACGCCCGCCGCCAGGTTGAGCGTCTTGTTGTTGGTGTAGTCGATGCCGCCGGTATAGCGGCCGGGCTGCAGGGAGCAAATGGTGCAGCCGGTCGGTTGGGTGCGCGCAGGTGCTCCTGCCGGATCCAGGGGTACCGTCGCATAAGGATCCAGAAGGGCGGCAGCGTGGGTCTTTGGAAATGGCGGTGTCTGATCGTATAGATGTGCATTGCCGGCCAGGGACATGTCTCCGACGACGGATACCGGGCCGAATATTGCGGCATTGTTTTCCATCAGCAGCGCACTGGAGCTGCTGGAGTTCACGCCCACCCCGCAGGTCGGGCTGGCGACGATGCCATTTTCCTTGATTCTCACGGTTGCCGATGCAGTCGGATCAAGACCCAGAATGCAGAACGAACCAAGGTCGCCCTGAATCGCAACGGCACGAGTCACGACGTCAAAACGTGCGGACCGGAAGAGCGAGCTCAGGGCCAAAGTCTGCGGCTGGCTGAGGACGACCTCGATTGCAGTGCTGTTGGTCGTGTAGGCGCCCCTCAGGGGCGGTTTGTTGACGGTCACCGTCACGCCGCCGCTGCCGTTGACGAAACCGGCCTGGGCGGCGACCGCATAGGCCTCGAGCCTGAAATCGGACGGATAGTGTTTCGATATGGCGGTCGCGGCGCTTTGCGCGGCCGCGTCGGTCACCGCCTGCATCTGTCGGTGCTTGTAAAGGAGGAACGTCGTTTCGGTGCCGAGAGCGGTCATGCCGACGAGAACGCTCACCAGCAGCCCCATCTGAATGGCGACGCTGCCGCGTTCGCAGCGGAGAATCTGCCAAGCGGATGAAACCGGCCCAAACGGCATACTCTTGACCTGTGTCGTTGAGCGCAATGCTCGATTGCGCGCTCAGCCACTATGAGCCAATGCGTTGGGCGGCCTGTTGATTTTGGTCAAATTGGGTAGTTTTGCGCATATAAAACCGCTGCGGCGCCGCTTCGGCCTTGAACAGCCGGATCGATTTCGCCGGCCGGATTTTGATCTATCGCAAAAAGCCGTTTTTCGGGCGAAGCACGCCGAGCGGGTTTCGGATCGGGGCCTTCAGAGCGGCCTCAGACAAATTCCACGCCGGTCTCGGTCACCGTTCGCCAGACAAGCCGGCATGGCCGGATCGAGCGACCACCATCGAAGGTCATCTCGAAGGCCTGCGGCAGATCGACTGTGTTGGCGATCTGAATGCGCGCGCCGGTGTTGGTCAGATTGCGCACGACACAGTCGATGATCGATGAGTGCCCCAGAACAAGTTTCGCACTCTTGAGAACCCGCGACCGTACCGACTTCCGCCGTTCAATCACAATCACTGCTCCTGTAATTTGCGACCTAAATACTCGGCAAAACTGGCTAAAGTCTGAATCAACCGTTCTTGCAGCAAGCAAAGGCGCAAGAATCCGTTAACGTTCGCTCCTTCCGTATTCCCTTGTTGTTTCTTGCGGTTTTAGGCATCCTTAAAAACCATGCATGTGTGTGCAGGTTTCGGTCATGCAGCTTTTCACTACGGCAGAGGCTGCCGCCTATCTCCGCCTCAAAGAACGCAAGATTTACGAAATGGTGGCCGAAGGCACGGTGCCATGCACCAAGGTCACCGGCCGCTGGTTGTTTCCAAAGGCTGAACTTGATCATTGGCTTGCATCCAGCATCTCCCGGCCGGAAGGCATGACGCGGCCGGACGCGGCGCCGATCGTCAGCGGCAGCCATGACCCTTTGCTTGAATGGGCCTTGCGGGAGAGCAACTCGGGCCTGGCAACTTTGGCGGTCGGCAGCGAAGCCGGCTTTGCCCGGTTCATGGCGGGCGAAGCGGTGGCCGCCGCAATTCATCTGCACGCGCTGGATGATATCGAGGCCGACGCCAACCTCGCCGCCGTGCGGAGCCGCAACGATCTGCAGGACACCGTCATGATCGCATTTTGCCGGCGCGAGCAGGGATTTCTGGTCGCGCCAGGCAATCCTATGAAGCTGAGCGCGATCGACGATATCCGCAAAAAACGTGCACGCATTGCGATGCGGCCCAAAGGTGCCGGCGCCCAACTCCTGCTTCTGGCGCTGCTGCATCGCTCGGAAATTCCGCTCGATCAACTTGCCACCGTTGCACCGGTTTGCCCGACCGGCCCGGATATCGCGCAGGCAGTCCGTGCCGGGCGCGCCGACGTGGGTATAGCCACGCGTGGCGTTGCCAATGCCACCGGCCTTGATTTCGTCCCGATCGTCTGGGAGCCATTCGATCTGATCATGCGCCAGCGCGACTATTTCAGGCCGCCGTTGCAGGCACTCCTTAAATTCTTCCAATCGCAGGAGCTTGGCGCGCGTGCCCGCGAGCTTGGCGGCTACGATCTCAATAACGCCGGGACCGTACGGTTCGTGAACTGATGCCCGAAACGCAAGTCTGGCCGATTGAATTGCGGCTGCGCAGGGACCGCAAGGCGCTGACGGTTACTTTCGACGGCGGCGAAAGGTTCGAATTGCCTGCCGAGTACCTCCGCGTGAAGAGTCCGAGCGCCGAGGTTCAGGGCCACTCGGAAGAGGAGCGCAAGACCGTTCCCGGCAAGCGTAATGTCGAAATTCTTGAGGTCCTGCCGGTCGGCAATTATGCCGTCCGCCTCGTCTTCGATGACCTGCACTCGACCGGCATCTTCGGCTGGGACTACCTGCACGAACTTGGCCGCAACTATGCCGCATACTGGCAGGACTACCTCGACGAACTCGCTGCCAAGAACCTGACGCGGGATCCGCCGGCGCCTCGCAAGTAGCGCCCGTGGTTCGTGCCGGTCAGCCGGCGCCCGCGCAGACCGGTTCTCCGGTCTCGAGCGAATTCTTCCGCAGGCCGTGGATGACCGCGCCATGCATAATGGCCGTGACCATCAGGAAGATCAGGCTGGCCTGAACAGGGTTTCGGAACTCGGGTGCGAGGCAAAGGAAAATCGCGCCTACGAGGGTGAATGTATAAGGCACAGCATGGACGAACAGCGGGCGTTCGGCCTTGCCGCACAATACGAATGTCGAATAGGCGCCTGTCAGGTGAAGCATCAGCCCGGCCGTTGCCGGAGTGGACTGACCGGTCGTGGACAGGAAAAGCACGGATGCCAGGACCGCAAACCAGATGCCGAGGGCCATATGGTCGCGGATCCGCTCGGTGAGCCCGAAAATCGGGCCGGTGGTAATAATATGTCCTTTGTTCATGACAAGACTCCGAGGCGACTGGAGGAACTGTCATACGCGATAAAGTCTTTCGCGACCTGGCACTGTCGCGGGGGTAATCCGGGCCAATTCGGTAAGCAGATTTTAAGACCCGCCGCAGGCAGGCAGCGCCGCGCGGCGCCAAATGCCGGAAATGTCAAGGGCTCCCGATCCTTGTGTGGAGCAAGGACATCTGCGAATTGCCGTGTTGTTCATGTCCGCCGGGTGCGGCTAAGATTATCGATGGCGCCAGTGCATGCCACCACCACAAGGGAGATCAATGAAATGAAGCCAGCCAGAGGCCGCTCTCGAATTGCCGGCAGTCTTTCGCTACGCCGCCTGCAGTGGTGGCATGTGCTGCGGGCGGTTGCGGTCGTGGTGTTGTTGGTCGGGCTTACCGCCGGCGCCCAGGCAGCGCAGGGGGCATCCAAGGCGGCGACCGCGCATGTCTACCTGTTGCGCGGCGTACTCAACATATTCTCCCTGGGCATGGACCAGATCGCGACCAGGCTTGAGCAACGCGGCATTTCGTCCACTGTAACGAACTATCTTTTCTGGTCTTCGCTGGCGGACGAAATTGCCGCCGACTACAAGCGCGGGAAGGTGCGGACCATCATCCTGGTCGGTCACTCTTCAGGCGCGACGGTCCTGCCGGACATGGTCGAACGCCTGACCAAGCTCGGCGTCCCGGTCAAACTGGCAATCGGCCTGGATTCCGTATTCCAGACCAGCCTGTCAGGGCGTGTCGGTCGCTATATCAACTTCTACATCGGCAACGGAGTCGGGACGCCGGTGGCGCGAACCAAGCAGCTGCACGGCGAGCTCACCAACGTCAACGTGGATCAAATCCCCGGTGTCGGCCACGTGACAATCGACAAGAACGAGATCGTGCAGCAGAAAGTGATCAGCGCCATCCTTTCCGCGATCTGAATGCGCCAGCTGAAGTCCGGCCTGTGCGCGTCTCACCTCAGTGGCGCGACAGGAACGGTATGAGCATCGGGACGCGGCTACGGTAGGAACGGTACGCGCTGGGATCGAGCTCGGCGATGAGGAAGCTTTCCTCGATGCGGGCCTTCTGCCACAGGCCGAGCGAGATGAGGGCGGCACCAAGCAGCGCGGTCACGGTCGCAACCGCTGCTCCCGTCGCCAGTATTGCCGCGATAAGTCCGGTGTAGATCGGGTGGCGAACAAACCGGTAGGGGCCGGTGTCGACGACCCGGTGGTCTTGCTTGCGTGTGATCGCGTTCGACCAGAGGCGCCCCAGATGAATGCGCGCCCACCAGGTGAACAAGACACCGGCCAGGGTCAGACCCGCCAGTGTGTAGGCACCGGCAATGCCCACATTCCAGATCGGGCGTGCGCCGAAAGCCTCGGCGACCCACGGGGTGAGCAGCAGCCCGCCGATAACGATCGGGATTCGGTAAGCGCCCGCGGCCCAGGTCATCGGACGTTTCTCTGTCCGGGCTGACCAGAACGATGCCGCCACCCAGCTGATGAGCCATCCGATCCAGATCAGGGCGAACAGCTGGGTTGGCCAGACGGCAAGCCAGCCGCTCCAGATCAGGTTCCATATTTCATTTGAATTGGTCATCGTGGGTGCCGACGAGGTTGGCAATGGTTTCCCGCAATGCGGGCTCGATGGGCCGGGGCGCGTAACCCAGTTCCTGCTGCGCCTTTTCGATCGACAATGCCTTGGATCGCAGGGCGATCCGGACAGCTTCGGCCGTGGCGGACGGAGGACGGTGCGTCACGTGGTCGGCAACGAACTCCAGCACGGCCGCGGTCATTTCCGCAAGTCGGCCGGGAACAGGGACGCACAGGCTATCGCGGCCGGCAATTGTGGCGACATGCTGGAGGAGCCTTCGCAGCGGGATGCTCTCGCCGCCGAGGATATACCGCTGTCCGACCTGCCCCCGATCCATCGCAAGGATCAGGCCTGCCGCAACATCGCGCACGTCGACGAGGTTGAGGACAAAGTCGAGATAGAACTGCAGGCGCTTGTGCAGAAAATGCCTGAGCATCGCCGTCGGCGGGGTAAGATTGTAGTCGTGAGGTCCGATCGGCATCGTAGGGCTGCCGATCACCACCGGAAACCCGGATGCGGCAGCCTGCATCGCCACCCGCTCGGCGAGCAGCTTCGAGCGCGTATACGGGCCCGGCATGTCATCCGCCGTCAGCAACGTATCCTCCACGGCCGTGCCGCCGGAGGGCGAGGCGCGAAAAAGAATGGATTCGGTCGAGCAATGCAGCATCCGGGCGATCCCGCGCCTGCGTGCGGCCGCAATGACGACCTCCGTGCCGCGGCAATTGACGGCGTGAAAGTCGTCCTTGCGCGCGACCCACATGCCGGGCAACCCGGCCAGGTGGTAGACCTCCTCGACATCATTGAGGGCCTGTTCCACCAGGTCGCGGTCGAGCACCGATCCGTTGATATATTGCACGTTTGCCACCGCCCGGCGCGGAGGGCGGAGATCGAGAACCCGCAACTGATGGCCGCTCGCGGCGAGCGTCGACACCAAATGCTGGCCGATGAAGCCACTGCCCCCCGTGACGAGAATGCGGGTCATTAATCTTGCCGCGCGTCGCCCTGGCCCTTGTGCTGGTAGAAGGCCTGACGCCCCAAAGCCGGATCCGATTGGATAATAACTGCAAGGTCGCCCCGGAAGCCGAATGCGATGAACAGTTTTGCCATCACGAACATCGGGCCCATGAGAAGGTGAGGCGGGTTATCGAGAAGCGCCGGCTTGCGGCGTTCGAACACCTGATGACCGATAATCTGCGCAGACACGCCGATCACAAGCAGCACGGCCGTAATTATCCAGACAGCAGTTACGCTTGCGTGACTTGAAATCGCGGCCGCGGCAGTCAGCAGGACGGCGGCGCCGGCGACCAGCGGCACGCCGAGCACGACGTCGAGTATGAGCCAGTAGATCAGCACCGGGATGGTCAAGAGCAGGCCGATATTGGTCTGCAGCCCAAACAGCGTGACCGGCCATAAACTCAGCGGGAGAACGGCCGCCAGGAACAGAAGTACGATGCCGACCACATGCAGGGCGCAGTTGGTCGGGTCGCGATGATATTCCACATAGTCCGTCAGTTGACGCTGGAAAGTCGTACTCATGGGGCTCACGATCGCTGTCTGGCCGGAACTCGATAATTGTACCGTACTTGACCGGAGGCTGCGACAGAAGAGTCCCGCCGGCCGGCGTTTCGATACCCCGTTTTTGCTTGCGTCAATCTGCCGATTGACGAGGACAGAAAAAAAGGGCCCGCACCATGCGGGCACTGGATGGTGGGCGCTGTAGGGATTGAACCTACGACCTCTCCCGTGTGAAGGGAACGCTCTCCCGCTGAGCTAAGCGCCCGCCGGTAACGGACGCGCGATATAAGGAACGCCTCGGAGAAGTGTCAAGCGAAGGGCCTGGCCGCGGACGTCAGTTGCGCGTCTTGTCGTCGGTTGCATGCGCCAGACGGGAGGCGTGGGTCTGCAGGGCACGGATACGATCGGCGAGATTGCCCTGGCTTTCGGGTGCGGCCAGGCCGACCTCGGCGGCAGCGGGAACCTCGCCGAGTTGTTCGCGCGGGCTTTCGGCCGACAGCAACGACTCGATCGGCGAATTCGGGCCTTCCAGCGCGGAAGCAAGCCGCGCAATTTCCGCCGCAACGTCGTTGATGCGCTCGCGCAGCAGGGCGTTCTCCACCCGCTCGGACGCCCAAGCTTCCTCGGTTTCGCGCTTCATGGTGGCGAGTTCGCGCGCGAAGCGGTCACGTTCGTCCGTGAGATGAGCAATCGTCGCCTTCAGCTGCGCGTTTTCCGCGCGCAGGACCTGCGACGCCGAATTGGCCCGGCCCTCAAGCTCTATGATCGTGGTGCGAAGGTCGCCTTCGACCTTGCGCGCGGCCTCCATTTCCTGGCGCAGATGCTTGAGCTCGAACTCGCTTTGATTGAGGAGCCGTGACTGCTCGCCGAGACGCGCTTCAAGATCCTGTGCGCGCTGTCCGAGAATTTCGGCCTCCTTCTTCTGCGCAGCGAGATGCTGCTCCAGCTCGGCCGCGCGACGCCCGAGGTTCTCGACCTTGCCGCGTTCTTCCAGCAGTTCCTGGGTTACGGCTTTCAGCTCGACCCGCTCGGCATCCCTGCGCTCTTCGACGGCTTTGAGCTCGCTGCCGGCGTCGTCGAGACGCTCCTTCATAGCCTCGACCTGGGTCTTCAGCGCCGCAATCTCGACCTTCTGGGATTCCGCGAGTGTCGAACGCTCATCCAGTTCGGCCACGAGCTTCGCAAGCTCGGCTTCCTTGTCGGACAGCGCACGCTGCGCCTCGTGCATGGCGTTGGTCTTGACCGCGAATTCCTCCTCGGTGACGCGCAGCTGATCGCGCAACGCCTTGTCGCGCGCTTCCAGCGCGAAAATCGCGGCGGTTTTTTCACCCAGCTCGACCTTGAGACGATTGATCGCATCGCCTTTCTTGCCGAGTTCGGCGAGCTGGCTGGTGCTCTTGTTCTTGAGCTGCTCGACGCTCATTTCGAGACGACGCGTCGACATCGCAAATTCGGCGCGCAACTGATCCTTGTCGGCCTGGATCTCGGCCATGGACAGCGGCGTTGCGGCCTCGAGCCGCCGCATGGTCAGCCTGACTGCGCGTCCATGCACGAGCGGAACAACAACGAGGCCAATGAGCGCTGCAACAAGAAACCCGATTCCGAAATACATGATCGGTTCGATCATGGAACTTCCGCCCCCAACTCACGCACAGCATTGGCACGGCCTGACGCAGCCGGCAGGTCATTTTCAAGATTAGCCTAAAGCAAAGCCCGCGTCGCGGATTTCCGCTCACCCGCAGCGAAATTAGTATTAGTAAATGTGGCGAGTTTCAGAAGGGATTCCAGGTCGCGTGCGGCGTAAACTTCAGATAACCGATATTGGCGCCAAGGCGCAGTCCGACCCCGGACCGGATCGGCACGACAATAATGTTGCCGGAGGCAAGCGCGGTCATGCCGAAGCCGCCGATAAAATAGGCAGACCCGTCGATCCCGGCGAAACGCTGATAGATCGCTCCCGTGGCCGGCAGGTTGTAGACAAGCATCATCGTGCGCGCGCCTTCTCCACCGTAATCGAAGCCGACTGACGGGCCCTCCCAGAAGACGCGGCGGTCGCCGGCGTTCTTCGTATAGAGCTTGCCGTCGCCATAGCGCAGGCCGACGACGAACGCGCCACTTCCTTCCTGGCCGAGAATGTAGCCGTTGGGCTGGCCCCAGCGGCTGAAGGCAGTCTCCACCACTTGGGCTAGGCCGCGCGACACGGTGCCAAAGAATTTGTGGCCTTCACGCACGATTTCGCCGGGCGTGAACGTGCCGCCTTGCTGTTGCGGCGGTGGCGGCGGGGGCTGGTTCTGGGCCGTGGCAGGTCCGGGAGCAAGGATCACAAGGCAAAGTGCCAGTGCGGCGAGGCGCAATTTCGAGCGCATCAAATGCTCCTCGGATGCTGGGGCCCCAGGGCCCTGTT
Organism: Pseudolabrys sp.; assembly: GCA_035650955.1. GTDB lineage: Bacteria > Pseudomonadota > Alphaproteobacteria > Rhizobiales > Xanthobacteraceae > Pseudolabrys. The sequence goes on from DASRGR010000001.1 coordinate 8,871, forward strand.
TAACCAGATGCTCACGTCGACCGCGGTAATGATGTGGCAGCGAGAGGTCGTCCCGAATCACCCGACGGTCACCGAGAACTATGACTGCAGCGCGGCAGCAACGGAAGCGGCCAATTTTTGTCGTTCTCACGCTCGCGGTTGCGTTGGCAGGGGGTATTTCTGCACCCCGGGCGCTGAGGGCGGCGACCGAGAACCAGCTGGCGGTCAATCCCGCCACCGGCCTGGCGATCAGCGGCTTCGATCCGGTGGCCTATTTCACCGACGGCAAGGCGCTGTTCGGGCGGCCGGACATCGAGCTGAACAAGGACGGGGTTGTCTGGCGGTTCAGCAACGAGGGTAACCGCGGTGCGTTCGAGTCACACCCCGAAGTCTATGCGCCGCGGTTCGGCGGCTATGACCCGGTGGCGATCGGACGTGACCGCTCGGTGCGCGGGCATCCCCTGTTTTGGGCCGTCGTCGGCCAGAGGCTTTACTTCTTCTACAGCGAGAAGACCCGCCTTACTTTCCTGTCCGATCCCGGACGGATCATCGCCACCGCTGAACGCAAATGGCCCGAGGTCTCGCGCGCCCTCGACCAATGAGCGGCACTTAGCGGCCGGCGCGAACCTTCGCGGGATCTCCCCAGGCGACAAAGCCAGGCACGCGAAAATTCTCGGACGCGCGCCCGTAACGCAAGGGGGTTCCTTGCGGTGTCGTCACAATTCCTCCGGCAGCTGAGACAAGCGCTTGCCCCGCTGCCACATCCCATTCGCAGGTCGTGGCGAGGCGTGGATAGACGTCGGCACTGCCTTCCGCGACTTGGCAGAACTTGATTGCGGAACCGCCCGCGACCCGGCTGACCTGGCCAAGCGCGTTTACGAATGCATCGGTCGCGGCGTCCATGTGCGAACGGCTGACGGCGACAACCGGCTGCGTGCGCGGCCACGGGCGGGTCCTGATCCGTTGCCCCTCGCTGACACCTTGCGCCTGGAGGCGCAGGCGCTCGGCGCCATGGCCGGGCACGCCACGCCAGACCCGTTCCCGTTTCGGAGCGGCGACAATGCCGGCGATCGGCACGCCGTGCGTCACGATTGCCAGATTGACGGTAAATTCGTCCCGGCCGGCAAGGAACTCGCGCGTACCGTCCAATGGATCGACAACGACAAAGCTGCCGGCGAGGTCGGCAGGCATCCTGGCGGTGATCGATTCCTCCGAAACAATCGGCACGTTCGGGAGGATGCGCGCAAGGCCGCGCAGGATCGTGGCTTCCGAAGCCTCGTCGGCCGCCGTGACCGGCGACTGGTCGGGCTTCAGGCGCTGCACGACGGTCGCCGGAGAGATCGCAGCGATCTCGTTGCAGGCGCGCGCAATCAGCGCCGTCAACTCGTCCATGAGCTGCAGCACCTGCGACGGCGAAATGGCCGATTGCGGATTCAAAATTGTGTCTTTCGTGTTCCAGCGGTCCTTGGCGGCTGTGCGGGTGCAGTGTATCACCCCGATCACCCGGCCATGACCGCCGATTCGTCGTCGATCGGTGCAGGGTGCATGCCCAGTGGAGACTAGTCCATGTCGGAATCGCCCATCGAAGCGCTCGATCTTGCCGCCTTGCTGTGCTCACGGGTCTGCCACGACCTGATCAGCCCGGTCGGCGCCATCGTCAACGGTCTCGAAGTTCTCGAGGAAGAGAAAGATGAGGCGACCAAGGAGTTCGCCCTCGATCTGATCAGAAGCAGCGCCGGCACCGCATCGAAGAAACTGCAGTTCTGCCGCATCGCATTCGGTGCCGCCGGATCGGCGGGTGCGCAGATCGATCTCGGCGACGCCGAAACGATCGCACGTGGATTTCTGGAAGATGAAAAAACGAAGCTTGCCTGGAATCTGCCGCGGGCACTTCTGCAGAAGAACCGGGTGAAGCTGCTCCTCAATATGCTTGTGATCGCCGGGCAGGCGATTCCCCGCGGCGGCGTGCTGACGGTCGATCCGATCGGGTCGGGCGAGGCGATGGGGTTCAGGGTCACTGCAGCCGGCACCAACGCGAAAGTTCCGCCGGCCGTGCCGGCCCTGCTCGGCGGCGAGACCGCCGAAACGCTCGATGCCCATCGTATCCAGCCGTACTATGCCGGCCTTCTCGCCCGCGCCTGCGGCGTCAAGGCAACGATTGCGACGCAGGGCGAGACGGTCGTCCTCACCGCGCAGTGAGCACGCGCAGGCGGTATCCGGCAGTTAACGGCCGGTTAACGAGAGGCCGCATGTTGCGGCCGCGCAACCAAAATTAAACGCTTCACCGACACACTGACCGCGCTTCCGACGGAAAGCGGCGGACGGGCGGGGCCCGTCGATGAAGGCGTTTCTTATGGACGACCTGCTGCGTGAATTTGTCACCGAGACCAACGAGAGTCTCGACGTGGTCGACGTCGAGCTCGTGCGTTTCGAGCAGGACCCGAATAACGCGAAGATTCTCGACAACATCTTCCGGCTCGTCCACACGATCAAGGGCACCTGCGGATTTCTGGGCCTGCCGCGCCTCGAAGCGCTCGCGCATGCCGCCGAAACATTGATGGGCAAGTTCCGCGATGGCGCGCCGGCTTCGAGCGAGGCCGTCACGCTCATTCTGGTCACCATCGACCGCATCAAGACGATCCTGGAATCGCTGGAAACGGACCAACGCGAGCCGGAAGGCACGGATACCGATCTCATTATCAGTCTCGAGCGCATGGTCGAGCGCATCGGCGCCGGCGGCGCCCAGCCGGGCCGCCAGGCAGCCGGGGCGCCGCAGGTCCGGGACGGCGGGGCGCCCGCCCGCGGGGTCGTGCCCGGCGACCATGAGGGCGAATCGCGGGCCGGCGCGGCGGAGGGCGGATCCGAAAGGGCAGCCAAGGCAGCGTCCGGTGCCGTCGAGCCGGGCGGCAAGGACGATGAAGCGGCGAAATCGGTCAACCAGACCATTCGCGTCACCGTCGACACCCTGGAACAGCTGATGACCATGGTCTCCGAGCTGGTGCTGACGCGCAACCAGTTGCTCGAGATCGTGCGCCGTCACGAGGAATCCGAATTCAAGGCGCCGCTGCAGCGGCTCTCCAACGTCACCGCCGAGCTGCAGGAAGGCGTGATGAAAACCCGCATGCAGCCGATCGGCAACGCGTGGCAGAAGCTGCCGCGCATCGTGCGGGACCTTTCCAACGAGCTCGGCAAGAAGATCGAGCTCGAAATGCAGGGCGCCGATACCGAGCTCGACCGCCAGGTTCTCGACCTGATCAAGGACCCGCTCACGCACATGGTGCGCAATTCCGCGGACCATGGGCTTGAAAGCCCGGATGAGCGGCGTGCCGCCGGCAAGCCCGAGCATGGGCTGATCCGCCTCTCCGCCTATCACGAAGGCGGATACATCATTATTCGCGTCGCCGACGACGGACGCGGGCTGGACACCGAGCGGATCAAGGCGAAGGCGGTGGCGCAGGGTCTGGTCTCCGAGAGCGACGTCGAAAAGCTGCCGGAAGCGCAGATTCACAAGTTCATCTTTTCTCCCGGCTTCTCGACTGCGGCCAGGATCACCAGCGTTTCCGGGCGTGGCGTCGGCATGGACGTCGTGCGCAACAACATCGATCAGATCGGCGGCACCATCGACGTGAAATCGGTTGCCGGCGCCGGGTTGAGCTTCACCATCAAGATTCCGCTCACGCTCGCAATCGTCGCGGCGCTGATCGTGGAAGCGGGCGGGCATCGTTTTGCGATTCCGCAGCTTTCCGTCGTTGAGCTCGTGCGCGCGCGCGGCGAAGGCGAGCACCGCATCGAGCGCATCAAGGACACGAGGGTACTGCGGCTTCGCGACAAGCTGCTGCCGCTCGTCAGCCTCCGTCATCTGTTCGGGCTCGCCAACGATGTCGACGATATCAACGGCGGCTACATCGTCGTCACCCAGGTCGGCAGCCAAAGCTTTGGCATCGTTGTCGACGGAGTGTTCCACACGGAAGAAATCGTGGTGAAGCCGATGTCGAGCAAGCTCCGCCACATTGCAATGTTCTCCGGAAACACCATTCTCGGCGACGGGTCGGTGATCATGATCATCGATCCGAACGGCGTGGCGCAGGCATTCGGAACGAACGTCGCCTCGCAACTGGCCGCCGTGGAAGCGTCCGAGGCCAAACCGGCTGCGGCCGTGGGCGGTGCGACGACGTCGCTGCTGGTATTCCGCGCCGGATCGATGCAGCCGAAGGCGGTTCCGCTTTCTCTCATAACGCGGCTTGAAGAGATCGATGCGCGGAAAATCGAATTGTCGAACGGCCGCCACATGGTCCAGTACCGCGGCCATCTTATGCCGCTGATCAGCATTGGCGAGAACGTGCGTGTGAAGGGCGAGGGTGCGCAGCCGCTTCTCGTGTTTTCGGATGGGAGCCGGTCGATGGCCATAGTTGTCGACGAGATCGTCGACATCGTCGACGACAACCTCGACATCCAGGTCGCAAGCGATACGCCGGGCGTGCTCGGCTCCGCGGTCGTCCGCGGTCAGGCGACCGAAATCATCGACGTCGGCCATTTCCTGCCGCTCGCCTTCGAGGACTGGTTCCGCCGCAAGGAACCGCAGGTCCAGCATCGCCCGCGCAGCGTCCTGCTTGTCGACGACTCCCCGTTCTTCCTCAACATGCTGACGCCCGTCCTGCAGGCGGCCGGATATTCGGTCACCGCGTGCGCCTCGGCGCGGGACGCGCTGACGCTGCTCGCGGAGGGCCGCCCGTTCGACGTCGCCATCACCGACATCGAAATGCCGGACATGAACGGATTCGAGTTCGCGGAAGCCGTGCGGGCCGATCCGCGGACCGCCGACCTGCCGATCATCGCCCTGTCGTCGGTGGTCTCGCCGGAGGCGATCGAGCGCGGCCGCCGGGTCGGGTTCCACGACTATGTCGCAAAATTCGACCGGCAGGGCCTGATTGCGGCGCTCAAGGAACAGACCGGCGTCGTCCAGGCAGCATAACGGGCAAGGCATGATCCAGAGAGCGGACCATAACCTCAACGAATACGTGACCGCGCTGATCGGCGGCCAGCTGTTTGGGCTGCCCATCCTGCGCGTCCAGGACGTCTTTGCGCCGGAGCGCCTGACGGCGGTGCCGCTGTCACCGCCGGAGGTGGCAGGCGTGCTCAATCTGCGCGGCCGCATCGTGACGCTGATCGACATGCGCTGCCGCCTCGGGCTCGGCAGCCGGGATGACGGCCAGCAGTCGATGGCAATCGGCGTCGAATCCCGCGGCGAATCCTACGGCCTGCTCATCGACAGCGTCGGAGAAGTCCTCAAGCTGGACAATCGGGCCTGGGAACCCAATCCGAGCAACCTCGATGCGCGACTGGCAAGCGTATCAACCGGAATTTACCGGCTCGACAGCCAACTGCTGATGGTTCTCGACGTCGACCGTGTGCTCGACATCACGGTGAAGGTGGCCGCGTGATGCGGCCGGGAAGTGGAAATGGAATTGGGCGCGAACACGAAGAGGCTATACGATGAAAACCTGTTTGGTCGTTGACGACTCGAGCGTTATCCGCAAGGTAGCGCGTCGAATTCTTGAAGGCCTCGATTTCCAGATCGTGGAAGCCGAGGATGGCGAGCAGGCGCTTGAGGCCTGCCGGAAACAGCTGCCGGAAGCGATCCTGCTCGACTGGAACATGCCGAAGATGGACGGCTACGAGTTTCTGCGCTCCCTGCGCCGGTTGCCCGGCGGAGACGCACCGAAAGTGGTCTTCTGCACGACCGAAAACGACGTCGCGCATATCGCGCGCGCCCTGCACGCAGGCGCGAACGAGTACATCATGAAGCCGTTCGACAAGGAGATCGTCGAAGCCAAGTTTCAGGAAGTCGGGCTGATCTGATCACCGCATTTCTTGTCCCCGCCAGTAAGCAGTGATCAGTGAAGTCCGTGAAATGAATGTAGCCGTTACTCCTTCTGCCGCTGCCAGTGTCAGCCGACGCATCCGCGTGATGCTCGTCGACGATGCCGTCGTCGTTCGCGGGCTTTTTGCGCGTTGGGTTGAGGCCGAACCCGACCTCGAAGTCGTCGCAACACTGAGAACCGGGCGCGACGCGGTCAATCAACTCGAGCGCGTCGATCCGGATGTGGTCGTGCTTGACGTCGATATGCCGGAGCTTGACGGCATCGCGGCACTCCCGCTGCTGCTTGAAAAAAAGCGGGATCTGGTCGTGATCATGGCATCGACGCTGACCCGGCGGAACGCCGAAATCAGCTTGCGCGCCCTGTCGTTGGGTGCCGCCGATTACATTCCGAAGCCCGGCAGCAACCGGGAAGTCAGCGCCTCGACCGCATTTCGCCGCGACCTCATTGAGAAAATCCGGCAGCTCGGGCTGCGCGCCAAGCGCCTGCGTCAGGCCGTCACGTCGCGCGCGCGTCGTGCCGTCAAATCCGCGCCCTCGATCGTTCCGGCGGTCGAGGATATTGCTCCACTCAGCTTGCGGCCGATGCCGCTCATGCCTCCGCGTGTCCTTCTTATCGGCGCCTCGACGGGCGGACCCCAGGCGCTCAACCGGCTGGTCGTGCAAATCGACGCCGTCCTGCAGCGGGCGCCCGTACTGATAACGCAACATATGCCGCCGACTTTTACAGCGGTCCTCGCGGAGCATCTGGGACGCGTTTCCAAATTCCCCGTGCGCGAAGCCGTCGACGGCGAGGAAATCACCGCCGGCGCGATCTATATCGCGCCCGGCGGCAAGCACATGAAGGTCGCCCGCCGCGACGGCACGGCCGTCATCGCCATCGATGACGGACCGATGGTGAATTTCTGCAAGCCTGCGGTCGATCCGCTTTTTTCTTCCGCCGCCGAGGTTTGGGGCACCAAGGTCCTTGCGCTGGTGCTCACGGGCATGGGTTCGGACGGCCTCGCCGGTGCCAAGGCCATCGTCGCCGCCGGCGGCCATGTGATTGCCCAGGATGAAGAAACGAGCGTGGTGTGGGGCATGCCGGGACAGGTGACCAATGCCGGCCTTTGTTCGGCTGTGCTGCCGCTGCCGGAAATCGGAGGCAGAATTACACGCCTGTTCGCCGGAGATCGTCTGTGACCCCGGAGGACTTCGACTATCTACGCAAGCTCCTGCGCGAGCGCTCCGGCCTCATGCTGGCTGCGGAAAAGCAATACCTCGCCGAAAGCCGTCTTCTGCCGGTCGCGCGCCGCAATGGCATGAGCACAATCGATGAATTGGTCGACCGTCTCAAAAGCAACGCGCCAGTTCCGCTGACCACGCAGGTCGTGGAGGCGATGACGACGAACGAAACCTTCTTTTTCCGCGACAAGCTGCCGTTCGACCATTTCCGCGACACCATCATGCCTGCGCTGATCGCTGCGCGCGCGCGGGAAAAGCGCATCCGCATCTGGTGCACTGCGGCCTCGACCGGCCAGGAACCCTATTCTCTTGCAATGCTGCTCAAGGGCATGGGCGCGGCGCTCGCCGGATATCGGATCGATATCCTGGCGACCGACCTGTCGTCGGCGGTTCTGGAAAAAGCGAAGGCGGGAATCTACACCCAGTTCGAAGTCCAGCGCGGCCTGCCCGTCCAATTGCTGGTCAAGTATTTCGAGCAGGTTGGCGAAACCTGGCAACTCGCGCCGGAATTGCGCGCCATGGTGCAATTCCGTTCCCTCAATCTGCTCAATGATTTCTCCACACCGGGCACGTTCGACGTGGTGTTCTGCCGCAACGTCCTGATCTATTTCGACCAGAGCACCAAGACTGCGGTGCTCGGCCGGATTGCCCGGCAAATGCACGACGACGGGTTTCTGGTGCTCGGCGCTGCGGAAACCGTCATCGGTCTTACGGAAACCTTCAAGCCGCTCGCCGACAAGCGTGGGCTCTATGTTCCGACCGCCGGGGGGAGGCACTTGGCGCAGGGCGCCGACAACGTGATCCGGCTCGCGGCCGCCAAGGCTTGATGCCACCGCGCCGGGATATTCCGTACCCCGTAAAAAATTAATGTTTGGCTGCAGCCGGTACATTCGGGTTGATCCCCGTGCGAATCGTGTAGATTAGGCCATCAGGCCGACGCGCCCGTTTCTTCGGTGCGGTGGGGCTGTTGCTTGCCAAGAGCAGACAGGGCCTGAAGGGGGATGGCTGACCTTGGTCGACTACGTCGATCCGGTACTGGTTGTTGACGACCTGAACACGATGACCCGTATCGTGGACGGTATGCTGCGCAAATGCGGCTTCACCAACGTCGAGCAATGCCATGACGGCCCGACGGCGCTGCAAAAGCTGCGCGAAAAGCCTTTCCTCTTCATGATGACCGATCGGGAAATGCCCGGGATGAACGGGCTTGAGCTGGTGCGCGAGATCCGCGCCGATCCTAAAATCCGGAGCGTCCCCATCGTCATCATGTCGGCAAGCTCCGAGGCGCAGCACGCCGAGGCCGCCATCGCCGCGGGCGCAAATTTCTTCATGACGAAACCGTTCAGCCTGACGACATTAAAGGACGTCATTACCCAATTGATGCGGCCGCCGCAGGGTTGATCGTCGTATCTGCGCTCGCGTTCTGCTGACGATTGAAATGTCAGGTCCGGACGGGTTTTGAGGCCCGGTTTCCCCTCTTTCATGCCGGGTGCTATGGTTCGACTGACGGAAAAAGTGCGTTCGCGAGGGGAAATAATGCAACATCGCGTCATCACGCCCACGCTGTCGTGCCGGCGGCTGCCTCGCCGACGCGCACGAGGCACCGGAATCCGGTTCCTTCTGCCGTTGCTCGTTGCGGCACCTTTCGTCGGGCTGGCGATGGCCGCCGTGCTCGAGACACCGAAGCCGCAACCGGCCCAGAAATATCTCGGAGCGGCGACGCGGGGATCCAACTACACCGTCAATCCGACAGTGCGTAGCGATGGCGTGATGCGTATCTTCGACGTCGATACGAGCTACGGGAAGTTCACCTTTGACGGTGTCGAATTTACAAAACTCCGTCTGCACGAGCTCGATGCTGCGGCCGCGATCGAGAAGATGTCTCAGTCGGAGGCTTTCGGCCAGGCCTTCGGGCGCGCCGCGCTCGGTCCGATCAAGTTCGGCGCGGACCTCATTACAAAACCGGCCGATACCGTCGAGCGTTCGCTCAGCGGAATCGGCAACATGCTTGATCGCGTCGGCGCCGGACTGTCGAATACGCGCGCCGACCGTGACAACCTGATGGAGAGCCTGCTCGGCGTAAGCGATACGCAGCGCCAGCTGGCGGTCGAGCTCGACGTCGACCCCTATACCGATTTCCCGCCGCTTGCCCAGAGGCTCAAGCAGATGGCCGGTGCGATGGCCGGTGGCGGTTTGCCGGTCCGCGCGGGTTTGGCCCTTGTTCCCGGCGGAGTAGGTATCGCGGTCTCATCGGTTGCCAGCGTGGACACGGCCAAGGACAGCCTGCGCGAGAAGAGCGCGGCGCAGGTCATTGCCGAAAGCAGAACCATTTTTCTGTCGCTGGGTGTTCCCCCGGAGAGCACCGATCGCCTGGTCGAGAACCGCAATTTCACGCCCGCCGATCTGCTCATCATGGCGCGGGCGCTCAAGAGACTGGGCGCTGAGAATACCGCGGCATTTGTCGACAAGGCGGCAACCGCCGGCTCGCGCAACGTGGCTTTCTACCATCGCCGCCGGGCGCAAATCCTTGCGGAACAGAGTGCGAGGTTTGGCGGCCTGACGTCTTTCGTCTCCGTCGGCGGGCAGCCGGTCAATATCGCTCGCAACGGGACCCTCGTCGCGGCCTTCACGTTCGATGATATCGCCTGGACGGAGATCCAGCAAAAGACGTTCAGCGCGGCCTCGGCGCAAATCCGCCAGATCCGGCCTGGTTCCGCGCCGGTGCTTGCGGCAACCGGCACGATTACGCCTTTGGCCGCCACCGAGATCAAGAAGCTCGGTTGGAAGATCGTCGAAATCAAATCCGACCGCTGAGCGACGGCAAACGCCGCAAAAAACCCCGGCCGATTGGCCGGGGTTGAAGTTTGGATGGGGAGAGCCCGAAGGCTCAGACCACACAAACGCAACGCGGGGGGAAACCTGGGCTTTGCCGCGCGTGCCGGCCGCGCGGCGTTTGCGTTACGCCGGAATTCTTTCGTCCGCGTCGGTCGGCTCGCGCAACACATAGCCGCGGCCCCAGACCGTCTCGATGTAGTTCTTGCCGCTCGATGCGTTCGCGAGCTTCTTGCGCAGCTTGCAGATGAACACGTCGATGATCTTGAGCTCGGGCTCGTCCATGCCGCCGTAGAGGTGATTGAGGAACATCTCCTTGGTGAGCGTCGTTCCTTTGCGCAGGGAGAGCAGCTCGAGCATCTGGTATTCCTTGCCCGTCAGGTGCACGCGCTGGCCGCCAACTTCCACCGTCTTGGTGTCGAGATTGACGACGAGATCGCCGGTATTGATGACCGACTGGGCGTGGCCCTTGGAGCGTCGAACGATCGCGTGGATGCGCGCGATCAGTTCGTCCTTGTGGAACGGTTTGGTCATATAGTCGTCGGCGCCGAAGCCAAGGCCTTTGACCTTGTCCTCGATGCCGGCGAGACCCGAGAGAATGAGGATCGGCGTCTTGACCTTCGAGACGCGCAGCGAGCGCAGAACTTCGAAACCCGACATGTCGGGCAGGTTCAGGTCGAGCAAAATAATGTCGTAGTCGTAAAGCTTGCCGAGGTCGACGCCCTCTTCGCCGAGGTCCGTCGTGTAGACGTTGAAACTCTCGGACTTGAGCATCAATTCGATGGATTGTGCGGTCGCGCTGTCGTCTTCAATGAGTAGAACGCGCATTTAAGTCCCCTTCTCGCCGCAACCGGGCCCTGAGGTCACGCCGCAACCCCGCGGCGAGGCTGAAAAAAACGCGGTGGGACAAACCGAATCGACACTATCGGGGCATGGTTAACAAAACCTGATTCTTCCACGCAAGCGCGCCGTAGGCAGAGCGCCCCGAATCGGCGTAAGAGGTTGCTGGAGAGTGGTTTTTTGGCCACGTCCTGTCTAATGCCCTGGTTTAAGAATCGGCGCTAACCGATTCTAACGACTCGCCCGTTCCGTCCTGGCTGGGCGACTCACAAGCCTTAAGTCCCGTGGACGAATGACCCAATGATTAACGACGCGGGTAAACACCAAGTTAATAGAACTGCCTGGGCGGTAAGCCTAAGGGCTGGTTTATCGGCTGCCGCCCCCGCGACAGGTGCTGCGTGCATCGGTCATCGCGGGCTCGAGCCATGAAAGCGCTGGCCGAACAGATCGGCGATATCGACGGCGTCGAAATCTATGGGCGCGTGGTTGCCGTGCGCGGATTGATGGTCGAGGTGGCAGGTCCAATCCACGCGATGTCGGTCGGTGCGCGGCTGACCATCGAGACCGGCAGCAAATCGATACCGTGCGAGGTTGTCGGCTTCTCGGGACGGCACGCGCTGGCCATGCCTTTCGCCGCGCTCGACGGCGTGCGTCGTGGTTGCCGGGCTGTTGTCTCAACTGCGGCGGGGGTCATCCGGCCGTCCGAGCGCTGGCTGGGACGCGTCGTGAATGCACGGGCCGAGCCGATCGATGGGCTTGGACCCTTGCCTGCGGGGCCCGCACCATACCCTTATCGGGCGTCGCCGCCGCCGGCACATGCGCGCCGCCGCGTCGGCGATCCGCTCGATCTGGGCGTACGCGCGCTCAACACGTTCGTCACGGTTTGCCGCGGGCAGCGCATGGGCATCTTCTCGGGCTCCGGCGTCGGCAAATCGGTGCTTCTGTCGATGCTTGCACGCAACGTGTCGGCGGACATTTCCGTCATCGGCCTCGTTGGCGAGAGAGGCCGTGAGGTCCAGGAGTTCCTGCAGGATGACCTTGGCGCGGCCGGGCTTGCACGTTCGGTGGTGGTGGTCTCCACGTCCGACGAACCGGCATTGATGCGCCGGCAGGCCGCCTATTTGACGCTGGCAATCGCCGAATACTTTCGCGATCTCGGCAAGGACGTGCTGGTACTGATGGATTCGGTGACCCGCTTTGCCATGGCGCAGCGCGAGATCGGCCTTTCGGCGGGCGAGCCGCCGACGGCAAAGGGATACACACCGACCGTCTTCGTCGAATTGCCGCGCCTGCTCGAGCGCGCAGGTCCAGGAACGGAGCAGGGGACCATCACCGGCATCTTCAGCGTGCTCGTCGACGGCGACGACTACAATGAGCCGGTTGCCGATGCGGTCCGCGGCATCCTCGACGGCCATATCGTCATGGAACGCGCGATCGCCGAACGCGGCCGCTACCCGGCCATCAATGTGCTGAAGTCGATTTCCCGCACCATGCCGCGGGCCGCGGACCCCGCCTATCTCCCGGCGATCAACCGGGCCCGGCAGGTCATGGCGACGTACTCGGATATGGAGGAACTGATCCGGTTGGGAGCCTATCGGTCGGGCTCCAGCCCGGAAGTGGACGAGGCCATAGCCCTGCACAAACCGCTGGAGGCCTTTCTGGCTCAGCTTAAGGAAGAATCAACACCTATGGCCGAGGGCTACCAGCGGCTGGAACGGATTCTAAGGGGCGAAGAAACACAAAACTAACGTTATTGAGGGAGACTTCGCGCCTGAACGGTCCCGGAATACAGGGGCTTGGTCCCTGGCGGCATGCTCAAGATGCCCACGTATTCGGGGGCTTCGGGGAGTATCTAGTCGATGAAGTCACGTGAAACCCTTATTCGTCTCAAGAAATTCCAGGTCGACGAGAAGCGCCGCAAGGTTGCTCAGATCGAGGCCATGATTGCCGAGTTCGACCGCATCGCGGCCGAGCTTGAGCGCGAGATCAAGATCGAGCAGGACCGCGCGGGTATCCACGACCCGGCGCATTTCGCCTATCCGACCTACGCGAAGGCAGCGACGTCGCGTCGCGAAAATCTCAGGCACTCGACCGACGAATTGCGGGTGCAGCTTGAAGACGCCAAGGCCGCCCTCGGCGAGGCATTTGAGGAGCTCAAGAAGGTTGAAATGCTCGATGAGCGTGACCAGCAGCGCGAGAAGGCGGAAGAAAATGCGCGCGAGCAGGCCGAACTGGACCGGATTGCGGCGCTTCGTTTCAACGCCGGCGGCGCGCCGGCCTGACGCATCGATATTTTCCGGAAATGCAAACCGCCGCCGGGCGCAGCCGGCGGCGGTTTTGCAATTGGCGATGCCCGTATAGTGCAGACTGGCTGGCTTGATCCGTAGAAGCTCGCTTTGTCGTACAGCCCTCGCACGGGTAGCCGTCTTATTCAGAGGCGGAAAAAAATTCAGCTTCAGAGACGGAAAAAAACTCAGCGGCCGTCATGACCGCCTGTCTGCCTCATTTGGTCGCACTGATTTGTGTGTGGCCGTTCTGCCCAATCCTTGGTCGCAATTGCCGAAAAAAACAAAGAGACCGTCATCGATTGAATTCAAAAAGTCTGTTCGCGAGTCTGCACCTCAATCTTCCAGCGAGTTTTGTATTAATACAATCCTACAGCATTTTCTTGCATCCCGCTGTGAGGTGCCGTCTAATAAATCGAAGTCAATCTCCACAACAAGGCACGCGGCAATCTGATTTCACTTGGCGTTGCGTGCGTTCTGTTACCTACCGATTTGACTTTGGAAATTTTCCACTAACCCCTTCATTGCGGCAACTTCAGATGATGGCAAAAAAATCTCCGAACCCCACTGACAAGTACGTCGGTTCTCGCGTCCGTATGCGCCGGCTTATGCTGAACATGAGCCAGGAAAAGCTTGGCGAAAAGCTTGGACTGACCTTTCAGCAAGTCCAGAAATACGAAAAAGGTACGAACAGGATCGGCGCCAGCCGGCTGCAGCACATAGCGCAGATACTCAAGGTGCCGGTATCGTTCTTTTTCGAAGGCGTGAGCGGCGGCAAGCAGTCTGACGACGGTTATTCCAAGGCGCCGGTCGCCGATTATGTTTCCGATTTCCTGGCGAGTTCCGACGGACTTGCACTCACAAAAGCGTTCACGAATATAAAAGACTCCAAGTTGCGTCGCCGTGTCGTCGACCTGGTTGAGGAAATCGCAGGCGATCAGCGGTAGAACGCGCCGTCAGAACGCATTGGCAAGATCGCGCGCACCTTGCGCCTGCGCGCCGCGTTGCATCTTGCTTTCGATGTCAGCAACGAGGTTGGCGACGACACCGGTACGGCGTGCGACCGGATTTCGCTCGTAACCCTGTTGCTGGAAAAAATTGGATGTCGGCACGCGCGTGCGAAATTCGTGCGGCATGGTTACGATATCGAAGCCATTGCCGTCACCGGTCAAATTCATCAGTTCCAGTTCGGCAGCCGTAAGAGGCGCCGAATAGCCCTTGGCGCGGGCAAAACGCAGCGAATCAACAAGCTTCTGTACCTGCAACAGTGGTCCGATATCGATGTCGAGCACCGCGGCATGAATTCCGAAGCCGCCGGCGGTCGTCTTCGCAAGGCGGTCGTGCTCGCCCCATCGATTCGGCACCGAGCGGCTGAAAGCGACCATGCGCTTGAAAGCTTCGATCTTGCGCTCCATCGCGGCCCTGGCGGCACCCGTGAGCGTGCTGGCTTTCTGCCGCAACACGGCAATCAAACGACCACCGTGTTCGGCCAGAAGCGAAATGGAATTCGTGCTGAGCAATTGATTGTAACCGATCGCGGGCGATATGGCGCGGGCACCGGGCCGGTAAGGTACCAGCCCGGCTTGCGAGTCATAATTACCGTTACCGCCGGTCTCGAACGCGTAGATGCCGACAATCTGATCGCGGGTCAGCCCTGCCGCGAGCGCGGCCCTTGCATAGGCCCGCTTGAAGTCGAGTTCGCTTGCGGGCCGTTGCGGCACGAAGCCGAACTGCTCGGCCGCGTTCTGGAGGAAATCCGCGACAACAGGAATGATGGGACGCTCAGGTGACGGTTGTTCGGGAGCGCGCGGGTCGATCGGACGTGGTGGTCCGGAATAGATCGGGGGTTGGGTGAGCACATAGTCGTCGAGCGCGATCGCTTGTTGCTCCCGACGTTTGACGTTGCGGCCGCGGCGCTTCGCTGCAATCGCATCCCAATAGGCGGCGGCTTCAGCCTCATAGGCACCGCGCGCCGCCTGATATTGTGCAAGCTTTGCCTTGTAGTCGGCGAGTGCAGCGGGCGAGACAGCCTGCGCATGCGCATGCGTCGCGGCCGCAAGCATGCCGCATGCGAGCAGGCAGACCCGGTAACGAAGAAGCATCATCATCCGTGGTTGTCGGCCATTCTGGCCGATTCTGCCAATTCATAATAAAACGCGCCGCAATTGCGGCGCGTCCTCGTTTCGTCGAGGATGGTGCGCAGGCTAGCGGACGCTGGGTGTCGTCCGGTCGGTAAATACAACCGGTCCGCCTGCCTTGATCACGGTCGGATTTTGCGCGGTCATAATATCCACACCGAGATTGAACTCGTGCGCCGAAATACCGAGCACGGCAATCAGCAAGGCGGCAGCAAGCCCGACCACCACGATCTTGAGATGGGTGCCGCGGTCTGCGGTGTACATGGACCAGTTCATGACGTCCTCCGGGGCTTCCGCTCCTTTTGTCTCCCCGTCCCGACAAATGGTTCACGTGGATCGAGCCCTTAACGTAGGTATGCCCGCACGGTTCCCAAGGGGCGCATCACGGAACGTTGAATCCGCGTGATTTTGCGAAATTCGGGCTCCGGCGGGCCAATTCCGGCCCCCGGGCGGGGTCTTGCCGCCGTTCTCGGGGTGTAAACGGTCAGATGCTGCCGATGGTCTTGAGGCGGGCGCGAGGGTGAATCTCGCTCTGCGACAGGACCGGTGTCTGAGCCCGGAACCGCTCGACGATGCCGCGCACGTAGGGTCGGATGTTCGCCGACGTGACCAGAACCGGTGCCTCGCCTTCGCGCGCGGCCTCCTCGAAACGCTCGCGGACCAGGGTAATGAACTCGGACAGGCGGGAGGGTTGCATGGCGAGCTGCCGGTCGTCGCCCTGGCCGACCATCGATTCCGCAAAGGTCTGTTCCCACTTTGCCGACAGGGCGATCAGCGGCAAATAGCCGCCGGGGCTCGTGTGCTGGGCGCAGAGTTGCCGTGACAGCCGTGCGCGTACGTGCTCGGCAAGCACAACGGGGTTGCGCGAGCCCGCGATTCCGTCGGCGATCCCTTCGAGGATCGTGGCGAGATCGCGGATGGAAACGCGTTCCGCAAGCAGGATCTGAAGGACCCGCTGGATGCCCGAAACCGTGATCAGGTTTGGCACCAGGTCCTTGACCAGATCGGCCTGTTCTTTCGGCAATTCCTTGAGCAGCTTCTGCACCTCGCCGTAGGAGAGTAGTTCCGCCATGTTGCTCTTGAGCAGCTCGGTCAGGTGCGTCGCCAGCACGGTGGCGGCGTCGACCACCGTGTAGCCTTTCATCGAAGCTTCTTCCTTGTGCGCGCCATCGACCCAGGTTGCCGGCAATCCGAAAGTCGGTTCGGTCGTGTGGGTCCCGGGCAGCTTCACCTGTCCGCCGGCCGGATCCATGACCATGTACTGGCCGGCCCAGACCTTGCCGCTGCCTGCCTCGACCTCCTTGATCTTGATGACGTAGGTATTCGCATCGAGCTGAACGTTGTCGAGCAGACGAACCGCCGGCATTACGAAGCCCATCTCCACCGCAAGCGAACGGCGCAATGCCTTGATCTGCTCGGTGAGGCGGTCCGAGCCGTCGGGAGCGTTCACCAGCGGCAGCAGCGCGTAGCCGAGCTCCACTTTCAGGTCGTCGATCTTGAGCGCTGCAGTGATAGGCTCGTCCGCTGCGTCGGTTTTTGCGGTCTCGCTTTTCTGCGCTTCCGCGGCAAGCGTCAGCTTGGCGCGCCTGTCGACGATAAAGGCGAGGGCGGCTGCTCCGCTGCCAAGAGCCAGGAAAGGTATCGCCGGAATTCCGGGCAGCAGGGCCATCACCAGCATCACGGCGCCCGACATGCCGAGTGCCTTCGGATAACCGGAAAGTTGGCTGAGCAGCGCCTTGTCCGCCGCACCGGTAACGCCTGCCTTCGACACGAGTAAGCCGGCGGCGGTGGAGACAATCAGGGCCGGTACCTGCGTCACCAGTCCGTCGCCGACGGTGAGGATCGTGTAGGAGTGGGCGGCATCGGCAAACGACAGGCCCTGCTGGGCGATACCGATGATCATGCCGCCGATGATATTGATGAACACCACCAGCAGGCCGGCAATTGCGTCGCCGCGGACGAATTTGGAGGCGCCGTCCATCGCGCCGAAAAACCCGCCCTCGTCCTCAAGCTTTTGCCGGCGGCGGCGCGCTTCCTTTTCGTCGATGAGGCCGGCCGAGAGATCCGCATCGATTGCCATCTGCTTGCCGGGCATCGCGTCCAAATGGAAGCGGGCCGCGACTTCGGCGATGCGCCCGGAACCCTTGGTGATGACCACAAAGTTCACGATGATCAGGATCGTGAAGACGATGATGCCGATCACGAAGTTGCCGCTCATCACGAAATTGCCGAAGGCCTCGATCACGTGACCGGCGGCATCCGTGCCCTCGTGGCCGTGCGAGAGGATCAGGCGCGTCGATGCGAGGTTGAGCGCAAGGCGCAGCATGGTTGCGATCAGCAGCACGGTGGGGAACGCGGAGAATTCCAGCGGCGCGTGAATAAACAGCGCCGTCATCAGGATCAGCACCGAGAAGGTGATCGAGATTGCCAGCGAGAAATCGAGCAGCAGCGGCGGCAATGGCAGTATGAGCACCACGAGAATGGTGAGCACACCGATCGCGAGCGCGATGTCGCCGCGTTTGAAGAAGGCGCCGATATCGCCAAGGCTCGGTAGCCTAGTGCCGCTGATTATGCCCGTCGGTGCGGCGGTAATGTCGCTCATGCCTTGTAACGGGCCGCCGTTCCCGGGCGGCGCGGACGCGGATAATACCTAGGTCATCGAAACCGGACGCCGGCACCGTTTCCGGTGCCGGAGTAGCGAAGCCGTGGTGGGTCCATACCCCCGGCAATATTTGCCCATTCTATGGTTAGCGGTCGGTTAACGGGGCAAGGCCAATTCCGGAATCCGCCAGCGGTGCCGGGAGAAGGCCCGGTCGATGGTCTACCAGATGATTTTTCGGAGGTAGAAGGAAGGGAGGCCCTCTCCACGGGGAGGCGGAGAGGGCCATCGGCGCCTGTGAACGCAAGCGCCGCATTGCCGGACGTCAGAGGACCGGATCAGCCCGGCAACAGCACGGTGTCGATCACGTGGATCACGCCGTTTGACTGTTTCACGTTGGCGATGGTGACGGTGGCTTCGTGCCCTTTGCCGTCGACGAGCACGATGTTGTCGCCCTTCAGCTTGGCGGTCCATGTGCAGCCGCCGACGGTCTTTACGGGGTGCATGCCGGCGTCATCCTTGATCATCTTCTTGATCGCAGATGCCATGGCGTTTGCCGACACGACGTGGCACGTCAGGATCTTGGTAAGCTGGGCCTTGTTCTCGGGCTTGAGCAGGCTCTCGACGGTGCCGGGCGGCAGCTTGCTGAACGCGGCATTGGTCGGCGCGAACACCGTGAACGGACCTTCGCCGGAAAGCGTGTCGACGAGGCCTGCGGCCTTCACCGCCGCCACCAGCGTGGTGTGGTCTTTTGAATTGACCGCATTCTGAATGATGTTCTTTGACGGGTACATCGGCGCGCCGCCGACCATCACGGTCTTCTCGGCGGCAAAGCTTGGCGCAGTCGCATTCATACCGAGGTTGAGCGCGAAAACGGCGGCTCCGGCCAGGGCGAGGGCAGAAATGCGTTTCATGGTTCTCTCCGTTGACTCTGTTTTGCCGTCCCCGAATGCGGAGACGCCAAGAGTTACGGAGGCGTCAAAGGCCGGGATGCAGGCGCCCGGTCACAGGTTCGTGAGCTTCCCGGTGCCGATCACCGGGCCGGTCGGCAGGCCGGTGGTCGACCCGCCGGGCGGCTCGAGAGATACCGCGAGCACGGCGTCGGTCTTCGCCAGAGCGGCGAGTTCGGGGGACAAAGTGAACGTGACCGGCGCGTCGGCCCGCAGCAGGCCCACTGCGCGCGGCCTTCCATCGGCTGGTATCAGCCAAAGCTCGGGTATGCGTGACGCCTCCGCGCGGAAGGCCGCAGGCACGATGGCCACCGTGCTCCGCTTCACGTCGATGGTGGCCACGAAATGGCGCTGGCCGCCGCCTTCGATCGTCGCAACGAGCGGTTCCTGCTGCGAGACGCCGAGATAGATCAGTGCGGCGAGGCAGGCGGCGGCAAGGGTACCCGCTGCCAGGCCGAAGCCGCGCCAGAAGGCGAGGTTCTGCCATAGCCCGGCGTGCTGTTCCTGCGCCGGCAGTGCGTCGGTGATCCGGTTCCACACATGCGGAGGCGGTGCCAGTTCGGGAATCGCGGCCGCCCAGGGCGCGAGCCGCTCCTCCCACGCCGCGACCAGGCGTGCAAAGCCTCGCTCGCGCGCGACACGTTGCTCGGCGGCGGCGCGTTCGGCTCCGTCGAGCACGCCCAGCGCGTACTCGGCGGCGAGCACTTCGTCTTCGGGCAGGCCGTTATGGTCGAACGTGTCGCTCATCGTTGCAGACATGCCTTGAGCTTGAACATCGCGCGGCGAATCCAGCTCTTCATTGTCCCGAGCGGGACTTTCATCCGTGCCGCAAGATCTTCGTAGGTGTTGCCGTCGAAAAACGCACCGCGCAACGCGGCCCGCTCGTGTGTGGCGAGCTCACCGAGGCAAGCGTGCAGCTTCGCGTGCTCCTGCGCGCTTTCCAACGCGGCATCGGCGCGCACGGCTGTGTCCGCAATATCGGCAGCCACGTCGATTGCATCCATGTTGCGGCTGGTACGCGACGCACGCAGCCGGTCTATGGAGCGGTTACGCGCGATGGCGATCAGCCAGCTCATTGGGCTTGCCCGGCCGGCATCGAAGTCGGCGGCCTTGCGCCACACCGTCACGTAAACCTCCTGCAGCACGTCCTCCGCCTCGCCGTGCTCACCCAAGATACGCAGACAGATGCCAAAAAGCTTCGCGGAGGTGAGCCGATAGACGGTCTGCAGGGCCGCCCGGTCCCCCTGCGGGATGCGGCCGAGCGCGGCGGCGATCAGGCTTCGGTTGGCATCGAGATCCATCGCTGCAGGCCCGGATTACGGCAGGCGAGGCGCCAACCTTACGGTTTTGGCCGGATAGCCACAATTGGTGCCCCTGCGCCGGACGAGACCGCTAGTCCTGCAGTGGCGGAAAAACATGACGGCCGTCGGGGCCCAGGGAAAGCGGCTCGACGCGGCTGACTGCGGTGAGGGCGAGATGGCCGTAAAGGTGGGGAAACAGCGCGCCACCGCGTGAGGGTTCCCATCTCAGCGCGTCGCCGAGCTTTGCGGGATCGACGCTGACCAGCAACAGATTGTCTTCGCCGGCAAAATGCCTGGCGGCGGTTTCCTCGACCTGGGCTGCCGTGGAAAAATGTATGAAGTTGTCCCGTCGATCGACGTCGGACCCGAGAAACACACCGGTGCGTTCCGATTCCCGCCACAATTCGACGGGGCAAATCTTGTAGAGAGTCCGCATGATGCCTGTCGCTTATGTAGTTGGACTTCCAACTATTATTGGCCGATCACTTTCCGTGCATGGGTCCATTCCGAAAACGAGCTTGAATTACTGCAGCCACTATGCATATCCCCGGTCAAAATTCATTACGGAGATATCATGCCGAAGACTGAGGAATTTCTGATTGAGACGGCCGACCGCTGCACCGGTTTGGCGCGTGAAGGTCGTGAATTGATCGAACGCCTGGAAGCATTGCGCAACGATCTGATGGCCAAGGCTGTGGAGCTCGATACCAGGCGACAGAGAGCGGAAAAGAGCACCGACGATTTCGACAAGGTCTGAGCGGTCTCTTTGCGTTCAGCCCTCCCAACCCGAAAACCCGGCGTCACGCCGGGTTTTTTTCGTCATGAGGCCGCGAATCGCCGCGCCCCGTCAGGCGGCGCCTTTGAGCGATTCACCGCCGTGCGGGGGCGGTATCGGCGCACCGTCCGCGGCATATTCGTTGAGCTTGTTGCGCAGGGTCCGGATCGAGATGCCGAGGATATTGGCCGCGTGCGTGCGGTTGCCGAGGCAGTGCTTGAGCGTCTCCAGGATCAGGTCACGCTCGACTTCGGCAACGGTGCGACCCACCAGATTGCGGGTGACCTGTTCGGCCGCCATCGCGGCGTGCGCGGCGACATCGGTCCCGCGCATCTGGTCGAGCCGCGCCCCGTCCGGAGAAAGGATTCCGTCAACCCCGATCTCCGGACCGGTCGAAAGCAGCACGGCGCGATGCAGCGTGTTTTCCAGCTCGCGCACGTTGCCGGGCCAGCGGTTGGTATTGAGCGCGCGGCGCGCCTCTGAAGACAGCGGCCGTACCGGCAGGCCGTTAACCTGCGAATATTTGCGGATGAAATATTGCGCCAGTTCGGTGATGTCTGCCGGCCGCTCGCGCAGCGGTGGGATCTTCAAGTTGACCACGTTGAGGCGGAAGAGAAGATCCTCGCGGAATTTTCCCTCGCGGACCGCTTCCGTGAGATTGCGGTTCGACGTCGCGATGATGCGGATATCGACAGGGACCGGGCGGTTGCCGCCGACACGATCGATGACCCGTTCCTGAATGGCGCGCAAGAGCTTTGCCTGCAGCCTTACATCCATCTCGGAGATTTCGTCGAGCAGGAGGGTGCCGCCGTTGGCCTCTTCGAACTTGCCGATGCGGCGCGCCAAAGCCCCCGTAAAGGCGCCCTTCTCGTGGCCGAACAACTCGGATTCCAGCAGATTCTCCGGAATGGCGGCGCAATTGACGGTGATGAACGGCTTCTTCGACCGGTTGCTGCGCCCGTGCACGAAGCGCGCGAGCACTTCCTTGCCCGTGCCGCTTTCTCCGGTGATGAGAACGGACGCATCCGATGTCGCTATCTGCTGGGCGAGTCTCACGACTTTCGCCATCGCCTCGTCGCGGTAGATCATCTCGCGCGTGTCGTCGGCCACCGCAGCAAGAACTGCTGCAATCAGGTCGGGGTCGGGCGGCAACGGGATATATTCTTTGGCCCCGGCGTGGATGGCGTTGACGGCCGCTCTTGCGTCATTGATCACGCCGCAGGCGACGATCGGCACGTGGATGTGCTCGGCGTCCAGGCGAGCGTTGAGGTCGCGTATGTTGAGACCAACGTCGACCATCAGGAGATCGGCACCGCGTCCGGAGCGCAGCACAGCGAGCGCCTGCTCGTTGCTTTCGGCATGGGTGACGCTCGCGCCTTTTTCCATGGCAATCTTGGTTGCGGTGGTGAGCTGGCCGTCGAGTGTGCCGACAATGAGAAGTCGCATGGCTTAGCTCCGTGTCATTCTGCGGGCGGACGATTGTCGCATCAGTTGTTATCCGCCTTGATGATTTCCGTCATGGTTACGCCGAGCTTGTCCTCGACGAGCACAACCTCGCCGCGGGCGACCAACCGGTTGTTGACGTAGATGTCGATGGCCTCGCCGACCTTGCGGTCAAGCTCGAGCACCGCGCCGGGGCCGAGTTTGAGCAGGCTGCCGACCTCCATGTGCGCGCGTCCGAGCACGGCCGAAACCTTGACCGGGACGTCAAAAACCGCCTCAAGATCGGCCGCGCCACGGGTGACCGGTTCGCTGTCGGAAGGTGCCAGTGACCCCGCGTCCTGCACGACCTGTACGTCGCCGGTGTTTTCGAGGTCGGGAAGCGGTACCTTGGTGTCGTCGTCGCTCATTGCCGTCGTCTCCGGAATTCCTATGCGGCGGGCGTGTTGCGTGCCGCGATGTAGCGGGCAACCGTTTCGTCGATCGTGGATGTGGTTGCAGCCTGATTGCGGATGATGCCGCCGTCGGCCCATTCGACGCGGCAATCACCGGCAGCGAGGCTTTCGTCCGAAATGACGGTCAGGCGGCCTTCGAAACCGCGCGTCCGTGCAATCTCTTCGATTTTTGCCTTCGCCGCGTCGTGAATGTCGGGCGCAACGCGCACGGTGACGAGCGGCGACGACACCAGATGATGGAAGCATTCGGTCGCAAGCGCGGCGATCTCGGCAAACGGCTCGCGCGCGATGAGCGCGGGCGCAAGCTTGCTGGCAACCGCGACAGCCACCTCGACGGCTTCCGTTTCAAGTCTGGTCTCGATTGCGGCAAGGGCGCCATCCAGCCGCCCAAGGGAGTCTGCGATTACCGAAAGCGCGTCGGCCATGCGCTGGGCGGCCTCCTGCTGCGCCTGCTCCTGACCGGCGGTAAAGCCTTTCCGGTAGGCCTGCGATTCGGCGTCGGCACGCCGGCGCTCGTGCTCGACCAGGGTAATGGTCGGCTTTTCGCCGGCGGCGAAGTCTTCATCGAACAGATATTTGGCTGCTGCTTTCATTCACTTCCTTTTGCGCATGATCTTTTCGGAAACCGGTTCCGCTTTTCTGGATCATGCGCGCCTCAGTAGATCAGCTCGTCTTCGCCGCGGCTCTTGGCGATGATGATTTCACCCTTGGCGGCGAGATCTTTCGCGACGTTGACGAGGAGAGCCTGCGCCTCGTCGACGTCGCGCAGCCGCACCGGACCCATCGCCTGCATGTCTTCCACCAGCAGCTTGGCGGCGCGGCTCGACATGTTGGTGAAGAAGAACTGGCGCACGGTTTCGTTTGCTCCTTTGAGCGCCACCGCCAGTTTCTCCTTGTCGATATTCCGCATCAGGGTCTGCGCCGAACCGGTGTCGAGTTTGACCAGGTCGTCGAAGGTGAACATCAGCGCCTTGATGCGCTCGGCGGCATCGCGGTTTTCCTCTTCCAGCGCGGTCAGGAAGCGGGTTTCCGTCTGCCGGTCAAAATTGTTGAAGATTTCCGCCATGACCTCGTGCGCGTCGCGGCGCCGGGTCTGCGACAGGTTGGACATGAATTCCGTGCGCAGCGTCTGTTCCACGCGCTCGATCACCTCCTTCTGCACGGCTTCCATCTTGAGCATGCGGTTGACACAGTCGAGCGCGAGGTCTTCAGGAAGGATCGAGAGTACCCGAGCCGCATGCTCGGGACGCAGTTTCGACAGCACCACGGCGACGGTCTGCGGATATTCGTTCTTGAGATAGTTTGCCAGCACCTCTTCCTGGACGTTGGCGAGCTTCTCCCACATGTTGCGTCCAGCGGGGCCGCGGATCTCGTCCATGATGCCGCCTACGCGATCGGGCGGCAGATACTGTTTGAGCAGGCGTTCCGTCGCGTCGTAGTTGCCGAGTAGGGCGCCGGAGGCCGACATGCGTGAGACGAACTCGAGCAGGAGCTGCTCGACCGCTTCCGCGTCGATCGTGCCCAGCGACGACATCACGATGGAAATCTCGCGCAGCTCGTCGTCGTCGAGCAGACTGAAGATCTTCGCGCCATACTGCTCGCCGAGCGAAAGCATCAGCACCGCAGCCCGCTCCGGGCCAGTCAGCTTGCGGGTGCGCTCCGGCGTTTGCGGGCGCTTCGAGAGCTCCGCCATGAGCCCCCCGATATCTTCGCGGGTCGTTTTGATTTCCTTTCTATGTTCTGCGTAGGCTGACGGCATGGCTTAGGCTGCGTCCTCATGGAGCCAGTTGCGGATGATCGACACGGCTTCGTGCGGGTTCTTGTCGGCGAGCTCGCCGACTTTCTGCACCGACTGGGCGTGCACCTGACCCTGCACCTTGGCGATATCGATCATCGCAGAGGTGCGGTTGGAGATGGCGACGGCCTCATCGCCGCCGACAATCGATACGTTCGGCCCCCCCGTCGAGGTGATGCTGCCGTTGACGCCCGGAAGCGTCATGCCGGCGGCCGCGGCTGCGGCGGCTGCCTCGGCCGTGACCGCTGGAGCGGCGGCGGTGGCGGCCACAAACGGCGTCGTCGCACCTTCCGGCGTGATGATCCTGCGCACCAGCGGACGGACGACCATGAACAGAACGACCATACCGAGCAGTGCCATGACGCCTTTTTCTGCGACGCTCATGATGTCGTCTTTGGTGAACTGCAGGTAGCTCATCCAGCCGGTAGCTTCGTTGATGGGTGATGGTGAGGTCTCTGCGAAGCGCAGGTTCACCACTTCGACCTGATCGCCGCGTTTGGCGTCGAAGCCGATCGCCGAGCGCACGAGCGCGGCGATGCGGTCGAGCTCTTCCTTCGGGCGCGGCTGATAGGCGACCTCACCCTTGTCGTTCTTGGTGTAGGTGCCGTCGACCAGCACCGCAGCGGAGATGCGGTTGACGCGCCCGGCCTCGATCACCTCGGTCTTCGTGGTCCGGGAAATCTCATAGTTGACGATTTCCTCCGTCTTGCGGCTCTGGTCGCCGCGGGCGGGAGTTTCGCCCTGCTGTTGCTGCTGCCTGCTGCCGCCGGGCAACTCGGTGCCCACGGAGACCGTGCCTTCCTTGTTGTCGGTCGTGGCGGACTGCTCCTCGCGGGTCTGGCTCGAGCGCAGCACGCGGCCGTCCGGATCGAACTTGTCCGACGTCTGCGTGATCCGGTTGACGTCGAAATCGGCATTGATCTGCACCCGTGCCCGGCCAGGGCCGACGACCGAGGAGACGATCGCCTCAACCTCGCTGCGGAGGCGGTTCTCGTAGGCCAGCTTGCGTTCGTCGGCACTCACACCGTTGAGCGGATTCTCCGATGTCGCCCCGTCGGCGAGCAGCTTGCCGCTCTCGTCGATAACGGAAACGCGCTCGGGCTTAAGGCCGTTGACGGCACTTGCAACGAGGTGGCGAATGGCCCGCACCTGTTGCGGCTCAAGCGCGCCGCGCACCTTCAGGACAATGGAGGCCGATGCATCGACTTTCTCGCGCGAGAACAGGGGGCGCTCCGGCAGGACCAGATGCACGCGCGCGGCCTGCACACGGTCAATGCTGCGGATCGTGCGGGCAAGCTCGCCCTCCAGCGCACGCAGGTGATTGATGTTCTGGACGAAAGTCGTGGCGCCGAGAGAGTCGGTCTTGTCGAATATCTCGTAGCCGACGCCGCCGCCTTTCGGCAGACCCGATTCGGCGAGCTTCATGCGCAGCCGCGCGACCTTGTCCTTGGGGACCATGATGATCGCGCCATCATTCTTGAGCTGATAGGGGATGGCCTGGCGTTCAAGGTCCTTGATGATCGATGCACTGTCATCGACCGACAGATCCGTGAACAACGGCACCATTTGCGGTGTCGTCATCTGTACCATCAGGAAAGAGAAGAAGCCGATCAGGGCGAGCGTTACCGCGGCCATCGCCGCCATTCGCGCAGCACCCAGCGACTTGATGAAATCGAAGAAGCCTTGCACCGGTTTGTCCTACCCGCAGTTGGCGCCCGATCTCGCGCCTTACCCGGCAAGATTTGCCCAGTTTAAGGTTAGCGTCCGGTTAATTTCCGGAGGGCTTGGCGGCAAAAGTCATTGTGGCTGCCGGACAAATGCAATCGCCGGCGTGTTGCGCCGGCGGCCGGTGCGAGACATTGGGACGGTATTACTGGCGATACTGCTGAATGCGCGTCGTGCGCAATCCGGCAAGCCCGTGCTGGTCGATCGAATACTGCCAGGAGAGGAATTCCTCGACCGTAAGCGTATAGCGGGCGCAGGCCTCTTCCAGCGACAGCAAACCGCCACGGACCGCGGCGACCACCTCTGCCTTGCGGCGGATGACCCAGCGCTTGGTTGTCGGCGGTGGCAAGTCCGCAATAGTCAACGGACTTCCATCTGGCCCGATCACATATTTGACCCTCGGGCGATGGGGTTCGGTCATAGGTACACTCACAAAACAAGACTCGACTGACAGTTACTGCCGAAAAACTACAGGCCGCGGCTTAAAATTTGCCTAAGCATGACAAATGCATCGGGCAAGGATTGCCGGGTTCCCGCTAACCTTTTGGTTACAGATGGAACGCGGTGGGCAATGCCGGGCCATTGCGGCAAAGCGCCGTATTTGCGGCTAGTATGGCCCGAACGGGCGGTCTTTTCGGGATTTCGCGCCGATGAAAAAGTTCCCTGCCGCTTCTTCATCGGAATCAACACCGCGGGGTGGCCTCGGCGGCTACCTCGGCTGGTTGGTCGTCGTGGCGGTCGCGTATTTCCTGCTGGCGAAGCTGGGCCTGCAACTGGCCTCGATCAATCCCAGCGCCAGCCCGATCTGGCCGCCGACGGGTCTGGCTCTTGCGGCTGTCATCCTGGGCGGACTGCGAATCTGGCCGGCCATTCTTGCAGGCGCATTTGCCGCGAACTCGGCGACGGCCGGCACCCTCGAAACTTCGGCTGCTATCGCTATCGGTAATACGCTCGAAGGCGTGGTGGGCGGCTACCTGATCGGGCGATGGTGCGGCGGCGCGCAGGCATTCGTGACGCCGGCGCGAATCGCAAAGTTCACGATTATCTGCGCCAGCCTTCCGACAATGATCAGCGCCACGATCGGCGTCGCCACGCTTTACGTGGCGGGGTTTGCAGCCGCGTTCAATCTGGTGCCGATCTGGATCACCTGGTGGCTCGGTAATACCGCCGGTGCACTTGTCGTCACGCCTGTGATCATTCTCTGGAGTGCCGGCCGGCCTTCGACCGATCGGCGTGAGCTGCGGGACATGGCTGGCGTGCTCGGCTGTGCGATCCTGGTCGGTCTCGTCGCGTTCAGTCCGCTGCTGCCGCGCTCGCAATATACAAGCCCGCTTGGGTTCCTCGCGATCCTGCCCCTGGTCTGGGCGGCGCTGCGCCGCGGACCGCGCGACACCGCAACGGTGGGCGTCATCCTTACCGGATTTGCGATCTGGGCGACCGTTGCCCAGACCGGTCCGTTTGCGCACATGGGGCTCAACGAATCATTCCTGCTCCTGCTCACCTTCATGGTGAGCGTATCGGTGCCCAGTCTCGCGCTCGCCGCTGACGTCGAGATGCGCCGCCGCGGCGAGGAGGATCTTCATCGTATCCACGCCGAGCTC
Source organism: Pseudolabrys sp. (assembly GCA_035650955.1). GTDB lineage: Bacteria > Pseudomonadota > Alphaproteobacteria > Rhizobiales > Xanthobacteraceae > Pseudolabrys. The sequence continues at coordinate 36,688 of DASRGR010000001.1, forward strand.
GACCAGCGCGTGCAGGACCGGACCGCCGCACTTGCGGATGCCAATCTGCAGCTTGCCAAGGCCAACAGCCAGCTCGCTGATACCAACACGCAGCTTGCCGATGCCAATATCCAGCTCTCGGAGGCGCAACGGCTTGCCAATCTCGGCAGCTGGTCGTGGGATATTGCGCGCAACCGCATCATCTGGTCGGACCAGCTTTACGGCATCTACGGGCTCAACCGCAGTGAATTTGGCGGCACGCTTGCCGATTTTCTGGCCCTCATTCATCCGGACGATCGGGTGCACCTCCAGGCGAGCTTAGCTGACGCGCTGAAGTCGGGTCGTGACTTCAGCCACGAGGAGAGGATCGTGCGTGGTGACGGAAGCGTGCGCTACTTGCACAGCGTCGGGGAGGTGATCCGGGACGAGAGCGGCGCCGCCGTTCGTCTGCTCGGTGTCTGCCTCGATGTGACGGAACGCAAGAAGGCGGAGACGGCCTTGCGTGAGTCAGAGCAGAACGTCCGCATGCTTCTGACCGGCCTTCGCGACTACGCCATCTACATGCTCGATCTCGACGGTCACGTGCGCAGCTGGAATGCGGGCGCCGAACAGATCAAGGGCTACAGCGCCGACGAGATCGTAGGGCAGCATTTCCGGAAGTTCTATACGGAAGAGGCCCGTGCCCGTGGCGTGCCGGAGCGGGCGCTCGAGACGGCGGTGCGCAAGGGCAAGTACGAGGCGGAAAGCTGGCTTGTTCGAAAGGACGGCAGCCGCTTTTATGCCAGCGAGCTCATCGAGACGATTCGCAACGATTTGGGCGAACTGGCAGGGTTTGCCAAAATAACCCGCGACATCACGGCGCAGCACGAGGCGCAGGTTGCGCTCGATGAGACGCGCGAGCAGCTGGCGCAGGCGCAAAAGATGGAAGCACTCGGCCAGCTTACCGGCGGCATTGCCCATGATTTCAACAATCTGCTGATGATCGTCTCCGGCTACGCGCAGATCCTGCAGCGCAAGCTGAGCGAGCCGAAGGAGGTCCAGGCCGTTGAGGCAATTCGCGCCGCGGCGAGCCGCGGCGAGAAGCTGACGCGGCAGCTGCTGACATTCTCACGCCGTCAGCAGCTCATGCCGGTTGTGGTCGACCTGCATGCACGCATCGGTGCCGTGCGTGACATGCTGGCACCGTCGCTCCGCGGCAATATCGAACTCGTCGTCGACATTGAGGAGAAAATCTGGCCGGTCAAGGTCGACCTGGGCGAGCTTGAACTTGCCCTGGTCAATATCGCGGTCAATGCGCGCGACGCCATGCCCGAGGGCGGGACGATCACGTTGCAGGCGCGCAACGTCGTTCTCACGCCGGGATCGGCGGCAGGAGCGCTCGAAGGTGATTTTGTTGCGCTGGCGATCATCGACACCGGAACCGGGATTCCGGCGGACGCGCTGCAGCGGGTGTTCGAGCCGTTTTACACCACGAAGCCGGTCGGAAAAGGAACCGGCCTCGGTCTTTCGCAGGTGCATGGCTTTGCCAATCAATCCGGCGGGGCAGTCACGATCGCGAGCGAGCCCGGTCACGGCACGGTGGTTACGGTGTATCTTCCGAGGGCCCAGACGGAAACGCCGGCGCAGGTGGAAACCGGTGCGCCGGCGGAGCGCGGAAATCAGGGAACCGTGCTGGTCGTGGAAGACAGCCGCGACGTTGCCGACGTGACGTCGGCATTGCTCGAGCAGCTCGGATATCGCGTCGTGCGCGCCGAAAACGCCGCTGAAGCGCTGCGTCACCTGCAGCAGGGGATCGAGTTCAACCTGTTGTTCTCCGACATCGTCATGCCGGGAACGATGGACGGGCTGGGCCTCGCGCAGGTCTGTCGCGAGCAGTTTCCCGATCTGCCGGTGTTGCTCACGAGCGGCTTCTCGGATGCGGCGGAGGCCGCCGACGGTCGTTTCGACATCCTGCGCAAGCCGTTCGAGCTTTCCGTTCTTGAACGCGCCATCGAGCAGGTCATCGGCGGCGCGCGCACACGCCGACGGGCATCCGCTTCCTAGACAGGCATTCAGCCCGCCGAGCGAACGATGCGCTTGATCTTGTCGAGCGTGTAGTCCTGTCCGTTGATTGACAGGACCGGCGAAGATCCCGTGAGATCGACCGAATCAACGACGGCTTCGACCTCGGTGGAAATGGCGACGGATTGTTTATTGGAGTCGACCGCCGTGGCGGTCAGGGTATAGCTGCCATCCGGCCAGACGCGCCCGTCGTTGCCGCGGCCATCCCAGGTGAACGTCTGGTTGCCCGGATTGACGCCGATGGTGCCGGTATAGACCGATTGTCCGGTCGCCGCATCCTTGATCGTGATCGTCGCAGTCGAAGGCTTGCTGACATTCAATGTCCACTTCGCCTGCCCGTTGGCGAGCTGCGCGGTCGAGCCGTCCACCACGACGGTCGCGCCGACATAGGCGAGGGCTGCGGTTGCTTCCGCGCTCTTTTCCAGCAGCACCAGGCCGGACAAAAGGTCGTTCGACTTCATCTGTTGCTCGACCTGGGCGAACTGGACGAGCTGTTGCGTGAACTGGTTGGTGTCCAGCGGATCGAGGGGGTTCTGGTTCTTCAGTTGCGTCGTCAGCAGCTGCAGAAAGGTCGTGAAGTTGCTGGCGATCTCGACGTTGTCGAGCGCGCCGGAAACCGGGCTCGTGGAAGTGCCGGTGGTTATGGGAGGGACCGTGGCCATGGCTAAGTCCTCAGACGCGGATATCCAGGCCGCCGCCCTGTCCGGGGAGGCGGCCGTATCGTTGCGGGATGACGTCGATCGGCGCCAAAGCTTCATCGTCGGCGACCAGGAGGCCGGTATCGGTAGCAGGACCCGGCGACTGGTCGTTCAATGACTGGTCGCGCAATGAGAATTGAAGGCCGTTATCGGCTGTTTTCAACCCGGCATCCTGCAGCGCGCGCTCAAGCCCCGTGGCGTCGCGCCGCAGAAGGTCCAGCGTTTCGGGACGATCCACGGTCAGGCGGGATGTCACGTTGCCGTCGCGGTCGACATCGAGGCGGACATCGATGCGACCAAGTTCGGGCGGGTCGAGCCGGATTTCGAAACGGTTCTTGCCGGCCAGCGCCTTGCCGGCAATTTCGATCGCGACGCCGGCCAACGGAATGGCCGCCGCCTGCGGGCCGGGCTGCGACACGAGAACGGCAGGCGTTGCCGCGTTTTCCGACGCGTGCGGAGCCGTGCTGCCGGGAGCCGGGGAAAGCGGCCGCGCATCGTTCAGCGCCCTCGCGGTCGCACTGATATCGGCGCCGGGCGGCGTAGCTCCGCCTGAATCGGGCTGATTGGTGTTTGCGGCGGCGTCGCTGCGCCCTTGCGGCACATGCGGCTTGTCGCTTTCCTCCGATCCTGCTTGCGATTTGTTGTCGGGATGCGGTGGCTTCGCATCTTTGGTCAGGATCATGGACGTATCGGCGGTCTGGCCGGCCGGCTGGTCGGTCGGTTGGCCGTTATCGATGTCGCCTGTGTCTGTCTGCGCCTCGCTATCAGCCTTTTTTTCGGCAGCGGGTTTCGGCACGTCCAGTCCGAACAGTTTTGTCTGCGGTGTGGGGTCCGCCGTCAGCACGAGCTGCTGCGCGGGCTGCTCGATCTGCTCCCCGTCTTTCGGTGCTTCGACGGGTATCTGCGACGGCGCGGCAACGATTGTTACCGCGTCAGCGGTTGAAGCCGTCAGCACGCTTTCGGCAGGAAGCGCCGCAGCCGCGTCGTCGCCTGTCTGTTCGGGTGCCTGCTCATGATCGGTTCCCGTTTCGGGCTGAATGCTGTCGCCAACGCCGGCTGGCGTTGCAGCCATTGCGGTTTTCCTGTCGTGGCCTTCCGCGGCCGCGTTGCCATCGACCGGCGTATCATCCGCCATGTCTTCTGCCGCAGAAACGCTGTCGGCATTTTCCGGCTTTGTATTGTCGGTCGGCTCGGTGGACTTGTCCTTGCTCTTGGCCGGCGCCTGCGTGCTCTCGCTTGCCGAAGCCTTGCTTTCAGGCCGCGGCGGCGCAGGCTCGGGAGGCTGCGAGGTATCCTCGAGCAGGCTCTCGAACGGTGACGGCGCACGGTCGGACTGGGCCGGGCGCGCAACGCGCGGCATATGCTGGCTGGACGCATGGATTCTGGGATCTGACGCAACTTGTGGCACAGGTGGACCTCCGGATTTCCATCGACCGATTTGCAATCGTCAGGCCAGCCCCGGAATTGCCGGATTTGTTTGTATATTCAAACAGTTGACGAAGCGGGAAGCAGACGGCATAGCAACGGCGGCCCGGCAACCGTGCGATCGGAACGGCAAAATTTGCCGCTTGCCGGCTCGCATTGCGCGCACAGCGTCGCCACCTATAGTAAGAACGGCCATGGCCAACAGTCTCGATCTCGATCGCAGCCCCGAGAGTACGCGCGTCGTCGTCGCCATGTCCGGCGGGGTCGACTCCTCGGTGACGGCTGCCTTGCTCAAGGCCGAGGGCTACGACGTGGTCGGGGTGACGCTGCAGCTTTACGACCACGGGGCAGCGGTGCATCGCAAGGGCGCCTGTTGCGCCGGCCAGGATATCTACGATGCGCGCAGCGTTGCCGAACGGATCGGAATTCCACACTACGTTCTCGACTACGAGACCCGTTTCAAGGAAGCGGTAATCGACCGTTTCGCCGAAAGTTACATCCACGGCGAGACGCCGGTGCCGTGCGTCGACTGCAATATGTCGATCAAGTTCCACGACCTTCTGATCACCGCGCGCGAGCTCGGTGCCCACGTGCTCGCGACCGGCCACTATGTGGCGTCGCGTCCGCTCGTCGGCGGGGGCAGGGCGCTTTATCGCGCGCGCGACGAAGAGCGCGACCAGAGCTATTTCCTCTTTGGCACGACCCGCGAGCAGCTTGAGCTTCTGCGCTTTCCGCTCGGCGAGCGGACAAAGGCGGAGACGCGTGAACTGGCGCGCCGTTTCGGGCTTGCGATCGCCGACAAGCACGACAGCCAGGACATCTGCTTCGTTCCGACCGGGCACTACGCCGACGTCATTGAGCGGCTTAAGCCCGGTGCCGCGGAATCCGGCGAGGTTGTCGACCTTGACGGAAAAGTCCTGGGCACACACGCCGGCATCATTCATTTTACCGTCGGCCAGCGCCGTGGCCTCGGTCTTGCCACCGGGACGCCACTCTATGTCGTCCGTCTCGATGCCGAACGCCGGCGTGTTGTTGTCGGACCGCGTGAGGCATTGCGGATGAGCCGCATCACGTTGCGCGACGTCAACTGGCTCGGCGAGGAATCGCTTGATGAGGCGCTTGCCGATGACCGTCGGGAGGTTTTCGTGAAGGTGCGCTCGACGCGGCCGCCGCAGGCCGCCTGGTTGCGCCATGGCGTCGACGGCTGTGAGGTGGAACTGATCGAAGGCGAGCACGGCGTATCTCCCGGGCAGGCCTGCGTCTTTTACGACGCGGGCGAAGGGCAGGCGCGTGTCCTCGGCGGCGGCTTCATCAAGAGCGCGATCGCGGCCGGCAATGTGCGTTCTGCCGGCGATCTGCGGGCAGAAGCCTCGGCAATGCGCAGCTAGTTCGGGTCGTGGGGGCGGATATCGACAAAACAAGCGTCGAGCGCGCTTACGCGCGATGGGCACCGGTCTATGATCTGGTGTTCGGCGCGGTGTTCGATGCCGGCCGCCGTGCCGCGATTGCCGCAGCCGAACAGGCCTGCGGCGAGCAGGGCGGACGAATTCTCGAAGTCGGCGTCGGGACCGGAATTTCGCTGCCCGATTATTCGAAAAGAAACCGGCTCGTCGGCATCGATCTTTCCGAGCCCATGCTGCGCAAGGCGCAGGAACGCGTCGCCGAGCATCGTCTGAGCAATGTCGAAACCCTGGCGGTGATGGATGCCGAACGCATGGCGTTGCCGGACCGCTCGTTCGACGTGGTGGTGGCGCAGTTCGTGATCACGGCGGTGCCGAACCCGGAGGCGACGCTCAACGAATTCACGCGCGTGATCCGGCCGGGCGGCGAGATCGTGTTGGTCAATCATATCGGCGCCGAGGCTGGTCCGCGCCGCGCGTTCGAGCTGTGCTTTGCGCCGATCGCGCGCCGTCTCGGCTGGCGGCCCGAGTTCCGCTTTGCACGACTTGCCGACTGGGCCGAACGCCACGGCGGTGTTCGCGTGCTCGAGCATCGGCCGATGCCGCCGCTCGGCCATTTCTCGCTGATCCGCTTCGAGCGTCTCGGCAACAGCGCCTGAGCGTGCTGGCGGCGTTGCTGCTGCCGTTGGCCGCGGTCGCGCAGCCACCGCCGCCGGCGAAAACACGCCCATCCACAGGACGGAAAGGACGACCTGAGTGCAAGGCTTGCGCGCTCGGACGGCGTTATTTGCCCGCAGGAGCACGTCGATCCCGAGATCAGGCCGCCGGCTCCGCCGGCGGGCGGCGCGATGCCGATTATCCCGCCGCCGGGAAGCCCCGGCGGCGATCAATCGGTTCAGCCGAAATGAGAATTCCGGCTGGTCGCGAATGCGGTTGCTTGACAGTGTTTGCCGCGGCTCCCTATATCGCGGCCATTCCGGCGATCTGCATCGGAATGGCGGGGTAGCTCAGCTGGTTAGAGCAGCGGAATCATAATCCGGAGGTCGGGGGTTCGAGTCCCTCCCCCGCTACCGCTGATCGCGACCATGACGGAAACGCGGGCGTGTCAGTGAGTTGCGACAAATAGCCTTGAACCTCGATTGCGCCGTTCGGGTGAATGACGACGCCGGCGACGAGCGCGCGAACCGCCGCAATAAGCTCGTCGCAATCGGAGCCCTCGCCGAGCAATTCGGCAAGCCGGGTCACGTCCTCGCGATACCGTTCGATTGAAGAGGGGTGTAGCGCAATGACCTTCGGGCTCGCCCTTAGCGCCTCGATTTCGGCGACGAGCCGAATGCGCTCGGCCTCAAGCTCTTTAATCCTGCCGGCCATTGTCTCGGGCTCGACGCCGAGCTTTATAATCGCATCAAGCGCGCGGTCCATGTTCCGGTTGCTCTCGCCGAGGGCTCTTTCGAGTTGCGCGAGCTTGGCGCCGCTCGACTTGGCGAGCCGAGCGCGCTCACGGTTATATTCTGCCGCGTATTCGGCGATTGCCTCGGGCTCGGTCAAGTGTTCGCGCAAGCCTGACAGAACGCGCGCCTCGATAGTGTTGCGGCTGAATCGCCGGCTATTGTCGCATGTCCCGGTTTCTTTGTGGCGCGAGCATTGCAAGCGGGCATCGCGCCAGTTTCCGCCGGCCGATACCATGCTCCCGCCGCACACTCCGCAAACGAGCAAGCCGGTTAACAGGCGCTTCGGTCGGCGCGCTTGCACAGGCTTGGCGCCGGCCCGAGCGCGTTTAAACGCTTGCGCGGCTTGCCATGTCGTCTCGTCGATAATTCGGAGCCGCGGAGCTTCGGCGACGCGGTATTTTTCCTTCGGGTTCGGCCTCGATACCCGGCGCCCGGTCGCCGGGTCTTTGACCATGCTAACCTTGTTCCAGACAATCCGGCCCGTATAAAGCTCGTTTAGGATAATGCCGCTCCCTCGCGTCGCGTTGCCGTTGATTGTCGAGGCATTCCAGTGGCGACCGCGCGGCGGCGCAATTCGCTCTCGATTGAGTCCGGCGGCGATTTCGCGTGGCGTCTTGCCGGCGACGTACTCGGCGAAAATCCGGCGAAGCGTCTCGGCCTCGTGGTCGACGATAGCAAGCTCGCCCGGCTTGCCCGGTACTGGCATATAGCCGTAGGCGCGTCCGCCGGCATGGCGCCCGTTGCGAATAGCGCCCTCCATGCCGCGCCGGGTGTGAACGGCGAGGTTGTCGAGGAACATTTCGCTTGTGAGGGCGCGCAAGCTCCCCTCGATCTTGTTCACGCGGCCGGCGAGGGTGTGAATCGCGACGCCGGCAAAGTCGAGCCGTTTGCGCGCGGCGTGATAGTCGCCCTGATCGCGAATAAGCCGGTCAATGTCCTCGGCCACGATTACGGCGAACCGGCCGGAAACCGCCGCCTCAATCATTGCTTGAAACTCGGCCCGGTTGACGGCGTTCGCGCCCGATATCGCCCGGTCGGCGTACACGGCGGCGACCGCCAAGCCCTCACGCTGGCAAAGCTCCCGGCAAGCGGCAATTTGATCGTCTATCGAGCGGCCATTTTGGCGCTCGCTCGAAAACCGGGCATATATCGCGGCGCGTTTCATTTCCTCGGCTCGGCGAGCTTGGCTAAGGCGGCGGCATGATCGCGCCGGGCGTGAAGCCGCGCAAGGGCTCTGGCGACGTTAAGAACGCTCTCCCGCGGCCTCCGAGGGCTCGGCTTTTTGACTGTTTGCGGGCGGGGGCGCATTTAATTCGGATAGGTGCAAGCCGAGAGGCCGAGAGGGATGGTCAACGCGAACCAAAGCGTTCCGACAATCGGCCTTTTGCTGTGGAGCTTAAGCCCGCTCGTCGGAACGCTTTGGTTCGCAGCAAAAGGCCGATTGTCAGAATGACGAAAAAGACGACGAGCCAAATCATAGTCGCGCCTCTTTTGCCCGGTGGATCACGTCGCGCATTTTCGCAATGTCGGGCGAAACCGCGGCGAGGTCGGCGGCGAGTTTAAACGGGTCGAGCCCGAGCCTCGCCCAAAAGACAGGTTCGCCGATGTTGTGTTGCGCGTCGGGCCGGCGCGTATGGCAATCGTCGCAAAGCGGAACGGTCCATTTGTCGTCGGGCTTTATCCCGATTCCGGTGATGGGCTTTCCCGGCGCGCTCTTGCGGACGTGCGCGGCGACGCCGGCAGGGTCAACGTCACAGGAAATGCACGGAAGCCGGCGCACCGCGGCAAGGTGCATGTCGTCCGTGTTTCGAGCGGACTTAGCCGGCTTCCGTTTCCGTTTGGGCTCGGTCGATTTCAAGAGCGAGCCGTAGGGCGCCCGCGGCGCGAGACAAAAGCGGCTCATGCGCGGCGCCTTTCGTCGACGTGATAGGGACCGTCCACCATTTTCAAAAGCTCGTCGCGGACGCTCTCGGCCGTTGTGCCGGCCGGCATCCACCGCTTTGCGATCACATTGCAAGCATTGTTGAAAAACTCGTTGAATTTTGTTTGATCCATCGCCGCCCAAGCAATCGACTTGAGGACGTAAAAGACCTCTCCGGTTTCGGCGTCGATGAATGTTTGCGTTAGCCCGCAAGCGAGCTTTACAGCGTCTTTTATTTGGTCGAGCGAGGCGTTCTCAAAGCGCGAGCAATGCAGCTTGACGAAATTCAGAATTGCAAAAAATAGGCGATGATGGCGCGGATTGCGGCGCTGTTTCACGTCGCATCCAATGTCACGATTGATCTTGAGCCCGCGGAAAAGCTCGGCGCCCTCGTCGTCGACCGGGAAAAGGCCGAACTCGTAGGGCCGAGCTTCGCGGTATCGTAGAATAACCTCGGTCAAATGAATCCCTTATCCTTCGCAAGCCACTCGGGCATTGTGAAAGTACCGTCGCCATTGTCCTCGACTAGCGACTTTGGCACCCATGCCGAGCGGGCGCCGTCGAATAGCAACAATCCGCGCTCACTTTCTTTCCGTTTTTCCGCAGCGATATCGGTCAACGTCTTAGCGGGCATCGGCCGGCGGGCCTCCGCGGCGTTCTTGTTCAGCCTTGAGCGCGGCAATCATGTCGGCGTCGCCGTTCTCGCGCTCGTGCTTTTTGATCGCGTTGTGAAGATGGTAGGGGTTCATTTCGGCAAGCGGCACGAGGTCGCCCGTCTTTGTTTTGTAATGTGTGACGCTCATTGCTCTATCTCCGTTAGTGTTGCCGGCCGCGCCCGTAGTATTCAGGGGACTTTCACCCCGCCGATTTTGGACCGCCGGTATTAGAGCCGTATCGGGGTCTTGCTCCATTCCGCGAGCCGTTCGCGGCGCCGGTCGGTGGTTACTCTCGCCGACACGAGGGCGGTTTTCCGTGCCACCGCCAAGGGTTCAAAGGTGGTTATCCGCTTTCAGTCGCCATCCTTTGACGTTGGCGCGTCCGGTCTTTCGACCGTTGCGGCGCAAAGAGGGTGCCGGCGGAGCGGCCACGAATGCTCCGCCGGCTTGTGCCGGGCGTGGGGCTTGGGGGGGGTTGCCGCCCGGCGCATTGCTCAAGCTCCCGCGGAAATTCGGCGGAAGGCGTCGATTGCGAGGTTCGCCGCGCGCTCGTAGTCGGCCGGGCTTACCTTGCCCTTGTAGGGCATTGAGTATTTCGCAACCGCGTCGGTTAGCTGTGTCGCGTCCTCGCAACCGGCATAAGCGCCCTCAAGGTCGCGTAGCCACGCCTCCACGTCGACGGCTTCGCCTTCAATCATCGGCGCCTTGACCTCCGTCGGCGCCTCGGGCTCGGGCTTTGGCTCCGGTTGCGCGGCCGGCGGTGTCGGCTCGGGCGGTGTCGGCTCCGGCGGCTCGGGCTCGTTCGGGTCGACCGGCTCTCCCGGCTCGTCGGCGCGCGGTGTCACGTCGCGAGCGTTGCGAGCGCGCGTTTCAATGTCCTCGATTTCGTCGTCTGAATAGACGCCGAGAATGACGCCGGGCGCATAGCGCCGGCACCATTGCCGGGCGCCGCGGTAAATTAGCTGGTCGTCCGGTTGTTGGCGCCAGTTGCCTTTAACGTTGCCCTCTTTGTCTTTTGTGTGCCATTGCGCGAACGTCCCGATTATTTCGCGCGGCTCGTCCTCGCCGGGCAGCGTTCCGCTTACGCTAATCGCGCGACCGGCGCCCTCGCCGGAAAATTCATATTGCAAATCAATGCCGAGCTTTTTTTGTATCGCGGCGTGAATCAACTTGCCCTCGTAACCGATCCGGTTGCCGGGCCCGATATAGGTCGCTTGTGCGACCGCAAAGGGGTCCATGTCCCAATTTGCCGCTTGATTGACGACGAGGAAGCAAGAGGCAATCGCGTTTTGCAAATCGCCCTTGCGTAGATGCTCGGGCACGAGCGGCGCATTCGCCATCATGGCGGCAATGCGCTGCATGTGTTCAAAGCGCGCGGTATCGTAAACCGGAATCGGATGCTCGACCGTGCGAACGGCGAGCGGCTTTTTCGTCGGCGCGGCGACCGGCAGCGGGTGAACGTTTGTCGGCTCGGGAGCCGGGAGCTTTTCGGCGGTGGTCATTGTGTCGGTTTCCTGTGTCATGGGTTAAGCGGCGCGTTTCTCGACGTGAATCTCGCAACCATCTGGAACGGTTCCCGTCCGAACGGCGGCGTCGGCTAATTGCTGAATGAGGTCGCGGACCTTGGAGTTTTCCGCGAAATAGGCGAGCGTCTTTTGATAGTCGGCGATCTTTGCCGACTTGAACTCGCGCAATGCCGCCTTGCCATTCGTGCCGGCGACCGTGCGGCTTGCCTTGTCGATTGCGGCGGCGGTTTGCGGCGTGTTGTCGCCTACCTTGGCGGCTTGCTCGCGGAGCTTCGCGGCCTCGGCATCTTTCGCGCGTAGGAACGGGGTCACGACGTAGAGCTTAAGCCGCTCTTTCGCCGAGGCGGCGAGGTCGCGAACCGGATTCCAAAGCCCGTCAAGCTTTTTGATTTCAGCCTTGTGCGGCTCGTGCAGCTTTTTCCGGCGCTCGTCGGCCTTGACCTCCAACTTGCGGAGCCGGTCGGCGAGGTCCGCGGCGCGGTCGCTCGCGTCCTGTGAGGTCGCGGCGCCTTTTTCGACTAAAAGCTCGGCCTCGCGCGCAAGGTTTTCGACGCTATCCCTTACCGCTTCAAGCGAGTCCGGGTCGGGAGCGTTCGGCGAATTTTTCATGTCGGCGTGAGCTTCGCGGTCTGATTGCGCGGCCGGGTGAACGTCGGGCCACTCGCCGGTTGCAACCGCGGTTTTGTAAACCTCGCTCGTAATCGGGTTTGCGGCGCAATGCGTCCAAATCTCGCAAGCGCGCAATTCGTCGTCGATGATCTTGTCTCCGACCTTGCACAAGACGCGCGGCGGCGTCGTCGACCAGTCGCGCCAGAAGGCGACCGGGCGAAACGATACCTCGCCGGTTTGCTTGTTTTTAATCCGCATCCGGTAGCGGCCGGAGTGGCGCTCGCTGTCACCGCTGCATGGCGGCGCCTTGCCGGCGAGCGCGGCAAAATAATACGAGTATTCGGTTTGCCGGGTGATTTCGGTCATTGCGGAACCCCTTTCAGAAAGTCGTAAAAGACGACGGCGAGCCAAACGATTCCGGCCCATGCGACGATTGAGAGCGGAGCGGCTAACGCGAGCCCGCGCATAAGGCGGCGTTGCTTGTCGCGTTGGATTGCTCGCCCGCTTTGTCCGTAGGGAATGATTGCGTCTAACGGCACGTCGGGCGTTTGGTCTATCAAGTCGGCAACGGCGTCGATTTCCCGCCGGCCAAACCCGATAGCGTCGCCCGGCTCGTAGCCATCCCACATCGCGCGCCAGTCACAAGAGCGCGTCGGAATCGGCGGCGGGTCATAGGTCGTTACGATGTTCATTGTTTCCATCCCATTTCCTCGGCGTACCGCTCGGCGAACCGCCGGCGCGCGGACTCAATCCAGTCGAAAGCGGGCGCTCGGTTTTGGCCGTCGCCATCCCGAACCGAGAGCCTAGGAGTCCCGTCCGGTCCCGCTTTCGTTTCTCCGGCTTGAAACGTGTTCATGTTCACCATCCGACCACGGTTTGCGTTTGCATGACGCCGGCGAACGCGGCGCCGAGAATGATTGCGACGAGAAGGCAGCGGAGCGGAGACATTTCACGCGGCCTCTAACGCTATGACGGTCACTTTCCATCCCGTAGCCGAACAAAGCTCGTCGACCTGCTTTTTCGTGAGGATTTGGCGGGGATGAAATTCAACGCTATCCGTCACTTTTTCAACGCGGTAATCGTAAACGCCGACGTGATCTTTTGACGGAATGCCATGTGCGACGGTTATGGTTTTAGTTTTCATCACGCGGCCTCCGAATTGGCGCCGCCGTGCAAAAGGCAAATCGCCAGATTGAGCGCGTCGACTTTCTCTTGCGCGCGGTCGCGCAGGAGCGCGTAACGGTTTGCTTCCCCGCGCGGCGGCGCGAGATAGGCGTTGCGCTCGTGCGCGTACTCGTCGCGGATACTTTCGAGCTTTTTGATAAGAGCGGTCATTTACGCAACCTCCATTTCGCCGTCTTGTGGGCAATGTGGCGCGCCGACCGCTTCAAGCCATTTGCGGGTGACGCGCACGGTGTAACCGCACTCGCCGCATTCACACTTTAGGAGGCGCGTCGATTGTTTTTTCCGCCGGGCGTCGTTCAAGGTTCCGGCCGGATACTCGCCGACGGTTTTAATGTGGCGCTTGGCCCACTCGATAAACTCGGGGCCTTCCTCGGTCGCGGTCATTTGCCCGACGAGGCCGACCGCAATGGCAACTCGTTTAAACGGCGCCTTGTGCCCCGCCTTTGGGCCAGCGACCGAATGCGCCTTTCGTGAGCGAGGACACCGAGAATTTTCACGCTCATGCGCTTGCCGCCAAGCTCCGGCGAAATAAAAATCTCGTGGTGCTTGTCGCTTGAGCCTTCGGCGTACCAGCATTGTCCGATAGCGCGACCGCGACCATGCGAGCCGCGCGGCCAACCGATGGAAACACGCACGTTAGCCGGCACGCCAAAACCTTTGTAGGCGAAGCGCGAGCGGAGAGCGGACACGCCGGCCTCAAGCCAGCGTTGCCGTGCCATGCTTGAGCTTATCGTGGCGTCAATCGTGAGAGCGTTCATTTGCAACCCCCGTTGCTTTGAGGATTGCGATAATAACCTACGTTATCGCCTTGTCAATAACCTTTGTTATGTGAATAACCGGAAACCGATCGACGTAAAAAGCTCATGGATTGCAACAACTTAGGGTAGAGGTTAGCCGCCTAGCGCCGGGAATACTTGCCGACGACGCGATGGCACTTTTGCCACTCCGAGCGGGACAGGGTGAATTTTTTAGGCGGATTCCATTGCTCGACGTGCCAATGGCTCTCGCTGGCGCGGTTGAAAATCTTAATCGTTGCCTTGACCGTTGCGCCCGCGTCCTCGCTGTAGAAAACGCAAGCCTCGCCGGCAATCGGCGGCAAATGCGGGTGAACAAGCGCGGTGTCGCCCGGCCGGAACTCGGGCAGCATCGAATCACCCGTTACGATGATTCCGTAGCCGTCTTTTACGTTCTGCAAGGGCGCCGGCCTTCGGACATAATCTATCGGCTCCGATGAGAGGATGATGGCGCCGCCCCCGGCTTCGGTGGAACTAAATACCGCCAAATCGGCGTCGCCGAGTAAAGTAGCAAAAGCGGACCTTTGCACAGTTCTCCCGGTGGTTGTGGTTCCTCGGTTAACGGCGCGTTGCTGCAACCCTTCAATTTCGGCTAAATCGCAACCGAGCGCGCGGGCGATATCGGGCAGGAAACGGCTTTTCACCGTCTGCCCGCCTTCGATTTTTTTGATTGCCGGCTGTGAGACGCCGGACGCCTTTGCGAGTTGGGCTTGCGACCAGCCTCGCGCCACGCGAAGCGCCTTTACGCGCTCGCCGACACTCTCTTTCATTAACCGGCATCCCCTCAAAAACAGCCCGGCGCGCAAATTCTAGCCGCGCGTGGGCTCCGGCGCTCAATAACTTTAGTGCTTGCTTTTTCGATAACGTATGTTATCGAAAAGTTATGAAACGAACTGCCCCCCCGAAAAAGCAGCTTTCGCCGCTCGTGCGCGCAATCAAGCTGGCCGGCTCGGAGGCAAAACTCGGCAAATTGACGGGCTTTTCGCAAGTCGCAATCCATCGTGCAAAACACCGCGGCCGGGCGAGCGCCGAAATGGCGGTCGCAATCGAGCGCGCCCTAGAGGGCGCGGTTTCGCGAGCGGAATTGCGCCCCGATCTTTTCGAGGTCGCCGCATGAGCCGCCTCGACCCGCAAGCGTGGCGCGCCTCCGACCCGGCGACCTCGAAAGCCGCGGGCAAGGCGGCAGCACGTTTTCGCGCCGGCGATCATTCCGACATTCTCCGCTCGCTGCGCTGTGCCGGGCGAGCAATGGCGGCGGAGGAAATCTCCGACGCGCTCGCATGGGGCAATCACGTTCGCGTCAATCGCCGGCTCGCCGAGCTTGAAAGCGCGGGCCTCGTCATTCGCACGAGCGAGCAACACACAAACAAAAGCGGACGAAAGGCGTTCCGTTACGCGGCAACGGCGGAGGTCGCCGCATGAATTATTGCGACGTTCAACGTAGGGGTGGCTCGTCATGCGTACACCATTCGGGAATCCGGGCATCGTCGCCAGCGAATTGCAGGGACGTTTTTCGCCCGAGACGGACAAAATTGTCCCTCCTTCAAAATTTGGCGCTGTTGCGCGCGTTCTTTGGCCGGAAAAAACCGCGGCGCATGTCGCGTGTATCGCCGGAAAGGACGAGCGAACGGCAAAGCGTTGGTTATCTGGGGAGTTTGAGCCGCCGGCTGTTGTCATTGCGGCGGTCATTGTCGAACTCGTGAAGCGTTAAAGCGCGGCCATTCGGGTCGCGCTTTTTGTTGCGTCGTCGGCCGTCGTCTCGGTCGGCCGTCGTCGCTTTGTACCGAAAGGGGGATGAAATGCCGCACGTCTCTACCGCGCCCGACCATTGCCAAACCGCCGCCGACGTAATGCGAGCCGCGATTGCGTCGACCCGGAGACGACAAGAGAGCTACAAGCCGACAATTTTTTCACCGCCGCCCGCCGCACCGCAACCGCTCCCGCCTCGGGAGCCTTGCGCGGAGCTTCCGCCCGACCTTGAGCATATCCGCCCGGAAATTGACCGAACCGCTAAAGCCGTCGCCGAGGCATTCGAGGTCACGGTCGACGCGATGCTGCAAACGCTCGGCGACAAGACAACGACCGCGGCGCTCCAATTTTCCGCCGCGCTTTGCGTTCGCCGGCTTGTATTGCCGCGCGAGGTCGTTTGCGAGCATTTCGGGATAATCGACGCAACGCTTGTCGCCGCCCTTCGCTCGCTCGACAAAATTATTTTGCTGCATTCGGTGACGCGCTTTGCCGAGCTTAGCGCGGTGGCAAGGCTCGTCCATTACGAATGGAAAAACTCCGCCGAGTACCGTGCAGTTTACAAAATCGACGACATTGTTCGCGCCGTATCCGAGGCGAGCGGCGTCAGTCGTCGCGACATTTTCTCGTCGCGCCGTACCGCGAACATTGTTCGCCCGCGTCAAATCGCAATGGCGCTTGTGAAGCATTTGACGCTTAGGAGCTTGCCGGAAATCGGCCGGCGCTTCGGCGATCGCGACCATACGACGGTCTTACATGCTTGCCGCAAGATGAAGCCGGTCATTGACCGGCTCCCGGACAGCCTCACAACGGCGGCGCCGGCAATCGAATGGGCCAACGCCGCGCTCTCAATCGCAAATGAGGTTTTCGGGTGAGAGAGCCGGGACCGGGCGAGGTCGTTCTATCCCTCGGCGCTCGCGAGCAACACGAGACGCTTGTAAGCGCCGAGGACTACCCGGCGCTCGCCCGCTGGCGGCTGTGCAAATCGGGACAAAGAAAAAATCAAAGGCGGCGGACAAAGGCCGAGCTTGACGTTGCGGCGATCCTCGCCGGGGGCGAGGCCGCGTGAGCAAGCCGTCACTCCACGCGCAAGCGGAAGCCGTCGCGCTCGCGTCGGCGAATTTGCGCGGGCATATCGAAAATCTAACCGGCCTTGTCGAGCGCGGCCGGCGCCCCGCGCACGAGCTTGACCACGCGCGGAGCTATTACCCGGCGCTCAATGCCGCCGCGAACACGCTCGCATTTATGGAAAAGCACGAGCCGGAAATTCGCAAAATGATTGAGGCGGCGAAATGAGCGACGCAATCGAAAAGGCCGTCGACGCGCACAAGTGGAAGCGCGAGCAATTTGAGCATTACGTCGAGCCCCAATGGTGTTCGCAACGGCTCTTTGACGTTGAGAGCTTCGACGGCACCATTCAAGACCCGTCCTGTGGATTTGGCCGTGTCGTCCTCGCCGCGCTTTCGGCCGGGCTCCCGGCGTTCGGGACCGATATTGTCGACCGCGGCTTTCCCGAGCTTCGCGGCGTCGCCGACTTTTTCAAGCAAACGACGCGCGTTGCCAACATCGTGAGTAACCCGCCGTTTGACGTTTTCGAGCAATACGCTCTCCGGGCTCTCAGCCTCACGTCGGGCAAGGTCGCGCTGATTTGGTTGCTCCGCCGCTTGCCGGCCGCGCGCTGGCTCAAGCATACACCGCTCGCCCGAATCTATTTCCTGACGCCGCGGCCGTCCATGCCGCCCGGTCATGTCATTACCCGCGGCGAAAAGCCGGGCGGCGGGCAACAGGATTTTGTTTGGCTCGTTTGGGACCACAAGCACGAGGGCTCGCCCTCGGCGCATTGGCTCCGCCGCGATAAGTAATCCGCCGCGTACCGTTAAGCTCTATCGAAAGGACGGCCGCGCCGTGCTTACGCCGATCAAAACAAGCCTTTTGCCTGTCATTAATGAGGTTTCGACGTTTGCTTGTACCGTTTACGTCGTTCAAGAATCTGGAACGCGCAATATAAAGGTTGGAGTCGCCGTGCATCCGGCTCGCCGGCTTTGCTCGTTACAAACCGGAAACCCGCGCCCGCTGCACTTTGCGGCGGTGTACGAAGGGCCGCGCTCCGAATGCCTCCGGGTCGAAAAATCGTGCCATCGCTTTTTTAATGCGGTCGGCTCCGAATGGTTTGCCGCCGACACTGCCGCCGTCGTCCGCTACCTCGATAGCTTTACGGTGTAGCAATGGCGCGCCCTTGGATGCCATTCTACGTCGCCGACTACCTCGCCGACACGGCACACCTGACTACGATTCAGCACGGTGCATATGTTCTGCTTTTGCTCAGCTATTGGAAGCGGGGTGCACTACCAAACGACGAACAAAAACTTATGCAAATCGCTCGCATGGATTTGGCCGATTGGGCTGACAACCGCGACACGCTCGCCGAATTTTTTGAAAACGGTTGGATTCATCCCCGAATAGAAAAGGAACTTGCGAAAGCGGCCGATATTTCAACAAAGCGCGCCAATGCGGCAAAACAAAAGCATAGCAATAGTTCTGCAAATGCAGAACAAGTGCACACACCTTCACAATCACCTTCACAATCACCTTCACAAAGTAAGGAATTAATAAAAGAGGTTCCACGTGAAACAGTGAAGGCTCGATCACCACGACACGGCGCAATCTCGGCTGACAAGCAATTCGTTTATTTCAGGCGCGGAACGCCAGAGTTTGAGGCTTACGCGCAAGACTACCGGGAGGCCAAGGGCGACGAGCCCGAGGCGACGAGCGACGGCCGTTGGTTTCGATGGTCGGGCGAGACGAGTTTTCTTAAAAAGGGTGCAGTATGAATATCAACGCCCGCGGCGCCGTCTCCGGCGAGCCGCTTTACCCGATTTGCTGGCCGGCGGGGGTCGGCTGGTACGTCGCGCGGACGAACATCAAATGCGAATTTCGCGCGGAAATGGGCCTTAGATCGAAGGGTTACGAGGTCTTTTTGCCGCGCGAAAAAGTATGGGTTCGCCATGCGCGCCGGAAAAGTGAAAGAGAGCGGCCGTTGTTCGGCCGATACCTGTTTGTCGGCTTCGACCCTAACCTTATGCCGTGGACCCCGATCAAAGAAACCGACGGAATCGAGTGTTTGGTTATGAATAACGGCATTCCAAGCCGGCTCCCGGCTGGCCTCGTTGAAAAATTACGCGGTGAAATCGAGGTTGGATGCTTCGACGAGACGAAAGCGGTCGCCAAGTTGGAGCCCGGCGACGAAATTCGGATAACCGAGGGCCCGTTTGCGGATTTTGTCGGCAAGCTCAAGGTGGCGTTGCCTAAAAAGCGTGTGGAAATGTTGCTTAACTTGCTCGGCGGTGATGTTTGCGTGACGATTCCGCTTGCATGGGTTCGCCCGGTCGAATAATTATTTTGAGCGCGTGATTCGTTTCTGCCGACGGAGCGGTTGAGCTTCACCCGCAGGGCTTTTTACGCTCCGCAGAATTAAACGCCCGGCCTCGTGCCGGGTTTTTTTATAGGAGCCGACGCTATGAGTGAAAAGGAAGCAAAATTGGTTCCGACGTATGGCTATCACGCCACCGAGGAACCGCAGATTTTCAATATCCCCGCGGGCGGAAAATTGCCCGACGGCTGGCACGATCACCCGGACAAGGCAAAAGCCGCGCCGGAACCAAAGAACGCCAAGGGCAAGGCGCCCGAGGCCGAATAACGCGCGTTTCATCCCCGCGCGTTTAGCTCTCCCGGCTTAGAGAGGTCCGGCGCCTCTCGCCGGGAGGGCTCCAAATTTCGGAGGTCGGAACATGGCTCGACTAAGCTCGCTCGCTCGCAAGCAACTCCCGGCCCGAGACTTTGCCGGGCCGAACAGGTCTTTCCCGATCAACGACAAAACACACGCTCGCCTGGCAATCTCGGGAGCCACGCGCTCGGAGCGCGCCGGCAATATCTCGCCGGAGCGAGAGGCGGAAATTAAACGCAAGGCTCGCGCCAAGCTCGGCGAGGGCAAGGGGCGAAAGCCTCGCATGGTGCCGCTTGCCGCGCTCGGGCGCCGGCTGTAGTCCGCCCGTCGAGGTCATGGTGCCGGTATCTGTGAGCCCTGACGGCCTATGGTACGCGCATCGCCCGAAGGCTCCCGACGGCAAGCACTACGTTTTTATCGGCTTGGCCGGCGGCAATCCTTGGAGCGCCGTCTTTCGGCTGGAAAGGGTAGAGCAATGCGAACCGTCGTCGGCGGCGCCCTAGCGATTGCCCTCGTCTATGCGGCTTCCTGCATTTCGCCGCTCGCCGGAACCATCCTCGCCGTTGGGCTCGTGGCCGGCTTTGCCCTCGGCGTCACCATCGCTTAACGGCTTCACATGCCAACGCTCAAAAACTCGAAACAAGAGGCTTATTGCCAAGCCTACGTTAAAGGCGAACACGCCGGCAACGCTACCGCCTGTTACGCGGAAATTTACGGGAAAGACCCGAGTGCGACCGGCACGAGAGCAAGCGCGTCGAAGCTGAATCGAAAAGACTACATTTGCAAACGTGTAGCCGAATTGCAGCTACAAGAGGCAAACGTAGAGCAACAGGCGTTTGCAAAGGCCGTCGATACGCTCGCGCTCGACAAGCAATGGATACTTGAGCGGCTAATGGCAATCGTCGAGCGGTGTATGCAAGCCGAGCCGGTTCTTGACCCGGAAGGCAAGCCGACCGGCGAGTTTCGTTTCGACGGGAAAAGCGCAAACCGCGCTCTCGAATTGCTCGGCAAACACTTAGGCCTCTTTGTCGAGCGCCGTCTTGTGACTGTGGAACACGCCGACAAGAGCGACGATGAACTCCGCCGTACCGCCTCCGCAATCGTCGACCAACTCGCAAGGCTCGGAGTCGATATCCCGTCTATTGCGGGAATTGGCCTCGGTGACGAGCGAGCTACAACGCCGCCACGACCGAACTAGCTTTTTCCGCTATCGCCCGTATGCAAAGCAAGCCGCGTTTCACGCACAGGGCGCCGTGCACGACGAGCGGCTTTTTAAGGCGGCAAACCAAGTCGGCAAAACTTACGGCGGCGGTTTTGAGACGGCCGCGCATCTGACCGGGCTCTATCCCGAATGGTGGTCGGGCCGGCGATGGAATAGGCCGGTAAGAGCGTGGGCGGCGTCGGATGGTTACGAGGACACGCGCGACGGCATTCAGCGCATCTTGCTCGGCGAGCCGCGCGTTCGCGAAAAGTGGGGAACCGGAATTATCCCCGGCGCGGAAATTTACGATTGGTCGCTCCGTCACGGCGTACCCGATGCAATCTCGAGCCTTGTCGTTCGCCACTACACAAACGGAATTTACGACGGGCTCTCAACGCTCGGGCTCAAGAGCTACGTTCAAGGCCGGCAAGCCTTCCAAGTCGAAACGCTCGACTTTGTTTGGTTTGACGAGGAACCGTCGAGCGATATCTACGGCGAGGGCATTACGCGCACCAACGCGACCGGCGGCATCGTGTTTCTGACATTCACTCCGCTTAAGGGCATGTCCGAAGTCGTTTTGAGCTTCAAGGACTGTCCCGGTTTCTGAAAGAGAGGGAACAATGTTTAAACGGCTCTTGCTCGTCGGCGTTCTTGCGCTCGCGGGGATTGTCGGCGCTTCCGCGCAGCAATTCCCGGTGCCAACGTCGCGGCCAATTTCGATCATTAACAATTCGTCTGGCAACGTTGCCGCTTCCGCGGCGACCGCGACGCTTGCGGCGGCGGTCGACCTCACGAATTACATTTGCGGGTTTGCGATCACTGGCGCCGGCGCAACGGCCGCGTCGATTATCAGCGTCACGGTGTCAAACCTTGCCGGCGGCGCTATGTCTTTTGCGCTTGTCATTCCGGCCGGCGCGACGGTTTCTATCAATCCGCTAATCGTGAATTTTCCTGTTTGTCTCCCCGCGAATGCGGCGAACACAGCGATAGCCGTCTCGGCGCCGAGCTTTGGCGCCGGCAATACCAACGCGCAAGCGACGGCATGGGGTTTTCGGTTTTAGCGGCTTGATGAGAGCGGGCGACTCCTCGGTCGGGTAAGCGGCTCCCGGTTCGGCCGATCTTTGAAAGGTAGCTTGCGGGCTCGCTCCGGCGCGAATGCGCCGCATCTGTGCCGTCCAAAGCTATCGACGGGGCCATAAACAAAAATGCCGGCAATGACCGGCCAACAAGAAAGGCGAAAAAAAATGGTACGCGCAAAATTCTTTGTGACCTCTATCCAGCACTTTCACGGAACCGGGACCGACCCTTGCGCCGAGGTTAAACTTGCTCCGGTGTTCGGGAGCTACGGCAACGGTGAGGAAAACAAGTCGTTTTCCAAATACACGCCGCAAGGCACGATTGCGCTGACGATCACGAACCCGGACGCTATCGACAAATTTTCTCTCGGTGAGGCGTATTACGTCGATTTCACTCCGGCGCCGAAATAGGCGTCGGCAGGGTGGCCGTAGCTCAAGGGTAGAGCGCGTGCAGCCGAGCAATCGGCCCGCGAGGCTGGCGGTTCAAATCCGCTCGGCCACCCGCAAGTTTAGGGTGTTCAATGACCGAAAATCCGTCAACGGAATCGTTCCGCATTCGGAATGAACGCAAGGCCGCGCAATATGCGGCACAAATTCTCGGTATGGCAGCAATCCGCGGCGTGACGCCGGCCGATTTGTTTCTTTCGCTCGCGGCGGTTGCGGGAAACAAAAACCCGTACTTTGCGCGCAAGCTCCTAGAGGCGCTTGAGGCGACCGTGCGGGCCCGTCCCGTTCAAGCGGTCAAGGTTGAGCCGGCGACGGAGACGGGCGAGGCGTTGCTTGCAAATGCCGGCGAGGTTTTTGCAGCACAGCCGGTAAGCGACGAATGCGGTTGCCCAAGTTGCACTAGCGATAACGCGGCGTTGCCGGCGGTCGATTTTGTATCGGAGCGCACATGACCTCGGTCGAGCTTACAGACCTTGCAAACCGCGCTCGCGCGGAATCGGTTTCGCAAACGGGGCCTGTCACACCGAAAGACACCGCGCGCATTTGGAAATTGCTCGCCGTCGTTTCGGCTCACGCGGCCATGCTTGCCGCTCGCGTCGAGGCACTTGAGGCGCGGCCGAAAGCCGGGCGACCGCCGGGCTCGATTAACAAGGCGCGGGCAGCATAATGGCCGACTTTGCCGACCTCTCGGGCAAGCCGGCGTTCACATGGCGCGACACTTGGCCGGTTCGGCTCGGCATGACGGCGCTCTCGGCGCTGGCGCTTCCGGGCGACGTTTATGCAGGGCGCGTCGCGACCGATTACATTTCTCAATCCTCTCCGCGTCGTGGCATAAGTGATTGGGTATGGTCGACCGCGCAACCGATCTTGCCTCGATCGTGGTCGGCGCTCCGGGCGGCGCCGGCGGGCTCGATTCCGTTATTGAGGATTTTTCGCGTCGCGCTGCGGAAATGAAGCGCGAGGGTCATTGGAATGCTGGCGGTATTCAATCAATCGTTGACGCGCTCAAGGCTGTGAAATCAGGCAACGCGACATTAGAGCGGCCCGGTCGCATGTATGAGGTAAACATTCTCGCCGACCCCGAGCGTTTCTTAGATTGGTCAAAGCCAATTTCCGAACAAAGCGCGCCGGTTCGCGAGGCTTACGAAAGAATAACCGGCGCTCGCGACCCGAAGCTCGCCGAAATTCGGACGCGCGAAATTGACGAGATAATGAATGCGCTCGCAAGCGACCGCGACCCGGTTACGAAATCAAATGCGGAATGAGCGGGATTGGTTCAAGCTCGCCAAAGACCGCGACGCCGCATGGGCGGAGTGGAAAAAATCGCAATCGGGCCAAACTGCCTATCAGGGAATCTCTTTTTCTGGATGCTGATCGCGGCTTGCGTCATTGCGACTGTTTACGACCTGACCAACCATACCCAATCACTTATGCCACGACGCGGAGAGGATTGAGAAATGTCTAAATTGGCTGACCGGATAGAGAATGAACAGCACGCGGGAGCGTTCATCCCGACAGAACGAACTCCACCGCATATTGCGGCTCTTGGACCGCAGGAGTGGTGGTTAATCAGGGTGGACAAAAACGAACGCGACGAAATCATTCGGGCGCTTCGCGCACGGGGTGGGGAATGAGCAAGGGCGTCGTTACCATGACGATTGACGACGCCGAGCATTTGTCGCCAGAGCAACGTCAAATAATTATCGAGCGAACTCCGAAACACGAGCGCGGACCTCGCTTGTACGGAGAGCCCGCCGCCGGCTCCGGCCTCGTGTTTCCGGTCGACGACGAGGCTATTGCTTGCGACCCGTTCAAGATACCGGCGCACTACCGGCGAATTAACGGGC
The DNA here is from genome assembly GCA_035650955.1 of Pseudolabrys sp. GTDB lineage: Bacteria > Pseudomonadota > Alphaproteobacteria > Rhizobiales > Xanthobacteraceae > Pseudolabrys. The sequence continues at coordinate 60,434 of DASRGR010000001.1, forward strand.
TCGACTTCGGTTGGGACCATCCTTTCGGCGCCTCGTCGCTCGCGCACGATTCGGAAGCGGACGTTATTTATGTGACGGCTTGCTATCGCGAGTCACAGGCGACGCCGATCATTCACGCGGCAGCGGTCAAACCTTGGGGCGAGTGGATTCCGTGCGCGTGGCCGCATGACGGCTTGCAGCACGACAAAGGCTCCGGCGATCAACTCGCCGAGCTTTACCGCAAGCAGGGTTTAAACATGCTCCCCGAACACGCCACGCACGAGGAAGGCGGATTCGGGACCGAGGCCGGCGTAATTGAAATGCTAACCCGGATGCAAACCGGGCGCTGGAAGGTCTTTCGCAATCTCGGCGAGTGGTTTTCCGAAAAGCGGCTCTATCACCGCGAAAAAGGAATCATCGTCAAAGAACGCGACGACATTCTTTCCTCGTCGCGCGTCGGCTTAATGATGCTCCGCTTTGCAGAACACGAGCCGAAAGCAAAGCCGCGCTCGCGGACAAACGCGCCGGAAGGCGCATGGATGGGTTAACGCATGGCGCCTCGCTCGCTGAAAAACACGGTCGACGAAGCGGAAAAAGCTCCGCCAAAGCGCAAGCGTCCTGGCCGCGCGTCGCTCAAGGCTGAAAAGCTCCCCGATGAGACGAGCGAGAAAAAGCCGAGCAAAAAATTCGACAACGATTTTATTCACGAGGCGATGGAGCGCGCGGACGAGGCTTATCAGCGCGAGAAAGACAATATCGCCGAGGCTTACGAGGACCTTGAATTTTTGGGCGGCAAGCAATGGCCGGATTGGGCGCAGAAAGAGCGCGCAGCCGAGGGCCGGCCCATTCTGACATTCCCGGTTCTCTCGCAATTCGTTCGCCAGATTGCCGGCGACATGCGGCTTATGAAGCCCTCGATAAAGGCGACGCCGGCCGACGGACAGGCAAAGCCCGTCGTCGCCGAGCTTATCTCGGGCATGATTCGCTATATCGAAAACCGCTCCGAGGCGCGCGTTGCCTACGCGCTCGGCGGCGATCAACAGGTATCGTGCGGCTCCGGCGCTTGGCGGGTCACAACCGAATACGCCGAGGAAACGACGTTTAACCAAGAGATTCGCATTGTCGCAATCGACGACGCGGTTTCGATTCTGTGGGATACCGACTCGATTTTGCCGACGCGCGAGGACGCGGAATGGTGTTTTGTGCCGGTCGACATGAGCCGGCGCAAGTTTGAAAAAAAATATCCCGACGTTCCGGTTTCAGACTTCGCGAGCTACGACCGCCGCTTTCAAGCCTATTGGACGGACAAAGACCGCGTTCGCGTCGCCGAGTATTGGGAGCGCCGGCCGGCAAAGCGCAAGCTCGCGCTCTTGAGCGACGGCAGCGTTCACGACTTGACCGGCAAGAGCGACGAGGAAATTTCCGCGTACAAGGCACAAAATCAGGTCGAGCGCATCGAGGACAAAGACGGTCATAAGGTTTACCGCTCGCTTATCACGCTCGGGCATGTCCTAGAGGAACCGAAAGAGTGGGCCGGGCGGTACATTCCGATTGTGCCGCTTATCGGCGAGGAAATTCGCATCGGCCGGCGCATCGTTCGGCGCGGCGCAATCCGCGTCGGAAAAGACGCGCAACGGCTGTTCAATTTCGTTCGCACACAGCAAGCCGAGTTTGCCGCGCTCGTGCCTAAGTCGCCATTCGTCGGCACCGATAAAAATTTCGAGGAACACGAAGCCGACTGGAACACGGCGAACACGAAAAATCATCCCTACTTGCGCTATACGCCCGACGCGCGAAACGGAAATGCTCCGCCACAGCGGCAACCGGGACCGCAAGCAAATTCCGGCCTGACGGAGCTTGGAGCAAACGCGCTCTCCGATATCAAATCGTCAATCGGCATTTACGACGCCGGGCTCGGCGCGCGGTCGAACGAGACGAGCGGCGTTGCGATCAAGGCGCGCCAGAACGAGAGCGATGTTGGCAACGTCGCCTATATGGACAACTTTTCACTCGCAATCCGGCACACCGGCCGGATTATCGTCGACCTCATTCCGCACGTTTATGACACCGAACGCGACGTGCAGATTGTCCACGAGGACAATCGCGCGGAAACCGTCACGATCAACAAAGGCATGGCGACGCCGTACCTCGCCGACGAGGGCGACGACGACGAGGCGCCGGTTTCGGCTGGCGCGGCGCCCGAGCCAACGGACAATTCCGGGCTCGATATGGACGAGGACGACGAGGGAATTGCGCCGCAGAAAAACAAGGCGCCGAAAATCCTCAACGATGTGACCGTAGGCTCTTACGGAATCATCATCGAAATGGGCCCGAGCTACTCCACCAAGCGCCAGCAAGCCGCCGACGGTATTGCTGACTTTATCAAGTCGGCGCCCGGCGTTGCCCCGCTTGTTCTCGACCTCTACGCTCGCGCGCAGGATTGGCCGCAAGCCTCGGAAATTGCCGACCGCATTCAGGCGGTTTTGCCGCCGCCGATTCAGGCGATGATTGCCGCGAAAAAGCAGCACGTCGGCGAAATCCCGCGGCCGAACGTCCCCGGCGCTCCGCCCGGAATGCCTCCCGGAATGCCTCCCGGCTTGCCGCCGGGAATGCCCGGAATGCCTCCCGGCGCGCCACCGATGCCGCCGGGACCTCCGCCGCCGCCTCCGCCGTCGCCGGCTGAAATTGCCGAGCAACATGCGAGCGTCGCCGAAGCCGGAGCGAAAGCGCAAACCGCGGCGCTCAACGTGCAGATTCGCGCGCTCGACAAGGCGATTAAAGAGATCGAGCTAAAGGTCAAACAAGCCGAAGCGGCCGGGCATGGCGGGCAGCTTGACGGGACGCATCACGTTTTGCGCCAGCTTGTGAATGAACTCGCGCATCAAAGGGGGATGCTCGACGAGATTTTAGGCGGCTCCGCCGCCGGTAGCGGTTCGGCTGGCGATCAACCACCGGCCTAAGTGTTCGCATGATGCCGGCCGCGTTCGGCGGCTGGCGCGGCGATAGTCGGCGACGCTTCGCGCGTCGCCTTTTTTATTGAGGCAAAAAATGGACTTGCTTAAAAAATATCTGCTTTCCGGTGTTGCGCGCATGGCCGAGGACGGCTCGGGCGCCGGCGCTGGTAGTGCAGAGGGAGCAAGGGCCGGCGCGGACGCTGGCGCGGGCTCCGACGGCAAAGGCCAGCAGCAACAGCAACAGGAAGGCGCAACGAAAGATTACGTCACGCTCGCGGACGACGACGAGGACGAAATTGTTATCGGCGACGACGAGGGCGAGGACGAAGGCGAGCAAGGCGAACAAGAGGGCGAGGGACGGCCGCGGCGACGCTCCGGCTCCGCTCGATTGAGGGCGCGACTTGCTCGGGTTGAACAAGAGAATCGCGAACTCCGCGATGCTGTGACGCATGGGGCGCGACGCGCTCCGGCCGCTTCCGGCGACGATGATCTTGTAGCTCCCAAGGAATCGGACTTCCCGAACGATTACCTTGCCTTTGAGGCGGCGATGCAGGACTACCGTGTTCGCAAAGCCATTCGGGAAGAAAATCAGCGCGTCGCGAAAGAGCAATCGGACGCGGACGCTGAACGGGCTACTCGCGTAAAGCTCTCCGCGTATAACGACCGGCTGGAAACCGTCAAAGACCGAATCCCGGACTTCGACGACGTTATGGCCGAAGCGCGCGGACAGCAAATTCGCGACGACGTTCTCGACCAAATCCTCGACTCCGCCAAAGGTCCGCTCATTGCGTACCACCTGGCGAAAAACCCGGGCAAGGTTGACGCCCTTAACCGCATGTCGCCGCTTGAGGCCGCGAAAGAAATCGGCCGGCTTGAGGCGCGCATTCGCGGTCCACAAGCGAAAAAAGTTACCCGCGCGGAAGCGCCGCTCAAATCGCCGAAGGGCGGAACAGGCGGCGCCACGAAAGAAATCGACCCGTCAACGATGCCGATGGACGAATACATCAAGGCTCGGGAATCGGGCGCGATCCAATAACTTTCTACGCGCAAGACGTGGGGCGGCGTTCGCGCCGCTCCGCAATGAAAGGCTGAAATAAAATGGTCAATAACGCCATTCTGACGCCGAGCGTCATTGCTAAAGAAGCATTGATGAGGCTCGACAACAATCTCGTCATGGGAAAGCTCGTAAACCGAGCCTATGAGGACGAGATTGCAAAGCCGGTCAACGGCTACAAAAAGGGCGGCTCGGTGCAAATCCGCAAGCCGGCCAAATACACGTTCCGCTCGGGCGCTGTGGCCTCGCCGCAGGACTCGACGGAAAAGACCTTGACCGTCACCGTCTCGACTCAAGGCGGCGTCGATCTGCAATTTTCATCGTCAGACATGACGTTGAAGGTTTCGGAGTTTTCCGACCGCTTCCTCAAGGGCGCGATGATTACCATTGCGAACCAAATCGAAAGCGACCTGCAAGGGCTCTACAAGAGCGTTTGGAATTGGGTCGGAACGCCCGGTCAGACAATCGACGCTTTCTCCGATTTCGGAAAAGCTCCGCAGCGTTTGACGGAAATGGCGGTTCCTTCCGACCGAATCGGTACGCTCTCGCCCGCGGATAAGTGGGGCTTGCTCGGCTCGTTTACCGGCGCATTTGTGACCGACGTTGCAAAGCCGGCAATCACGCAAGCGAAGCTCCCGATGGTCGGCGGCGTCGACCTCTACGAGACGCAAGCCGTCCGCAATCACACGGTCGGCCCACTCGGCGGCGCGCCGCTTATCAACGGCGCAAACCAAAACGTCACCTATGACGGCACCAACGCGCAAAGCCTGATTACCGACGGCTGGACCGCGGCGGCGGCGTCTCGCCTCAAGCAAGGCGACGTGTTCACCATTGCGAACGTGTTTGCGGTGAACCCGGTCAACAAACAGGTCATGCCGTATTTGCAACAGTTTGTTGTGAACGCGGACGTTTCCTCGGACGGCGCGGGCAACCTGACGGCGAACATTTCGCCGGCAATCATCATCACCGGGCCCTATCAAACCGTTTCGGCGGCTCCCGCCGATAACGCTGTGATTACGGTCCTCGGCACGGCGAACACCAGCTATCCGTCAAATATGGTGTTCCACCGCGACGCATTTGCCCTCGTCATGGTGCCGATGGAAATTCCCGCGGCTATCCCGCCAAATCTGGCCGGCCGCGAGACGTACAAGGGCCTCTCGGTTCGCTTGTTGCCGTACTATGACGGCACCAACGACATTGATAACTGGCGCCTCGACGTTCTCTATACCGTCAAGGCGATTTTCCCCGACCTCGCGACGCGCGTCTCCGGCACCTAAGCGAGTTGAAGGGACAGAAAAAATACCGGCGGGGGCGCAAGCTCCCGCCGTTTTTATAGGAGAGCCCGGCATGGCGAAAACGCAACGCGACCTCGTGAACCGTGTCCTCTCCGATCTAAACGAGGTCGGGGCAGGGCAAGACGCGGAGATTGAGGATTTTAACGACGTGAACTCGCGTGTCGATACGATCATCGCGGAGCTAAACGCTCGCGAAATTATCAACGTCTCGGACACGGCCAATATACCCGATGAGTTTTTCGAGCCGCTTGTCGAGTACGTTGTTCTCAAGGTCGGGCCCGGCTACGGAAGGCCGATGGCCGACGTTTTGAGTGTGAGCAATGTCGAGGACCGCTTGCGCGAGGTTTCCCGCCCGCGCGCCGCGCGCCGGCTTCTATCGACTGACGGCGTGTTGCGGCAGGGCGCAAATTGGGCCGGCGTTCGGCCGAATTTCCGAACGGGCAACTAGCGCATGGTCGCGGTAACTTGGCCGGTCATTTCCGCTCCGGGGCGCCGGCCGCACGAGAGCGGCGGTCGACTGATAAACGCTTATGCCGAACCCTTGGCGCAAGGCGCGCCGTCCAAATACGGCTGGCGCCGCTCGCCTGGTTTGCGGCAATTCGCCTCGACGGCGAACACAGGCAACCGCGGGCAACTGCTCGTCGGCTCCAATTTGTTCGCGGCGTGGTCGGGAACCGTCAAGCGTTATAACTCCGCCGGCGTCGAAACGGCCGTCGGCGCCTTCCCCGGAACAAAGGGTGTGTTTTGGGCGGCTAACAACAAATCGCCGACGGCCGATATTGTTGTTGTCGACCCCGACAACGGCGCAAAGGTTGTCACGACGGGCAGCGTTTCCGACTATCCCGACCCCGACTTGCCTCAACCGAATAGCGTCACGTTCGGCGACGGGTTCTTTTTCTTCACGACCGGCGACGGCCGGTGCTTTGCCTCGGCGCTTAACGACACGGCGATTGACGCGCTCGACGAGGTAGGCGCGCAAGCCAAGCGCGACGGACTCGTTCGCGGTGTCTTTTTCAACGATCTTTATTTGTGCGGGCAAAACTCAATCGAGGTTTATCACGACACCGCCGAGGCAACCGGCTTTCCGTTCTCGCGCGCCTACGTCATTCAAAAGGGCATTTTGAGCCCTTACGGAATTACAGGTTTCGAGGACGGTTTCGGCAAGGGGATTATTTTTCTCGGCGACGACGCCTCGCATTATGCGATCAATGGGTTCACGCCGACGAAAATCTCGACGCCAGACGTTGACCGGGCGGTTCGCGACTTTATCGAGGCCGGCGGCGACCCGAACACAATCGAAATGTTTTCCTACGTCGCCGAAGGCCGCTCGTGTTTTGCGACCCGATGCTCGGCTTTTACATGGGTCTATGATCTTGACTCGCTCATGTGGCACGAGCGCAAGAGCATTAACCCCGCGGACGGCACATATCGCGACTATTGGCGGGCGACTCATTCGACGATGGCGTTCGGCAAGTGGATTTGCGGCGACGTGGAAAGCGGAAAACTCGCCGAGATAACGAAAGCGGTTGCAAACGAACTCGGCTCGCCGCTTGTCTTTCACATGGAGAGCGCGCCGGCGACGGGCTTTCCGTCAGAGGTCGCCGTTCCGCAAGCGACATTCAACATTGCGCGCGGCGTGGGCGTTGCAACGGGAACGCCGAACCAAGTCGACCCGCAATGTGAAATTTCATGGTCGGATGATGGCGGTTACAATTTTTCGACGCCGCTCTTTCGCCGGCTTGGGAAACAATCCGAGGTCTTGCGTCGGCCCGTTCGCGTGAACAAGACAGGAAAGACAAAGACGGAAGGCCGGCGCTGGCGCTTGCGCGTCTCCGATGAGGTTGACGTAATTTTTACCGGCTCCGACATGCAAGCCGAAGCGAGACAAGCGTAATGCCGACCGCAAGCCCGCCGCCGCCGCCTATGCCGCGCTACGACGTTCCGTTGATTGACCCGGACACCGGAAAGCTCACCCCGGAGTGGTACAAGTGGCTAGTCGCGTGGGAAAGAATTTGGCGAATTATCAGGACGGAGATTCCCTAACATGGGCCTCTTTGATATTTTCAGCAACCGCAACTCCGAGCAAGCCGCGCAGGACCGCATCAAGGGATTAAATGCGGCCTACGATCAGGCGAGCGGCGCGCTCAATACGGGCGCGACCAACGCGCAAAATTATTACGGACAGGCGCTAGTCCCGTTTCAGCAGCTTTCCGGCTACGGAATGCGCGGCCTTGACGCTTATTCCGACGCGCTCGGTTTAAACGGCTCCGCCGGCAATGCGCGAGCGGTCGCGGCGTTCCAAAATAATCCCGGTTATCAGACGCAGCTAAATTATGGCTTGCAAGCAATCGACCGCGGCGCCGCGGCGCGCGGAATGCTCTCAAGCGGCAATACCGCGATGGCGGAGCAAAAATTCGGCAATGACCTCGCCAGCACCGGATGGAATCAATACCTTTCGAGTTTTTCGCCGTTCTTCTCGCTCGCCGGTCAGGGCGCGCAAGGTCAGGCGGGGGTGTACGGGCAGCAAGCCGGCACGGCATACGACCTCGGAACGCGGCTTGCGGACCTCGGATGGAAACAGCAAACGGGAATCGGCGACGCCAACGCGAGCGCGGACCTCGCGAACAACGGAGCATCGGCAAATGCTTGGGGCGCGATTATGAACGGCGCGCGGCTCGCCGTCTCCGCGCTTCCGTTCCTGCCGTCCGACCGGCGCATTAAGACGGATATCAAGCGTATTGGCCGGCTCTCCGACGGCTTGCCGTTTTACTCGTATCGCTACAAAGGCGACCCGACGCCGCGAATGGGCGTCATGGCGCAAGACGTTGAAAAGGTCGACCCGCGCTCCGTCGTCGAGGTCGGCGGCGTGAAGGTGGTCAACTATGACCGCGTGAGCAATCGGGCGGCGACGTTCGACATGCTCCGCGGCAAAGCGGCTTAAGAGGTTTAAACATGGCCGACGCCCTCGACCTTGCCATTGCAGCGGGACCGCCGCGAATCGACTTTTCGCCGCTCTCAAACCTGTTTGGCGACTATACGAACGCGGTCAAAAACAAAGCACAGGTTGATTCAATTCAGGCGTTTAGGAATGGCGTCCCGACGTTGCCCGATGGCTCGCCCGACTACGGCGCCATGTCGACGCGGCTCTATCAGACGGGCGATTTTTCCAACGCCAACGCGCTCGGAAATCTTAGCGTTCAACGCGCGCCGTTTCAGCTTTTGCCGGGCGCGATCAATCTCATGGGCGGCAACACCGGCGCGACCTCTCCGCTTGCCGGCTCGCCGGCGACGAGCGGGGTTCCCGGCATTTCCAACTCGGTTCTCGGCTATTACGCGAAGCTCGCGAATGGCGAGTCGGGCAATAACCCGAACGCGATAAGCACGGCGCCCGGAAGCCATGCGAGTGGATTGTTCCAATTTCAGCCCGGCACATGGGACGCCGTTTCAAAGGCACACCCCGAACTCGGCTTGACGCCGAACGGAATGCTCGACCCCGGACAGCAATGGAAGGCCGTACAGGCTTTGACGGCCGACAACGCGGCGAAGCTCTCGGGCTCCGGTTTCGACGTTAACGGTCAAAACCTCTATCTTTCGCATTTCCTCGGCGCCGACGGCGCGAGCGCATTCTTGCGCGGGCTTTCTGCAAATCCAAGCGCGCCGGCGACTTCTCTCGCAAGCCCGGCCGCGGTCAAGGCTAATCAATCGCTCTTTTTCCAGAACGGGCAACCGCTCTCGGCGGCGCAATTCTATACGCGATTGACGGGGCGCTTTGCCGACAATGCCGGCGCGCCGGCCTCCGCCAACGCCTCGGCCGTCTCGGCGAACAATCCGGCGCTCGTCGGGCTCATTCCGCCGGGCACCGACCCGAATGTTTACATTCAGGGCTTGCGCCAGTACGCGGCGGCGCTCTCGATATCGCCGCAAACAGCCGCGCTCGGCAAAGTGTTTTCCGACCGCGCCGCGGCAATCGAAAAGGCGCTAGAGCCGACGCCGGCGCAAAAGGATTACTACGCCGACCGCCGGCCCGGCGAGAGCATGTCGGATTATCAATCTCGCGTCGAGCAACAGAAGGGACTCGCGAAAGACACCGCGGAAATGTACGCGGACGCTCGCAAGGATTATAAAGCCTCGCAAGCGGCGACCTACCGGCTCGGGCTCATTGACAAGAGCATTGACGAACTCGGCTCCGACTGGATGGGGACGACGGCGGAAACGCGCGGCAAGACGGCGCGAGCTTGGAACACGCTAACCTCGTTTTTGCCCGACGACATAAAGAAAAACGTACAAATCGACCCGCGCAAAATCGCGAGCTTTGAGGACTTCACAAAGCAGACGCAAACGCTCGGCTTTGAGCTTGCGCGAACGCTCGGAAGCCGCGAAGCGCAAATGATCGTTCAACAGGCGACAAATTCGGTGCCGAATGTCGGGCAATCGCCGCTCGGCGCGAAGCTCGTCGCATCGTCGCTCAAACAGGCAGCGCAGCGGCAGCAAGACTATTACGAATTTTTGCAAAGCCGCGCGAAAAGCGGAACGCTTCTCGGCGCCGACGCCGACTTTAATCGGGCAAATCCGGTTGAAAAATACGTCGACACGGCGATTAAAAGCGTCATGGGCAACGACTATCAGGCGGGAAAGCCGGCCGCGGCGCCAAAATTTCAGCCGGGGCAAATGATCGTTCAAAACGGCAATCGCTTTCGGGTTAACCCCGACGGCTCTTTTGCCTATGTCGGGCGAGCGCAATAATGGCCGATATTGCATTCGGTAGCGGCGACGCTCCGGGGCTTCCGGCGGTCAATCTGCCGGCGCTCGATGGTGCGCGGCGCCCGCTGCAAATTACGATATCGAAACCCTCGCCGGCGGCGCCGACGTTTGACCCGAGCGCGCCGTTCACGGTCGAGGGTGCCGGCCCGGTGGCCGCTACTCCGCCGGCATTCGACCCGAGCAAGCCTTTCGACGTAGAGCCGCAAGGTCCGCAAATCTCGGCGAGCGGCGCCGGCATTGCAGGGCTTGAGCAAGGTCTTACGGCCGGATTCGGCGACGAATTGACCGGCGCAAAAGAGGCCGGCTTGGCCGGGCTCCCGAGCGAGGTCACGAGCAACCTTCGCCTCTCGCCGCTTGGAAATCTCATTGCCGCGGCCGGCGGCGGCGCGAAAATCGCAATCGAAAAATTGCTCGGCGGCGACGAGGCGCAGAAAGCCTATCAGGCGGGACGCGACCGCGTTCGCGCCCTAAATAAATCCGCGCAAGAGCAACACCCTTATGCCTATACGGGCGGCGAGGTCGCCGGCGCGCTTGCGACGATTCCGGCAATGCCGGGCGTGGGTGTCGCCAAGGGCGCCGGGTTCATCCCGCGCGCCGTCAACGCGGCGACAACCGGCGGGCTCTACGGCGCGACCCTTGGCGCCGGAGAGGGCGAGGGTGCCGAGGACACCGCGCGCCGCGCGCTTGCCGGCGCCGAGCAAGGCTTTATCGGCGGCGGCATTGCCGCGCCAGTTGCGGAAGCCGGCGGCAAGGGCTTTGCGTTGCTGGCGCGGCCGTTCAAGGCCGGCCTTAATCCTGACGCCGAAGCGGCGCGGCGCGTCGCCGGGGCGTTTGAAAAAGACCGGCCGGGCACGACGCTTAAGGACGTTGCCAACGCTCTCGAAATGGCCGGGCAAGCCGGCGAGCCGCTTGTCGTTGCCGACCTCGGCAAAGAGACGGTTCGCGGCGTTGCGCGCTCGGCAGCGAATACGTCGACCGAGGCGCGCAATGCGCTACAGGAAAACACGAGCCGGCGCTTTCTCGACCAAGGGCAGCGCGTCGCCGATGATGTTCGCTTTGTCGTCGGCGGAAATCCCGAGGCGAGTGGGCTTCACGAGGCAATCAGGGACGCCGCGCGAGCGTCAAATAAGCCGATGTATGCGCGAGCCTATGCGGCCGGAGATAGGCCGATATGGTCGCCCGAGCTTGAACAACTCGCCGGGAGCGACGCGGTTGTTTCCGCTATTCGCTCGGCGGTGACAAAGGGAAAAGACAACGCTATTAACGAGGGCTTTGGCGCCTTCAATCCCGGCGTCCGCGTCACAGACGACGGCCGGTTGATGTTCAACAAAGGTCCGAAGGGCATTCCGACGTATCCAAATATCCAGTTTTGGGATTACGTTCAGCGCGAATTGAGCAATGCCGAAGGCGCAGCCGGCCGCGCAGGTCGCTCGGCGGAAGCGCGCACAATCGGCGGCTTGCGGCGAAAGCTAAACGCCGAACTCGACAAGCAAGAGCCGCTATTTGGGCAAGCTCGCTCGGGCGCCGCGCGCTTTTTCAAAGCCGACGACGCGCTTACCGCCGGAGAGGAATTTTTGAGCTCAAAAATGGCAAACGCGGAGGCGCGTTCGGCGCTCGCGAAAATGACGCCGGCCGAGCGCACGGCATTCGCTTACGGCTTTGCGTCGAAACTGCTTGAAAGCATTTCCAAGGTTCCGCTCAAGGAACGATCGACGGTTGCGACGAAAATGTTTCTCAATTCGCCACAGGCGAAAGAGCGCATTTTGCTCGCGCTCGGGCCCGACGGCGCGCGTCGCCTTGAGTCACGCATTCGGCTTGAGAGCATGATGGAGCTAACCCGCAACGCGGTCGCCGGAAATTCGTCGACGGCGCGGCAGTTAATCGAGGCCGGGCTTGCCGGCGGAGTCGGCTACGGATGGGCTTCCGGCGATTGGTCTTTGCAGAATTTGGAAACGGCCGCTTTGACCGGCGCGCTATTGAAGGCGGGGGCGCGCCAGATCGACGCCCGCGTTGCGCGGCGCGTCGGCGAGCTTCTTGCAAGCAACGACCCCGAGCAAATCCGCAAGGTCGCCGAACTTGTCTCGAAAAGCCCGCGCGTCATGGACGGCGTGAGGCGAACCGATGCCCTCGTGTCGCGCGTCCTCGGGCTCTCCGCTCCAAGCGCGCCGCGGTTGCTCCCGGCGCCTGTGGCAAGCCGCGCCGACGAGCAAAAGCAGGGCGGAAATTAACGGGCCAATCAGCCCGTAAAGGGCAACCGAAAAATAGAAAATCCACGCGAGCCGCGCGAGAGCGCGGCCTTTTTCATGGGTGAATCTCATGGCCGGTACAATACCAGCCCTTAGCCTTTCGACGCAATTCGACAAGAACGGCAACCTTTTAGCCGGTGGAAAAGTCTATTTTTACCAAGCGAATACGTTGACGCCGCAAAATGTGTTCAAAGACACAGGTTTAACGCTCCCGCATCCTAACCCGATCACACTTGACGCCTCCGCCCGCGTTCCCGAGTTTTATTGCGCCGACGGAAGCATTCGTTGTCGCGTGACGGACGCGGCCGGCGTCGTTCAGATTGACGCATTGAATTTGCTTGTCGTCGGTGCCTCCGGCGGCGGCGGTGGCGGCTCAAGCGTCGACCCGGCGACGATATTCCAAACCGGCGACGTGATTTGGCTCGACGTTTCGGGAACGCGGTCGGGTTGGGTTCGCGACAACGGGCGAACAATCGGCTCGGCGACGAGCGGCGCGAGCGAGCGCGCTAACGCCGACTGTCAACCGCTTTTTGAGTATCTTTGGAACACTTACGACAATACGCGATGCCCGGTTGTCGGTGGTCGCGGCGCAACCGCGCTCGACGACTGGAACGCGAACAAGCAAATCACGATGCCCGACAAGCGCGGATATATTCCGGGCGGGCTCGACGATATGGGGAACGTGGCGGCTAACCGATTTGCGAGCGTTCCGGTTGTTTTAGGCAGCACGACGACGGCCGGCTCGGTTCTCGGAGAAACGACCCACGTCCTTTCAAAATCGGAAGCTCCGACTGGCCTATTTACGCTCAATGACCCCGGACATACACACGCAACGACCGCTATTGCTCAATCAGGAAGCTCCGGTCCCGTTGGCGGCGTCATTGGCGGTCCAGCGTCTATCAGCCCGGCAATGACAGGAATCACGCTGACAGATCATGCCGGAGATACCGCGCACAACAACGTGCAAAAGACCGTCCTCGGCACATTCTATCGGAAGCTCTAACGCATGTTTACTGGCGCTCTCTCCCCCATTTCAAACCGGCAAGATTGGGTCGCGACCTTTCAAGTCGCCGACGCCGATACCGACGAGCTTATTGACCTCTCGGCGGCGACCATCGTTTTCGAGGTTCGCAACCCGAACAACGGCGCGAGCCTGATACTCGCGACAAGCGACAACGGAAAAATTGCCGTCGTCGATACCGGGGTTTTTCAGCTTTCAATCGGCCGCGCCGAGCTTATGCCGCTACAAGCCGACACCTACGACGTCGGTTGCACGGTCGCCGTCAACGGCGAGACAATGCAGTTAATCGCCGGCTCAATTCCGGTACTTGACGGCGTGGTGTCGCAATGACGGTCGCGCTCAAGCTCAAGAGCTACACGGCGACAAATCTCAAGCTCAAGGTCCCCGTTCCGTTTCCGGCGCAAGTGTCTCCGTCGGGTCCTGTCACAGTCATAAAACAGTTAGGCGTGTGGATACTTGGACTCTCAACGAGCGTCCTCGGAATAACCCAAGCTCCACAGGCGTCGGCCTTCGCCACTGATTTTGTCCTCGTTTTTGACGAGCCTAATCAAACATGGCTCAAAATGTCGCTCGCTGATCTTGCGGCAGCAACCGCGGTCGGCTGGCCTCCTGTTTTTGATAGTGCCGCTGGCGATTACACCGTTACGACCGAAACTCTTTTGCTCGTAAATAAGTCAGTACCGGCAGCGCATAACATCAATTTGCCGGCAGCATCGTCACGCTTGGGGCGGCCAATTCTCATCAAAGACTATGCGGGCAACGCTTCGACTAATGTCGCGACAATCGTGCCAAATGGTGCCGACACAATTGACGGATTGTCGGCGCTACCGATCAATTCGGATTACGGCGGCTTTAAGCTTGCGCCAATTGCCGGAGGCCGTTGGATTATATCGCCATAAGGAAAAACGAACGATGAAAATGCTCCGAACAATTTTCGGTGCGCTCTTTGCGCTCGCCCTTGTATCGCCCGCAATCGCGCAGGGCGTTGGGCAACTCGGCGCCGGTCAAGTATGGGGGAACCCTACCGCCTCGCGGGCTATCGCGCAGCCGTCAACGCCGACCTCGATTATTGACCGTGCAATTTGCACGACACAAGGCTCTATCCTGACGCGCCAAGCGGGCGCATGGGTTTGCCTAACTCCGGGCACGTCGGGGCTTGCACTTTTGAGCGCCGGCGCCGGAGCAAACATCGGTTACAATATCCTCCCGCTCTCCGCCGGCGGAACGAATGCAAATCTCACGGCGTCGAATGGCGGAATTTTCTACTCCACCGCCGCAGCCGGCGCCATCTTGTCGGGCACGGCGACGGCAAACCAGCATCTTGCCTCTGGCGCGAATAGCGCACCGTCATGGACGACGGCAACCTATCCGGCGACGACGCTTGCCGGGACGATGCTCGCCTCGGGCTCGGCGAACACGATCACGGCAACGCGGACGCCAACGCTCGGCGCGGTCGGCGCAACGGGAACGCTCGGATTTTCGGGTACGACCTCGGGAACGGCAACAATCACGCCGCAGGCTACGGCCGGAACGCCGACGCTCACGTTGCCGAATACAAGCGGCACGTTTGCGGTCGGCGCCACGTCGCCCCTTGCCCTGTCCGCAACGACGGGCGGGCTCACCTGTACGACATGCGCGACGACGACAAACGGCGGCGCATTGTCGGGGACGGCGCCCGTTGCCATTTCCGCGGGCGGGGCAATCTCTATTACGGGCGCGGCGGGTCAGGTTCTTGCCGGAGCTTCGCCGGCATTTACGGCGACACCAACGCTCGGCGCGAGCGGAACGCTCGGCTCCGTCACGATGGGCAATGCGACTTCCGGCTTGCTGACGGTGCAGCCGGTGACGGGCGCGCTCGGCTCAAATACCCTGTCTTTGCCGGCGGTGACAGATACCGTTGTTGCCCGCACGACAACGGACACACTGACTAACAAGACAGTATCCGCCGGCATTTTTACCGGCCTTGAAGATCATCAAGGCGCCGTCAAATTCTCTACGCAATCACAGCCGGCGCAAATTACGGTCGATCAAAACGACTATAATCCTTCATCCGTCGTTTGCTCGACGACGACGACGCTTCTCATTAACAGCAATGCCGCGAGAAACATTACCGGACTCGCCGGCCCGGCATCCGGTTGCGAAATGGCGCTGATAAACAACGGCGCATTTACGATCACGCTGAAAGAGCAAAGCGCGTCGTCGGCAGCGGCAAATCGCTTTAATACCGGCGGCGATATTTCGCTTGTTCCGTCCGGCGGCGTTCTCTTGCGCTATGACGGGAATGCGTCGCGCTGGCGCCTTGTCGGAACATCATCGGCGAGCGGCGGAGGCTCCGGCACGGTGACGAGCGTCACTTGCGGAAATACGGTTATCACGTCAAGCGGGACTTGCATTCAAGACCCCGGCTATGGCTATCAGAATTGCGGCTTTGCAATTAGCGCGGCAGCGAGCGCGCTTACGATTGCGCTGAAAGACGCGGCCGGAAACGACCCAACGGCGTCCTCTCCATGTGCAATCTTTTTCCGCAGCGCGACCGGAACGACAGGGACCGTGACCGTTCGCTATGTGACGGCGGCGACCTCCTTGGTTGTTTCCTCTGGCTCAACCCTCGGCGTGACAAGCGCGACCGCCTTTCGACTCTGGATTGGCGCCACCGACGACGCCGGAACCGTCCGCCTGTGGGTCATTAACACGCTCTCCGGCACGAATATATATCCGCTTGGCGCAAGCGACATAATTTCAAGCACGGCGGAAGGTGGCGCCGGCGCGGCTGACAGCGCGCAGGTGTTCTACACCGGAACGGCGGTCACGTCGAAAGCCTCGCGCACGATGGGTTACATTGAATGGAATACGTCCGGCGTCACCGCCGGAACTTGGACAACGACGAATCTG
Source organism: Pseudolabrys sp. (assembly GCA_035650955.1). Classification (GTDB taxonomy): domain Bacteria; phylum Pseudomonadota; class Alphaproteobacteria; order Rhizobiales; family Xanthobacteraceae; genus Pseudolabrys. The sequence continues at coordinate 76,636 of DASRGR010000001.1, forward strand.
ATCCGCGTGCAGATGTATGGCATCGGCATTCCGCTGCCGGGCCAGCGCATTCAATCCGTCCGAAATATCACGAGCTCGGCCGCGACCAACTCGACCGACATTCCTTTCGACGACACGATCCCGCAGATCACCGAGGGCGGCGAGGTTTTGACGCAAGCGATCACGCCGACGTCGGCCGCGAATATCCTCGAGGTTCACGCGCAGGCATCCGCCGCCGTGTCATCGGGCTCGCGCGTGACGTGCGCCCTATTCAACACAACCTATGATGCGAGCAACGCGCTCACGGCCATCGCCCAGGAATCCGGCACGGCGACCGCAAATCGCATTTTCACTGTTAGATATTGGGTCAAGGCGGCGACCACGTCATCGTCGACCTGGCGAGTCCGTATCGGCAACAACGCCGCGGCGACGACGACTTTCAACGGCGACACCGGCGTGCGCAAGCTCGGCGGTGTGATGAATAGCTTTCTCGAGGTCTGGGAAATCATGTCGAGCCTCGAGCCGGCAAACGATAACGCGAAAATCTTGGCGGTCGGATAGCATCAATGACTTTCGATCTTGCACCAGCTTGGTTTAAATGGGCGCTTCACGAAATCGGCACACGCGAGGAAACTGGAAACCGCGGCGCGGCTATCCGACGATACATCGCGCTCGCTCACGCCGGCGTTGAAGGCGATCCTTGGTGCGCGATTTTTGCTAATGCCGCATTAGAGGCGAACGGCATTCACGGTACGCGGTCGGCAAGCTCACAATCCTTTCGCAATGATCCAAATTTTGTGTCACTTGCCGGCCCGTCATTGGGCGCGATTGTTGTTTTCTGGCGCAACTCGCCGCAATCCGGCGTCGGCCATGTTGGTTTCTACCGCGGCGAATCCAGCGGCTATGTTTACACGCTCGGCGGCAACGAGGGCGATATGGTCCAGATTGAGCCGCTTCCAAAATCGGGGCGAACATTGGGATTGCGCGGCTACTACTGGCCGAAATCCGTTCCGCTTCCGGCCATTGCCGCCATTGCAATGCCGCAAGGCGCGCCGGCGCAAAAAGTCTCCGTCACCTAAAACGAGGAATTTTTTACCATGACAATCGACCCTCGCGTTAGCTGTTGGCTCAATGTTTTCGCCGCCGTCATGCTCTTTACAACGGGAGCGTCGGCCGACCTGACGGCAATTTTCGGCGACAAGGTTGCGTCGCTGATTATCCATCTTTGCGCCTACCTCGGCGGAATCGTTGCCGCGGTGAATGCAATCCTTCACGCAATCCCGTCGAAACCCGGCGCGACAAACGAGTTTTACCTTGGGCCAAAATCGCCCGAGGCGCCTAAGCCCTAAGACCTCTCAAAAACAGAAAGGAATCACTATGCGAAAGCTCGCTCTCGCGGGCGCGATGGCGCTCGCTCTTTTCGGCTCCGGTTGTGCAAACGTGCAGAACGCTTGGAACGTTCTCACCGAGGCGCAAGTGTCGCCGCAAGTCGTACTCGTCGCGGCGAATACCTTTGACGCCCTGGAAGCAACCGCGACGAATTATTTGCGGCTTCCGAAATGTACCGGCACGAACGGGCCGGTTTGCCGGAGCGCGGAAGCGACCGCAAAGCTCATTCCGGCCATCCGCGCCGGCCGTGTTGCTCGAAACAACCTTGAGCAATTCCTAACCGACCACCCCGGCTCGCTCGGCCCGCAAGGGCTTTACGACTCAATGCAAGCCTCGATTACGACGCTGCAAACGGTCCTCACGCAATACAACGTCCACTAGCGCCAACGGCGCGCAAAACAGGAGGTTTTTACATGCTCGCGTCTGCAATGGCGGCGGTTGTCGCCCTTCTCTCTGAAATTGTTCCAATGGTGTCGACGGCCAGCACCGCCGGCAAGATCATTTCTATCCTCGTCGAGATTGTCCCGACGCTGGTCAAGGTCGCGCAAGACCTCGTTCAGCCGGTCAAAAACATCATTGCGGCCTTGCAAAACAATCCCGCGACGACGGCCGAACAACTCGCGACGTTGAAAGAGCTTGACGCCAAGGTTGACGCCGACTTTGAAGCGGCGGCGACGGCGGCGCAAGTCGAGGATTCGGGCGGGCAATGAGCGAGGCCGGCCTAATCGCAACACTCATCGGCGCGACGAGCGCGGCAATCGGCGCGGCAATCGGGGTCCTCGCTTTCTGGCTCCGATTTTCCGACGCGATTGCTCGCGCCCGCGCTCGCGCCGATTCCGCGGAAAAGGAAGCGGGCGAATCAAAGACGCTTTGCGACCAAGCGCATACGCGCATAACGGCGCTTCACGTCGAATTTGGCATTTATCGGGAGCGCGTTGCCATTGACTATGTGAGCAAAGAGGCAATGCGCGAATTGAAGAACGACCTTGTGAACGAGATTAAGGCAATCGACGCCAAGCTCGACCAAGTTTTAGCGCACCGATAATCCCGACAATTTCCGACATTGAAACCGCGCGCCGGAGGTCGCGCGAGCGAACGCTTGCATCAAAACGAAAGGACACACCATGAAAGGCTATCGAATTATGGCGGCGACCCTTGCCGCTTTCCTGCTTGCTATCGCTCTTACTCCGGCGGAAGCAAAACGCGCTCGATACGTCGACGCGAACGGAAACCTCGCAATCGTGACGGTTGACACGGCGGCGGGAATCAAAATCCGCGTCGCGGCTGATTTTGCCGAACCGATCAAGGCGGTTATTGCCGACCTTGTTGCGCGCGGCATCAAGCCGAAACAAATTCATTGCTTTGCGTCGAGCGGGCATGTTTACGGCTCGCGCCACTACAGCGGCCACGCTTGCGACTTCGACTTTTACCGCGGTTGCATGGGCTGTTCGGCAAAATGGACGCGGCACGTCGGCGACATTGTAGCGGCGCATGGGCTCCGAAACGGATGCTCATTCGGCGATTGCGGTCACATTGACGACGGCCGGCAACTCGCGCGCCGGCACAGGCACCTAGCGAGGTTTGCCGATGGGAAAACGTGAAGCTCCGACGCAAACGACGCTTTTCCTCGTCGACTACGGCGCCGACGGGCGTTGGTTTTGGGTTCTCAAGGCACGGCAAAAAACAGTCGCGCGCTCGGCGCGAACATGGCCGCGCAAGTCGAGCGCGATTGCCGCGGCCAACTCCGCAAGGGCATGGGCCCGCAAGGCGAACGTCGCCGCGACGTTTAAATGAACATATCCCGCCTTGAAAACATGACCCGGCGCGCCGCCGGCAACGGCGGAGCGGTCGCGGTTGCTTTGCTCTCGGCAATCCTTCTCGTGCTGTTTCTCGTGTGGGCTCTCTCGACATACGCGAACGCGCACGAGTCTTGGATTAATCGCGGCGGGTACAAAAACGGCGCCGGCGAGTGGTGTTGCGGCGACTACGATTGCAAGAGCTACGGAGCCACGACCTCGACGGCGACCGGGTGGATGCTCGACGGCGAGCTTGTGCCTTACGACGAGGCCATGCCGATCACTCCGCCCGACGGAAAGCTCACCGTTTGCCGGCGCCCTGACGGGACTCGCCGTTGTGTGTTTGGAATCAAACCGGGGCTTTGAATGGCAGCGAAAAAAGAATTTCCGTTTGCATGGTACTTTTTTATTTGCGTTGCGATTGTCGTAATTCTCGGCATCGCGAGCAATTTCATTCCCGACTACTAGCGGACAAAAATTAAGAGCCCGGCGCGGTATCCCCGCGACCGGGCTCTTTGCGTTTCAGGCGGCTATTGCTTCCTCAATCATTGCGCGCCAACGGCGAACAACCCGGATGGCGGCTTGCCGACACGCTTCCTCGTGAACCGCTCTCCGGTAGGCCGGCCGCGGGTGTTTATAATCAAGCGTTGCGCCCGAGCGAATGCCGACCCGGCCGACGCCGGGAATGTGCGGCGTTAGTCGGACCTTGCCGCCGATAACATCAAAATCGACGGTCATGGTTTCGGCCTCGCTTGTCGGCTCGTACTCGATGCCGAACGCCTCGACGATACGCTTTGCCTTAAGGAACCGCTCGCGCCACTCGGCTTTAGCCTCGCGGTAGTCGAGCCCTCCCCACGACGGCGCAAGGCGCGTCTTTGGTCCAAGGTAGTCGCACCATGCGCCGAACTTAGCAGCATCCTCGGCGGCTCTCCGCAAAAATGGCTCGGCGTCGTCGGCCGGCAATGTGATTGTGACTTTTGTCATTGCCGACCTCACAGCGCGATCGGCTTGAGCCGCTCGTATTGGGCGAGCGTGAAGCGGGCCGAGCGCCCGAGACAATCACGGCAGCGAACCCATTTGCGGCCGATGGTGACTGTGACGTATCGCCAGCCGCAACCGAGGCGCGGTGCCTCATCCTCGAAAAAGATTTTCACCCGTTGCTGTTTCATTGCGCGTTCTCCTAGTTGAGAAGCGCATTCTATCAAATCGACTTTTCGGATTTTTCGCGCGAGAGCAAAACGCGATTCAAAAACCCGCGTCGCGCAATGAGTCAAAATCGAAAATCGAAAAACTTGACACGATGAAACCGAGTCCGTTTGCGCGCCGACCGTCAATCGCGTTTGCGAAAGTCGTTGCGGCTCTAGTGTAATAATTCGTGATAGCAGCTAATTTTTTGCCGGCGGATATATCTTGCCGAATTGCCAATTCAGAAACCAAATCGTCACCGCAACTCCAAACGCTCCGCCAACTATCCCGCCGATGCAAAATGCGAAAAATAATAATAGCATTCACCGAGGCTCCGCCGCCAGATAGCAAACTTGCCCATCCCATTGCGGTTGCCAATAGACCTCGGCAACTCGAAAGCCGCAATCAGCGACGAGTTGCTTAAGCTCGGAAAATGTCGGATGGAAAATATGGTGATCTTTGAAGCGGTGGAAACCGGCGGCGACTAACATAGGCCGCGCAAATTCTTTGAGCGCGACCTTGAGCGGGCGCTTGCCTGATTTTCCGCCGTCAACCCACAATCCGATTATGAGTTTTCCGTTCGGCTTTAAAACGCGCCGCGCCTCGAAAAGCGCGAGGTCGGGACTCTGGAAATGGTCAATAACGGAGCGCATGTGAACGCAATCAAAGCTCGCTGGTTGGAATGGCAAAAACTCGGCGCAAGCGGAAATGAAGTTTAGCGGCTCGGACAGGCAAGCATAGGCGTCGCGCATGGCCGGCGTAACATGCTGCAAGCAATCGGCGAACGGGTCGATTGAGATATACTCAGCGCCGGGCGGGAGAAAATGCCGGAGCGTTCCTGCTCCGCCGCCAACGTCGAGGACTCGGCCGGCGACCGAGATTGCCTCGTACACAGGACGAGTGCCCTCTATCTCGCGCCGGTAGTCGTCGGCGTTTCGTTTTTGCCATTGCTCATAAAATGATTGTCCGCGTTGCCATGCGATAAAGCCGGGCGAGTGGCGGAGAAAAACCCGAGCGTCAATGGCGCCGTCGCTTGTGCGAAACTCCGCCGGCCGGGCCGGGAGCTTTGTCACCGGGTCGGCGAGTATCGCCGCAACCCAAGAATCGAGCGGCCGAATGCGAAATTGCTGGTTCATTGGTGCCGTAAAAACTACGAATCGCGCGCCTGTTTACCCGGCGATTTTGTCGGCAAGCGCCCTTATGTCTCCGGCGACTTTAAGCGCGGATTGCTTGTCGAGCAATACATGGGCGAGCGCCATCGAAAGTCTCCATCGTTCCAATTCTAGCTATTCATAAGCGTGCGCGTTGCGATTATCGCGCCTAGCGCGAACCCAACAGCAAAAGTTATGAGCAACATCGGCACACCGATCACGATTATTAAAAAAAGGTCCATGTTATTACCTAGCCAGTAAGGGTGCGGGTTGCGATTATGGCACCAAGCGCGAAAGCACCCAGCAAGAGGGGAACTCCGACAACTAATATAAGAAACAGGTCCATGTTCTACCTAGCCATCATGCATTTTGGGTGAGTTTCAAGCGCCAGCCTTTTTCATAACAATCGGTGCAGATGGCGGCGACTTGAGCGCAATAGTCCAAATCCATATGGGTTGGACGTTCTTCAAGGTCATGAAGCTTGTCGCCCCGATCATAGTTCAGGGCTGCGTCATAGAATGCTTTGCCGTCGCAAACCTCACAAAGCCTATAATCGGATTTCGCCATTTAGAAACTCCCTGTCGTCGCAAGAGGGCGCAAGAATGACGGGTGGGCACTTTCCTGCCAGCCCAATCTCACGAAGGGGCCACTCTCACCACATTGGATGAGTAGCTTTGTACGAAGAAAGTGCCCGCCGATCATTCCCCACCCCTTAATCGCTTGGTGCATCTACACGGCGACCATGAGTCGTATTCAACCGTTTCGCGCCATGTCGCGTATTGCTGCTTGCTGACCACATAACCGGTGCCGCCGCATTGGCTACAGTCAGGATCGGCTGGCCTTGGCGGTGGCGCCTGATACTGTCGTGAAATCTCACCGGGCATCGCTAACCTCTCCAAAGCGGTCATGCCGCCGCTAAAGTGAATCGGAAAACCCCGGTTCCCAACGGTCGCGATTGATGGTATCGCCCCCCCGCTACCAACTAAATCAACGACTTACCGGAGATTCTGCCGATCAGGCCACGCGCTGCGATCACATTGCGTGCGTTGCCGAGCCCGCCGGTTCAATCAGCGGGTCAACCTCATGCTGCATCGTGCCCGGCGGCGACGGGTTCTATTTTATCAAGCTGCTTTTCGATCCCGTGCCGTGCAGTTTGCAGGTTAAGCCACAGCTGCGGCGACGTTCCGAGAGCCTTGGCCAAGCGAAGCGCGGTGTCGGCGGTGATACCGACATCCTTGGACGCAATACGCTCGATGCGCGTGCGCGGCAGGTTCTTGGCGGCGAGCGCGCCGGCCGACAGCTTGAGGGGAATAAGAAATTTCTCGCGGAGAACTTCTCCGGGGTGCATGGACGGCAGCTTCCTGATCATGCTCCGTCTCTGTATACGATCGTCAGTGGTACGCGATTTCAACCTCGGTCGGGCCTTCCAGCCCCTTGAAGCACACCCGGAATTGGCCATTCATATTCGTGCCATTTCCCGCCAGGTCGAAACCTCAATAAATCCTGGTGTGGCGAAAGGCGGTAGCGGTCCCCTGGTACCAAATCCAATTGCCGGACAACAAAATACAATTGCAGGAATAACGAATAGTTGTGCCGAGTTGCGGCATGATTTCATCGCGTTGACGTGATTGATCAAAGGATTGCCGCATTTGCAATGCGCGATGACGCCTGTCACAACCATGTCGGCGCGCAATGAAAAGGCAATTCAAGGTTGCCCCCGTGTGCTTGCGATGGAACAATTGCGTTCATAGCTCGTATCTGGACCTAAATCGACTGCCGAAGCCCTTTGCATAGTCACGGAGGCTTTCCATGGCGCGGAGAGGAATGTCGCCGGCCCTGCGTGAAGGACCGGCCAAGCCGAAGCGTTCGCTCGATGACAGCCGTGCGGTCTGGCACGAAGCGTTCCGCCGCGTGCGGGCGGAAACCGAGAAACGCGCGGCGTGCCTGTCGGCGGAAGACCAGATCGTTCAGTCGATGGCCGACGCGAGCCCCACCAAGTGGCATCGCGCGCACGTCACATGGTTCTTCGAGCAGTTTCTGCTGGTGCCGCATGATCCCGCTTATCAGGTCTTCGACGAACGATTCCCCTTTCTGTTCAATTCGTATTACGTCGCCGCGGGTCCGCGGCACGCGCGGCCGCATCGCGGCCTGATCACACGGCCGAACGGCGAGGACGTTGCCGCCTACCGCGCGTATGTCGATCGCGCCGTCGAAAATCTCATCGCGCAGGTGCCCGCCGCCGGGGCCGATCGTGTGTTCGCGATCGTTGAAATCGGCTTGCATCACGAGCAGCAGCATCAGGAGCTGCTGCTGACGGATATCCTGCATGCCTTCGCGCAAAATCCCACCGATCCCGCCTATGACGCGAACTGGCAGGCGCCGCGGCCGACACAAGGGCCGCGCGGTTATGTCGACGTGCCGGCCGGCGTGCATGCGATCGGCCACGACGGCGACGGCTTTTGTTTCGACAACGAGACGCCGCGTCATGACGAACTGACCGCACGCGTGCGCATCGCCCGGCACCTCGTCACCAATGCCGAATGGCTCGAATTCATCGCGGCTGGCGGTTACACGACGCCGTCGCTCTGGCTCTCGGACGGCTGGGCAACGGTGCAGGCGGAAGGCTGGCAGGCGCCCGGCTATTGGCGACGAAAGGACGGCGCCTGGCATGTCATGACGCTGGGGGGGTTAAGGCCCGTCGATCCTGCGAATCCGGTGCAGCACGTGAGTTACTACGAGGCCGACGCCTTTGCCCGCTTTTCCGGACGGCACCTGCCGAGCGAGGCGGAGTGGGAGGTCGCCGCGCGTCACGGGATCATTGCCGATGCCTTCGGCATTGCCTGGCAATGGACGCGCAGCGCCTATCTGCCGTATCCGGGCTATCGTGCCGCCGAAGGCGCGCTCGGCGAATACAACGGCAAGTTCATGGTCAACCAGATGGTGCTCCGCGGCTCGTCCTTGGCGACGCCGGAAGGGCATGCGCGCGTGACCTACCGAAATTTCTTCTATCCGCCGGCGCGCTGGCAATTCAGCGGGCTGCGCCTTGCCGAGTTCATTTAAGAGGCGAAATATGGTTGCAGCAGCAGTCAGAAAGCTTATTCCGCAACAGCGCCACGAACAATCTGCATTTGAGGCCGATGTCATCGAGGGCTTGCGCGCGACGCCCAAGCGCATCCCCGCAAAATATTTCTACGACGCCGTCGGATCCGAGCTGTTTGAGTGCATCACCGAGGTTCCCGAATATTATCCGACACGCTCGGAAATGCGCATTTTGCGCCGGCGTTCGGCCGAGATCGCGAAACTCATACCCCCGAGCGCGGCCCTGATCGAATTCGGAAGCGGTTCGAGCAGGAAAGCGCGCATCCTGTTGCGCGCCTTGCCGAGGCTTGCCGCCTATGTACCCGTCGACATCTGCGGTGAGATGGTCGAGCGCGAGGCGGCGGAGTTGCGCGCCGATTTTCCGAATCTCAAGGTCCTGCCGGTCACGGCCGATATCTGCACGCCGTTCGAGTTGCCGGAGGAGGCGAAGACCGCGCCGGTGCGCGTCGGCTTTTTCCCCGGCTCAACCATCGGAAATTTTGAGCCCCATGAAGCGGCGGCGTTTCTCCGCAATGCCGCCAATATCCTCGGCGACCGCGCGACACTCATCGTCGGTGTCGACCTGATCAAGGCGATCGAGGTCCTCAACGCCGCCTACAACGACGCTGGAGGCGTGACGGCGAAATTCAACCTCAACCTGCTGACGCGCATCAACCGCGAGCTGAACGGAAATTTCCGGCTCGACATGTTCGAGCATCACGCCTTCTACAATCGCGAGCAGCATCGCATCGAAATGCACCTCGCCAGCCGCAGACGCCAGAAGGTGCGCGTTGCCGGCGAAACCATAGACTTCCGTGCCGGCGAGACGATCCACACCGAGAACAGCTACAAGTACAGCATCGAATCCTTCAGCGCGCTCGCCCGCGGTGTCGGCTGGCTGCCGGCCGGAAACTGGACGGATTCCCGCAGATATTTCTCCCTTCAGGCTTTCACGCTCGCCGAGTGACTGCGAAAGCGGCTGGCCATACTGACTTGCCAGACCCGGCTTGCCCGAATTCGCGGCCTTGCGCTAAGCCTGCCCGGGCCCGATCCACCCGGTCGGGCTCATTCATTCAGCAAGGCGGAAGGCTCATGAAGATCGTCGGTTTTGAAGCAAATGGCGGCCTGCGTCTGGGCGTGGTTGAGGGCGACAATGTTGTCGACCTCCAGGCCGTCGACGCGAACGTGCCGGGTGATCTCGGCGAAGTTTTACGCCGCGGCAACGGGGACCTCTCCGCGCTCCGCGATCTCGCGAAGAGAGCGCCCGCTTCTGCACGGCGTTCGCTTGCCGGCCTGAAGTTCGCGCTGCCGGTCGCGCGTCCCGGGAAGATCATCTGTCTGGGCCTGAACTACCTCGACCACGTCAAGGAAGGGCCGCAGCGCGACAATATCCCGAAGTTTCCCTCGATCTTCTTTCGTGCCCTGACTTCAATGGTGCCGCACCTGCAACCGATCGTGCGACCGAGGGAATCAATCCAGCTCGACTACGAAGCCGAGATGGTGGCGATTGTCGGCAAGCGGGCGAAGCATCTGTCGATGAACAATGCGATCGACTGCATCGCGGGGTATGCCTGCGCCAACGAGGGCTCGGTTCGGGAATTCCAGCGCCACACCACGCAGTGGGGCATGGGCAAGAATTTCGACCGCACCGGCGGCTTCGGTCCCTGGATGGTTACGGCGGACGAAGTGCCGCCCGGCGGCAAGGGGCTGAAGATCGAAAGCCGGCTCAACGGCCAGACGATGCAGTCGGACAATACCGGGAACATGATGTTTCCGCTGGCCGAAACGCTCGTCTACCTCACCAAGGGCATGACTCTCGAACCCGGCGACATCATCCTCACCGGAACGCCTTCCGGCGTCGGCCATGCCCGCAAGCCCGAGCCCGTATGGATGAAAGCCGGCGATACCTGCGAAATCGAGGTCGAAAAGGTCGGCATCCTGCGCAATCCCATTGAAGACGAGAAGTGAGTGCGGCCCGGTTGACAACGCCGTGCCCGACCGCGTTCCCTAAATGCCAATAACAGGCGCGCCCCGTGGGGGAGGCGTGCCCGGCCAGGGAGGACAATCGTGAAACGCGCCCTTTTCGCTGCGGTCGTCGCGGCGGGCTTTGCCGCAGCCGCGGCTGCTCCGTCCGCCTTTGCACAGGATTGGCCCACCAAGCCAGTCCACATTCTGATCGGGTTCGGTGCCGGTGGTGGCACCGATGTCGCAACGCGCATTCTCGCCGACGGCCTGGCCGAGGCGCTGGGCCAGCAGTTTGTCGTCGAAAACCGGCCGGGTGCCGGCGGCACGATTGCCGGCGGCATTGCCGCGAAGGCGCCGAAGGACGGTTACAACCTGCTCGCCATCAGCATGGGCCATTCCGTTTCGGCGGTCATGGTCAAGCAGGTGCCCTATGATGCGGTGAAGGATTTCGAGCCGGTCGGGATATTCACCAACTCGGCCTTTGTGGTGGTCGTGCCGAAAAATTCCCCGGCGACCGACATCAAGAGTCTCGTCGAATACGTCAATAAGCAACCGGGGAAGCTGAACTACTCGACGGTAGGGCTTGGCTCGACACAGCATCTCATCGCGGAACACTTGCGCCAGCGGGCATCGATCAACGCGCAGGCGGTATCCTACCGCACGACCGGCGAGGTGGTGAGCGCGTTGCTTCGCGGTGATGCGGCCTTCGCGGTCGAGCTCTATCATCCGATCCGCGGCCAGGTGGATTCAGGCGAACTGCGCATCATCGCCGTCGCCACGCCGAAGCGCTGGCCGGCAATTCCGAATGTACCGACACTTGCCGAGAGCGGCGTCTCGGGGATCGGTTATCTCGGCTGGTACGGACTGGTATTCCCGGCCGGCACGCCGAGGCCGATCGTCGAGAAATTGCACAAGGCCATGCAACAGGTCCTGTCAAAGGACGCCGTCAAGAAGCGGCTTGAGGGCATCGGGGCCGTTCCAAACCTCTCGTCACCCGATGAGTTCAGCAAGGTCATCCAGTCCGACATCAAGACCTTCCAGCAGGTCGCCAAGACAGCCGGCCTCGAACCTAAATAGTGCATCGGCCGTAGTTTTAATGTATCTGGCGGCACCGCGGCATCGCGGTGCCGCTTGAAAATTTGCGAGGGTTGAGATGGCCGATCAGTTGAATGTGCTCGTCATTTGCGGGTCGCTCCGCAAGGGTTCGTACAATGCCGCGTTGGCGCGCGCCCTGCCGGCGTTGGCGCCGCCGGAGCTGTCGCTCACGCCGGCTCCTTCGTTTGCAAGCTTTCCGATCTACAATGTAGACGTGCACAATGCGTCCGGAGTGCCGGCTGATGTGAATGCCTGGTGCGACGCCATCCGTGCCGCAGATGGCGTCATTATTGTCTCGCCGGAATATAACTGGTCGATACCGGGCGGATTGAAGAATGCGATCGATTGGGCGTCACGCCTGAAGGATATTCCATTCAAGGGCAAGCCGATCGCGTTGCAGTCGGCCTCCGGTGGCCAAGTTGGCGGTGCGCGCATGCAATATCACCTGCGCATGGCACTGACGGCGATCGACGCTCAGATGTTCGGCAAGCCGGAGGTATTTGTTAATTTCGTCGCCAAGAAAATCGACGAGAAGACCGGCGAGCTGACCGACGATGCGGTAAAGGACATCATCAAGCAGCAACTCGCCGCATTCGCGAAATTCATCAAACGCGTGAAGGTCTAGATCACGTCGCTGCCTGTGCGCGCTTCGGAAACAGCTGCGGCCGCAGCTTCGGATGACCCGCCATGGTTTTCGGCGCATAGGGCGTCTCGGCTCCGAGTTCTTCCGCGGCGTGCCAGGCCCAGCGTGGATCCCAGATCGCGGCGCGTGCCAGGCAGATGAGGTCGGCCTTGCCGGAGGCGACAATGTCCTCAGCCTGCTGATAACCCGCAATCAGCCCGACGGTCATCGTCGTGATGCCGGTCTCCTTCTTCACCTTCTCGGCGAACGGCACCTGATAGCCAGGCGCCAGCGGAATCTTCTGCAACGGTGACAGTCCGCCGCTGGAGACGTCCATGTAATCCATGCCGCGTTTCTTGAGTTCCCTGGCAAGAACCACGGTCTCTTCCGGCGTCCAGCCGCCGTCAACCCAGTCGGTTGCGGAAACGCGCATCCCGAGCGGCTTGTGCTCGGGCCACACCGCACGCACTGCCTCGTACATTTCGATGGCAAAGCGCATGCGATTCTCGAGCGAGCCGCCGTATTCGTCGGTGCGCTTGTTTGAGAGTGGAGAAAGAAATTGATGCGCGAGATATCCGTGTGCGCCGTGCAGCTCGATCACATCATAACCGATGCGATCGACGCGCTTTGCAGCTGCGGCGAACTCGCCGATGCAGCGCTTGATGTCATCCTTGGTCATCGCGCGCGGCACCGGCCAGCCGGTGTCGTACGGAATTGCGGATGGTGCCTCCGGCGTCCATGCGTCGGGTCCCTCCAGGATCGGCTTGCCCCCCGCAGCTGGCGGCGTGGTCGGTCCTTTACGGCCGGCATGAGCGAGCTGCACGCCAAGCTTTGCTACTCCGTACGTCCGGCAGAAATCGTGCACGCGTTTGAGCGCCGCCTCGTTTTCGTCCGACCACATGCCCGCGCATTTCGGGGAGATGCGGCCTTGCGGGTTGACGTTGGTCATCTCGCACATCACCAGCCCCGCTGCGCCGAGCGACATGTTGCCGAGATGCATCAGGTGCCAGTCGTTGGCCGAACCGTTGTCGGAGTTGTATTGGCACATCGGCGAAACAACGACCCGGTTCGGCAGGGTCAAGCCACGCATCGTGATAGGAGAAAACAGGACGCTAGCCATTGGGGGACTTCCTTTCCGTACGTAAAGTTCAAAGACCGGCGTGATAGGCGTGCATCGCGACGACGAGACAGCAAATCGCCCAGAACACGCAATACTCGATACCGCCGATCACCCAGATCCAGCTCTTGGTAACTTTGTAGGTTGCGGCGCCGGCAACGAGCAGATGGATGAAAGCGACGAAGGCGACGTATTGAAGATAAATACCGAAAAATAGACCAATGAACAGCACGGTCTCGATCGTTCCGGCGATGTACATCCACGTTGCCGGCGGCTTGAAGCCCGCCTTGACGAAGAACTCAAGTGTCGCCGGCACGGTGATCTTGCCGGCAATGTGCGGGATGAAGAACACCGCGCAGATGATGCGCAGAATATTGAATTCATTGAGCAGGTTGAATTTGTCGGCAAGCGACATGGCGGCTGTCCCCCCGGTGGTGCGGCCCACCCGTGTTCAAAATTGCACTTCCTGATGCGCGCGCCAACCCCTCGCGTGCCGCTTCACAGCTTGCGGCCTTTCAGCCAGGCCTCACCCTTGGCGTAAAGCGCCGCGAGGGCAGGCCCTTCGAGTCCGGGAAGCTCGTCCTTGATCGTGTAGCCGATCTTGCTCTGCAGGTAGGCGAGGTGGCGGTAGCCTTCCGGAAATTGCGCCAGAAGAGCTTTGTCGAGAGAAAGCCTCGCGTCGGGCTCGACCGGGTCGATGCGGTCCTTCTCATAGGCGAGGCGCCGCAGGACGATGCCCCAGCGTCCCTTTCGCTTTTCCAGAAAGTCGTAAAAGCGGCCGCTGCAAACGACATCGCAGAGCACGCCCTCGATCTTTGCACGTTGTGAAATTGTCATTTTGGTCTGCGCGATGGCGCGCTTACCCTTGATGTCGATGCTCATGCCTCCGAGCATGTGCATGATGCGCACGCCGCGATCGTATCCCTCCTGACTCACGCGGATGAACTCCTCATAGGAGCCCTGAAACCAGGTCGCCCACATCTGCCCGTCCTTGTGCCAGACGGTGCGGAAACGGTCCCACATGCGCGCGTCGCGCCACAGCACCCAGTTCTCGATCAGATCGCGGATCGCGAGGCGGTCGGCGGTATCGCGCGGCATGATCAATACTCCCCCGTTACGCGCTTGTAGCGGACTTCATCCCGTTGCAAGAATGTACGAGCACAAGAACGGCCGCTACAAGGCCGCGTTTAACCGGGAGAAAAAAGTATGCCGAGACTGGCTGGAAAAACCGCTATCGTTACCGGCGGTGCCAAAGGTATCGGCCGGCATTATTCGCAAGCGCTTGCAACGGAAGGCGCGCGGGTGATGATCGCGGACATTGCCGATGGCAGCGATCTCGCCAGGGAAATCGCGGCCCGCCACGGCGCCAATTCCGCAACAAGCGCGGTGGTCGACGTCAGCGATGAGAAAGCGGTCAAAATGCTTGTCGCGGAAACGATCGAGCGGTTCGGTCAGATCGACATTCTGGTAAACAATGCCGCCGTCTATTCCACGCTGAAGCCGAGAGGCTTCAATGAATGGGACACGGATCTGTGGGATCGCGTGATGGCGGTCAATGTGCGCGGCGCCTATCTGATGGTGCGCCATGTCGCGCCGCATATGCTGGCGCGGCGCAGCGGCAAGATCATCAACATCGCTTCCGGCGCGCCCTACAAAGGTGTCCCGCGCATGTTGCCTTATGTGACATCGAAAGGCGCGATTCTCGCGTTCACGCGCTCACTGTCACGCGAGTTGGGCGAATACGGCATTGCGGTCAATTCGCTCTCGCCCGGATACACGTTGAGCGATACCGGCCTTGCGAATACTGCCCACGTCGAGGACGAACGCATCCCTGTACGCAACAGTCGCGCTTTCAAGCGTGACGAGTATCCGGAAGACCTGGTCGGCGCGCTCGTTTTTCTGGCATCGAGCGATAGCGACTTCGTGACGGGGCAGTCGCTCGTGGTCGATGGCGGTTCGGTTAACAACTGAAGACAGAGGACAGAACGATGAAAGTCGATGGCCAGTGCCATTGCGGCTACATCCGCTACGAAGCCGAAATCGATCCGGATACGGTCGCGATCTGCAACTGCACCGATTGCCAGACCTTGTCGGGCTCGGCGTTCCGCATCGTGGTCCCGACGAAAAAGGGCAGCTTCAGGCTCGCGCAAGGTGAGCTGAAGATCTACTTTAAGACCGCAGAGAACGGGAACAAGCGGCCACAGTCGTTTTGCCCGCACTGCGGCTCGCCGATCTATTCGACGAGCACCGAACCTGATCCGAAGGTCCATTCGATCCGCGTCGGCACACTCAACCAGCGCGACCAGCTCATACCGAAGCTGCAGTACTGGTATCGGTCCGCACAGCGCTGGACCTCCGGCATTGGTGCGCTGCCGAAAATCGAAAAGCAGCGCCCCTAGGATCCGGCGCGTCCAGCGTGCCGCTTTCACTGGATGCCACATGGCCGCCATGCGCCGAGTTTTCGCGGGTTTATGCGAACTGCCCGGTGCGCTATAGTCGCAACAAATGGAATGAGCGATTTACGGAGGAGCCCCAATGACGCTCGCGATCGACAGCGCGAAAGCCGGTAACAAGCATAACATTACCGGCGCACGTCAGGCCTATTACGAAAAGATCTCGAAATATCATCTCGCGCCGCTCTGGGAGGTGCTCAAGGGTCTGGTCACGCCGGAGCCTAAGACCCAGATGCAGCCGGCGCTGTGGAAATTTCCCGAAGTCGAAAAGCTGATGCTCGAGGCGGGCGACGTCATCACCGCCGAGGAGGCCGAGCGTCGCGTGCTCGTCCTCGAAAATCCCGGCGATCCCGGCAAGTCGCGCATCACCAATACGCTCTTTGCCGGTATCCAGCTGATCCTGCCGGGGGAGATCGCGGAAGCGCACCAGCATGTGGCTTCCGCCATCCGCTTTGTGCTCAAGGGTAAGGGCGCCTACACGGCGGTCGAAGGCGAAAAGGCGCAGATGGAACATGGCGACTTCATCATCACCGCCAACTGGGCGCCGCACGATCACGGCAATCCCGGCAAAGAGCCGGTGATGTGGCTTGACGTGCTGGACATGCCGACGATCAACCATTTCCAGACGTCGTTCGCATCGCACTTCGACGAGAAGATGCAGAACGTCAATCACCAGAACGGCGACTCGTTCGATCGTTACGCCACCGGCGTCCTTCCCGACGGCGCGCCGATCCATCTCAATCGCTCCCCGGTGATCAACTATCCCTACGCCAGGATGCGGCCGGTTCTCGAGCGCCTGAGATCCACGGGCGATATCGACCCACGCCATGGCGCGCGCGTGCGTTATGCCAATCCCGTCAACGGTGGCCCGGTTCTGCCGACGATGGGCGCCAACCTTGCGCTGCTGCCGAAGGGCTTCAAAGGCGAGCCCTACCGCTCGACCGACGGCACGATCTTCGCCGTCGCCGAGGGCAGCGGTACCACGGTCATTGACGGCAGGCCGTTCGAGTGGGGCGTGAATGACGTCTTCGTCGTGCCGCCGTGGAAGCGCTACGCGCATAGCGCAACCAAGGAAGATGCTGTCCTGTTCTCGATATCCGACCGGCCGGCGCAGGAGGCGCTGGGCATCTGGCGCGAAGAGAGCTGACGGCCGCTAGTATGGCGTTGCCACCGCCTCGGCCGTCTTGCCCTGCTTGCGGCGTACCCAGTCGAATGCGAGTAGTGCGACTGCCGCGGTTATCCCGGCGGCGTTGATGAAAATCGCGCCTGAGAAGGTCTCGGGTGGCAGGACCACGGCGAGCGAGACGCACGTGTAGAGCAGGCGCCCGATGCGGTTGAGCGGCGCCAGCGAGAAGCCGACCGCGGCAATCGTGCCGAGCCAGATGCCGAACAGCACGCGGCTGAAATTGAGCACGATCTCGATCCAGGTACCGTCCATCAGCAAACTGGGCGTCAGCACGAACAGGAACGGCAGGATGAACGTGCTCCAGCCTACAACGCACGCGATCCAGCCGGTGGTCCAGCCGTCGGTGCGCGCAATATTGGCGGCAGCATAGGCTGCGAAAGCAACCGGCGGCGTGATCATCGAGAGGATGCCGTTGTACATGACGAACATATGCGCGGCCATCGGCGTGACGCCGAGCTTGACCAGGGCCGGCGCAAGCAAGGTAGCGGTGAGAATGTAGACGCTCACCGTCGGCAATCCGATGCCGAGAACGAAAGCGAGTACCGCGATCAGCAGCAGCAGCAGGAACACGTTGCCTGCGGCCAGCGCCAGCAGTTGGACGGTCATGCTGAAGGCAAGGCCGGAAATGCTTAAAATCCCGACCATGATTCCGGCGGCCGCGCCGATCAGGATGATGTCAAGCGATACGCGGCCGGTGTCCATGATTGCCTTGAGCATCGCCAGCAGGCCGAGCCGCTTGCCGCGGTAGCCGAAAATCATCGCCAGAACCATCAGCATGGCGGTCGAGACGATCGCAGCCTTTTCGGGCGTCAGCATTGTGACGTCGGGATACATCAGCGCATAAACGAGAAACACGATGGGGACCAGAAAGTGCCAGCCTGACTTGAGTACCTCGGCAACGCGGGGGGCATCCGCGATTTTCGCTGCACCGATTTTGTGCTTGGCCGCTTCGAGATCGACGTGGAAGAACAGGCAGGCGTAATAAAGGATTGCGGGAATCGCGGCGGCAATGCAAACCGCGCCATAGGGTACCTGCAGGAATTCAGCCATGATGAATGCGGCGGCACCCATCACCGGCGGCATCAGCTGCCCGCCGGTCGAGCCGACGGATTCGATCGCGGCGGCCCGGTACGGCGTGAAGCCCGAGCGCACCATCGTCGGTATGGTAACGATCCCCACCGCCAGCACATTGCTCACGGCGCTGCCGGAGATCATGCCGAACAGCGCCGATCCGACGACCGCAATTTTGGCTGCGCCGCCGCGGAAGCGGCCCATGGCCGCCATCGAGATATCGGCGAAGAAATCCGCGCCACCCGTCCGCGCCAGAACCTGCCCGAGGATCGTGAACGGGATGACCACGACCACCGCAACATGCAGGATCGCACCGATCGCGCCATTGATGTCGAGACCGAGATAGACGGTCATGCGCTCCGGCGAGACGTAACGGGTCTGAAAATCGCCAGGCAGGTGCGGGCTGATGTACACATAGACGGCCATTGCCGCGATCATGCCGACGAAACCCCAGCCGTTGGTACGGCGGCTTGCTTCCATAATGAGGACAATCAACAAGGCGCTGACGATCAGGCCGCTAATGGGGATCAGTGCAATCTCGTCGGTCAACGTCGCGTAACGGACAGCAATGTAGGCGCAGAGGCCGAGCGACAGAGCCATGGCGACCCAGTCGCTCCAGTGACGCTTTCGCGACGTGTCTGCGATGAAGGCAAGCGCAAGCGTCAACCCCAGACAAACCGTGAGCATCTGCTCGGTGTAGAGGGACACATTGAAAACCTGCCGCGGAATATCGAGCACCCACAGCACGACAACCGCCACCAGCAGCGATTGAAGGAGATTGGTCCAGAAAATAGTGGTCCGCGATGCGGCAGAAGCGAACTCTGCCGCATCGGGAACAATGCGTTCTTCGCTCACTGAATGCTCTTTGCCTGGATGTTATGTTCCTTGAAGTACTTCAAGGCACCCGGGTGATAGGGAATATCGTAGCCCTTATAAAGCGCCGGAGCTGAAAACTCCCGCAGTGCAGGCTGGATGCTCACCAGGTCCGCTTTGTTTTTCTCCAGCGTGTCGATGAGCTTGTAAACCACATCATCGCTGACCTTGTTGTTGGTGAAGATCATATTGTCCCAGGTATAGACGCTCATCGGATGGTCCACGCCGACGAAAAACGGGCTGGGCGATGCGGGCGTGAGGTACCCTTCCGGCAGAATTTTCTTTGCAGCTGGCATGCCGCTGGCCGGAATCTCCAGTGCGCGAATGCCCCCGACCGTCGCGTCAACTTCGCGTACCTTTGGAGCGCCGAACGCGAAGAAAAACATGTCGGCGGAGCCCGCCGTGAAGTCGTCGGCGCCACGAATGACGTTGGGAATGAGCACCGGCGTCACATCCTTTTCGGTCAAACCGCCTGTGGCAAGGATCGCCTTGATCATGGGGTCAAGCGTGCGCATCGCTGAATAGCCCATGCCCACTCTTTTACCCTTCAGGTCGGCGATGGTTTTCATTGCCGTATCCTTGCGCACCCAGAACGCGCCGCGCAGAGCATGAAGCGAACCGATGAGCCGCAAATTAGGATTGGCAGCCTTCGCGCCTTGGACCTCGAAGATGTTGGCGATGCCGAATTCAGCCTCGCCGCGAGCAACCAGCGGGATCATGACCGACTCTCCGGCGGTCGGCTGCACCACCACATTCAGTCCCGCTTTGTCCTTGAGCACCTTGGAAACCGCCGAAGCCGACGTGTGGTTGAGGGTCCCCGGCTGCATCGTGGCGAAACCGTAGGTCTGTGCGCCCGCAGGCCCTGCGCCAAGCGCCAGCACCGCAAGGCCATACGCCGCTAATGCGACGGGTCGCATGGCCCCAATGCGAATTCGGATCATGATTTATCCTCCCGGTTGTCATTTCTGGTTATAACAGCAGCCATGGAGTGGCGGCTCCGGCTCGCCCCGCCTGCAATTTTGCACAGGATGGAAAGCAATGCGAGGTTACGCGTTGTAATTTCT
This sequence comes from Pseudolabrys sp., assembly GCA_035650955.1. Classification (GTDB taxonomy): domain Bacteria; phylum Pseudomonadota; class Alphaproteobacteria; order Rhizobiales; family Xanthobacteraceae; genus Pseudolabrys. The sequence goes on from DASRGR010000001.1 coordinate 96,660, forward strand.
GCCGATGCGGGACCGTGCCCACAAATCAAATTTTCGGAACAGACCGGTCCAGGAGGATTCCATGCAAATGCAGCAGTTGAGTGCCGGGCGCGGCGCATTGACGGCCGTCCGAACGGGCACAGGGCGCGATCTGGTGATCCTCCATTCGTTGTTGGCCGACCGCCATGCCTTCGACCCGGTCCTGCCGGCACTGGCCGCCAAGCATCGCGTGACCTTGTTCAACCTCCCGGGATTCCATGGTTCGCAGCCGGCCATGCTGCCGTTGATGGACGCGTATGTCGCGGTCATCGAGGACGGCTTCGACGAATTCGATATTGCCAGGGACGCAGTCCTCATTGGAAACGGCTTCGGCGGAACCGTGGCGCTGGCATTTGCGCTCGCGCATCCGGAGCGCATATCGAAGCTTGTGATCAGCGACGCGGCGGCCGCGTTTCCGCCGGAGGGGCGGCAGGCCTTCGCGGTGATGGCGGAAAAGGTTGCGGACAGCGGACTTGGCAGCATCGCGGAGATTGCCGCGAAGCGCGTCTTCTCCCCGTCCTATCTCGCGGCGCACCCGGAGAAGATAGAGGAGCGCAAGAGCGTCCTGCTGGCGATCGACCCGAAGGCATTCCAGGCCGCATGCAGGATCCTGCAGGAAGCGGATCTCGTCCCGCAGCTGCACCGTCTCGGTGTGCCGACCCTGGTCGTATGCGGCGAGTTCGACCAGGCAACGCCACCACCGCTCAACAAACAAATCGTGGAGAAGGTTGCCGGAGCCCGCTACGTGGAATTGCCCGGCTGCGGTCATTGTCCGCCGCTCGAGCAGCCAAAGCAGTTTCTCTCGGCGATCGGCGACTTCGTGGGACTGTGATCACGCCAGCGCGGACAGCACGGCCTTTGCAATAGCGCCAGTGCCATCGCTGCCGCCATATTCCATCGGCCTGATGCCGCCGGCATAGGCCTTGTCGACCGCGCGCTCGATCCGCAGCGCCGCTTCCGCTGCCGGCGGATGATCATGACGATCGGCAAGCCAGTCCAGCATCATGGCCGCCGACAGGATCATCGCCGTCGGATTGGCCTTTCCCTGCCCCATGATATCGGGAGCGGTGCCGTGGCAGGGCTGGAACACCGCGTGCCGGTCGCCGATGTCGGCGGAGGGCGCGATGCCGAGCCCGCCGATCAGCCCGGCGGCAAGATCGGACAGAATGTCGCCGAAGATATTCTCCATCACCATCACGTCGAAATCCCACGGCTTGCGCACCATCAGGGCAGCACAGGCGTCGACATAGACATGACTGGTCGTCACACCGGGGTATGCTTTCGCGCGCTCGTCGAATATCGAGCGGAAAAAGGCGTAGGCCTTGAACGCATTGGCCTTGTCGACGCAGGTAAGAAGGCCTGGTTTTCCGCGCTTTTTCCGCCGCTCGGTAAGCCGCAGCGAGAAATCGAAAAGCCGCTGCGAGGTCTTGCGCGTGATCACCAGCGTCTCGCGGGCATCGTCATGCGTGACGACGCCCTTACCCATCGACGCGAACAGTCCCTCCGTCGACTCGCGGATCAGGACAAAATCGATGCCGTGCTTGTGAGCGTCCACGATCGGGCTTGGAACGCCGGGTATGAGCCGGGCAGGGCGGACGCCCGCATACAGGTCGAAAATGAAGCGCAGCTCCACCTGCGGCATGATCTCGGTGTTGTCCGGATAGCGCACGCTCGGCAGGCCGCAGGCGCCGAGCAGAATGGCATCGGCTTCCTCGCACAGTTTCACGGTCGAATCCGGCATCGACTTGCCGGTTTCCCTGTAGTGCCCCGCGCCGGCCGCCGCTTCGGTGAAGCGGAATTTCAGGCTCGGCGTCGTGGCCTCGATACGTCGCAGGACTTCGAGTGCAGGTGTCATCACCTCCCGTCCGATGCCGTCACCCGGCAGGACGGCGATGTGAAAGGCGGTGTTTGCGGTCATCGAATTTTCCGGAGTGGTGTTGCGCCGGTCGCGGCGCTAATGAATACGTCCGTGCGCCCCGGCGCAAGGGATCATTGAGGGAAGGCCATGCCCCGTTTTGCCGCCAATCTCGGATATCTTTTCACCGAACATCCGCTGCTCGGGCGAATCGATGCGGCGGCGGCGGCCGGCTTCAAGGCGATCGAGCTGCAATTTCCCTACAACGTTCCAGCCGCCGCGGTGAAGGCTGCCATCGACAAAAATAGATTGACCATTTTAGGCCTCAATACGCCTCCTGGCGACCGCGAGGGTGATTTCGGATTTGCCGCAGTGCCCGGGCGGGAGAGGGACTGGCAGGGGCTGTTCGAACGGGCGCTCGAGTATGCCGGTGCGATCGGCGGCAGTGCGATCCATTGCCTGGCAGGCAAGGTCGCGCCCGAGCAGCGGCCCGCCGCCGACCGCGTCTTTGTCGCTAATCTTTCGCGCGCAGCGGACCTGGCGTCGGCGAGGAACATCACGCTGCTGATTGAGCCGATCAACCCCCGCGACCGCCCGAACTATTTCCTCAATCACGTCGAGCACGCAGCCGACACCATCGCGAAAATCGGGAAGCCGAATATTCGGATGCAGTTCGATTTCTATCACGCGCAAATCGTTGGTGGCGACCTGATCCGCCGTGTGGAAAAGTTCCTGCCGGTAATCGGCCATCTACAATGCGCCGCGGTTCCATCGCGGCATGAGCCGGACGAAGGCGAGGTGAATTATCGCGATGTCTTTGCAGCCGTCGATCGCCTTGGCTATCGCGGCTGGATCGGCGCCGAGTACAGGCCGCGTGGCCGCACCGAGGACGGTCTGGGCTGGGCGCGCGAATACGGCGTCGTGCCGGCGCGTTAATCAACCGTTACCCATCAAACTTCTTGAAAAGTAACGCTTTTTCGCTTTGCGCCCGTGACCGGCATTGCTAGATTGGTCTCATGGCGGGATCGAAGAAAGATCAGGCTCAGGACACGGAGACGCCGCAGCCCCTGAAAGAGGCTGTGCGTGAAGCGCGCATCGAGGCGGCTGAACGGTCTGCCGTCATCGTTGACATGCGCGATGCGGACGTGGCGCGGCTTGAATTGCTGAACGAGGCGCTCGATCCGCTGTTCGCTGAAATTCCGGGCGACGTCGAATTGTTCGACCGCGGCGTAAGCAAGGGCGACATTCCGCGCCTGTGGATCGACGTCGTTGCGCATGTGGAAATGGGGCGCGACAAGAGGCAATACCGCTTCGTGCAGGACACGCGCTATGGCCGCGCGGTACTCGCGGAATCCTATGAAGTGCCTGCGATGGCGGACGCCATCAAGCGGTATATCGCGCGCCGACTGGTCGAGCGCGAGCGCGCCTTGGCCGACGATTCAGGTCGCGGCGTCGCGCAGGCGGTCATGCGTCGCAGCCGCTGGCGGCACCGTCGGCGTGCAGCGGGCACCTTTATCTTCGGGCTCCTGGTCGGCGTTGCGGGACTGGTCGTACTCGCGTTACTGACGCACTAACCGATCAGCTCCGTTTCGTTCTGCTCGACAATCTTGCCGCCGGAGTCGATACCGCGCGAGATCATCTTGCAGCGCCACGCGTCGCGCGTGCGCTCGATCCGGTAGAGGTTGTAGCCGGCAGCGTCCTTGTCCTTTCCCGTCATGGCTGACGCCGAAGGTACCCCGACAGCGGGGACGCGCGTTCCGCCCGGTCCGTGCAGCCAGTTGATCATGTGGCGGTGGTCGTGGCCGTGCAGCAGCAGGTCGGCTCCGTGTGCGGCAATCACCCGCATGAGAATCGAAGCATCCATTAGTCGCTTGTGGCGTGCGGCATCGCTCACCGGTGGATGGTGAATCAAAATCACCCGAAAGACGTTCTCATTTTTCAATGCGTTGAGCATCGCTGCCAGCTCGGCGAGCTGCTTGGTGCCAAGCCATCCGGTGGCAAGAAACGGCGCGGTTGGCACTCCGGTCGACAGTCCGATCAATGCGATGTCGTCGCGACGACGGAGAAACGGGAAGCCGCCATGGCCCTCGTCATCGGACATGTATGCGCCCCATTGGCGCGCGGCGAACGCCGCGGCCTCGCTGACGTAGATGTCGTGATTACCGGGGACGAAGGTCACATGGCGGGCGGAGCCGAGGCTTTCGAGCCAATCGCGGCCGCGTGGAAATTCGGCCGGCAAGGCGATATTGGCGATGTCGCCGGTGACCACGATGTGGCTTGTCGCCTGTGTCTTGAGATCGGCGACAATTGCCGACAGCACGGACGAATCGTGGATGAAGCGACGTCGTTCTACCCAATTGATATAGCCGGTTGCGCGTTTGCCGATGAGTTCGCTCCACCGCGGCTCCGGTAAAGGCGCGAGGTGCGGATCGGAAAGATGCGCGAGGGTCAGCATCGTGTTCGATCGGGCCCACCTTGCGGGTTCATGAGCTCCCGATCAGAATTCCCGCAATGAACACGAGTACGCCGCCAACCACCACCTGGAACGCAGCCTGCAGGAACGGCGTGTCCATGAAACGCGTGCGGATCCACGAGATCGCCACAAGCTCCACCGCAACCACAAGGATAGCTGCGACGGTGGCGACATAAAAATCGGGAATGAGATAAGGCAGTGTGTGCCCAAGGCCGCCGATTGCGGTCATCAGGCCACACACGGTGCCGCGCAGCCAGGGCGCGCCGCGGCCGGTCAGCGAGCCGTCGTCGGAGAGCGCTTCGGCAAAGCCCATGGAAATGCCGGCACCGACCGACGCCGCCAGTCCGACCAGGAACGTCTCCCACGTGTTGTGGGTCGCAAAAGCAGCCGCAAACAGCGGTGCCAGCGTCGAGACCGAGCCGTCCATCAGGCCGGCGAGGCCGGGTTGCACGTACTGCAACACGAACATGCGCCGCGCGGTCTCGTCTTCTTTCTCGCGTGCGCCGGCAGTGAGAATCGTCTGGCTGAGCTTATGCGCGAGGCTTTCATGGCCGGCCTCTGCCTCGGCAAGCTCGATCAGCAGTTGCCGTACAGAAGCATCCCGTGCCGTTGCGGCAGCCTTGCGATAGAATCGCTCGGCCTCGTATTCCATGTTCTCCGCGTATTTCCGCACGTCGTCGAGTCCGAGTGGTCGCATCAGCCAAAGAGGCGAAGCCTTGTGCTGGATAAACCCTTTTACGTCCTGACGGCGGATGAGCGGCAGGTACTCACCGAATTTCTTGCGGTAGAGATCGAACAGCATCGTCCGATGATGCACTTCCTCTTCCGCCATCTCGTCAAATACCTTTGCGGAGGCGGGAAACTGCTCGCGCAAGCCTTCGGCAAATCCGCGGTAGATGCGGCTGTCCTCTTCCTCGTTGGTGATGGCGAGCGCCAGAACTTCCTGCTCGGTCAGGTCTGAAAATTGCTTCACGGACTGTCCTCTCGATCGCCGGTCTGCAGTTTATGCCATATAGTAGAGTCAATCCAAAACTTGGTCTGTGATTTAATACATTTCCTTGCCTTCACCGGAGAATATCGTTCAGGCGAATGGGATCAGAACAGCGAGCGCGCCTGCAGCGTCTCCGCCGCGCACTTGAGCCGGTGATTACCCGGGCGCTGCACTGCTACTGGCGGTTTTCGCGTGGTGCGACTCTTGGCGCCCGCGCAATGGTGATCGACGGCAGAGGGCGTGTCTTCCTCGTCAAGCACTCCTATGTGGATGGATGGCATCTGCCCGGCGGAGGCGTGGAGACGGGTGAAACGCTGGTTGAAGCCCTCGCACGCGAGCTGGCTGAGGAAGGCAATATCAGGCTCGGCTCGAGTCCCCAGCTCTTCGGCATATACCTCAACAAGAGAGTATCCCGGCGTGACCATGTGGCTCTCTATATCGTGCGCGACTTCCGGCAGGACGGCGATCCGACACCCAACCATGAGATTATCGCGCACGGTTTCTTCCATCCCGACGCCTTGCCCGACGGCGTCAGCCGCGGCACGCGTGCGCGTGTGGCCGAAGTTTTCCGCGGTGCGCCGGTGAGCGAGCTCTGGTGAGATGGCTGCGGCCGCTTATCAGGTGCCGAACCTCGCGCGATCGTGGGGTGCCGCGAAATCGAGCTGCGGTCCGACCGGAACAATACCAGTCGGGTTCACGTGCCGCTGGCTTACGTAATAATGCCGCTTGATCTGCTCGATGCTCACGGTTTCGGCGACGCCGGGCACCTGATAGAGGTCGCGCAGATAGTTCGACAGGTTCGGGTACTCGTAGATATGGCGCCAGTTGCATTTGAAATGCGAATAGTACACGGCATCGAACCGGATCAACGTGGAAAATAATCGCCAATCGGCCTCGGTGATCGTATTTCCGACCAGATAGCGATGTTGTGAGAGGACTTGCTCGAGCTCCTCAAGCGTATCAAACACGTTGCGGAAGGCCTGCTCGTACGCCGCCTGCGACGTGGCAAAGCCGGCGCGATAGACGCCATTGTTGATGTTTGGATAGATCAGATCATTCAACTTGTCGATCTGCGGGCGCAAGGGTTCGGGATAGTAGTCGGTCCTTATGTTCGTGAAGGCGTCGAACGCCGCGTTGAACATGCGAATGATCTCGGACGATTCGTTATTGACTATCGTCTTCCTTTTCTTGTCCCACAGCACCGGCACGCTCACGCGGCCTGTGTAGCGAGGCTGTGCGAGCAGATAGATTTCCGACAGTTTCGACTTGCCGTTGGCGGCATCGCCCGTTGAGCCCTCACTTACATTGAACGTCCAACCGTCCTTGAGCATGTCGGGCGAGACGATCGACATCGATATGACGTTCTCGAGCGCCTTCAGCTTCCGGAAGATGATGGTGCGGTGCGCCCAGGGGCAGGCAAGCGAAACATAAAGGTGATAGCGGCCGGGCTCGGCGGCAAAGCCGCCTTCGCCGGACGGCCCAGAACTTCCGTCGGGCGTCACCCAATTGCGAAATTGCGTAGCCGGCCTGATGAAATGGCCGTCCTTGGTGCGAGAAACATCGTCCTGCCAGACGCCATCGACAAGAAGTCCCATGCCGGTCTCCTTAACCTTCGCCGTCTTTCATTTAGGCTGTCGCCGGGCGTTGCGCCACGGGCAATGGACCAGAATCGGCCCAAATGCTAAGCGGCAGCGCCTGATAAGGATATCCGACGACCATGAGCGATCTGGCGCTGACGATCCTGCCGGAGACTGCCGCCGACGCACCCGCGATTGAGCGCCTGCACGAGCGCACGTTCGGGCCGGGCAGGTTTGCGCGCACTGCATTCCGCATTCGCGAGGGCAGGGGCCATGTTCTTGATCTGTCGTTCACGGCCCGCATCGGCACGCTGCTGGTCGGCTCTGTGCGCCTGACGCCGATCTGTATTGGCGAGACACAGGGCTTGCTGCTCGGCCCATTGACCGTCGAGCCGCCATTCCGTTCGCGCGGTGTCGGCACGGCGCTGGTCAGGCGCGCGATCGAGGAGGCAAAAGCCGGCGGTCACAGGCTGGTCGTGCTCGTTGGCGACGAGCCGATCTACGCCAAGGCCGGGTTCAGGCGGATTCCCAAAGGGCAGGTGAAGATGCCGGGACCGGTCGACCCTGCGCGCCTTCTGGTGGCGGAGCTCAAGGCCGGGGCTTTCGACGGCGTGTCGGGCATGATCCGGCCGGATTGGGATTCTGCCGCGAAATAGTCGGTTCCGTTCCAGCGATTGCAAAACGCGCTGAAACACGCGGTGGAGCGCCGCGTTCGCTTACGCGGAAATAACAGACTCTACCGTCCTTCTCTCGCCCAGGTCGCCGCCAGCGATCCGACGAGCAGCAGCAACCCTATGAGGCCGGCAAACACCGGAAGCACGCCGATCCCGCGCACGACGCTGACATCGCGCATCCTCAGACCGATCCAGTCGTCGCCTTTGAACGTCGTGCTGGTTCGCACGGCAACGACGCGCGGAACATTAAGGCCTGTGCCTTCCGCGACCCGTCGCGCGTCGCCGCCGGTGGCAGCGCTCAGCGCATGCAACACATCGGGCGTCGACGTCACTTCCGCAAACTCGCGTGGGTTCGCGGGACCGACATTGGCGAGAGCGGTGAGCTTGCCGTCTGTCGCCCGCCACAGCCCGAGTTCGTTTGCGGTGGTCGACGCACGCCAGAGGCCTGGCTCGACCGGCTGTAGATCGATTGTGCGGGTTGCACCGGTCGGCGAAGTCAACGTTACCTGGTTCACTGTATCCGCCATGGTCTGCCGCTGAACGGTGATGTCACGACCGCGCACGACGAGACGCAGCGCTTCTTCCTCGAGGTCAGGCTGTTTCATGAGCCAGTGTGACAGCCGCCGCAGCAGATCGAGATGCGGTCCGCCGCCCTCGTAACCGCGCGCCCACAGCCAAATGTGGTCGGACAACAACAAGGCCACGCGGCCCTGGCCTTCGCGTCCCAAGACCAGCAGCGGCTTGCCGTCCGGTCCCTGCATCACGCTGGTGCCGGTGCTGCGCCTGATGTCGACCAGCCGGAACCAGTGGCTCCAGTGCGGCGGGTTGCTCTCCGAGCCCTCGAGGTCGCGCGTCACGGGGTGACGTCGGCCTGCCTCAGTGAGCTGCGGCTGGAATCGACGTTCGGTGACCTCGCCGGTCGGTTCGGCTGGCAGTATGCCGTCAAGGGGAGTACGCCAGATACTCGTCGGGCTAGCGTAGTCGGGCCCCGCAGCGATCAGCACCGCGCCGCCGTCACGCACATATCTTGCGATGTTGTCGAAATAGATGAGCGGCAGCACTCCCTGCCTGGCGTAGCGGTCGAAGATGATCAGCTGGAATTCACCGATCTTCTGTTGGAACAGCTCGCGCGTCGGAAATGCGATCAGCGAAAGCTCGTTGATGGGCGTGCCGTCCTGTTTTTCCGGGGGGCGCAGAATGGTGAAATGGACGAGGTCGACGGAAGCATCCGACTTGAGAAGATTCCGCCAGGTGCGCTCACCGGCGTGCGGCTCTCCGGACACCAGCAATACGCGCAGCTTGTCGCGCACGCCGTCGATCGAAACGACCGCCCGGTTATTGACCGGCGTGAGCTCGCCGTCGAGCGGTGAGGCCTCGATCTCGACGATGTTCGGCCCCGCGTGCGGGATCGGCACATTGAATTTGATGTCGGTATGAACGGTCACCACGCGCTTGCTCAGCACCTCGCCATCGCGGCGCACGGTGACTTCGGCGGCGCCGATCTTGGCGCCCTGATCTTCGACACGGAAGCCGATCGTCTGTGATTGCCCGACGATTCCGAAACGCGGCGTCTGCGTGAGAACTACCCGCCGGTCGACCTCATCCTTGTGCCCGGTGATCAATGCATGAACGGGCGCCGAGAAACCAAGCGCGGATGCGTCCGCGGGAACGTCATGCACGCGGCCGTCCGTGATCAGGATGGCGCCGGCAACACGGTCCGGTGGAACATCGGCGAGGGTAGAGGACAAAGCCCCGAACAGCTTGGTGCCGTCGGTTTCGCCGTCTGCGGCGCCGGCTTCCGCCACACGCACCTCGATGCCGGGGATCCGCTTGAGCCGTTCGACGAGGGCGGAACGCACCGTCTCCGTCTGCCGTCCCCGGTCGCCGAAATCCTGGCTCGGGCTCTTGTCGACAATGATAGCGGCGACCGACGGGATGGGCTCGCGGTCTTCACGCGTGAGCGAAGGGTTGGCGAGGGCGAGCACCAACAGCGCGAGCGCGAGCGCCCGCAGCGGCGCCCCGCGGCTGCGCGCGAGCAGCAGAAGCACTGAGATCAGAGCGGCAGCGGCAAACGCTGCCCAGACAGCGTATGATGGTAGCAATGGAGCAAATGAGATACCGAGGTTCACGCCGCTCTCCTATTGCCCCAGCCGCTCGAGCAGTGCCGGGATGTGCACCTGGTCGGCCTTGTAGTTGCCGGTAAGAGCGTACATCACGATGTTGACGCCGGCCCGGAACGCCATTTCCCGCTGACGCGGCTCGCCCGGCACCAGCGGAAGCATCGGCTGTCCGTCAGGCCGCATCGCCCAGGCCCCCGCCAGATCGTTCGAGGTGATCAGGATCGAGGACACGCCGTCGCCGGCTCGGGCGGGACGGTTGGTTGCCTCTTCCTCGTCGGCCGGCAGCGCCTCGACCCAGAGCTGGCCGGTCGTAAACCGTCCCGGAAAGTCCCGCAGCAGGAAGAACGTCTTGGTGAGCACGTGATCGTGCGGCACCGGCTCAAGCTCGGGAATATCCAGCGACGACAGGATAGACCGCAACGCCACCATGCCCGGTCCGCGCATCTCGCCACCGCGGCCGGGTGGGGCGTCGATGGCATCGCGCGTATCGAACAATACCGTGCCGCCGCGCTTCATGTACGCGTCGATCTTCTCGAGTGCGGCCTGTGTCGGCTTCGGCGCGCCGGGAGCGATCGGCCAGTAGATCAGCGGAAAGAATGCGAGCTCGTCGCGGCCGAGGTCCAGCCCGATCGGATCGCCTGCCTCCAGTGCCGTGCGCTGCGCGAGGAACATTGTCAGCCCCTGCAGGCCGTTCTTGCTAATTTCGTCGACGTTGGCATCGCCCGTCATGACGTAGGCAAGGTGGGTCTGCAGCGCCGCCTTCACGGCGAAGTCCTGTTCCTGCGCCGACAGCGGCGGTGCCGGAGCCGGTTGCGCCCGCGCGGTGCCGTGCAGCAGGGCAAGGCCCACGGCCAACACCAGCGCAATCGCAGCCGTGGCGGCATGTCGGCGCGAGCGCGTGAACGACAGGCCGCCCGAGAGCCAGATGACCACAAGGGCGTCGATCACCAACAGTGCCAGCGCGGCGAGAAATATCGGTCCGCGCAGGTCAAGCGGCTCGCCCTGCCGGTAGGCGTCAAGCCGGGCGTTGAGCGGCGACAGGTCGAGCGGTGCCGGGCGGTCGGCCGGCGCGAGCGTGTTCACTGCAACCAGTCCCTCCGGCGGTCCGTAGAAACCGGGCGGATGGTCGAGGCTGCCGCGCTCGCTGTAGTTGCCCGGAATGGGACGTGCCGTCGGCGGCGGAGTCGTGAAAGCGCCGAAACCGTCGAGCACGCGCGTCGGCGGCACGACCTGCGCCGCGCGGCTGCCCGATGTGGTTTCACCCGGCGTGCCGCTGTCCTCGGCGGCTGCGCTCGAGCCGGCAAGCGTTACCAGCCGCCGCAGCATATCCACGAAAGCGCCCGAGAGGGGGAGGTCCGACCAGCGCGTATCAGCGGTCACGTGGAAAAGGACGATCAGTCCCTTGCCGCGGCGCTCTGCCGTGACAAGCGGCGTGCCGTCGGCAAGTGTCGCCCATGTACGGTCGGTAAGTTGCGAATCCGGCTCCGCTAGAACCTGCCGCGAGACCGTGACATCTGTGGGAACGGTCATGCCGTTGAACGGGCCATCGCGTGAAAAGGCGGCGAGCTGCTGCGGCTTGTCCCAACTCAGGCTGCCACCGAGTATGCGGCCACCGCGGCGCAGCTTCACCGGCACGAGCCTGTCGTCGGCGCCCGCCAGATGCGGCCCGGCAAAGCGCACGAGGACGCCGCCGTTGTCAATCCATTTGCCGAGCCGGTCGAGCGATTCATTCACGTTGCCCACGTCGGCGAGGATCAGCATCGGCAGCTGCCGCTCGAGGAAACGGTTGATGGCTTCCGCCGGAGCGACGCCCTCCGCCAGCCGCACGTCGGCAAACGGGTTAAGCGCACGCGAAAGATAATAGGTCGCGCCAATCAACGGTTGCGAGCGATCGGCGGCCGAGCCGGACACGATACCGACGGTGCGCCGCCGCCAGCGCTTGTCGAGAAGCTGGACGGCGCCGGCAGACCGTTCGCCGACAATCTCCAGGCGTGCGACGTCGTTGCGAATCTCCACCGGCAAGTCGAGAGCCGCGTCGGTTTCCCGGTCGCCTGAGCCGAAGCTGAATGCAGCTTCGCCGAGCGGCAGGCCCTTCAAGTCAATGGCGCTCACCATGCCGTTGTCGCCCGCGCCGGTCTGCGCGCGCAGGACCTTCACGGTGAGCGCCCCCGCGGCATTGTCGGCGGCCGCGAGCGCATGCGCGATCGGCAGACCACCCTCGATAACGGTAAGCGGGTGATTTCCCAGCACCCGCTTCAGGCCGTCGACGAATGTGGTGCCCTGGCCAAGGTCGGTGCCATCCGAAAGCCAGACGACCTCGACATTCGGCGCAGCGGCAAGGAAGCGCTCGATCAGCGGCAGTGCCTCGCTGCGGTCGACGCCGAACGGCTTCGGCCTGATCTGCTTGGCCTGGACGCGAGCAGCACTCGCTAGCCGCAGGGAAATGTCACGGTCGGTCTCCGAAAGCGGCAGCAGCGCGACACCGCGATTGTCGGCTTCCGCGCGCGCTATGATCTCATCCGCGGTGCGCAACCGCGCCTCCCAGGAGGCCGCTGCAGGCCAGCCGTCGTCGAGCATGATCAGCAGCGGCGCGGCACGGTCGGTCGTCGCAAGCGGTGGGTTCCACAACGGGCCTGCGGCCGCAACGATGATGAGGGCGGCGAGGGTCAGACGCAGCAAAGTGAGCCACCACGGCGTGCGTGCGGGCGTCTCTTCCTTGGGGGCGATCTCGAACAGCAGCCGTGTCGGCGGGAAATCGACACGGCGCGGCCGCGGTGGGACGAGGCGGAGCAACCACCACAGCACGGGCAGGCTGAGCAGGCCAAGCAGGACCAGCGGTTGCGCAAACCCGAGCGGCAGCGATCCGATCATGCGGCGCTCGCTGAGCCCGCCGTGATATGCCGGCTGTTGACCACGAGCGGGTGCCTGTTGTCGCCCATGCGCGAGTGCAGCGTGAGCAGGAGTTCGCTTGCCGGACGATCGGTGCGATGGATCGCAAAGCTCCAGCCGCGCAGGTCTGACTCGGCGCGGATGGCAGCACGATGACGCGCGACGATGTCTTGATAGTCGTTGCGCCAGGCCTCTGCACGGCCGGCGGTAACGCTGCCTGCGCCTTCCGGCTCGATGAATTCAACCCGCCCGGAATAGGGGAAACTTTCCTCCGCGGGATCGACGATCTGGATTACGTGGCCATGGGCGCCGGTGGCAGACAGCTGGGTGACAGTGCCGCGCACGTCACCGATCGGGACCCACAGATCCGACAGCATCACGATCTCGGATAACGGCGACGGTGCGAACGAAGGTGGCAGGCTGGAGCGTTCCGCAGGGTCATGCATGATCGCTTCGGCCATCTTTTCGATGACGTTACGGCTTGCGGTCGGCCGAGTGAGTCCGGGAATCCCGACGCGCTCCCCTCCCTGGACAAGCACTTCCGCAAGTGCGAAGGCCACGACCAGCGCGCGCTCCAGCTTGCTGTCGCTGGCGAGAGGCGAGAAAAAAGTCATCGACGGCGATCGATCTGGCCAGATCCATACCGTATGGGACGCTTCCCATTCCCGCTCGCGAACGTAGAGGTGATCGTCGCGCGCGGAGCGGCGCCAGTCGACGTTTTGCGCCGGTTCGCCCGACACAAAACGGCGATACTGCCAGAAATTTTCACCAGGTCCCGCCCGTCGTCGTCCGTGCAGGCCGTGAATGACGGTCGATGCAACCCGGCGTGCTTCGAGAATAAGCCGGGGCATCGCATCGGCCAGTTTGCGTGCGCCGACCGTCGCCTGCGCGATCGTTCGAGTCTCGATGTCGCTTGGCCTCTGCTCCGCCATTGCAACTATCCGATGCGGGTCTTCAGCCGACGGATCACGTTCGGGATGGTTTCGCCTTCGGCGCGCGCGGCGAACGTCAAAGCCATGCGATGTTTGAGTACAGGCTCGGCGAGCTCGAGCACGTCGTCGACCGATGGAGCGAAGCGTCCGTCAAGAAGGGCTCGTGCGCGCACCGCGAGCATCAACGCCTGACTCGCGCGAGGGCCCGGACCCCACGATATCAGTTTGCCGATCTCGCCAGCCTCAGGGCCGGGACGCGCCGAACGAACGAGGGCGAGAATGGCCTCGACAACAGATTCGCCAACCGGCAGACGGCGGACCAGCCGCTGCGCCGACAGCAGATCCTCCGCAGTCATCGCCGCTTTGGCGCGGGTCTCTTCCGCCCCGGTCGTGTCGAACAGGATTTTACGCTCGGCGTCCTGGTCTGGGTAATCGACGTCGATTTCCATCAGGAAGCGGTCGAGTTGAGCTTCCGGCAAGGGGTAGGTGCCTTCCTGCTCGAGCGGATTCTGTGTGGCGAGGACATGGAATGGTTTCGGCAGGTCATGCCTGACACCGGCAACGGTCACGTGCTGTTCCTGCATTGCCTGCAACAGCGCTGATTGGGTGCGGGGAGAAGCGCGGTTGATCTCGTCCGCCATCAGCAGTTGAGCAAAGACCGGTCCGGCAATGAAGCGAAAGCTTCGCTTTCCCCCGGGGCTTTCCTCAAGCACTTCCGTGCCGAGGATGTCGGACGGCATCAGGTCGGGTGTGAACTGGATGCGGCGCGCGTCGAGGCCGAGAGCCGTGCCCATGGTGTCGACCAATTTCGTCTTTGCCAACCCGGGCACGCCCACGAGCAGTGCGTGACCGCCGGACAGGACCGTGACAAGCGCACGTTCGACGACGGCATCCTGGCCAAAAATGACCGCGCCGATCGCCGTTTTCGCCGCGCGCACGTGGTCGGCGGTGGACTCGGCCGCCCGCACGATCATGTCTTCCAGTTTCTCCAGACTTTCGCCGCCGGCTTTCGCCATGGTCCCGATCCTTTCGTCGCCCGGTCAGTGCTTCCCATGCAATGAACGCACCAAGGGCGATTTTTGCTGCGCTATTTCGGGCCGAATCTGCCTCAATATCCGGCCAAGCTTACGCTATCTTCCGCCGCGGAGCCGGTTGAATCACGAAGATGCGAACAGGCCCAACGCGGCCTAATTATCGAAGGAAAACAATGGCGAAGGCAGGGCAGGGTGGGCTTGAAACGATCGCGGCAGGGCTGCCCCGCGAAAACAGGGGCCCTCCGCCGGTCGAGCGCTGGAATCCGCCCTATTGCGGCGATATCGATATGCGGATCGCCGCTGACGGCACCTGGTTCTACCAAAAGACGCCCATCGGCCGGCCGGCATTGGTCAAATTGTTCGCATCCGTCCTCAAGCGCGAAGGCGACAAGTACTTTCTGGTCACACCAGTCGAGAAAGTCGGAATTGTCGTCGACGACGCGCCGTTTGTTGCCGTCGAGATGAACGCGACGGCCGGTGCCGCCGGACGGGTGCTGCAGTTTCGCACCAATGTCGATGATTGGGTGACGGCCGGTCGTGACAATCCTCTGCGTTTTGAACTACAGCGGGAAACGGGTGGCCTGAAGCCATACCTGCACGTACGGCGCGACCTTTGGGCGAAGGTCACGCGTGCGCTGTTCTATGACCTCGTTGCGCTCGGTGAAGAACGCGATATCGATGGCAAAGCGATGTTCGGCGTTGCTTCGCAAGGCGAGTTCTTTGTCATGGCGGAAGCGAGCGCGCTGAGGGAGTTTGCCTGATGGAGCGCCCGCTGGTGACGCTATCTGCGGCGGATTTTTTCGCGCGCGCACGCGAGCGCCTGACGCTGGATGTGCCTCGGGGCCTCACTGACCCCAGCGTGACTCCGGCGCGCGGCGATCACGACGCGGATCCGGTGATGCGCAAGATTGCCGAGGTGCGGCCTATTCGTCCGGCCGCCGTACTGGTGCCCGTCGTGGATCATCCTGAGCCGACCGTGCTGCTCACGCAGCGCGCACAGCATCTGCCGGATCATGCCGGACAGGTTTCCTTTCCGGGAGGCAAGATCGAAGATGGCGATGCCGATCCGCGTGCATCTGCGCTCCGCGAAGCGGAGGAGGAAATCGGCCTCGATCGCCGCTACGTCGAACCGCTCGGCTACCTCGATCTATATATGACAACCCTCGGCTACCGAATCGTGCCAGTAATAGCGCTGGTAAAGCCGGGTTTTTCACTGAGGCTCAATACCGGCGAAGTCGACGCGACGTTCGAGGTGCCGCTCGACTTTCTCATGGATCAGAGCAACGTGCAGCGTCATTCGCGCGATTGGCAGGGGATGACGCGCCACTACTACGCGATCACGTTTGGCGATCGCTACATTTGGGGCGTGACGGCTGGTATCCTGAGGAATCTCTACGATCGGATATACCGATGATCCGGCCCGTCCTCACGGAAGTGCTTCTGTTTATCACGCCTTTCGTGCTCTACGCGGTTTTCCTGTGGGCGACGAAAGCCGGTGTGCTGGATCTCAAATCCTGGCCGTTGGTGCGGGTCCTGACACTCGCCATCGCGGCAATGCTGCTTGTGCTTGGCAGTTTCGTCTACTTTGCGCATTTTTCCGGTGCACCACCCGGATCGACTTATGTGCCGGCTCACATGGAAAACGGAAAATTCGTGCCTGGGACGACCAAGTAATGCCACCACAGCCTGGCCGCACGAATCGGAAATTGACTGACGCCGCTTGGCTGACATCGGGAATGTTGCCGCAGCTGCTGAACGTGCTTGATCGCGACGGGGAGGAGGCGCGCGTGGTCGGCGGCGCGGTCCGCAACGCGTTGCTGGGCGCGCCGGTCCTGGAGGTCGACGTCGCCACCACAGCCGTTCCCGACGAGGTCGTCAAACGCTTCAGCGCCGCAGGATTCAAGACCATCCCGACCGGGATAGAGCATGGGACGGTCACGGTTGTCATCGACAAGCATCCTTTCGAGGTGACGACACTGCGCAAAGACGTCGAGACCTACGGACGCCATGCGAAGGTTGAATTCGGCCGCGACTGGCAGGCGGACGCCGAGCGGCGTGACTTCACCATCAATGCCATGTCGGCAACCCGTGACGGCACGATCTACGACTATACCGGAGGGCTCGAAGATCTCGCCCATCGTCGCGTGCGCTTCATTGGCGACCCGGCCAAGCGCATCGAAGAGGACTATCTGCGTATCCTGCGGTTCTTCCGGTTTCACGCGGCCTACGGCGTCGGTCATCCCGACCCAGCCGGTCTTGCCGCCTGCATCGCGGCGCGCGAGGGGCTCGATCAGCTTTCGCGCGAGCGCGTGCGAATGGAGCTTCTGAAATTGCTGTTGGCGCCGCACGCAACCCCGACGCTTGCGGTCATGTCACAGGCGGGGCTGCTGCTTCTCGTGCTCGGCGGCGTTCCTTATCTCGCCGGCTTCGAAAACATGGTCAAGGTCGAGGCTGCGATTGGGGCAACGCCGGACCCGGTACGGCGACTGGCAGCGCTTGCGGTCGTTACGGCGGAGGACGCCGAGCGGCTCTGGCGAAAGCTGCGGCTGACCAACAACGAACACGAACGGCTGGCCTCCATGGCCGAAGGCTGGCGACGTATCTCGCCGACCCTCGGCGAAAGGGCCGCGCGGGCACTCTTGTACAAGCTCAGTCCGCAGCAATTCACCGATCACGCCTTGCTCGGCTGGGCCCGCTCGGAGGCGACATCCAACGATCCCGCCTGGCGCACGCTGGCGACGCTGCCGCAACACTGGACCGCGCCGGAATTTCCCCTGAAAGCGGCGGATTTTATGAAGCGCGGCATTGCGCAAGGTCCTGCGCTCGGCGCGGCGCTTGCTGCGGCGGAGCGGGCCTGGATCGAGGCGGGATTTCCGCAGGAGCGGCCTGCGCTGGACAGGATTGCCGATACGACGGCAAAAAACGCAGCCGATCCATGAATGTTTTTGCCGGCTTTGCCGACGCCTCCATCTGGCAACTGATCCCGGTCGCGCTTGTGGCGTTGTTTGCCGCGATCATCGGCGGCATATCAGGTTACGGCACCGGTGCGCTCATGCCGCTGGTGCTTGTGCCGCTGGTTGGCGCCGAGCCGGTTGTGCCGATCATCGCCATCTCGGCGATGTTCACAAATTCCAGCCGCGTTTTTGCGTTTCTGAAATATGCCGACTGGCGCCGCGCCGCGATCGTGCTTGCGGCATCGGTGCCGACATGCGTGCTCGGCGCGTGGGGCTATACGCGCCTTTCAAGTTCCGGCGCGGCGCTGGTGATCGGCGGCATGCTGATCGCGAGCGTCCCGCTGCGGCGTCTGCTGCGCCATCGCGGGTTCAAGGTTCGCGACGGAGGACTCGCGCTTGGATCACTCGGCTATGGTGTGGTGGTCGGTGGCACCGCCGGCTCGGGCGTCATCCTGCTGTCCCTGCTGATGGCGGCCGGCGTCGAAGGCGCGGGCGTTATCGCGACGGATGCGGCCATATCGATCGTCGTCGGAATCGTGAAGATTTCGGTGTTCGGGATTACGGGTGTGATCACCGCGCAGGTGATCGCCTTTGCGCTCCTGATAGGACTTGTTGCCCTTCCGGGCGCGTTTCTCGCGAAGATGTTCGTCGAACGGATGCCGGTCCACGTGCACACGGCGATCCTCGATGTGGTCGTGTTGCTGGGCGGCGTTTTCCTGGTCTACGGCGCGTTGCGCTGATCGACGTCTCGATGACGATCATGGCCACTTCACCACCGGCGGCATGGAAGACAGAATCGATTCCACATTGCCGCCGGTGCGCAGTCCGAAAATCGTACCGCGGTCGTAAAGCAGGTTGAATTCGACGTAGCGCCCGCGCCGTATCAGCTGCTCCTCTCGCTCGGCATCCGTCCAGGGCTGCGTAAAATTCCTGCGGACGATATTCGGGTAGACGCGCAAGTAAGCGCGGCCGACATCCTGCGTGAAGGCGAAGGTCTCATCCCAATCCGTTTCCAGATAATCATAAAATATGCCGCCGACACCGCGCGGCTCGTTGCGGTGCTTCAGAAAGAAATATTCGTCGCACCATTTTCTGAATTTATCGTAGGGCGCGATTTCGGCGTGGGCGTCGCATGCGGTCTTCATCGCGGCATGGAAGGTAATGCTGTCGGGGTCATTCTGGGCGCGGCGCCTGTCGAGCACGGGCGTGAGATCGGCGCCGCCGCCGAACCAGGATTTGGTGGTCACAACGAAACGCGTATTCATGTGTACTGCCGGCACATTCGGGTTGTGGGGATGCGCAATCAACGAGATCCCGGAGGCCCAGAAGCGCGGGTTGTTCTCGGCGCCGGGGATCTCCTTGCGGAACTCCGGTGCAAACTCGCCGTACACGGTTGAGCAATGGACGCCGACCTTTTCAAAGACGCGGCCGTGCATCATTGCCATCATGCCGCCTCCGCCCGGACCGCCGCCATGGTCGGTCCGCTGCCACGGCGTACGGACGAAGCGGCCGGCGCGCCGGTCGCCGAAGGGGCTTTCTGGCGGCAAGGCATCCTCCAGCGCCTCGAGTGCGCTGCAGATATCGTCGCGAAGCGCCTCGAACCAGCTGCGGGCCCTGGTTTTCCGTGACTCGAGTAAAGCCTGATCCATTTTTCGGTTAACCCATCAGGGCGATTGTATCACCGCACACATCCCTGTTGCTGCCGCAATGCCTCGCCGACGACCATGGCGGCGGCCACCGCGATGTTCAGAGAGCGCATTCCGGGCCGCATCGGAACACGCAGGCGGACATTCGCCGCTTCATGAACCGCCTTCGGAACACCCGCGCTCTCGCGCCCGAACAGAAGCACCTGATCGGCGGTATAGGCGTGGTCGAGGTAGGAACGCTCTGCTGCCGTCGTCAGCAGCACCAACTGAAGCCGGTTACGGGCCCGCCAATCCTGGAAGGCCGGGAAAGACCCGTGGCGGGTGATGCTGACATTGTCCATGTAGTCCATGCCGGCCCGGCGGAAGGCGCGGTCGGTGACCGGGAATCCGCTGGGCTCGATGATATGCGCCTCGACGCCCAGGCAGGCGCACAACCGGAGAATCGTGCCGGTGTTCTGGGGGATATCCGGCTCATAAAGGGCGATCCGCATGGTGGGCCCGACGTTGTTCGTCTGCAGGCGCGAAGCCGCTGTAGACAAATGATTTATGCGACTAATCCTCGCGGGCGCGATAGCGGGCTTGCGCTCTCACGGCAAGGGTGCCAATAGAACCCCCACCGACGCGTTGCCCTGCCTTTTCCAGGGCTGCCGCAACCGGTCCGCCCCGCCGCCTTCGGACTTCGGTCCCGGGCTCCAGCCTCGGGCGGATGAACAAGCCACCGGAGGAGAGGGCTCAAGACGTGACAACCGTGTCTTCGGCGGAGCACACGCGCCGCGACTTCCTTTATATTGCCACCGGGGCCGTGGGCGCCGTAGGGGCCGCGGCGGCGCTGGTGCCGCTGATCGCGCAGATGAACCCGGACGCCTCGACCATAGCGGCTGGCGCGCCGATTGAAGTCGACCTCGCGCCCATCGCGGACGGGCAGATCATCAAGGTGTTCTGGCGCTCGAAGCCGATCTACATCTTCCACCGCACCAAGAAGGAAATTGACGAGGCGCAGAAGGTGAATGTCGCCACCCTGCCGGACCCCGAGCCGGATTCGGCGCGCGTGAAGCAGGGTCACGATCAGTGGCTCGTGATCATCGGCATTTGCACGCATTTGGGTTGCATCCCGCTTGCGCATCAGGGTGAATATGACGGCTGGTTCTGCCCGTGCCACGGGTCGGTCTACGACACCTCGGGGCGAATCCGGAAAGGGCCGGCACCGAGAAACCTGGCAGTCCCGCCCTACAAGTTTGTTTCCGACACCAAGATCCAGATCGGCTGAGCGAAAGCGCATTCAAGGTTCAATCATGAGCGGACACTCGACCTACCAACCGCAGAACAAATTTCTGCAATGGCTCGAGAAGCGGCTGCCCATCGGCGGCCTGATTCATTCTTCATTCGTTGCCTATCCGACACCGCGCAACCTCAACTACCTGTGGACGTTCGGCGGCATTCTCGCGTTCATGCTCGGTGTGCAGATCATCACCGGCATCGTACTGGCGATGCATTACACGCCGCATGTCGATTTAGCCTTCAGGTCGGTCGAGGGAATCATGCGCGACGTCAACTATGGTTGGCTGCTGCGCTATCTGCACGCGAACGGTGCCTCGATGTTCTTCCTTGCCGTCTACATTCACATGTTTCGCGGCATTTATTACGGGTCGTACAAGGAACCGCGTGAAGTGCTCTGGATCTTGGGCGTCATCATCTACCTGCTCATGATGGCGACAGGCTTCATGGGTTACGTGCTGGTGTGGGGCCAGATGAGCTTCTGGGCCGCGACCGTCATCACCAACCTGTTCTCCGCCATTCCGCTCGTCGGCGAGCCGATCGTGACCTGGCTGTGGGGCGGCTACGCGGTCGGCAATCCGACGTTGAACCGTTTCTACTCGCTGCATTACCTGCTGCCGTTCGTGATCGCCGGCGTGGTTGTCCTGCACATCTGGGCGCTGCACGTGGTCGGCCAGAACAATCCGGCGGGCATCGAGCCGAAGACGGAGAAGGATGTCGTGGCGTTTACACCTTATGCGACCATCAAGGACTCGTTCTTCATCGCGCTGTTCTGCATCGTGTTCGCCTGGTTCATC
>DASRGR010000002.1:0-140915 GCA_035650955.1 Pseudolabrys sp.
CGGCAATGTCGCGAGCAACCTGATCGGCCGCCTGATTTCTGCTGGCGTGGCCGATCATTTCGGGCTTGCAGCAAACTTCTATTTTTTCTCGGCGCTCAATCTTGGCGGAGCGGTGCTGGTCTATTTTACGGTCCGCACAACGATGCCGTTGTTGCCGGCAGGACAGGCGTCCACGCCGCTTGCAATCTGGTCAAATCACCTGCGCAACGCGCCCCTGCTGGCGAGCTTCGGGATCGGATTCTGCATTCTGTTCGCTTTCATCGGCACTTTTACCTATGTGAATTTCGTCCTTGTGCACGAACCAATTTCGCTCGGGAGAATGCAGCTCGGCTTTGTCTATCTCGTGTTTCTGCCGTCGATTGTGACCACACCGTTTGCCGGTGCGGCCGTCCGGCAATTTGGCACGCGACCGACATTTTGGGCCGCCCTGGCCCTGGCCGCCCTCGGCTTGCCATTATTGCTGCAGCCAAGCCTGTCATCCGCCATCGTTGGCCTGATGCTGGTGGGCGTCGGAACGTTCTTCGCCCAGGCGGCCGCTGCGGGCTTTGTCGGACGTGCCGCGACCGCAGACCGTGGTTCGGCGAGCGGCATCTATCTCGGTTGCTATTTTCTCGGTGGGCTCGTTGGCACGGCGGTGTTGGGGCAGGTCTTTGACCGGTCAGGATGGCCGGCCTGCGTTGCGGGTATTGCGATCGCTTTATTTATCGCGGCGCTCCTGGCCGTCGGATTGCGGCTGCGTTCCGAGGGAACCGCTCCCTGAGCTTCAGCAGACCGCGCTTTAGGTTAAACGCTACTTCGCACGCAGCGACTTCAGGTAGACCGCGATGGCCTCGCGATCGGCGGTGCCGAGGTGCCGCGTGTTGGCGACGATCTCGACCATCGCCCCGCCCACACGATCGGCATCGGGCGTCATACCGGTGTCGAGCACTTCGGCGAAATCCTCGACCTTCCACGCGTGCAGTTTGGCCTGCGTGATATCAGGAACGCCGCCCTGCCCGGTCGGACTCTGGCCGCCGGTGAAACGCCGGCCGGATATGACCGCGCCGAGAAGGTTGCGGGGCGAATGACATTCCGCGCAGTGGCCGGGGCCGTTCACGAGATAGGCGCCTCTGTTCCATTGAGCGGACTGGGAAGGATCCGTCCTGAACTGCGAATCGTCGAAAAACAGCAGCTTCCAGAGACCGATCGTGCGGCGGATGCTGAACGGAAACATCAGCGCGTGATCGCGCACGGCGCCGGAAATTGCCGGCAGGGTCTTCAGATAGGCGAAGAGATCGCGCAGATCTTCTGTCCGCATCAGGTGGTACGACGTATAGGGAAAGGCCGGATAGAGATGCTGCCCGGACGGCGACACGCCGTACCGCATGGCGGCGATGAACTGGTTCTCGGTCCAGTTGCCGATGCCGTCTTTCGCATCGGATGAAATATTCGGAACATAAAAGGTGCCGAACGCTGTCGGGAGCGCAAGACCGCCACCGAGTCGCGTCGCATCGTCCTGCTTCGGCACGGCATGACACGACGAGCAGCCACCGATGAGAAACATCGTCCGGCCGTTAGCCAAGTCAGGATTGTGCGGCGCCAGCGCGATCTGCGGCACTGTGGGCGTGCTCAGAACCCAGCATGCGGCCAGCGCCAGCGCGCCTGCGGCAAGAAACACCAGTGCGACCGGAATTTTCTTCATCGCATCGCGCGCGCCCCGCCGCAGTCATAGACGAATCGAGGTGGCGGCGCGACCCTGCAACGCCGGCACATCTGCATGATCGCGCAGGCCGCTATTGTTTTGCCAGGCGATAGTCCTTGTGGCAGGCGTCGCACGCGTTGCCGACAGCCGGGATCGCGGCGCGCAGGCCCTCCACCGAGCCCTTCGCCTTCTCACGGTTCTCCGCGACAGCCTTGCCGAACGCGGCCGCCTTGGCATCGAAGTCGGCCTTCGACGTCCAGATCTTTGGCGCGGCACGCGTGTTCTGACCCGTTTTCGAGTTGTCGGGGAACAGGGAGGGAAGCTGCTTCGCCGTATCCGCCCACTGGGCAAAGGCGGCATCGACCTTGGCCGGGTCGTAAGGCAACTGGCCGCGCATCATGCGCACCACCGTGACGGCGTTGTTCTCGTTTTCCTTCATCAACCCCTTGCGTGCGGAAATCGGATCGGACTGGGCTATGACGGCACCCGTTGCAAGAATCGCGACAGCGGCGGCCAGCGCCGCTCCGGCAGCTTTGTTCATGGGTATTTCTCGCCTGATCTGTGACTCCCCCACCCGCGGCAAACACTTGGTCCGCAACGATATTCCGGTACGCCCAAGTATAAGCGGGCCGATCACGAATTCGTGAACATAGCCCTGGTCAGGCGGTCGCCGATTGTCGCGCGAATTGGATCGCCTGCCAAACGCGTTGCGGTGTCGCAGGCATGTCGAGGTGGCGGATGCGGTAGCTGCGCCAGAGCGCATCGACAACAGCGTTCATCACTGCCGGGCAGGAGCCGATCGCGCCCGCCTCGCCCGCCCCCTTCACGCCGAGCGGATTGGTCCTGCACGGAACGTTGCGCGTCTCGAAAACGAAATCCGGCGCATCGGCAGCGCGCGGCATTGCGTAATCCATGAAACTCGCGCTGAGCAGCTGCCCCGAGTCCGGATCGTAGGCCGTGTTCTCCATAAGGGCCTGCCCGATACCCTGCACCGAGCCGCCATGGACCTGGCCCGCAAGCAGCAGCGGATTGAGAGTCGCGCCGAAATCGTCGACCACGACATAATTGAGGATCGACGTCGCGCCCGTCTCCGGATCGATCTCGACTTCGGCGATATGCGTCCCGTTGGGATAGGTCGGCGGCTCAACGCTGAACTCTTCCGCTGCCCGTAGCTTCTCGGGTGACGCTTTCGGATGCGCGGCAAGATCGGCAAAGGAAATGACGCGATCGGTCCCGGCGACGCGCACGGCACCATCGGCAATCTCCAGATCGCCGATGCCGGCCTCGAGGACATCCGACGCAATCTCCTTGAGCCGCTCGCCAAGCGTTTTCGCAGCGCGATCGACGGAGACGCCGCCGACGGGAATTGAGCTCGATCCGCCGGTACCAGCGCCGCTCTTGATGCGGTCGGTGTCGCCCTGCACGACTCGCACACGCTCGGGCGGCAAGCCGAGCCGTTCGGCGATAAGCTGCGCATACGCGGTGGCGTGCCCCTGCCCGGTCGACTGTGAGCCGATAAGCAGCGTGACGCCGCCGTCGCGGTCGAGCGTCAATGTTGCGGTCTCGGGTCCGTTGTTGCCGCAGGCCTCGACATAGGTCGCGATGCCGATGCCGCGCAGCCGCCCGGCGCGGCGCGACTGCGCCGCGCGCTTGTTGAAGCCGTCCCAGTCGGCGAGCTCCTGTGCGCGTGCCAGCGTGCCGGCAAAGTCGCCGGAGTCGTAGACCTTGCCGGTCGGCGTTTTGTAGGGCAGCGCCTTCGGCCTGATCAGGTTGCGCCGCCGCAGTACATCGGGCGCAATGTCGAGATCATGCGCGACTGCATCGACCGCGCGCTCGATGAGATAGGAAGCCTCGGGACGGCCGGCACCGCGATAGGCGTCGACCGGTACCGTGTTGGTATAGACCGAGCGCAGCCGCACATGTGCGACGGGGATATCGTAGGGCCCGGTCGCCATGCCGACGCCCAGCCACGGGATATACGGCGCGTAGGCGGACAGGTAGGCGCCCATGTCGGCGACGATGTCGAGTTCCAGCGCAAGGAACTTTCCCTTTTCATCGACGGCAAGCCTGGCGGTTGAAATATTGTCGCGGCCGTGGCTGTCGGCAAGGAAATGTTCCGAGCGCTCGCAGACCCATTTCACCGGCTTACGCAGGCGTTCGGCCGCAACGGCGGCAAGCGCGTATTCGCGATAGGGAAACAGTTTGGTGCCGAAGCCACCACCGACGTCGGGCGTGATGACGCGCATCTTCTCCGGCGCCAGTTTCATCACGTCACCGCCGATGATGTCGCGGATGATGTGGCTGCCCTGGCTGCCCAGCGTCAGCGTGTAGCGCTCGCCGTCGTATTCGGCGATAACGCCGCGCGTATCGAGATAGTTGGTCACCAGCCGCTGGTTGACGATGGTGAGCTCGACGACCTTCGCCGCCCGGGCGAAGGCCTGCCTGGTGGCGGCCGCATCGCCAACCGCAACTTCGAAAGCGAGGTTGCCCGGGCGGTCGGCCCAGACCTGCGGTGCGCCGTTCTTCAACGCCGCGACGGCGCCGATCACGTGCGGCAGCGGCTGCCAGTCGATGTCGAAGGCCTCGGCGGCATCCTTTGCTGCGGCAAGCGTATCGGCCACGACGAAGGCGACGGAGTCGCCGACGTAGCGTACCTCGTCGCGCGGCAGGATCGGGTGCGGCGGAATCTTGATCTCGACGTCCGGCACCAGGCCGGGTGTGGGCAGCGGGCCGAGATGGCCAAGTTCGGCGCCGGTTAGCACCAGGCGTACGCCAGGCATCGTGCGCACGCGATCGAGATTTATGATGCGAAAGCGCGCGTGCGCATACGGCGAGCGCACAACGGCGGCATGCAGCGTGCCCTGCGGCGCGACGTCCGCAACATAGCGTCCCGCCCCGCGCAGGAGCGGCTCGTCTTCCTTGCGTGTCAGCGGCTGGCCAAATCCGAATTTCATCGTCATCGTTGACGTCCGCCTCCGCAGCTATCCGGCACGAGGCCGCCGACGGCGGCGGACAGTCAAGTGTATCGCGATCCAGCGTGTGACCACATAGAACACCGGGGTGAAGATCAGGCCGAACAGTGTGACGCCGATCATGCCGGAGAAAACGGCTGTGCCCAGTGTCTGCCGAAGCTCGGCGCCTGCCCCGACCGCCCAGACCAACGGCGTGACGCCGAAAATAAAGGCAAAGGATGTCATCAGGATCGGCCGCAGCCGCAGATGCGCGGCCTCGACCGCGGCGTCGAAGCGGTTGCGCCCGCCGTCCTCGAGTTGCTTGGCGAATTCGACGATCAGGATGGCGTTTTTGGCGGCAAGGCCGATGAGAACGACAAAGCCGACCTGGGTGAGGATGTTGTTGTCCTGCCCTCGCAACACGACGCCCACGATCGAGGCGATGAGGCACATCGGCACGATCATGATGACGGCAAGCGGCAGCGTCAGGCTCTCGAACTGCGCCGCCAGCACCAGGAACACGAATACCACCGCAAGCAGGAAAACGAAAATCGCGGTATTGCCGGCACGGATCTGCTGGAAGGCAAGCGTGGTCCATTCATAAGAGAAGCCCTGCGGCAAGGTCTGCGCCGCGAGCTGCTCCATGATCTTGATCGCCTGGCCCTGGCTGTAGCCGGGCGCGGCCGCGCCATCGAGTTCGGCCGCAGGGTAGAGATTGTAGCGCGGCACGCGGTACGGCCCGGTGATCGTGCGCACCGTCGTGAAGGCGCCGAGCGGCACGGTATCGCCGTTGTTGTTGCGCACGCGGATTTTCAGGACGTCCTGGGGATCGCTGCGCGCGTCGCTCTGCGCCTGCGCGATCACGCGATACGTGCGGCCGAACAGGTTGAAGTCGTTCACGTAGGACGATCCGAGATAGATCTGGAGTGCCGAGAAGACGTCCGGCACGTTGATGCCGAGCAGCTGCGCCTTGGTGCGGTCGATATCGAGATAGAGCTGAGGGGTCGTGTTCTCGAACAGAGAAAATACCTGCATCAGCCCGGGCGTTTGTGCCGCGCGCCCCATCATGGCGTAGACCGCGCCCTGCAGCGCCTGCGAGCCGCGGCCGGCACGGTCCTCGACCATCATGCGGAAGCCACCGGCATTGCCGACGCCGGAGACGGGCGGCGGCGCGGCGACGAAGATGAGCGCATCGTGGATCGAGGAGAGCTTCTGGAACAGCTGGCCCTGGATGGCAGCCGCCGACTGGTGCGGATCGCTGGCGCGCTTCTCGAAGGGGTCGAGCGTCACGAAGACGGCGCCCGAGTTAGGCGCGTTGGTGAAGGTCGCCCCGGAAAAGCCGACGATGTTGACAGCGTGGGCGATGCCGGGGATCGACAGCGCGATTTCGGTCGCCTTCCGGTTCACCTCGTCGGTGCGGTCAAGGGACGCCGCCGGCGGCAGCTGAGTGATGATGATCAGGTAACCTCGGTCGAGCTGCGGGATGAAGCCGATCGGGGTCTTGCGGAATTCATTGAGACCGAAGGCGATGACACCGGCATAGACGACGAGCATCAGCGCGGCAATGCGCACGAGCTTGGCCGACAGCCACCCGTAGCCGTGGGTAAGCTTGTCGAAATAGCGGTTGAACAAGCCGAAGAAGCCGCGGATCGGGGCGCTCCACCAGTGTCCGTCCGCGATCTCCCGCTTTGGCTTGAGCAACAGCGCGCAGAGCGCCGGCGACAGCGTCAGCGACACGATCAGCGATATGATGGTGGCGCCGGCAATTGTAAGCGCGAACTGCCGGTAGAACTGGCCGGAGATGCCGGTAATAAAGACTGAGGGCACGAACACCGAGGACAGCACAAGCGCGATCGCGATCAAGGCGGCGCCGACCTCGTCCATGCTTTTTCGCGCGGCGTCGCGCGGCGACAGCCCGGCGGCAATGCTGCGCTCGACATTCTCGACGACGACAATCGCATCGTCGACCACGATACCAATCGCCAGAACCAGCCCAAACAATGACAGGTTGTTCAGCGTGAATCCGAAAAGCGCCATGAAGAAGAACGTGCCGATCAGCGACACCGGAATGGCCACGATTGGGATGATCGCCGCGCGCCATGTCTGCAGGAAAAGTATGACGACGAGCACGACAAGGACGATCGCTTCGCCGATTGTCGATTCGACGGCATCGACCGACTGTTGGATGAACTCGGTCGGGTTGTAGACGATGTCGTACTTCAGGCCGGGCGGAAACCGCTTGGCCAGTTCGTCCATGGTGGCCTTTACGTTCCTTGCCGTCGACAACGCGTTCGACCCCGGCCGCTGGAAGATGCCGATGGCGATGGCCGGATCACGGTCGAGGTAGGAATTGGTCGAATAATCCTGCGCAGCGAGTTCGACCTTGGCGATATCCTTCATCCGCACCACGGCGTTCGCCGTCTGCTTGATGATGATATTGCCGAATTCTTCAGTGGTGGCGAGCCGCCCCAATGTCTGCACCGAGATCTGGAAGGCACCGGATTTGTCCATCGGCGGCTGGTTGAGCACGCCGGAAGCGACCTGCACATTCTGCCCGGCAAGCGCGGCGACCACGTCGTTGGCGGTCAGGCCCAATGATTGCAGCCTGTCCGGATCGAGCCAGGCGCGCATGGCATAGTCGCGGCTGCCGAACACGATCAGCGAACCGACACCGTCGACACGTGTGACCGCGTCGGTGATCTCGATGGTCGCGTAGTTCGATATGAAGAGTGTGTCGCGCGACTTGTCCGGCGAGTAGAGATGCACGACCATCATCAGGTCGGGCGAACTCTTGTTCACGGTGACGCCGATGTTGCGCACGTCAATCGGCAAGCGCGGCTGCGCGATGGAAACACGGTTCTGCACCTGCACCTGCGCGATGTCGAGATTGGTGCCAAGCTCGAAACTGACGGAAATCGAGAATCGGCCGTCGCCGGTCGAGTTCGACGACATGTAGATCATGTTCTCCACGCCGTTGATCTGCTGCTCGATCGGCGTGACCACCGTCGCGGCGACAACGTCGGCGCTCGCGCCCGGATATTGTCCCGACACGGTAATGGTCGGCGGCGCGATTTCCGGATATTGCGCGACCGGCAGACGCCAAAATGCCACGCCACCGACGATCACGAAAATAATCGAGACGACGGAGGCAAAGATCGGCCGGTCGATGAAGAAGTGCGATATCCGCATGGGTGCGAGCGCCCGCTATTTTGCTTGCGGGAGCGCGCCTTCCGCCGATGCGGTAGGCTTCTCGGCCTGCGGCTGCGGCCGCACCTTCGTCCCGGGACGTGCCTGCATGAGGCCGTTGACCACGATGCGATCATCACGGCTGACGCCCTCCTTGATGACGCGCAGATTGTCGGACGTCAGCTGGCCCAACGTGACGTATTTGATGCGGGCGGTGTCCTGATCATCCACCACGGTCACAAACCTGCGGGCCTGCTCGGTACCGATGGCAACGTCGGGCACCAGCAGGGCCTCGTAGGGCGGCGAGCCCGGCACCCGCACGCGCGCGAACATGCCAGGCGTGAACACCCCGTTTGGATTCGCAAAAACCGCGCGACCACGGATCGTCCCGGTCGAACGATCGATGACGTTGTCGATGAAGTCCATGCGGCCTTCGTGATCAAAGTCGCGCTCGTCAATGAGCTTGAGCGCCACCTGAACGCTGGCATTGCGGCTTGCGATGTCCTGACCGCTTTTGGCGAGCCGTTCGTAACGCAGGTACGAAGCCTCGTCGAACGTGAACTCGAAATAGATCGGATCCGTTGAAACAATAGTGGCAAGCAACGTCGTGTTGCCGCTCGTCCCCCCGGTCACCAAATTGCCGGGCGAAACGCGGCGATCGCCGATTCGCCCATTGATGGGCGCCCGCAGCTCGGTGAACTCGAGGTCCAGCTCGGCCTGGCGCACCGCGGCCTCGGCGCTGCTTACGGCGGCCTGGGCATTGCGAAAGGCCTGCGCACGCTGCTCGAACGTCTGGTCCGTTATGGTTTTGTCGCGGACCAACTGCTGCCCGCGCGTGTAATCGGCTTCCGTGTAGGCCAGGTTCGACTGTGCCTGCACCAGATTGGCGCGCGCCTGATCAAGCGTGTTCTTAAACGGACGCTTGTCGATCGTGAAAAGCAGATCGCCCTGCTTGACGAGTTGACCGTCCTTGAAATGCAGTTTGTCGAGATAGCCGGATACACGCGCGCGCACCTCGACCGAATGGACGGCTGTGAATCGCCCGACATATTCGTCGAAGTCAAAAACCGTGCGCGTCACCGGTTTTGCAAATGTCACAGCCGGCGGCGGAGGCGCACCGCCTTGCTGTTGCCGATCGCCGCAACTTGCGACCAAAGTCGCAAGCAGCAGCGGTAATGCAAGCTTTGCCACCGGACGTATCAATAAAAATGATGAAAGCAACAGGCCAGTATGCATGAATTCCTGCAAAGCTATGCTGATGCGGACAGTCCCCATACCGTCGCCCATGAGCTATGTCCACCTCGGCGGTTCGGCAATAGTGCAAAGAGTGCAGATTTATCGATCGATCCTGCCGCGAAATGTGACAATCCATTTGCTGCCGAACAGAATCAGGACGGTTCCGGCGTAAACAACGGCCCCGATAGCCGTGAGGACAGCGAGCGCGGCAAGATCGCGTATGCCGTGCCAGTCGCCGATCCAGGCGAGGACGGGCGCATGACAGAGCCACAGAACCGCCGCAAGAACGAGGCCGGCGATGGCGAACCGTAGCATCGACTTGTTCAGGCGCCCGTCTCTCGGCACATGGCCCGCACGCAGTGCGAACCACATTACGAGGCCAAGATTGATCCACGCCCCGATCGACGTCGCCAGCGCCAGGCCGATCTGCGCCAGCGGTCCCATCAGCAATATCTTAAACGCGATGTTGACCGCCGCCGCGATCAATGCCGCTTTCACCGGGGTCGCGGTGTCCCCCCGCGCAAAAAAAGTCGCGACCGCGCTCCGTATAAGAACGAACGGCAGCAATCCGACGGCGTAAGCCACAAGCGTACGCCTCGCCGCGTCTGCATCGACAGCGGTGAAGGCGCCGCGCATGAAAAGCGCGCGCATGATGAGATCAGGAACGACAAAAAAGGCGACGACGCACGGAATCGAGAGCAGCAAAGTAAATTCCACGGCACGGCTTTGCGCTTGTGCAGCGCCTCTGCCATCACCGCCCGCAATGCGCCGCGACATTTCCGGAAGAACGACCGTGCCGGCGGCGATACCGATGACCCCGATCGGCAGCTGGTTCAGCCGGTCGGCGTAGTAGAGCGCGGACAGTGCGCCAGCCGGCAGAAAGCTCGCGATGATGGTGTCTGCAAACAAAGCGAGCTGAACGCCAGCTGAGCCGACGATCGCCGGCCCCAGCGCGCGGAAGAATTGCCGCACGTCGGCGTCGAGTTCCGGCCGGCGTAATCTCGTAAGGGCGCCAACACGGCTGGCGTCGCCCACGAGCAGCAGGAATTCGAGGATGCCGGCCACAAGCACGCCCCAAGCGGCGGCGTGGCCCGCGGTTGGAAAGAACGCGGCAAGAGCGAGCGCTACCATGAGCGACAAATTGAGCAGGATCGGCGCGGCGGCGGCGGCGGCGAAACGCTGCAGCGCGTTGAGAATCCCGCCGTAGAGGGTCACCAGCGTAACCAACAGCAAATAGGGAAACGTGATTCGCGTGAGCTCGACCGCCAGCGAAAAGCGATCCGGATCATTTGCAAAGCCGGGCGCAAGCACCGCAATCACTGCCGGCGTGAACAGGAGCGCCACGCCCAGCAGCACGATCTGACTTGCAAGCAGCAGCGTGAAGATGCGGTCGGCAAAGACGCCGGCGCGCGCCGCACCGCCGCTTTCCCTGATGCGCGCATACGCAGGGACGAAGGCCGCATTGAATGCGCCTTCGGCGAAAATTGCACGGAAGTGGTTGGGCAGCCGCAGGGCGACGAAAAAGGCGTCGGCGACAGGCCCGGCGCCGAGGATGGCGGCCAGGAGAATGTCGCGGGCAAAGCCGGTGACGCGCGAGAGCAGCGTGAAGCCGCCGACGGTCAAAATGCGCTCAATCATCAGGGAAAGTCCCTGCCAGGGCCTAAAATGGGCCGTTCGATACTTGAGCCCGACGTGCCGATAGCGATAGTCAGATACGGAGAACTGCCTTAAGACAATTCTACCTCGGAACAAAGAGCCCGTATCAGCCGCCTCCCGACCGTAGCCCATGGCCTCACCCATCACCCCAATCCTGCTGGCGGGCGGCGCCGGGACGAGGCTGTGGCCGGTGTCCCGCGATGCTCTGCCAAAGCAGTTCCTGCCCCTGATCGGCGACCGGTCGACCTATCAGAACACGCTGTTGCGCGTGCAGGACACCATGTTCGGCCCGCCGATCGTCGTCACGGGTCCGAACTTCCATTTCTTCGCCCGGCGCCAGGCGGAAGACGTCGGCGTGGAGACGACGATCGTTATCGAGCCGATGCGGCGCGACTCAGGGCCGGCAGTCGCGGCGGCGGCCGCGATCGCGATGCGCCGCGACCCGCACGCGGTGGTGCTCGCGCTCGCCGCCGACCACATTATCCCGGATGTCGACGCCTTCCGCGCGAGCTGCCGCGCCGGGCGGGTCGCAGCCGAGGCGGGCCATATCGTCACCTTTGGAATCAAGCCTACCGAGCCGAAGACGAGCTACGGGTACATTCTGCCCGGTGCAGCCATCGCCGAGGGCGTCAGCGCGGTGAAAAGTTTTGTCGAGAAGCCCGATGCTGAAACGGCAGCACGCTACGTCCGCGACGGCTATCTCTGGAATTCCGGAAATTTCCTGTTCCGTGCGGACGTACTCCTGTCGGAGCTCAAGCGCCTCGAACCGGACATGGCTGCCGCGGTTGAAGCGGCGGTCGCCAATGCCAGCAACGATCTCGGGTTTTTGCGTCTCGAGCCGGAAGCATTCGCGCGTGCGCCGCAGAAGTCGATCGACTATGCGGTGATGGAAAAGACCGACCGGGCCGCGGTCGCATTTGGCAATTTCCGCTGGTCGGATATCGGCAGTTGGGACGCACTGCTCGACATCACACCTCGCGATCCCGCAGGCAACGTGCTGCAGGGTTCCGTAGTGACAATGGATTCGAGCGGCTGCGTGGTGCATTCCAACGACCGGCTTACAACGCTGGTTGGCGTCAACGACCTGGTTGTGGTCAGCACATCGGATGCAGTGATGGTGGTACCTCGGGCCCGCGCACAGGAGGTACGCGAGCTTGTCGGCAAGCTGAAGGCAGCAAAAAGGCCGGAGGCAACCGATCACAAGCGGGTCCACCGGCCCTGGGGTTATTACGAATCTATCGATGCTGGCGAGCGATTTCAGGTCAAGCGGATCGTCGTGGTTCCCGGCGGCGTCCTTTCATTGCAAAAACATCGTCATCGCGCCGAGCATTGGGTCGTCGTCCGCGGCACGGCCGAGGTGACAATCGGTAAGCAGACCCGCGCAGTGCACGAGAACGAGTCCGTCTATATCCCGATCGGAAGCGTGCATCGGCTCGCCAACAAGGGCAAAATCCCCCTCGAGTTGATCGAAGTGCAAACCGGCAGCTATTTCGGCGAAGACGATATCGAGCGCTTCGACGATATCTACAAACGGACGTAGTGCGCGGCCAGCCGTTTATGCGCGGTCACGGCTTCAGTGCGCGCCGCGTCGCATCGATAATTCGATCCTGCGTGCCGGCATCGAGGTAGGCGTGCATCGGCAGACTGATCACTTCCGATGCCAGATGCTCGCTCACCGCCGTTCCACCCTTGCCCACCGGAAAGTGCCTGTAGGCCTGCTGCCGATGCAGGGGGATCGGGTAGTAGATTGCCGTCGGTATGCCTTCGGACCTCAGAGCAGCCGCAAGTGCATCGCGCCGTCCCCCGGCGACCCGAATGGTGTACTGCGCCCAGACGGATGTCGAGCCAGCCGGGATGCGCGGCACTTCGACGACGTCGGCAAGTGCGCTGTTGTAGCGATTGGCGACCGCATTCCGGGTGTCGATTTCATCGGGAAAAATCTTCAGTTTCTCGCTCAGAATTGCAGCCTGGATCGTATCCAGACGCGACGCGAGGCCGATGCGGACATTGTCGTATTTGTTGCTTCCCTGCCCGTGCACGCGCAGGCTTCGCAAGGCGTCGGCGAGACCGTCGTCGTCGGTGATCACGGCGCCGCCATCGCCATAGCAACCAAGCGGCTTTGCCGGAAAAAAGCTGGTTGCGCTCGCCCGGCCGAAGGTGCCGAGTCGCCGGTTATGATAGGTCGCACCGAAAGCCTGCGCTGCATCGTCGAGGACGAGCAGATTTTCCGCCTTTGCCGCTGCCTCGATCGCGCGATGATCGGCCGGCAACCCGAACAGATCGACCGGAATGATCGCCTTCGGTTTCAGTCCCGCCTCACGCGCCGTCGCAATGGCGCCGGGAATTCCATCCACGTCGATATTGAAGGTCGCGGCGTCGACGTCGACGAACACGGGCGTCGCGCCGACAAGCACTGCGACTTCCGCCGTGGCGCAAAACGTGAATGATGGGCACAGAACGGCATCGCCCGGCCCCACTCCCATCGCCCGCAGTGCAAGCACCAGCGCATCCGTGCCGCTCGCGCAGGTCACGACGTGGCGCGCGCCGCAGAATGCCGCAAGCTCTGCCTCGAAAGTCCGCACCTCCGGACCCAGGATGAACTGACAGTGGCCCAGCACGCGGGCCACCGCAGTGTCGATCGCGGATCCGAGCCGGCGCCGTTGCGCGGCAACGTCAATAAAAGGGATTGGCGGCGGATTGGTGCGCAAATTCATCGAATGCCCGTAAGACAGCCCGCCCGTCAGCCGACGACGGCGCGGGGGCCTTTTCGCTGCGCGGGCGCCACGACCGTCGGCCGTGTCGCAAGACAGCGCGTCGCGATTTCGAGGCTGGCCACTGCCTCCTCGCCCGTCACCGCCGGGGTCGCCCCCGATCGAACGGCGCGAAGGAACGCAAGCAATTCCGATCGCAGCGGCTCGGCGTGGCCGACTGACAGATGCCGCATCGAGTAGCTGCCGTCGGGCTGGAAGCCGAAGCACTCAGTCACCTGCCGCGTCAACAAATCACCCATCACATATTTGCCGCGTGTCGCCACGGTGACGTTGCGCGCCTTGAAGGGCGTCAGCCAATTCGTGTTGATGTGGGCGAGCACGCCGGAAGCGGTGCGGAACTGCAGAAGCGCGATGTCCTCGCGCTCGGCAACCGCGCTGGAGAGCTGCGGTTGCACCTCGACGATGTCGGAATCGGTAAACCAGCGGATCAGGTCGATATCGTGGACTGCCAGGTCGATCACCACACCGACATTCGACATGCGCGGCGGGAACGGACCAACTCGGGTAATCGCGATCGAGAGAATATCTTCGCCGCGAATCGCTTCCTTGATCGCTTCGACCGCCGGATTGAACCGCTCGACGTGGCCGACCATCAGCGTGACACCGGCCCGCCGGGCCGCGCTGATAATCTCGCGCCCTTCTTCGGTCGAGGATGCAATCGGTTTTTCCACCATCACATGGACGCCGCGCGCGATGCAGGTCAGCGCAATATCTCTGTGAAGGTGCGTGGGTGCCGCAATCGTGATTGCATCGACGTCGCGATCAAGCAACTCTTCCACATCGGCAACGGCGCCACAGCCTAACGCGCGTGCGACAAACTCCGTCTGTTTGCGGTCGGGGTCGGCGACGCCGACCAGTTCGGTCCCCGGCAATCCGGCAAGTACGCGTGCGTGGTTGCTGCCCATGACGCCGACACCGACGACACCGACACGCAACGGACGCTCAGCGCTCGCAATCGCAGCCTGCATCATGTCTTGAATGGTTTCCCCGCGCCCTGACTTCCGTCGCCCGCTCACCACCTAGCACGGCGACGGCTTGCTGGCGACTACCCCGCGAAAGTCGTTGCGAACACGTTTTGATTCAAAGCATTACAGGGGCGGCAGTTCGCGCACAGTTGTTCGTGGGGTAATGAATGTCACTCGGCCGCGCGCGAGGCCGGAACCGATAGCCGTAACCCCGCGGCGATGGCGTCCTCCCGAAACGACTTGACGGCGGCGAGCGAAAGCTCCGCGGCCGTCTTCGTGCCGATGGCGGGGAGCTTCTTGAGCACGTCGGCCGGTGCCGTGATGATGTGGCAGCCCATCGCATCCGCCTCGATCACATTGAAAACCTCCCGCGTCGAGGCCCAGATGATCTCAACGTTGCGTGTCTTGCGTGCGCGCGCAACGGCATCCTGCATGATCGGCCGGTAGTCGATGCCGAAATCGGCCAGCCTTCCGGCAAACACGGAAACGCAGGCAGGTGCACCACCATCGAGCGCCTCGACAGCGCGCGCAACCTGCTCGCCGGTAAAAATCGCGGTCATGTTGATGTTGACGCCTTCGCGCGAGAGGGTGCGCACCGCGTCAAACAAGGGCTCGCCGCGCGTGTTGGTCACTGGCAGTTTCACGAAGACGTTCTTGCCCCAGGTCGTGATGACGCGCGCCTGCGCAACCATTTCGGCAACGTCATCGGAAAAAACCTCGAAGGAGATATGCCGGTCGGGTACGGCCGCGACGAGGTCGCGCGCGTAGGCTTCATAATCGCTGACCCCGGCCTTCCTGAGCAGCGACGGGTTGGTGGTGAATCCCGCGATCCACGGCTGCTTGGCCATTTCCACGATCTGCGCCTTGTCCGCGCCGTCGGTGAACAGCTTGACCTTCAGCTTTTGCAGAGTTGGGTTCGCCATCGCGGTCGATTCTATCCTGTCGATGCCACTATAGGACGTTGAGAGCCGCGGTCCAATCGCGCCGCTTTATCGCTCACGAAGAGCGGCGCCACGGGCAAGAAAGTCCCTGTAGGCCGCCTGCAGGCCTTCGCGCAACGGGATCTTCGCAGTCCAGCCCAGGGCGGCGATCTTCGAAATATCCAACAGCTTGCGCGGCGGGCCGTCCGGGCGATTGGTGTCGAAAACGAGCTTGCCGCGAAAGCCGACAACCTCCGCTACGAGGCGGGCAAACTCTCCGATACTGACCTCCTTGCCGGTTCCGATATTGAGAAATCCGTCGCCGGAGTAGTGTTTCATCACAAAGACGCAAGCGTCGCCGAGGTCGTCGGCTGCGAGGAACTCGCGTCTCGGTTTGCCCGTGCCCCAGACAATGACTTCGTCCGCGCCCTTCATCTTGGCCTCGTGAAATCGCCGGATGAGCGCAGCCGGTACGTGACTGTTCTCCGGGTGATAATTGTCGCCGGGGCCGTAAAGGTTGGTCGGCATGACGGAGATAAAGTCGGCCCCGAATTGGCGACGGTAAGCCTGCGCAAGCTTGAGGCCGGCAATTTTTGCCACCGCGTACCATTCATTGGTCGGCTCCAGCGCCCCCGTCAGCAGCGACTCCTCGGTCATGGGCTGCGGCGCATTGCGCGGAAATACGCACGAAGATCCGAGGAACATCAGCTTCTGAACTTTCGCAGCGACCGCGGCGCGCACGACGTTAAGGCCGATCGCGAGGTTGTCGACCAGAAAATCGGCCGGAAATGCGTCGTTTGCGTAAATGCCGCCGACGCGCGCGGCAGCAAGGAAAATCGCATCGGGCCTGGCTTGCCTGATCCATTTCTCGGTCGCTTCCTGTTGCGTCAGGTCAAGCTCGCTTCGATCCGCAGTCAGGATTTCGCAGCCCTCGGATGCAAGACGCCGTACGATGGCCGACCCCGCGAGGCCCGAATGACCGGCCACATAGACGCGCTTGCCGCGCAGATCGAAGAGCAGTGGCGGCGTCATGGGCTTACTCGCTGATGCCCCTGCTGTGCCCAGATCCGGTGTGGAGCGCCTTGCGATCCTCTTCCACCATCTCCTTCACCAGCGCATCGAAGCTGACGCGGTGCTTCCACCCGAGCTTGGTGCGCGCCTTTGACGCGTCACCGATCAGGACATCGACTTCCGTCGGCCGGAAATAGCGCGGGTCTACCTTGACCAGTTCCTTCCCGCTTAATTCATCGACTCCGGTTTCGTTCTTTCCCTCGCCGTGCCACTTGAGCCGGCGGCCGATCAGGGCAAATGCCCGCTCGACAAATTCACGCACCGTATGGCTCGTGCCCGTGGCCAGGACGTAGTCATCCGGCTGCGGCTGCTGCAGCATCAACCACATACCATCGACGTAGTCGCGCGCATGTCCCCAGTCACGGCGCGCATTGAGATTGCCGATAAAAAGCTGGTCCTGCAGGCCCGCTTCGATCGCCGCAACGGCGCGGGTGATCTTCCGCGTGACGAAGGTTTCGCCACGGATCGGGCTTTCATGATTGAACAGAATTCCGTTCGACGCGTGGATGCCATAGGCCTCCCGATAGTTCACGGTAATCCAGTACGCATACAGCTTTGCAGCCCCGTACGGGCTGCGGGGGTAAAAAGGGGTCGTTTCATTCTGCGGAGTGTGCGGCGTGTTGCCGTAAAGCTCGGATGTCGATGCCTGATAGAAACGCACGCGGTTCTCGAGCTTGAGTATGCGGATCGCCTCGAGCAGACGCAGCGTTCCGAGCGCATCGGCATTTGCCGTGTATTCCGGCGTCTCGAAGCTTACCTGAACGTGGCTTTGCGCGGCGAGATTGTAGATCTCGGTCGGCTGCGTTTCCTGAATGATCCGTATGAGATTGGTCGCGTCCGTCATGTCGCCGTAGTGCAGGAAGAATCTCGCATTTTCGACATGCGGATCGACGTAGAGGTGATCTACGCGCTGCGTATTGAGCGACGACGAACGCCGCTTGAGACCGTGCACGATGTAGCCCTTTGCCAGCAGCAGCTCGGCCAGATAGGCCCCATCCTGCCCGGTCGTACCGGTGATGAGTGCGACCTTGTCTCCCATGGTTAAACGCCTCGCTTCTGCTTGCCGAATACCATCAAGCGCGGTGATAGGATCGATACCAGTCGACGAACCGCGAAATGCCGTCGGCAATCGAGGTGACCGGGCGAAAACCGACATCGCGCGTCAGGTCGTCGATGTCCGCGTAAGTTGCCGGCACATCGCCCTGCTGCATCGGCAACAATTCACGTTTGGCCTTCTTGCCGATGGCCTTCTCCAGAAGGCTGACGATCTCGAGCAGCCCGACTGGATTGTTGTTGCCTACGTTGTAGATGCGCCAAGGTGCATGGCTCGAACCGGGATCCGGCGAGGCCCCTGAAGAAACCGGGCGACCAGCAGCCGGACGATCGATCAGGCGCACGATCGGCTCCACGACATCGTCAACGTAGGTGAAGTCGCGCTTCATATCGCCATTATTGAACAATTTTATCGGCTCACCGGCGATGATCGATTTTGTGAAAATCCACATCGCCATGTCGGGTCGGCCCCACGGCCCATATACCGTGAAGAAGCGCAAGCCGGTCGATGGAAGACCGAAAAGATGCGCATAGGCATGCGACATCAGTTCGTTGGCCTTTTTCGAGGCACCATAAAGGCTCAAGGGGTGATCGACGTTGTCGTGCACCGAAAACGGCATCTTCGTATTTGAGCCATAGACCGACGACGAGGAGGCATACAGCAGATGCCGGCAGCCGTTGTGGCGGCAGCCTTCGAGAATTGTGGCAAAGCCCGCAAGGTTGGCGTCGATATAGGCAAACGGATCGGCCAATGAATGGCGAACGCCGGCTTGCGCGGCAAGATGGATGACGTAGGGAAAGCGGTGCTCGCCGAACAGTGCGGCCATTCCGTCGCGGTCGGCGAGGTCAAGCCTGACGAAACGCATGCGTCCGGACTTCTCGAGCTCGCGGCGGCGGGCGTCCTTCAACGCGGGGTCGTAATATGCGTTCATATTGTCGAGGCAGACCACGTCGCAGCCGTCTTTCAACAGACGCCTGGCGACATGAAAGCCGATAAACCCGGCTGCTCCGGTGACCAGGATGGGTCCGTCAGCCATCGGCCGTCTTCCGCCCGGTCCGATCGCCTAGAGTCGCCATAGGTCCACTCCTTTCGGCTTTGCCGAGCGATCGAGTCTGCACTTGATATCCAGCACGATGCCCTCGCCGTTCTTGAGCAATTTCGCAATGAATGGCCAGCCGCCCGCAACGTAATCCCGGTGGGCCACGGCAAAAATGACGGCGTCGGCCGGCCGCAGCGAATCAATGGGCGTCAGTTTAAGGTGATACTCGTGATCGGCATCGTTCGACGATGCAAGTGGATCACTGACCTGAACGTCGATACCTGCCCGTTGTAGCTCACGGGCAATGTCGATGACCTTCGAATTGCGAATGTCGGGAACATTCTCTTTAAACGTCATGCCGAGAATGGTCACTGTCGGATTGGCGCAACCGCGTTGCAGCAGCGCGCGCATGCATTCGCGCGCCACACGCTCGCCCATGCTGTCGTTGATACGACGTCCAGCGAGAATGATTTCAGGATGATAACCCGCCTTTTCCGCGCGGAACGTCAGATAGTAGGGATCGACACCGATACAGTGCCCGCCGACCAGTCCGGGTTGAAAGTTCAGGAAATTCCATTTGGTGGAGGCCGCGGCCAGGACATCGCCGGTGTCGATACCGAGCTGATGAAAGATCGCGGAAAGTTCGTTCATGAACGCGATATTGAGATCGCGCTGCGTGTTTTCGATAACCTTAGCCGCTTCAGCCACCTTGATCGACGGTGCCCGGTGTATGCCGGCCTTGACGACCGAGCCATAGACATCCGCGATGATATCGAGCGTAGGAGCGTCCTGCGCGGAAACGACCTTGGTGATGGTTTCGAAGCGGTGTTCCCTGTCGCCGGGGTTGATCCTTTCCGGCGAATAGCCGACGGTGAAATCGCGCCCGCCGACGAGGCCTGAGCGCTCCTGGAGAACAGGCAGACACTCTTCCTCGATCGTGCCGGGGTAGACGGTCGATTCGAAAACAACGATGTCGCCGCGCTTCAGCACCTGTCCGACCGTCCGCGATGCCGACAGCACCGCGTTAAGGTCAGGCCGTCGTGCGCCGTCAATAGGAGTCGGCACCGTGACGATGTAAAAATCCGCTGCCGCCAAGGCCGCCGGTTCATGCTCAAACTGCAGGGTCTTGTGTCTAAGATCTTCGGATGCGACCTCCAATGTGCGGTCACGCCCGGCTCTCAGTTCTTCAATGCGCTTCCGATCGACATCGAACCCGATAACGGATGCGCCAGAGCGGGCGAACGCAGTCGCAACCGGCAAGCCGACATAGCCGAGTCCGACTACAGCAATTTTTCGATTGTGCGACGGCATCGATGCTTTACGTGAAAACTCGTTATCGATGTGGGAAAACGGCAATCGGGCGGTGAGAGTCGGTCACGCAGCATTTCCTGGCCACAGCCGGTAACACGGCGGTTTTCCGATGTACAATCGAAATCTTACGTCCATCTGCGCCGCCAGGATTCGAACATCAGCAGTGTCCAGATCGCGTGCGCCGATACCCCGCGGTCGGCAAGGAAGCATTGATGCAGCCGCGTTGCCTCGTTCGCATCCAGCAGCCCGCCGCCGAATTTCGCCGGCGACAGAAGATCGGCCGACCATTCACGCAGCGGCCCACGCAGCCAGTCGGCGATCGGAATTGAAAAGCCCATTTTCGGGCGGTCGAACATCGGGCGCGGCACATACTTTTCCAGCACGCGCCGCAGAAGCCATTTCGATTCGCCGTTGCGTATCTTGAACCGATTCGGCAGACGCCAACAGAACTCGACGATACGATGATCGAGCAGCGGTGGACGCACCTCAAGCGCAACCGCCATGGATGCCCTGTCGACCTTCTGAAGGATATCGTCAGGCAGGTAGAGCATCGTGTCCCTCAGTTGTGTCGCCCCGAGCAGACTGCCTAGCCGTTCCTCAGCGCCTTCGGCGAGGTCGACGTCCTGCTCCGCAACACCGGTGATTCTGGCCGGCTCGAAACACAGGCTGATGAGCCGCATGTAGAGATCGCGGGATTCGACCGGAATCGTGTAGGCGAGCTTGTGCAGCTTTTCCAACAAGTGCGCCGGGCGCCGCCGTACCGGAATCAGGTTTTGCGCAACCAGATAGGCCTGATCCGGAACAACCCGCAGGAGAAACGCCAGCACCGTCCGCAACTGTACCGGCACCGCCGACAAATGCTTCCAAAGTCCGTCGGAAAAGACGTGGCGATTGTACCCTGCGAGAATTTCGTCACCGCCATCACCGGACAATGCCACGGTGACGTGCTGACGGGTCAGCTTCGAAATCAGGAAGGTCGGAATCTGCGAAGAATCGGCGAACGGCTCGTCGTACATGTCCGGAAGCGACCCGACGGTATCGAGCGCGTCCCTTGCCGACACCGTGAGCTCCGTATGCGTCGTTCCAAGATGCCTCGCGATCGTGGCCGCCTGCGCCGACTCATCGAATTTCAGATCAGGCGAGCCAACCGAAAACGTCCGCACGGGTCCACGGCCCGCCTGCACCATGTAGGCGGTGACCGTCGACGAATCGATTCCACCGGACAAAAACACTCCGATCGGAACATCGCTGATCATCTGTTGCGATACCGCATCCGAAAGCAGACCATCGAACCGGTCCACCGCCTCCGCGTCGGAGATATCGAGCAGATCGCGGGTGCCGGACCGAGCCACGTCCGCAATCGACCAGTAACGTCGGACGGACGGACGCCTGCCCGGTGTGATCGTCATCAATTCGCCCGGCATCAGCTTGCGGACACTTTTGAAGATGCTGAATGGCGCCGGCACGCAGCCAAATCTGAAAAAGCTCGTCGCCGAGGCCATATCCACCTGCGGTGACCACCGGTCGAGTTCCGCAAAGGCCTTAAGCTCCGATGCGAAAGCGAGCCGGCCTTCGTCCTCCAGGATATAAAGCGGCTTTATCCCGAGATGGTCGCGCATCAGGTAAAGGACTTTCTGCCGACGGTCCCACAAGGCGACGGCGAACATGCCGTTCATGTCGGCAAGCGTTGCATCCACACCCCGGCGCGCAAACGATTCCAGGATGATTTCGGTATCGGAGTGACCGCGCCAATTGCAGCACGCGAGTTCCGCAGCGGCGGCAATCCTGTTCGCATTGTAGATTTCACCGTTGAAGCTGATGGCCCAGCGCTCGTCGGCCGAGATCATCGGCTGCGCGCCTGCCGCGCTCAGGTCGAGAATGGACAGGCGCCGGTGTCCGAGCGCGAGTCCAGCCGCAGGATCCGTCCACACGCCGTGCGCATCGGGACCGCGATGGGCCAGTGCATGCGCCATTTTCTGTCCAAGCGCCGCGAGCCGCTCGGACTGGCCTGCCAGGCGAATATCGATGACGCCTGCAATACCGCACATGGATCTAGGGCCCGCTCGACTGCAGCCGGTCGCAAAGGGCCGGCCATTCATCCCGCATGCTGCGCGGGATCGGCTCGAGGCGGCGAAGCTGGCCCCAGCGGTTGAGGCCGAGGCTGAGTATCGCGACGTCTGCCGCCCCCTTGGCGGCCTGCATCGCGATTCCTCCGATGACCGATGAAGGTGGCCCAAGGGCGCGTCCGTGCCGCCACAATGACCGCATGAAGATGAAGCGGCCGCGAAGGAGCTTGCCGATGTCGAGCTTCTGCTGCCGATATCCAACCAGGACGTCCGGCATCCCCGCAAATGTGCTGTGGCTGCACGTACGCAGCAGGAGATCCTGATCCTGCGTCTTTCCAAGCGCGCCGTCGTAGGGATTGGCGCGGTACCACTCCGCACGCCCGCACCAGGTCGGGTGCGGAAATGAGAAGCCGCGGAACGCCTGCCGCATGATATCCGGGTGGTCGGTTCCGACCGGCATGAGGCCGATCAGGTCGCGACCGGCAAATACCGCGGCGCGCGATGCCAAAAGGTCGATCTCCGGGTGGTCTTCAAGATACCTCACCTGCTTTTCCAGGCGTGCGGGAAAGCAGATGTCATCTGCATCGATGCGCGCGATAAAACGTCCGCGCGCCAATGCCACCGCTTCGTTGAGACGTGCGGCCAGCCCTTTCCGGCTGCTGTCGCCGTACAGGTGGATGCGATCGTCCTTCATCGACTGCACCACGCTGACGCTGCCGTCGGTCGAACCGTCGTCGAGCAAAACAAGCTCCCAGTCGCCAAGGGTCTGCCATTGCAGCGAACGGATTGTGTCGCGGACCGTCGCCGATGCGTTGCGCATCGACATGACGACGGACACCAGCGGCTGCCTGCCTGCCACGGCCGCGGTCAGCTCTCG
Source organism: Pseudolabrys sp. (assembly GCA_035650955.1). GTDB lineage: Bacteria > Pseudomonadota > Alphaproteobacteria > Rhizobiales > Xanthobacteraceae > Pseudolabrys. The sequence continues at coordinate 22,785 of DASRGR010000002.1, forward strand.
CGAAAAAACAGGCGCCCGGGCAAGCCTGCCGCGCCGAATGTCCGTTTTCCGGCGAGGCGCCAGGATGCCTCAAAGACGATCCGCCGCGCACCGCGCGCGCCCCGCTCCCGGCCGAGAAGCGCGCTCGTCATGGCGCCGAGGGCGAGGCGAAGCGGCCTGATGGCTCGCGTCCGGCGGTGTATCTCGACGAACTCGCTTAACTCGCCGGGGTCGATCCGCCACCCCCGCGACCGGCACCCTGCGGGGGAATGATGGAGAAGAGCGGCAAAACGGTGCTCATAGAGATGCTCGGCAACCACGCGCGCGTGCCCCGAGCGCGCCATGCGGTCGCGCGCCTGCGGATTCGCGAGGTAGAACGAAACCTTGCCGGCAAGCTCGTCGAGGCTGTCGAACGTGTCGATCTCCTCGCCGAGGCGGAAATAATCCGACAACCCCTCCGCCGCCTGGGTAAGGAGCGCCCCGCCCGCCCCCGGCACCTCGAACACGCGCGCCTTGATCTGGCGCGAGCGCACCAGACGCAAACCCGCCAAGTGCCGCCCGGACCCGGAAAAGTTCAGCGATATCCTCGACTTGCGGTAGATCTCCGGAATCTCGGACGCTCCGACAACGCCGCCTTCGCTGCCATGGCCGAACACCGCGACTTTCACGCCGCGCCCGCGCAGGCCATCGATCCAGGCGCGGCGTTCGCCGTAGATATTGCCGATGAAGCTGACATCGTAGATGCAGTCGCTGCTTGGCACCGGCTCCCGCACCTGCGCGGACGACGCGCCCCACTGCGAGTGCACCACGTTGCGAAAGCCCGCCGCCGCCGCGCGCGCCTGCGCCCTCTTGTCCGTGGTGACGTGGACGTCGAGATGCGGGATAAGGAAACGCGACACCTGGTCGAATTTCCAGGAATCGTCGGTGCCCCAGTTGACGAGGATCGCCGGCGACCCTGCGCGCAGGATGTCCAGCGTTTCCGACCACACCTCGTAGTTCATCAGTACGAAAAAAATGACGTCCGGCCGGTACGCGGCGACCCGCTCGAGCAGGCGCTGGTTGAGCTCGGCAAAATCAACGTAGGCGCTGCGGTCGAAGGAATCGAACAGCTCGGTTTCGTGACCGAGCGCGGCGAGCGCGGGCAGGAAATTGGCATATTCGTAGCCGTCGCCCCGGCGCGGGTCGCCATAGGCATAGCGGCCGAACACGCAGAGGATCTTCAAGCCCCCCTCCCCGCCGACAGGCGCTTCACGGCACGCACGTGGTAGCCGACCGTGAACCTCTGCTCACGGTCGAAGCGGTCGAGAACCTTCGCCGCAACCGGAACGGCGACGACGAGCACCGGCGCCAGCAGGCACCAGAACGGCAGCCACGCAAGCTCCGCCACAAGCGGCATGCCCAGGGCGAACGGCCGCGTCATCCGGCAGAACCGGATCGCCTCCTGCGCGAAGTGCCGGAACGAGCCCTCGTTCGCCACGACCTCGACATCGTCAAAGCCGGCCGCGTCCAGGAAACGCCGGTACCAATAGGGCGTATACCCGCCGTAGAAATGATAGGGCTCCTGGTGAATTCCCGAACCGAGCGGCGCCGTCAGGATGAGGCGCCCGCCCGGCGCAAGAATGCGCGCGATTTCCCGCACCACGGCGATCGGCTCGGGATGATGCTCCAGCACCTCCGTGCAGAGCGCCACGTCGAAGCTTTCGGGCGCCACGGGAATCGCGCTTGCGTCGCAGACGAAATCGACCGCGGCATAGCCGCCGTGGCGCAGCTGCGCATCGGAAAGGCTCTTGAAGTCCTGCGTCTTGTAGTCGCAATGGGAAAACGCCGCGCGGTAGGGCGCCGAGCCCGCGCCGATATCGATCACGCGCGCGCCGGCGGGAATCCGCGCAGCCTGCGCCGCAATCCAGCGGTCGCGGTTCCGCAGATTGAACGCGAACAGGTCGTTGTCGCCGAGCCGGCTCAGGAGTCCCCGGTGTTCCGTCATTTCACGAACGCGAACATGCCGCAGCCGTAGGTCATCGTGCCGGCTTGCACAGGATCGGCCTTGTCCCTGTAACGGCCCGTGTCGTCGACCGTGGCGAAGCGCTCGAGCCTCAGACCCGGCAACGCGCCGGCAATCGCCGCCGGCGAAAAGACACGATGCGCGTTGAAGCAGACGCGGTCGCGCCCGACCGGCGTCGAGAGGTAGAGCCGCCCGCCCGGCGCCAGCACCCGCTCGAGCTCGCACAAGCCCGCGCGCCAGCCTTCCGGATCGATGCGGTCGCCATAGCGGCCAAGTCCGATGTGCTCGATGACGTGCAGCGACGAGAGCGACGCCACCGATCCGTCCGCGAAAGGCAGGCGCGTGATATCCGCGGCAATCGATTCGAGATTGGGCAGCCGCGCCATCAGCGGCCGGAAATCGACGAACAGCAGCGGCACGAAAGCCGAGATGACGCCGGTGGCCACGACGCTCGAGCCGACATCGACGTGCAGAGGCGGCCTGGCTTCGCCGAGCGCGCGCGCAAGCCAGGCGGCCTGGTAGAAATAATGCGGATCGAACGGCGTATGGCCGGACCGGTCGGTGAGGCATGGCCGCAGGTCGATGAAGCGGGCGCTGCCGTTTCCGGCGAGCGCGCGAAAGCGGCGCCATTCGCCGAAAAACCGCGGCAGCCGCACAACGGAGGCAAGCTGGCGCGGGTCGAGGAACGGGAGCACCCAGCTGCGGGCGAGATTCCTGAGCATCAGGACGCTTCCCCGTCGGCCGGCGGCCAGTAGCGCGCGCAGTGCAATTCCGCGACCGGCCGTCCTTCCAGGTCGCGGCGGGGACGCACGCGCGGCGCTATCCAGGCCCGCATGCGGCCGGCATTGAGGTGGAATTGCCGCTTGACGAATGCCGCCAACGCGCCCTCCCCCGCGCCGGTCAATTCGCGGCGGCGCACCTGCTCGCGCTCCTTCGCGTATCCGGATGCGTCCGACGATTTTTGCCCCGGATGGCGGCGGAAGGCGCTGAAGACGAACGGCACGTGGCGGGTGCGGCCTTCGCGCGCGATGCGCAGGAACAGGTCGTAGTCAGCGGCGAGGCACAGATTGGGGTCAATGCCGCCGACGCGCTGGTAGATATCGCGGGTCCAGAAGCAGGCATCCTGCAGCGGCGTCCACCCGCCGTGCAGCATGGCCGCCGGCAAATTCTTCACAAAGCCGCGGCTGAGGCGGACGACGCGGCTTTTCTCGTCGATATAGAAATCGTCGCCGAAGACCATGTCGATGTCGCCCGCGCCGAAGAGCTCACGCACCTTCGCCAGGGCCCCGTCGAGCAGAAGGTCGCCGGCGTTGATCCAGCACAGCAGGTCACCGCTCGCGCGCCTGAACCCCTTGGCGATCGCGTGCGCGTAACCGTCGTCGCGCTCGCTGATCCAGTGCGTGAGGTCCTTCTCGTGCCGGCGGATCACCTCGACGCTGCCGTCGGTCGAGCCACCATCGACGACGATGTACTCGTCGCCGGGTGAAAGGTTTCGCAGGACGGACGAAATAGTTTCGCCGAGATAGGGCGCCATGTTGAAGTTCGGCGTGACGACTGAGATGCGCACTTTAACGACCGTCACGCCCCCCCCAGGATATCCAGCACTATACGCTGATAGTTTTCCGCGAAGGCCCTAACCCGAAGCGGAAGCCCAGATACCGCAGATTGCAGGTGCTGCAACTCGACTTTTGCATCCCATGCTGAATCCACCTCTTCGAGCGCCCGGGCAAGTGAGCCGGGATCTTCCGGGTCAAAATAGGTAGCCCTCTCGGGAGCTTGCTCGCGGTGGACGGGTATGTCCGACAGGATGGCGCGCTTGCCCATCGATTTTGCTTCCTCGATCGTCGTGCTCCAGCCCTCGAAAAGAGACGGATTGATTACGGCAACGCTTTCCCGCATCAGGCTCATGAGATCGATGTATGGAACGAGCCCGAGCACCTGGAACTGCGACCCGACACCGAGCTCACGCACGCGGTCGAGCACCGCGGCGAAGTGGTGTGGCTGGCGATGGTCGCGCGAGCTTCCGGTCGCCAGCACCTTGATATGCCGCCCCCCAGCGCGCAGCCGCGCCAGGGCCTCGATAACGACAAGATGGTTCTTGTGCGCCCAGAACTGATTGGGCAGCAGGAAAAACGACCCCGAGATTCCGTACCGGCGCGCGAGTTGCTCGCGCGATAACAACGTCGCCGGATCGGGAACCGAACAGACAAACTGCAGGACGCGCGATTTACCGGCACAATGCGGATCAATTGCAGCGAGATCGCTGCGTGCGGCGCGACTGCTCAACAGGATTGCGCTCGCGTGGGTGCAGGCTTCCTTCAGCCCTCGCGCCCGCGCCTCGCGCTCTGCCTCCGAAAAAAACGCCGGCAGAACGCGATCCTGGAAATCGGGAATCCACGTCAACGTCGGAATGGGGCAATGCCGGCCCAAGTGGCCGGAATGCGACAGGAGCCGAATGTGGTGCCGTCTGAGAAGCCGCTCAAAGAGGAAATCGCGCCCGAGAAAGACTTGGGAGGCCCGTCGCAGCTTCCATGCCTTGGCATCCTGCTCGACGAGCTTCGTCCTGACCGCTTCATTTGCACCGAACCCGCTGAGTGCCTCTTTCGAGATGTCCGTGCGCGTGATGATGACCGGTTCGATCCGGCGATCGGGTTGCGCACGAACGGCCGCAAACAGATTGCGGAAGTAGCTGACGCCGCCGAGCCACTCCTGATCGCGGAATGTGAGGACGAAGCCAACGCGGATCACGCCTTTGCACCACGGTACCATGCGACATATTCGGCGATGCCCTCGGCGAGAGCCCGTCGGGGAGCCCAGCCAAGTGATCGTGCTCGCCCGATGTCGGCTTCATATCCCACGGGGTCGCCCTTGCGCCGTTCGCCGCGAAATTGGGGCGCCGGCGCCTTGAGCAACCTCGCAATCAAATCCACGGCTGACCGAACCGACACCGCGTGCCCACTTCCACCGTTGATAATTACGCAGCCGCGCGCATCATGGTGAGCCGCCACCTGGATTAGTCTGGCCGCATCGGAGATATGCAGCCAGTCTCGCCGTTCCTCGCCAGTGCCCTGAAAGACGCAAGAGCCCGCTTCAAGTTTCCGGCAGGCATCCCAGAACAATTGCTTGCGCAACTCCGGCCCGTACAACGAAAAAAATCGCAGGATTGCCGCCGATAGGCCGTACTTTGCACAGTACAATTCGCCCAAGCACTCCATCATCCTTTTGTGCTTCCCATATGGAGAAATCGGGGCCAGATCGGTGTCTTCCCTGATTGGAAGCCGCGCAACCTCCCCATAGACAGCTGCGCTGGAGAGCAGCACGACCCTCGCTTTTGGTGCTTCGGTGACCACGAAATCGAGGACGCCTTTTGTCGAGCCGACCGTCCGTTTTTCGTCTGCGGCTTCGAACTCAATTGAAGCCGAAACCGACGAGCCACCTGCACAATGCACAATGATCGACGGAATCTCGCCAAGCTTGCGAAGAGCCTCGCCCGACACATCTGCAGCGTGCCATCGCGCAAGACCCCAACGGGCCCACTCCTCTGCGGACCATGAGCCATGTCCAATTCCGATCACCCGCGCGCCTTCGTCCGCAAATACTCTTGCTACATGTCGGCCGATAAATCCGCACGCGCCGGTGATGATAACGATCGGTGCGCTCGTCATTTATGCGGAACGGTCACATCGACGATGGGAAGGCCGGCAAGCAATTCGGCTTCCTGTTGGTGCGACAGATACTGCAGGTTGCCGCGCACATCCCTGCTTTCGCGAAATTGCGCCGAATTGAATGCCTCGGCCACAGTGAGGGCCCGCAGACTTCTTGGCATGACGTCCTTACGGACAAAAAATGCGTTGTTGCCCGACGAATTGCAGCCGACCAGCACGTATCCAGTCCTGTCCGCCAGAAATGCGAGCGCAGCCAGCGATGCGCCGTAGTAGATCATGGAGTAATGCGCGGTCCTGCGCACAAAATTCGGATTGTAAGGCATCGAAATTGCTCGCTCGCTCCCAAACCGCGCATTGTATTCAACCACGACAATACGCGGGCTGATACAGGTGATACCTTCCCAGATCCAGTAGTCGTTTCCATCGACATCAATCGACAGCAGGCCGATGTCGCCTTCTATCCCGGCTGCAGCCAGAAGTGAATTGATGTTTTCGCGCGTAACGAATGCGCAGACCGCGTTGAGATCATGCCGCCAAAAAATGTCGCTGCGCCGGATTTGCTCGATGCTGCTTGAATCGCCGTCGATGACAAGGCCGGACCAATTATTGTTGACCAGAAGAAACCGCGTATTTGATTCCGAGTAATCCTGCACACCGAACTCAACAAAGATCCGTCTTTCGATCGGCACGTGTCTGATGAGGTATTGCAGGATTCCGTCCTCGCCCCACTGCGAGAATACTCCGAACTCCGCATCAGCCAGGGATGTCGCGTCGGCCGTCTGCCGGGCCTCAATCCGTCCAAGCGCAATCTGCAGGCGTTCGCAGCGCGCCTCGAGATCACGCAATCGTTGCAGGTTGCTCCGTAAAGTCTTGAACCACCGGATCATCGAGACAGCCTATTCCTGCGCCTGCGCGACGACATTGGCGGGATTCCCAACGACGACGGTGTATGGCGCGACGTCGCGCGTGACCACCGAGCCCGCGCCAACAATGGCGCCGCGCCCTATCCTTACGCCCTTCAGAATCGTACTGTTGAAGCCGATCCAGGCATCATCCTCGATCACCGTAGGGGCGCTCTCGACCGATTCCGAAAATGTTTGCGTACCGCGCGTCACGAGCTCGCGAAAATGGGCGTGGCGCTCACGAGCGGATCGCGAGTGTGCGTCGTTGTCGTGCAAGTTGACGCCATGCGCGAAAAACACGCGATTACCGATATCGACTTCGCAGCATGACCAAATGCGCGTGCCATCACCGATGTAGCAGTAGTCGCCTATCCGGATACGGCCGGACTGCGGAAATACAAGCAACTCGCCAGCAATCCAGGTGAATTCTCCGATCGAAATTGCGTCCGTGGAAACTTGCGGATTCACGATGCGACCCGTCGCCAGAATGCGCGTTCCGCGCCCCGCCCGGCATTTTCGGCGCTGGCGGGCATCTCGCAGACCCTCGAGACCGGCGCGCAATCGGGCGACGACCGGAATCGTCATTTGTACCAGCCGGTTCGCCGGACAGTCGTCACGGCGAGCAAACGAGCCACTTTCCGACAGAGATGCGGTCGGACCAGATTGAATCGAGAATCTGCACGTTCGGATAGACTGATCGGCATTTTTGCTCCCACCAGCGTGCGCTGTTGTTGTGATAGCTCTGCAGCGTCTTGATCCACCCTTCGTCTTCCCCGCTGCGGGCGACTGGGATCATGTGAAACGTCGATTTTCGTACTACGCGACGGCACTCCGACAGCAATTTCACGATGCCATTCTCCGTGAAATGCTCCAGCGAGCCGATGGTGTATCCCCAGTCGAAGCTGCCATCGGGATAGCTCATCGCCGTGGCATCGGTGACCGTCAAGCGATCGCGCTGAATGCCGCGATCGATGGCTTTACCGATCAGCATGTCTGATATGTCACAGCCATGTACTTCGAGGGCCGGAAATCGACCGAGCAGGCTGATTGTTCTCCCTGTTCCGCAGGCGATATCAAGCACGCGGCCACTGAGCGTCGCCATCAGCAGCTGGATTTCGGACCAGGCATTGCCTTCACCCCAGGTCTCGAGGATTTTCGCCATCTCCGGATCCCAGTAGACGGCAAGATCCTGACCATCGGACATCGCTGTTTTTGCCCGTGGCCGCAACCGGCTGCGCAAACCCGAAAGGCCACGCCAGAGCAGCGGCGGGCAGAGCTCGCGCGCGACATCCCTCACGCCGGACGCCAACTGATCAGTCTCCTCAGAAATCCCGGCTGCATCGTGCGCAGCAGGTGCTTCACCTCGTCAAGTGTGGCGTCGGTCACTTCGACACGGTCCGGCAATGCGATCTTGCCGTTGGCGTAATCACATTTTGCAAGCGGCACCTGAAGCTGCTTGTGTCCGGCCCCGTGCGTGCCGCTTGAATCGACGCCCTCATTCTGGACCAGGGAACGCGGCGGGTAGAGAACAAGCAAGTCGCGCATGAATACACTGAGATGCCAACGGATTCCCCAGGAGTCGAGCTTGCCGCACTTCTGCTCGCATGCCATCGCATAGTAAGGATAGGCACCTCCGAGATCGAAGCGCTTGCGCATTTCCTTGTCGGCTGCGAGGCGCTGAAGCCCTGTCATGTCCGCATCATAGTGATCCCATGCCCGCTTCCAAGTTGCCCATCCCCAGCATGAGATGATCGGCAGGAACGAGGCAACCCCGGTGTCGGTCTCTGTCGGAAACATGTAGCCGGAAATTTGTGCCACACGCGCCGCATCGGCGTAGCGATCGAGGCCGGCGTTTAGAAACGCAAGAAAGCCGGGGGCCACCACGAGATCGTCCTCGAGGGCGATCACCCGCCCCTGCTCCCTGCACAGACGCGATATGCCGTCGGTGATGGAACCTGAAAGCCCAAGATTGCGCTCGCGCTCGATGACTTTCACCGAGGCAAAGCCATCGATTCCGCGCACGAATTCCCGCACCTCGCGGACGGCGTCTGCCTGCTCTGATTTCTTAGGCGCATCGGAAAAGACAATGAGCTCGGAATCTCGTGCCGGTGGATTGGCCTGCAGCGACGCAATCACGCGCCTGGTATGCGCTGGCCGCGCGTGCACAAACAGCGCTATCGGAGCGAGGCTCACGTTCTAGGCCCCAGCGATGGGCTCAGGCAAAGCAATCACGCCATCGTCCTGTCGGCAAAAATCGCGGTATTCGCCGTCTTCGCCACCGGCTTGTAGCCGACGGTTCGCGCAAAGGCACAGGACGGTTCCGCGGAAAGAGCATCGATGTCGGCGCCCCGCGCCTCCACCAGCAGCACGCGTGGGCGAAACCGCGCCCAGTCGTTGGATTTCAGCACCTGGAGATCGAGGCCCTCGGCATCCACTGAAAGAATATCGATGGTCTGTCCTTTCGGCAGATGCTCGGTCAGGACGTCATCGAGACGCCGCACCGTCACCTCCGAACGGTCAATCAGGCGATATGCGGGCAGAGCCGACCGCTCTGCCGCCAGCACCGGATCGAATGTGTCCAGCGCCGAATCGTTGAACCGGAAGAATGTCAAACTGCCTGCCGCTTCCGCAATGCCGACGCAGAGGTTGACGTCTGAGGGACGATGTCTGCGAAATTCATCGATTGCCGCCGGGTTCGCATCGATGTTGATGCCGCGCCAGCCGCGCCGATGAAAACAGCAGGTATTCGAAAACCGGTAGGGATGATGCGCGCCGACGTCGACGTAGAAGCCACGGTCGGCATTGTCGAACAGCCGCTGCAGGATGACGTCTTCGCCCTCCTGTGCATAGGAGATTGTCGCGTACGGATCGGCTACGCGCGCGAGAAAGTGCATGAAGCGCGCCGCTGAGCGCGGAATTATTGCGCGAACGCGTTGCTTTGTGGAGGGACGGAGCACGTCAGGCAGAGCGGCTTGCAACTAGTTGCCCTTTCCGAGCATTCGTACTGCCAATCCGCGGCTTCGCCGTATTACCCACTGAGATAACGATAACGGCGGCGCAATGCTAAATATAATCTGAAAGACGAATCGCTCGCCACTTCTGACCAACCCGCCACGATGGATTCCGTAATTGCCATCGAAGACGATGCAGTTGCCTTGGTTCCTGGTCAGTTTGACTTCTTTACTCAGCAGATCGCGGGATAACGGGGTGTCGTCGAGTATATCCTCACCGAAATGGCTGCAGCCGTGAAATGCGGTCGGCTGCTCCAGAAACTCCCGGCGATACTCTGCTTTCGCAAAGCGGTCGCGATAGTAGACCGTCTTGTACGGCAACGTCGGATCGGGTTGAAAGGCATAGTCCAGCGATTTGATCATCGTGTGGAGAAATTTCGATCTCTCCACTTTATGGCTTCCTTTCACAAATCCGGTCGGACCATTTTCCTCGCCGATGTCCGACAGCGCGATAATGGCCTTCGGATCACGACCACCATAGTCATAGTGCATGTAGGTAGTCTTGCTTTCGGGCAGGCCGACGTCAGAATAAAGTCCACGCCACCATTTTTGCCCGGCATACGAATACTCAAGTGAAAACCCTGCGAAGCTGACATTGCTTCCGACGTAGCCTTTTAAACCATCAAGAATTCCCTGCCGACGAAAAAACTGATCCAGGACCATCCCGACTTTCGAATACCGTTCAAATGTATGGACGACCCGCTCGGTCCCGCCGGACTTCGCTTTTTCTCTTAACCCCTGCATATGAGGCGCGCATATCGCGCGCAGTTTCACCAACGTGTCCGGCTCAAGACTGCATATATAAACGCCATCGTGGTCGAGTGCTTTTGTAACCCTGCGCGCAGTCGTACCATCGGTCTCGCCCGATATGCCTTCGATTCTCCAGTTGGCAACGTGCGCCTCCTCAACGAGCTCGTGGCGGGTGGTCACGAAAGCCCGGCTGAACCAATCTGACATGCGCGGCGATCGGCTTGTCCGCCGCAGGTAGTCTTCCAGATCTGAAAGGTAGATGCCGGGCCCCCGGTTGAACTCATCCGGAAGAATAGCATCTGGCCGCTTGTCGTGCTCGAAAGCTTCGATCGCAGCATCAATTTGCGCAATACGCTGATTAACTTCCGCATCGTCGTAGCAGGTCTTTGCTTCAATATTGCGAAACGCAGGGTGCGACCGGTAGTCGATCTGCGGATAGAACATCCTAGCGTGAGACATACATCGACCCTTCCTTTACGGCTTCACCAACGGATTCGGCTTTCACGATGGAGAGCATCGCCTCGAGGCGGTCGGCTCGGTGTCCCGTGGTTTTCCGCACGGCATGTGCAATTGCAGCGAGCTCCCGCTTCAACCCGGCAGTTTCTTCTTCCTCCGGAGCGCGTTTCGCGGTTTCACAGTCATAAAATACCGGCAGTTGTCGATCCAAAAGCGCATGGATTGCCGGGGCATCATTCAGATTTTTCGGGCGTCGCATGATCGACCATTGTTCGTCCGTCCACGGTGTGAACCGCCGCCGCAAATAGTTGAAGCCGCGCCGAACGAAACGTCCGGCACGCAACGCACGGACGGACGGCGCGCGGCCATTCGTCATGTCGACGCGGGTGCGCACCAGCATCATGACTGCCCACCGGTAGAACAGCCGGGCACGCTCAAGCAGCCATGGCGAGGCCAGCGCCGCTTCGACCATCGCACCGTATTCGGTTCGACTCTTTGCCTCAAAGGTCAAGGAACTTGGGAAAAGCATCGCATTCCCGAACCATGTTACGACCGGAATCCCGAGCATCCCTGCTTCCAACCCCGCCGACGACCAAGCAATCAAAACGACATCCGTCCCGGCGAGGAGCTCATAGAGGGAAATTCCGTCGCTCGGCAGGTTGATGGACACATTGACCGGACGCTCTGCGAAAACTTTTTCTAGCATCAGCGCGTGCTCAGAGCGTGGGCCGACGTTGCGAATCGGAAATTCCCGCGGATGCACGCGGACGACGATATGAACGTCAGGCCGCATTCTTGCAAAATCAAATAACCACCGGACCCAGTCGATCTGATCCGCAAAAACCGGGCTTTGCACCGACCAACCAAAGCCGCTCACGTCGGACGCGAAAAGCTCATCATAGCTGCTGAGTGCCGCAAGCAATACTTTTTTGCCCGCTGGGCAACCAAGCTGTTCGACAGCCTTCTTTCTGCGCGGCTTCATCGCCGTCGAGTACGCGAACCCCCCGCCCTCCATCAGACTCAGCAGATGATCGGTTGCTGCATGTAGTTGAGCTGATGATGATGGCACATCTTTGAATCGGTCCCAATCCGAGAGCATTCTTTTGAAGAGCAACTCTGGATCCGAGCGAGCCGCCACCAGATGGCTATCGAGTTCGGCCGCACTGAAGCTTGCATTGAGAAACCATACCGGGCAACCTCTTGCTTCTGCCAGATGCTGAAAGGTCCGGTTATATGAATACGCGGTGTGGTAACTTATACCAACGTTTGGCGTGAGCTCCTCGATGGCCCTCCGTACCGCATATGCCGTCAAAACACAGTTTTCAAACAGCAAACGATAAAGTCGCTCGGCCCTCGGCGAGAAGTCCATGCTGATGGACTTTGTCTGGATAATCGCCTCATACAGTGCGAATTTGCCAATCGGGATCCCATCGAACTGATAGTCGGTCATCTCTTTGATGCTTGCGCAACCCGCAATGTCGCTGGCGCGATTCTTCTCTTTATCTGTCAGGAAGCGGTGAACCGGGTGCCCTGAAAATCCGAACTGCTCGCGCACAAGCCCCGACATATTGACGCATCGGGCGCAAATTGCCTCTTTCGCCTCTCGGCCTGCATCCACGCCAACGCCGGACGAGGCCATCGCCATGCAAAACGTTGCAAACGTCCGATCGCAATAGAGATAATCAATACTGTCACCGCGCTGCCTGAGGGTTTCAAGAAACTGAGCTTGCGGCAAGGTCCAGCGCCAGACCGCATCGTTAGGCGCAAAGCATAAAATCTTCATTGTGCCCGCAACGCCCAAGCGCGGCCTGATCGCTGCCAATACTGTGGTTCGTCGCGAAAAATGATTTCCGGAGGTGCCGGCGGACCTTTCGCCGTCAGCCAAGGATCTGTCGCAAGCGCTTGACAGCCAAATTCAAAGAAAGCCTGGGCATCGATCACCATGATTTCGCCGCGGCCGACGTTCGCGACCTTTACCAATCTGGCTTCCCTTGCCTTGCGTTCGAGAGGCAGGCCATAGGGCTCGCAGTTAGCGATTCGCGGCGCCGCAAAATAAGACCAGAGTTCTTCACTGTCCGAATTATTTTCTCGCACGATGCCTGTAAAAGTCTTCACAAACCGGAACGGAACTGCGGCCTGCTCCTCGATATGGTGCCGGAACGTCGACCAGTAAAGACTGATTCCCACACAGCATATTTTCGCCCCGGCAAGACGAAGATTGTGAAAGACGCTCTTCTCGCCATAGCAGCTCCGCGAAATGTCGCGCAGAATCTCTCTGGCAGCCGGTCCAATGCCCGCATTCGAAAGCATCGGATCGCGCGAGCGGATTGCGCTTGGCCTCGTCCGGAATATGTCGGGAAATTCTCCAATCGCCGACGGCGTCGTCTCGACTTCGAACACCTCACCCCGGCCTATCGAATAGGTATATGTCGGCACGATTAAGGTGCCGTCTGGACCCACTACATGCAGAAAACAGTCGATCACGAAATTTGAAAGGGCCGCATAGTTCGCCGCCACTCCGTGCGGCATGCCAAGCCTGCCGAGGCTTACCTGAAGCGACACCACGTCACCGGCACGTATACCTACGGCACGAATTGCCGCAATGAGTTCATCACGGGTGTAATGCACAGTCAGCTCAAATCACGGACGAATGATCAACTCCAGCATTTGCCAGAGTGGAAACTCTTTTGCGAAGTGATACCCGCGTGGATCCACCTCGCTAAAATAATCTGCTGGAACAATTTCACGTACGTCCGCAATTGCAAATCCAGCATCCGCAAATTTTCGCATCCACCACGACAGCGGGGGCACGATGCCATGCCACTTGCTTAAATATTCAGTAACAACTGTAAAGGGCCACTCAGCGGATCCAAGCCAGGGTGCAAGGTAGAATGCCGAGTGCGGTTCCAGACTAACAAACTTACCTCCCGGCTTCAGCAAACGGCGAATATCAGTAAGTAGAACCTTGATGTCTGCCTTCTGTTCAGGATACAGAGGTACGTAGTAGAAAAGTAATGCGTCAGACATGAAAACAACATCGGCGGAAGCTGTTTCAATTACGTTCAGTCCACCGACTTCGCCGATTTGCATTTTTTCAAAAGACGCTCCCTCAATTGCGTTTGCTTTCGCGACCGCCAAATATTCGTCACTCGGATCGACGCCAAGCACTTTCGCCCCATGTCTCGCCATCGCATTCGTATAAACCCCATTGCCGCAACCAAGATCGATCACCGTCATGCCCGGCTTGATATGGTCGGCAAAGTACCGTTCGAGAAAGCGCCATTGCACGGCGCCATACAGCGTGTCTTCCCGGACCGACAACCCGTCGGGTGAGAACTTTTGCTCCATCCACCACTTTGCGGGATTGACTCTTTTCACGAGCATCATGTGCTGCCCGTGCTGCTGATGGAAATTCCCGAAATGATCTTTATCGAGCAAATGGCGTTTCGCTTGAAACCGGGCACGATAAGCCGCTTCATTGTCTATCACGATAAAATGCGCTTTAAGTTTACTTAGGAGCTCGTCCCACTCGAGCTGCAAATTGGTCCAACGCGACGGATCTCGGACATACCGCGTCGGGTCAGCAAGAAGCCCATCTTCATTAGAAAATCGCTCAATATCCCAACATTGGAACGGTCCCGACTCGACCGCGCGAATAGGAAGCTGGCCTAGGAGCCTCACGACCTTGTCATCGACACCGAGACAGGTACGCGCAAAAACGTTCATCGCAACCCAGCGATTTGGATACTTCGATGTCGACTCCGGGAGTAGAATAACGTCTTTCGGAACGAAAATCATATTTTTGCTGCACGCAAACGGTCAATCAGCGTGATAAGGCCCCCAACAGTCTGAAACTCATAGCTCTGCAAATCTTCGGCAGAAAAATGAATCGAAAGATCATTTTCGAACTCGGAGATCATCGTAACGATGCCGAGTGAATCGATTATGCCCATATCAAGGTAGCTGCAGGCTAATGCGTCGGTTTCCGCATCGGGCAGCGGTTTGCGTCCATGACGCGAAAAGAAATTCAGAACTGTTCTTTTGGTGTCCATCAGTCATTCTCAATTGCTACGCATCGCACCGGCGCCCCATCCGCGTCTTTGATCAACAATGGCAGAGCGATCAACTCAATCTCTTTTGATCGAAGTTGCTTTAGATTGGTCATGTATTCAAGCTTGACGACTCCCGCTCCAAGCAGAATTTTGTGGACTGGAGAATCTCGTTCAGATCCTCTCCCATTTTTTGGACTGTCGGCCTGAGGTGTATCCATTCCTAGCAGCCGGATACCGCGCTCCACTAGCCAACTTGCCGCAGCTTCCGAAATATACGGCTGCTCTGTGTAATACTTCAGCGTGCCCCAATGATCCGACCAATCGAAGCGCATGATGAGGCGGTCTACACATCGATCGCCAAGCTCCCGCTCGAAATCGCCAACCTGCATTTCCTGCAAGGCCTTCGCGTTCGTGAAGTCAATCACCGTTGCTGGGCCTACAAATACTTCCAGAGCCAACTCATCGATTGTCTTCCCGCCGGGGATAAAATGACGCGGTGCATCGACGTGCGTGCCTGTGTGCGTCCCCATCGTAATCTTCCGTGACTCTCGGCCTTCAATTCCGTGACGACCGACGCGAGCAATTTCAAACGGAGGCGACCAATGCACGGGATAGGTTGCCATTCCTTCGTGAAGAGGAATTGAAAGATCTATGATACGCTTCATTGTGTGTACGCCCACTTATCTAACCGACTATGTGAATGCGTTCGGAATCAAACTCTTTTCCGAACTGCTCTTTGAGGTACTGAAGAATTACCGATGCATGGAAGCGGATGAACGACGGAATTTGTACCAGTTGTGGGTGAGCAAACCATCTTCTGGCCGCCTAGGCGAACTGCAAGAGCTCCAAATATGCCCCATCGGGGCTACGCAGCATTTCAACCAATAATTCTCTTCCGTTCACTCGCGCATTGAAAATTCCTGCGCCTTCCGCTCCGCACGCCAATAAGTCCGCTCGATCTCGGCAAATATCTGTGCAGACAAACGCGAGACATGCCATCCCGCGTGCATCTAGAAATGCCGGCAGTGACAGTCTCCGAGATGTCACAAGCACAAGTGTAAAACACCAAGCTGAGACAGGGGAAACAAACTCAAGTCGCTGCCAGTCGGCATTCTCCATGCTATACGCGCCAGCACGAAACCCTACCGCCGAACACCAAAACTCTTTTGCTTTGCTCAGATTTTCAACGGCAAGGACCGCTGCGACTAAAGCGCCCCTCCCATGTGCACCGTTCTTAAAAACTGCAGGGACGCCAAACCCCGGCAGTGAGCCAATTTCAGCAGGGCCGCACGCCGCGACGACAGGCTGCAGAATATCTCGGTAATTGCCGTTCGGAGCACCTTGGCGATCTCTCTCCACCCCAGCAAAGATGCCGGTAAATCGGCCAGGTTCTTCAGGTTGGTGCACGTCATACGACACGAGTTCAATCGGCAAACCTGAATTGGCCCTCGTGTAGGCGATTGCGTGGACAGTCCACGGCGCACTGAGGAATTTCACCTTCGCAACATCATTCGGTAGATTCCGGTCAATGAATTGCACATGATAGCCGATATTTCCGAGACTTCTCACACCGGCATCAATATCGGAGCAGCCCAGAGTCATATGACTTGGGCCCAATATCATGGCTGCGTGCCTGCCATGATCTGCTCGCGCAGTTTGCTCTTTTGAACCTTACCCGTGGTGCTGGTCGGAAACGTAACAAGTCCTACCAAGCGATCTGGAATAGCATACTCCGCTAGATTTGCTCGGCACGCCGACAGCAAATCCGGCTCGACTGTCGTTAGGTTATATCCCGATTTCACAATCACAGCAGCGATGATCTGCTCACCATAGAAATCGTGCGGTATTCCGACAACAGCGACATCTTCTATCGCCGGATGGCGCAGCAGTACCTCTTCGACCTGCCGCGGGCTGATGTTGAAGCCGCCGCGGATAATAAGATCCTTTTTGCGCCCTGTGATGAACAGATAGCCGTCATCGTCCAAATGCCCAACATCACCGGTGTCGAACCAGTCATCAAGAAATGGTTCAGCCTCCCCCGTCTCGTAGTTCAAGTAGCCGGGCGATGCGTGCGGTGTCCGCGTAAAGACCTCGCCGTCTACACCCGGCAACATCTTTGTGCCGTCATTCGACCGAATTTCGATCTCCGCTTCCGCAATCGGAACGCCCACCGCACCATATTTTGATCCCGCCGGACCAAGATTGGCTGTAATTAATAGGAGTTCAGAAAGACCGTAGCTTTCGACAACGTCTACGCCGTACTTTGCGAAAAAGTCCTTCCGCACCTTGAGCGGCAGGGGCGCCGTTGCACTGAAGATCCTGGGCAGTTCCCTTGCACAAAACTTGGTACCAACGGATCCACGATCAACACGTAGCAAAGTCGCAAGCATGGTCGGCGATACCCAAAACGTGTTTGGTCTAAAGACGGTAACGACCTCCCAAAAGCGCAATGCACTATGGGCTGTGAACTGTGGCGCTATGACCACACTGCCCCCGACAACGAATGGGCATAAGAGCGTGTTGAGGAATCCCGCCATATAGGCCATCGGCATCACATGAAGAAATCGTGCGCTTGCATCCATGCCAAACGAGCGGCCAAACGCCTCTGCATTCGCGAGCAGGCGAGCGACCTGATGCGTAACCCCCTTTGGCAGGTTCGTGGTGCCGGACGTAAAATGAATCGAAAATAATTGGTCGTCCTCGACCTCACTCAGAAGCCTAAGCACATCAGCATGGTCAGCTTGGCCCAGCACTATTTCGTGTTCGGACGCGCTGCCTTCTGCGAAACCTCGGAAAAGTAGCGTTTTTGTTTTTCCGGTATTTCTTAAAGACGGTTCTGCATGATTGTGCGCAACTTGACCTGAGGGGGACGCTACAATCAACGCCGACAACCGCGAGTGACCCAAAACGTATTCGCGGTCATTTAGTGACAGGGCGCTGTTGATTGGCACAGCAGTAAAGCCACCAATCAGGCAAGTGAAATACAGAGTTGCAAATTCGGCGCTGTTCGGAAGAAATATTCCCACTCGATCTCCCGGTTTTAACCCATAGCTGCGCAGTGCTAGGGCTCCCGAAGCTGCCCGCCTTAAGAGTTCTGCATAGGTTATGGAACGGTCGCTTATTGCATCGATCATGAACTTAGCCTCTGCAAGCTCATGAAAGATGCGCTGTAATCGCTTTGACCAAATTGCCGGCATTGCTTGGGCTAGGATTTCGAGCGATCGGTTACTTGCTCGGCGCCGTAATAGCGATCAAGATGAAAACGACCTGAAAATGCTTCTTCCCCATCGCTCTGCAACGAAACCGCCAAAGACTCCACAAGATCACGAGGCGCATTGACCCGGTCGCGTTGACACAACGTCACAATTAGCTTGCGCGGATCGACGCCATACTTGCTCGAGAACTCACGAATCACACCCATGTAGCTGGAATGAAACTGAGCAAAGCCGGAGATCATGTCGATGGAGTTGAGTCCATCGCGCCGGTTTAGCGGCCTGATGTACTTTTCTCCAATGTCCATAACGCGTAACAAATCGAAACCGAGTCGAATGCCCATACGCTCCATTACGGCGATGAACAGCTCGGTTGGCGTGTTTCCGGCACTTCGACCCATGCCTTGAAGCGAGGTATCAATAATCGATGCGCCGAGTTCCACCGCGCGCACCGCGTTGGCTACGCCCAAGCCAAGATTGTCATGGCCATGAAAACCAACTTCAACAGTTGACACGTCGCGTATCGCCCGGAAATAGCCATCAATATCCCGTGTGAGAAAACCACCCGCCGAGTCCACAATGTAGACAACATCAACCCCGTATTTTTCCGATAGCAAAACCTTTTGCGCAAATTCTTTAGGATCGGAAGTATATGACTTCATATAATTGGCGCAGACGTACATGCCGTGTCTTTTTGCGCGCTCAACGAACAGCTGGGACTGCTCGACATCCGACACATTGGTGCCGATGCGAATAAATTTCATTCCATAATTGGCGGCACGATCGATATGCTCAAGCGTGGCAATACCGGGAATACAAAACATGCCCCATTTTCCATGCTTCACCGCCTCTGCTGCTGCCTTCATGTATCCTTCGTCGGTCTCCGCCGCTTGTCCGTGGCCTGCTTCCGATGCACCAAGGCCAACTCCATGACCGACTTCGATTAGCTCAAACCCTGCTTCGTCAAGCTTTTCGGAAATAATCGCGGTATCGCGCGCTGTGAACTGAAAATTGATTACATAACTTCCATCACGCAAGGTCGTATCGAGGATACGTGGCTTGATCATCATGAAGCCCTCACTCACCTACACCAAGTCGACAACCTTCCGCTCAACGCGCGCAAAGAACATTGCTCCCGAACAAAAGATGACCACCGTCACAAGAAGTGAAATTGCTATGTCGCCGCCAGCAGGCGCAGATGCGCCGGCAATCGTCGCCCATCGGAAGCCTTCGAGCGGAACCACCATTGGGTTGATGTTGTACAGCCAGTGCCATTCCGTCGGTACAAGGGCACTTGTCGTGTAGGCCACGGGGCTGATGAACATGCCCAACTGCAACAGCAGCGGCATCGCGTGACGCAGGTCGCGAAAGAGGCCGTCGATCGCAGCCAACCACAAGCCAAAGCCGACCACCAGTATGAAGACATGCATGATTAACGCCGGCACGACCAAAATCATCGGGCCAATTGGAACGTCATAAAACAACAGTAAAACGAGCAGCATAACGAATGTGACCAGAAGCTCAGTCAGCGACGATACAGCGGCAGCGAGTGGCAAGATCACGCGAGGGAAATAAATTTTCGTTATCAGATTTGCATTCGCAGTCAGGCTGACCCCGGCTTCCGTTACGCCGCGACTGAAAAACTGCCAGAGGATCATCCCTGCAAACGCCACCGGGACATATGGAAGATCTCCTGACGGCCGCACCGGCAGCAGGCTGAAAAACAGAACGAACATGGCGGTGAATGCCACGGGCGCGATCAGCGCCCAAAGCAGGCCGAGAATCGTCTGCTTGTAGCGCACGCGAATGCTGCGCCACGCTAGGAGCAGGATCAGCGCGCGATAGTCCCAAACTTCCACAAGATCAATTGTCCACAGCCGTGGCGCACCAATTCTGTGAAATGAGTGGCCAGACGCCTGCGCCGCCGTGAAGACGGTCTTTGCCTCGCTGGAACTCAAATCATCCATTCGGATAGCTCTGGTACATATATTGACACCATCGCGGCGCGCTTCGCGGGGCGATGCGATACATCAGTCGCCGCCAGCGCTCCATCTGCGGCGTATCAGCGAGCCATGCCCGCATATGCCGCCGGCGATGCAACTCCACAATCGCCGATTTCAGCTGTTGCCCCTCATCGCGGGGGAAGATCGCCGCCGCTTCTGCCTTTTCGACCAGGCTATAAGCCTCGGAGAAGTAGTTGTATGTGCAATAGACGAGCAGCATCCGGCGCAACTGCCGCGAATCCCGCTGAGCAAGAAGCGTCGATTTGCGCCGGAAAAAGATGGCGTCAAATTCCCATATGCGGGCCGATATCGTCGGCGAGTTGGCGTATACGGAAAACACACGCCGCTGGTAGTAGGCATGATCATTCTGAAATGGCCGATGTACGCGCGCAACACGCACGTCGAAAAGTTCGAGTCCCTGCTTTTCAAGAAACTGCATCGCGTCGCAGAAACCGGCCTGCTCCGGATAGAAATCGTGAAGGCCTATCTCCAGTTCCACACCGAGCAGGTTGTTCGCACGCGCGGCGTCCAGTCCGCGTAAAATCGGCAATTCGGAGCCCTGCACATCCAACTTCACCAGATCGAGTTGCTGCTCGCCCAACCGGTTCATAAGCGTCGCAAGTGTCTCAACTTCGATCTCCCTTTCCTCGATGGGATAAAGGTAGGTCAGGTCAACGTAATCGCAACAGTCCGGCGATGAGACCGGGTCAGGCCTCAGCAGGGACGTCCCGGTGGGCGCACTTGACACATATAGCGTCGCCTTTCCACCGCGCTCCGCGAGCGCCGCTTCGACGACGTGATACATCCCTGGAGACTGGCGACGCGCATTCTGCGCCTCAAGTGTACGGCAGGCATCGGCGCGCGGCTCGACCTGATAGATCGTCGCAATGCCGTCCAGCCACTCCCAATGCGGCAGCAAGCCCATCGCGGCTCCGACATCGACGGCAACAATTTTTTGCTCGCCAAGAATCTCGCGGCCAATCGCGACAATCCGCGCCGCCTCCGCACCGGCTCCGGTGCCGATGCGTAAAACCCGCTTCACCAGCTCCGCAAAAATTTGCAGCAAGGCCATCAGGTTTTTCACTGCACTTCAATTCGATAAGGCAGGTCGACATATCCGGATCGTCGATGAAGATCGGACTCACCGGATTCGATTTCGATGAACGGCAGGCTGACGTTTGAGTCGATGATGTCGTCGATGACCGAAAAATCAACGTCTCCCAGGCAAATCGTCATTGCGAGGCTGCCGGGCCGCAGCGTGCTGGTGTCAATCGTGACACGGCATTCTCCACGGGCACCGCGCGCGAGCGACGCCGGCTTCAGCGTCTCCTTGATGGTGGATACAATTGCGCCATTACCCGGCGCAACAAATGAGATCATGAGCCCCAGGCTGTCTATTTCGTCGAATACTTCGTACTGCAGGGAAATCTCGGCCGGTTCACCCGACTGGAAGCACCATTTTTCGGTTCCCGCGGCGCCGGTTATGGCCATGGTGGTAAACCGCACGCGGCCAGTAGTGCGGTTTCTGCGATTGCCGAGTGAGGACTCCCGCAAATCAATGCGCGTTCTCTGATTGCTCAAATAGGCCTGGATGACATTCGACGTCGGGCCGTCGCACGTCAGTGCACCTTTATCAAGCAGCAGGGCGCGTCCGCAGAGAGCTCGAATGGCTTCGAGGTTGTGGCTGACAAAAAGAATTGTACGGCCCTGGCGACGCGTTTCATCTTCCATTCGCGCGAGGCAGCGTTTCTGAAAACCGATGTCCCCGACAGCCAACACCTCGTCCACAACGAGAATATCCGGGTCTAGGTGCGCGGCAACCGCGAATGCAAGCCGCACGTACATGCCCGACGAATAACGCTTCACCGGCGTATCGACGAACTTTTCGACCCCTGCAAAGTCGATGATCGCGTCCATGCGCTGGCGTACTTCGTGATGGCGCAGGCCAAGAATGGCGCCGCTCAGATATACATTTTCGCGCCCGGTCAGCTCGGGATGAAAGCCGGTGCCGACTTCGAGGATAGTTCCGACGCGCCCGCGCACCACACCATGGCCGGACGTCGGCGCGGTCACCCGCGTCAATACCTTGAGCAAAGTACTCTTGCCTGCACCGTTTGCTCCGATAATACCGACTGCCTCTCCAGGCGTGACCGAGAACGATACATTGTTGAGCGCAGTAATAGTCGGCGTGCCGTTTGCGCGTCGTCCGGCGATCCGACGAAGCCATCCGCCGGCAAGCTCGCGCGTATCGCCAAGCTCGTAGACCTTGGTCAGCCCGGTTGCTTCAATTGCCGCAGCAGTCATGTGCCAGCTTTCAGCTTCCTTGACAGCTCGCAACGTTCCCGAACATTTACCCTTCACCTACAACAGTGATGAGGCCGGCCTCAAATAAACGCCGTGCCAGATCGAAACATTGCTCGACCGGCAAGTTGATGCGATCGCCAAGCGCGATCAGGTCGTGCTCACCGTCACAGTAGGCCAGAAAGTTCAATATCGGCTCCGCGTCGGCGGAGATTTCCTTTCGCTGCAGGTCGGAATAAAGATTGCGAATGCCGAGGCGCGGCTCGCCGACCGTCGTAACCCTGAAAGTCCGATTAGCCTCCAACGCCATAATGATCCTACGATAGATTTCGAAGCCGCCGCTCAAGCCCTCTGGGGAAATCAGGCTCATGTTGTCCAACGAGGTGTGATACTCGGGATAAGTGTTGTATTTGGACCGCATGACCGAGGCGACCGGCAGATCGACGGATGGGAAACAATATTGTCGCTCATCGCTTCCACGATCGAGAAAATTGTATTCCCTGAAACCGGGAGCGTGCCGCTTCAGAACATACCGCGCCACACGATCCGCCAAGGTGTCACCCTTGCGCGACGGCAGAAATGAGTAAGTACGATCATCACCCACGCACGTGACGATATAGCCTGCACGCACGCGCGCCTTCATGATGTCGAGATGGCGACTCAGATAGACGATTGCACCGAGTGTCTCGGGTGCGAGCACAAACCTGTATGTGAAGCGCCTCTTAGATAAAGCGCCGAGCCAGCGGGCCAGCGCGGTCAGCACCACCGGGCCGGAAACCTCGTTGTTGGCCATCGATGGATGACAGATGTAGCTGCTCAGCAAGATCTCGTCGGTGGTTTCCCCCGGCAAAACCAGATCGGCGTATGTTAAAGAACCCGGCGCCAGGGTCGCATCAATGACGGCACGATAACGGCCCGGTTTCAGTGCCTGCCGTTGCACATGGGTGAGACAAAATCCCCAGCGCCGGGTGTAGTAGGAGGTCACATAGGGAACGGCGGAGGGTTGATCGGGCGACGAGTAGAGATGTTCCTGCAACTCATCCAGCGACATTTCGCGATCGACCGGGACTGAATAACCGAGCACATGAAGGTTGTGCTTTTTGAATTCAGCTAGACGTGTCCCGTCAGGAGCGACGATATAAGCATCACGGATATTCCACTCTTCCGGCACGACCCAGTCGAAACATCGTGTGCCGGTCGGAACTTCGTGAATCTCAAGAGCGGGCACCAGTTTTTTTATATAGCCCAGAGTTTCTCGCACGCCGTCGCCGGTGAGACTTCGGCAAATCGGATACAGATCGCCGGCCCAGCGATAGAGCTCGCGAGGCGTGGATTCGTCCACAATCATCATCTCAGGCGCCGGAGGCGTGTACCGGGTTAGCACTCTTTTCTCTCTTGCGCGTAGCTTGATCGACCACTTCCTCAAACCAGATCTCGAGGTTTATCAATTGCCAGAAGAACATCATGTGATTTTCGGCGACCAACCCGTCTCGGACAATTTTCCGATGTTCGTCAAAGAGGCGATTCACCTCTTTGACGTTGAAAATCCCGCGCTCGCGGAACCTGCGCGATGCAATCAAGTCACCCAGACTGCCGGCAATTTCTCTGTCGCAAATCCAAACGTGCGCCGGCGCGTTCCAACCGGTTTTTTTAACGCGTGTCCGGGTCTCATCGGGAAGAATGCCTCTCATGGCCTCACGGAGCAGCCGCTTTGTAATTCCGTCACGAATCTTCATGTTCGCCGGCACGCGGAACATGAACTCCACGAGGCGATGATCGAAGAACGGATCGATCTGACGAATTCCATATGCCATGCCTTGCCGATCTTCGGCCCGCAAGCAGCACGGAGCAGTTTCGCGAAACAGATCCTGGTAGGTCCTGTTCTTCAAATAGCTGTTGAATGGCCGGTCCATCACATGCCGGTCACAGGCAAGGTCAAAATAATCAGGGTTGACTGCCGAATAGTATCTCGTCATTCGCACGACGTCGGGCCGGCAGACCCCTGGCTGTTCGAGGTCGACGACCCGGTCAAGGGTTTCGTCCACCACCGAGCGGCTCTTTCGATAGATCGGATGATCGTGATGGCGCATCCACTGCAGGACTTCATGTTGCAGTTCGGCCTCCCGCCCGGCGCGACGCAAATCCGCGAACAGGAAATAGAAATACTCATATTCCCCGGCGTTGAGTTCATCGCCGCCCAGACCACCGAACAGTGTCTTGAACCCGTCTCTTGCTACCTGTTCGGATAGCAGGAAATGCGACAGCCACGTGGCGGTCGCAACCGGCTCGTCGTGAGCCGCAACCATCCGGCGGACGATGTCGAAAATATCCGGAGTTTCAATGCGAACCGGATGCCACGCCGCAACTTTAGAATCGAGCATCGACCGAATTTCCGCCGTTTCGTCATAGGTCAAATCAGTATAGACCGACGAATATGCGTGCTGCTTGGCGCCGCTCCGGGCTACGGCGCAGGAAAGAACCGAAGAGCTGTCCAGACCTCCAGACAGAGTGAACGCTGGCGATTTGGCTGCAGCAAATCTTCTGCTAACTGCGTCAAGAAGCAGGTCTCGGTATTGAGCCGCAAGCTCCTTTTCGTTTGCGGTGTGGTCTGGTGCCTCCGCCAAGTCCCAATATCGGCGCACCGTGATCGAGCCGTCATGGGAACGCAGCACCGACGCCGCTGGGAGCTGACGTACCCGAGCGAATGGTGATTCGTCTGGTGCGTTGTCGATGTGGCGGTAGTGACCGCCTGCAAACGTCGCGACAAACCGACGATTGACATCCGGGGAACTGCCGCCGAACTCCAGCAATGACCTGAGACGAGACGCAAACGTAATGCATTGATCATGTTCCGTATAGTACAGCGGGCGTACACCGAAGCGATCACGCGCCAACCACAAGGTATCCGCATCGCTGTCGTAGACTGCAGCGGC
Organism: Pseudolabrys sp.; assembly: GCA_035650955.1. GTDB lineage: Bacteria > Pseudomonadota > Alphaproteobacteria > Rhizobiales > Xanthobacteraceae > Pseudolabrys. The sequence goes on from DASRGR010000002.1 coordinate 48,051, forward strand.
GAAATCGCCGTTGATGGCGTTCAGTGCGCGGTCAGGCCCATGCAATCGAAAGAGAGCCGCCAACCTCATTGCGTCGGTCGAGACCGAACTGTCGAGGCCTGTAAGCTCGTCCAGTTCCCTGCGGTTGTAAAACAATCCATCCAAGACCGCTATGATCGATCCAAGCTCTGCGGCGTTAACGCCATCCAACCCCGTCCAGCCCAGCGCGCAGCGTCCTGTCGCTAGCACGGTGTCCCGGGATCCCGTCATGACGACCGACGACAGCATTGCTCCTACGGCCGCGCGCGCCTGCACAGGTTCGGCAGCGTGCAATCCGGCGATGCGTGACATTATGTGCAGTCTTTCAAGCTTTAACGGTCGCTCAGCTGGCGTCGCTCCGCGACAACGAAGGCCCAGTAATGCGGATGCCCGATCACCAACTCGGGCTTGCCGCCGGAGCGGCGGTCGACAACGGCGCGGGCATCGAATCCGCGGTCAGATATAAACGACAGGACGTCGGCAAGATCATAATGGTTGACATGCACGCCAAGATCTACGCCGGCATCAAGGTAGCTGTCCTTGACCCATTTGTATTCGGCACCGTTCTTCAACGATTCCCGCAGGATCAGCGACTTCCTCGCCATCCTTAGCAGCCGATCCAATGGGCGATGATAATTATCGATATTGGAGAGAACGTTGATGCACACTACATGATCGACGGAGCCGTCGAGGTCTTCGATACGAATGACCCTGAGACGGTCGGCGGGCAACCCGAATGCCGGCATTTCCTCGCGGCCGATCTCGATCAGCGACGGAGCGGCATCGATTCCAAAGTAGGACAGTCCCATGTTCCGGCTGGCCAGGGAGTGAAAGAAATATCCGCTGCCACAGCCGGCGTCCAAAAGCACATCGCCTGCCTTCGCCATCGGGACGAGCAGTTCCGCCGCCTGTGCATGCGCCGTCATCTCGTCTTCTTCCTTGCGGCAACGGCGCCGATAGAGATCGTGCACAGACGTGCTGTGCTCCCATATGCAGTGTGAAAGCCATCCGTCGTCGCGGATCATGAGCGAACCGCTGCGACAATAAATGCCGACGCCATGAAATAGCCGCGCCAGTCTTCCGGATTTTGCTCCATAGCAAGACTGCGCTTGCGGAAAAGGTTCGGCACCTGCGCGCCGATCATCGGCGGCAGGCAGTGGAAGTGGTAGAAGAGCGGCCGTACGTCGCGGAAGCCGCGAGCTTCGAATTGTTTGGTCAACACGATCGGGTTGTGCAGACGCGAGAGTATCTCGTCGTATCCGGGCTCGCCTTCCTCGCCCTGCCGAAGCGGCGGCAGGTCCGTCCGGAACATTCCTTTGAGACCCCTTAAACCCTCCGCCAAGGCAGATTTCTCGTCCCCGGCATCACGCGATAGGTCTTCTAGCGGTATCAACCGCTCCAGTACGAACGTGTGTGAGTACCGGTTCATCGTAAACAGCGAAAACAGTTCATTGCGGGCCTCGACCAGAACAAGGCCGCCCGGACGTACTGCCGCGTGTAGATTATCGATGAGGGTCTCTTCCTCGCCTTCCACGATATGGGGCAACACGCCGATGCACAACGCACAATCGTACGGATCGCGCGCTGCGCCGGCACGCCAATAGTGATCCCTGTCGAGCACACTGCCGACCCAAAATCGCTGCTCTGCATACCCAAGAGGCCCCATGACACGACGCGCTTCCGCGATCATCTCCGGCGTAAGGTCAAATCCGCAGAGGTCCCGGCCTGGTGCCGCAAGATGCCGCAGGATCGATGCCGGACCGCACCCGGCATCGATGATGCGCGCCCCGCCATGTGCATTGATCTGCGCTACGACAAGGTCGCGATGAACGGGCGGATACGGTGCATCCGGACCATAGTAGTCCCGGTAGTAGCTTTCTCCCCAAGTGGAGTAGCAGCGTGCGACCGCAGTCTCGACATCGGCAATGCCGTTTTTAGAGCTAGGCCTGGTCACCGCGACCCCTCACCCCCAACCCGCGCAAACCCCCGCAGCGTGAATTTCGTGCTCGGCTCGCGCAGCCGCTCGCACGTGAGAAGCTCGAATCCGGCCTTTGCGATCAGCAGCGCATAGGACGCAAGGCTGAACACGTGTTTGTGGCCAAGCAGAAATTCCTCGCGTTCCTTGCCCTCGGCGGCTGCCGCCTCGCCGTCGGGCAATTCCACATAGACAAGGCCGTCCGGCGCGAGCAGACGGCGGACGCTTGCCAGCATCCCGACCGGCTCGCCGACATGCTCAAGCACCTTGTTGAACGTCACCAGATCAAACGCGCCAATTCCGCGAATGCCGCGGACATCGCCGGTCAGCGCCTGCACGCCGACGGTCTCGCGATGGTGCGCGGCCAGCCGCTCATCCATGTCGAGCGCGACGCAGTCCCAGCCGGCCTGCTTCATGCGGAAAGGAAACACGCCGAGCCCGGCGCCGACATCGAGCAGCCGCAAGACGCCGGCCCGCGCGCCGCGCCAGCGGTCACGGCAGTAGCTGTCGACAAACCGCACGCGACCGACGTTGTCGGATTTCTCCGGCGGCAGTGCATTGATCCGCTCGAAAGCACGCCGGATTCCATCGCGATCCCGGTATAGCGTGGTGACGTACTCGCCGGCATAAAGGCTGCCCTGGTCGGGAGCGAACGATTCAACGTAATGGCCACAATCGCTGCAGCGATGAAGCTCCCGCCAGTAACGCTCGTCCTTCGCGAGCGGAAAGCGCGTTTCCAGCGGTGGCGGCTCGGAATAGGTGAAGTGCACGGCCATGGCGGTCCCGCCGCACATCGGACAAGGGCCGAGCGCCCCCACCTTGCGGCCGGCCGCATGCACCCTCATTTGCCCGCTGCCCCCGGTTGCCCAAGAAGCGCCGCAATACGCTCGACCGACGCATCGTCGTCGAGCCAGGTCAGCAACGTCTGCCTGTCGGCTTCGACGTAGGCAAGAAACTCCGCCTCCTTGCCCTGTTCCACCAGCACGACGAAAAGGCGCCCCGCAACGTTGCGGACCAGAGCCGCCCGCAGCCCGAAGCGTCTCAACCGGCCATTGGTCGAAGGCGTGGCGTAAAAGCCCCAGCTCTTGCGCGTGACGTCGAATTCGCCGCCCGCCTCCGTCGTGAACGTGACCTGCTCGTCGGCCGCAAGCGCGACGCGCCCGCAGTCAGACAGATGCAGCCGCACGCCGGCGCCGGCGACCTCGAACTTCCGCGGCGGGTCAATGGGGATGAACTTCATGCCAGTTCCAGTCCGGAATGAGAAAGCCGGGAATGGTCCACCGGCCATTCTCACGCAGCCAGATGTCCCTGTTGCGAAACCGCTCGGCAATGTCGAAGAAGCGTTCGGTCGAAATTCCGGCAAATGCGCAGAACTTTCCAATATCCTTCACCGGCGTCTGGTCGCCCGCCGCGCGGATCACCTCGATCGCGCGCTCGCGCGTCATGCGCCCGTTGCGGATCTCGAGCGCAAGATTGTCGAAGAGCCGGGTGAAGCCGAACTTGTACCACTTCATCCAGTGATGGATCGAGATGAAGTCGTCGTCGATGTCGGCAAAATCGTAGTAGCCGGTGCGCGCCGCCCCGGCATTGCCTTGAAAGCCGTGCGCCCGCGCCGCAGCGTGGGTCGTCTCGGGGTCCCAGGCAAAGTAGTGGCCGAGAAACACCGCGCGCGTGCCGCGCGCCTCGAGCGCGTCCGGGTCCGGCCCGAAATAGGCGGCAAGGTCCTTGGTGCCCAATTCGTCATCGACCCAGTCTTCCGCGCTCGTGCCGTGGGTGACGCCATAGGTGCCGAGCCAGGCTCGGCTGAGCCGGTGACCTGCCTGCGCGGTCTCGGCATTGCCGTATTCGACCGCCGAGTTTTCCCCCCAGACGACGAGCGGTATGGCGAAATCGACCGCGACCTTGAGCGGCATGGAAAAGATTGCCAGATGCATCGGAATGGCCGTACTGCCGAAGCGCTCGAAGGCCTTGAGCATGAAGCGCGCCTCGACCCTGGGGCTCACCTGCCAGTCGATATGATCGACGCCGAGCGACACCAGGTTATCGAGGTTGCGCTGCCCGACCGCCGTGCGCGCCGGGGTCTTCCAGGTGACGGCAAGCGGCCTCAGTCCGTACTCGAGACATTTGAGGATCTGCCAGGTGCTGTCCTTGCCGCCGCTCACCGGCACGACGCAATCGTAGCCGGCGGCGCGTTGCTTCACGTTCTCGACGAGCGCGCGGAAGTCCCTTTCCCGCGCTGCCCAGTCGGTCTGCCGCCGTTGCGCATGCGTGCGGCAGGCGTGGCACACGCCGTCGGTATCGAAATCGAGATTCGGCCTGCTGTCCGGCAGCACGCACAGCCTGCAATAACGCAGGGCCCGGATCTTGCGGCGTTCGGACGCTACGGTCTCCACGATGCGAAGCTCAATTGGTGAAACGCTCGAGGAACAACTTGGTATTGACGAAATAGAACAGGAACTTGCTTTCGCTGTTCGGCAAATTCCGCTTCTCGAGCAGGCCGGCGATCCTGTCGCGCCTGACGAGCTCGAACACCGGCCCGTCGGCGAGCAGCTCGCGCCTGATCGCGGGGTCGGCGAGATCGAGAAAGGATTCGACCGGCGCGTTGAAGCCGGTCTTGCGGCGCTGGTCGACCACGACATCGGGTGCAATGCCACGCATGGCATCGCGCAGGACCGCCTTGTTAAATCCGTCGCGCATCAGATGTGCGGTCGGAATGCGATAGCAGAGCTCGAACAGCGCACGGTCGAGAAACGGCGAACGGTTCTCGATCGAGAAATACATGGCGTTGAGGTCGTCCTCGTGCAGGATGACCGGGACGGCCTCGTGGAACATCTCGTTCATCATGCGGTTCCGCAGCAGCGAACCGGACGTGTAGGTGCGCTCCTCGAACGCCTCGCTGAACGCGGGCACGAGGTACTGCGCGAAAACGTCGTTGTTGAGATAGATGTGGGCGCGGAAATCGGGATCGTTGCGGAAGAGGTCGGGATCGGAAAGATGCGGGTTGCGCACCAGAGGCTGGACGTGCCGCTGCCAGGCGGCCAGCGAGGTTGCGTGGCATTTCGACCCATGCATCTCGGCGAGGTACATGAGGTAATGGTCGTAATAGCCGGAGAACAGCTCATCCGCCGCGGTGCCGCTGACAGATATCTTGTAGCCCGCCCGCTTCACCTCTTCCATCAAGAGCCACTGGACATAATAGGTGATCGTGAAGACCGGGGCGTCGTGATAGTTCACGAGTTGCCGCAGCCGCGGCAGGAAGTCCTGCGTGGTCACAGGAACAGACGTGTGGCGCACGCCGAGCGTGCGCACGGATTCGCGGACGATATCGCCCTCGTCATAGCGGGGATCGTCGCTCATGATAGTGAAGCCGTGCACGTCGTAATTCAGCAGGCGCTTGGCGATGCTGATCAGCGCGTTCGAATCGACGCCGCCGCTCATGAGAAACGCGAGCGGCACGTCGCTGCGCAGCCGCAGTCGCACGGATTCCATGAGCCGTTCGCGCACCGCAGCGACCGCGCGATCCCGGGAGAGATGCTCGTCCGGGCTGAAGACCGGGGTCCAGTAGCGTTGCACCGTTTCCTGTCCCGCACTGTCGATACGCAGCCAGGTCGCGGGCGCGCATTCGTCGAGTCCCTCGAAAAAGCTGTCGCCGCGGCTATAGAGCGCCTTGTAGCCGTTGACGAGGTAGCGCATGAGCTGGCGCCGGTTGACCGGCAGCGCATGCCCCATCAGCGCAAACAGGAACTTGACCTCGGAGCCGAAATAAACGCCCTCCGGCGCCCTGTGGAGGTAGAGCGGCTTTTCGCCGAATCGGTCGCGGCACAGCGTGAGGCTGCCATCGGCCTCGTCGAATATCGCAAAGGCCCACATGCCCTCGCAGCGGTCGAGTGCATCCATGCCGTCACGGTCGAGCGCCGTCAGCAGCACCTCGGTGTCCGATGCGGTGACAAAGGTCGCGCCATCCGCTTCGAGCGCCTTACGCAACTCGACGTAGTTGTAGACCTCGCCGTTGTAGCTGAGCCATTTCCGGCCAACGTTAAACGGCTGGTTGGCGCGCGGATCAAGGTCGATGATCGAAAGCCGCGCATGCAGCAGAAGGCCGCGTCGCCCGCCCGCCGATGCAATGCGCCTGACGCCGGCGGCATCCGGCCCGCGCTGCCGCATCAGCGCGAGGCATGCGTTCACGGCCTCCTCGGGGATATCGCGCGTGCCGTAGAAACCAGCGATGCCGCACATCGTTTTCTAGCCGTTCCAGCGAGTGCCCGAGTCACGCATGCAGGTGCATGACATAAGCGGTTGCCACCGTGCGGAACCCAAGATTTTCATAGAACCGCAGCGAACCGACATTCGCTGCCTGCGTACCCACCCGCATCCGTCCGCCGCCCGCATGTCCGGCCGCCCATTCGACCATGGCCGACCCGATGCCGGCGCCGCGATGGTTATCTTCGACCGCGATCAGGTCGATCACCAGCGTGCCGTCGCCGGCGCGAAGAAGCTGCAGGAAACCGACGGGCCTTCCGGCAATTTCGGCGACCGCCATCTGGTCGCCGCGCCGGCCCCGAAAGAAATTTTCCGCCCACTGCGCCTTGATCTCGTTCGCCAGCGCGGAGGGGATCTGCGGATCGAGATGGAAGCGCGAAAACCTGAAGCCGTGCCGGGCGATCGCCGCGACCGCCTCTCGGTCCTGCGGCACGGCGGCCCTTACTGCGATGCGCCCCCCGGACGCCCGGACGCGCGGATCGCGTTCGAGTGTTACCCCGGTATCGACGACGCGGAATCCGAGAGCGGCAAGCGCGTTTGCCGTGCGGATGTCGGCGGCGGGAATGCGGCCGAAGTAGAACCCGCGGGGGCTGTCGATCGCAAGGTTTGCCTCACCGTTGACCGACACCCGATGCACCGGTTGCGCCATGATTTCCGACAGCCACACGTCCCGGGTCAGTGAAAGCATGGCGGGCGTGAGTGTGGGTGGACCGCCGGCACGTTACTTCACGTCGACGGCATTGCGCGGAATGACCTGCCCGCGCTTGAGGTCCGTTCGCAGCGTGCCGCCGACGACAGCGGTCCGCTCGCGCGCGGAAAATTCAGTTGCCGGGCGCGCATACATAATGTCGGCGTCGGCCAGCACCGTCCCGGCAGAAAGATCGCGCGCCGCAACGAGACCTTTGCGGATCGCAGCGCGCGAGGGCTCCTCGCTTGGCTGCGGGCGCTTGTCGTAGCTGCCGAGGCTGTCGCGCACGCGCCTGATGCTCTCGACCAGCGCGGCAAGCTCGCGCGGCTCGAACGACAGCGAGTGATCGCGGAAAGCCCGGCCGGATTTGCTGTCGGTAAAATGCACCTCGACGATCTGCGCGCCCAACGCAACCGCCGCCAGCACGGCTTCCGTCTCGATCACATGGTTGGAATAGCCGGTCGTCAAGCCGTAACGCTCGCGCAGGAACGCAACGCTGCGCACATTGGCCTGGTCAATCGGCGCCGGATAGGAAGCCACGCAATGCATCAGAACGAGGCGCTCCTTGAGCCCATCGCCGACGACATTGCGGCACCAGGCGACGGCGCGATCGACTTCCTCAACTGTCGCGTTGCCCGTCGAGATGATCACCGGCCTGCCGGTCGCGGCGGCCGCACTGATGACCGGCTCGAAGTCGAGATCGCCGCTGGCGATCTTGATCGCGGGGAAAAGCCGCGCCAGCAGCGGCACGGTGTCTTCGGTCACGGCGGTCGAAAACAGCGCGATGCCCCTCTCTTTCGCAACCGCCAGGAGCTTTTCGTGCGCGGCCTCATCGAGCCGGAATTTCGACACACGCGCCAGGCGATCCCCATCGCCAGCGGAAATGAACCGCTCCGGCGTGTAGGATTGCAGCTTGACCGCGTCGGCGCCCGCATCGGCTGCCGCATTGATAAGCCTTTCCGCGACGTCGACATTGCCCTCGTGGTTGACGCCGATCTCGGCGACGATGGCGACATCGGTATCGAGGTTCCTGCCGAACAAATGCATCGTGTCAGTTCGCCTTTCCGGCGAAGACGGGATTGCGCGCGACCAATTCCTTGTACCAGGCGATGTAGTTCGCGAAGCCCTTTTCGAGCGGAAATGACGGCGCGTAGCCGATAAGATCGCGCGCCTTCTTGATGGATAGCGTCCCACGCTCGGGCATCAGCACATCGCGTGGATTGTACTTGATATCGATTCCCGGGAATTCGCGCTGCACAATCGCGGCCATGTCGTTCAGCGTGCGTGCCGAGCCGTAGGTCAGGTTGAAGACCTGATTGCGCGCCTCGGGACGCTTGATGCAGAGAACCAAGCCCTGGATCAGGTCGCCGATATAGGTGAAATCCAGCGCGTCGTTGCCGTCTCCATTGATCGTCAGCGATTTCCCCTGCAGCGCGTTCTCGATGAACGCCTGGCCCACGCGCCGGCTCACGCAACGTTCGCCATAAAGCGCCGACGGTCGTACGATCGTGTAAGGCAGGCCGAAGACCTGGTTGTAGGCAATGACCAGCTTTTCGCCGCCGTATTTGAGCGCGCCATAGATGCCCATCGGCTCGCAATGCCGGTCTTCGGTCACGGCTTCGCCGTCGAAGTTTCCGTACACCATTGACGAGGAGAAATAGATGAAGTGCTCGGCGGCGTCACGCGCGCAGTCGAGGGCGTTTTCCAATGTGCGGAAGCTATGGTCGAACGTGCTGAACGGGTCCTTGTTGGCGCGGTTGGCATGGGCGATGGCGGCGAGCTGCACGATAACGTGCGGCTTCACTTCCGAAAGAGAGCGCGACAAGGCGTGATAGTCGCGCGCATCCAGGACATGCAGGGGAATGTTGTTCTTGCGCAGCAACTCGATGCGCTCATTGATCAGGTGAAGGTAGAGCATTTTCAGCGGGTCGTTCACGACGTTGGAAAATGCGCCGAGATTGTTGACCTGCAGCCCGTCGATCACATGGACGTCGGCGCCGAGGGCGTTCAACGTCAGGGCCAGATTGTGCCCGATGAAACCCGCCCCGCCGATCAGGGCGATTCGCTTGCCTGACAAATTCTCGCTCATGACGGACATCTGCTTTAGCACCTGATCATTTCACTGGATGGTGACGGTCTGTTCGAGCGCCACGGCCTTCTCGATCGCGAGCGACACGGCCATGGTCCCGAGCACGTCGTCCGCCGATACTTCCGGCTCGCCGCCGTCGAGAATGGCGGCAACGAAGGATGGCAGCATGTCTCCTTTTGCGGGACCGAGGTAGGCATCATCCACCGGCACAGCCGTTGCCGCCGGATCGCGCGATGTATAAAGACGCGCGCCCAGCTGGTCGTGCACGAAGGTCGCTGCCGTTCCATAGACCGTGAGATTGTGGTGATGCGGCATGACGCAGCCGAAATTCGCGGTAACCTTGGCCACGAGACCGCTCGGAAACTTCAGCAAGGCGGTCACGCAGTCCTTGAAGCGGAACGCGGTGCCGCGCGTCGCGATGGAATTCCCGAATGCGGTCACCGCGACCGGCCTTTCACCGAAGATCCAGAGCAGCAAGTCCAGCATATGGATCGCGCCGCCGTGCACGACCGAATAGTAGTCGACATGGCCGCGCCAGCCATCGACGATCTTGCTGAGCCGCCCGTAGTTGTAGTCGGCCTCGGCATAATACGGCGCACCGAGACCGCCCTCGCGGACGCGCTGGCGCAGACGGGCGAAGCGCGGACTTCTGCGCAGGATCAGATTGGAAGACAGCTTCAATTCAGGATTGGCAGCCAGCGCGCGCCGGATGTCGGCCAGTTCATGCTCGAACAGGCAAACCGGCTTCTCAACGAACACATGTTTCCCGGCGGCGAGCGCAGACATGACCTGCGCGTAGTGCGCTCCGTCATAGGAGGCGATCGACACCACGTCTATCGACGGATCCGTCAGCACGTCGGCCGGATTGGCGACCAGCTGCCGGCCAGGATGGCGCGCACCGACACTGCGCAGTTTGTCGGCGTCGATATCGCTCAACGCGACCACGCGGCATCGCGGGTCGGCCTCGTAGCCGGCGATATGTTTTTCGCCCACGCCAAGCCCGATAATGGCGGCGCGCAGTGCGGCGGTCATGCCAAAAGTCCGGTCATGCACCGGCTGCGCAGCGCGATCAGGTCTTTCACCGCCAGCATGGCGGTGGAGGATCCCATCTGCCGGAACATTGCTTCCATCAGGGTAAAATCGGCTGGCGTGTCGACAGACATCTGGATCGCACCCCAGTCGTGACCACTCGCGAAGTTCGTGATGCGGAAGTCCCGGGCGCGGCGATAGAACGCAGCGGTCACGTGCTCGGCCTCTCCGGGCAGCATCATCTTCTGCGCGCGCCGCAGCGCCTCAAGCCGGATTGCCTCGACCGACAGGCCTTTCGGAAAGGTGCGTGTCTGAACATTGGTGGCAAGGTCAACGTCTTCTTTCGCGTAGAGCGCCACGACCGCGTCCACGATGCCTGGACACATCAGCGGGCTATCGCCGTTGATCCGGACAAATGCTTCGGCATGCATATCCTCGGCCGCCAGGGCGAGACGTTCCGACACGTCGTCAAGCGGCCCGCGAAAGCATCGCACCGAAAGTTCGCCGCACAGTCCCGCAATCGCGTCATCATCTTTCCCGGCCGAGGTGGCTACCACGATATCGCCGATACGTTCAGCCGTACGCAGTCTGTCAATGAGCCGCGCCAGCATCGGCCGCCCCGCGAGGGGGCGCAGGACCTTTCCGGGAAGCCGGGCCGAAGATACACGGGCCTGGATGACGGCAAGCACGTCAGTTCCGGGCTCAAGCCATCTCTTTGGCGACGCGCCGGACCTGGACGCCAATGTAGTTCATGTCCTCGGCGTCGAGATGCGGCCCTACCGGCAACGCGATCGAGCAATCGCTGATGCGGGCGGCCACGGGGAAAGCGCCGTCCCGCCAGCCGTATTTTCCGCGGTAGTACGTCATACGCGGCACCGGCTGCGGGTAGTAGACGCTTGTTCCGATGCCTTCGGTATTCAGCCGGGCGATGAATTCGGCCCGTTTTTGTGCAAGCGGCGCATCAAGAATGATCGAGAGGCAATAATAGCTGCTCGTGAAACGCCCTTGCGTCGATTGCAGCTGCCCGATGCCCGGTACGCCCGCAAGCGCCTTGGACAGGATCCGGTAGTTGCGTTCGCGCGCGGCAAGAAACCCGTCCATCTTCCTGAGCTGCACGCTGCCGATGGCGGCCTGAATTTCGTTCATGCGGTAGTTGAATCCGAGCGTCACAACGTCATATGCACCCGGTATCTTGCGCTCACCATGGGTGCGATCCACGCCGAATGCCTTGCGAAGGCGCAGACGTGCGGCAAGTTCGGCGTCCCGCGTAACGATCATGCCGCCTTCTGCCGTAGTCATGTGCTTGACGGGGTAGAAGGAAAATACGCCCGCATCGCCGTGCAGACCGGCGTGGATGCCGTCGAGTCTGGTTCCGATCGCAAGCGCGCAATCCTCCATCACAAAAAGCTTATGCCTGCGGGCCACTGCTACGACGGGTGTCATGTCGACCGGCATGCCGAGGTAGTGCACCACCACGATTGCCCTGGTCTTTGCCGTGATCGCCCGCTCGATCCCTGCAATGTCAATGTTGCCGGAGACCGGCTCGGCGTCGACGAACACCGCTTTTGCTCCGGTCAATTCAACCGCGTGGGCCGTCGCAACGTGCGTCTGCGCCGGCACGATCACTTCATCGCCCGGCCCGAGCCCCAGCGTAAACCAGACGAGATGCATGCCGGCCGTGCACGATGAAACCGTTACGGCGTGTGGAGCGCCGCTATAGGCTGCAAACTCGTTCTCGAACGCCGTCGCACGCGGGCCATGAACGAGAATGGGCCCGGCGAGAACGTCCATGACGGCGGCACGTTCCTCTTCGCCGATCAACGGCTTGCCGAACGGGAGAGTGCGCCCGGTCACCGGCGCGCTGGTCGCGATAGATGCTTTCATCTTCCTGACTTCCTCGGATTGGGCCCGAGCAATTGATAAATCCAGGCGCGCTACCGCAGTCCGGGTGAATCGACCCAGACCGACATAAACGGCAGTTCCAGGCCGCACCGCTCAAGCCGCGGCGACGGCCTCCGCGTCCACAAGCACCCGCACCTTGCGACCGAGCAGGTCGAGCAGAACCGCAACGCGGTCGCGGTCCGCCATTCCGTCATAGAGCCCGAGAAGATCGGTGAAGACGCCTTCGAGCACGCGGATCGTCTGGCCCGTGCGGAAGCATGGCCGCCGCTCGAGCCGGACGAAGCCGGCGCCGTCCTCGCGCCGCCTGAGCGCCTCGACGACATCCCCGCTCACCGGCAGGGGCGTATCGTCGGTCCCGAGCAGGGTCGAAACCCCGACGGTCGAATAGATCGAACGCCAGCGCTGGACCGCCATGTCAACCGACACGAAAAGATAACGGGGGAACAGCGGCCGCGGGACGATCTCGACGCGGCGCGCGTGCCGCCGGCGCTTGAGATAGCGCGGAAGGTAGGTTGCAAATCCCTGGCGGCCGAGATGCGCAACCGCCTTGCTCTCGGCGTTGGCCTGCGTCTGCACGACGTACCACCTGGGACCGGTGCCGCTCATTTCGCGCCTCCGTCCTTCTGCCGCATGCGCACGCGCAGCAGGTCGGGCACCAGCACGCGATCGACGCCGAAGCGGTCGATGGCCGCTTCGCAGACATCGCGCGGCTTTGCCATATCCGTGACCATGACGGCGTCGAACACGGCGGACACGCCGTCCAAGTCGGCAAAAACCGGCAGCCCGATGAATTCCGCTTTGGCGGCGCCCTTCTGGACGACACCGACGATTTTCACGCCGTGCTCGATCGCGCACAGCGAGGCAATCTCGGCGAGATCCGTCTGCCCGATGAGCAGGATCCTGGTGACGCCACGCGCGGCGGCGGCCTTGAACAGGTCGGAACAATCCGTCTTGGCCTGGCGGAAAAATCCGAACGAGTACGAAAGGTAGTCGACCGTCAGCCGCGACTTTTCGGCAAAGCCCTGCGGCGTCAGGTAATAGGCATAGCGCCGGGCCGGCGCGGTGCGGACCTTGACCAGGCCCTTCTTGATGCAGCGCTTGAGGTAGGCGTTGACGAGGCCAAGGGCGATGCCGAGTTCCGACGCCAGCAGGCGTTGCGATTGCGCGCGGTTCTGCTCCACGGCATCGAGCAGCCCGAGCATGATCCGCGAGTTTTCCGGATTGTCCTCGCCCACGCGACGCATAAGTCAGGCTCCCCAGCCGTCTCTGGTACGCCGTTCATCGCGTGAACGTCAAGGCTCGGCGTTCAAAGCATGAACACATTTGCTATCATTGTGAAACAGAAATAACCTTGTAATATCAACTAATTGTGTCAGAGCCGGGATTGTCGGCCGGGTCTCGGGCGGCACGGTTGACCCCGTCGGGCCAGGCGCCCGGGCAGCGTTTTGCCGGCCGCGGACAACATGGCTTATTAAGTCGCGGAAAAGCGTCCGCGCCGCCGACACAGGGGAGCACTCATGCACATGACTTGCGCAGGCGCCGGCGCCCCGGTCGCCCCGAGCTGCGGCAAGCGCCGGCAACCGCCGGGCGAGCGACAAGCCTGATGGCGCGCAGGATCCTCTATCTGGTGTCGGAAGACTGGTATTTCGTTTCGCACCGGTTGCCCATGGCGCGCGCGGCAAGAGACGCCGGACACGACGTGCACGTCGCGACCCGCATCGGCAATTACGCCGATGCGATCACGCGCGAAGGATTTGCCCTGCATCCCATTCACTGGCGGCGCGGCAATCTCAATCCCGTCCGCTTTCTCGCGGCCGTGCTCGAAACACGACGCGTCTACCGGCAGGTCAGCCCCGATCTTGTCCATCATGTCGCGCTTGTCCCCACCCTGATCGGCTCGCTGGCGTCGCTCGGCCTTCCCGTTGTCCGGCTCAACGCCCTTGCAGGGCTGGGCTTTGCATTCACGTCTGAAACCGCGAAGGCGCGCGCCGTGCGGCCACTCGCGAGGCTCCTCCTCCGCAGGCTGCTGAAACGCCCGCGCACCACCGTGCTCGTGCAGAATCCCGACGATTACGCGATGATGGCAAAACTCGGTGTGCCGAAAGACAACATTGCCCTTATCCCCGGCTCCGGTGTCGATACCGGGCTTCTCACCCCTCTTGCGGAACCCGCGGGGCCCTTCACGATTGCGTTCGTGGGGCGCCTTCTCGACGACAAGGGCGTACGGACGCTTGTCCGTGCGCATGAGCTGCTTGCGCGGCGAGGTCTCCCGGTTCGCACCCTGCTCGCCGGAGACCCCGATCCTTCCAACCCTGCGTCGATTCCCGATGCCGTGCTGGACCGTTGGCGCCGGATCCCTGACCTCCAGCTGCTCGGCCATGTCGCGGACATCCGCGATGTCTGGGCCTCGGCGCACGTGGCCGTGCTTCCTTCGCGGCGCGAGGGCTTGCCGAAGAGCCTGCTGGAAGCCGCCGCCTGTGGCCGTCCGCTGATCGCGACCGATGTCCCGGGTTGCAGGGAAATTGCCCGCAACGGTGCGAACGCGTTGCTCGTTCCGGTCGACGATGCAGACGCGCTCGCCGACGCGATACAAATGCTTCTGAACGACGCCAGTCTGCGCAGGCGGTTCGGCAGTGCAAGCCGGACAATCGTGATGAGCGAGTTCTCGTCCGAACGGGTGGCGGGCGGAATCACAAGCCTTTATTCGCGCTTGCTGGAGCAGGCGCCGTCGTCAAAACTCTAGGGCATGCCGTGGGACATTCCGGTGCCAGCGTGACCTTCGGATCGGGCGTGCTGATTTTGGCCGCAGCCGCGGTCCTGTGCTTTGGCCTGCTGTCCGGGCTTTTGCCGCTCCTTGCGCGCTACGCTCTGGCAAAACCGAACGCGCGCTCGTCGCACAGGGTGCCGACACCGCAGGGCGGCGGCGTTGCGGTGATTGCCGCCACGGTCGCCGTTGTTGCAGGCGCGATCGCAACCATTCCCCTGCAGATCGTCGAACCGCGGTCACTTGCGCTCGTGCTCGCGGCGGTCGTGGCGCTTGCCGTGCTCGGTGCCGCCGACGACCTGCGCCCGATGCAGGCGGCCCCCCGCCTGTTTCTGCAGGCCGTCGCCGTGGCCGCAGCCGTTGCCGCCCTTCCGCCCGAAATACAGGTCTTTCCGGCTGTGCCATGGTGGCTCGACAGGCTCCTGGTGCTTTTGGGCGGCGTCTGGCTCGTCAACGTCGCGAACTTCATGGACGGCATCGACTGGATGACGGTCGCCGAGTTCGTGCCGGTGACCGCCGGCCTGGTTCTGCTCGGCATGCTGGGCGCGCTTCCGGTGCATGCGACCGCCGTCGCGGCCGCCCTGTGCGGCGCCATCATCGGGTTTGCACCCTTCAACAGGCCGGTCGCGCGGTTGTTTCTCGGCGACGTCGGCAGCCTCCCCGCCGGCCTGCTCCTGGGCTGGATGCTTGCCCTGCTTGCGGGCGAGGGCCATTTGGCCGCCGCGATTTTGTTGCCGCTCTATTATCTTGCCGATGCAACCATCACGCTGATGCGGCGCATCCTGAATGGCGAGCGGATCACGCAAGCTCATCGCTGTCATTTTTACCAGCGGGCGCTCGACGGCGGATTGAGCGTCTACCAGATCACGGCCTGCGTTTTCGCGCTCAACCTCGCGCTGACCGCACTCGCGATCATCACGATCGGAAACCCGTCACGTGAGATTGCGCTGGCAAGCCTTGCCGCCGGCGTCATGCTGGTCGGGCTCGCGCTGTGGCGCTTTGAGCATGCCGGCAGAAAATAGGATCAGGCCACGGATCGCGGCAAAGACAGCGGTGGCAGCGACGACACCGGTTGCCGCCTGAATGGCTCCGCCGCTGAACTGCAGCACGACGAGCGCGAGGTAGAGCCCACCGATCGCGATGAGCAGATCGTCGCGCACGAGCCACCGCCAGAGAAGCTCGACAGCCGACACCAAAACAGCGAGGAACGCCATCCCGGCGAAGACGAGGACAAGCGAACCTGAAAAATAGAAAAACGCGACAGGCCCGGCCAGGGTCGCAAAATGGTAGGTCTTCGCGTCCGTCTCGCTGAAGCCCGATCCGCTGATCTTCCCGGTATAGACGTCAACCGTGCCGTAGCTCCGCCGCTTGGCCGCGGCTTCGACCATCAGGGCCAGATTTTTTTCGGGGTAGGCCACGGTGGCCATGACGCCCTCAAGGCCGGTCCAACGGTCGATCACCAGCAATTGCGCCATTGTAGCGGCGTGGCCCCACAGACCGGACAAGCCAAGGTCGGTTGTCGAGCGCGTGATAGGGCCTGACCTGCTCGCCACCAATTGCGCCTGCGTCGTGGGAACCGCGTTGTCACCGAACAGGCGCAGAGCAGTCGTTGCCGCCGGTATGCACGCGCCCAGACCGACCCAGATCGCAATCATGAGCGCCAGAGGCCGCCTTCCGTTGCGCACATGTTCCTTCGCGCTCTCGGTTATGAGCGGCGGCAACGTGTGAAAGAAATAAACGCCGCGGCTGAGTGTTGAAATCGAAAACAGCGCGCTCTCGACGCAAAGCGCGACGAAGCCTCTGGAAATGCCGAAACCCGCTTCGCGGTCCCACGCCAGGAAAAGTGCAAGCAAGAGCGCGACCCCGATTTCGCTCAGCCAGGCGAATAAACCGCCGAGCGGCCAAGGCAATATGACCTGAGCGACATAGCCGCGCACAAAAAGGCCGAATTCCGCGTTGACCGTCACCATCGCCAGAACGAGAAGCCCGGCTGCGAGCCAGAGCAGATTTCGATAGCCGGTCCACCATGCCGGGACCTCGATCGCCCGTCTCAAAGCCGCGGTGGCAGGCCCCACAACGGGCAGTGCGATGAGGCGTCCTGCCAGATATCCCGCACCGCCGATACCGACGACAAGAAAAACGGCGTCCCAGCCCGCACGCGACCCGTCAAACGAGCCATGGGGCTCGAAATAACTCGACCCGCTCGCAGCGTGAAACTCGTACTTCACCCAAAATCCCAGAAACCATGCGATGCCTAGAAAAAAATGCGCGTATTGCCTTGGTGATCGAATTGCAAAGGCGGCGATTGCAAAAACCACCACTCCAAAGAGGGCAAAGACTGTCTTGTCGCCGGGATACCGGAAGACGCTGAGGATTCCTGCGACGATGGCCAGGAAATAGACCGACAGGATGAACCACCGAACTGCGCCCCTCACCCCCCAACCTCGATCACACCCGTCGATTTCAGATTTCTTTTCAACCATATGTTCGCCAGCAGCATTGCCAACAAATAGCTCACCGAGGCAATGAGCGATGCCACGCCCATACCGTCAACCCCCCATTTCGGCACGAGAATGAGGGACGGCCCTAAGAGGGCGAGCGAGTGAACCAGCTTTGCAGGCATGTAGACAGCGGGCCGGTTCAGCCGCAGCCCAGGCAGCACGAGCTGCTGCGCGATACAAAAAAAGCCGGCAGATGGTCCGAGCAGCCAGAGCAGATGCTCGTGACCTAGAAAAGCCGTCGTCGAGAACAGCGGTATCAGCAACGGCGCGGACAGAGCAACGCCCGTCGTAATGGCGGTTACACCGAGAATGCTGACCAGCAAATAGAAGGAAAACCCACGCGTCATCTTGTGCGTGCCGCTCGGGTCGAACTGAAAGACAAGGGGGAAATAGAACTGGTTGATCACGGCTGTGAACAGCACGTTCGGGGCCATGACCAACTGCGCCATCAGCGCATAGCTTCCGACCTCCGCCCAAGTCACCCATTTCGACAAAAGCAATCTTTCGCCGTGACTCCCAATGACGCCAAGGACCGCAAAGACAACAAAGGGTGCGGCAAAGGTCGTCATGGCCCACGCCAGGCCCGTACCGGGGCTGTTATCGCCGCTACGCGCAGCGGATGGCTCGAGCCGACCCGCCCGTTCTTTTGATGCCCACAACGCGACGATGACGGCAACAACCAGGCACGTGGAAATGAGATAGGCCACCAGCGTGTGATGAGCCGACGCGACCGTGACGTAGGTCACGACAACAATAAGCAGTGGCCGGATGAAAGCTTCAGAGGTCTGGGCGATACCGACGACATCGCGTTTTCTGGCTGCGTTGCAGATCGCGATCGCGACCATCTGTGCGCCGCTGATGATCGCATAGGCGGCAAGCATGGCCACCGGAATGGGCGCCAGGCGTTGCAGACCGAAGATCGATGCCAATGCCCACGATGCAAAGATGACCAGCGCCGCGATCCCGGCAAGCTTGACAAGCGCCAGCCGGTATTCGCCCAGCAGCCTGCCGGCGTCCGCAAAGGCAAGAAATCGCATCGCCGTCTGCGCGATAGCGCCATAAAGACAGACTTGCGCGATCCCGACGATTGCCAACCCGACCGAAAGCTTGCCGTATTCCGATGGCCCAAGGACAGTGGCGGCCATTTTCACCGTCGCGAGGCCACCGGAAAATGCTGCCAGCTGGGCGATCACGACCCAGGTAATTTCGCCGAGGTAGGTCGGCCGGTATAGTGATGCCGCAATCGAACCCCAAGAAGACGCTACGCTCTCGAGCGCCTCTTTGCCGAGCACCGCCATTTTCATCAGCACCGCCGTCAGTCGTTTGAACGTGTTTGTTGGACGCTTGTTTCTGACGAACACGACGCAGGTGCCTATGTACATGAGTCGCCGCTCTGATGTGGGGGCCTTTGGGTCTGGTGCCGCAGGAACGAGTCGGACCCTATGCGCACTTTTCGCGCGCCGATCAGACCGGTCTCATCAGTGGATTGCCGATTGTTGATTTGCCCCGGAGAACGCTGACCTTCCGCGAATACTTCCGAGGCGTCGAAACGGCAATCGGCCGTTCGAATGAAGACAGGCAAAATTTCATGCCCGACTCACCCAAGCGCTATTAATTTTCGAATATCAATCACGCCGGCTTATTGCAATCATTAGTTGTATAGCCATTGGACGGGTGGCAGCACCCTGATTGCGGACTCAGTGTTCGATGCTATTCGCGCCGCTTGGCGCCGAGCATCATTCCCCCGGCGACCCCGACCCCGACGACATACGTCCAGCCCTGAACAAAATCAAAAAGATGCGAATTGAACAGCGATCCCACAACATTTTGGATTACAACGACAACGCCGATCCAGCTGACCAGATGGTCGCCGCGAAACATCGCGAGGTGCGCTATCCACATCGCCCAAAGAACGATAATTCCAACAAGGCCGAGTTGGATACCTACGGCAAATGTCTGATTATGAGGGTTCGTCGAGGCTTCCCCGGCGGCTCCCGTCTGGCCTGCCGCGGATTTTTGGAATTGTGAATGGATCGATCCCGTGCCGTGGCCAGCGAAGGGTGATTGCCGGATGAAATCGATCGATTTGGTCCAGAAAACAAGTCGTTCGCCTGAGGACGTCATCGTGTAGCTGGCGGCGTAATGGTCCAGGTCTGTCCAGATCGCCTGGGTTCGACCCCGCAAGTAAGGTGATGAGATCCACGCGGTACCGCCGACCAAAATCGCAACGCTTGCCACGACCGCAATGCCTTTGGCAGGCAATGTCCGCGTCGCGAATAAGATCAGCAAAATCAGAAAGACGACCAAGGCTGTGCGGCCGGTTGCCACATAGAAGATACTGGCAAGCATTGCGACAACGACAAGCGCAATGCCGAACAGAACCAGCCTGGTTTGTGATCCATTGCGGGCAAGCGCCAGATAAAGAAGGCCAAATATACAGGTGACAAATTCACCGCTCTGGGTGGCCGCATTCTTTACGAGTACATAATCGGTATGCATAAGCCGGTCGGCCAACGCAGGAATGGCCAACACGATGAACGATGCCATCACCAAAGCGACACATGAAAATAGATAGCCGGCGAAAACCCATGCGCCCCTCTCGGATCGGCGAAACTGTGTCAGCAAAAAGGGAATTGCCAGCAGCTTTACAAACGAATCAAACCCCTTCCACCGCTCGAACCACGACACGTCGGCCCAGGCACAGCCGGCCACGCCGAGCAGCACCAGCAAGACAGGCAGCCCGCCGGCCGGCGTCAGCACGTCGCGCCGAATCTCGGTCCAGTGAAGGGTGGGAGCAAGCGTCAACATCCATAAAACTACGAATACCGCGGCCGCGGTTGTCGACCATGGAAGCGAAACTGCAGTCGCCACAACAAAAATGTCGGCTGCTGCCGCAAGCTTTTCCCTGCCCTCTGCGGTCGAAAGTGCCGTCATCACTCAGCCTGCGGTCATCGAGGTTTTCGAAATTTCGTGAAGCGCAGACAGCCCGCGCAAGGCGCGCACGCGGCCACCCGCCAGGACGTCTGCTAGCTTGCCTTCGTTGCACGCCAGCTGCGAACGCTCTGCCTCGGGATGCCAGAGGTGAATAACGCCCGTGGCGAATATACCGTCCTTGCGGCGCACGCCGGCACGAAGGAGTCGGACGATGATATCGGAATCTTCCTTGCCCCAGCCGCGATAATCCGCGTCGAAGCCGTCGACGCGATCAAGGTCCGACCTCCAAATGGCGAGATTGCACGAGCGCGCGCCCTGCCACGCTCTTCGGCGGATTCGCCGAAGAGCGCCGAGTGGCAGCGTCAGGAGCGCCGATAATCGGTTGACGCCCCCGCGCGTGCGTTCTCCGAGCCAGCGGCCCGCATTCCAGGTTTCCGGTGTGCTGCTTTCACGTAAAACGCTCGTCGTCAGTGCCGGTGAAAGCAGGACACGGTTTCCGGTCACGAACCAGCCGCGCTCGGCCAGCCGCCGGTGCGTCGCGACAAAGTCTCGGCGCACGATGCAGTCGCCATCGAGAAAAATGCAGTAGGCACCGCGTGCGGCGAGAATTGCGCGGTTGCGGATTTCTGCCGCTCGGAATCCCTGATCGGCGTGCCAAACATGCTCGAGCCGGCATGGAAATTTTGTCTTCCAGGCCTCGATGAGGTTCGCGGTGGCCTCACCGGATCCATCGTCGGCGACGATAACCTCGAAATCGCGGTCGCCCTGCAGCGAAAGCGACCGCAACACCGCATTGAGCGCATCCTCGCGGTTAAAGGTCGTAACGATGACGGAAATCAGCTCGGCCACGGACGCCCTCTCCTCCCGGCTTTAGCCGAAGTCGCGCGCGCCGACAAATTCCTATGGTCCGCGCGCCTTGCAATGTTAACTTGCCGCAGGCTCCCGAGGCATCGACAGTTATGCAAAAGATATCAGCCTATATTCTTAGTTATAACGAATCAGAAAAGATCGAGGCGGCCGTTTCCAGTGTTTTATGGGCCGATGAGGTGGTTGTCGTCGACTCGTTCAGCACCGACGGCACTGCCGACATTGCGCGTTCACTCGGTGCCCGTGTGGTCAGCGTTCCGTTCAACGGCTTCGGCGACCTTCGCAATCGTGCAATCGAGGCCTGCAAATTCGACTGGATATTGAGCCTTGACGCCGACGAGCGTTGCACCGAGGCGGTCCGCGACGAAATCCTGGCGCTGCTTGCGGGCCCGCCCAGGCATGACATCTACATGCTGCCGCGGCGCAGCTACATGATGGGACGCTGGATCAGGGGATCAGGCTGGTACCCGAACTACCGCCAGCCCCAGCTCTTCCGGAAAGGCAGCCTTCGTTACACGCTCGAGCCTGTGCACGAAGGCTTTGAAATTCTCGGAGTCCGATCCGTTGGCAGGCTACAGAACGCCATTTGGCAATTTCCATTTCGTAATCTTGAGGAAGTCATCAACAAGATGAACCGCTATTCGACGCTGGGGGCGCCGAAGCTCGCGAACAAGCGCGTTTCGATGGCGAGCGCGCTCGGTCACGCCATCTGGTCATTTTTGAAGCACTACATTTTCAAGCTTGGGTTTATCGACGGCTGGGCCGGATTTGTGATCGCGTTAGGAAATTTCGAGGGCACTTTTTACCGTTACGCCAAGCGGTATGAGCAAATGCAGGGCTGGAAACCGCCGCAGAACCAACCGTTGCTGCGCGACACTAGGACGTGAGGGGCTTTCGCAGCCGGCGCGAGAAATTGCGCAGGATCCTGAATGGAAGCGCCAGATAGTATTTGCGGAAAATCTCCCAGCGGTCGTGCAATCGGCACCGCACCGTGGACTCGGCCGGCACGTACCAGCCATTGTTCTCGTAGCGACGGATAATGCGGTACCCCCTATCTTTCAGGCAGCGGTGCTTCGACAAGTCCGCGACGTGATCTTCGATCAGGATCAGCCTCGGGCGCCAACGGGCGACATTGAAGCCACGCAACACCTCGATTTCGTGACCTTCGACATCGATCGAAAGAAAATCAAATGCCTCGGGCGCGTTTGCCTCATCCAGAATGCTGTCAAGAGTACGAGCCGGAACGTTAATGACTTTCTCGGGGACGGAGCCGGGGGCCATGCTGCTGCGATCGAGTGATGACAGCGGTCCCGCGACGTGAAGCGGCAACTGGCGTCCCGCGTTGGCAGGCGAGGAGCAGGCCGCCGCAAATACCGTGGCGCTGCGCATTGCCCGCAGCTTCGCGGCGAGATCCGGCTGCGGCTCGATAAGAATCCCCGTCCAGCCTCGTTGCTCGAGATGCCAGGTTTGCGAGCGCTCCTGAGGGTCGTTCGCGCCGACCTCGACAAAGAAACCTTTGGTGTTTCCGAAGAAAGCGGCCACCAGCCGCATTTCATGGTCAGACGAATAACGCGCCAAGGTCCGCTCTTTCAGCCCGAACGTGACTTCGGTTTACGCGTACGCTCTACCATCGAAGTTGTCGAATGGCCCGGGACAAGCTCGATCAGTATGATCTCGCCGCCGAGCGCTTCGACGATCTCCCGACCGACCACCTGTTCGCGCGTGTAGTCCGCACCCTTGACGAGGACGGTTGGCTTGACCCGCGCAATCAGTTCCTCGGGCGTGTCCTCGTCGAACACCACAACGAGATCGACGGCTTCCAGAGCAGCGAGCACCTCGGCGCGAGCCTGCACCGGCTGGACCGGGCGACCGGCGCCTTTCAGCCTTGTCACGGAGCCATCGCCATTAAGGCCGACGACGAGTCGATCACAGGCCGCGCGCGCGCCGGCGAGCAGCTTGACGTGACCGGGGTGCAACAGGTCGAAACAGCCATTGGTGAAGCCGACCCTGAGCCCCTGCCTGCGCCACTCCGCAAGGTGTTCATCGAGGACGTTCCAGTCGAACACGATTTTTTCCTCGGGCGCGAGAGTCGCCGCCGGCAGGATACGAGAGCGCAATTCGGCAACCGACGCCGTCGCGGTTCCGCGCTTGCCAACGACGATGGCCGCAGCGGCATTGGCCGCACGAATGGCCGATTCAAAGTCGGAACCCATCGCCAACATGGCGGATACGACTGCAACAACAGTATCGCCGGCACCGGAAACATCCCGCACCCGCACCGGGTAGGCTGGCACATGCACCGCCTGGCCCTCACTCACGAGCGTCATGCCGGCCTCGCTACGTGTCACGAGGACGGCCTGTGCGCCGATAAAAGCGCAAAGTTCTTTGGCGGCTGCCGCGATCCCTTCGTCGGTCACGGCTGGCGTGCGCATCGCATCGGACAGCTCTTGCCGATTGGGCGTGATCAGGGTCGCCCCGCGATAGATGGTGTAATCGCGCCCTTTCGGATCAACCACGACCGGCTTGCCGCGCGCGTTGGCTGCATCGATCACCGCACGGATCACGCGCGGCGTCAGCGCCCCTTTCGCATAGTCGGACAACACCACCGCCCCTGCCCGCGGCAGCGACTTGATAACATGGCCGATGAGCGCATCCTCGCTGCCGCTATCGACCGCGGAAGGCGTTTCCCAATCCGCCCGCAGGAGGTGCGTCGAATGATGTTCGGAAACGAAGCGGACTTTTCGGGTCGTCTGCCGCTTGCCGTCAATGACAAGATGAAACTCTATCAGGGGATGGTTTCCGAGCGCCTTGGTGAGAGCGCCACCGGCCTCGTCGTCGCCCACCGTACCGACGAATATGCAGCGCGCGCCGAGCGCGACAAGGTTGCGCGCAACATTGCCTGCACCGCCAATCATGAGTTCGCTGCGCTTGACCGCAATCACCGGCGTGGGCGCCTCCGGAGAGATGCGTGACACATCGCCGTAGATGAACTCGTCGAGCATCAGATCGCCGATACAGAGAACCGTCTGCTTTGCGAGCGCGGAGAGATGCTTGTCGAAATCGTACATGGGGCTTATCGGTACCGATCGTCGCAGTTGAGGTAGCCGGTGACGTATTGGCCGACGGCAGCATCGAGTGGCGTGAACCCGGCATTGTAGCCGGCGCGGCGCAATCGCTCGATACGCGCCTCCGTGAAATACTGATATTGTCCGCGGATCGCCTGCGGCATGTCGATATATTCGATGTTGACCGGCAAGTTGAGCGCCTTGAACATCGCACCGATCATGTCACGGAAACTTTCCGCCTTCCCGGTCCCGACATTGAAAATGCCGTTGATTCCGGTTGCGTCCAAAAGCCAGCGCAGGACGGAAACAGCATCGTCCACGTAGATGAAATCGCGGCGCTGGTCACCATCTGCAATGCCCTGACGATGCGACTTGAACAGCTGCACCGGTTTGCCCGATTTTACCCTGTCGAAGACCTTTGCGAGCACACTCGCCATATGGCCCTTGTGGTATTCGTTTGGGCCGTAGACATTGAAAAACTTCAGTCCGATCCAATGCGGCGGCATCTTTTCCTTCTTCACATACCGGTCGACAACGGCGAGATCGAACAAATGTTTGCTCCAGCCATAGAGATTCATCGGCTTGAGGTTGCGTAACGCCGCAAGCGACCAGTCGTCGTCGAAGCCCTGAGTGCCGTCGCCATAAGTGGCTGCCGATGACGCGTAAATGAACGGTGTGCGCGTAAGCGTGCACCAGTCGAGAAGGCGAAGCGAAAACCGAAAATTATTTTCCATCACCAGATCGCCGTCGGTCGCAGTAGTGTCCGAGATCGCGCCCATATGGATGACGGCATCGAGCTTTCGCTTCTCAAGCCACCGTGACAGTTCGGCCGGCGGCACAAAATCCGCGACCTGATGCTTGGCAAGATTGCGCCACTTGGCGTCATCATGGCCAAGCAGATCGCTGACAACGATATCGGTCGAGCCGGCTTCGTTGAGGCTCGCAACGATATTTGAACCTATGAATCCGGCCCCGCCGGTGACCAAAAACATCCTGCCCCTCGCCGGCACGCACGCTTGGCGGCAAACCTTTGCCCCAGTCGGCGGCCGGGCGCAATCTTATGCTGTTTGTCCCCGTAAATCGCGCGAAACAGGGTAAAAATCGCGACTGGACACGCGGCCGGGGCGCAGGCTAACGCCTGCCCTGCCGCCCCGGGCGGGGCAAAACAGGGAAGCACGCGGCGCAAAATTCATGAGCCACGAGTTCAGTCAGTCCGCCGCTCCGGTGGTCATCATCCCCTATGTGTGGATCGGCGATTTCGTTCGCTGCCATTCGGTGGTCAAGCTGTTGCGTGCCGAAAATCCGGATCGGCCAGTCGACATCGTAAGCAGCACGCTATGTGCGCCACTCGCCGACTACATGCCCGGTGTCCGTCGTTCGATCATTGCCGACCTGCCGCGTCGCCGCCTCGGTATTGCAAGACAGCGCCAGCTTGCCGATGCGCTGCGCGAGGGCAAATATGGTCAGGCCCTGGTGATGTCGCGCAAATGGAAAGCGGCATTGGCGCCGTGGTTTGCCGGAATTCCACTTCGGACCGGATTTGCCGGCGAGTGCCGTTTCGGTCTGCTCAACGACATACGCTTTGGCGAGCGCAAGCTGCCACGGATGATCGACCGGATGGGAGCGCTGGCTCTGCCGAAAGACGCACCGCTGCCCGCCGAGTGGCCGTTGCCCGAACTGAAAGTGCCGGCTCACGAACTGCAGGCGTGGCTTGCCCGCAACCGGCTTGCCGACGCAAGGGCGCCAATCGTGACCCTGTCGCCCGGCGCGGTGGGAGCGGGAAAGGCCTGGCCGATTTCCCACTATGCAGAACTGGCAAATTCGCTTGCAAAGGATGGCGCGTCGATCTGGGTGCTGGGCGGGCCGACGGAAACACCGCTTGCACAGAAGATTGTCGCGGCAGCAGGACCGCACGCGCATGATCTGACGGGCGCAGACCTGCGCAATGCAATCATGGCGCTGGCCGCCGCCGACGCATCGGTAACGAACGATTCCGGACTGATGCATGTATCGGCGGCAGTTGCTACGCCGACGGTTGCGATCTTCGGCCCTACAAGCCCCTGGCATTGGAAGCCGCTCAACCCGGTGGCAGCGATTTTGGAACCGCCTGGAGATGACGAAGCTCGCCGGAGAGCACGCATCGAAGGAAATGCCGCGGTGCGCCATCGGCGCACCGATGACGTTGCCGTCTCAGCCGTGCTTTCGGCGGTCGCTCGGGTTCTCGCCGAAAGGAAAGTCGAGAAAAATTAGCGCTTCTGCCGGGCCGGCGTTAACGAAATGGCCCGCGTCTGGCCTGACGAAGGGCCGTTTCCATGGTATCAAAACAAGATGGCAACACCGAAGCCTGCCCAGGCCGCAGATAATCTGGCGCGGGATACCATTGCATCGGCCTTACGCACGCTCGAGGCCGAGGGCAGCGGTGTCGACGCTCTCAAAACTGCTCTGCGCGACGGGCTGGGCCGTCCGTTCGCGGCCGCCGTCGACATGATCCGCAACGCACATGGCCGGGTGGTTGTCACGGGTATGGGTAAGTCAGGTCATGTTGCCCGCAAGATCGCGTCGACTTTGGCATCGACGGGAACTCCCGCCTTCTTTGTACACCCAAGCGAGGCAAGTCACGGCGATCTTGGCATGATCGCGGCCGATGACGTTATCCTTGCATTGTCATGGTCGGGCGAGACGGCGGAACTAAAGAACATTACCGACTATTCGCGACGTTACGGAATCAAGCTCATTGCGATGACCGCCATTCCCGAGAGCGCGCTCGCCAAAGTCGCCGATATCGTCCTTTCGTTACCGCAAGCCCGCGAGGCCTGCCCGCACAATCTCGCGCCGACAACGTCGTCGCTCATGCAACTTGCGCTTGGCGATGCTCTGGCTATCGCCCTTCTCGAGAGTCACGGTTTCACTGCGGTCGATTTCGGCCTTCTTCACCCCGGAGGCAAGCTTGGCACGCTGCTGAAGACAGTGCGCGATATCATGCATACAGGGGCAACGATGCCGCTCGCACCGCTCGGCACCCGTATGTCCGACGCCATTCTGGAGATGACCGCCAAGGGATTCGGTTGTGTCGGAATCGTGGACGGACGCGGGGTGCTGGTCGGAATCATCACCGATGGCGACCTGCGCCGCCACATGCGGAACGATCTGCTGGATGCACGGGTTGACGACGTCATGACCCGGGACCCCAAGACGGTGCGGCCGGACCAGTTGCTCAGCGAAACACTCGATATCCTCAATTCCAGGAAGGTGACCGCACTCTTTGCGGTCGAGAGTGGGAAGCCGGTCGGAATGGTCCACGTGCACGATCTCCTGCGCACGGGCGCCGCCTGAAATTGTTCTATCGGGAGAGCTTGGCCGCAACTTCGGCGACGGCATCGACCGAAGGCGGCGCACCGTCAGCACCAAGAATGGCAATCGGCCCGTTGCCGACCGGACCGGTCAGGCCTGGTTTACTGCCGGCGAATATCGCGACCAGTGGAACGCCGAGTGCGGCGGCCAGGTGCAACAGTCCGGTATCGACGCCGACCACAAATTGCGCGCCGGCGACCAGCGTCGCTACGCGGTCAAGTGGCGCACGCTCCACGACATGCGCACCGGGCACAGAACCGGCAATTCGTTCGCTGCGCGCTTTTTCGGCGTCGGTACCCCACAGCAACCGCAGCTCGACGTTCCGACCGAGCGCTTGCCCCAGCGCGATCCAATGCGCTTCGGGCCAGAGCTTCTCCGGCCGTGCAGTTGCATGGAGCAACACGCCGTAACGCGCCCCTTTCTCTGAAAACCGCTCGCGATCGAGACCGAATTCCGGTGCGCCCTGAGGCGCATAACCTAGGGCCAACCCGGTCAGAATCCGGTTGCGGTCGACCGCATGCAAGTCGCGGCTGACGCGATATCGTCTGTCATAAAATAGTGAAGCGACCGGCTCGCGGATGCTCGAGAAGTTGTAGCCATGGCGGTGTCCCCGCGCCGTACGGGCGATCAGGGCGGAGCGCAACAACC
Source organism: Pseudolabrys sp. (assembly GCA_035650955.1). GTDB lineage: Bacteria > Pseudomonadota > Alphaproteobacteria > Rhizobiales > Xanthobacteraceae > Pseudolabrys. The sequence goes on from DASRGR010000002.1 coordinate 76,142, forward strand.
CTTGCGTATCGATGATGTCATCGTATTTTCTTTTGCGGAGAAAGCGCAGACCGGCGCCAATTTCGGTCCATGTCGACGGCAGGTAAAGGGACTTGCGCCATCGCCGCCATGCAACGGGGATGACGTCGCTCACGGCCGGGTGCAGCCGTACAAGCGGCGCGAAAGCTTCCTCGACAAGCCAGGAAAGACGCAAGTCCGGACGTGCCTTGCGGGCGTCGACCGCGGCTGGCATGTGATGGATCACATCGCCAAGGGAGGAAGTCTTGATGAAGAGGATGTCAGGCATGGCGTGTTTGTGGCATCCATATACCGGTCATTAAGAATGGCCGCCATAACCATGCCACCGGATGGCGCGATCAAGACGCAGCTTTTACTGTGGATCGGCAGGGTGCCGCTCGCACAGAGGACAAGGAAATGACGATCCTGGTGACGGGAGGCGCCGGCTATATCGGCAGCCACATGGTACACGAACTCGCCGATGCCGGTGAGCGCGTCGTCGTGCTTGACAACCTGTCGACCGGCTTTCGCTTTCTGGTCCCAACGTCTGTTCCTTTTATCGCCGGCAGCACGGGTGACCGTACGCTCGTCGGTGAGGTCATCACTCGCCATCGAGTCAGCGCGATTATCCATTTTGCGGCGTCGATCGTGGTTCCGGAATCTGTTGCTGACCCTCTTGCGTATTACAGCAACAACACGATGAATACCTGTACCCTGCTGGATGTGGCCATCAAATCGGGCGTCCGCGAATTTATCTTCTCCTCGTCGGCCGCAGTCTACGGCATCGCCGGCGGCGCTCCGGTGCGGGAGGACGCGCCGACTGTGCCCATTTCGCCTTACGGCACCTCCAAGTTGATGTCGGAAATCATGCTCCACGACGCCGCCAAGGCGCACGGCCTTCGCTTCGTCATTCTTCGCTATTTCAACGTCGCGGGCGCTGATCCCAAACTGCGCACGGGACAGGCCACACCGGCCGCCACACATCTGATCAAGATCGCGTGCGAGACCGCAATCGGCAAGCGCCCGAAGATGAATGTGTTCGGAACCGACTATCCGACTCCCGACGGCACGTGCATCCGCGATTACATTCACGTCAGCGATCTGGCAAAGGCACATTCGGCGTCGCTCGCGTACTTGCGCAGTGGCGGTACCAACGCGACTTTCAATTGCGGTTACGGACAGGGTTCTTCCGTTCTCGAGGTTATCGATGCCGTGCGCCGCGTGAGCGGCCGTGATTTCCCGGTTGAGATATCGGGCCGGCGCCCCGGCGACCCCTCATCGCTCGTGGCAAATGTGGAGCGCATCCGATCCAAACTGGCGTGGCGTCCGCAATTCCAGAATCTTGACACGATCGTCTCCCACGCGCTCGCGTGGGAAAAGCAATTGGCGAGCCGCCGCAAGAGCGCGGTGGCCTGACCGGGGTTACGCAGCGGTTTTCCCGCTGATTTACCGGATTTTGGCTTGAAAATTTCCCTGCCGGCGGGCAAGGAGACGCGCATCCCAACCAGATTTCTCCTACTATTGGCCTGACAGAGGGCGGATGAACGAGCACAATTTGGCACTGGCTGAGCAGCGTTACGGCGCCATGACCCTGATCCGCCGTTTATTGGCTGAGCAGGGCCTGACCCATTGGCGCAAGTACCTTGTCGCATTCATCCTGATGGCGGTTGCCGCGGGCTGCACCGCATTGAGCGCCTATCTCATCGGCGATGTCATCAACCAGGCCTATGTCAATCGAAGCTTGTCAGGCATCATCATCCTCGGCGCCATCACGGTTGCTTTGTTTTCCGCAAAGGGCATCGCCACATACGGACACAGCGTGATGCTCTCGCGTATCGGCAACCGGATCGTTGCCGACAATCAGCGGGCGGTCTTTTCAAAACTGCTGAACGAAGGGGTCGGCTTTTTCTCAGACCGTCATTCCACCGAATTCATTGCGCGCCTGTCGACGGGCGCCGCCGCTGCGACGCAGGTCATTAACCTGCTGATCACCTCGGTCGGACGCGATCTCTTCTCGCTGATCGGATTGGTCGCGGTGATGGTCATTCAGGACCCACTGATGTCGTTCTTCAGCTTCGTGGTCGCCCCGCCCGCGCTCTTTGTCCTTCGCAAATTGATCCGCCGCATTTACTCGATCGCCCGCACCCAGTTTCACGGCGGAACACGAATCATCGAGACGCTTCAGGAAACGTTGCAGGGCATTCGTATCGTGAAGGCGTTCACGCTCGAAGACATCATGCGCGAGCGCTTCGACCAGAACGTCGCTGCCGTCGAGCACGAAGCCAACAAGATGGCCCGGGTTTCCCATCGTGCCAGCCCCTTGATGGAGACCCTTGGCGGCTGCGCCATAGCGATTGCCATCACGTATGGCGGCTATCGGGTCATCGAAACCGGCGCCACGCCTGGCCAGTTTTTTTCATTCATCACGGCGTTTCTGCTCGCTTACGAGCCGGCCAAGCGGCTCGCGCGGCTCAATATCGAACTCAACAGCGCTCTGGTTGGGGTGCGCATACTGTTTGAGGTTCTCGATTCGCCGCCGACCGAGTTGCCTGACGGCGATAAACCCGACCTGCGAACCGAGGCCGGACGACTTGAGTTCAAGGACGTCCGCTTCGGATATCGCAGCGATGAGCCCGTGTTGCGGGGGATGTCGTTTGTGGCCGAGCCCGGCAAGCTCACGGCACTCGTCGGTCCCTCAGGCGGAGGAAAATCGACCGTTTTCAATCTGCTCCTGCGATTTTATGAGAACGGAAACGGATTTATCACAATCGACGGTCAGGATATATCGACGGTGTCGCGCCGATCGCTGCGCCAGCATATCGCGTATGTGGGTCAGGACGTGTTCCTTTTTCGCGGTACAATCCGGGAAAATATCGCCTTCGGAAAGCCGGGAGCGGGCGACGACGAAATCGTGGCAGCCGCGAAAGCGGCCTATGCCCATGATTTCATTCTCGCGTTCCCGAACGGATACGACACGCCCGTCGGGGAGCACGGACTGCAACTGTCCGGCGGGCAGCGCCAGAGGGTCGCGATTGCACGCGCTCTTATCAAGAATGCACCGATTATCCTTCTCGACGAAGCGACCGCAGCACTCGATTCGGAATCCGAACTGCAGGTGCGCGAGGCGATGGAACATCTCTGCCAGGGGCGCACGACACTGGCGATCGCACACCGGCTGCACACCGTATCGCACGCCGACAGAATATACGTTATCGAGGACGGGCGGTCGGTTGAGTCCGGTCGACACGATGAACTGCTCCGCAAAGGCGGCCGCTATGCATCATTCTACAGGCTGCAACTCAAGGAGCAGGAGACGGCCAGGCCGGCGGCAGCGGTCGCGTCGTCCTGATCCCGCGCGGTTGACTGTGGCGCGCCGTACCTGATACGCAAACCCGTCTTTGACCGGCGGCCATCCCGCGCAGCCGGACTTCTGCCCATCAGCAACAACAGCCACGGCCGATATCATGTCCGACAGCCGCTACATTATCCCGCCGCCACCGCAAGCCGTCATCGCGGTTGCAGGAACCGATAAGTTGTTTCCCGTTCGTCGTATCTGGTGCGTCGGCCGTAATTACATCGAGCATATTCGGGAGATGGGCCAGGACGAGCGGGCGCCGCCGTTTTTCTTTGCCAAGCCGGCCGATGCGATTGTTCCGGATGGAGGCACCGTTCCCTATCCATCGTTGACGAAGGACATGCATCACGAGGTCGAGCTCGTCGTGGCGCTGAAAAGCGGTGGCCGGAATATCCCGGTCGCAAGAGCAAACGATTGCATCTACGGTTATGCCGTCGGTATCGACCTCACGCGCCGTGATCTCCAGATCGCCTCACGTGATGTGAAGCGGCCATGGGAAATCGGCAAAGCGTTTGATCACTCCGCCCCTTGCGGCCCTTTGATGCCTGCCAACAAAATCGGTCACCCGACAAAGGGAAAAATAGTTCTCAAGGTCAACGGCAAGGTCCGCCAGGATGGCGACCTCAATCAGATGATCTGGAACGTCCCGGAGACGATTTCGAAGTTGTCCGAAATGGTGGCGCTTGAGGCGGGCGATGTGATCATGACCGGCACGCCCTCGGGCGTCGCGGCCACCGTTGCCGGCGACAAGCTCGAGTGCGAGGTCGAAGGAGTCGGCAAGCTTACCGTCACAATCGGCCCGCCGCTGAAGTAACGCGGCTAAAGCCCTAAATAGGCCTGCCGCACGCGGTCGTCATACAGCAGCTGCTCGCCTGACCCTGTCAGGGTGATGCGCCCGTTTTCCAGTACGTAGGCACGGCTCGCGAGTTTCAGGGACACGGCGACATTCTGTTCGACCAGGACGCAGGTGAGTCCTTCACGATTGAGGTCGCGAATAGTCGTCAGCACGTTTTGCACGATCGTCGGCGCAAGCCCCAGCGAAGGCTCGTCAAACATGACCAACTCCGGTTCGCCCATCAGGCAGCGTCCGATCGCGAGCATCTGCTGCTCGCCGCCCGACAGCGTGCCGGCCGCCTGCTGCCGGCGTGAGGCCAGGACCGGAAAAAGCGTATAGACGCGCTCGAGGTTGCGCGTGCGCCCGGCGCGCGCACGCGGCACGAGCGCTCCCATCGCGAGGTTCTCCGCAACAGTCAGTGTCGGAAAGATCTGACGACCCTCGGCGACCTGGCCAATGCCGAGGTTGCACACCTTGTGGCTCGACCATCCGGTAATATCAGTGCCGCGATAGACAATCCGGCCGCGTGTCGGCCTGTGCATGCCGGCAATTGTGCGAATAAGTGAGCTCTTGCCCGCGCCATTGGCACCGACGATCGTGACGATAGCGCCCTGATCGATTTCAAGCCCGATGTTATCGAGTGCCTGTGCGCCTCCGTAGTACACGTCAAGATTTTCGACGCTGAGCATCAGCCGACGGCCTCCGCGCCGAGATATGAGTCGATCACGGCCGCATTTCGCACGACCACATCCGGCGTGCCCTCCGCGATTGCCGCGCCGTGGTGGAGTACGAGGACGCGTTGAGCAAGCGCCATCACGGCGCGCATGACGTGCTCGATCAGCAGGATAGTCAACCCCGTTTCGCGGTTAAGGTCTCGCAGGGTCGACACGACGCTGTCGACCTCCATCGGCCGCAAGCCGGCCATGACTTCATCGAGCAAGAGAAGTTTCGGCTCGGTGGCGAGCGCGCGCGCGAGCTCCAGCCTCTTGCGATCTGGCAGCGTCAATGAGGAAGCGGTCCGGCTCCGCTTCCCATAAAGGTCGAGCCGGCGCAGCACATCGCGGGCATATTCACGTGCGTCAGCCACATGACGGCGATGAAGCAGTGCGCCGATGACAACGTTGTCTTCCACCGTCAGGGCGGGAAAGGGTCGCACGATCTGGAACGTACGCCCGATACCGCGCCTGCATATCCTGTCCGGCGTAAGTCCGTCGATGCGCTCGCCTGCAAAAGTGATCGTGCCGGTATCCGGCGCAAGCACCCCGGCGATCATGTTGAACAGCGTAGTCTTGCCGGCTCCATTCGGGCCGATGACGGCAAAGATCTCACCCTTGGCAATTTCGAAGCTCGCCCGATCGACCGCAACGAGTCCGCGGAAACGTTTGCCGACGTCATCGACCGACAGGAGCGCGCTCATTGGTTGCGCTCCGACAGGCCAAGGCGTCGAGCAAGCCACGGCCACACGCCTTCCGGCATTGCAACGACGACCAGCAGCAGTACGATTCCGAAGAAAATCTGATTGCTCCCCGGCAGATCTATTCGCAACCATTCGAGCAGCGTTCGCAAACCCTCGGCCACGAACTCCAGCAAGAAGGCGCCCAGGAGCGGGCCGAACAACGTGCCCACACCGCCAATGAACGGCCCAAGGATGATGAGGATCGATTGCGAGATGTTGAATACCTGCTCTGGGAACAAGTTGTTGTAGTAGAAAGCGAAGATCACACCGGCAAACGACGTCATGCCTGCGGAGATGACGACCGCAAGCATCTTGTAGTGGAACGTGTCGATGCCGGCTGACCGCGCGGCCTCCTCGTCCTCGCGGATCGCCAGCCAGAAATAGCCCAGACGGCTCTGCAGCAGCAGGCGCGAGCCAACGAATGCCAGCACGATCGCGACCAGAAGCACGTAGTAGAACATGACCGGATGCCCGCGCAGATACCAAAGGTCATTGTGGGCATACTGCGCGACCGGCAGAAAAAGGCCGGCGGATCCGCGGGTCCAGCCGAGATGATCGAAGCCCACGCGCGCAAATTCAGCGACGGCAATGGTCAGAATGGCAAAGTAGACGCCGGCAATGCGGAAACGAAAAGCGAGAAATCCGACAAAAGCGCCGGCGATAACGGCCAGCACCACCGCCACCGCGAGGCCCAACCACGGGCTGATTCCGAAGTGGACATAGAGCGCGGCCGCGGTGTAAGCGCCAAGACCGACATAGAGGGCATGACCGAGCGACAGTTGTCCGGCAAACCCCATCATGATGTTCCAGGCAAGGCCCGCGTAGCCGAAATAGAGGATCAGGATCAGAACGGTCAGCAAATAGTCTCCGACGAAGATCGGCAGCATCAGGAAGACAATAAGCAGCGCCGCAAGCAGCACGAGCGCGCGAGGCGGGACGCCGTCCGTCAGGCGTGCAATCATGTCGTCCTCTTGCCCAGGATGCCCTGCGGTCTGAAGAGCAGCATCACAACGAGGATCGCGAAGGCGAACATACTTTTTGCGGACGGTGTGAACAGCAGGCCTGCAATGGCTTCGGTAAGGCCAACCAGAATCCCGCCCAGCAAGGCACCGGGCATCGAACCCATACCGCCGGTGATAACGATTACAAACGCAAGGAGCGTGTATGCCGGCCCTACGACCGGCGTGACGTCAAAGAGAAGCAGCAACATGCAGCCGGCGGCACCCACGCAGGCGCAGCCCAGCCCGAACGTCAGTGCGTAGAGCCGGTGGACATCAAGGCCGACGACCAGCGCGCCGGCATAATTGTCAGCACAAGCCCGGATCGCCGTACCAATTGCCGTGTACTGAAAAAAGGCAAACAGGAGCGCCGCGACGACGAGCGCTGCCCCCGCCGCATAGACCTTTGTGGCATCAACGATCAGCGGTCCGATCTTGAAGCTGTCGAACGCATAAGCCACCTGGACGTTTTGCGCGTCAGGTCCGAACACGATCAGCAACGCGTTTACAATGATGATGGCGATCGCTATCAGCAGCAGGAACTGGCTGTGCTCGGGCCGCGTGATGAAGCTGTTGATCAGGCCCACCTGCAGGAGATACCCGAGCGCGAACATAGCCGTGGCAATCGGAATCAGCATGACAAGCGGATCGAGATGAAACGCGGCAAATAGCGTGATCGCGGCGTACATCGCCATGGTCATCATCTCGCCGTGAGCGAAATTCACTACACGCACAACGCCGAAAATGACCGACAGGCCGAGCGCCATCAGGCCATAGACCAGCCCGGTCAGGATTCCGCCGACCGCGACGTTGAGAAAAATGTCGAGCTGCACGGGATGATCCGATGGCGTAAAGGCCCGGCCACGCGCACGCGGCCGGAACAGGCAGGAAACGAGAGCCGGTCAGCCGCGCTTGTCGTAAGGCTTCATCGGAAGTTCGGGCTTGGCATTCGCCGCAACCTTGGGAGCCAGGGTAACAAGCTTCCCTCCGCGATTCTGGATCGCGGAATTCTTGAGCTTGTCGTTCTGGCCCTTGGCATCGAACTGAATACCCGGACCCGGGCTGACATTGTTGGTGATGTTCGTCTTTCGGATCGCATCGGCAAGCGCGGCCGGATTGCCGGAGCCCGCGCGCTTGAAGGCATCGGATGCAACCAACAGCGCCTCGAATGTGTAAACGTGATTGGTATTGAGGTTGACACCGGGGTGAGCCTTGGCGAGCGCAGCTTCCAGCTTCTTGCTCAAAGGCTTGTTTGGATCGTACCACGGCACAAAACTCACCGGCCCGTCGGAAAGCTTGCCGAGTGTCTTGAGATACTGGTCTTCGTACCACCCCGGTCCCATGCTCAAAATTGCGTTGGGAGACCAGCGCTGCTTCACCAACTCGCGGGTCAGCAGGATCGCGTCGTTGAGACGGCTGACCATGAGCAACGCGTCGGCGCCCGTAGCCTTGGCCTTGGAGATCTCGACCGAAAGATCGCGCGCCGCCGGATCGTAGGCGATCGTCTCAACGATCTTGTATGGCATGTTGAACTTCGGCATCACGGCATTTATGCCGCCAGCCATCGCAGTGCCGAAAGTGTCGTTAACGTGCAAGAATACCGCCGATTTCGGCGTGTAGCCGCTGACTTCAAACAATTCCTTCTGGTTGGCAAAAGCATCGCCAAGAATCATCGCCGCGGTAGGAAAATTCCGGAATACGAACTTGTAGCCTTGCTCGGTGATCGGCGGAGCAGCGGCGATATTGATGACGAAGGGGACGCCTTTCTGCTCGGCAACCTGGGCGATTGCCGTGCTCTGGCCCGAGTCGAATGCGCCGACGAGCAGTTGCGCGCCGTCGCTGATCAACTTTTCCGCCCGCGAGCGCGCGACCTCGACCTTGGTCTCGGTGTCGGCATTGATGATGTCCAGCGCCGGCATCCCGAGTTCCTTCAGGATGCCGTTGGTGATATCGACGCCGCGCTGGCAATCCTGGCCGATCCCGGCCTGAACGCCCGAGCGGGGCAGCAGCACGCCGACCTTCAAAGCAGCGCCCTGCGCGCGAACGATGTTGAACGGTGCGGTTCCTGCCACGACGCCCGCGGCTGAGAGCCCGGCGCTGAAGCTTCGACGCGTCACCCGCGCCGCCTTAGCCTGCGACATATGTTTCATCGGACGTTCCTCCCTGGCCCGGCAAACTTTGTTCGAATGATGCCGGATTTTTTCCAATCTTCACAAGTTCGAAAAACACGGTTACGGCGCTGGCGTGACGCCGGCCGCTTTTCGCTTCCCTGGCAGATCCATCTTCGCCATATTGTTGACCAGGACAACAAATTCCGTCAACACCACCATCGTCGCCTGCCGAGGTCGCTGACAATGTCTGTCGTCCGACGCGCCGCCAAACCGGCCGTACCATTGCGCAATACGCCGCAGCGCCGCGCGAGTCCGCCCGTAATCGACCTCGGCGTTCTCAATGAGCGCCTTGGTTATTTCGCCCGGCGGCTGCAGGTTTGGGTGTTTCAGGACTTCATCCGCAGGCTGTCGCCGATTGATATCAGCCCGGCCCAGTTTTCGGTCCTGGTGGTCATAAGCGCCAATGCCGGTTTGTCGCAATCGGAGCTCGCGGCAACGCTGGGTATAGAACGCGCACGTCTGGTTCGGCTGTTGCATCACCTGGAACGACGCGGTCTGACGCAGCGTCTGCCATCTTCCGTCGATAGCCGCCGTCACGCGTTACGGCTGACAGGCGAAGGCCAGAAGCTGCTGGCACGGGCCAAAGCCCTGGCAGCACAACACGAGGCCGCGTTGAAGGAAAAACTCGGGATGGAGCGCTACCGGCTTTTGCTTGAGTCGCTGCGAGATCTGCAGGCGCTTACGCGCTGAACAGCCGTTCGACCGCCATTGCGATACTGAACAGGTACTTGTCGCACCCATTGCGGGCGACCAGCATCAGGCCGGTCGGCAGGCCGCTTTCGCGAGGAACTGGAACTGAGATGGCGCAAAGGTCAAAGAAGTTCACGATAACCGTGTTGCGCAAAAGCATCGCGTTTTTACGCGCAAATTCGTCAGGCGGCACGACTTCCTGGATTGTCGGTGCAACCGCCGGCGTGGTTGGCAATGCCAGAACGTCGAGCCCGGTAATTCGGTCATCCATGCGACGAATGAGACGTGTACGCGCCCGTAGCATGTCGACATAGTCTGCTGCGCTGATGCTCCGTGCACGTTCAAGACGCACACGGACATTGGGATCGATGTCATCGGCGCGGCGCGACATAAGAGCACGATGAACCGCAAATGCCTCGGCCGGGTGCACACCGCCCCTGCTGTTGACGTCCGCCATGTCGGCAAGCAAGGCGATCCTCTCATCCGAAAGGCGCGTCCCCGCCTTGCGCAGGAGATCGACTGCACCGGCAAAGCGTTTCGATACCGTCTCATCGAGATTTTCCAGCGGTGCCCCCTGCACGATGCCAACGCGAAGGCCTGCAAGCTGCGCCGGCTCGATCGGTACGTAGCTCTCCGCCGCCATCACGGCATCGGCTTTCGCACAGGCCTCGACCGTGCGCGCAATCGGCCCGATTGAGTCAATGCTGTACGACAGCGGAAAAGCGCCGTCAGTCGGAATGCGTTGTCGGCTCGGTTTGTACCCGACAACGCCGCAGAGTGCGCCTGGAATACGGCATGAGCCGCCGGTATCCGTACCGATTGAGATTTCGCACATGCCATCGGCGACGGCGACAGCCGCACCCGACGATGATCCGCCCGGAACGCGCTTGCGATCGGCCGGATTTCCGGGCGTGCCGAAATGCGGGTTGGCCCCAATGCCGGTATATGCAAATTCGCTCATGTTCGTCTTGGCAACGATGATCGCGCCGCCTGCGCGCAGCCGCTGCACCGCCGTCGCATCGGCCGCAGCCGGCTGCCCTTCTTCGGCAAGGATCCTCGATCCCGCCCGTGTCACCTCCCCGGCAACGTCGAAAAGATCCTTGATGCTGACAATGGTACCGTCGAGCGGACCCAGCGAGATGCCGGCCTTTGCGCGCGAATCCGCGGCGTCGGCTGCAGCCTCCGCCTGCTCCCGGTAAACCGTCAGACAGGCGCGCGCGCCTTCGCCCTTCGGATCATCAATCCGGGCAAATGCCGCTTCAAGACGCTCGCGCGCGGAATTCCGTGCCATGGGCGCTGCCTCGCCGTGTATGTCGTCCACTGTCAGGCCAATTTGGCGTCACGTCCAGCCCTGCGCATAGGCGACATCTGTTCACCCGGGTCTCGCCTGTGCAATGAATCGCACGGAAACCTAGAGAGGTCGTCATGAGCGCCAAGGGCAAGCACTCGCCGCCGGGTCAAGGCAACATCTACGCCAAGGCCAACGAAGTCATCGTGAAAATAACCGGCGCCGACACCGCTCAGACCTTCGAGGTGGTGGAAGAAAACTGCAAGCCCGGCTTTCAGTCACGCGCGCACTATCACATCAAGGCCTATGAGACGTTTTATGTCTTCGAAGGCAGCGCCGACTTTCAGGTCGGTGATGAACTATTCCACGCGAAGAAAGGATCCTGCGTTCACATACCACCGGGCGTTCCGCACCAGGTGACGTCGAAGGAAGGCGTCCGCATGCTCATGATCTACAGCCCGGCCGGCACGGAAGGCATGTTTGCCGACATGCATGCGCTCACGCAGGAGCAGCTGATGAACGCCGAGCTCACCAGGCAGCTCGCGCTCAAGCATGACACGGTCATGATCGAGCAAAGCAAAGATGGCCGTGGCAAAGGCACAATTCTGGGATGAAACGCCCGCCATATTTCATCCTCAGAATTATCAACAGCGATTCATGGGCCTTGCCTTGCCGGCCTGTGGCGGTACCCTTCCCTGCAGGTCGCCCATCTTCGGCTCTGCCGGACACGGATGGCCGCCATGACCGGACGGGCATGGGACGTGGGTGCTGCTTGCAGTATTCGTGGCTCATGACTACCGGCCCTGGCTCTCAGTAACTGGTACCTGCGCCGCAGGCTTCGGCCAGCGCGTCAGGAATGGATCCGAGAGCTTGTGACGGGCGGACGACGGTCTGCCCGTTATGGCTTTTGCGGCAGCCTTCCAGCAGCAAAATCCGGAAACAGTCGCCCGCGGCTACAGTTTCGCGCCGTCGAATTTTCTCACTTTGAACTGTTCGGGCTCGACGTCGTCCAGACAGCGCACATTGAGCATCACCATGTCCTCGCCGCCGGGACCTTTACCGTACGCATATGACTCGATGCCGCAGGTCCTGCAGAACGGGTGGTGGATCCTGCGCTTGTTGAACTGATAGTCGGTCAGTTCGTCCGCTCCCGAAAGCAGTTTAAAATCCGACATCGGGACAGCCGACAGCAAGGCTCCGACCTTGCGGCAGCGCGAGCAGTTGCAGGTGATGACTTCCGCGATGTCGGCCTGCACCTCGAAACGAACTTTTCCGCAGTGGCAGCCGCCGGTGTAGGTCTTCTTCATTCGCTTGAGCCCGGTTGATTGCGTGAAATGGGTGTCACCAAAGTTGGTCGAAATTCGGCCGGCGCGATATCAATTTCTGCTGCTCGCAGTACGACATCAGCATCTCGAGGCACTTTCGGTTGGCTTCCTTGCCGAACGGCGCGGTATCGATATTTCCCGCTGGCGGCGCTTTTTTTCGTGCCTCTTCCAGGAGCCGGTACAGCTCGGCGACGCCTTCCGGATTTGACTGCGCAAACTCAGCGGTTACGACAACCATGTGATTGACTGGCACCAGTCCGTGCTTGCCGTACCAGGCGCGCGCGGCGGCCTCCGGCTCGGGAATGACGCTCTTTAGCCGCGGATCTTTGGGTAGGGCTGCGCCATAAACGGCTGCATCCAGTTCCCCGGCGACGAGCATGTCAGTAATGTCCTGCTCCTTGCGCGCGCGAACGACGCCGGGAGGATCGGACGCTTCGGCAACATGGCCATCCTCGAACGTGACCCATTGCACGCTGCCAAGGTCGACACCGTAGTCGTTCTCGAGAATGCCGCGGATCCACACGCCGGTGGTCTGGCTATATGACCGCACGCCGATGCGCTTTCCCGGCAGATCGGCCGGCGAAAGCTTTCCACGTTCGCTATTGAACAGCATGGTCCCGTGCTGAAAGCGCGCCAGCATTGCCGCCGGAAGCAGCCTGAGGCCCTTGTTGTGGTCTTTGGCCTGGAAATACGTCACGAGTGCCATCTCGCTGGCGTCGAATGCATGCTCGCGGACCATTGGCTTGAACGCCTGGTACAGAGGCTTCACCTCGACGAATTCGAGCTTGAGCCACGGCGATGTGACTTCGCCCCGCTTGAGCGGCAAAGTGTGAGGGTAGTCACCGAGGACGACGCGCAATGTTGCGCCGCTATTTGCCATTGTGAGATGCCTCCGTTTTGGCTGTCGACGACGGCTTGACCGCCCGCCACTCAACCTAGTTTAACAAGCCGTCATGTAACAAGGAGTGGTGGCATGGCGGATCAGAAGACCGGGCTCGTCGTGACGGCCCATCCCGGTGATTTCGTGTGGCGTGCGGGCGGCGCCATCGCATTGCATGCCAAGCGCGGATATCGCGTTAAAATTGTCTGCCTGTCATACGGTGAGCGCGGGGAAAGCCAGTTCGCCTGGAAAGAGCCAGGCGCGACGCTGGAGAAAGTAAAGGCCGGCCGCAAGGATGAGGCCGAGCGAGCGGCAAAATTGCTGGGGGCCGAAATCGAATTCTTCGACTGCGGTGACTATCCACTCAAGCTCAACGAACGTCACTTTGACCGGATGGTCGACATCTATCGCGAACTCAATCCCTCCTTCGTGCTCACGCATGCACTCGAGGACCCGTACAATTTCGATCACCCAAATGCCGCCCATTTTGCGCAGGAGACTCGCGTGGTCGCACAGGCAATGGGTCACAAACCCGACGCCAAATACAAATACGCGGCGCCGCCGGTCTTTCTCTTCGAGCCGCATCAGCCGGAAATGTGCAACTACAAGCCCAACCTTATTCTCAAAATCGACGAGGTTTGGGAGCAGAAGTACAAGGCTTTCCAGATCCTCGCCGCGCAGAAGCACCTCTGGGCCTATTACGAGCGCGTCGCTCTCAACCGTGGCATCCAGGGCAGCCGCAACACCGGCGTACCGATGACTTACGGCGAGGCCTATCAACGACTGTTCCCGACCGTGGAGGAGATCCTGAAATGAAGCCCGTCGTCGTCCGCAACATCAAACGTGCCGACAGCAACGCGATCGGGACACTGGCCGCCGTTGGCGTCTCCACGGCACACGAAGCGCTCGGGCGATCGGGGCTGATGAAGCCTTATATGCGGCCGATCTGGGCCGGTGCGCAGATAGCGGGACCTGCGGTCACGGTATTGGCGCAGCCAGGCGATAACTGGATGATCCATGTCGCAGTCGAGCAATGCCAGAAAGGCGACGTGATGGTCGTCGGCTGCACCGCAGACAATACCGACGGAATGTTCGGCGAGCTTCTGGCAACCGCCCTGCGCGCACGTGGCGTCATTGGCCTTGTCATCGATGCGGGTTGCCGCGACGTGCGACCGATTTCCGAAATGCGCTTCCCGGTATGGTCAAGGGCGATCTCGGCCAAAGGCACGGTGAAGTCGACACTGGGAGCGGTCAACATCCCGGTGGTATGCGCCGGCGTCAATGTCGAACCAGGAGATGTCGTGGTGGCAGATGACGACGGTGTCGTGGTGGTTCCGAAAAAGCTGGCCGTCGAGACCGCTCAGAAGGCACAGAAGCGCAAGGACGACGAGGACGGCAAGCGCAAGCAGCTCGAGGCCGGGGTGCTTAGCCTGGACATGTACAAGATGCGCGAGCCGCTTGCGAAAGCCGGTTTGGTCTACATCGACCAACCGGAGGAGAACTGACAGCGATCGTACACAACAGCGAGTTAACGGACGAAGTGGTTGGCACAAAGCCGTTCAAAACCTGTCATCCGTTTGGCTCGGAAACTATCGTTGAAAAATAGTCTGTACTCGGATTCGCGTTTAAAACTTTGCGAGCAACGACTCGCGCTTGTCGGTAAGCGGTCCGGATTTTTAGAAATTGCCGACACGTAATCGAAGACGCTTTTAACGGGACGCCTCTAGTGTGACCGCGTTGCAGTTACACGGAGTATGCAGATGTCCAAAGTGTTTGCCTTTCTGAAAGATGAGTCGGGAGCGACCGCGATCGAGTACGGATTGATCGCAGCCGGTATCTCGGTTGTGATCATTGCCGCGGTCAGTTCTGTTGGCTCGCAACTCAAAAACACGTTCGGCACGGTCGCGGACAGGCTTAAAGAAGCCAGCGGCAACTAGCACGTCTCTACCTGTACCGACCTTCTGTGAACCGGAAATTGCTGCTTCCGTGACCGGGCCAAACGGCCGCTTGTGCGCTCCTTGCTGCCTTGTGCCCGGCGAGGAATGTTGGATCTCAGGTGAAAGAAGCCGCCGAATCCGGCGGCTTCTTTTTTTGACCCGGCAAAAATGCGGGAGCTGCTTGCGGATTGGCCTGCGTCGACCAGCTAAAGGGGAGCTGACGAGGCAGTCTCCGTCACATTGCGGGCTGTGACTGAACCGGGTGAAATTTTCTGACCGCGATCGCTCCCAGTACAAGAAACAGCGCCAACGCCACTCCCTGGGCGATCAGAAACGGCGGCTCGGATTGCGTCGGTGCAAGCGTCTGCAGCATCGGTACCTTTTGGAATGCCTGCACGATCAACACAAACACATTGAAATAAAGTGCGGCCAGCGCGGTCGTCACATAAATCGATCGCCACCGCCCGTCGAGGTGTTCAAGTAGAGTGCAGCGAGCGCGATTGCCAGGATGACGATGGAAATCAACCCGACCGCGATTGCCGGGGTCATGCCGTTGATTGGAAACATAAATCCCGTCACGCTCGTAAGAACGGTGGTGGCCAGAAACCAGGCCGTCCACTGCGGCAGCCTGAGTGCGCGGAGCATGCCGACAAACACGATGATACCGCTGGCAATCGCGATCAGGCTGATGGCGACGTGAAGGGTGGTGAAGTTCTCGATCGACAGGCCGAGCGTCATGGCACACCTCCGCCGCAAAGCAGAAAACAGCCGGCGCACATAGTCCCGCATGAAAATGACGGCTGCAAGACCACGAAGGGTGGCCTCGAGTCAGCGATTGGCCGCGCTCCAGGGCGCGATCCGGCGGCCGATCCATTTCAGCAAGGTGGTGAGCGATACGCCAAGCACCATCAGCACGATCACGGGGACGAAAGTCTTGTCCATCTCGAAGACGTTTGCGTATTTCGTGATCATGAATCCGAGACCCGAGATCGTCGTATAGAATTCGGCAATGATCATGCCGATAAGCCCGCGACCGATCGCGAGGCGAACGCCGGCGATGATATAGGGGACCGCGAACGGCAGCAGCACATCCCGCCACATCCGCCACTCGCTTGAGCGGAACGACTGCGCGACTTCGATCATGCCTTTGTCGCATTCGCGCACGCCCTGGTAGGTGTTGATCAGGATGGGGAAGACCGCGAACAGAAAGACGACAATGATCTTGGCCTTCAGGTAGATGCCGAACCAAAGGACGAGCAGCGGAACAACAGCGACCAGTGGCGTCGCGTAGAGCGCGTTGATCGGCAAGTCGAGCGTCCAGTCGAGCCAGCGGACGCGGGCCATGGCGACCCCGAGGGGGATCCCGACCGCGATGGCGATCGCCAGACCGTAGACCATGACTTCGAGGCTCTGCCCCAGGAAATAAGGCAGTTCGCCAGACACCGTCGTGTCATAAAAAGCGGTCGCGATCTTGCTCGGATAGGTAAAAAAGATCGGGCTGACGAATGGCCCGACCATCTCCCAGACGACCAGGATGGCCACCACAAAGCCGTAGCGGTAGAGCGCGGCGTGGTCCCACCAAGGTGTCTTGACCGCGACTACCGCACCCGAACTGTCCGGCATGGAGCTGGCATGCGCCTGTTGGGCAACGGTCATCGTCGTCCTTTCTTCTTTAATTTCTTGGCCTTGACCTTTTGCGCGCGGGAGGCGCCGCCACGAAGGCGACGCCCACCGATCTGATCATGCGCCCACTTCAGAACGCCGCGGTCGGGCAAACCGGCCCCTTCCATTCACCAAGCTGCTCGATTGCCTTTTTGGCGAAGGTCGTATCGACCACGTCTTCATATTTCGGGGTTTTCCCGTCTTTGATATTGCCGACCTTGGTCATCAGCTCGGCCGTGAAATTCACGCGCTCGGGGCTCAGACCGCTGTTGGCATCCCAGATGCATTGCTTGACCAGGAAGTCAAAGCTCTCGGCGAGAATCTTCTCGGGATATCCGGTCTGCTTGACGAGGATCGGGATAATCTTGGCGCGATCCGAATACATGATGCGGGTCGCCTCGATATTCGCGGTGACGACGGCCTGAACGACCGCCGGCTTGTCCTTGATCGTCTTTTCGGTCGCCGACAGGAACGTATAAAGCGTCTTCGGCTGCAGCTCCCACATCCGCGCAATGGCGTGCAGGTCGGGGACCTTGCTCTTGGCGAACATCTCCTGCTCGACATGCAGGATCGCCGTATCGACCTGATTGGCAACGAGCGCGGGAACGTCCTCGCTGGCGATGGTCACGAAGTTCACATCCTTCGGGTCAATCTTCGCCGCGCGCAGCACGCTGCGGCTGAGGATGTCGGCAAAACCGCCAGGCTGCTGGATGCCGATGCGCTTGCCCTTGAGGTCGGCCATGGTCTTGATCTCGGCGCGAACGACCATCGAGGCCTCGAATTTCGGGAGATTGGCAGACAGCGCCTTCACGTTACCGCCGTTGGAGCGGCCGATGATGGTCGGCGCACCCGGCGTGAGCCCAAATTCGATATTGTCCGCGAGCAGGGCGCGGTAGACTTTCGTCCCGTCGCCCAACGATACAATGTCCACGTCAAGGCCGGCCTTCTTATAGAGACCCAATTCCTTGGCCACGATGACCGGCATGTGGACGATGTTGGGTGGCGACGTCGGAATGCCGATCGTGATCTTGGTTTGCGCGTGCGCCGCCACGGGAAGCGCCATCAGGGCAGCCGCCACGGCCAGTGATCGATTGAACCGTTGCATCTCAGATCCTCCCTCGATTTTTGTCGTTGTCGCCAGATGCCTCGCGAAAGTGCGGGATTTTGCCCTATTGGCAGCCCAAAAACAACGAAGCGGGCGGCCTTGATCCCCGGCCCCGGCGCGCCGCCTTTGACTGGCCGGTTATGCAGGGGTTAAGGCAAGGCTGACAATCGCCTCTGCCGCAGTCATGGTGCAATTCGTTACCGAGTACGGGAAAACCACGAGCCCGCCGGAAGCCGACGGCCGGCTGGATGCCCCTGCTTTTCACCGCAATCATGAACCGGTCTGGTCAGCCATCGGGGGGTTCCTGGCGGGCCAAAGTGGCGATCTTCTCGAGATTGGAAGCGGGACCGGGCAACACGCGGCGGCGCTCGCCCCTCGCGCTCCGGGCATCAACTGGTGGCCCAGCGATATCCGCGATGCTCATCTTAGAAGTATTGCCGCCTGGCGCGACCATTCCGGTGCGGCAAATTTGCATCCGCCGCAACGGGTTGACCTCACAGACCCGCGCTGGAGTTGGAGCAGCGATACGGACCGCGACGGTCCGCTGACGGCCATCCTGTGCATCAATGTCCTCCATATCTCGGCCTGGGAGGTGTCGCGGAATCTGATTGCGGGAGCCGGTCGATTGCTGCGCGCGGGCGGGCGTCTGTTTGTGTATGGCGCATTCAAAAGGGATGGAGCTCATACGTCGCCGAGCAATGCTGAATTCGATTCCGCGCTGCGCGCTGAAAATGCGGAGTGGGGCGTGCGCGACGTTTCCGACCTGAATGTTCTAGCACGGGCCGCCGGGCTGACCGCCGCGGACATATCTCCCATGCCTGCGAACAATCTCATGCTGGCCTTTGCGCGTCCACTTGGGCAGAATTGAAATCAGCGACGGATTTACAAGTAATAAAAGCCATGCAGCCTGAACCGATCCACGATATCGCGCATCTCGGCCATGTCGAGTTGCTCACCCCGAAATTTGAGGAAAGCCGGCGTTTCTTCGTTGACATCATGGGAATGACGGAGAGCGGCGAGAAAGGCGACAGCGTCTACCTGCGCGGATGGGACGACTACGAGCGCTACTCGCTCAAGCTCACGAATTCGAAGACCTCCGGCCTCGGTCATGCTGCCTTCCGCACCCGTTCGCCGCAGGCGCTGGAACGACGCGCGGCCGCGCTCAGGGGATCCGGATTCGATGTCGGCTGGACGGATGGCGATCTCGGCCACGGCAAAACGTTCGTCTTCAAGGATCCCGACGGCCACAGGTTCGAGATCTATTACGACACCGAGTGGTATGAGCCGCCGCCGGCGTTAAAGCCCGCCCTCAAGAACCAAGCACAGAAATTTCCCGCCCGTGGCATCAACGTTCGTCGCATCGACCACTTCAATGGACTGGCCGTGGATATCAAGGCCAACCGCGAATTCTTTCAGAAATATCTCGGCTTCATGCTTACGGAGCAGATCGTGCTCGACGACGGCACTGAAGCCGGCATGTGGATGACCGCGACGAACAAGAGCTATGACTTCGCTTATACGCGCGACAATACGGGCACCCACGGGCGCCTGCATCACGTGACGTTTGCCCTGGACGCACGCGAGGATGTGCTGCGCGCTGCCGACATATTTCTCGAGAATGGCGTCTATATCGAGACGGGACCGCACAAGCACGCGATCCAGCAGACATTTTTTCTCTACGTATACGAGCCGGGTGGAAACCGAATCGAGGTAGCCTGCGCCGGCGCAAGGCTGGTCCTTGCGCCGGACTGGAAGACGATCACCTGGTCGGAAGCCGAACGCAAAAAAGGCCAGGCGTGGGGACTGCAAACGATCAGGTCCTTCCATACCAAAGGTACTCCGCCCGTCCCCGGCGTACCGGATTCCTGAGCGCGGAATTGCGCATGACCCGCTACAACACACCACGAATTTCCTTCATCGGATTTGGAGAAGCCGGACAGGCGATTGCATCCGGCTTGAAAGAAGGGGGCGTCGAACACATTGCGGCTTGGGACATCCTGTTTCCGGAGCAGGCGGGCGCTCCCCTCAAGGCAGGAGGCCAAACGATCGGCGTCCGCATAGCCACATCGGCGGCCGACGCCGTGCGCGACACGGATATCGTGATATCGGCGGTCACGGCCGCGTCCAGTGTCGAGGCAGCGCGTTCGGTCGCACCGCATCTGCACGGCAATCCCTACTATCTCGACATCAACTCGGTATCTCCCGGCCGCAAGCAGGAGACAGCAAGGTTGCTGGGCGAGCGCGCCCGCTACGTTGATGTTGCCGTGGTCGCCGCGATCCATCCCGCCCGGCACCGCACGCCGCTGCTCATTGCGGGTCCGCACGCGGAAGAGATCTCGCCCCTCTTACGGGAACTGGAGATGCAGCTTACGGTCGTCGGGCCGGAAACCGGCTCGGCGGCGGCAATCAAGATGATCCGCAGCGTGATGATCAAAGGCATCGAGGCGCTGACGCTGGAATGCTTTCTGGCCGCGGCCCGGGCGGGAGTGCTGGAAGAGGTGACGGCGTCTCTGAAGAACAATTACCCGACGCTCGAGTGGGGCCAGATTGCTGATTACAACCTCGAGCGCATGGCGAGCCACGGCGATCGCCGCGCAGCCGAGATGGAGGAATCGGCGGCGACCCTGCGCGAGCTTGGCCTCAACCCGCTGATGGTGGAATCGACCGTTAAACGGCAGCGTGAGATGGGCACAATCGGCAAACTTGAAACGGTGCGCGCCGCCCTGAAATCCGGCCGGGCCGCCATCCTGGATGCCATATCGGCCGCCGCCAAAGCCAGGCATTGACGCGCCGCTCACATGAATGCACGTTCAGGTTTGGGGGCGGCCGTTTCAGCGCAAAATTCTTGTAATCATGGCGTGCCACCTTCTACTATGTTTCGTCCAAACTGGTGGGGAGGAATCTCATGAAACTTAGAAATGTTGCCTATGCGACGTTCGTCGCGGCCGCCGCCGTCGCCTTTGTCATCGGCTCGGCGGTACCCAGCGAAGCGGCCAAAAAGAAGAAGGCTGCAGCTGCAGCACCGCCCGCGCCGCCTCCGGTCGCGTGCACTGGCCCGCAGGCACCGGTCTGCGCAGACAAAGGTGGGGTCAAGTTCACGTATTTTAACGCCTGCTACGCCGCAAAGGACGGCGCGAAGGGCGCAAAACCCGGCGAATGCAAAGCGGCCAAGGCCGGTGGCAAGAAAAAAGCGGCGAAGAAGAAGTAATTTAGATTATCCTTGTCGAAACAAAAACGGGCCGCTGCGCATGCAGCGGCCCGTTTATTATCTCGTACCGGCTCGCCTATTTTTTGCGCGGCGGAATTTGCAGCAGTTCCGCGATCTGCTCCTTGGTCAGAGGCTTTTCTAGGAATTTCAGTTTCACCGCATCGGCGATGGCGCCATCGAGATCAGCGAATTTGTCGGTCTGCAGCGCCTCTTTCGGCTGGAATTTCGCCATCGAGTCTTTCAGCAGGTCGACAGGGCGGTGGATTTTTGCCGAATACATCTCGACCGCCTTGGGGTCGGAGTACATCCAATCAACCGTTTCACGATACGCATCCATAAAACGCATGATCGCGTCATGCTTGGTCTTGAGCGAATTGGCATTGACGATCAGCGTACGTACGGTCTGGCCGCGCAACGACGGCACGTCGCTGCCGTACGCAACGATGCGGATTTTCCCTTCCTTGATCTCCTGAAGTCCGAACGGCGGCGCCGCCCAGCCAATGTCGACCTGACCGGACATCACGGCAGTGAGCGTAGCGGCCGGTCCACCCGTTGCCGTCGGTTTTGCCTTCGCGCCGAGTTCACTGACGAACGCAACAACGATGTTGTTCGAGCTCGAGCCGTTGGTCGAGTATGCGATCGTGTTCTCGGGCGTGGCATCCTTCAGGCTTTTGATTTTCGAATCCGCCTTCACGTACCAGTACAGATCGCCGGTACCGGTGAAAGCCGGCGCAAGGATGCGCACCGGCGCTCCTTTTGAAAAGGCGCGCATCACACCGGCCGCACCGACACCCGCACCGATATCGGCGGAACCCGAAATGACCGCCTGAATCGTCTCGCCTGCACCTTGCGTGCCGACATTTTCCAGCACCAGCCCATGCTTCTTGAAGATACCCGCATCCTGGCCGAGCGTGGGCGCCTGGTTTTCCCAGTTGTTGATTTGGCCGATCGCGACCTTCAGCTGGTCCTCGGCCGCAGCCGGCCCGGCCGCAAGCGCGACGGCGATCCCGAGCACGCCTCCTAATGCTGTGATGGCTTTCATATGTATCCTCCCTGGATGCTTTTATTTCCCAGCCTATGCCCCCTTACAGGGCGCATTCAATACCGGGATCCGCCGACAGGAAAGCGTTAGCGCCGTTTTTTGCGGCTTCGCTTCGAGCCCGACGTCTTCGCACGTGCTGGCCGCCTTTTGGAGCCCGACTTGCCGCCCGCTGCGGCCGCAAGTCCGCCCGACTTGTTCGCGACGCGCATCGACCAGTACTCCCATGAGCGCGTGAGACCGGTC
This sequence comes from Pseudolabrys sp., assembly GCA_035650955.1. Classification (GTDB taxonomy): domain Bacteria; phylum Pseudomonadota; class Alphaproteobacteria; order Rhizobiales; family Xanthobacteraceae; genus Pseudolabrys. The sequence goes on from DASRGR010000002.1 coordinate 98,334, forward strand.
GTTTTAGAGCTGATCTGCCCGGCCAGCATGGTTTCGCCGGGTGAAAGTGTTGCGATTTCGGAGCCGATCGTCATCGCCCGTACCTGGTACTCGGCATTGCGTGCTGAAAACACCGAACGGAAGACGCAATCCCGCACGCTGGTGCCGGCAACCGTGACGCCATGGCGCATCATCAGCACGATCCAGTGCTTGCCGAGCGCACGCGCGAGCGAGGCGCCCTCCTCCGGCCTGATCACCAGCATGTTTGTGTCACCGAATTCGTCGCGCTGATCCCAGAACGGCGGCCTGATCCCGCCGACGGCACCCAGGTGGAAAACCGGCATGTAGTCCGTGCCGGTCGCCAGCAGCGGCATGAAGGCAGGGCAATGATGATGGCAGACCGAGTTCACTTCGGGCCGCGCCTTGTAAATCTCGCCATGGATCACGCGCTCGGAATACTGACCGACACCTGGATCGCGCAGCGGCTTTGAATCGAGATCGTATTCGATGAAATCGTCGGGTGTGACCAGTTCGGGGGCACGGGAGCGCGACAAAAGATAGCGTTTCGGGTCGTCGGGATGCCGCATACTGACATGGCCGAAGGCGTCGATCACGCCCTCGTTGGCGACAATACGGTTTGCGAGCGCGAGCTCGCGGCGGGCTTCAAGAAGCGCGTTGGCCACTGATGTTTCCTCTTGAGAAATGCCTAATGCCTGAGGCCCGCATTATAGGACATCATTGCTGTCGGGCCAGCGTGAACGACGCTTGACAGATTGTTCCGGTTAGGGACGCTTCCGTCCGCCATGGCTGCAGCACAGATCGTCGTCGACCGGGTCAACCACCTCTACCGTCCGCCACGCGGTCGCGAAGTGCTGGCGCTCGATCAGGTTTCGCTCGCGGTCGCCAATCGCGAGTTTGTGGCGCTGCTGGGCCCGTCCGGCTGCGGCAAATCGACTCTGCTTTATCTGATCGGCGGATTCCTGCCCGTTGAAACCGGCACCATCCTGATCGACGGACAGAAGGTGTCGTCGCCCGGCCCTGACCGCGGCATTGTCTTTCAGCACTTTGCGCTGTTTCCCTGGAAGACAGTGCGCGGAAACATTCTTTACGGGCTCGAACGGCAGGGAATGCCCAAGGAGGAGCGTGAAAAACGCGCCATGGATTTCATCGAGCTTGTCGGACTCGCCGGATTCGAAGACAGCTACCCGTCCCAACTCTCCGGAGGGATGAAACAGCGCACGGCAATCGCGCGCACCCTCGCCTTCGATCCGAAGATCTTGCTGATGGACGAGCCTTTTGGCGCTCTCGATGCGCAGACGCGGGGCCTGATGCAGAGCGAGCTGCTGCGCATCTGGCAGCGTACGCCGAAAACCGTGATCTTCGTGACCCACGACGTGCAGGAGGCAGTGTATCTGGCGGACCGCGTCGCCGTGATGTCGGCGCGGCCAGGACGCATCAAAACGATTGTCGATACTAAGTTCGACAAGAACGATCCCGATATTTTCAAGAACAAGGTCTTCGTCGAGAAGGTCGACGAAATCTGGAACCTGGTAAAGGAAGAGGCTATCAAGGCGCAGGGCAAACGGTCATGAGGCAATCCCTGATCCGATACCTGCCTCTGATCTTGCTGGCGATCACCTGGGAAGTCGCGGCGCGCCTTGAACTCGTGTCCACGAGTGCCTTACCGCCGTTATCCGACGTAGTCTCGGCTGGCGTCGCGATGGTCAAGGACGGCGAGCTCATCAGCAACGGCGCGTCTTCACTCTATCGCGCCGGCGCCGGTCTGGCCCTGTCGATCCTGATCGGCAGCACGGTCGGCATTGCCATGGCCTGGTGGAAGCCGGTGAACGTGCTGGTCGCGCCGATCGTTGAAATCTTCTATCCCCTGCCGAAGTCGGCGCTCATCCCGGTCACCGTTATCTGGCTCGGCTTCGGCGATGGGTCCAAGATCTTGCTGATCTTTCTGGGCTGCATGCTTCCCGTGACGATCGGCGCGTTCAACGGAGCGCGTTCAAGTGAACAGGCGCTGGTCTGGTCGGCGCGCAGCATGGGCGCAAGCCGGCTGCGCATGTTGTGGGACGTCGTGGTCCCGAGTGCCCTGCCGGAACTGCTCAACGGCGTGCGCACCGCATTGGCGCTGTCGTTCATCCTGCTGGTGTCGTCGGAGCTGATCGTGGCGCAGAAGGGGTTCGGCTATCTGATCGGATACACCGGCGCCAATGGCAACTACGACGCCATGTACGCGGTCGTTCTTACGGTGGCGTTTCTCGGCTTTGCGGCTGATCGAATCTATCTGCAGATAACCAGGCGGGCGCTGGCATGGCGCGACTGAACTCCACGACTGCGGACAGCCCGCCGAACGGACTGCCGGAAAAAGCGGCGCGGTTCCTTTACACACTGTTCTGGGGCTTTGCGCACATATTTTCTGTGCTTGTCCTCGCCGTCGCGTGGGAATTGCTCGCCCGCAGCGGAACTTTCACGCCGTTTCAGCTGCCGGCGCTGACGGCAGTGCTCGAACGCATGTGGAGCGATGCCATCTATGGGGACTTGTGGATCAACACCGCACTGACGCTTTACCGCGCGCTGGTTGCCTTTGCGATTTGCGCCGTCGGCGGCGTGCTGATCGGGATGGCGATGTCGCGCAACGTCATCGCGAACTGGTTTTTCGATCCGATCGTCTCTGTCGGCTTTCCGATGCCCAAGATCGCATTTCTTCCGGTCGTCATTCTTTGGCTCGGCGTCTATGACCTGTCCAAGATCACCATCATCGTCATTGACGCAATTTTTCCCGTGATTGCCGCAACCGTCATAGCAATCCAGGGCGTCGAGCGTGAACTGATCTGGTCGGCGCGCAACATGGGTGCAACCAACCGCGAGCTTCTCTATCAGGTCGTTCTGCCGGCGGCCTCGCCGCAGATCATGACCGGCCTGCAGGTTGCCCTGCCGCTGTCGTTGATTGTCGCCGTGGTGGCCGAAATGTTGATGGGCGGTTACGGGCTCGGCGGCGCCATGATGACAGCCTCGCGCTTCGCCAATTCCACCAGTGTCTTTGCCGGCATCCTGGAAATTGCGGTCGTCGGCTACGCCTTGGTCAAGGCCATGAGCCTGATCCGGCGGCGGCTGCTGATCTGGCACCAGGAAGCGCATGCACCCAGCACGGCCTGAGCAGCTGATTGAATTGCCGGCAGAGCGCCTGGCCTGTCAGGCGATGACACCCGAATGAGTCATCGCGACCCGTCCAAGGGCCGCGGCACCGTAGGCCTCGATCCTCCGGTCAATTGCGGCAATGACCTGACGCGAGAACGGGCCGAGGTGCAGATACAACGCCATCAGGCCGACAATGATCCGCATCGCGTCCGGGTTCTCGCGCGCGCAGATTTTGAGCACCCGCAGGAACGGCTCACGCGCCTCGGGCAGCCGCGTAACGATACGCTGCATCAGCTGCATTGCGTCAAACTTGCCGCGGGGATCGCCGGCCGGCATGCCGCGGCGCGAGGCTGATCGGTCAAGCAGAGAAACCAACCGTTGCAGACGGCCGGCGTAGGCTGCCGGCTCATAAATCGCTTGCAACACACGCTTGTAGTCTCTCAGTACGGCCTGCCGGGGCCGAAGGGTATCGAAGTTGAGTCCATCCGTGCATTGATCGCCACCATGAACAGGCCCAACGTCATGATTTGCGTGCAGCCGGCCCTCCTTCGTGAGACGACGCGTGAGCTGAGTATTGGGAAGCGCGTAAAGCAGCCCCACCATTGCGACCGGAATGGCGGAATACTCGATGAACTGCGCAAGTGAATCGCCCACATCGGACTTCTCACTGTCGAAGCCGATAATGAAGCCGCCGGTGACGAACATGCCGGCCCGATAAATCCTGTGAATGCTGTCGACCAGGTTTCGCCGCGTATTCTGCTTTTTCTTCATCATCACCAAGGTCTCGGGATCGGGACTTTCTATGCCGACGAACAGCCCGAAGAATCCTGCATCCCGCATCATGCACATGAGTTCGGCGTCATCCGACAGGTTCACCGACGCCTCGGTGGAAAATTCGAACGGGTAATCATGCTTCTCCTGCCATGCTTTCAGGCTCGGCAGGAACTGCTTCAAGGCCTTCTTGTTTCCGATCAGGTTGTCGTCGACGAAGTCGACATGCCCCCGGTAGCCCAGCGCATAGAGCCGGTCCAGTTCGGCGAGCATCTGGGGCGTGGTCTTGGCGCGCGGCACGCGTCCGTACAATTCGATGATGTCGCAGAACTCGCAGGTGAACGGACACCCGCGCGAATACTGCACGCTGGCATAAAGGTAATGTTCGAACTTGATGAGATCGAAACGCGGTATCGGGCTTTTGGTCACATCGATCTGGAATTTGGGGGCTACGAAGGTTCCGCTGCGCTTGCCTGCATTCCAGGCGGTGATGAACTCGTCGAGAATGCCCTCAGCTTCTCCCAGCACGCGGAAGTCGGCATGCTCGTAGACGTGCGGACTTGAGGTCGGATCGGGACCGCCAACGACCACCGGCCGATTATGCCGACGACTGAGTTCGATCACCGCAAGGCAGTCGGCCTGCTGCGGAAGCATGCCGCCGGTCATGACAATGTCCGCCCAATGGAGGTCCGCCTCAGTCAGCTCCCCGGTATTGCGGTCAACGAGGCGCACCTCCCAGTGCGGCGGCAGCAAGGCGGCGACGGTTATGAGGCCGAGCGGTGCGGCCGGATAACGGGCACCCATGAGCTCGCACGCTTCCGCGAAATTCCAGAATGTTTCCGCAGCGAATCGCGGATAAATCAAAAGCACGCGGCAAGTATGCTCGGACTCCATCAACTGTCCCCAAGCCATCTCTTTGTGACGTAACTTAGCAGATCGGTGCGAATTGCCCTAATCGCCATTGCAGCCCGGGTCTTCGCCAAATTCGGCGAATCTCCCTTTTGGCGCAGTTCCATACCGTGCAGGTTCCTCCGTTTGGAGCTATCGTCGGCAGGCGTACTCATGAAGTGAGCCGTGCGCGACGTGCGCTGAATGTCGGCTTCGCTGTCGCCGAACTGCGCGAACGGTGGCACGAAAATTCCGCGGGGGGCGGGATTGCAGGATGGCCAAGCAATACCTTGAGGATTTTGCGGCAGGTCAGGTCTTCACGTCCAATCGGCTGCAGCTGGACAAAGAACAGATCCTCGCTTTCGCTTCGAAATTCGATCCCCAGCCCTACCACCTCGACGAGGAGGCAGCGCGCGCATCGGTTTTCAAGGGGCTTGTTGCAAGCGGATGGCACACGGCTGCCGTGACTATGCGGCTCCTGGTGGAAAGTGACTTCCAGCCTGCTGACGGTATTCTTGGGCTGGGCCTGGAAGAGCTGAGTTGGCCACGTCCCGTTCGCCCGGGCGACGAGTTGCGGGTGGAGACTGAAGTGCTCGAGGTTCGGGCATCCCGGTTGCGGGATGATCGAGGTCAGGTCCGAGTGCGGTTCACGACGTTCAATCAGAAGGACCAGCCGGTGCAGATTTTTACCGCGACGCTGCTCGTCATGTGCAGACCGGTCTGACTTTTCACGTTTGGCAGGACTTATTGCCTTGCGCTCGAGCCGAATACGGCCCGAGTGTACCGGATGGCGGGCATTTGCGGCACCCGGCAGGCTTGCCAAAATCAGTTGGACCCCCGACAATCTCGACGTCTTCGCAACGAGAAGCTTGCATGTGGAACGCGCAAGCCCGGCGAAGCTGGGAGGAAAATCATGCGCCTTTTTAAACTCGCGCTGGCCGGCGTGTGCGTGCTCGGCCTTGCCGGCACGGCCTACAGTGCGGAGCCGGTGAAGATTCGCATGTCCTGGGTGGCACCGGTCGCAAACTGGGCCTCCATCGTTCTGGAAAAGAAGGATTTGGCCAAGCACCTCGGCAAATCCTACATACTTGAACCGGTTCGTTATCAAGGCACGCCGCCGATGATCACGGCCATCGCCAATAACGAGCTTGAAGTCTCCAACCTCGCGTACTCGTCACTGGCGATCGCAATCGAAAACGCCGGCCTTGACGACATCCGTGTCATCGCCGACGAATTTCAGGACGGCGTTTCCGGCTACTACAGCCAGGAATATTTTGTCCGCAAGGACAGCGGCATCAACAAAGTCGAGGACCTCAAGGGCAAGGTGATCGGCACCAATGCCGGTGGCAGCGCCGTCGACGTGGCGATGCGCGCCATGCTGCGAAAGCACGGCCTCGAAGAGAAGCGCGACTACACGATGGTCGAAAGTCCGCTGCCGGCAATGCCGGCCGTGCTTCTGGAGAAAAAGGCCGATCTCATTCCGGCGGTGCTGCCGTTCGCTTTCAATCCGAAGCTGCGCGAAGAAGGCAAGGTTCTGTTCAAGCAGAGCGAAGCGCTCGGCGTGACGCAGATGATCGTATGGACTGCGCGCAAGTCGTTCATCGACAAAAACCGTGCCGCTATGGTGGACTTCATGGAGGACATGCTCCGCATCACACGGTGGTATATCGATCCGAAGAACCACGACGAGGTCGCGAAGATTGCGTCGAAAATCACGAAGGCGCCACCCGAACGCTTCGGCTGGCTGTTCACAAAGCAGGATACCTATCGCGATCCCAACCTGATGCCGAACCTCGAGGCCTTGCAGCGGAACGTCGACACCACACGGGAGCTCGGCTTTGTCAAAAAGAAGATCGACATCAAGAAATACTCAGACCTGAGCCTGGTGCAGGAAGCCGCGAAGCGGCTGAAATAAATTTATGCGCTGCGACGGTCGTAGGCCCCGGATTGAACTCCGGGGCCTATTTTTTCAGCGCTGCACCATCACGCAATCTGCTAGCTCGGAGTGCGGAAAAGGATTTTTGAGCAGGCCCGTTGAGTTGGACCTTAACGCAATGCTCTTGTCGGGAACTGATGCTCATGTCGGCTTATGGCCCTGACCGGAAATGCGAACGGCGCTAATGAATGTCCACTTTCGGTGGTGAATTTAACCGGGCATCGATGTGAAGGCCCTTTAACGACCGCTCCTGGCCCAAAGCGGACTGACGGCACCGGAGTCTGTCACAAACGGCCTGACAAACCCAAGGTAGCGGCTCGTCCCCGGCACCGAGTATATTCTTAAACGCCGGCAGGAGGCACGACGCAACGTGGCCGGGCGCTTACCATGGAATGAGCCCGCAATCTCGCTGGCACACCAGTCGGCGACATCGCGACAGTATCGCGTTGCCGCTGCCGTTGCCGTACTTCAATTCGTGGCCTGTATGGTCGTGTCATCACTACCGGCATCCGTGCCGCGAATTGATAGCTTCGTCCCGACCATTCTGGCCATCGTATTTGTTGCGGACCTTATCACCGCTGTCTTGTTGTTCAATCAGTCGTCTGTGATTGCGTCGCGTGCGCTCCTGGTCCTCGCAAACGGCTATCTTTTTTCAGCCCTGATCGTCGTACCGCACGCACTCACCTTTCCTGGTGCGGTTGCGCCGCAGGGTATTTTTGGTGCGGGGGCTCAGAGTAGCGCGTGGCTCAATGTCTACTGGCATCTTGGCTTTATCGTCGCCGTGGCCGGGTATGCCTGGCTGAAAGATGAGGAGCCTCACGATGCTGTTGCTCGACCTTCAACACTATCTGCATTCTGCTGGAGTGCGGTGATCCAGATCAGCCTGGTTTGCGCACTTACCTGGACCGTAACGGCCGGAGACAGGTTTATGCCGCGTCTGTTTTCCGACGATGTCAGTTATACGCCGATGGTGCATTACGCTGCCGGGATGCTCGTGTTGCTGTCTGCGCTCGCTTTGCTGCTCATGTGGATTCGCCGAACGTCAGTGCTCGATTTGTGGATCATGATTACAGTTTGCATGTTGATATCGGAAATGACACTGGTGACGTTTGGAATGACAACCCGCTTCAGCCTTGGATGGTATGTTAGCCGCGCGTTAGCGGTAGTTATCTCGGCGGTCGTTTTGATAGCTCTGCTCTCAGAGTTGATGCGGCTACACACAGCGCTTTTGCGGTCGTACATCAGACTGGAGCACGAACGACAAAACAAGCTGATGACTGTAAAAGCGGCAGCATCATCGATCGTCCACGAGGTAAGGCAGCCTTTAACGGCTATTATGGCGACAACCCACGCTGCACGAATATGGCTGGACAAAGCGCGGCCTGATGTGGACGAGGTAAAGTCGTTGCTAGATGATATTGAGCGCGCGAATTTTCGCGCGGAAGAAGTATTGGCGAGCGTTCCCAGGATGTTCGAGGGCTCGGGCGAGCAACGGCCATTTGACGTAAACACGCTGGTTCTTGATACGCTGCAGATCTTGAGCGGAGAGCTGAGCGACTATGGTATTAAAACCCACGTAGAACTGGCACACGAATTACCAATCGTCATGGGGAGCAGGATTCAGCTGCAGGAGGTCATCATAAACCTGGTCCGCAACGCAATTGAGGCAATGGCTGCTGTCGAAATCGACAACCGGTCACTTAAAGTGAGGACCAAACCCGATGGCGCCAAAGCACTTATCATGGAAGTCGAAGACACCGGCCCGGGTATTGAGGCAGAACGTTTAGGCAGGATATTCGAGCCGTTCGTCACCACAAAACCTCAAGGGATAGGACTGGGATTGGCTATCTGCCGCAGGATTGCCGAACTTCACGGCGGTCAACTTACCGCATCGTCGGATGGCAAAAGCGGAACGCTATTCCACCTCGTTCTGCACGGGGCTCAAACAGAAAACCTGACAGTCGCACCAAGCAGGCCGGACTCGAGATAGCGGATGCGGATATCCGCTTTTGACCTAAGACGCACAGAGAACACCTTTCTCAGAACTTCACCGCCGCTCCCATGAGCCACGTGCTCTCCAGGGTACCAATGAAGGACCCATTCGGCTGGTCGGGGGTGATACCAAACTTGTTTTTCCACCAGCGATACCCTGCGAAGATCGCAAAGCGTTGAGGCGTGTTCCAAAATGCTTGGCCCACATCAAACACGAGAAGCTGCTGGGTCAGGTATTCAGTCGTTCGCACGAGACCCGGACCTAACGGTTGGCAAGGTTCACCACAACCTTTGGGGCCATGGATGACCACGAGGGCCTTGTATTTGAGCGGCAAAGAGCCCAGCGGCTGAGAATAATTGATCTCGACGGCCCAGGTCGGATCGAACTCTACATTCCCGCTGGGATTGGGAATCGGTTGGAACGGGAAGAGGGAGGCAAATCCGTCGTGCTGCCACTCCTTGTAGGCATAAGCGCCGATATTCAGAAACCCCCTGTAAGGAGTCTCAAAATCGAACTGCAGGCCACCTTGAATTGATTTTTTGGCCGATCCGAGCGTCGTATTGTCGGTGTTGAGGTCAGCCCCAACAGCGAATTCGATATTCGTGAGCGGGCCGACCGAAAATGCTTTGGTATTGAAAATTTGATTCCACCCAAAGGTGCTCCGCACGAAGCCGTAAATCTCCGTGAAGCCGGGACACTGCTCCGCACCGGGAGGATACAGCGGCCCGCCCTGGTCACATGGGGACGCTGGCGTGCCGAAGGGCGGATTCTTGCCGTTTGTCGCTTTCAGCCACTCGACGCTGAGGAAATTCGTGCCGTAATTCCACACATCAAAATGGTTGAACACCACGACGTGCTTCGGCGTCTGCCCTGCTCCCGGGTTGGTGGCGGTGGGCAGGTAGTAATATCCAATTATGTTGTCATTGACGATGAACAGCGGTGGCAGTGCTTTCGGAACCTTTTCCGGTTTGGCAGGCTCTGGCGGCGCCGCGGGTCGCTGCTCGTCTGCAAGGCGATCCGCAACCTGGGCCCGCGCACTCACAGCCGTCATTATCGCCGTCACAACAATGAAAAAAGTGGCCGTCGCTGTCGTCTTCACATCACGTCCCATGATTTCGCGATGACAGACTGCGCGTGCATTCAAGGACCGGTCGCTCGCCCGATTTAAGATCGCGCGATCAGATACGGAGCGACGCAGACTAAACAATTCAATCGGTCCGGGAATGTTGGACCAAGGTCCACATTCGGCGACACGAGCAATGATGTTATCCCTGCGATGCAGGCACAAGAAAAATAGAAAGCGGTCTGTGGGAAACAGGGGAACAACGCATGCCAAAATCCACGGCCATTCGTGGTCCGGCCCTGACCTACTCGGGCGACCCTTTCAAGAATGGCCTGGATCACACGATGGTGTACGAGTCCGACGCTATTGTTGCGATGGCTGATGGGCTGATTACCCATTTCGGGCCGGCCGATCGAATCCGGCCGCAATTACCTCCGGATACGGAGATCAAGGACTACGGCAAGGACTCGCTGATTTCCGCCGGGTTCCTCGACAGTCACGTGCACTTTCCGCAGACGCCGATGATCGCCGCCTTCGGCGAACAGCTGCTCGACTGGCTCAACAAGTACACGTTTCCGACCGAACGCAAATATGCGGACAAAGCCTTCGCGAGCTCGGTCGCCAAGGTGTTCCTGAACGAGTGTCTGAAGAACGGAATCACAACCAGCTGCGTCTATTGCACGGTATTTCCGCAGTCGGTCGATGCGCTGTTCGAAGAAGCCCAGCGGCTGGGCATGCGGATCGCGGCCGGCAAGGTGTTGATGAACCGTAATGCGCCCGACTATCTGCTCGACACCACCAAAACAGGTTATGACGACTCGAAAGCGCTCATCAAGAAATGGCACGGCAAAAACCGGTTGATGTATGCGATCACGCCGCGCTTCGCGCCGACGAGCACACCCGATCAGCTTGACTCCGCCGGCGCGCTGTGGAGCGAGTACCCCGACTGCTTCATGCAGACGCACGTTTCGGAAAACAAGGGCGAAGTCGCTTGGGTCAAGGAGCTGTTCCCCGACCGCAAGGGCTATCTCGACGTTTACGACCACCACAAGCTCTGCCGGCCGCGCGCGGTGTTTGGCCATGGCATCCACCTGACCGACAACGAAATGCAGTGCATGCACAGGACTGGTTCGGCAGTCTCGCACTGCCCGACGTCGAATTTCTTTCTGGGCAGCGGCTATTTCAACATCCATCGCGCGATGCAGAAGGACCGGCCGGTGCGGGTCGGGCTTGGCACTGATCTCGGAGCGGGCACCTCGTTCTCGATCCTTCTGACCCTGAACGAGGCCTACAAGGCGGCGCAGCTCAACAACAACAAATTGACCTCCGGCCACGCCTACTATCTCGCGACGCGCGGAACGGCGAATGCCATGTACATTGACGATAAGGTCGGCAGCATCGCGCCCGGCATGGAGGCCGACATCGTGGTGCTCAACATGAAGTCGACGCCGATCATCGAGTACCGCATGCAATTTGCGGAAGATATCCACGAAGCCCTGTTTATCCAGATGACGCTGGGTGACGACCGCGCGGTACAGGCGACCTATGTCGCCGGTGAGCTCAGATACAGCAAAAAACAGCACTAGAGCCCGGCTTGGCTTTCAGAGCTTTGTAGGGGATTTGCACATGGCCAGAAGCGATTCGTCTACGGATCTCGGCGGCCCGATGGCATGGTGGGTGTGGGCACTTGCCGTCACCTTTGTCGTCTTTCTCTTCAGCTTCCAGACGGGTTACGCCATCGTCAATTCGAGCGTACAGAAAGACCTCAGCTTGTCGGTGGCGCAGATCGGCACTATCGCGGCGCTTTACACCTGGGCGTTCGCGATCTGCCAGTTCTTCGGCGGCGCGCTGCTCGATCGGCTTGGATCGCACAAGATCCTGCCAATTTCGATCGCGCTGGTGACGGCCGGCATCTTCATTTTTGCCAACGCCCAAAGCTTCGAAATACTGCTGCTGTCGCAGGTGGTGATTGCTGTGGGGTCGTGCACCGGTTTCGTCGGCGCAGGCTATGTAGGCGGCAAGTGGTTCGGAATGGCAAAGTTCAGCTTCATGTTCGGCCTGGTCCAGGTTGTTGCAGCGCTGACATCGGCCTTCTCGCAAAATCTGATCGGCGTGGCGCTTGGCTCCATGACCTGGCGCTCGCTGTTCAACCTGACAGCGGTGTTCGGGGTCGCGCTGCTGGTGCTTGGCTTCCTGTATATCAAGGATCCAAAGCCCGTGGTCAGCGATCACAAGGGCGGCATCGGCGAATTCTTCGCTTCGGTCGTGGCCGGTATGTTTGAGGTCGTCAAGATCGGACATGTGTGGGTCGCCTCGCTGGCAGGTGCGCTTACCTTCGGGGCCATGCTCGCGCTCGGCGTGGTGTGGATGCCGAAGCTCCTGATGGTCCATGGACTGGGCGAAACCACGGCCAACTTCGGCGCCTCGATGCTGTGGCTGGGCCTTGCCGCCGGCAGTGCCACCATCCCACATTGGTCCGACGTGATCCGCAAGCGCAAGATGCCGATCGTGGGTGGAAACGCTGTTCAACTCGTGGCCTTACTGGCCCTTGTCTATGTCGGCGATCTGGGCTCGACGGCGGCATTGGTCCTCTGCTTCATCTTCGGCTTCGCCAATGCCTCTCACATGCTGGCCTTCAGCACGGCGGCCGATGTCGTGAAGCCGCACCAGATCGGCACGTCCGCAGCCGTCGTCAACGGCATCATGTTCATCGTGGGCGGCATCTTGATCTCGCGGCCTGGTGTGCGCATCGGCTGGGGTCTGGAGGCCGGTATCGAACCGAAGTCGCTCGAACTGGCTCAATATGCGGGTCTGCCGATTACAGTTGCCCTCGTTCTCGCGCTGGTGATTTCGATCGTTATGAAAGAAACCTACCCGAAGACCGGCAATTAGGGTCAGCACGATGGGCGCTGCTGAATCGCGCGGCTCATCCGGACTGGGCGGGCCGCGGGCGTGGTTGGTTTGGGCTATCGCGGTCGCCTTTGTCGTCTATTACTTCAGCTTCCAGACCGGCTACGCCATCGTCAATTCAAGCGTGCAGAAGGACCTTGGCCTGTCGATCGCACAGGTCGGGCTTATCGCCGCAATCTACACGTGGGTCTTTGCGCTGTGCCAGTTTATGAGCGGGCCGCTGCTCGACCGACTAGGCGCCAGAAAGGTTCTGCTCCCTGCGATCCTGCTCGTGACGCTCGGCATCTTCGTCTTCGCCAACGCCGGGAATTTCGAGATGCTGCTGCTGTCCCAGGCATTGATCGCGATCGGCGCCTGCACGGGATTTGTCGGCGCTGGCTACGTCGGCGGCATGTGGTTCGGCTGGGCGAAGTTCAGCTTCATGTTTGGGCTGGTGCAGTTCGCCGCCTCGCTGTTCTCCGCTTTCAATCAAAACCTGCTGAACTGGTCGCTGACCGTTTTCCCGTGGCACCAGTTATTCAACGTCGGCGGCACGCTCGGCATCGTTCTTCTGCTTGCCGCCGTCCTATATCTACGCGACCCGGCGCCCGTAGAGGCGCCCGCCGGACAAAGCTTGGGATCGTTTCTCGGGACCGTAAGACAGTCGTTTATGACCGTCGCGCGGTTGCCTCATATCTGGATGGCCGCCGCCTTTGGCTCGCTGTGCTTTGGCGTGATGCTTGGCCTCGGCGTGGTGTGGGGTCCGAAGCTGTTAATGGCGCGCGGCATCGATGCCGCCACAGCGAACACCGCCGCGTCGTTCCTGTGGCTCGGTCTCGCCGCCGGATGCTTTGTCGCCCCGTGGATTTCGGACAACCTGCAGCGGCGCAAACTGCCGATCCTGATCGGCATCGCAATCCAGATTGTCACGCTGACGCTGCTGCTCTACCTGAAGCCAATCGGTCCCGCGTTCGACGTGCTGCTGTGCTTCCTGTTCGGATTCGGCAACTCCGCGCACATGCTCGCCTTCAGCACCGCGGCCGACGTGGTTGAGCCGAAGAACATAGGTACTTCTGCAGCTATCGTGAACGGCATCATGTTCATTCTCGGCGGCATCATGATCAGCCGCCCCGGTGTGCGAATTGGACTTGGCATCGAAGAAGGCATCGCCCCGAGTTCGCTCGAAATGGCGCAGTTTGCAGCCCGCCCGCTGCAGATCGGCGTCTGTGTCGCCTTCGTCATTGCACTGATCATGCGCGAGACCTACCCGCGCGGGCAAGGTGCGTCCCGATAGAATGCCGCGTGGCAGGCGAGTATTACAAATCGGCCCATTGCCGCAGTAAATTGTGATAGACGGAGGTCAGTTCGACCAAAGATTCATGACTCGGGTGATCGCGCGACAACTTGATGATTGCCATGTCCATATCGAACAGGAGCGATCGCCTGCTTTCATCGCGGACCATACTCTGTGTCCAGAAAAATGACGCAATACGGGAGCCACGGGTAATTGGAGTGACGTGGTGCAGCGAGGTCGCCGGGTACACGATCATGTCACCGGCCGGAAGCTTTACCCTGTGCGTGCCGTACGTGTCCTCGACGACGAGTTCACCGCCGTCATAATCTTCCGGGCCCGAGATAAACAGCGTCGAGGATACATCCGTACGGATGCGGATACCGCTGTCGGCAATGCCGCGAACGGCATTGTCGACGTGCGCGCCAAAAGTCATTCCCGCATCGTAGCGGTTGAAAAGCGGCGGGAACACCTGCTTGGGCAGTACTGCCGACATGAAGAGGTTGTTCCGCGACAGAGCCTCGATCACCATCCTGCCAAGCTCGCGCGCCTCCGGTGATCCTTCCGGAAGCTGCAGGTTGTTCTTTACCTTGGATGATTGATGTCCTGCGGTGACGCGCCCGTCGACCCAGGTTGCTTTTTCCATCACCTCGCGGCAGCGCGCCACCTGCTCCGGCGTGAGCACGTTGGGGATATGCACCATCATTGGCGTGGCCTCACCACCGCACACGGTATGACAGGGAAGCCCAGCGGCCCGACGCCGGCACCGCGTGCCCCTGGTAATACTGGGCGAAGTAGAATTCGTCCGTGATGTTGTAGATATTGAGCTGGAGTGTCGACTTGTCGTCGACCTTGTAGCTCACCATCACGTCGAATTTCCAATATTCGGGAATGAAGGCCGTGTTCGTCGTGTTGACGAATGTATCGGACTGATAGGTCGCGCCTGCACCGACCGTCAATTTCCGCGTGATATCGTAGGTCGACCAGAGCGACAGATTGTGGCGCGGCGCGTTCGGCAGCCGCCGCCCCAGTTCCGCCAGGTTCGACGTCTTTGCAATGCTGGACTCGAGATAGCTGTAGCCGCCGATGACCTGCCATTTGTCGGTCAGCCTGCCGGCCGCCCCGACCTCGAAACCGTCGACCCGCGCGAGGCCGTCGAGCACCAGGAATTGCTGTGCCGTCGGTGCGGTCGGGTCGTTCGGTATGCGCAGGTTGGTCTTTTCGATGCGGAAAACCGCACCGGTGAGACTGAGATTTCCGTCGAGCACATCCGCTTTGACGCCCGCTTCATAGGAAACGTTTTTTTCCGGCGCCAACGTAACGCTCGCGGCGTTGTTTGGACTGCCGGACAGCGTGCCGAGCTCGGCGGAAGGGTTATAGGAATTTCCGTAGACGACATAGATGCTCGAGTTCGGCGTCGGATGATAGACCCCGCCGAAGCGGTAGCTCGGCAGGTTGTCGGTACGCCGCAGATCGTTCATGCCGGGCGCGGCACTCAGGTCCATGTAGTGCGTCAAGAATCGGTCAAAGCGAAACGAACCGAGCAGCTCGAAATACCTGGTGATTTTCATCTGATCGATGATGTAGCCGGCGTAGTCCGTCGACAACGTGTTGTTTCCGGGCACCACCGTAAACCCGGTGGCAGGAAAGCCGCCTGAATTGGGATCCACCAGACTTGTGTAGCAGGCAGGATTGGAGGCGATGCACAGATCGGTGCGCGTCTGGTTTCGAGTTTCGCGTGACAGCTCGATACCGGCCGTAAGCGTGTGACTGATGATGCCGGTATCGAACTTGCCGGTCAGGTCGGTCGCATTGACCAGGTATGTCGCGTCGGTTTCGCGTTCGCGTCGCTCGCGGGCAATGGTCATAAGATCGACCGGATAACCGACGCCCGCGCCGCCGGCACCGGTCGTGAGGCCGCTGGTGAATGGCTGCCCGGCCGCGTTGGCAAGACCGCGCGGCGCGGTATTCCGGCCGAAGCGATCGTTCATCAGATAGCGCGTGCCGTTCGTGATGCTGAAATTGCTCCCGACCTCGCGCTCGACTTTTGCGCTCAGGATATGCGTCTCAGTGGTGACAATATCGCGCAGCGGGCCGGTGGCGATGCCGAACCAGGTGTTGCGCGCGATCGGCACGGGCGTCACCGGCGTGCCGTTGCCGTTGTAGCCGGGGTTCACCAGGGCGCCGGTGGCCGCGCTGTAACCGGGTTGTGGCAGATAGGGCCACCCATAGTCCGGCGCACCCTCTTCGCCCTGGTAGATATACCAGAGCGTGGCCTTGGTATTCTCGTCGAGCTGGATGCCGAGCGAGGGCGCCACGCCCCAGCGGCGTGTCCAGACATTGTCGCGCGTCGGTGTCTCGGCATCGGTATAGAGTGCCGCGATGCGGGCCGAAATATTGTCGCGCTTGCCGCTGGCATCGACATCTGCGCGATAGCCGCCTGCCGAGGTGCCGGTCGCGGTGCCCTCGACATATGTCGCACCTGTCGGAAGCTTCGAGACGTTGTTGATGGCGCCACCGGTCGAGCCGCGTCCGAACGCGAACGAGGAAGGTCCTTTGTAGACCTCAACACGATCGACGTCGAAAAGGTCGCGGGTGTACCAGCCAGGATCGCGAAATCCGTCGCGGAAAATATCGCCGCGGGCAACGAAGCCGCGGATGATCGGGCTGTCGCCCTGCTGGCCGCCCTCACCGGCGCTGAACGTGATGCCGGGGACGGTGCGCAGCGCGTCTTCCATCGTGGTGAGTCGCCGGTCCTGGATTTCCTGCTGTGGCACCACGTTGACGGTCTGTGGCGTGTCGAGGAGCGGCGTTTGCAGGCGAGTGATGGACTGCTGCGTCGCCTGGTAGCTGCCCTGATTGTTGCCGGACACATCGATGGCCGGCAGCTGCAGTCCCGAACTTCCGCCCTCCTGTGCCGATGCCGTGGATGCCGCCATCAAGGACGCAAGACTTACGGCCGTGCGCAACAAAGAACGGTGGGAATTTCCGGGAGCATTCGACTGCAGAATTTGTGAAGAGTTGACGTATCGGCCGAATGCGTCCGACCGAATACTTGAAACCACGCGGCTCATCTTCCCCAGCCCTGATTGAATACTATACTTTAGAACCGTAATAATCAGGCTGATTATTAGGCTATATTTGAAACCATGGACTGTATTCGTCGTCAAGAAGGAGTTGATATTCAATCACTATTCTTGAATTAGAATACTTCTAAACTGACAATACTGTTTTGAATACTTAAAAACTGGCGGTCGAGCGCTGTTTTGTATTTTACGCAGGTGCAATGACTGATATAGCTCGGCCGACCAACCGCGAAAGGCGCCCCCATGGCGGATACCCGTGCGGCCACGTTGCGCCGCGTCTGGCTCAATGTGCACCTGTGGATCGGGCTGTGCCTTTGCGCGCTGCTGGTTCCGATTTCGCTGTCCGGCAGCCTGCTCGTCTGGCGCGACGAAATCGATGCCTTGATCAATCCGCAGCGCTACGCGGTTTCAGGTTCACACGTTCTGCTCCCACCATTGGTGTACCTGGCACAGGCGCAAGAAGCAGTCGCCGGCGACCCCGCAAAGCCGCAGGCAACAGCGGTGCGATACCCCGAGCCGGGCTGGCCCGTGCGCGTTGTGATGCGCACGCAGGCTCGCGAAGGCGGCGCCCGGCCGCGGCAGGTGACTGTTTATCTCGATCCGTCGACCGCCAGGGTCCTCGACGTCGTCGATTTCCGCTCGTCGGTCTTCGGATTTCTGCACGTGTTCCACGAGAACCTGACGATCCCGGAACACAGCGGACGCCAGATTGTCGGATGGGCCGGCGTCGGCATGTTGATCCTTTCACTGACGGGACTCTGGCTGTGGTGGCCCCGCGGCGGCGATTTCCTGCGCGGGTTGCGCTGGCGGCGCTCGTCGCTCCTCACCTTCAACCTGCACCATCTTCTCGGCTTCTGGATTTCACTGCCGCTCGCAGTGGTCTCGGCAACCGGAATCTATCTGTCGTTTCCGCAGACGGCACGCGAGGCGATGTCGTCGATCGCACCGATGACCCCGCAGGCGCAGCGCGGCTTTGGCGGACAGATTGCGCAGCGGACGGCGCTGAATGCAGACCAGGCACTTGCAGCGGCGCTCATGGCTGAGCCCGGCGGACGACCGGTCGCGCTCTTTCTCCCGGTACAGCAGCGTGAGCGGCCACTTACCTGGCACACGCAAATTGCGCGCGTCGGCAGCGGCGCAATTGTCACGGTAATGACGGATGATCGCACCGGCCAGTCATTGCCGCGTGTGCTGCCGCTTTCGGGCGACCGCGCCGTTGCCTGGATCCGGTGGATTCATGAGGGCAGCCATGCCGGGCCGGTATGGGCCTTCCTCGTGACCCTGACGGGAATTTTCCCGACCGTTTTTGCGGTCACCGGAGTCATCATGTGGCTGCGCAAGCGTTCGGACCGCAAGGAACTTGCCGGCAAACGCGCCAAACCGCGCTTGCGGCCCGCCGAATGACTCTGTGCTAGGATTTGGAAGGCAGAAAGGATCAAACGTTCAATGACCCCTGATCGTCACAATCACCGCGCCATGGTGGCGGCCTTTGTTGCCGTTGCCCTTGTTCTGCCGGCGCCCGTTTACGCGCAAACGGTGCCTGCTGCCACAACGTCGTCTCCGGCGGCATCACAAGCGCCCATGTCCGGTTCGCCGACGACGCCGAATTCTGCCGTTCCCGCGCCGACTGATCCGGCTGCCGTTTCGACCGCGCTTCCTGCTGCCGCCCAGGCTCCGAATTATCCCGACATCGCGCTCAGGCTGCCGCGCGACCTCTCGCCGTGGGGCATGTTCATGTCGGCCGACATTGTCGTGAAGGCGGTGATGGTCGGCCTTGCTTTCGCGTCCGTGCTCACCTGGACGATCTGGTTCGCCAAGGCCATCGAGCTCATGACCGCCCGCCGCCGCCTGCGCGCGGCGATCGAGAGGCTCAGCCAGGCAAGATCCTGGAGCGAGGCCAACACGCGGACAAAAGGGCGTGACGGCGGCGTCGCCGCGCTGCTGCGTGCCGCCGATACCGAGCTGCGGATGTCCGCCGATGCGCTTTCACCGGCCGGCGTCAAGGAACGGATCGCATCGCGGCTGGAGCGCATCGAAGCCGCCGCCGGCCGGCAGATGATCCGCGGCACCGGCATCCTGGCGACGATCGGCGCTACCGCGCCCTTCGTCGGTCTGTTCGGAACGGTCTGGGGCATCATGAACAGCTTCATCGGCATTTCGAAATCGCACACCACAAATCTTGCCGTGGTTGCACCGGGAATTGCCGAAGCGCTGCTTGCGACAGCGCTCGGTCTCGTCGCGGCCATTCCCGCGGTGGTGATGTACAACATGTTCTCGCGCTGGATCGCCGGCTACCGCGCGCTGCATGCGGATGCAGCCGCAGAGATTCTCCGGATCGTCAGCCGCGACCTTGACCGCGGAAGCCTTGATGAACGGCCGGGCGACCGCCGCCGGGCGATCGCCGCCGAGTGATGTCATGAGCGTGCGTCTCGACCACGGCGATGAGCAGCTCAGCGAGGTCCACGAGATCAATGTCACGCCGTTCATCGACGTGATCCTGGTCCTGCTGATCATCTTCATGATCGCCGCACCGCTGGCGACGGTGGACATCGCGGTCGACCTGCCGGCCTCGAGCGCGGAGCACACGCCGCGCCCTGACAAGCCGCTGTTCCTGACGCTCAAATCCGATCTGTCCGTGTCGCTCGACAACGATACGGTCAACCGTTCGGGCCTCGCAGGGGCGCTCGACCGCGCGACGGCGGGCGACAGGCAGCAGCGGGTCTTCCTGCGCGCCGACAAGAGCGTTCCCTATGGCGAGCTCATGAGCCTCATGAATGAGCTGCGTGCGGCCGGCTATCTGCACGTGGCGCTCGTCGGGCTCGAAGCCGACAAGATGTAGCTCATGGGTCGCGGCTCCCGAGCATTCCCGTTCAGGCAGTGGCCGGAGGCGGTCCGCTGGATCGCATGTTTTGCGCTGGCGGCCGCTTTTCACGCCGCCGGCATGGCCGCCCTTTTTGCACGCTGGGGTGAAGATTCCGATCTTGTCGCCAAAGCGC
The DNA here is from genome assembly GCA_035650955.1 of Pseudolabrys sp. Taxonomy (GTDB): domain Bacteria; phylum Pseudomonadota; class Alphaproteobacteria; order Rhizobiales; family Xanthobacteraceae; genus Pseudolabrys. Next base: position 118,373 of record DASRGR010000002.1, read on the forward strand.
CCGTCGTCCTGGTCGATCTGGCGCCGGTCGCGGTTTCGCCCAATATCACGCCGAATGAGCTGCCGCCCGGACCGCAACAGCAGGAGGCGGAGCCGGAGCCCCTACCCGAGAAACCGATCGAGAAGGTTGAGTTACCGCCGGACCCGCAAGCCGAGCCGGTCGCGGTAATGCCCTCCCCCAAGCCGGTCGAGAAGCCGAAAGAGAAGAAACTGCGGCAGAAGCACGCGAGCCTTCCGAGCGCGCCCAGCACCGCCGAGCAAAAGGCGGATCAGGCTGCTGCGCCGACGCCGGGCGTGTCTTCGCGCGATTCGCACGCATTGCCGAACTGGATAACGCAAGTGGCAGCCAGGCTGGAGCGCAACAAGCGATATCCTTCCGGGGCGCGCGGCGACCAGGGAGAAGCGACCATTGCCTTCAGCGTGGACCGCCAGGGCGGCGTTCACAACGTGCGTATCGTTCGAGGCTCAGGCGTCAGCGCGCTCGATCAGGAAGCGTTGGCGCTGGTAAAGAGGGCACAGCCGCTGCCGCCGCCTCCCCCCGAAATTCCAGGTGCACAAATTCCGCTCATTCAAACGGTGCGCTATCATCGCTAGAATTATTGCTGCGTCAGGCCGTCTGCAGCGACCGACGCGAGCTTGAATCGGCTGCAGGCGTCACGGTCTTCCCGATCATCACAAGGATCGGGCCGGGCAATCCGGCCTGCACCAGCCGCCCGGCGAGCTCCGCGATCGGAGCAGTGACGACAGCCTGGTCCGGCCGGGTCGCGCGCGAAACAGCCAACGCCGGCGTGTGCGGATCGAGACCTTCAGCAATGGCCTTTTCGGCAAGCGCGGCGAGCGTGCGTGTCGGCATGAAGACCGCGGTCGTCGTTGCTGGATCAGCGAGGCTCTTCCAGTCGACATCGGCTGGCAGGCCGCCATGTTTTGCATGCCCGGTGACGTATTGGAGCCGGCGCGCCTTCCTGCGGTCGGTGAGCGCAATCCCAAGCCGCGCAGCCGTGCCCTGCACCGACGTGATGCCGGGCACGACGTCCACGGCAATATTCGCCGCAGCGCATGCCGCGATCTCCTCGGCCGCGCGTCCGAAAATCAACGGATCTCCGCCCTTGAGGCGAACGACACGCTTACCCTGCTTTGCCAAGCTCACCATCAGGTCATTGATGTCTTCCTGCGTGCAGGAGGGACCGAATCCGGTCTTGCCGACCAGCATCTTCCTTGCCTCACGGCGCGCGAAGTCCATCACCTCGCGCGACACGAGATCATCGAAAAGGATCACGTCCGCCGACTGCAACGCGCGCACGGCGCGCAACGTGAGCAATTCCGGGTCGCCCGGCCCGGCGCCGACCAGTGTCACCGACCCGCTCTCGACCGACGCCCCCAGCCCCTTCACTTCGGCGATGAATCTGTCGAAATCCGCTTGAGCCGGCGTCCGTTCGGGATTGGCGACTGCATGGGCGGTGAACAACTGCCAGAATTTCCGCCGTGCTGCGAAGGACAGCCCGGTTAGCTTCACTGCGTCGCGCCAGCGGGCAGCCGCGGCTGCCCAATCGGCAAAGCCTTTAGGCAGGAGAGCCTCAAGCTTGGCGCGGATCACCTGGGCAAACACCGGCGCCGCCCCATCTGTCGAAATTCCAATCACCAGCGGCGAGCGGTTGACGATCGCCCCGAACGAAAAGTCACAGAATGCGGGCTTGTCGATCACGTTCACGGGGACCCCGGCGGCGCGCGCGGCTGCCGCGAATTCTGCGGCCTTGTCGTCGCTTTCGAACGCACCGACCGCAATCGCCGCATCTTTGAAACTTTCCGCCGACCATGTGCGGCGATGGATGATGACCGCGCCACGCGGCGGATTGTCGGCAAGCTGCTGCAGCACCTCGCCTGCGTCGATCGCATAGACGTCGACGTGCGCACCCGACGCCGACAGCAGCTCCGCCTTCCAGGCCGCCGCCGGGCCGCCGCCCGCGAGCACGGCCCGCTTTCCCTCAAGCGACAGAAACACGGGAAGCCGCGCCAGCGCGCCCATGCGGGCCGGCCTTGCTTCGGTGGGACTTCGACGCTCGCTTGCCGTCATGGCCCTTTAATATACGTCTACCTGATAACGGTCATTCTTTTTCAGTTCAGCAACATAGCGCGCCGCATCCTCGGCGCTGCGTTTACCGTGCTCGGAGATGACCTCGATCAAGGCACGCTCAACGTCTTTCGCCATGCGCAATGCATCGCCACACACATATATATGTGCGCCGCGCTCGATCCAGGCCCACAGGTCGCGGCCTTCATCGCGCATACGGTGCTGCACATAGATCTTTTCATCACCGTCGCGCGACCAGGCGAGCGTCAGACGGCCGAGATGGCCGGTCTTGCGCATCGCTTTCAGTTCGTCCTCGTAGAAGAAATCATAATCGCTGCGCTGATGGCCGAAATAGAGCCAGTTCCGCCCGGGAGCCCGTGTGGCAAGGCGCTCCTGCAGGAACGCCCGGAACGGCGCGATGCCGGTTCCGGGCCCGATCATGACGATCGGCTTGGTCGGATCGGCAGGCAAAGAAAAATGCTGCGCCTTCTGCACATAGACGCGCACTGTCTCCCCGATCCCGAGACGGTTGCCGAGAAAGGTCGAGCCGACGCCGAGCCGCGTGCGCTTTCCGACCTGGTAGCGCACGGCATCGACCGTGAGCGAGACGCGACCGGGATTGACCTTGGGCGAAGATGAAATCGAATAGATGCGCGGCTGCAACGGATCGAGCGTCTCGATGAAAGCTTCGGGGTCGGGCCTGACGCCGTCGAATTTCTGTAGGGCCGCGAGCACGTCAAGAGTGGCCGCGTCGCCATCGGGATCCTGTCCGGCGGCGAGCGCCTTCGCCTTCTGCTTCCGCTCCCCGCCAGTGAGGTAGGAAATGAGCTGGAACAACATATCGGGCGCGGGCGACAGCGACACACCGTCGCACAGCGTTTCGCGCAGCGTGCGTCCGCCGATCGGGAAATCCGGCGGCGCGCCGAGCGCGGCAATCACCATATCGACAAGGCCCGGATCGTTCACCGGAAAGATGCCGAGCGAGTCACCCACGGCGTAGTCGAGACCGCTGCCGGAGATGTCGAACTCAACGTGCCAGGTTTCTTTAAGCGAACCCTCCTTGTTGAGGCGGTGACGCTGCGCGAGCGTGGCGGTCAGCGGGTGTTCGCGTGACAGGCCGGGCACGGCCGATCTTGTCTTCGCCGCTACAGCCGCTGTCGGCTCACCGAGCTCGGCATGAAGCTGCTTGAGCATGCGGGCTGTTTCCTTGCCACCCGGCACGCACAGGTTCAGCCGCTCCTCTGTCCTGGCAAAGATCGCCGCCGAATAATCCCTGCAATTGTAACCGCACTGGCCGCAATCCTGCTGCGCCATCGCAGCCATCATGCGGAGCGGCAGCGGCCTGCCTTCGGCGAGTTTCATGCGTTCGGCAAGCGCAATCGCCGGATCGTGCCACGGTGCGCCATCGTCAGCCTCGGCGGACTGCGCCAATGCAACGCCAGGTACGAGCAGTGCAACCTGCTGCGCCGACAGCGGCGTCACGCCTTCGGTCAGGCCATAGAGTCCGGCGAACAGGCCATTCAGCCAGGCCCGCTGCTCCGGCGAGAACGGCGCGTTCTCTGGCAGAAACGACGGAATTGGCGGACGCGGCGTGATGCTCATGCGACCTCTTCGGCAAATGCCTTGAGCGCATCGACTTCGTGGCGGCGCACGAATTCGATGAAGCTTTCCGCGGGCGACGCGCGCTGCGCGAGATAGGCCTTCAGGATTCGTTCCACGGTCTGTGGCGCATCCTCCGCCTTGACGTCGCGGTAGAGTTCGCGCCCAAGCGCGGCATCCGGCCCGAAGCCGCCGCCGACCAGAACGTGATAGCCCTCGACCGGTTCGGCCTCTTCATTGTCCTGCACCTTGCAGGCCAAGAGGCCAATTTCCGCAACAAAATGCTGTGCACAGGAATGATGGCATCCGGTCAGGTGGATGTTGACCGGCGTGTCGAGTGAAACGCGCGTCTCGCACCAGCTGGCGATTTCTTCGGCGTGGCGTTTGGTGTTGGACGCAGCAAACTTGCAACCGGTATTGCCGGTGCAGGCGACGAGACCCGAGCGGAGCGCGTTGGCCTCGATCGCGAGACCGAGCGCTTCGATACGCGCACGTACCGTTTCGATTTTGTCTGCCGGGACGCCTGAAATCAGCAGGTTCTGCCAGACCGTCAGGCGAATATCGCCATCGCCGCATTCGCGTGCAATATCGGCAATCCCGCGTACCTGGGCGGCGCCGAGATAACCGACCGGCACCGCGACACCGATCCAGTGCAGCCCATCCTGCTTCTGCGCATGGACGCCGATATGTGCCGTGCGCGAGAACGGCGGCCGCGGCGCCAGCGCGCCGGGCACCGCGCGGTTGAGCCTGCGGCCGAGTTTTTCCTCGACGAGGCCGAGAAACTTCTCGACGCCCATCTTGTCGAGCACGTATTTCAGCCGTGCCTTGGCACGATCGGTGCGGTCACCGTGATCGATGAAGACGCGCACCACCGCGTCAGCCACCGGGGTCGTCTCGGCAGGTCTGACGATGACGCCGGTGTCGCGCGCGAAGTCCTTGTGACCCGTGAGGCCGCCGAGACAGAGCCGGAACCAGACGCCGCGCTCCAGCCCGAAGCCTTCGTTCACCTGTACCGCCTGGAAGCCGATGTCGTTGGTATCCTCCAGCACCGGGATCATTCCAGCACCGTCGAAAGCGACGTTGAACTTGCGCGGCAGACCGTAGAGCGACCGGTCGTTGAGGATGTGGAAGTGCCATTCGCGCGCATAAGGGCGCGTGTCGATCAGCTCCTGCGGATCGATGCCGGCGGTCGGTGTGCCCGTCACGTTGCGGATATTGTCGGCGCCGGAACCGCGCGAGCAAAGCCCGAGATCCTGGATCGCCTCGACCGCGGCAACCGAATTTTTTGCCTCGATTTCGCGGATCTGGATATTTGCGCGCGTAGTCACATGCACATAACCGCCACCATACCGCTCGGCAATGTCGGCCAGACCGGCGAACTGTGCGGCCTTCAGAATGCCGTTGGGCAATCTCAGACGGCACATGTAGGAGTTCTGGTTGGGCGCGACATAGAACAGCCCGAAATAGCGCCAGCGGAAATTATCCGGCGGCTTCGGGTATTCGTTCCTCGCGGCGTGCGCCTTCAGCCGCTCGTAGGTGTCGAAAGGATGTTCGTCGCGCTTGAATTTCTCCGGATCGGACAGCTTGCCGCCTGCCGCGATGACTCGATCCTGCGCCCTGCGCGCGGCGGCGTCCGGACCGATCAGCTCGCCCGCGCCTGGCGGCGCATCCGCTGCGGGCGTGCCGAGTCCTTTCGCGGCCTTGGCGATCTGCAGGCCCGCGACAAACCCCTCGAGATATCGTTTCTGTTCCGGCTCGAAGTCGCCGGACGTGGTTTCGCCCGGCGGCTTGAGCGCCGTCCCGGCTTCAGTGGTCATGCGCGCAGCGATCCTTTCGCTGCTGTCTCAGCAACGACTGTGCCAGACGCTAACTCGCTGATATAACAAGCTATTCTTGCGATACCGGACGCCCGCTGCACGCAAATTAGCCGCTACCGAGCGAATATTGTGCAGTGCATTGCAAATGGGCAGACGATCTCATGGTTGCGAATCGAGGACCGATCTGCGTGAGGCCACGCCGCAACCCGTTTTCCACGGCGAACGAGACAGTGAGCGTGGCCACGCGCGCGCATGCGTCAGTTGGCATGTCAATTGCTCAATGGCGATTGAGACACTGCAACCGACAAAAAGGAGACCACTCCCGTGTCCTATCTCGTTCCTTCTGAATTCGTCACCAAGATGATCGACGCCGGAGAGTCGAAGATCTTCATGTCCACCAGGGACACGGTTGTGCGTGCCTACATGGCCGGCGGCATTCTCGCCTTGGCGGCTTGGTTCGCAATTACAATCAACGTTCAAACCGGCCAGCCGCTACTCGGCGCACTCCTGTTTCCGGTCGGGTTTTCAATGCTGATCCTGCTCGGCTTCGACTTACTGACAGGCGTGTTCGTCCTCTGCCCATTGGCCTGGCTCGACAACCGGCCCGGCGTCACGATCAGGGGGATTCTGAGAAACTGGGGACTGGTCTTCATCGGCAACTTCGCCGGGGCGCTGACGGTCGCCTTCATGATGGCTTTTGTGACCACGTTCGGCTTCACACAGGCGCCCGACAAGGTCGGCACAGTCATCAGCAACATCGGCGAAGGCCGCACGCTCGGATACGCAGCGCACGGCGCGGCCGGCATGGCGACACTGTTCCTGCGCGGCATGCTGTGCAACTGGATGGTCTCGACCGGAGTCGTCGGTGCGATGATCTCTACGACCGTGCCCGGCAAGGTTCTCGCCATGTGGATGCCGATCCTGGTCTTCTTCTACATGGTCTTCGAGCACTCGGTCGTCAACATGTTCCTGTTCCCGTCAGGGCTGATGCTCCACGCGCCCTTCTCGATCATGGACTATTTCATCTGGAACGAAATTCCGACCGTGCTCGGCAATCTGGTCGGCGGCCTCTCCTTTACTGGCCTCACTCTCTATGCCACGCATGTGCGGACCGCTCCAAAGCGCGCCGCTTCGCTGAAGCGTGTGGCCTGATGCAATTTGCTGTCGTGGAGCCTCAACCCATAAGGGTTGGGGCTCCTTTCCTTGGTCCGCCGATGCCAGGCCAGCTTGCCATATCGATCGGACAGCATTCCGACAAAGGCCGAAAAGAAGTCAATCAGGATTTTCATGGCACGTTGATTCCGGATGAGCCGCTGCTGAGTCTGAAGGGCATCGCCGTGGTGCTGGCTGATGGCATCAGCAGCAGCGAGGTCAGCGGCATCGCCAGTGAATCGGCAGTCAAAAGCTTCCTGACGGACTACTACTGCACCTCGGATTCGTGGTCCGTCAAAACATCTGCTCAACGCGTCATTGCCGCGACAAATTCCTGGCTGCACGCCCAGACCCGGCAGAGCCAATACCTCTACGACCAGGACCGAGGCTACGTGTGCACGCTCAGCGCCATGGTCATCAAGTCGACCACGGCACACATTTTTCACATCGGCGATGGCCGCATCTATCGTATTGCCGGGCGCCGTCTCGAGCAGCTTACCGAGGATCACCGGGTCATTGTTTCGTCCCAACAGAGCTATCTCGGGCGCGCCCTCGGCATCAATCCGCAGGTCGAGATCGACTACCGGGCTGTCACGATCGAAAGGGACGACCATTTTCTGCTGGCAACCGATGGCGTTTACGAGTACGTCGACAGCCGCTTTGTCATTGAGACGATCAGCGGTCACGCGAACGACCTGGATCACGCTGCGGCGGCGATCGTCGAAGAGGCCAAGCGCCGCGGCAGTACCGACAACCTGACCGTCCAGATTGTCAGGATCGACTCGCGGCCGGACGGCGAGAGCGCCGAAGTCGTCAGGCAGGCGTCCGAACTTCCGTGCCCTCCGCTACCCGAGGCACGGACGGTCCTGGACGGCTACCGGATCGTCCGGGAAATCCACGGCACCAGCCGCAGCCACATCTATCTGGCCGTCGACACCGCAGACAACTCGCTGGTTGCTCTCAAGATTCCGTCGATCGATTTGCGGGGCGATCCCGCCTATCTGCAGCGATTCATGATGGAGGAATGGGTGGCGCGGCGCGTCAACAGCGCCCACGTGCTGAAGCCCCGTATCCAGTCGAGACGGCAGAACTACCTGTACGTCGCGACGGAATTCGTCGACGGGCAGACCTTGACCCAGTGGATGATCGACAATCCGAAGCCGGACCTGGAAACGGTGCGTGGGATTGTCGAGCAGATCGCCAAAGGCCTGCAGGCATTTCATCGGCTGGAAATGCTGCACCAGGACGTGCGGCCCGACAACATCATGATCGACAGAACCGGTACCGCGAAAATCATCGATTTCGGCTCGGTGCGGGTCGCGGGGATCGCCGATGACGCAGGCGACGACGACCGGATTCTGGGGACGGCGCAGTATACCGCACCCGAATATTTCCTCGGCGAGGGCGGATCGCAGCGTTCCGACATCTTCTCGCTGGGGGTTATCGCCTACCAGATGCTGACCGGCCGGCTGCCCTACGGCGCGGAGGCCGCGAGAACGCGGACGAAAGCGCAGCAAAAGAAATTAAAATATAGGTCGTTACTGAACGAAAACCGCGACATCCCCGCCTGGGTCGATGGGGCGTTGAAAAAAGCCGTCCACCCGGATCCGTATCAGCGATACGACGAACTGTCCGAATTTGTGTTCGACTTACGTCACCCCAACAAGAAATTCCTCGACGCCACGGCAAAACCTTTTATCGAGCGCAACCCGCTGCTGTTCTGGAAAAGCCTGTCGGCGATTTTGTTTGCTGCGCTTCTGGCCGTGCTGGCCTTGCTCATCCTAATGATGGACCACCACTAGGCTCCACGCTCTGCTCGACAGACGCTCAGACGTCATGCGCGGGCTTGACCTGCGCATCTACAATGAAGCGCAGCGCGCAAAATCCTTACGGCAGAGACTGGAGCGCTGCCTCATGGAGGGCCGGGCAAGCCCGCGGTCATTTCGGCTTGTAGGGGCGGACGTTGGCATGGAAATCGGCGCCGTTGCCGCTCGCGGCGACGAAGCCGGCGCGGATCACGTAGTCGCCGAAGCGCTCGCCCTTCCGCCGTTCTTTGGCATAAGCCGCAAACAACGGTTCGAGCGCGGCAACGATGCCGGCGTGATCGAGATCTTCCGCGTAAAGCTTGTTCATGCGCGAGCCGTCGAAGGCCGCGCCGAGGTAGAGATTGTAGCGGCCCGGCCCCTTCCCGACGACGCCTATTTCGGCGAGGTAGGGCCGCGCGCAGCCGTTCGGGCAACCCGTCATGCGAATCACGATGTCGTCCGCGGACAGACCGTGCGCGGCGAGTTTCTCGTCGAGCGCATCGAGAAGCTGCGGCATGTAGCGCTCGCTCTCGGCCAGGGCGAGGCCGCAGGTCGGCAGCGCAACGCAGGCCATCGAATTGCGCCGCAGTCCGGACCATGGCGCGAGCAGGCCCGCCTCGCGCGCGATGCGCTCGATCTCAGCCTGCTTCTCCGTCGGCACATTGGCAACGACAAGGTTCTGGTTTGGCGTGATGCGGAAATCGCCGTCGTGCATCTGTGCAATCGCGCGCAACGCGCTCTGCTGCGCGGCGCCGGGAACATCGCGCACGCGTCCGTTCTGCACGAACAGCGTGAGGTGGCCGCGGCCATCCATCCCTTCGGTCCAGCCGAAGCGGTCGCCGGTCGAGGTGAACGTGTAGGGTTTTGCCGGCGCAAGCCTGACGCCCGAGCGCTTCTCGACCTCGGCGCGGAAGGCGTCGAGCCCGCGGTCCTCGATCGTATATTTGAGCCGGGCATGCTTGCGGTTCTTGCGGTCGCCCCAGTCGCGCTGCACGGTGACGACGGCCTCGGAGACTTTCACCACGTCCTCAGTGCGGCAGAAACCCATCACCTCCGCAATGCGCGGATAGGTGTCGGGCTCACCGTGCGTCATGCCCATGCCGCCGCCGACGGTCACGTTCCAGCCGGAAATGTTGCCCGCATCATCCGTGATCGCGATGTAGCCGAGGTCGTGCGCGAAAACATCGACGTCATTCGACGGCGGTACCGCCACCACAACCTTGAATTTGCGCGGCAGATAGGTCTTTCCGTAGATCGGCTCGACCACCTCCTCCTCGCCGCCGGCGATACGCTCGCCGTCGAGCCAGATCTCGCGATAGGCAGTGGTGTGCGGCAAAAGATGATCGGAAATCGACCGTGCCAACGCGATCGCCGCCGTATGCGCGCGCGATTGCTCGGGAAGCACGTTGCACATGACGTTGCGGTTGATGTCGCCGCAAGCCGCGATCGAGTTGAGAACCGCGGCATCGATCGCCTTCAGCGTTGCTTTCAGGTTGAACTTGATGACCCCATGCAGCTGCACCGTCTGTCGCGTGGTGAGCCGCATCGTCCCGTTGCCGTAATCGCGCGCAACCTGGTCGAGCGCAAGCCACTGTTTCGGCGTGAGAACTCCGCCGGGAATGCGCACACGAATCATGAAAGCGAAAGCCTTCTCCATTTTCTTGCGCGTGCGCTCCGGCCGCAGGTCGCGGTCGTCCTGCAGGTACATGCCGTGGAACTTCACCAACTGCGCATCGTCCTCGATGATGGCGCCGGTGATCTCCTCGCGCAGGCCATCGGCCAGCGTACCGCGCAGATAGTCGCTCGCTTCCTTGATGCGCTCGTTGCGCGACACTTCGTCGGTCATTGTCTTTACCTCGTCATTCCGGCCGACGCTGCGGGGTGTCGGGAAGCCGGAATCCAGATCCTGAGGAAGCTTTTGATGTACCCGGATTTCGGGTCCGCTCGTTTTGCCGCGCCCCGGAATGACGCTCCCTGAGGATCAATACGTGTCCTGCAGATAGCGCTTTTCGCGCTCCAATGTCACCACCGCCTGCTCGGCCGCTTCAGGGGTGAGGGACCTCACGTCGGCGTAGGCGCGCACCAGCGTGGCGCGCACGTCCTTCGCCATCGCCTTGGCGTCGCCACACACGTAGAAATAGGCACCACCGTCGAGCCATTCGATGAGTTCGGCGCGGCGGTCCCACAATTTGTGCTGAACGTAGATTTTCTGCGGCGTGTCCCGCGAGAAAGCGACGTCCATATGCGTCAGCACGCCGTCCTTCAGCGCATCCTGCCAGTCAAGCTGGTAGAGGAAATCGTGCGTGAAAGTACGGTCCCCGAAGAACAGCCAGTTGCGCCCGCTCGCTTCCGTCGCACGGCGCTCCTGCACGAAGGCCCGGAAGGGGGCAACGCCGGTGCCTGGACCGACCATGATGATGTCCTTGTCCGGCGCAGGCAGGGCAAAATGCTTGTTCGGCTTCAGTTTCACGCGCACGCGGCCGCCTTTCTTGAGGCGCTCGGCGACGTAGCTCGAGGCCACGCCCTTGCGCGCGCGGCCGTGGCTTTCGTAGCGCACGGCGGAAATGAGCAGATGCGCTTCGTCGCCGACCTCGCGGCGCGACGATGCGATCGAGTAGGCGCGTGGTGCGAGCGGCCGCGTCAGCGCGCGCAGCGTGTCGGCATCGATCGCGATCGGGAACGTGGCGATGAGATCGATCAGCTGGCGGCCGGCGACCCATTCGCGCGCCTGCCCCTCGGCAATGAGCGCCTTGACGTATTGGTGGCCGGTTTTTTCCGCGTATATCTCGATCGTCTTGAGCGACAGCGTGGTCACGTCGCGCGATTTGATAAAATCCGCGCGCAGTTTGGCGTCGTCCGCAAGCCCGGCAAGCTTGAGCAATTCGTCAACATAGGCCGGGTCGTTTTCCGGATAAAGGTCGAGGGAATCGCCCGGCTCGTAGGCAGGCACGCCATTCTCAAACGTGAGCTCCAGGTGGATCGTCTCCTTGTCGGAGCGCGAAGAATTGAGATCGATGTGCTCGGTGATCTCGGCCTCGACAATTTCGGTATTCACCGCCGCGGCTGGCTTGCTTCCGAAGTCGACCTCGATCACGCGACCGCCGGAATTTGGCGGGGTCAGCACTTTCACGGCATCGCCGATCCAGCGTGCGGCAGGCTCGGCGAAATCAAGATCGAGATCGACACGGTCGACAACGCGCTTTCCGCCGAGCGCCGCGAGACGCTCGTCGATCTTCTTGCCGACCGCGCAGAACTCGGCGTATGCCGTATCGCCCAGCGCCAGGACCCCGAATTCGACGCCGTCGAGACGCGGTGCGCCCTCGCCCATCAGCTCGTTGTAGGCACGCACAGCACGCGCCGGCGGGTCGCCCTCGCCCCACGTGGCGGCGATGACGACGAGCTTCCTGGCGGACGCGAGCGCCGGCAGCTCGAGATCCGCCATGTCGATGACGGTCGGCTTGAGGCCGTTCTTGCGTGCCGCCTTGGCAACGTCACCCGCGAGCTTCTCCGAATTCCCGGACTCGCTCGCATAGACGATCGTCAGCGGCTCCGCAGGCCGCGCCGGCGCCGCCGGCTGCACCGCCAGCGCTCCGCCCGACGACGCGTCAAGGCCCGCCAGGAACCCGGCGAGCCAGGCGCGTTGGATCGGGCTTGCGGTGCCGACGACACGATTGAGGAGATCGATCTCCTCCTCGGCGAATGGTGCGGTCTTCGGTATTGGCGACATTTCCATTCCTGCTTCCCGACGGCACAACAGGCGCCGCCGTCTTGCCGGCGTCAGATCGACGCCGGGTAGAGGTGATTGACGATAGCGAGGATGACGAGAAGGCCGACGCCGATTCCGAGGCTCCAGCCGATCAGCTTCTTCTCGATCGGCAGCAGCGGTTCGGCTTGGGCCTTGTGCAATTCCTCGGCGATATTCGTTTGCGACATTTGCTTTGCTCCCAAACTCAGCCGGCCAACGGCGGTTTCACACCAGCGAAAAACAGCCAGGAAATCAAAAGCCCGACCCAGATCACGAAGCCGAACAGGCTCACGAGATAAACGGCGGCAAGCTTACCGATGCCCTCCTGCCAGAGCTTCTTGAAATTCGACAAAACGCCGATCGAGAAGAAGGTCAGGATGAAGAACACGACGCGCAGCGTGTTCGCCTCGCCCATCGCGGCAGGCACCTTGTGCGCGATGTCTGCCGGTGTTGCGAGCGCGAGGTAGAGCCCGACGATGAATGTGATCACGAAGCCGATAACGAATTTCGGGAAGCGGTCCCAGATCTCGCGGATATTGGCCTTGTCCGAGGTGCGGTTGATGTGGTTGGTCCAGATGTAGCCCAGCACGAAGGCCCAGATACCGATGAAGATGTCGATGAACACCTTGATCGTCGCCGTGGTGCCGAGGATCCAGCCCGGCTGATATTTGACGCCCTCGGCCGCGTTCTGCGCCAGGATCAGCGACTCGGTGATGGCACCGCCGGCGACCGCCGCGCCGTCGGTCTTGATCGCAAGGCCCATCCAGGCGCCGGCGACAAGCGGCTCGTGCGCAAGGAACGTCTGCGCGAGGAACGGCAGGATCAGCACCTCGACGACCGCGAAGACAACGACCAGCGACGACACCAGCACCGGCACCACCGGCCGCGCGCGGATGGCGCCGCCGGTCGCGATTGCCGCAGAGACGCCGCAGATTGAGATGCCGGAGGCGAGCGGCGCGGCCCATTCGCGATTGAATCCGAAATATTTGCGGGCGACGAAATAGACCACCGCCCAGTAGATGAGATAGGCCTCGATGATCGCCGCGATCCCGCGCAGGAGCAGCGAGCTTGCGAGCGACAGCTTTCCGGCCGCGGTTACGGCAAAGAAACCGCCGAGGATGACGATCGCGATCTTGATGTAGAGCTCGGGTCGCACCGCGTCCTTGATCGCCTCCGCGAAACGCGGGAACACGTTGGCGATCACCAGCCCGACGACAAGCGCGACAATATAGGCGCCCTCGTTTGTCAGCCGCAGCGACCAGCTGATGCCGAACTTCTGCAGTTCAGCCGGCGTCACCGCGGCGAAGGTCGCGAAGTTACCGGCGATCCAGCTTGCGTACGCGATCCAGAACACCGCGGTGAAAGAAAGCGCAAACTTACGGATGTCGCTCTTGAGCGCTACAGCCGCTGCGCTCAAGACGACCAGGAGAGCAACGTAGGTCGCGACGAGCGCACCGAAGCCTCCGAGCGAGGCGTAGGACTTCGATACCGTGCCCAGCGCCTTGCTGAAATCCACCCAGACCGAGGTGGTCACCGCCCAGCCGAGCAGATCGACGTTGACGATCGCGGCGAGCGACAGCACGAAAATAAAAAGGCCGATGATCAGCGACAGCCAGTCCTCGCTGATGCGCGGTGCGGTCTCGACATTGTCGGCGCGTTTGGGTGCGCGCTCGTTCCAGGTCGTTGCAGTTGTCATGAAGTGCCCCTTACCCCTTACCAATGCACATGCGGCACGATGCCGATGGCGATCAGCGCCACCAGCGCCGTTGCAAGCGCCAGCGCCCAGGCTTCCAGCGCCGAAACACGTTCGGGCTCATGCGGGAGATCGGACATCGGGCCTGCTCCTGTTGCGGAACCTCAGGACCCGTTAAGTAGGAGACTATTCTGCAAAACCGCAATAAGTGCCCGAAAATAAGAAGAAATTTGCTCCCTTGGGTGGCGGAGCGCGCAACAATTTCCTCTGCCGCTCGGCTTGTGGAGAACGCCGGTAACGCTCGAATCCTGCGTTTACGTATGCAAAACACGGAACATGTTGCTCACTCCCGCAATGCTTCACGCGGTGATGCCACTTTGCTGACGTCAAGCTATCGCCGCAGACTGCATGCCGTGCTGACACCGCGCGAGCACCGCCTGTTCGCGCGCCTCGACACGCCCCAGAAAATCCAGACGTTCCTCGACAGGCTGCCGGTGAACTTCAGCCTCGACGGCGACACCGCCATGTCGCCGCGCCGCGTGATCGAGATGCGGATGGCGCATTGCGCGGAAGGCGCGGTCTTTGCCGCGGCCGTGCTCGCCTATCATGGCCGGCCGCCGCTTCTGATGGATATCCGTGCGCTACCGCGCGATCAGGATCACATCGTCACGCTGTTCCGCGAGCGCGGACTGTGGGGTGCGATCAGCAAGACCAACCACCCCATCCTGCGATGGCGCGATCCGATCTATCGCAGCGTGCGCGAGCTCGCGATGACCTACGCGCACGAATATTGTCTGCCGGGCGGCAAGAAATCGATGCTGTCTTTTTCCAGGCCGTTCTCGCTCGCGCGCTACGCACCGAAAAACTGGGTGATCGCGCCGGAGGACCTCGATCAACTGCTGGTCGATCTCGACACCTCGCCGCACCTGCCCGTCGCCCCGCCACGCGCGCTGCGTGCGCGGCGCCGCGCCTCGCGTTTCGAGATGCTGGCACAGGACGCGGTCGAGTGGCCGGACCCGGTGAAGAAGAAAAAGAAGAAGAAGACGAAGAGGCGGTTATAGGCGCCCCGACACACTCTGCTCGTTCCCGCGGCAATCAAGGGCGGCGCGTGAGGGCCGCCGTTCAGCGCTGGGTCCGCGTTTTCGCGGGGACAAGCGGTCGGGTGGCGGGCATGACAGACGGGAGACCGGCGGTTATAACGCGTTGCACCCGTGTGACCTGAGGCAACCCGCGTGGCGTCCTTCACCTACCGCAGCACATTGACCATCGAATGGGGCCAGTGCGATCCGGCCGGCATCGTGTTCAATAGCCGCTTCTTCGAGATCTTCGACACCAGTACCTGGCACATGTTCGCGGCGGCCCTCGGCGTGGAGCCGCACAAGCTCGCCAGCACGTTCGGCATCATCGGCATCCCGCTGGTCGGTGCCAGCGCCAACTTCCTCATGCCGGTTCGGTTCGGCGATATCGTCGAGATGACCTCGCGGGTGAGCGAGTTCCGCCGCTCAAGCTTCGACGTCGAGCACCGGCTTTCGGTCAACGGGGAGCTTGCCGTCGAGGGAGCGGAAACCCGCGTCTGGGCCGCCCGGCGCAAGGACGACCTTGGCAAGGTCGGAGGGACCGCCATCCCGGCGGACGTAATTGCCAAATTCGCCTAATCGTTCCATCCATTCCCGGGAATTGGCTTGTCGAGGCGCTTCGGCGCCGCGCGCGGTGCAGTTAATATCGCGGGCAAATCAGCAAGCGCGCCGAAAAGGCGCCTGCCCAAGGGGAAGAAACGCTTGGCCCGGCTGCTTACATGCAGGTTGAACGGGCGCGACCGCGCCGATGCGGTCGCCGACAATGTCCTGCTGCTCGATTACCTGCGCGAGAAGGTCGGGCTCACCGGCACCAAGACCGGCTGCGACGGCGGCGAATGCGGCGCCTGCACCGTGCTCGTCGACGACAGGCCGACGCTCTCCTGTCTCACCCTTGCGGCAATGGTCGAGGGCAAGCGCGTCGACACGATCGAATCCCTCGGCCACGACGGCCAGCTCTCCGCCGTGCAGCGCGGCTTCCATGAGAAGCTCGGCTCGCAATGCGGCTACTGCACGCCGGGCTTCATCATGGCCTCGGCGGGATTGCTGCGGCGGAATCCCGGTCCGAGCGATGAAGAAATCCTGGAGGCGCTCGGCAGCAACATCTGCCGCTGCACCGGCTACGTGAAGATCATCGAGGCGGTGAAATACGCGATCGCGCTCGGCAAGCAGGGGGTGGCGCCGTGAGTTTCTTTTCCAAAGAGAGGAGGCAAGAGCGCACCACACATTCCGCTCGTCCCCGCGAAAGCGCGGATCCAAGGCGGCCGACCGCGAGGCTTGAGATTGTGGCTTTGGAATCCCGCTTTCGCGGGAATGTGCGGAATGCCCACAAGGCCGCCGCATGAACAAGCCCTTCCCCGCGCATAATATCGGCAACTACGTGCCGATGATCGACGGCCCGGAGAAGGTTTCCGGCCGCGCGAAATACACCGCCGACATTGTGGCGCCGGGACAGCTCGCCGGCCGCATCTATCGCAGCCCGTATTCGCATGCAGATATTGTCAGCGTCGACGTGTCGGAGGCGCTGAAGGTGCCCGGCGTCGTCGCCGTCGTCACCGGCGCCGATTGCGACAAGGGCTTCGGCGTCTTGCCGATCGCACGCACCGAATACCCGCTGGCGCGCGACAAAGTGCGCTACCGCGGCGAGCCGGTCGCCGCCGTCGCCGCGCTCGACGATGCCGCCGCGCGCGAAGCGGTGCGCCGCATCAAGCTGACGGTGCGCGAGCTGCCCGGCTACTTCACCAGCAAGGACGCGCTCGCGCCCGGCGCCGTACCGCTGCACGGGAAAAAGCCCGGCAATCTCGAGCGCGACGTGCTGTTCGAGCTCGGCAGCGTCGCGCAGGGCTTCGCCGAGGCCGACCTCGTGCACGAGGGCACATATAACTGCGCCGAGGTCTGCCAGAACCAGATGGAGATGCACGCCGCGCTCGCCGAATACGACGCCGTGCGCGAGCGCATGACCGTGCACGCCTCGACGCAGGTGCCCTATTACGTGCACCTGATGCTGGCGCAGATCCTCGGCATGGACATGTCGCGCATCCGCGTGATCAAGCCGCATGTCGGCGGCGGCTTCGGCTGCCGCACCGAGACGCTCAATGTCGAACTGATCGCCGCGCTGCTCGCGCGCAAGGCCAAAGCCACCGTGCGCATGGTGACGACACGCGAGGAGACCTTCATCACCCACCGCGGCCGCCCGGAGACCGACATCCGCCTGAAAATCGGCATGCGCAAGGACGGCCGCATCACCGCCGTCGAGTGCGACTGCGACCAGCGCGGCGGCGCGCATTCCGGTTACGGCGTGGTGACGATCCTTTATTCCGGCTCGATGCTCTACGCCATCTACGACCTGCACAACGTCAAATACACCGGCCGCCGCGTGCTCACCAACACCCCGCCCTGCGGCGCCTTCCGCGGCCACGGCACCGTCGACGTCCGCTTCGCCTTCGAGAGCCTCGTCGACGAGATGGCTGCAAAGCTCGGCCTCGACCCCTTCGCCGTGCGCCGCGCCAACCTCCTGAAAGCGCCGACCTTCACCGACAACGACCTGATGGTGAATTCCTACGGCCTGCCCGAATGCCTGGACTGGGTCGAGCGCGCGAGCGGCTGGACGACGCGCAAAAGCAGGCGCGAGAGCGGCAACGGCATCCGCAAGGGATTCGGGATGGCCTGCTCGCACTACATCTCGGGTGCCTCCAAACCGGTGAACTGGACCGGCGAGCCGCATGCGACGGTGAAGATCAAGCTCGATTTCGACGGCTCGATCGTGGTGCTCTCGGGGGCCGCCGACATCGGCCAGGGCTCCACCACGATCCTCGCGCAGACGGTTGCCGAAGTGCTCGGCCTCGACCTCGGCCGCGTGCGCGTCGTCACCGGCGACAGCGAGGTTGTGCCGAAGGACAACGGTTCCTATTCGTCGCGCGTCACCTTCATGGTCGGCAACGCCGCGCTCGACGCCGCGCGCAATCTCAAGGCCGTGCTGGTCAATGCCGCCGCGCGCAAGCTCGAGGCGCGGCCCGAGGACATCGAGTGCCTCGGCGAGGTCTACCGCGCCGGCGCGCAGGACAAGGGCGCGACGTTCGATGAAGTCGTCACCGAGGCGCTGAAGGACACCGGCACCATCACCGTCACCGGCAACTACTCGACGATTCCTGAATCGCATGGCGGCAAGAAGTACCGCGGCGCCGCCATCGGCGGCACCATGGGCTATTCCTACTCGGCGCAGGTGGTCGAGGTTTCCGTCGACGAGGAAACCGGCGTCGTCACCGTCGACAAAGTGTGGGTCGCGCACGACTGCGGCAAGGCGCTAAACCGCCTCACCGTCGAGGGCCAGGTGCAGGGTTCGGTCTGGATGGGCATGGGCCAGGCGATGAGCGAGGAAGCCGCCTACCACGACGGGCTGATGCTCACCGCCAACATGCTCGATTACCGCGTGCCGACGATCCAGGATTCGCCGCCGATCGAGGTCGGCATCGTCGAGAGCAACGACCCGCACGGGCCGTTCGGCGCCAAGGAGGCGGGCGAAGGTTCGCTCGCGGCGTTCCTGCCGGCGCTGACCAACGCGATCGCCGACGCGATCGGCATCCGCTTCAACGACCTGCCGGTGACGCCCGACCGCGTGTTTGAGGCGATCGAGAAGCGCAAGCGCGCTGCGGAAAAGAAGGGTGCGCCGTGATGGTGGGCCGTGCGGGTTTTTTCCGGTCATTCCAGGGCGCGCGCGCAGCGGGTTTTTTCCGGTCATTCCGGGGCGCGAGCGCAGCGAGCGAACCCGGAATCCAGATGCAGGCACAGCAGCCATATCCGGATTCCGGGTTCGCGGCCTTCGGCCGCGCCCCGGAATGACAAGGAGGGTTTGCTGATGGACGCCCTGCCGCCGTTCCGCATCGTGACGCCGCGAACGGTCGAGGAGGCGATCGCCGCGCGCGCGCAGAATCCGCAGGCGATGCCGCTCGGCGGCGGCACCGATCTCGTCGTCAACATCCGCCGCGGCATCGTCGCGCCGAAGGTGCTGATCGACATGAACCGCGTCGAGGAGCTGCACGCCATCAGGGCCGATGCGGAAGGGCTGGAACTCGGCGCCTCCGTCACGCTGAGCGAGATCGTGCGGCACCCCGCGATCAACAGGCATTATCCCGTCGTCGCGCAGGCGGCGGCCCACATCGCCGGGCCGACGCATCGCAACATGGGCACCGTCGGCGGCAATCTCTGCCTCGACACGCGCTGTATCTTCTACAATCAGAGCGAATGGTGGCGGACCGCGAACAATCACTGCCTGAAGACAACCGGCAGCATCTGTCACGTCGCGCCGAAGAGCCGCGACGTGTGCTTCGCCACCTTCTCCGGCGATCTCGCGCCGGCACTGCTGACCCTCGGCGCCGAGGTCGATATCGCCGGGCCGGATGGCCGCCGCACCATCCCGCTGGAGAAGCTCTACATCGGCTTTGCGCGGCAGGACCTGGCCATCACCGCCACGCAGGGCGACGGCAAATATTACCTCTCGCTGCGTCCCGGCGAGATCGTCACCGCCGTGCGCGCGAAGAATACGCCGGGCCTGCGCTCGGCCTACGACAAGATCCGCATCCGCCGCTCCATCGAATACCCGGTCGCCGGCGTCGGCGTGGCGCTGAGGAAAGACAGGGGAAAGCTCGCCGACCTGCGCGTCGCTTTCACCGGTACCAATCCGCGCCCGGTGCTGCTCGCCGGCACCGACAAGCTTTGCGGCGGGGCGCTCGACGAGCGCGTGATCAAGGGCCTCGACGCGCTGGTGCGCGACCAGATCATGCCGATGAAGACGACGTTCACGCCCGGCCATTACCGCCGGCGCGTCGCCGGCGTGCTGGCACGGCGGCTGCTCACGCGGCTTTTTGCGGAGTGAAAGAACGGGGGCCGGCGTGGAACTCATCACCGAACGCAGGCCCTACAACGCCGTCACCGACTTCGTCGATGCGCATATCGCGGCCGGACGCGCACGCAAGGTTGCCTTCGTCGATCCGGAGCGCTCGCTCACCTACGGCGACCTGCACGCGCGCAGCATCCGCTTCGCGCATGCGCTGCGCGCCCTCGGGCTCGAGCCCGAGCACCGCGTTGCGCTGCTGCTCAACGATACCGTCGACTATCCGGTCGCCTTCTGGGGCGCGATCCGCGCCGGCTGCGTCGCCATCCCGCTCAACATCTATCTGACGCTGCCGCAGTACGCCTACATCCTCGGCGACTGCCGCGCGCGGGCGATTGTCGCCGATGCGGCGTTGGCCGATGTAATTCGGCCGGTACTGGAGACGCTGCCGCGCAAGCCGGCGCTGATCCTCGTCGGCGGCACGACAATCCCGGGCGCGCACGCGTTCGAAACCCTCATCGCCCGCGCCGACGCCACCCCCTTCACCGCCGACACGATATCGGACGAGGTCGCCTTCTGGTTCTACACCTCGGGCTCGACCGGCGATCCCAAGGGGGTGCGCCACGTCCATACCAACCTGATGGCGACCGCGAAGCTCTTCGGCCAGGGTATCCTCGGCATCACCGAGAACGACGTGGTGCACTCCGCCTCCAAGCTCTTCTTCGCCTACGGGCTCGGCAACGCGCTCACCTTCCCGCTCTCGGTCGGCGCCACCGCCGCGCTCTGGCCGCACCGCCCCTCGCCCGAGGGCGTGTTCGACATCATGCGGACGCACCGGCCGACAATTTTCTACGGCGTGCCCTCGCTCTACACGGCGCTGCTTGCGCACAAGGACATCGGCAGGGGCGCCGGCTCCGACCGGCTGCGCCTCTGTGTCTCCGCCGGCGAGGCGCTGCCGGCGCATATCGGCGAGCGCTGGCGCGAGGTCACGGGCGTCGACGTGCTCGACGGGCTCGGCTCGACCGAGATGCTCAACACGTTCCTGTCGAACCGTCCCGGCGACATCCGCTACGGCTCGACCGGCAAGCCGGTGCCCGGCTACGACGCGCGCATCGTCGACGAGCAGGGCCGCGACGTCCCCGATGGCGAAATCGGGGAGCTGATCGTGCGCGGGCCGTCGGCGGGCGAAGGCTACTGGAACCAGCGCGAGAAGAGCCGCCGCACCTTCGCCGGCGAGTGGACTCACACCGGCGACAAGTACCGGCGCGACAAGGACGGCTACTTTTATTACTGCGGCCGCACCGACGACATGTTCAAGGTCTCCGGCATGTGGGTGTCGCCCTTCGACGTCGAGGCGGCGCTGGTCTCGCATGAAGCGGTGCTTGAAGCCGCCGTCATCGGCAAGGAGGACGCCGACGGGCTCATCAAGCCGAAGGCTTTCATCGTCCTGCGCAACGGTTTTAAAGCGGATGACGTGCTGCTCGAGCGGCTTAAACTTCATGTGAAGGATAAGGCCGGTCCGTGGAAGTTCCCGCGCTGGATCGAGACACGCGACGCGCTGCCGCGCACGGCCACCGGCAAGATCCAGCGCTTCAGGCTGCGCGAGGAGGACGCAGGCGCGGGGCGGTAGCCCTCGGCCGGTGCAGCCTCGCTCCATGCGCCTCCTCCGCTCGGAGGACGCGGTGGCGCGACCGGGTTGGTAACGTCGCACTCGGTAGCTTTCGCAAAAACCCGGAGAATTCGATGCAGAAGCTTACGGTGCTCGCCGCCACAGCCATTATCGCGCTGACGGTACTTTCACCCCCGGCGGAAGCCTTTCGCAGGGTTCCCGGACAGACCCAGTCCCAGCTCAAGGCAAAATGCGATGCAGCCGGCGGAACGTTCGCGGTCGAACCGTTTGGAGGATATGCCTGCCAGACGGACTCCGGCTGGGCGGTCAATTGCTATAACTCGGACGCCTGCTTTTCCTGGTGCACCGGCAACTCATGCACTGGCCAGCGGAAGAAGAAAGACGGCAGTCTGCCCGGCCTGAACGCGAAGACCGGAGTTGTGACCATTCGGGGCACCGGCGGCGCCGCTGCACCCAGCCGTCCTTCCTCCGGAGCGACGCATGCGCCGACGCAGACCGCCGGGCCCATCGCGGCCGCGCCCGCGGATCATCGCGGCACATCCGGAACGCCGGCGGCACCTCGCCCAGGCACGACCAAACTCAGGCCATTCTAGGCGGGACATCCCGGACGAATCCGGCGGGTCCGCCGGTCGGTCCCCGCCCTGCAAGGGGTGCCAGACGCCCCGCTGCCGCCCCCAATCTCGCGCGGGATGAATAAGGACAATACGCCCGCGTCAGGCGGTGAAATGCCCCCGGGACAGGCGGCAAAGAAAAGCCTTCGTTCGGCCCAATGATCGGGGCGCACGGGGAGGTCAGTGCATGCGTACTCCCCGCGCGCGGCCGCGTGCCATTGGGCGGCACCTGCGGCCGCGGTAAACTGCCTGCGAACCGCGGCGCAGCAGGGAGACCGGACGTTGAGACATCTTCTGGGCGCCGTGCTCGTGCTCGGCCTTGCCGGCTGCGCGTCGGGCGGCCTCTTCGAGCAGAGCGCGCCGCCGCCGCCCCCGCCGCCGGGCGGGGACAGCGGTCCGCTCTCGCAGGCGCCGGTGCAGCCGACCTCGCCCGCGGCCGCCGCCGCGGCGCCGCCCGGCGGGCAGCGCCCCGGCGAGCTGATGGATTGCGTGACGCAGTCGTGCCGCATCAACTGCGCGC
>DASRGR010000003.1:0-119578 GCA_035650955.1 Pseudolabrys sp.
AACGACCGTGTCGATGTCGCGCAGCAGCGGGCGCCATTCGACCGGGCGCGTGAGATCCGAGACGGCGACCACCTCGACCGAGCGCGGGAAAATGTCGGCGGGCTGGCGCATCGCCGCGCGCACCGCATGCCCGGCCGCGGCGAGCTCGGTTGTGAGCGCGCGACCCACGAAGCCCGATGCGCCGGTGACAAGGATGCGCGTCACGATCTGCCTTTGCCGTAAAGGGGACCTACCCGAGTACAGCCGCCGTGGCCGTGCGTCATGGTAACACCTTCCCTGGGGGGATGGAGTGGACCATGGCGGACAGTATCCCTCGATGGCATCTCGCCGGTGACTGGTTCGACATCTGCAGCTGCAACGTTCCTTGCCCCTGCGAATTTGCTCAGGCCCCGACCAATAACGCGTGCCGGGGCATGCTCGTCTGGCATATCCGTGACGGCCATTACGGCAAGGTACGGCTGGACGGCCTCAACCTGCTCGCGCTCGGCGCGTTCGAAGGCAACATCTGGGTCGACGACACCAGGGTCAGCATGGGGCTGTTCATCGACGAAAGGGCCGATGCGCAACAGCGCGAGGCGCTGCAGACAATTTTCGCCGGCAAGGGCGGAGGCTGGCCGGCGAGCTTCGCCGCCAAGGTCGGCGAAATCCGCGGCGTCGAATTCGTGCCGATCACGTTCGAGCTGGCGGACGACCTGGCCTACTGGCGCGCGGAGATTCCCGGCCGCGTCGCGGGACGCGCGGAGGCGCTGACCGGACCGACGACGCCGCCCGGCAAGCGCGTGCAGACCCTCAATCCGCCGGGATCGGAAGTGGGCCCGGGCCAGGTTGCCACCTGGGGAAGCTCGACAGAACTCCGCAGCGAGGGATTTGGCTTCACGTGGACGGGCGACAAATGGTCGAGCAAGCACATCCCGTTCGACTGGTCGGGACCTGATCCGGCGTAATTCGTGTGATGGCCGCACAATGATCAAAGACGTGGATGCCCGGCATAAAGCCGGGCATGACGACGGTGATGCAAAGACAAATCGCCCGGGATCGGGGCGGCCGCTTTCGACGTCATGGCCGGGCTTGTCCCGGCCATCCACGTCTTTGCCTCGCATTCGGGGTTTTCTGGGCTGGTGGCACGCCGGTTCCTCGCTTGGCAAAGCGCGCCGAAACCTGCTGCTGTGCCTTCTTGTCCTGACATGCGCCGCCTGGGCGCTGACGCTTTATCACGCCCTCGACATGGACGCGCCGGCCGGCGGAACCATGAGCGGCGACAGCATGTCCGGAATGGACAACATGGCGAGCATGGCGACGAGCGGACTGTCGGCCGCTGGCTGGTCGCTCGCCGGCGCAGTCGTCTTCGTGGCGATCTGGACCGTCATGATGGCGGCGATGATGCTGCCCGCAGCCGCGCCGATGATCATGATCTTCGCATCGGCGCAGGCGCGGCGAGGCCAGGGCGCGCTTGTCCCGACCTGGATCTTTACCGCGGGATACCTGCTGGTGTGGCTGACGGCCGGGGTGATCGTCTACGTGATCGTCGAGGCCGCCACGGGCACGATGAGCCACTCCGGCGCGACCGCGTGGGCGCCGATCGCGCTTGGAACGATCCTGGTCGTGGCAGGCATCTACCAGTTCACGCCGCTCAAGCGCGTATGCCTGCGGCACTGCCGTTCGCCCTTCGCGTTCGTGGCGATGCATTGGCGCGATGGCCGTCTCGGGGCTGTCCGCATGGGCGTGGTGCACGGCCTGTTCTGCCTCGGCTGCTGCTGGGCCCTGTTCGCGGTGCTCGTCGCCGCCGGCGTGATGAGCCTGGCGTGGATGCTTGCGCTCACGCTGGCCGTCTTCGCCGAGAAGGTCCTGCCGCTGGGCGAGCTTACCGCCCGTGTCATCGGTATCGCGCTGATCGTTGCCGGCCTGGCGGTTTTCCTCCCGGCCGCCTGAGCGCTGCGCCGTCAACCTCCCGGACGTGGCCTGCCTCGGTGAATCCGGGCAGAGTACCGGCGCCATGACGCAGAGGTTCGGAATTTCGCAGCCGGTGCGCCGCCGCGAAGACGCCCGGCTGATCACCGGTGCGGGATCGTTCGCCGACGACGTCAACGTGCCCGGGCAGGCGCATGCGCGCTTTCTCCGCTCCAGCCACGGCCACGGGCTGATCCGGGCGATCGACATCGGCGCAGCGAAAAACACACCCGGCGTGCTGGCGGCGATCACCGGTGACGACCTGCGCGCGGCCGGCGTCGGCTATATCCCCTATCTCCCGCTGGGCGGCTTCACGATGGATCCGCCGACCGACACGCCGCGGCCGGCGCTTGCGCAGGAGCGGGTGCGGCATGTCGGCGAGCCGGTCGTCATGGTGGTTGCGGAAACGGCGGCGCAGGCGACGGATGCGTGCGAGAAAGTCCGCCTCGAGATCGAGCCGCTGCCGGCGGTGACGGACGTCGAGCGCGCCGTCGCGGACGGCGCCCCGGCGGTGTGGCCGGAGGCGCCGAACAACGTCGCGCTGACCTGGCGTTACGGCGACCGCACCGGCGTGGAGAAGGCCTTCGCGCGCGCCGCGCATGTGACGCGGGTCAAGCTCGTCAACAACCGGGTTCTCGCCAATCCGGTCGAACCGCGCAGCTGCATCGGCTCTTACAATCCCGCCGACGAAAGCTTCACGCTGATCGCCCCCAGCCAGGGGGCGCACTTCTTTCATCGCGTGCTGTGCGAGCACGTCTTCCGCATGCCGCGGGCGAAAATGCACATCCGCACATCCGATGTCGGCGGCGCCTTCGGATGCAAGGAGCAGCCATATCCGGAAGATATCGCCGTGCTGCATGCGGCAAGGCTGCTCGGCCGGCCGGTGAAGTGGTCGGGAACGCGCAGCGAGCATTTCCTCTCGGACAACCATGCGCGCGATGCGGTCATCGAGGCCGCGCTCGCGCTCGACGCAGACGGCCGCTTCCTCGCCATCCGGGCAAGGCTGCTCGACGGCATCGGCGCCTATTGCTCGTGCCATGGCGCGCATATTTCCATCCGCAACACGACCAACGGGCTTCCGCTGATGTACGACGTTCCGCTGCTCGACGTCGAAATCAGCCTGGTGCTGACCAACACCGCGCCGATCGGCCCCTATCGCGGCGCCGGGCGCGAGCAGGCGTCCCTGATCACCGAGCGCCTGGTCGAGCAGGCGGCACGCGAGCTCGGCCTCGACGCGGTCGCGCTGCGGCGGCGCAATCTCGTTGCGACACAATCGATCCCCTACCTGTCGGCGTCGGGGCAGACCTATGACAGCGGCGATTTCGCAGGCCTGCTGGACAAGACGCTGGCGCTCGCCGACTGGGAGGGGTTCGACGCGCGGGCGCGCGAATCGGCGGCAAACGGCCGCATCAGGGGCCGCGGGCTGTCGTGCTTCGTCGAGTGCGTGGGGGCTTATCCGTTCGAAGGCGCGGACATCCGCTTCGCGGCGGACGGCAGCGTCACCGTGGTCACCGCGACGCAGTCGTCGGGGCAGGGGCACGAGACGAGCTTCGCGCAGCTCGCCGCGGACCGCCTCGGCATCCCCTTCGACAAGGTGCGCATCAAGGAGAACGACAGCGCCGATTTGCCGAAAGGCCTGGCGAGCGTCGGCTCGCGCTCGATGATCATGGCCGGGTCGGCGATCGCGATCGCCGGCGACGCGGTGATCGAGAAGGGGCGCGCGCTCGCCGCGCACGTGCTCGAGGTCAGCAAGGCCGATCTCGACTTCCGCGACGGGTCGTTCCGCGTGCGCGGCACCGATATCGCGATCGGGCTGCTCGAGCTTGCCGCGCGGGTGCGGTCGCTGCGCGACCTGCCGCCGGAGCTTCCGGCGTCACTCGATTCGACCGGCGAATACACGGCTCCGGGGCTGCACCATCCCAACGGCTGCCACGTCTGCGAAGTCGAGATCGATCCGGAAACGGGCAAGGTGGACGTCGTCGCCTACTGCGCCGTCGACGACGTCGGAACCATCATCAATCCGCTGATCGTGCACGGCCAGATCCACGGCGGCGTCGCGCAAGGGATCGGACAGGTGCTGCTGGAACGCATCGCCTACGACGATGACGGGCAGCTGATCACCGGATCGCTGATGGACTACGGCCTGCCGCGCGCGGAGAACCTCCCGTCGCTGCGCGTTGATTTTCACCCGACGCCGTCGACGAAAAATCCGATCGGCGTCAAGGGCTCGGGCGAGTGCGGCGTCACCGGATCGATTCCGGCGGTGCTGAATGCGGTCAACGACGCGCTGGCGCGCGCCGGCGCGTCGACTGCGATCGGCCTGCCGGTGACGCCGGAAAAAGTCTGGCGATCCCTGCGCGACGCGGCATCGGCGCCGGCCCGAAAATTTCCGTGAGCGGTCGACCGGAGCTACCAGTGGCCGGGCCAGTTCACTCCCGGCGCATAGGGGTCGTCGCGGTCATACCGATTTGGCGCGGGGCTGTACGCGTAAGGATCGCGGTTCATCCGGCGGACCGCCGGACGCGCATGCGTTGCGCCGGTGCTGGCCGCCTCGGATTGCGATTGTGCGGTACCCTTCGTGCCCGACATCCGCTTGGCGGCAAGGGCAGGGCCTGACACCGCCAGCAGTAACGCCGCGGCCAGCGCCGCGATGGGACATCCTGTCATCGTCGTTTTCATTGGTTCCAAAGCCGGCATCTCTGCCGGCGCCTTTCGTCTCGCCGGCCAGAACGCTGCGCACCGGTCGAAGCCTGCGTCGAATCATTTGTCTGTTACCCGGCGGATTGCCGCCTTTTCCGAGCAAGCGGCAGCAATATCGCGAAGCCGGTTTTCGGTCGCGCCGATCTCTTTCGCCAGGCGCATCACGTCAATCCCGCGATCGGCCGTGGTGCGCTCCTCTCAATCAACCGGCGATCTTCGGGGACTGCTGCAGGACGACCACCGGGGCGCCAACCGGCACGCGTGCGTAGAGATCGATGACATCCTGGTTGAGCATGCGGATGCATCCGCTCGAAACCGCCTGTCCGATCGAGTCCGGTTCGTTGGTGCCGTGAATGCGGAAATAGGTGTCCTGGCCGTCCCTGTAGAGGTAGAGAGCCCGGGCGCCGAGCGGGTTGGCAACGCCTCCGGGCATACCGCCCGCATATCGCGCGTATTTCGGAATGCGCGCGATCATGCTTTCGGTCGGCGTCCACGACGGCCATTCCGACTTCCTGCCGATGACGGCGGAGCCGCGAAAGTTCAGCGCTTCCTCCCGTCCCACACCGACCGCATACCGGATCGCCGATCCGTTCCCGGTCACGAGGTACAGACGGCGGCCTTCGACATCGACAACGATCGTTCCCGGGCGATACGGGCCGTTATAGCGGACGACGGAGCGCAGCAGATTCCGGTCGATCTCGGTCAGATCAACTGCGGGAATCCTGTGGCCGCCGTCGACAACCTCGCCGTAGAGGGAGTCGGTGCCGGGACTTCCAAAACGCCCCTGCTCGATGACATCGAAATCCGAAACGGAACAGCCCAGCAAGAATGTGCCAAGGCCGAACACCGCCGCCCGGCGCGTGATGCAACTGACAGACAAGGCCGTGCCCACGGGCACCTCCTTTCAATCTGCGTCAGCACCGGATCGGCAGCCATCGGTAGATCAGGCCGAAGATGCCGAGATGGAAGAACCCTTCCGAGAAGCCAAGGATGGCTCCCATCAGTACTCCGGTCGCGGAGATCGAGTAGCCGTAGGGGCCGTAGAATTGCGTCAGCAGCTCGGCGAAAGGACGCATGCCCGGAACGCCTGCGAGCGCGCAGATCGTGACGATCACCGCGTGGAGGGAGAAAAAAAGTCCCGCCGCGACTGCAAACCTGAGGACCGGAAACCCGTTCATGGCGACGCTCCGGACTTTCGCACGAATTGGCGTGGCCGCATAGCCGCGCCGTCCTGTATGATTGAATCGCGCGTCGGACAGAGACGCCTTGACCCAGGTCAAGGTTCATTCGTTTCGGCGGCGCCGTTGGGAGGCACTGTCATGAGCAAGATCATCGCGGAACGAAGCGATACCGATGAGCGCACTGACGAGCAGACATTCTTCCCGGATATTCCTGACGCGTGGCTCGAGGCAACCGGATGCGGGGACGCGCCGGGTGGCTACTACACCGAATTTGCCTACTGCACCCGGGTGCTCTGCCCCGGCTAGCGCAGCGGAAGTTCCACCGGAACCAGCGGCGCGGACGGCTGTTATTGCCCAGTGATGAACGCCTCCTTTCCTGCGAAACCGGCGGCACTGGGCGCCGCCACCGCGGTGCTGGCGCTGCTGCTGCTTGCCGGCGATGCCGGCGCGCAAGGCAGGACAACCATGGGCCCGCTTGCGGCCGGGAGCCCCTTCGCGGAGCTTGAGGGCCGCTGGTCCGGGGCCGGCACCATCGACCTGGCAAACGGCCGGCACGAGCCGATCCGATGCCGTGCGGCCTACGACGTTCTCGAGGCGCAGAACAAGATTCAGCTCAACATCAACTGCGCCAGCGA
The DNA here is from genome assembly GCA_035650955.1 of Pseudolabrys sp. Taxonomy (GTDB): domain Bacteria; phylum Pseudomonadota; class Alphaproteobacteria; order Rhizobiales; family Xanthobacteraceae; genus Pseudolabrys. The sequence continues at coordinate 6,464 of DASRGR010000003.1, forward strand.
AAGCTACAGGTTCGACCTGCGCGCCAGCGCGACTTACGAGGCCGCCGCAATTACGGGAACCTGGAGCGAATCGAGCCGCAATGCGGCCGGGACGCTCTCGGGCAGGGTGGAAGGCGCCGGCTTTCAGGTTGTCGCGAAGGGGCAGACATTCGCCGCCAGCCTGAATCTGCGCACGCACGGCGACAGGCAATCGGTCACGATCAGGTCGCAGGACGAGCAGGCCGAGGTGCGCGGCGCAACGATCAGCCTTCAGCGCGGGTAACGGGTCGACAGCCTTATTGGCCGGTGCAGATGGTGCGGTAAGCGGTTGCCGCAACCGATGCCGGATTGTCGTCGACGATGTAGGCCTGATCCTCCTTCACGAGATAGAGGAACGGCCGCTCGCCTGTGTCTTCTCCCGACGGTTTCTTTCCCCTGACCTGGCCGCAGATCGTATCGACGGCGTAGCCGAATGCGTTCTTTCGCATGGCGCGCTTCAGGTTGTCGAATACGGCCGACGACGGATCCTCCATTTTTGCGGCGACGGTGACCTTCGCCTTGTCCAGGGCCGGATCGGACGCGGCGGGCTGCTCCGGCGCCTTTTCCGTCGCCGCACTGGCGCCGCTTGCCAGGGTCGCGGGCGCAGGTGACGGCTCAGTCTTCGCGGCCGTGCTTGCAGACGCTCCGGATTTTGTCCTTGGTTTCGCCCCGGGTTTCGCTTTGGCGGTTGCGTGCCTGAACTGTGCCGGCCTTGCTTTCGGCGGATTGGCGGCAGGTTCCGTCGGGACGGCCTCGCGCGACAGGAACACTTCCTGGCGCGGCATGGGGCAACTGCAGCCGAGCAGGATTGCGCACAAAGTGCCGATGAGAAGCAGCCGCATCCAATCTGTCGGGGCAGAGCTCCGTCCACCTGCAGGAGCCGATCGGCCGGTGATGTAAATGACGCGCAACGAACGGCGACGGCAGGCAGGTACCGTCGCCGGAAGTTACGCGCAACATGGTTAACCGTTCGCGCGAAGCGCGGCGGCTGCTGTGCCTCGCACCAGGTGCGTTGGGCCGCCGCGTGCCATCAGCTTGCGGCTCTTGAAGCCTCCTGGGGTCGCCCGGATGATCCGCGATAGGCCATGCGCGCGTGGCCGGCGCAGTACGACATTCCATCGACCGTGGCATTGCCGCAGAACGTGAAACCGGCGGCAGCGGCGCCGCCGATCGGCCAGCGGCATTTGCGCGGCGCAAGGTTGAGCAGCGAGCAGGGCTCGGCGCTGACGACATCGTCGGCAACGGGCGCGGATGCGAAAATCGCCTTGAGCATCAGTCGCTGCGTCAGCACCTGCGGCCGCCGGAGCGAACCGCCGTTGCGCGGCCGCGGTGCCGCGGGGCTTCGCCCACGCGACAGACCGAGGCGGTTGAGCTTGCCGATGACGGCGTTGCGTGAGACGCCGATCGCGTCGGCGATCTGTGCGCAGGTGAGGCCGGCGCTGACGCCGCTCCTGAGCTGCGCGATGCGCTCGGCGGTCCAGGTTTCGCGGGAATTCTTCCCGGGTGTTTCGATGGTCATGTTTGGCCTCGTGACCAGTTGACGCGGCCGGGCTGGGCCGCGGGCAGGGCGAGGTCGAACGCCGCTCGCGGGAGCGCTCGCTCAGCGAATGCCGGGTTCCTGCGGCTGGCCGCGCCCATCGATGCCGTTCAAACGCAACGCCGCCCGGCATCGACCCGCATCGCGCGATCGGACTGCAACAACCCGTCACGGCTGGCCGGCGTTACGTCCCGCATTGGGCCGCAGAGAACCGGTTTCGCGGTCCCGCACGCCTTTTTGTCTCACAATTCGGGAACGCCCCGCCGACCGAAATCCATCGCCGAATCAAAGCGTTTCATGATTCGATTCGCGCGGCAAGGGTTATAATGCCATAATAACGCGGTTATAAAACAAGAGGGGTAGTGAGAGGCGTAACGTAATGGCCCGTCCTGAAAACCGTTCGGAAGCGCGAGCACTCAGTCTCACGCTGCCGCTGGAAACGTTCAATTACCTGGCTCTGCTGGCGACGCTCGGAAAACTCGGGCGCACCGAAAACGAGGTGGCAACGCACATCCTCGTGCGCGAAGCCTATGCGATGTACGAGCGTCGCTTTCACGAAGCGCGCATTCCGTCCGCCGACGTCGGGGAATAACGCGGCGCGTCGGCGCCGCGCTCTCCCCGTCCATGCCGTGCGGCCACGACGCGCGTCCGGGCATCGGCAAATTGGCAGCCGCCGGCACCGGCGGATCGGCGTCCGGGCGGCACGGCGGCGGCGCGCGCACGCGGCTTCACCCCGATCGGAATACCTTTCGCTCAAATCGTGACAGCGTTTGCATCCGACTCCGGCCGCTGCGGGTGTAGACTGGCAAGGGCCGTGTCTCGCAGCCGGGCAGACTTTCATCCGCGAGGTGAAAGACGACAATGAGCGAGCAGCACCGGACTTACCCGACCGTGCGCGCCGTCGGCATTGCTGACGTCAACGAGGCGTGGGCGCAGGGCCTGCGCGATTTCCGCGCGGCGCCGGGCTACGGTCTCGCGTTCGGCGCGTTCTATGCGGCGGGCGGCATCGTTGTCGTGCTCGGTGCGGCTGCGCTCGGTCTCGGCTATCTCGCCTATCCGCTCGCCGCCGCCTTCGCGCTGATCGGTCCCTTCGCCGCGGTCGGACTCTATGAAGTCAGCCGCCGCCTGGAAGCGGGGCTTGCCCTGTCGTGGGGTGCCGTGCTCGGCGCCGTCTTCCAGCGGCGCAACAGCCGGCTCGCCTGGATGGGCGTCGTCACCGTGCTGTTTTTCATCGCCTGGATCTGCCTGGTCCGCGCGCTGGTCGTGCTGTTTCTCGGGACGCATGCGTTTCCGACGCTCGACGATTTCCTCGTCGCGCTGACGATGGCCTCCAACGGCCTTCTGTTTCTGGTCCTGGGGCATGCTGTCGGCGCCGTTTTATCCGTTGCGTTGTTCGCGCTCACCTTTGTGTCGTTCCCTTTGCTGCTCGATCGCGACATCGACGTCGTGACGGCGATGCTCACGAGCGTTCGCGCGGTGATCGCGAGCCCCGTGGTGGCGATCGGCTGGGCGATCATCGTCGTGCTGCTGCTGGTGGTCGCATGCCTGCCGTTTTTTCTCGGCCTTCTGGTCGTGCTGCCGGTCCTCGGCCACACGACATGGCATCTCTATCGCAGGATCGTCGTCGACGCGTCGACATCGGGCGTGCACATCAGCCTCACCGTTCCCTTATCCGGTTACCGGTGAACGCACCGCGCGCTCCACATGCTTGCGGTTCGTCGCGGGCGATCGCGCGTCGCCGGCCGTCGAGCATCGAGCATCGAGCATCCGGCAGGGTGAGCTACGTCACGTGACAATGGCGGGGGTGAGACCTAAGATTGCGCGCGATTGGCTTTGTGCGTGGCCGATCCTGCTCGCGACGCCTGAAAATTCCGGGGGGTGGAAGGAGCTGGCAAATGTCGGGCGAGATCCATCACATCCGCCAGGGGAGAGATGGGTCCTATCCGGCTGACGGATCGCCACGGCGTCTCGCGGCGATTCTGGCCGCCGACATCTCCGGCTACAGCCGCCTCATGACGATCGACGAGGAGGGGACGCACGCGCGCGTCAAGCGCCACCGGCGCGAGCTCATCGAGCCCACGATCGCCGAGCATCACGGACGGCTCGTCAAGAGCACGGGCGACGGCTTTTTCGCCATGTTCGACAGCCCTGTCGAGGCCGTGCGCTGCGCCATCGTCATCCAGCAGAGCATGGTCGGGCGCAACGCGGCGCTGCCGCGGGAACAGTGGATCCAGTACCGCATCGGCATCAACCTCGGCGACGTCATCGTCGAACCCGACGATATCTACGGCGACGGCGTCAACATCGCCGCGCGGCTCGAGGGCATTGCCAACCCGGGAGACCTCTACATTTCTGGCGGAGTCTACGAACAGGTCAAACACAAACTGGTTTGCGGTTATCAGTCGCTCGGCGATCGCCAGGTCAAGAACATCACCGATCCCATCAGGGTCTACAGGGTGCTGCCGGATCCCGCCGCCGTCATCAAGGCGCGCCCCATGCCTGGACTTGCGCTCGCCGTCATCCTGAGCGTGAGCCTGATCGTAGGCGCGGCCGCCGCCGCTGCAACCTGGTATGTCTTCGTCTGGCAGCCGAAGCATCTCGCCGCGGGGCCCCCTCCGGCGCAGACGGCCGGCGCGGCCAGAGACAAAGACTATGTCACGGCGGTCGCGCCGCCGGCGTCCAATGCGGAGACGCGGCCGTCACCTGCTACGGCTGCGCCGCAAACCGCCACGGCTCCTTCGGCACAGACGCCCGAGGTGCAGGCGGTCAGCGAACCGGAAATGGTGACGCTTCCCGGCGGCACCTTCGCGATGGGCAGCAATGACGATCCGTCCGAGAAGCCGATCCATCAGGTGAAAGTCAAACCCTTTGCCATCGGCAAGTTCCCGGTGACGGTCCGCGAGTGGAATCAGTGCGTCGCTGCCAACGCGTGCGCCTACAAGGCAACGGGCGAGGGCGATGCGCCCGTCACCAACGTGAGCTGGAACGACGCGCAACAGTTCACCGAGTGGCTTTCGCGCATTACGCAAAAGCAATACCGCCTTCCGAGCGAGGCCGAATGGGAATACGCCGCGCGCGCGGGGACGCAGACCAAATTCTGGTGGGGCGACCAGCCGGCGGCCGGCGTGGCCAACTGCAAGGGATGCGACGAGAGCCACGATGCGACGCAGCCGCTGAAGGTCGGCAGCGTCAAGCCCAATCCATTCGGTCTGTATGACATGGGCGGCGGCGTTGGCCAGTGGGTCAGCGACTGCTGGCACAAAACCTATCACTCGGCTCCCACCGACGGTTCCGCCTGGCTCGACAGCGAGTGCTCCTCGCGCGTGATCCGCTCGGGCTCGTGGAGGAATGACTTGAGTTATGCCCGGCCGGCGAGCCGCGACCACTACGATACGAACGTCCGTTATCCGACGCACGGGTTTCGCGTCGTCCGCTCACCTTGAGAAGGCATGTCATGCACATCACACGAACCGCAGTGCTGTCAGTGGTGCTGCTGCTGCTGCCGGCAGTGTCCCATGCCCAGGGAAGGCCGGCGCACAAGGACGCCTATCTCTATTTCGTGTGGCCGCAGGACGGCACGGTCATCAAGGGCACGTTCTGGTGCCGCTTCGGTCTGCGCAACATGGGGGTCACCCACGCCGGAGACGATTTTGACAACAGCGGCCACCATCATCTGCTCATCGATGTGAAGTCGCCTCTGGAGCCGAACGAGCCGATACCGCAGGACAAGAACCACCTCCACTTCGGTGCAGGCCAGACGGAAGCGCGCATCGACCTGCCGCCGGGCAAGCACACGCTCCAGCTCGTTCTGGGTGATGCCAAGCACTACCCGTTCAGCCCGCCCGTCGTGTCGAAGAAAATCACCGTCACAATAAGGTGAGCGATCAGGGCAACGCTCACCCACGCTTTCCGCCGATGCGGTGAATCGGCGGTCAGGCCGACATTTGCTGATTGAATCGCAGATCGTGTGCGCGCACAGCGGCCATTGCCTAGCCTTGCAGGGCTGCCAACTGGTACGATGATTCTCTTTTCAGTCTCGAGGCGGCAATGAAGCGGCGCGACTTCCTTTCACTTGCTGGCGGGTCGGTGATTGCATGGCCGCTTGCGGCGATCGCGCAGAAGCGCCGGCCACGAATTGGCTGGCTGGTGTACGGCGGCACGAACCTGGGCCCGATCGATCAGTCATTGAAAGATGCGCTTGCGCTCATCGGGCTGGTCGAGGGCCGCAGCGTCGAAATTGTCTTCCGTTACGCCAATGGCAAATCCGAGCGGCTTGCGGAATTGGCTGCCGAACTCGCCGCGCAAAAGCCGGACATTTTGGTCGCCCTGGGCGGCGACGTCATCACGCCGCTCTTCGAGGCGAGTGGCGGCATTCCCGTGATCGGAGGCGTCAGCGACAATCCGGTACGAACGGGAATTGCGGCATCTCTCGCCAAGCCGGGAAAGAATTTCACCGGGGTCACATTTCTTACCGATGAAATGGCGGCAAAACGGATAGAATTGCTGAAGGAGGTAGCGCCGGCAGCGCAACGCGTGGCTGCGGTTTTCAACCCGCTGCATCTTGATGACGAGTTGACCTTCGCCAAGCGCGGAGCGGATGCGCTTGGCATTCAACTGATTCCGTATGCCATTAAAAGCGCGACAGATTTGGATACGGTGCTGCGCAATGCGAGCGCCGACAAGGCAGACAGCCTGTTCATCGTTGCTTCGCGATTGACGAACTTTCTGGCGCCAAGGTTTGCCCAATACGGGCAAGAAAAGGGTTTGCCGGTTATTGCCGCGTGGCGGGAGTTCACCGCCAGCGGCGCATTGTTGTCATACGGGCCAAATCGAACTTTCGAGGCCAGGCGCCTGGCGGGCTATGTGCAAAAAGTGCTGAGCGGGACAAAGCCCGCCGAGTTGCCGATCGAACAACCCGTGAAGTTCGAGCTGGTCATCAATATCAGGACTGCGAAGTCCCTCGGACTTTCCTTGCCGCCGTCGATCGTCACGCGTGCTGACGAGCTCATCGAATAAGCGCTGTCCTGGCGTTTCCCATCCCCCGTTACCGCCCAGCCGAGAGCGTCAGGGACGCATTGAAACCATACCGCTTCGTCTTGCGTTACGAGAACCGGGACTTCCGCAACATCCGGATCCATCGTCAGGGGAAAGGGTGCAGCCATGGCTCACGTGCTGACATTTATGACCAATTCCGATTCCTGGAAAAGCTGGAAAAAGTCGCCGTCGCAAGGCGTCGTGAAACGGGACTGGGTGGCCACCGGGCGTATAGATTTCGCGACACGTCTGAACGGCAACGTGGACGATCCCGATCAGCCGAGCGAATTCAAGCTCCTCGTCGAAGAACGCCGGATTGTCGAGAGCATTACCGGAAACGAAAATCTCGAAATTCAGTGGCGGCTCGCGACGCTCAACGAGGCAAAAGCCGTCGTAGCGCAATACCACAGGTATCTGACGGAAAATTCGCTCATCCGGTCCATCTTCGACGACACCGTGTCATTGCCGCCGCCAAAGAAAAAGGTGCAGGACATCCACGAGGATGCGGCCGCCTGATCAGTGATAGACACTGTGCGGCATCCATCGGCGCAAGAGCGTGCGAACGTCTGACTTCGGCTCCGCCGGCCTGCGCGGTCCGGCAAGCTGCCTTTTGAGCGCTGCAGTTTCTGCCTGGGCACAGATCAGTTCGACCTTCAGGTTGTCACGCTGGGCCTTGAGCCGGTTGATGATATCGGCCTTCCGGCCCAGTTCGGCGAGCTGGCTGGCGGCGCGGGTTCTCAGCTGCTCGACTGCTATTTCCATGCGCCGCGTCGACATCGCAAAGTCCGCACGCAGCAGATCTTTGTCTGCCTGAATTTCGGTAATCGAATGTGGGAGAACCGCCTCAAACTTCCTGGCGGTCAGCCGCACGGCGCGCTCGTGGACAAGAGGCACGACGCTCACCGCGATCAGGCAGCCCGCCAGCAGGCCGATGCCGATGTACATGGCCGCTTCGATCATAGCGCTGAAACATTGAGCACGCCTGTTTGGTTCCCCCTGAAAACATGCGCTTTCCAAGACGGAAATCGGGCTGCTTCACCGGGATCAGCCCAGGGGCTAGCATCGATCTGCACGAAGTCCATGTCCTGGCCTTGGGGGCGGGCAAATGAGACGGCGCGAATTTATCGTTGTGTTTGGCGCTGCGGTGGCTGCGGGCCCGCTCGCGGGATACGCGCAACAAGGCGAACGGATGCGCCGCATTGGCGTGCTGCTGCCCGCGACCGCGGACGATACCCACTATCAGGTCTGGCTTGGCGCCTTCCGGGAAGGACTGGCGCAATCGGGGTGGAAAACCGGCGAGAACTTGCAGATCGACATCCGCTGGGCGACTGCAAATCCCGATGCCGTGCGCAAGAATGCGACCGAGCTGGCTGCGTCCGCGCCCGATGTCATCTTTGCTCCCGGCGCATCAAGCGTGGGGCCGCTGCTGCGGGCGACCCGTACGGTGCCGATCGTGTTCGCAGTGGTTGCCGATCCCGTCGGCGCCGGCTTCGTGGACAGTCTGGCGCGGCCGGGTGGCAACGTTACCGGTTTCATGGCATTCGAATATGCGATCAGCGGAAAATGGTTGGAATTGCTGAAGCAGCTCGTGCCGGGTCTGACGCGGGCAGCAGTGCTTCGGGATGCGGGCACTCCTACGGGTGTCGCCCAGCTCGGAGTGATCCAGGCCGTGGCACCGGCGCTCAGGGTCGAGATTATTCACGTAAACTTGCGCGATGCCGCCGGAATCGAGCGCGCGGTTACGGCCTTCGCGAGTTCCTCAAATGGTGGTCTCATCCTTGCTGCGAGCGGGCTGGCTTACATTCATCGTGATCGCATCATCAAGCTTGCAGCGGAATACCGGCTGCCGGCGATTTATTTCGACCGGGAGTTCGTCACTGCCGGGGGTCTCATCTCCTACGGACCTGATCTGGTTGATCAGTTCCGGCGCGCCGCCGGGTATGTCGACCGCATCCTCAAAGGCGAGAAGCCAGCCGACATTCCGGTGCAGGCACCGACCAAGTACGAGCTGGCGATCAATCTCGGGACCGCCAAGGCACTCGGTCTTACCGTACCGCCCAATCTGCTCACGACGGCCGATGCGGTGATCGAATAGAGGTCACAATTACTCCGACGCCACGTCACCTTGATTGATCGATGTGCCAGCGTACCCGTCGCAGCAGCAAATAGGTGATCGACAGGAATATGACCGCGAGCGCCATGAACGCTCCGGGGATTGCGGCATCAGACAGTGAAATGAAAGGTAGGATGCTGAGGGCCGCAATCAAGCACGCCGCGCCGAACCCGAAGCAGACGATGCCGAGGCCGATTTTCAGCACTGAGCCGATCGTCATTCTTACGCCCCCGCGCGAGGATGCGGTCACCACCGGGCAGCGTCAATGGACTGCGGCCCGGGCAATCTGCAGAGGTGCGAGGATGTCAGGCCCTATTGCTGCGCGACCGCGCCTTCGTTCTTCGCCCGCCACTTCGGGCCGGGACCGCGCATGTAGTGAAGCTCGGGCCGGTAGGGATCGAACAAAGTATCGATGAAATCGTGCCAGGCCTGATGCACGGCGCTGGAGCAGGCGACATAGACCTGTGTCATGGACGACCTCGACGTTTTGCGAACCTGAACGCTCCGCAATGGCTAACACCTTGGGCGACAGCGAAAAATTCAGATGATGTCCGTAGGGAGAATTACGGAGGTACGGCCCTACCTGAAGGCTCGAATGGCCTGAAGCGCTTCGCCCCGGGGCCGCTTTTGCAGCAAGGCGATTGGCCAGGTAGCGCAGCCGGCCGGCGCAGGCCTGGGCATGACACGCATGACAGATCGGCCCATGGAGAACGGACATCCGACGGCATACTTAGGTGGTGCACCGAGTGAACCCTGCACGGCGGAGTTCCAACATGTCGAAAGCATTCTTGCTGATGTCGGCTCTTTTGCTGGGTGGCGCGGCTATCGGTTTGTCGTCACCAACGGTACTCGCGGCTGAGGCAGACAGCGCTGCTGCCGCGAGCAAAGCCTGCGAGCAGGATGCCGCGCGTCAGCATTATGTCGGCAAGAAGAGAAGCAGGTTCATCCGGCAGTGCCTGGCAAAAAAGGATCACGCGCGCGGCAAGGCCGTGGCCCGCCCGGACATTCAGCCATCCGATCCGTTTGCAATGCCGCGGCCGGCCCCGTTACGCCGCAGCAGCCCACCTGGCACCTCCATCGGCGGCACGGTGCCCAGCAACGCGGCGGTGGCACCCAGCACGCCGGTAGTCGGCTCGACAGGCACATCGATCACCGGGTCCAGCGCGACGTCCATCAGCGGCTCCAGCGGCACCAGCATCGGCGGACTGCGCCGATAAGCCTGAGGACGAATGGCCTCGAGCCCCGCGGTCGCGTCGACGTCCGTCGGCCGCGCAAGCGCTTAAACTAAGCGGACATTAATGCGATGGCTTAAATGCGCCGATGCCTTTGAGGCTTGGGTTAATGCGTTGAAGCTACGATCGCTATTGCAAAGCCTCGGCCCGGAGAGACGGACATGCGCCCGGCGATCAGATTTCGGTGGCAGTCCGGTGCCATTGCACTGGCCGTGATCGTTCTCGCATTCCTGGTGCCGGGCATCGCGCTCTGCAAGGTCATATCCTTGGTGGGCATCGCGTCGGCAATCGCGATGACGACCCTTCTTGCCGGACTGGGACTTTATCTTGCAGGGCGGTCGGTCGAAAGGCGCACTCCGCAATGCGAGCGTGTCGATCACTATCTGCAGGCAAGCATTTTTGTGATCGCCGCCGGTCTGTTGTGGCTCCATATGATATTTCAGGCGGGTCCCTGGCGGGAGCGGACCATTGAGCCCGGACCCGCATTGATCATCGTCATCGGCTCCGCGATTGCGGGGGCTCTGCTCCTGATCCGGCGTGCCCGGCGGCTCGCCGGCATCGGATCCAACTAGCGGTACGAGCCTCTTATCACCGCACGCAGGTCGCTATCACCTTTCACTTTTGCTTTATCGTCGCCCCAGATCCGCGATCGACAGGATCCCTCGACGGCCCGCCCGGCGAGCCAGCCCCAGGTGAGCCGCCTTTTGGCAACTGGCCGTAGCCGGGATCGGTCATAGTCGGAGTGCCGCCGGTGCTGCCACCATTTTTGTCGCCGCCGCCCGAACTGATCGGTGGGGTCCCCTGCACGGGCTTTTTTATAACGCCTGTTTGAGGAGGGCATTTCTTCTTGCCGCCGCATGCACTGTCTTTATACGTATCGCGGCCTTTATGTTTGTCCCTTTTCTTTTTCGACTTTTTGCTTTTGTGCCTGTCCCGATCATTGTCCTTGTTTTTTTCTCCAGAAACTCGGCCGCGGTCATTGTGCACTTCGCGTACCCACGCCCGATCGCTTGGGACGTGACGTAGAGTGCCGGGTTGCCGGTCGAATAGGTTTTCGTTTGCGTTCGCCAACGCGTCCCCTGCCGTGGCTAGCACCATGATTCCGGCCACAAGTGACGCAACGAAAGTCAGTGTAAAAATTGCCTTTTTCATCAGCCGCGTTCCTGTCTCGAACTCGAAAGCCATTATCTCGGTCGTCGAAGACGCTTGCCGCTGACGACATGTCAGCGAAGTAGTCACAGGTACTTCGCGCCCGCGAATGAGGGAATTGATGGCATCGAACAGCGAATGACAGCTTTTTCATTGCCCGTCGTCCTCTGTTCGGAGGAAAACGGAAGAGATAAACAAGCGTGACGAGAAAACTTTGCGAAAAGGGTTCATGTGTGTTTCCGGAGACGTCTTGAAATTGTGGCCCGCGCGCGTGACGAGCACCGTTGCGACCGGGTATGGCCGGCCCAGCCGCGTCTGACCGAGGATCGATCGTCAGAAAATACATCTTGGCCAGTTGTACGTGCTGAAATGCGGCAGGATTCGGCACGCGAATCGCCGAATTGCTGCGGTCGACTGCGTCACTTATCATGTGACGATCAGTGACGTTGCCGGGATGCCTGAGCCGAATACGGAGCGTGCGTGGTGTGACTCATCATCGTCTGTTGACGGTCATTGGGCTGTGCGGCCTCGCATGGCTGGCCGCGCTCAGGCCCGATAACGGCGCTCCGGGCTTGATGTCCGGTGCCCTCGGTCAGCCTGTCGCGTTCACGCCGGCGCAGATGGACGCGCTCAACGCGTACAACAAGTCCGTGCAGGAGTTCAAAGCGATCCTCGCCGAACGCCGCGCACAGATCAACGCGAAGCAGGCACTGCCCGACAAGCCGGGGCAGGCGCTCTATCTTGCGCGCGTCGAGATGATGGGCGCGTACAAGGACCTCACCGACGTGCTGCCGTCGAAAATCGGAAGGCCGAACAAGTACAGAATACCTCCGGCCTATTTCGATGCCGACAATGAGCCGCTGATTGATGAGTACAAGGCGCTGTTCGCGGTCATGCAGGCGCCGCCCGCCAATGCGCAGAAATCCGAGACGCCGTTTAAGGACGTCGTCGATCTCGGCACCGTCATCGCGCGGGTCAAGGGCCTCGATGCCGCGCATGCCGAAGTCGCGGGCCGCATCAGCCTTGCCGTCTTCTTTGCCGAAACGGACGGCAACCAGAACATCGGCAATGCGCGATCGAACGCCTACAAGGGAAGTTTCCAGACCGGCGTGTCCGAGGACAAGAACGGTCGGAAGAAATGGGCGGCCATCAAGAAGTCTGTCGCGGCGCTTGATCCGAAACTGAACGCCCGCGACGACAGGGAAGAGGCGCGGGTCGGCAATTCGGATCAGCGATACAATCACTGGACCGCCGTGCGAAACGGCCTCATGAACGCGCACGCGGACCTGTTCGCGAAAATACCGGCGATCATGAAGGCTCTGCCGGATCCGATCGACCAGATGCGGTTTTTCGAGCTGATCCAGATCATTCCGAGCCCGGCCAAAGCCGCGCTGAATTCGGGAAATTTGCCCAATTACAGGATTTCCGAGCCGCGAATCATGGGATACTTGCGCAACAACAGCATGTTCGCCTTCGGCAAGGCCGACCGGGCGAAAACGTCCGCGACCATGCGCGAAATTCTCGATTCGATGTGGCTCTTCAATGATACATTTGAACGCGCGCTGGCCACATATGGCGAGATCAAAGCTCGTCAAAAAGGCTGAGCATCGGGGACGACAGCTGGGGACATAACCGGGCGATGCCGATCGTATCGCGACGAACATTCACCAGGGGCCTGCTTGCGAGCGCTTTGGTGCCGGGCCATTCGGCGGTTGGTCAACCCAACGATCCGGGAAACATTGCCATCATCGACACGCCGAACAACGCCGCGAAGTTCGCCTCGAGGCTTGCCGCCCAGAACGTGAAGGTCGTCGTGCGCTTCTTCGCGCGCAAGCCGCAGCCGGGCCTGCGCGAGAAGGTCATGGCCTCGGACGGCAACATGATCGACGGCGTTCGCGAGCCGACGATACTGATCAGAAACGGTCTCTCGATCGTCTCGCTCTACCAGTATCGGAACAATCTTCCCGAGAAATTTATGAGCGGACTCGAGGATAGCGGCTCGGCAAGGGCGGAAGCCGCCGCCGATGCAAAGGCCGCGCTCGATCAGGCGAAGTTGGTCGGGCAGCCTGAAGGGTCCGCCATCTATTTCGGCGTCGACTTCAACGTGACCAAAAATCGCGTGGGACGCCGTTCTCGAATACTTCCGCCACATGAACCGGACGGTCGGCGGCCATTATGCGATCGGGGTTTACGGCAACGGGTTCGTCAACCGTACGCTCCGGCAGGAAAAGCTCGTGGCGTACAACTGGATATCGGCATCGCGGGCGCATGCGGAAACCGTCGATTTCTACAACAGCGGGCAATGGCATCTGTTTCAGAACCAGGTCGACCGTCGCTGGTTCGGGCCACCCGGCAAATGCGCAACCGGCCTCGACGTCGATACGAACCTGCAGAACCCAGGTGTATCGGGCATCGGCGCGTGGGGAGCAGGAGAGGTCGACAAAGCCCGCAACCGGAAAATTTTCGACGAACGCCGCTTCGCGATCCGCTCAACGCCGGTCGTCCAGGGTGACGGCGGAGGCGGCGGGACAGGCTGCAAGCCTGACAGCCGCGTGCCGAAAAATGCCAATGTCAGGATTCTTGTGCGCTCCGGCGATTGGTGCGGCGTCGACATCGACGAAGACGGTGACGTTGACGGCCGGGTCAGAGCCGCCGATCTGACGTCCAGTCTTGCGACGATGCCTCCATGGGGTTCGTCGTCCTAGGAGAAGCGGTTCGGTCCCGACCCTGAGGCCAGGCATGCTCCGCGTCTAGTTCCGCGGCACGCCGGCGGTTGCGAGGCCGTCGGCAAGACGCACCATAAAGGCCGGCGGGAAGGGCCAGGCGCTCCTCGCTCTTTCGACAGTCAGGTCTGGGTCCGCGCGCATGAGCCGCCGCGCAATGCGACGCGCTTCGGCTTTGGTCCCGGCATGGACCGCGGACGCAACGGATATGCGGTCCGCCCATATCGCACCGGGAAAAGATTCAGTCCCGCTCTGCACCCAGCGTGCCGCGCGCTCGTAGCGCTCGCAGGCAAAATGCGCACAGCCTATTCCGATGAAGGCGATCTGCCGCATCGGCCCGACCGGCGCGAGACGCAGCGCAATGCTCAGTTCGCGGAAGGCGGCCCCCGGATCGCCGACATAGGTGGATGCCCAGCCGCGGCGAATCCAGGCGTAGGGCAGCCACGGATCGAGTGCCAGCGCGCGCTCCAGCATCCGGTCCGCGTCATCGAGACGGTGTGCAAGCGTCAGGGCCCCGCTCGCCAACGTCAGTGTCAACGCGTCGTCAGGTGCGAGCGTCCGCACGCGGGCAACCAGTTGCAGCGCCTTGGTGCGGTCCTGTTCGGGGATCGAGCTGAAGCCATGCGCGGCGCGTTGGCCGAGACACCATGCCGTGAGCGCAACCGGCAATCCATAACCGGGCGCCAGCTGTTGCGCGCTTTCAAGTGTTGTGATCGCTTCCGAGCACTCGCGGGGAGCAATCGCGAACACGCTGGGAATGGCCTGCCAGGTGAGGCGAAAGGCTTCGTCATCGATGGGTTCGTCGCCGCCTTCGTCAGGGGACCGGTTGCGCCGCAGGGTTGCCGACGGCGTTTCCCCGAACAACGCACGATACTCGGCCGCGAAGCGGCCGAGCTGTCCGAAGCCGCTGGCCAGCGCGATCTGAGTCACCGTCGCATCGGGGCCGCCTCTCTCGAGTGCGCGCCGGGCATTGGCAAGACGCGTCTGACGCAGCCAGCCGAGCGGGGTCGTGCCGAGGAATGTCCTGAAGTGGCTCTCGAGGGTGCGCGGGCGCACGCCGGCGACCGAGGCGAGCAGGTCGAGGTCGACAGGATCCGAAAGATGACTGCGCAGCCAGTCGAGCGCGCGGACAAGGTCGGCAGGCAGAGCCGCCGGGGTCAGGCCTTCCGCCAGCTGGCTGGCGTCGGGCTTTGGCGCGTCAACTTTCTTCATCGACCATTCGTCGCTGCCCCAACGTTAAGACTACCACGTTTCCTGCGGTTTCTGCATAGCGCCGGCGGAAATCGCATAGTCGGCGGTCCCGCAGCGCGGGAAAGGTCGGGCCAGCCGAATTTTCCACATGGACCACGACCATGCAGTCAATGACACGGAATGCCGGAACTGCCTTCGCGCTGGCGTTATCGCTTTTTGCTATTGCGTCGGCTCCCTCGACCGCGGCGGCGCAAAGCAAGCTTGTCGTCGAACCCGTCACCGAAGTGAAAGTCAAGCAGTTGCCGCCGGGACCGCTGTACTGGCGCATCGAGAATTTCGGAACGCTCGCGGCGGCGAAGGCTGCTGCCGGTCCGACATCGCTTGCCGCCGAGGTCGCCGGCAAAGTGTGGCTGTTCACGCTGGGGCCGAAAGGCGGAAGCACGGCAGGCGGCAGCAAGGTGACCGAGGTCGGGCCGATCCCGCCGCTGACCGCGCCGGAATATCTGTTGCGCATCAACCGCGCCAGGGGCCCGTCCGGCGCCAAGACGTCCGTGCACAGCCATCCGGGGTCGGAGGCGTTCTATGTGCTCGCGGGCCGCATGAGCCAGCGCACGCCGCACGGAACGATGCATGTCGAGGTCGGCCAGTCGGTGCCGGGCCATGGCGCGGATACGCCGATGGAGGTTGCCAGCAGCGGCAGCGCCGACCTCGATCAACTCGTCATGTTCGTGGTCGACGCAACGCGGCCCTTCTCGTCGCCGGCCAAGTTCGACTGAATGTAACTGCGCTGAAGGGGCAGGGGGGTAGGAGCTCCGGGGCAGGGAGATTTATGATGAAACAGGCAAAGCCCCGCCCGACTGAAATCGGAGTCAGCGGGAGCGTGGGCTGCGCCGCGTAACCATACCGGCAGGGCATGGCTGCTCAACTTACGCATGCCCTATCCAACGGGCCGTGCAAATGGTACCTCCCCGCATCCCAAAAAAATCGATTTGGAGAAGTTGATGCGAATGCCGATTCTGCCCTACGTCCTCGTTGTAGGGACTTTGCTTTTTGGAGTGCTGGTTTTCGTGAGCGGTCAGCTTGAATCCAAGCCATTGCCGGTTTCGCAGAGGGTTGGCGTTCCGCCGCCGTTCAAAGCCGTGCCGGATGCAAATGGGTCGCTGGCAGGCGCCGTCAGTTCTGCCGCCGAGTAGAGTGCGCGGCCGCGCTCGTTTCGCTTCCATCGCTGCCGCTGATGATTTCCATCAGCGAGATTTGTGAAATCAACACGTGAGCGCTCCGCTCATGCAGCTTCGGGCTGACATTTCCGTGATTGCAAACCGGAATGTTGTGATGCGCTCGCCTCTTGAGAACGGTGCTGCGGTGCACCACATGCGCAGCCCGACCTGAAATATCGTCTACGGAAAATTTGTGATGACTGTCGCATTTGATGCCTCGCGGCGGGCTGCGTTGCCAACCGCTTCGGCATCTGAAACGTCTTTGACACCAGCGGCCGTGGCGCTCCCGCGCCCGCGCCTTGAATCCATCGACACCCTGCGCGGCCTTGTGATGGTCGTCATGGCGCTCGACCATACACGCGATTTCTTTGCCAATGGCGGATTCAACCCGCGCGACGTCGCCGAGCCGGCGCTGTTCATCACGCGCTGGGTGACGCATTTCTGCGCCCCCACGTTCATCTTCCTGGCGGGAATTTCCGCGTACCTCTACGGCATGCAGGGGCGCACGACCTCCGACGTCAGCCGGTTTCTGCTCACGCGCGGCATCTGGCTGGTGGCGATCGAGTTCACGCTCGTGCGGCTGGGCTGGACTTTCGACTTGCATTTCAATCTGTTCGTCGCCCAGGTCATTTCCGCGATCGGCGTGTCGATGGTCGCGCTGGCGGCCTTCGTGCATCTGCCGCGCCGCGCAATCGGCGCAATCGGGCTCGCCATGATCGTGGGCCACAACGCGCTCGACACGCTCAGGGCCGAGCAGCTCGGGGTCGCCGCACCGTTGTGGAATATCCTGCACCAGCCGGGGACATTCGATATCGCGCCGGGGGTCAAGTTCTTCGTGCTCTATCCGCTGATCCCCTGGGTCGGCGTGATGGCGGCGGGTTTTGCGCTGGCACCTGTGTTCCTGCAGGAACCTGCAACGCGTGCGCGGCAGCTCTTCCTGCTCGGAGCGGCGGTGACCGCAGGCTTTGTCGCGCTGCGCGCCAGCAACCTCTACGGCGACCCGGCGCCGTGGACCGCGCAGACCACGCCGCTTGCGACCGTGCTCTCCTTCATCAATTGCGAGAAATATCCGCCGTCGCTGCTCTACCTCGGCATGACACTCGGGCCGGCATTGATGTTGGTGGCGGGCTTCGAGTGGGTCCGCGGCCCGGTTGCGCGGTGGATCGCAACCTTCGGGCGCGTGCCGTTCTTCTATTACGTCCTGCACATTTTTCTGCTGCACGCTCTCGCGATTGTCTTCGCCTGGGCGACGATCGGCGACGCCGGCATGTTGCTCGGCCCGCCGGCCCGGAACAGGCCCGCCGCATTCGGGCTGAGTCTTGCCGGCGTCTATGCAGTATGGCTATCGGTGGTCGTCGTGCTCCACCCGCTCTGCAGTTGGTTCGCCGGCATCAAGCGCCGCCGTACCGAATGGTGGTGGAGTTATCTCTGACAACCGGATCGAATCAAAATCGAACTCGCATCGATGGACGATTCACGTCGATTGATCGACGCGATCATCCGCATGAATGGAAACCGCCGTCACTGCGAGTTCGCGCGCGCTGAACGCATGGCAAAAATGTTTTGCGCGCATGACGGCGCGACACGACGAAACTTTTTGCGCGGCATGACATTTGTGTGAACGGAAAAAGGGATTTTGTGATGCGTTATGTCTTGCGTGCGCCGCGAGTTTGCGCGACAAGCCGCGCCCGCAAGATTTTCGTCTTGCCCAAACACAACGGAGTTCAACCGTGAAAGTCACTACGATCGCCTTTGCATCAGCCATTGCCCTGTCGGCCGTCGCGCCTGCATTTGCGTACGAGAACGATCTTGAATACGTCTCGTCTGCGTCTGGCACGCACTCGACGGCCCGCTATGCGGGCAAGCGCGTCGATGCACACCATGCCTTCGATGCAAGGGCCTACGTCCCGGCCCCGGCTCCCGTGGCCGCTCCCTACGATTTCGGAATTGGCAGTCAGAGCTAAATCATTCCCTCCCGAGCAAGCCTGACTGCCATGGGGCCGCCATGACTTGGCGGCCCTCTTTTTCTGCATCGACCCGGCCGCACAAGAACCGGACAAGTGTGATGTCCGTCACACTCGACGGATCCACCGGATGATAAGGCCGGCGCGGCTGCGCGGGGTGCAATCTCATGCGAGGATCGTCTTGGATTTCCGTTTTGCAAATTTCGAAATCGATCTCGCGCGGCATGAGCTGCGGTGCGATGGCGTGCCTGTGCCCGTCGAGCCCCAGGTCTTCGATCTGCTCGTTCATCTCGTCCGCAACCACAGCCGAATCGTCACCAAAGACGAGTTGGTCGCCGTGGTGTGGAACGGCCGTGCCATTTCGGATGCGGCCCTGAGTTCCCGCGTCAGTGCCGCAAGGCGCGCCGTGGGTGACAACGGCAACGACCAGAAGGTCATCCGGACTCTCAACCGGCGCGGCTTTCGCTTCGTCGCGAAGGTCGAAGCGCCCGCCCGCCCGCCCGCCGCGGTCCGGTCGGACGCACCTGCACCCGTTGCATCCGGGAAAGCCGCAATTGCCGTGCTGCCGTTCCACAACATCAGCGGCGACCCCGAACAGGAAATTCTTGCGGACGGCATCACCGAGGACGTGATCAACGGCCTGTCGCGCCAGCAGTGGTTCTCGGTCGTCGACCGCAATTCCACCTTTGCCTGCAAAGGCGGAACAGTCGACGTCCGCCGGCTCGCATGCGAACTGGGCACCCGCTACGTGCTCGAGGGCAGCGTGCGCAAGGCAGCCGGCCGCATCCGCATCACCGCGCAGCTCGTCGATGCGACGCGGCGCGTGCATCTCTGGGCCGATCGGCACGATGTGAAGCTTGCCGAGATTTTCGATCGCCAGGATGCGATCACCGACCGGATTGCCGATTCGGTCGGATCACAGGTTATCCTGGCGGAAGCGATGCGGCTGCGGCGCCAGCCGTGCGGGACGAAGGACGCACGGGATCTCGTGACCCAGGCCCTCCCGCACATGTGGCGGATGGACGCGCGTGAACAGCAGGCCGCGCAGTCTCTGCTGCAGCAGGCCTCGACGCTCGAATCGCGGCAGGAGCGCGCCCGCGCGCACGCGCTGTTGGGGTGGACGCATGTGAACATGTTCAATCTGGAATCGTGCACGCCGATCAACGAGATGACCGAGAAGGCTCTCGAATCCGGCGCCAAAGCGCTGTCGCTCAACGCCGAGGATCACTGGGGTCACCTGGTGCTCGGCCTCGGTCACGCACGTCGGCGCCGGCCCGAGGAGGCGGTCAGCCATCTGTCGCGGTCCGTCGACCTCAGTCCCGGCTTTGCGCTGGGCTATGCCGGCCTTGGTTACGCGCTCGCCTGCGGCGGCGAACCCGAACGCGGCTTGCAGGCAGTGGAGCGGGCCCGGCGCATCAGCGCGTTCGATCCTTTCCTGTCGGTATATGCAGCCGTCGTGCGCTACATGGCCCTTTTCGCGCTCGAACGATACGAGGAAGCGGTTGCGGTTTGCCACGCAGTGGTTGCCCGGCATCCGAAGCATGCCGGCGCGTGGCGGCTGATGACTGTCTCATTGGGACTGCTCGGCAGATTTGATGAAGCGCGCGAGTCTCTGGCGCGCACGCTCAGGCTTCAGTCCGATCTGTCGGCCGATCACGTTGCACGCACCACCGTCTTCGCCGCCGCTTCCGATCGCTCGCGCTTTCTGAAAGGGCTGCAGCTGGCAGGCCTCAGGGGCTAGACCGTTGAAACTCCCGCAGGCGCGCAACCGTCGCGTTTGAACCGGATGGCGTCCTGACGACTCTCAATAGAGGGATCCGCACCGGAGAATGGAACCATGGCTATCAGGACGCTTCTTTCGGCTTTGGCGCTGCTTCTAAGCGCGACGACTTTTTCGTTCGCGCAAAGCATGCCGAACTATGGGCCAAATGCACCGTCGACCGGCGACAGCTTCGGCAAACCGCCGAGCGGCACGCGCCCGCCCGGGGTCACGCGGTCGCAGCGGAGCAACTATCCCAAGCGCGTGCACAGCTACAGGCGCCTGCCCGATGAATTCCGCTACGACTAGGGTCGGCGGCCGGAAAGTCCTGGTTGACAACCTGTGACTGATGAATTATAAAAATCATCAGTCGTCAGAAAGCCCGGGACACCGGCCATGAATGCGCTGCCGAAGACCAAGCCGGACGATACCCGCGACCGCATCATGGATGTGGCCGACCGGCTGTTCCGTCAGTTGGGTTTTGCCAAGACGACGGTCGCCGACATTGCCGCGGAACTCGATATGTCGCCGGCGAATGTCTACCGGTTTTTCCCTTCGAAGAACGCCATTGTTGAAGCGATCTGCCGGCGCTGCCTCGCCGAACTCGACGAGCGCGCCTGGGAGATCGGCCGCTCGCGCGGTCCCGCCCGCGAGCGTATCGAGCGCCTGATCCTCGAGATCCTGGCCTATCACAAGGCCAATTTGCTCACCGACAAGCGCGTCAACGACATCGTGCTGGTGGCGATCGAGGACAGCTGGGATGCCATCCAGGCGCACAAGGAGGTCATCCGCAATGTCGTTGAGCTCATCATCCGCGATGGCATCGCGGCCGGCGAGTTTGAAAAGGTCGATCCTGCCGAGACGTCGCGCCTCTTCATGCGGTCCGTCGTCGCTTTCGTGCACCCGGTTCTGATCAGCCAGTGCCTGGCCGAAGACGAAGAAGACGTCGAGGCGGCCGCCAGGGCCGGCATCCGCTTCTCGCTCCGCGCCATCACCCCCCGGACCTGAACCCCATGTCTTGCCTGATCAAGATCCCGCACGCCTCAATTGTGACGAAAAATGGATTTCGTCAGTTATCACAAGTCAGTGAATGGAGCTCCGCCATGCTGCAGCCTCGCGATTTCACCAAACCCCTGATCGCACTGGCGACCATGCTTCTGCTGGCCGGCTGCGAGGCGGAGACGGCACCTGCGCCGCGCGCCGAGCGCCCGGTACAGGTGCAGCGTGTCGCCTACGAGGCGGAAGACGCGGCACGTGAATTCGTCGGCGTCGTACGGGCACGCTACGAAACCGATCTCGGCTTCCGCGTGGGCGGCAAGATGGTCGCACGCCTGGTCAACATGGGTGATCGCGTGCACGCCGGCGACGTAGTCGCGCGCCTGGATCCCGAGGACCTGCGGCTCCAGGTCGAAAGCGCGCAAGCCGAGCTCGCCGCAGCGACCACGAATCTCAACCAGACGTCGGCGGATTTCGAGCGCTACGAGACGCTGAAGGCGCGCGGCTATGCGTCGATCGCCGATTTCGACCGCAAGACAGCCGCCAAGGGCGAAGCCGAGAGTCGGCTCGCGCGCGCAAGGCGTGCGCTCGATCTTGCACGTAATCAGCTGGAATATGCCGAGCTTAAGGCCAACGCCGACGGCGTGATCACGGCGACATTGGCCGAGCCCGGCCAGGTGGTCGCGGTCGGTCAGCCGGTGGTGAAGCTTGCCCACCGCGGCGAGAAGGAAGCGGTGGTTGCGCTGCCGGAGAACTGGCTTGCGAAGGCGCAGGAGGCGACGGCGAGCGTCACGCTCTGGTCAGGCAACGGCCGCCGCTACGCCGCGCGGCTGCGCGAGCTGTCGCCGCAGGCGGATCCCGCGACGCGCACCTATGCGGCACGTTTCACGATCCTCGATCCCGACGACGGCGTTGCGCTCGGGATGACCGCGACCGTCACGCTCAGGCCGGCGGGCGAGGCACTGGTTGCAAAGGTGCCGCTGTCGGCGGTGCTCAGCCGCGGCTCCGGCGCGTCGGTCTATGTCGTCAGCGATTCGGGAGAGCTGATGCTGCGCCCGGTGACTGTCGCGTCGTTCAGCGAGGATGACGCGCTCATTACCGGCGGTATTTCCGCCGGCGAGAAAGTCGTGACGCTCGGCGTGCAGAAGCTCGAACCCGGACTCAAGGTCCGCAGCATCGAAGACAAATAACTTAGCCGCGTTTTGCGGGCATGCGGTCCGCGAAGCAGGACAGATCCTACCGACGGAGTACCGGCGTCATGCAAAGCTTCAACCTGTCCGCCTGGGCCATCACGCACCGCGCGCTCATCCTGTTCATGATAATCATGCTGGCCGGCGCCGGTATCTACTCCTACCTCAACCTCGGCCGTGCCGAAGACCCGTCCTTCACGATCAAGGTGATGATCGTCGACGTTGCCTGGCCCGGCGCGACCGCGGCGGAAATGGAAAAACAGGTCGCCGACAAGATCGAGAAGAAGCTGCAGGAACTGCCGCATATCGACCGCGTCGAAAGCTATTCGCGGCCGGGCGTCTCGTTTATCCGCGTGATCCTGAGCGACACGACGCCGCCCTCCGAGGTCAAGCAGCTCTGGTACCAGGTGCGCAAGAAGGTCGGCGACATTCGCGGCGATCTGCCGCCGGACATCCAGGGGCCGCACTTCAACGACGAGTTCGGCGACGTCTACTCGGCGCTTTACATGCTCACGGGCGAGGGGCTGACTTTCGCCGATCTGAAGGCGCGGGCCGAGGATATCCGCCAGCGCCTGCTGCGCGTGCCGAACGTCAACAAGGCCGACATCATCGGTGAGCAGCCGCAGCGCATCTACATCGAGTTCAGCCACGCCAAGCTCGCGACGCTCGGCATCACGCCGCAGCAGATTTTTGACAGCGTCGCGAAGCAGAACGCCGTGACGTCGGGAGGGTCGGTCGACACATCGGCCGACCGCATCCATCTGCGCGTCACCGGCGCCTTTTCCGGCGTTGAGGCGATCGCCGCGGTGCCGGTGCAGGCGAACGGCCACGTGTTCCGGCTCGGCGATATCGCCACCGTGAAACGCGGCTACGAGGACCCGCCCGCCTTCCTCGTGCGCAGCAACGGCAGGCCGGCGCTCGGCATCGGCGTCTCGATGCAGGAGGGCGCCAACATCATCAAGCTCGGGGAAGACCTCAAGCGCGCGATGAAATCCATCGTCGCCGAATTGCCCGTCGGCGTGGAGATCACGCAGGTGGCGGACCAGCCGCACGTGGTCGATGAATCGGTGTCCGAATTCTTCCACGTCTTCACCGAAGCGCTGGTGATCGTGCTCGTCGTGGGGTTCATCTCGCTGGGCCTGCGCACCGGCGTCGTGGTCGCACTGTCGGTGCCGCTGGTGCTGGCGATCGTCTTCGTCGTGATGTTTGCGACCGGCTTCGACCTGCATCGCATAACGCTCGGCGCACTCATCATCGCGCTGGGGCTGCTGGTCGACGACGCGATCATTGCCATCGAGATGATGGTGGTAAAGATGGAGCAGGGGTTCGATCGTGTGCGCGCGGCGACATTTGCCTGGACCTCGACCGCGTTCCCCATGCTGACCGGCACGTTGGTGACGGCAGCCGGCTTCCTGCCGGTCGGCTTCGCCAAATCGAGCGCAGGCGAATATGCCGGTGGCATCTTCTGGGTCGTCGGGATTGCGCTGATCGCGTCGTGGTTCGTCGCGGTGCTGTTCACACCCTATCTGGGCCTGAAGCTGCTGCCCGAATTCAGGAAGCATGCCGCGCAGCACGATCCGGACGCGATCTACCAGACACGCATCTACCGGGCGTTGCGGTCGGTGATAGAGCTCGCCCTGCGCTGGCGCAAGACGGTCGTCGCCGCGACGGTGTTCATGTTCGTCGCGAGCATCGCCGCCTTCGGCCTGGTGCAGCAGCAATTCTTCCCGACCTCGACCCGCACCGAGCTCTTCTTCGAGATGCGTCTGCCGGAAGGGACGGCGATCGGCGTCACCGAGGCGACCGCCAGGAAGGCGGAGCGGCTGATCGGTGACGATCCCGACGTCGAAAGCTACACGACCTATGTGGGCGCGGGCGCTCCGCGCTTCTGGCTCGGCCTCAATCCCGAGCTGCCGAATACCAATTTCGCGCAGGTCGTGATCGTCGCAAAAACCCTGGAGGGCCGCGAACGGCTTAAGGCGCGGCTCGAGAAGGCGATCGCCGACGGTGCGTTGCCGCAGGCGCGCGCCCGCGTCGACCGTTTCGTATTCGGCCCGCCGGTCGGCTTCCCGGTGCAGTTCCGCGTCATCGGCCCCGACCCGATGAAGGTGCGCGCCATTGCGGAAGAGGTCCGCAAGGTGATGGCCGGGAACAAGAAGCTCGTCGATCCGCATCTCAACTGGAACGAGCAGGTGAAGTCGATCCGACTCGACATCGACCAGGACCGCGCGCGGGCACTGGGGCTCACGCCGCAGGAGGTCGCGCAGACGCTGCAGACTCTCGTGTCAGGGCACACAATCACGCAATTCCGCGAAGGCATCGAGCGCATCGGGGTCGTGGCGCGCGCGATACCGTCCGAACGGCTCGACCTTGACCGGCTGCCGGCGCTGACGATCGCCACGCACAACGGAGTCGCGGTCCCGCTGTCGCAGGTCGCCAAGCTCTCCTACGGCTTCGAGGAACCGATCCTGTGGCGGCGCAACCGCGACCTCGTGCTGACGGTGC
This sequence comes from Pseudolabrys sp., assembly GCA_035650955.1. GTDB lineage: Bacteria > Pseudomonadota > Alphaproteobacteria > Rhizobiales > Xanthobacteraceae > Pseudolabrys. The sequence continues at coordinate 31,092 of DASRGR010000003.1, forward strand.
GCGGCGATGTGATCGACGGCGTGCAGCCGCCGGACGTGAGCAACGAAATCGCGCCGAAGCTGCAGCCAATCAAGGACGCGCTGCCTTACGGCTACCGCATCGAGACCGGCGGCTCGATCGAGGAAAGCGTCAAGGCCAACACGGCGCTGGTCGCGGTGTTCCCGGTGATGGGCATTGCGATGCTGACGCTGCTGATGATCCAGCTGCAGAGCTTCTCGCGGCTGGCGCTGGTGTTCGTGACAGCACCGCTCGGCATCATCGGCGCAACCGGTGCGCTGCTGATCTCAAACCGGCCGTTCGGCTTCGTCGCGCTGCTCGGCCTCATTGCGCTCGCCGGCATGATCATGCGCAACACGGTGATCCTGGTGGACCAGATCGACAAGGACATTGCCGAGGGTCATGCGCGCTACCGGGCGATCGTCGATGCGACGATCCGGCGCGCGCGGCCGGTGACGCTGACCGCACTTGCCGCGATCCTCGGCATGATCCCGCTTTCGCGCAGCGTGTTCTGGGGCCCGATGGCGATCACCATCATGGGCGGCCTGCTGGTGGCGACAATCCTGACGCTGCTGGTGGTGCCGGCGCTCTACGCGCTGTGGTTCCGCGTCGCGAAGGACGAGGCGGCGACAGAGACATCGCGCCTCTCGCCAGCCGGAGAACCGGTGCGTGCGGCCGCATAGCCGTCAATTGATACCCCCCGACCATCCCCTCGAACTATCACTGAGTCAGTGCCATGAAATGCTGCCGCGAGCCCTCCCTCGAAGACATCCTGTCGGACCCGATCGTCAAGGCGGTGATCGATGCGGATGGAGTCGACACGAACGAGCTCAACGCCATGCTGCGCTGTGTCGCGCACCGGCGGCGCTCGCTCGAGCGCGGCGCCCCGCTCGTCGCGCGGAGGTGATTGTTTGTGCTTTGCCGACCTGCCGTTCTCGAACCTACAGCTCGAGGCCGAGGTGGTGCCCGAAGACAACCCGATCATTCAGGATTGACGCGCCTCTTCGGCGAACACACCTATTTTCTGGACGAGACGTGATCCAAAGCCTGTTCGATCTGCATGGAACTCAGTTTCATCACGTGTTCCTTGCTCTCTGTTCTGCCGGCGAACTGCGGCCACGGGATACCGCCGGTTTCGCGGGCCGCTGCCCGGCGCACACCGAGGCCGAATGACAGCGCGCCGACACATAAGTTTTCGCGATCGACCGCGCACGGTGCGCCTGTCTGTACGGCGCTGACGGAACTTTGTTCACGTCTGCGTCATTGGACGTGCACGGGGCGCTTCATAGGAGACTCATGTGCGCACGCGCGTCATTCATCTCATCAATCCGAAAACCGACTCGCTTACGACACGTCCGCTCTATTTCAATCGTGCCCTCTATTCGCCTCTTGCCGGCCTTCTGGCCGTCGCGGCCTGCGTCCCGCGTGATCGCTACGACGTGGTGCTCACCGACGAGAACATCGAAACGATCGATTTCGACCTGAAGGCCGATCTCGTCGGCATTTCCGCGATGACGAGCTACGTCAACCGCGGCTATGAGATCGCCGATGAGTTCCGCGCCAGGGGCATTCCGGTGGTGATGGGCGGGGTGCATCCGAGCTTCATGCCGGATGAGGCCCTTGCGCACTGCGATGCCGTGGTCATCGGCGAGGTCGAGCTGGTGATCGACAGGCTGCTCGACGATCTGGAAAGCGGCGATATGAAAGGCACCTACAAGTCCGACAGGCTGCATCCGATGACCGGCCTGTCGATGCCACGCTACGACCTTCTCAAGAAGCACCGCTATGTCAACAAGACGTTCGTGCAGACCTCGCGCGGATGCCACCAGGGCTGCACGTTCTGCGCGGAGCCGCTGATGAACGGGCTCAGGTTCCGTTACCGGCCGGTCGACGAAGTGATCCATGAAATGGAGAATTGCGGCTCGCGCATCATCTCGATCAACGACGCCGACTTTTTCGGTACGCCCGAGCGGCCGAAGGAGGTTATGCGTGCGCTCAAGGGACGCAACATCCAGTGGCAGGCGGGCGTCACCTCGAAACTGGCGCAGGACGACCGCATGCTCGAGCTTGCGGCGGAAAGCGGCTGCACGCTGCTCAGCATCGGGTTCGAGTCGATATCCCGCTCGACGCTGACCAGTGTGCACAAGCACGTGAACCGTCCGGAGACGTTCGCCGCGCTGGTCGAGAAGGTGCACTCCTACGGGATCATGGTGTTCGGGCTGTTCATGTACGGCTTCGACGGCGACGACCTGTCGGTGTTCGACGAGACCGTCAAATTCAATCTCGATGCCGACTATGACGCCTGCGCCTATTCGACGCTGACGCCCTATCCCGGCACGTTGACCTGGTACGAGATGAAGAAGGCAAACCGCATCGTTTCCTTTGACTGGACGATGTACGACCAGGGGCACGTGGTCTATCGACCGGCGCAGATGACGGGCGACGAACTTCGTATCGGTGTCGCCCACGCATACGAGAACTTCTATTCGGCCTCATCGATTGCCCGGAGATTTCCACTGCGCGGCAAACGCCAACGCGCCCAATGGCTGATCTACAATCTTTTCATGCGCAGGGGTGCGCTGACCGAGAATATTGAATCGATCGCCGCGCCGACGGCGGAGCCCGATTTTGCCCCGATGCCGCCGATCCTCCCGGTCAAGCGCGAATGGCGCGCTGCCGTGCTCGAGGCGGCCGGCGGGCCGGGACCGCACATGAGCTGAACGCGGAGGCGCTGCTCGTCGCCGCCACGGAGTCACGCACGCGCGTGGGTGCGGGTATCCCTGATGGAGTGCGGCACTAGAATACTTGCGGTTTGTGGAACGGCCTCAGGCTACTGGTCGGATAGGCAACGGCCCTGTATCTTTGGCTCGCCGCCCCAGTTCTAGTGCCAAGAAATATTAGCAACCCACTTGCGGAAAGCGAGGGCTGGGGCGGCACCGAGCGGTAGGACATCCCAAGCCCCACGGCCCCAAAGCGAGAAACGACCAAACGACGTGATCGGTGCGGCCATCATTGTCGCCAAGGTCGCGCCGGGCGGTAACGCCTCAGACACTACCGGTGGAAGGCCCTGACTGTATTCGTAAGGTATTTCCCAATGCGATCCCGCGTCGGTGCCGAAGGGTCGTCTGATCAGCGTCTCCAGACGCGGGCTGGGGAGCGGTGGCCGGGCGTTATGACTTCGCATCGGAGATGCAGTGCGAAGGCCCGGCTGCCCAAGTCGCGCTTGTCCCAGCGTGCCCGCCCGGTATGCCGGGGGCCGGTGATGGCCGGATTGGGTCGTGCTCCCGCCACGTGAGCGCAGCCTCAAAGTGCCTTGGCCTCGTTACGGTGGGATGTCAGGCAGCAGGCTTCGCCCTCACATGGTAGGAACGACCACCCGGGATGGTGCGGAGCACACCGCGCGTGGGATGCCTTGGGTTTGGCGGACTTACGGCTGCCTTTGCCGATCATTCGAACCCGAGCGGACCGCGAAGCGAAAAGGACTTCGACACGCTTCGATGTCGCGAGGCGTCGAGGCCCGCGGCTCCTTCGTGGACCCCTGGCGTCCCGCGCACCCTCGGTACTCTTTCGGCGACGCGGAACAAGGAAATGCAGGTGGACTCCGGCGCCTGAGCAAAAATCCGGGTGCGGAGCGTTGGCTAGGGCCGTTTGACAAGTGAATCTGTGATTGCGGGAGCGCGTGCCGCACGGCCATTGCGGGCATGTCCGGCATCTGGTCCATCGACCAAACGCTTGCTATGGTTTTTAATTACCGCGACATTACTGCCACCAGTCTGAAGCCAAATTGACCGGACGGAGGTCGCGTATGGCACGGCAGACGGTTTTTCTGAGTGGACTTGTATTTTTCATTCTGACTGCTGTCCCTGCGGGCGCGCAAGAGAATCGCAGCATTGCGCTGATCCTGGACGCCTCGGGAAGCATGAACGCGAAGCTTGCGAGCGGCGGCTCGCGCATCGATGCGGCGAAGGCGGCGGTCTCCGCATTCGTGGAGAAGCTCGATCCCAAGATCCGTCTCGGCTACCGCGCCTACGGGCATCAGTCACCGACCAAGCAGCATAACTGCAAGGACACCGAGCTGCTGGTCGGCTTCGGACCGGCCGGCAACAACAGGGCCGCCGTGATCGAGAAGACCAAAGGCGTGAAGGCGCAAGGCTACACGCCGATCACTTACGTGATCACGCTCGCCGCCGAGGACGTCAGGAAAGAGCCAGGCGAGCACGTCGTCGTGCTGGTGAGCGACGGCAAGGAGACCTGCGAAGGCGATCCCTGCGCCGCGGCAAAGGCGCTGGCGGCGGCCGACGCGAAGCTCGTCGTGCACACCATCGGCTTCAACGTCGACGTCGCCGCGCGCTACCAGCTGCAGTGCATCGCGAAGGCTGCGCGCGGCAGCTATTCCGACGCATCCGCCGCTGCCGATCTCGGCGCCAAGCTCGGCGAGCTTGCCGCGGCGAAACAGGAACCGCCGCAGCCGCCGCAGAGCCGGACCGCGATCACCGTGCAGCAGCCGAAAGAGGGAACGCTGCAGATCAAGAACGCGGACTCGGCCGGCGGCCACAAGGTGACCGAGGCCGAGAGCGGCAAGGAAGTCGCGTCGATGTCCGCCTTCAAATGGAGCATCGAGCTTCCGGCCGGGCTCTACAACGTGACGTTCGGGCCATCCGTCTGGAAGAGTGTCGAGGTCAAGGGTGGAGAAACAACCGTGCTCGATCCGGGCACGATCGAAGTGAAAAATGCCGCGGCAGCAGGGCACCGGGTTCTCGACTGGGAGACCGGCACCGAGGTCGGAAAAATCTCGTCCTTCAAGCGGCGGCTGACCGTGCTGCCTTCGACCTTCACCGTCATGTTCGGCAGCGCCGAATGGGCAAATGTCGAGGTGAAGGCCGGCGAGAACAAGGTGCTCAATCCGGCGGTGATCGCGGTGAAAGGCGGGCAGGTGAAGCGTCACAAGGTGCAGACCGAGGACGGCAAGACCGTTGCGACGCTGTCGGGCTTCACCTCGACGCTGCCGGTGCCGCCGGGCAAATATACGATCGAGGTGGGAAATCAGAAAGTGCCGCTCGACCTGGTCGAGGGTCAGCGCATGGAAATTGATGTGCCCTGAGTGGTTGCTCGGGATGAAGGGGGCGACGATGAAACTCTCTTCCGTGTACGTTTCCACGGCGCTTGCAATTGCCCTGGGCGCGACGACTCCCGACGGAATAGCGCACGGCCAGGGCGCGGCGGGCTCCGGCACCGAGGTTTTCCCGACGATCTTCACCAACGACAGTGTCGATCCGTCAGCGGATGGCGCCAGGCAATTTCAGAACGCCGCGGCGAACGCGACTCGCCAGGGCGATTGCGTCAGGGCCAGGGTTACTGTCGTCGTTCCGAAGGGCGACCCCCTTTTTCAGCCGTCGCTGGCGGCGGCACGGCGCGACGCACTGCTGCAGTTGCTCGGCGACCAGGCCCGCTATTTCCGGTTCGATCTCGATACTGAAGGGAAAGCAAACCAGAACGACGTGAAGATGGAGTACCTGACAGGGCCTGACCACGAGCCACCCCGGTTGTCCGTCACGTGGACGCCGCCAAACGGGCACAGGGTCAAGCCGGGAGACAAGATCAAGGCAGACGCGAGGGCCCGCGACGACGCCAATCGCTGGCAGACCGGGGTGAAGGAAATCAATTTTCTGGTGCGGCCGGAGAACCGGCTGTTTGGCTTCCATCAATTTGATCGGCAATGCGAGGGCGAAGTGCGCACCAATCAGACCGCCCAGGACTACACGGTTCCTGACAATCCTCCGCCGCTCATCCGCCTCGCCGTGCAGGCGATAGACTATGCCGGCAACGAGGTCGATCAGCTGGCGGAATTTCCGACAGCCGACTGGGTAGGGACGCTTGTCTGGTCGATGGACGTCAATATAGAGCCGACGCAAACGAGCACCGGCACCCATGCCAAGCGCTCCGGCCGCGCAGACCTCGGGCTGACACAAAAGCGGGACGGCACCGTCGAAGGAACGCTGCGGGGCAGTCAGACTTCGGATAACTGGTGGGGCTATGCCGGCGGCACACAGTTTTGCCGCTGGCGGACGGAAGCTCCGGCTGACGTGCGGGCAAAACTCGATGGCGCGTATGAGCAGGCGCGCGGCTATCCGATGTTTCAGGCGAGCGAAGTCGTGGCTACGATTCGCGAGCAACTGGTTGAAAGCCGCAAATGCATGAGCCCGACCGTTCAGTCGGATGTCAGCCAGGAGCTGAAAGGCATGCTGCCGGGCCTCGTCCATAAATTGGCCCGCAGCGGCGACAACCGCTATGTTGCGAAAGAGGACATTCTGACCGGCGGCCTCGAGGCGCACTACGTGCTGACGCTGCGGCGCGCCGAGAACTGATCCTTCGACGCTTGCAAAAGACACGCGACCCCACACAATGCCCATGAATGGCAAGGACGCACACCTTGTGCGTGTGCCTGAATGACGGGGTAGTTCTGTAATGCCTTTGTACATCTGTACCGCCTGCGGCACGCAATATCCCGAGCGCGCGCAGCCGCCTGCCGAATGCGCGATCTGCGAGGAGGAACGGCAATACGTGCCGCCGCGCGGGCAGACCTGGACCACGCTGCCGGCGCTGCAGCAGAGCCACATGAATGCCTTCCACGAATATGATGACGGCATCATCGGCATCGGCGCCGGCTTCGCCATCGGCCAGCGCGCGTTGCTGGTACGCACGGAAGGCGGCAATCTTCTCTGGGACTGCGTCGCGACCCTCGATCCCGCGACCGTCAGCCTTATCATGGGCATGGGCGGCCTGAAGGCGATCGCGATCTCGCATCCGCATTTCTACACGACGATGAACGAATGGGCGGAAGCCTTCGGTTGCCCGATTCATCTCAATGCCGCCGACCAGGACTGGATCATGCGCAAGGGGCCCGCGATCAAGTTGTGGCAGGGCGACACGCTGAAGCTCTGGGACGGCGTTACACTCGTGCGATGTGGCGGGCATTTCCCGGGCGGCACGGTGATGCACTGGGCGGGCGGGGCAGGCGGGCGCGGCATCGTCTGCTCAGGCGACATCCTGGCCATCACCCAGGACCGGAAATGGTTTTCCTTCATGCGCAGCTATCCGAATTTTCTTCCGCTGTCGAAGCGGGAGGTCGAGCACATCGGCAGGGCGATGGCGCCGTTCAAGTTCGAGGCTGTCTACGGTCACTATTTCGACCGCGTGATCGCGAAGGAGGCCAAGCAGGTGCTGGAAAAATCGGTCGCGCGCTATGTCGCGGCGATCGAAGGCACGCGGGGCTATTGATCACCGGATCCTCACCACGGCGACGTGCGCGGGCTTGGCCCGCGCATCCATGATGAATTGCCACGAGCACATCCCCACGGTTTTTCGTTGGGGCACGGTGTCATGGATGCCGGGTCAAGCCCGGCAATGACCGGCGCTCACTGCGAAGGGCAAAAACTGAACCGGCCGCGCAGACGCCGGGTGGGAGTACGGCGGCTCCGCGCGGCCGGTAGGTGACAAGGTGCGCCTTTCACAGCCACATATTCGAGCAGGTTGCCGCGGTAGGTCGCGTCATTGCTCGTGAGGCGATCATCCGCCCCAGCCATGAATTCCGGCTTAATCCGAATCCGCAAATGATCACGGGACTGGAACCCAGCCGCGATCCATGCTGCAGCCGGATACCGGGCGCGATCAACTTATCGCGACCACGCGGGAGTTTCATCGCGGCATCGCGCCATTTGCATCGAATTTTTCGCAACAGCGGCGAAAATTCGAAGCCGGGTCACTCGTTATCCTTGCCTTCCTTGTCGCCCTTGCCGCCGAGCTGCTTGAGCTTGGCGAACACGGCGCTGACGTCGAGCTCGCCGGACTTCTTCTCCGGCTCTGCTGCGGCGATTTCGGCTTCCTTGCGCGCGGTAGTTTCGGCGGCGGGCAGCAGGGTTGCGCCGGTGTCGACAGGCGCGGGCTTTTCCTTGTTCGCGCGCTGCACTTCAAGGTCGAGCTCGATCTGCGAGGTGAGGCCGAGCGTCACCGGGTCCATCGGCGTCAGGTTGGCCGAGTTCCAGTGCGTGCGGTCGCGAATCGAGGCGATTGTCGACTTGGTCGTGCCGACGAGGCGCATGATCGCACTGTCCTTGAGCTCGGGATGATTTCGCACCAGCCACAGAATGGCGTTCGGCCGGTCCTGCCGGCGCGATACGGGCGTATAGCGCGGGCCCTTTCGGCCGCGCTCGGCGGACGGGACCCCGACTTTCGGCTCGGTCAGCTTGAGACGCAGGTCCGGATTTTTTTCGGCCTCGGCGATCTGCTCGCGGGTCAACTGGCCGGTCAGGATCGGGTCCAAGCCCTTGATTCCCTGCGCGGCGTCGCCGTCGGCGATGGCCTTCACCTCGAGCGGGTGCAGCTTGCAGAACTCGGCGATCTGGTCGAACGACAGCGCGGTGTTGTCCAGAAGCCAGACGGCGGTCGCCTTCGGCATCAAGGGTGCTGCGGTCGCCATGGCAAAATCTCCTCTACGCTTCGCCCGCCCCTCGGGCGAAGCACCAGATCATCGGTGATGATCGGAAAGTGGCCGGAATATAGGGGGAGAGGGCTGGCCATGCAACCGTTCCGCTTGACAGGAGCCGCCGTCGCACCCCATGTCGGGGGTTGAAACACGCGCTGAAAACGCGCGATTTCAAGGAAACGGATGCCGGAAAGCCTGCCAAAGCCGACCCTGAAGGTGCTGCTCTGCTCGCCACGCGGATTCTGCGCCGGGGTGGTCCGTGCGATCGAGTCGGTGGAGCGGGCCCTCGCGATCTACGGGGCACCCGTCTATGTGCGGCATGAGATCGTGCACAATCGTTACGTCGTCGACAGCCTGCGCAAGAAGGGCGCGATCTTCGTCGAGGAACTGAGCGAAATTCCCGACGACAACGTGCCGGTGATCTTCTCCGCGCACGGGGTGCCGCGCTCGGTTCCGGAAGAGGCTTCGCGCCGCAATCTGATCTCGCTGGACGCGACCTGCCCGCTGGTGACGAAGGTCCATCGCGAGGCGGAGATCCATTACCGGCGCGGGCGCGAGATCGTGCTGATCGGGCACGCCGGTCATCCGGAAGTTGTCGGCACCATGGGTCAGCTTCCCGCGGGGAGCATCACGCTGGTGCAGACCACCGACGACATCGACAACTTCACGCCGCGCGATGAAAGCAGGCTCGCATATGTGACGCAGACGACCCTGTCGGTCGATGATACGGCCGATATGGTCGATCATCTCAAGAAGAAATTTCCCAACATCGTCGGGCCGCACAAGGAAGACATCTGCTACGCGACCACGAACCGTCAGGAAGCGGTCAAGCGCGTGGCGCCGATCGTCGATGCCATGATCGTCGTGGGTGCACCGAATTCGTCGAATTCGCAAAGGCTGCGCGAAGTTGCCCAGCGCTCCGGCTGCCCCCGCGCGGTCCTGGTGCAGCGGGCGGCCGACATCAACTGGAACTACTTCGACGGAGTCAGTACGATCGGTGTCACGGCGGGCGCCTCGGCGCCGGAAGTACTGGTCGAGGAAATACTGGGGGCGCTTTCCGATCGTTTCGAGATCGAGCTCGAGACCGTGACTGCCACCGAGGAGGGAGTGTTTTTCCCGCTGCCCCGCCCGCTGCGGGAGCACGAGCCGGCGGAGTAGCGCTTACATGGCGGTCTACACCGACGTGACGGCGGAGGATCTCGCCCGCTTTCTCTCAGGTTACGACGTCGGCGAATTGCTCTCCTACAAGGGAATCGCGGAAGGCGTCGAAAATTCCAATTTTCTCGTGCATACCGGTGCGGGAAATTTCATCCTCACGCTTTACGAGAAACGCGTCGCGGAAGGCGATCTCCCGTTCTTTCTGGGGCTGATGGAGCATCTGGCGGCGCGCGGCATCAACTGCCCGCAACCGGTGAAGAACAGGCAGGGCGGGGTGCTCGGCAAGATCGCGGGGCGGCCGGCGGCGATCGTTACGTTTCTCGACGGGCTGTGGATTCGCCGGCCCAATCCGGGCCACTGCGCGGCGGTCGGGGAAGCACTGGCGAAGCTGCATCTCGCCGGAGCGGACTTCAAGCTCAAGCGTGCGAATGCGCTGTCAATCGAAAGCTGGCGGCCGCTCTATGAAAGCGCGAAGCCGCGCGGTGACAGCGTGCGGCCGGGCCTTTGCGCGGAAATCGCCAGGGAACTTGATGCGCTGGACAAATCCTGGCCGCGCCGGCTGCCGCAAGGCGTCATTCATGCGGACCTGTTCCCGGACAACGTCTTCTTTCTCGGCGACAAGCTGTCGGGTCTGATCGATTTCTATTTCGCCTGCACTGACACGCTTTTTTACGACGTGGCTGTCTGCCTGAACGCCTGGTGCTTCGAGGCCGATCATTCCTACAACGTCACCAAGGGGAAGGCGTTGCTCAACGCCTACAACAAGGTACGCCCTTTGTCGGACGCCGAACGTGGCGCGCTGCCGGTCCTCGCGCGCGGCGCCGCGATGCGGTTCCTCCTCACGCGGCTGGTTGACTGGCTGGCAGTGCCGGACGGCGCGCTGGTGAGGCCGAAGGATCCCCTCGAGTACTACCGCAAGCTGCGCTTTCACCAGTCGGTGAAAAGCGTCGAGGATTACGGGCTCTGATGACCGAGCGGCGCGTCGTCATTCACACGGATGGTGCCTGCTCGGGCAATCCGGGCCCGGGCGGGTGGGGCGCGATCCTGGCCTTCGGCGACCAGGAGAAGGAACTGATGGGCGGCGAGCCGCACACGACCAACAACAGAATGGAACTGATGGCGGCGATTTCCGCGCTGGAAGCCCTCACGCGGCCGTGCACGGTGGATCTTCACACCGACAGTGAATACCTCAGGAACGGAATCACGTCGTGGATCAACACGTGGAAAAGGAACGGCTGGCGCACGTCGGACAGGAAACCGGTCAAGAACGTGGACTTGTGGAAGCGGCTCGACGCCGCGCTCGCCCATCACAAGGTGCACTGGCACTGGGTCAAAGGTCATGCCGGGCACGCCAAGAACGAGCGCGCGGACGAACTTGCACGCGAAGGCATTGTCGCCGCCCGCGCGGGCGCCGTCGGCGCGATGAAGACGAAGTAGCCGCGCGGAAACGAAAATGGCCGGGAACATTCCCGGCCATCTCGAAATTCTCAGGAAAAAATCTACAGTTGCGCGAGCAGCGCCTGGCCGCCTGAAATGTCGCACTTTCCCGGCGCATCTTCGATGTTGAGTTTCTTCACCACTCCATCGTCGACGAGCATCGAGTAGCGCTTCGAGCGGATGCCGAGGCCATTGCCCGAACCGTCAAAGGCCATATCGATGGCCTTGGCGAAATCGCCGTTCCCGTCTGCAAGAAAATCGATCTTGCCGTCCGCGCCCGTCGCTTTCTTCCAGGCTTCCATCACGAACACATCGTTCACGCCGGTGACGGCGATGGTGTGCACGCCTTTGGCCTTTATGGCGGCGGCGTTATTCAGGAAACTCGGGATGTGCAGGTTGTTGCAGGTCGGTGTAAAGGCGCCGGGTACGGCAAACAGCGCAACCTTGCGTCCCTTGAAGACTTCCTCGGTCGTTTTCCAGACCGGTCCTTCGGTCGTCATGACGCGGAACTTAACATCAGGGAGCTTGTCACCAACCTTGATAGGCATGGGTGTCCTCTCGCGTTGCAAATAATTGTCGTTACCCGGCTGGCGTAATTACGCTGTTGCGGCTCATTAGTCGAGACGGGTTTTTACCTCGAGGGCGCGCTCGCCGGTGACGACGGTAAAGGTCAGATCGAACGGACCCTTGGGGTCGGTGCCGGGCGGCAGACCGTCAAGGTCGAAGGTGAATTGAGCCCGGCCGGCCGGAGCTGACTTCACAGGCTTCGGAATGGGTAATGCCCATTGCGCGGTGGGCCCTTCGACGAACAATTCAACCGGGTTGCGGGCCGGCGCGCCGAGGTCGACAATCACCGACGGCCTGCCGTCTCCGGGCGCGCGCTTTGCGGTGAGGCCCAATTGCGTGGCAGTCACATGTTTCGGCACCCGCGCTTCGGCGGCCGCCAACGCCTGATTGTGCTCGCTGCCGCCGGCGTCGAGTGTGAGCTCCGCGCGGCCTTCCGCCGGCACGCACAGCTTCTCGCAAACAGCGTAGTCTATCTTCACGCGCAATCGGACCGGCTTGCCAGATTGCTTCGGCGTGACGGCGACTGGAAAGATCACCGTGTCCTTGTAACCGAGCGACTGGCCCGTCTCGTCGGTGAACAGATGCGGAGCCGGATAGAGCACCTCCGCCCGCTTGAGATTTTCCGAGCCGGAAAAGTCGAATTGCGGCGGAACTCCCGAATCGCCCGGATAACGCCAATACGTCTTCCAGCCCGGACGTAGTTTGATTTCAATTCCGGCGCGCAATCTGGCATCGCCCGGGTTGGCGCTGCCCGCGATCAACCTGACCGCGGAGCGGACATCTTCGCTCCAGGGTGATTCGCCGGCCGCCTTCGCGGACGCGGCTGCGAGAGCCGCCACCCCGCACGAAACCAACACCGTAAGAAATGATCTGTGAATATCGTTCATTGCCGTTGGTCTAGTTGGTAACCACATGCCACGCCACTGAATTCATCGTGAGCATGCGTTGAACATGATCTGGGCAGGCCGCTGCCACAATTATCCCCGAATATGACAGCGCAGAACTGAACTTTCTGTTGCAAGCTTCGTTTGCAAAGGCGGATTGATCAGGTAACCTTTTGCCATGAAGATTGCACGCAAAACGATCCAAGGCAGTGCTTCGTCCGGTCGCGGTTATCTCGACGGGCAGATGCTGATCGCGATGCCGGCGATGAGCGACGAACGGTTCGCCCGCGCCGTGATCTATGTCTGCGCGCATTCGACCGAAGGTGCCATGGGCATCATTGTCAATCACCCGGCGCAGAACATCAAATTTCCCGATCTTCTCGTGCAGCTGGAGGTAATTCCGGCGGCCGAACGCATCCAGCTTCCGGGGCGCGCGGAAGATGTGAAAGTCCTGAAAGGCGGCCCCGTCGAGACTGGCCGCGGCTTCGTTCTGCACTCGTCCGACTTTTTTATCGAGAATTCGACGCTGCCGATCGACGAGGGAATCTGCCTGACCGCGACGCTCGATATTCTCAAGGCGATCGCGCGCGGTAACGGACCGGCGAGCGCGGTTCTGGCGCTCGGTTATGCCGGCTGGGCGCCCGGGCAGCTCGAGCACGAGATCCAGCAGAACGGGTGGCTGCATTGCGCCGCCGACCCGGAGCTGATCTTTGGCCAGGATACCGAAACGAAATATGAAAAGGCGCTGCGCAAGATCGGCATCGATCCCGGCATGCTGTCGAACGAAGCCGGCCACGCCTGAGTGACGGTCATTCCGAAGCGATCTTGAGGGCGCGCAGCCGGCTTGGCCGGTCGATCAGCAGGTCGCGCGCGGCATCGGCGGTCATCGGTTCGCCGAAGGCAAAGCCCTGCGCGTATTCGCAGCCGAGCTGGTAAAGTTCGACCGCATCGGAATCGGTCTCGGCTCCCTCGGCGACCACTTCCATCCCGAGATCGTGCGCAAGCGCGATAATCGATCGCAAGATGACCGGTCGTGTCCCCCGCGCCGTCGTGCGCACGAACGATTGGTCAACCTTGATCGTATCGAACGGGAAGCGCTGCAAGTACGCGAGCGAGGAATGCCCGGTGCCGAAATCGTCCAGCGACAGCCCGGCACCGAGCTCCTTTATCCGGGTCAGCATCTGCGCCGCGTGCTCGGGGTTCTCCATGACCAGCGATTCGGTGATCTCGAGCTTGAGAGTCCCGCGTACCAGCGCCGTGCGGCCCAATACACCGCGCAAGTCCTGGATGAGATCGTGACGCAAAAGCTGTCGCGACGAGACGTTCACGCTGGCAAACACCGGCTCGCGCGCGCGCGTCGCGGCTTGCCATTGGGTGAGCTGCTTGGCGGTATGGTCGAGGACGAAAAGGCCAAGATCCACGATCAATCCGATTTCCTCGGCAATCGTGATGAATTCCGCAGGCGAAAGGCGGCCAAGTTTTGGGTGATCCCAGCGCGCCAAGGCCTCGAAGCCTGCAATAATGCGATCCTCCAGGCGCACGATCGGCTGATAGAGCACCTTGATCTCTTCGCGCTCGATGGCACGGCGCAGCTCGGATTCCATGGTCAGGCGGTCGGTTTTGCGCGAGCGCATGGCCGGCTTGAAAATCTCGATGCGATCGCCGCCGATACGCTTGGCGTAGTACATCGCAAGCTCCGCATCCTTGAGCACTTCGTCGGTGCGGTGTGCCTGGTTTTCGGCCAACGCCAGGCCGATCGACGCCGTGAGGAATATCTCGCGATCGTTGAAGGCAATCGGCGCGCGCAGCGTGCGGCGGATGGTCTCGGCAAACGCGACGATGCGCGCGGGCTCGCGCTCCGACAACAGGATCAGGGCGAACTGATCGCCTGACAGCCGCGCCAGCGTGTCCTGCGGCTTGAGCAGGCGGGACAGCCGCCGGGCGATCGTGAGCAGGATGGAATCGCCCACGGCCATGCCGACGGAATCATTGACCTGCTTGAACCGGTCAAGGTCGATCACCACGATCGAGGGCCGGATTTGCGGATCGGCGCGGGCAAAGCCGAACGCCGCCTCCATGCGATCGATGAAAAGCTCGCGATTGGGCAGTCCGGTAAGATTGTCGTGGACCGCATCGAAAAGCAGCCGCTCTTCCGCATTCTTGAAATCGGTGACGTCGGTCAGCGTGCCGACCAGGCGCACGACTTCGCCGTCGGACCCGACCACCGGCCGGGCCTTGAGGGTGAACCACAGGTAATGGCCGTCGGCCGTGCGCAGGCGGAAATCCTGGGTCAGACGCCCGCGCCGCTGCTCGACCATGCCGTCGAGCGAGGCGCGGAAACGATCGCGGTCGAGGGGATGCAGGACCTCAAGCCAGGTCGCGGCCGGACCTTCGAGTGCGCCGCGCTTGAGGCCGAGCATGTGCTCGGTCTCGGGGCTGGTGAACACCTTGTCGGCGGACACGTCCCAGTCCCAGATCAGGTCGCCAGCGCCGGTCAGCGCCAGCGCGCGACGTTCGACATCGGAGACGATGCCATGCGTGATGCCGCCCGCGAAAGCGTGCTGCATGACGGTGAACCCGATCAGCATCACGATCAGCACAAGGCCGCCCAGCAACGCCGGGCCGATGATGTCGTTGGTGACGAGACCGAGAACTGACAACGCTGCGGCCGTTGTCCACACGACCAGCAGCAGCCAGGTCGGGATCAGCAGCACGGCGCGATCAAAACCGTGTGTTGAAAGATAGATGACGAGTGCAAACCCGAAGACCGCGATGCCGGCGAGCGACATACGCGCAATGCCGGCTGCGACGGCCGGATCGAATACCGCAACCGCGATCAGGGCCGCGAGCGCGGCGAGCCATGCGATGGTGATGTGGGCGTAACGGACATGCCAGCGGGAAAGGTTGAGGTAGGCAAACAGGAACACCAGCAGCGTCGCCGAGAGGATCGCCTCGCCGCAGGCGCGCCACACGCGCTCGGCGCCCGCTGACATGTCGAAGACCTTGGCCCAGAACCCGAAATCGATGCCGATATAGATCAGCACCGCCCAGCCGAGAGCCGCAGCGGCTGGAAACATGATCGAGCCCTTCACCACGAACAGGATGGTGAGGAACAACGCGAGCAGTCCGGCGATGCCGATGACGATGCCGTAGTAAAGGGTGAAGGAATTGACCTTGTCCTTGTAAGCGTCCGGTTCCCATAAATAGATTTGCGGCAGCTTGTCGGTGCGCAGTTCGGCAACCAGTGTAATGACCGTGCCGGGATCGAGCGTGATCCGGAAAACATCCGCGGTCGTGCCTTCCTGTCGCACGGGCCGGTCGCCGGTCGACGGGGTGATCGCAGCGATGCGCGATAGACCGAGGTCGGGCCAGAAAATGCCCGAGCCGACCATGCGGTAGTGAGGCACGACGATCAGACGGTCGATCTGTTCGTCGCTGTTATTGGTGAGCGCAAGCACTGCCCAATTGTTGTTTCCCTCGCGCGCGCGGACCTCGATGCGACGCACGATTCCGTCCGGACCGGGCGCGGTCGAGACCTGGATGCGATCGCCTTCGGTCTTCTGAAGTTCAGTGGCGGCGGTAAGGTCGATTGCGGCCGCATCGAGACGCACGTTGATCGCGTCCACTGCGCGCGCGGCAGAAGCCGCAAGCAGCGAACCGGCAAGCGCTATCGTGAGCGCTGTCAAGCAACGCATCATCACCGGACCAAATCCCCCGTCCGCGGCAGTATTGTGCGGTTGCCGCGGTCCCGCTCAAAATCGAGAGCTGCAAACAATTGCACCCTGTGAGGCATTAAGGCCGACATTGCGCCGATTTCGCGGCTTTTGGAAAAACTGGTCTCCGTTCAAAATGTTAGCACGATCTTGCCGATATGTGTGCTGGTCTCCATGAGGGCATGGGCCGCGGCCGCGTCTTTCAAGGGGAAGGTCTTGTAGACAACCGGTTTGACCTTGCCCGCCGCTATCAACGGCAGCACGTTCGTCTCGACCGCGCGCGCAATTGTGCCTTTGTCGCCGATCGAGCGCGAACGCAGGGTTGAGCCCGTGTGGTGGAGCCGCTTGAGCATGATCCGGCGGAAATCGACCGTCGCCTTAGGACTGCCCTGGAAAGCAATCTGCACGATGCGCCCCTCGACCGCGGCGGCCTCATAATTGCGGGCGATGTAGTCTCCCCCGACCATGTCCAGTATAAGCTCGGCACCCTTGTCGTTGGTCGCGGCTTTCGTTGCTGCGACGAAGTCCTCGGTCTTATAGTTAACGGCAACATCTGCACCGAGCTTCCGGCAGGCGTCACATTTCTCCTGCGATCCTGCGGTCGTGATCACGCGCGCACCAAACGCCTTGGCGAGTTGAATCGCAGTCGTGCCGATTCCTGACGAGCCGCCGTGGACAAGCAATGTCTCGCCGCGTTTAAGGCCGCCGCGCTCGAACGCATTGTGCCAGACCGTGAAGAACGTTTCCGGGACGGCTGCCGCCTCGACCATCGACAGGGTGGAAACGGGCAGGGCGTGACTTTCATGCGCAAGGCAATATTCGGCATAACCGCCGCCGACGACCAGAGCCATGATCCGGTCGCCGGTTTTCCATCGCTTGACCTCGGGCCCCGTGGCGACGACTTCGCCGGCGATTTCAAGCCCCGGAATATCGGGCGCGCCGGGCGGCGGCGGGTAAAGTCCCATGCGCTGCATCACGTCGGGGCGGTTCACGCCGGCGGCGGCGACTTTCACGAGGATTTCACCTGTGCCGGGCGTCGGAACCGGCCGTTGCTGCGGAACCAGCATGTCGGGGCCGCCCGCGGCCTTGATGCCGATTGCGGTCATTTGGGTGGAAGGCGCAGCCATCTGTTTCCTCGTTGTTCTGAGTTTGAACGCCTTTGTTTAGGCGGCGCCTTGCGGTGTGACAACCGCGACTGCGGCGGCTAGATTTCCGGCGGCGGGAGACGAAAATGCCGGTGGTCGACGACGACGACAAACCGAAGAAAAAGATCGCCCATGAGATCGGGCAGGATCTGACGTTACTTTCGGTCGAAGAGCTCAAAGCGCGCGTGCAGTTGCTGCAGGACGAGATCAGCCGGCTTGAAGCCGACATGGCGCAGAAACGGGCCTCGCGCGCTGCAGCCGATCAGTTCTTCAAGCGGTGACGCCGTGCGACGGTATTTTCGTACGAGCTGTTAAAAAATATTTTCGTATTGCCCCCGCCTTCTTAAGTTGTCGTTAAGCTTTCTCGACGATTACTGGCATCGTCCATCTTCACATGGACATTGAGTGGCTCCTGTCCACTCTGTTTGACGCCTCCCTGTTATCACCTTGAGCCGCCGGCAACGGCGGCTCTTTTTTGTCCCAATCTGGGTCAGATAGGTGCCGCGGCCGACACGCGGGCGCGCTCGCGCGGCAACTATATCGCCATGTTAACCATATCGCCGTCTGGACAGGACCCACGCATGCGCGTCATGCTTACCCAATCGTATACGGAGCATGTTCTGCTCAGGGCGTGGGAGAACGTTGCGTATGTCGGAAAAATCATCGGGCCAGGCGCAGCCGGTCCCGTTTGGCGAACGGCTTGCGAGTTCTCAGGCCTTTGCCGACCTGTTTCGTGAGGGCATGGCGCTGGTCGAAGAGACAGCGACCTATCTCGACGGGCCCGGCCGCCAGCAGTCGAAAAAGCTCGAACGCGCCGCTGCATTGGCTTACGCCACCGAAAGCATGCGCCTCACGACACGGCTGATGCAGCTTGCATCCTGGCTGTTGCTTCACCGCGCGGTGAAGGAAGGCGAGATGTCGCTCGCCCAGGCCAGCAAGGAAAAAAGCAAGGTCAAGCTGTCAGCCACCGACAGTCACGATGCGAACAACATCGAATTGCTGCCGCCGGCGCTGCGCGATCTCATCGCGCGCGCGCAGAAACTCTATGCAAGAGTGCGCCGGCTCGATGCGACGATCTACAATCAGGGTCCGGCAGAGCGTCCGCCGACAGCCAACCCGGTCGAACGTCAGCTCGGCCTGCTCAAGGCTGCCTTCGGCTCGGAACGCGTAACCGGCAATCTGTAAGGCAAAAACAAAACCCCCGCGTATGCGGGGGTTTTGACATCTGCAGTGCCGTCCCTATTTCTTCTCTTCGGTCTTCAAAAAGCCGGAGAATTTCTTCTGGAAGCGCGAGACACGGCCGCCGCGATCGACGATCTGCTGTTGTCCTCCAGTCCAGGCCGGATGAGATTTGGGGTCGATGTCCAGATGCAGGACGTCGCCCTCCTTGCCCCATGTGGAGCGCGTGGTGAACTCGCTGCCGTCGGTCATCACCACCTTGATGGTGTGGTAGTTGGGATGGATATCCTGCTTCATCGCTATGGTTCCGGGGCCCGAAAGCCACTGATATTGGCTGAGTTGCGGGCTCCTATACAGGAGCCAGCCGAAGGCGGCAAGCCGCCGCAATTGACCGCCGCCAACCGCCCAAGGCATTAAGGATGGCGCAGTTCGGAGCGGTAAGAGGCGCCGCATGAGTTTTTCGAGTGATGGACGGGGCCTCGATATCGCCGCCACGCCGGCACCGGACGAACGCCGCAGGCTGAGGCTCAAGCCTCTGACGCGACTGGTTCCCTACATCACCCGCTATCGCGGGCGAGCGGTGGCAGCGCTTGCCGCACTGGTCATTGCCTCGTTGACGACTCTGGTCGTGCCGGTGGCCGTCCGTCGCATGATCGATTTCGGATTTTCCGAAAAGGCCGCGCAGCTGATCAACAGCTATTTCGCGGTGATGGTTTTCGTCGTCGCCGTGCTGGCAATCTCAAGCGCCCTGCGTTTTTATCTCGTCACGACGCTCGGCGAACGCATCGTCGCCGATCTTCGCGCCGACGTTTTCACGCACCTGACGAGGCTGTCGCCGGCGTATTTCGACTCCGCACGGACCGGCGAGATCGTCTCGCGGCTCACGGCCGACACGACGCAGATCAAATCGGCGGTTGGGGCGTCGGTGTCGATCGCGCTGCGCAACCTGGTGCTGTTCGTCGGCGGCGCGGGCATGATGGTCGTGACCAGCCCGCGCCTGTCGCTTTTCGTGCTGGCGGCGATTCCTGTGATCGTGCTGCCGCTGGTCGGTTTCGGCCGAGCGGTGCGTCGGCGCGGACGCGAAGCGCAGGATACCCTCGCCAATGCTTCCGGCTACGCCGATGAGCTGGTCGGCGCGATGCGAACCGTGCAGGCATTCACCTACGAGAAACCGGCCGGCGCGCGTTTCGCGGCCGCGGTCGAACAGGCTTATGTCGCGGCATGCGATGCGACAAAGGCGCGTGCGCTCCTCACGGCCGTCGTCATATTCCTCGTGTTTGCCAGCATCGTGGTCGTGCTCTGGGTGGGCGCGCAGGATGTGCTCGCGGGCGATATCACGCCCGGCCGGCTGGGCCAGTTCGTACTTTACGCGGTCTTCGCCGCAGGCGGGCTCGGGGAGTTGAGCCAGGTATGGGGCGAAATCTCGCAGGCCTCCGGCGCGGCCGAGCGCCTGTTCGAGATCCTGAAAGTCGAGCCGGCAATCAGGACGCCGGCCCGGCCGGCCGCATTGCCGAGCCCCGCGAACGGCGACGTCGCGTTCCACAACGTCAGCTTCGCCTACCCCGGTCGTCCCGGCGTGCCGGTTCTCGAGAACCTCTCGATACGAGTCGCGCCCGGAGAAAAGGTCGCGCTGGTCGGGCCGTCGGGAGCCGGGAAGAGCACAATCCTGCAGCTGATCATGCGCTTCTACGATCCCGTTTCCGGAAGCATAACTTTCGACGGCGTTCGTCTCACTGAAGCTGATCCGGCAGCGCTGCGCTCGCGCATCGCGCTCGTGCCACAGGAGACGGTCGTGTTTGCCGCAAGCGTGCGCGACAATATCCGGTTCGGCCGGCCCGATGCGACCGATGCCGAAATCGAGAAAGCGGCGGAGGCCGCGCATGCCTCAGAGTTCATTCGCCGTCTGCCATCGGGTTTTGATACGCCGGTCGGCGAGCGTGGTGTCACGCTTTCCGGCGGCCAGCGTCAGCGCATCGCGATCGCACGCGCCATCCTGCGGCGGGCGCCGCTGTTGCTGCTCGATGAAGCAACATCCGCGCTCGATGCGGAAAGCGAAACGCTGGTGCAGCAAGCGCTCAAACGGCTGATGCTGAACCGCACCAGCATCGTCATAGCGCATCGACTTGCCACCGTGCAGTCCTGCGACCGCATTCTCGTACTCGATCGTGGTCGCATCGTCGAAGAGGGGACGCATGCGTCACTGGCGTCCGCGGGCGGGCTTTATGCGCGGCTGGCGAAGCTGCAGTTCGAGATGGGCGCCGCCTAGGCGTGCCACGCCATGCGGTTCACCGGCAAACCCGATACCGGATTCTTGTCTTCGCCCGCATAGGCAAAACCGTGCTTCTCGTAGAAGCGGATGGCACGGAAATTGTCCTTGTTCACGAGCAGTTTGATACCCTGGGGGGAAATCCGCTTGGCCTCATCGAGCAGCTTCAGTGCGATGCCGGAACCCCAATGTTCCGGCGCCACGACGATCTGGTCGAGATACATTGTCTGCGGGTCGATCGTCACAAAGCCGACGATGTCTCCGTTGATCTCCGCGACGACAATGCGTGCGTCGGGAACCAACTCGTTGCGCCAGCGCTCGCGCCACCACGGCTGACGCGCATTGAAATCGAGGTGGGGATAGTGCTTCGACCACGTTCGGCGCCACAGCTCGATCGCCGCGTCCTCGTCGGCGGCGGAGTAGGGGCGCAGTGTGCAGGCAGCGGTGCTCACCGTTCGGTCAGCTTGAACTCGATGCGACGGTTGCGGCTGTAGGCGTCCTCGGTTTTCCCAAGGTCGATTGGCTGAAATTCGCCGAAGCCCGCAGCCACCAGCCGTTGCGGCGAAACGCCCTTGCCGACGAGATACTGCACCACCGAAATCGCCCGTGCCGCCGAGAGGTCCCAGTTCGACTTGAACACGCCGCCGGTAATGGGACGCACGTCGGTATGCCCGTCGACGCGCAGCACCCAGGCGAGGTCGGTCGGAATCTGCTTCTCCAGCTCCAGCAGGGCGTCCGCCACCTTGTCCAGCTCGGCCCGGCCCTCAGGTTTCAGGTCGGCCTTGCCGGTGTCGAAGAACACCTCTGATTGCAGGACGAAACGGTCGCCCACCACGCGCACGTCCGAGCGCTTGCCGAGGATCTCGCGCAGCTTGCCGAAGAAATCCGAACGATAGCGCTTGAGTTCGTTGACGCGCTCCGCCAGTGCGAGATTGAGACGTTGCCCGAGCTCGGTGATCCGGCTCTGCGATTCCTTGTCCTTCTTCTCGGCGGCGTCGAGCGTCTGCTCAAGGGCCGCCAATTGCCGGCGCAGGGCCGCGATCTGCTGATTGAGGATCTCGACCTGTGCCAGCGCCCGCGCCGAAATCCGTTTTTCACCTTCGAGTTGGCCGCTGAGTTCGGCAACCCGTCCCTGCGCAGCCGCCGCGCCGGCGCCGGCGTTTTCGGCCGCCCCTTTGAGGCGGTCGCGCTCGCTTTCGGCGGTGGCCAGCGTCGCACGCAGCTGGGCAAGCTGATCTTCAAGATCGGCTTTTCCCGACTTCTCCATCGACAGCAGCTCCGTGAGCTGCGCGATCTGCGCGTTCAGCCGGCTGAGCGCGGTGTCCTTTCCCGCGACCTCCTGCTGCAGATAGAACTGCACCACGACGAAGACCGTCAGCAGAAAGATGATGCCGAGGATCAGCGTCGATAGCGCATCGACGAAGCCCGGCCAGTAGTTCATGCCGCTTTCGCCGCGGCGGATTCTTGCAAGCGCCATAGATTTCAACTCAACGGTTTGCGTGCTCGCGCACCAATATTTCGAGCAACTTCTTTATCTCGCGCTGCTGGTCGGCCTGCGAATCGACCCAGTCGCGTATCATCTGCTGCTCGGTGCGCATGTGATGCACCAGCCCCTGGATGGCTTCGGCCAGATTGGCCATGGCCGCGGATGCGGACTTGCTCTGGCCTGCCTGGTCGACCGCATCGCGCAGACGTTCAATTGCCGTGCGAACCTCGTCGGTCACGCCTGCGGCGATTGCCGGTTCCGCCGTCTGATCGTACACGGTGGTCGAGAGCCAGTCCTCAAGCTCGGTGTAAAACCGGTTCTGCGCCTGGCTCGATTGCAGATCGAGGAAGCCGAGAACGAGCGAGCCGGCAAGTCCGAACAGCGACGACGAAAACGAAATGCCCATGCCGGACAATGGCGCCGCAAGCCCTTCGCGCAGGGAATCGAACATCGTTCCTGCGTCGCCGCTCGCTTTGAGACCCTGAATGACGCTGCCGACCGAGCCAACGGTCTCGATCAGGCCCCAGAACGTGCCGAGCAGACCGAGGAACACCAAAAGACCGGTCATGTAACGCGATATGTCGCGTGCCTCATCAAGGCGGGTGGCAATCGAATCGAGGATGCCGCGCATCAATTGCGCCGACATCGCCATGCGCCCGACGCGACTGCCCAGGATTGCCGCCATCGGGGCAAGCAATACCGGCGGGCGATCGACGGCGAGACCGGGATCGGCCAGGCGGAAATTGTTGACCCAGGCGATCTCTGGATAGAGCCGCAGGACCTGTCTGAACGACAAGATGATGCCGATCGCCTCGACGCCAATGATAAGGGCATTGAGGCCCGGATTGGCCATGAATGCCACTTCGATCTGCTTGTGCAGGACGAACGCTATCAGGCCGACCAGGACGACAAAGACCAGCATCCTGAACAGGAAGATTCGCGGAGACGACAGTTTGAGCGGATCGAGTTCTTTGGCCATGAGTTGCCAATATTATGCCAACGCAGCCCCCGGCGAACTATGACACAGAGAGGCCAGAGGGAAAAACCGGTCGTGATGGAACCGTAATGTACCTCGTAAAGCCGGCGATTGAGTTGAAATTGCGGTCCTCACGCTTTCCCGGGCGTCCTCAGCAGGGACAGCAACTCTTTGTGGATCACCTCGTTGCCGGCCACAATATGACCTCTTGCGAATATCTCGTCCCGGCCGTCACAATCGGAGACAAAACCGCCGGCCTCGCGTACCAGGATCAGGCCGGCCGCCAAGTCCCACGGCTTTAAGGTTCGCTCCCAGTAACCGTCGAGCCGTCCGGCCGCGACCCACGCGAGGTCCAGTGCGGCGGCGCCAAATCGTCTCAAGCCCGCCACGTGCTCCTGTACCGCGCCGATTTCCCGCTGCGACAAGGCGACGTCACCGTGACCATGGTGGGCGATCCCGCATGCGACGATGGCATCGGCGAGCCGCCGGCGGGCAGCCACCCGGATTCTCTGGTCGTTGAGAAATGCGCCCTTGCCTTTTTCGGCGACGAACATCTCGTCACTGACGGGGTTGTAGATCAGGCCGGCCACAATGGTGCCGTCGCGCTCGAGTGCTATAGAGCTCGCAAAGTGGGGGATTCCGTGCAGGAAGTTGGTAGTCCCATCGAGCGGATCGACGATCCAAGTGTGGCTTTTGTCGCTGCCCTCGCGCCGCCCGCTCTCTTCACCGAGGAAGCCGTAGCCCGGCCGCGCTTTCGTGAGTTCGGTGTAAAGCGTCTCTTCGGCGCGGCGGTCAGTGGCTGTCACAAAATTGGCCGGGCCCTTTAGCGAGACCTGCAGCTTCTCCACCTCGCCAAAGTCGCGTTTGATTGCCCGCGCGGCCTTGCGCGCGGCAGCGATCATGACATTGAGCAGGGCTGAATGCTGCATGGCGCCTGCGGTCTGCCCGTGACGGCGCCGGTCGTCAAGGCCGCCGCGCAATTGCAGTCGACAGCCATTTCCTTGCGGCCTTTTCGGCGGCGTCGCGCACGGCTTGCGTCTGCTTAGAGACGAAGACGTCAAGCTCCGGATCGCCGCTGCCGCCTGCCTTGGCAATTAGATGCCATTTGACGGCTTCAGTCGGGTCGGCGGGCATCCCGCGCCCGGCCATGAGGATACGTGCCAAGCGATTCTGCGCGATCGGACTGCCGAGGTGCGCAGCCTTCAGGAAGAGGCGCGCCGCCGCCGCCTCGTCCTTCGCGGTGCCTTCGCCGTTGAACTGGGCTATTGCGAATTCCACCATCGCGTCGAGGTTTCCGGCAATCGACGCCTGCTGCATGAGGCGCATTGCCTTGCCAGGATCCTTCGGTACGCCTCGACCTTCTTTGTACATGGTGGCGAGCGCGTACTGCGCCTCGGCATTGCCGGCCTCGGCCGCGGCGGCGAACAGTTCGCCCGCGCGCCTGAAGTCCTGAGGAAATTGCTGGCCTTGCAGATAGAGAAGCCCGAGATCGTAGGCGGCGCCCGCATGGCCGAGCTTGGCGGCGGCATCAAGCAGGCGAGCAGCCTCCTCGAGGTTGCGCGGCCCGGCACGGCCCTGGAAGTTAAACATTGCAAGAGCAAAGAGTGCGTCGCGGTCGCCTTTCGCAGCAGCGAGCTTGTACCATTGCGCCGCCTTCGAATCGTCGCGTCCGACGCCCAGGCCCTGCGCGTAGAGTTCGCCAAGCAACGTCATGGCTGCTGGATCGTTTTGCTGTGCCCGTTTCGTCGCTTCATTGAACGCAGTGAGATAGAGGCCACGCTGGAACGCGCCATAGGCGACGTCGACATCCTGCGGATCGGTGTTTGTCGCTGCGCTTGGCGCGGGCGGTGGCAGGGGAGGCGACACGCTTTTTGTCGACTGCGCGGATGCGGTTGCAGCCGCGAAAATGGTCAGGAAAGCGCCAACGAAGCAGCCAACAGGCTTGATCATACAGCCGGCTCCGGAAGCCGAAGCCAAGCCGTCGCCGTACGTATCGATTCGACAATGGCGTTGGGTTCACGCCACACGACGTCGCCGAGCGCAATGAAGTCTGCACCGGCTGCAACAAGCGGCGCAATCTTTTCCAGCGAAGCCGCATAGCCCACGCACGGAACCTCGAACACTTCAGCCCACCAGGAAACGCGGTCTTCGACGGAGGCAAAATCCGGACATTTGCCGGTCGCGTCGGGCTCGCCGAACATCACATAGTCGGCGCCCCGCTCGGCGGCGAGCATGGCATCGTGCCGACTGGCCAATCCTCCGGCACCGGCAATGCGTTCGGGCTTGAGCGAATCGATCGCCGCGCTGAACGCCCCGATACCTCTGAGGTGCGCGCCATCGGTGCCGGAACGTGCGACGAGATCAGCGCGACCGTCGATAAGGACAGCTGTACCTTTTTCCTGGACCAGGGGCGCCAGGATCTTGACGCGGTTGATGAGCGTACGTTCGTCCGCCTCTGCAAGGCGCAGGAGCACGGCCGCAATGTCCGCGGCGTCAAGAGCCCTCGCAAGCTGTGCGGAAAATGCCGAGGCGTCCGCAATCGGCGGCGTCATCAGGTAGAGCCGGGGTGCCGGCCGCGGAACAGGCTCTTTGGGTTTCGAAGCCATGGTGTTCGGATGCTAACCCAATCGGGCGGAAAATTGACCTGCGTCATGTTTCGGACGCCATGACGCAGGCTTGCCGAAAATCGGAAAGTGCCTTTGCCGCAGCGGCAATAACCTCGTCCCAGCCACCGCCGGGCGGCTGTCGAAACAGCCTTGCCGTCGGATACCAGGGGCTGTCGTTACGCTCGCGCAACCAACGCCAATCTTGAATATGAGGCAGCAGCACCCAGAGCGGCTTTGCCATCGCCCCGGCGAGGTGGGCAACGGCAGTATCCACGGCAATGACAAGGTCGAGTTCACTGATCGCCGCTGCGGTCTCGGCAAAATCGGCGAGCAGGCCGTCGAAGCGCCTGATGGGCAAGCGTGCGAGCGCCTCAAGGTCGCTGTCGCGATACTCGCGCTGCAGGCTGATGAATTCCATGCCGGTCATGGACAGTATCGGCTCGAACCGCGAGAGCGCGATGCTGCGGTTGTGGTCATTCTTGTGGCTGGGCTTGCCGGACCAAACCAGACCAACTCGTGGCCTGCGAATGCCGGCGAATTGCGCTCGCCATGCTTTTGCGCGTGCCGCGGGCGCTTGCAGGTAAGGGACCTTCGCGGGAACCGTGCCGAGGGTCGTGCCGAAGGCGAGGGGCAGGCTCAAAAGCGGGCAATGAACGTCAAATTGCGGCAGCGGGTCGCTACGCCGATAGATGCCGTCGGCGCGGACGGACTTTTCGACCAGCGGCGCCAGGCCGTCGGGAATTTCGAGGATGATCTTGCCGCCCTTTTCGGCAACCATCGGCAGGTAGCGGATGAACTGAATGCTGTCGCCGAAACCCTGCTCGGCGTGCAGCAGAATTGTCTTGCCGTTCAATTCCTCGCCACGCCATTGCGGTTGAGTGAAGTCGCGCGGCCGCAGCTCTCCGTCCCGCTTCCAGCGCCATTCGTAGCCGGCCCAGCCGCGCGCAAAATCGCCGATCGAAAGGCAGAGCAGGCCTTTGTTCCAGTGCGCTTCGGCGAGGTCGGGAGCTAGTTCTATGGCCCGGTCGAAACTTGCAATCGCTTCGTCACACCGGTTGAGGTAGCGCAGGGCGTTGCCCCGGTTGACCCAAGCGTAGACATTGTCCGGCACCGCGTCGAGCGCGCGATCATAATCGGCGAGCGCCTCGGCGGGACGATTGAGTTCTACAAGCACATTGCCGCGATTGTTGTATCCCTCGTTGTAATCCGGCTTGAGCAGGAGCGCGCGATCGCATGCTTCCAGTGCTTCGCGATGCCGACCCATTTCACGCAGCGCGTTACCGCGGTTACCATGTGCTTCGGCAAAATCCGGTCGGATGGCGATGGCGCGGTCATAGTCGGCGAGCGCCGCCGCATAGGCCTGCATCACATAGCGTGTGTTGCCGCGACCGACGAAAAGGTTGGCATCATCGGGCTTTATTGATAGCGCGCGATCATAGCTCGCAAGTGAATCGTCATAGCGCTTGAGCTCCCGCAGAGCGCGTCCACGATTGGCGAGCGCCTCAACCGCAGTCGGAGCAAGTGCAATGGCCCGATCGTAGCTGAGCACCGCCTCAGCCGGCCGCTTGATCTCCAGCAGGAGGTTACCTTTGCTGAGGTAGGTCTGTGCTCGATCCGGGTCGAGTGCGATGGCTTCGTCGAGGCTCATCAAAGCCTCGCCATGGCGGCCCAACACACGCAGGATGTTTGCCCGATTGACCAGCGCATCCAAATACGCTGGCCGGCGCCGGACGGCCTCGCTGTAGCTTTCCAGCGCTTCGTCGTGGCGCCCGAGATCGACAAGGCAATTTCCGCGGTTATTGAGGGCCTCCGCGTAATCGGGCCGCACGGCGATGGCGCGCTCGAAGCTTGTGAGCGCATCGAGCGGCCGCTTGAGAGCGCGCAAGGCGTTACCCCGGTTATTGAGAGCTTCGGCGTAGTCCGGCTTGAGCGCGATGGCGCGTTCGTAGTTTTCAAGCGCTTCCTGGTGCCGCGCGCAGGCCGCCAGGACCATGCCGTAGTTGGAGTGCGCAGCTGCCGACCGCGTACCGGTCTTCAGAGCACGTGCAAGCAATGTGAGGGCGTCTGCGTGTTCGCCGCGCTGATACCTGAGCACGCCATAAAGATGCAGCGCGTCGAAGTGGTCCGGCTCGGCGTTAAGTGCCTGCCGGTAAAGCTTTTCGGCGTCGCTCAAGTGGCCGCGTTGATGTTGAGCAATAGCTCTCCGCACCAGATCTGCGGCAGAAACGTTACCGGTCGGTTCAGGCTGCGGCTTGGGCATGATCCGATGACGTTGCAGGGACGGTGTACGCAACATCACCGCACCGGCGCTGCCGCCGGCGAATCATCTCTTGAGAATATTCAACCTGGGTTGCGTCGTCCAAGCTCGCGTTCACGCCGGCATCGGCACCGGGCCCATGTCCTTCGGGACCCTGTAGCCTTTTTGCACGGCGGGCCGCGCCGCGATGGTTTCGTACCAGCGCCTGACGTTCGGATATTGTTTCAAATCGACAGTTTGCCACTCGAAGCGTGAAATCCAGGGCCAGATGGCGATATCGGCGATCGAATATTGATCCGCCACAAATTCGCGGCCCTCGAGCCGCGTGTTAAGGACTTTGTAAAGCCGGTGGGCTTCTTTCAGATAGCGCTCTTCCGCGTAGGGTGCCTTGCCTTTGTTGTATTTCACGAAGTGGTGCACCTGACCGAGCATCGGCCCCGGTCCGCCCATCTGCCACATCAGCCACTCGATCACGCGATATCGGCCTTCTCCCGCTTTCGGCATCAGCTTGCCGGTCTTGTCGGCGAGGTAGATCAGGATCGCGCCGGATTCCATCAACGCAATATTGGTGTCACGGTCGACGATTGCGGGAATGCGGTTGTTCGGGGCGATTTTCAGAAATTCGGGCGCGAATTGCTCGTCCTTGGAAATGTCGATCGGGTGCACGGTGTAAGGCAGCCCGAGCTCCTCGAGAGCAATGGAAATCTTGCGGCCGTTGGGAGTGGTCCAGGTATAGAGGTCGATCACGGACGGTATCCCCAAATTATGCCGGAGTCATGGCCGTGTCGTCCGGCCATTCACGTCTTGTGTGTAAGGGCAGTAACACGTGCATGCCCGGCGCAGGGCCGGGCATGACGTCTCAAATAGCGGACTTTGCGTGCGCCGTCACCGGGCGTATCGTAGGGCTGCTATGCCGCCTTCTTCTCCATGTCGGCCTTCCACTGACCGAGGGCGGCGAGGCCGTTCATTCTGGCGCGATGGGAAAAAGCGCGCTGAGCCGCGGCGACGTTTTCCGACTTGCCTCTCCATGTCGTTTGCGGTGCGTGCTGCAAGGCGCGGCCGTAAGAGAAAGTCAGCTTCCACGGCAGATTGCCGATCTTGTTCATAGCATCGAGGTGCGCTGTCGCGTCCTCGTCGCTCTGGCCGCCCGAGAGGAACGCGATGCCCGGTACCGCAGCCGGCACGCACGCTTTCAGCAATTTTACGGTCTTCTCGGCAACTTCCTGTACGGATGCCTGCTTCGCGCACTTCTTGCCGGCAATGACCATGTTCGGCTTGAGCACCATGCCCTCGAGCGCAACGCGCTGGAAATAGAGTTCTTCGAACTGGATCTTCAGCACCAGCTCCGTGACCTGATAGCAACGATCGATGTCGTGATCACCGTCCATCAGCACCTCGGGTTCGACGATCGGCACGATCCGGTTCGCCTGGCACAGCGCGGCGTAACGCGCGAGCGCGTGCGCATTCGTGCGGATGCAGGTGTAGGTCGGAATATCGCGGCCGATATCGATTACCGCCCGCCATTTCGCGAAGCGGGCGCCCTGGTCGTAGTATTTCGGCAGCCGTACCGGCAAACCGTCGAGACCGGCGGTTACAACTTCGCCAGGGCACATTGGCAAGGGCCTTGTTCCTTCGTCGACCTTGATGCCGGGGATCGACCCCGCGCTCCTGATCAGTTCAACCAACGGCGTCCCGTCTTTCGCCTTCTGCCAGATTGTTTCGTCGTACAGAATGACGCCGGAGATGTGCTTCATTCCTTCGGCGGAGCGGAAAAGCATTTCGCGGTAGTCACGGCGGGTATCTTCGGTTGATTCAACGCCAATCGCATCGAAGCGCTTCTTGATCGTGCCGGAGGATTCGTCGGCAGCCAGGATGCCCTTGCCGGTCGCTACCATGGCCTGGGCGACTTTGTTGAGTTCATCGAGATTCATGGCATTCTCCCTAGCATCCTTTCAGATCGCCGGAGGCATTGTCGGACGTCATTTTACCCGCAACACCTCGACTCCAGGCAAGGCCTTGCCTTCGAGCCATTCCAGAAATGCGCCGCCTGCTGTTGAAACATAAGTCAGGCGGTCGGCCACTCCGGCGGTATTGAGCGCCGCGACCGTGTCTCCGCCTCCGGCAATCGAGACAAGCTTTCCTGCCTCGCTCAGTTCCGCCGCGGCCTCCGCGACCTCGATCGTGCCGTTGTCGAACGGTTCCATCTCGAACGCGCCAAACGGTCCGTTCCAGACCAATGTCTTTGAGCGGGCGAGGGCCGACACGACCTGCTCGATGCTGCGCGGGCCAATATCGAGAATCATATCCGCCGTATCCACATCATCGACATCGACGACGCGGGAAGGCGCATGCGCCTCGAATTTCTGCGCCACCACTGCGTCGGCGGGCAGCACGATGTCGCGCTTGGCTGCCTTCGCCTTCGCCATGATATTGCGCGCCGTGCCGGACAGGTCGGTTTCCACCAAGGATTTCCCGACCTTCTTGCCCTGCGCAAGCAGGAACGTGTTGGCCATGGCGCCGCCGATGACCAGGATGTCCACCTTGTCGAGCAGGTTGCCGATAAGGTCGAGCTTGGTCGAAATCTTGGCTCCGCCGACGATCGCGGTCAGCGGACGCTCCGGACGGTCGAGCGCGCGGGCAAGGGCTTCGAGCTCCGCCTGCATCGTCCGCCCGGCGTAAGCCGGGAGCTTGTGGCCAAGCCCTTCGGTCGACGCGTGCGCGCGGTGCGCCGCTGAGAACGCGTCGTTGACCCAGATGTCGCCCAGCTTCGCCAGCGCGGCGACAAAGACAGGATCGTTCTTCTCCTCGCCGGCATGAAAGCGGGTGTTCTCGAGGCAGACAATATCGCCGGGTTTCATTGCCGCCACCGCGTGCTCGGCCGCTTCCCCGATGCAATCGTCGGCGAATCCGACCGGCCGCTTGATGATTCGCGCGACTTCGGCGGCCACCGGCTTGAGCGAGTGTTTCGGATCCCGTCCCTTCGGGCGCCCGAAGTGCGAAAGCAGGATGACCTTGCCGCCCTTGTCGGCGAGTTCGGTGATTGCAGGCGCCGCGCGCTCGATGCGCGTCGCGTCGGTCACGATGCCGTTTTCGACCGGCACGTTCAGATCGACGCGAAGCAGAATGCGTTTGCCTTTTACGTCAACGCGATCGAGCGTTCGAAATCCAGCCATCGCCGCCCCGAAGCGATCGTCAAAGCAATTTGCCCATCGCAACGGCCGTATCGGCCATGCGGTTGGAGAAGCCCCACTCGTTGTCGTACCAGGACATCACGCGCACCAACGTGCCGTTGATGACCTTGGTCTGGTCCATATGGAACGTGGAGGAGTGCGGGTCGTGATTGAAGTCGATCGAGACGTTGGGGTCGTTCGTGTAGTTCAGGATACCCTTGAGCTGCTGCTCCGCGGCCCGTTTGACCGCGTCGTTGATCTCTTCCTTGGTCGTCTGCTTCTTGGCGACGATCTTGAGGTCGATGACCGAGACGTTCGGCGTCGGCACCCGGATGGAAACTCCGTCGAGCTTGCCCTTGAGCTCTGGCAGGACAAGACCGATGGCCTTGGCGGCGCCGGTCGAGGTCGGGATCATCGACATGGCCGCGGCGCGCGCCCGGTAGAGATCCTTGTGCAGCGTGTCGAGCGTCGGCTGGTCGCCGGTATAGGCGTGGATCGTGGTCATGAACCCACTCTCGATCCCGACCGCGTCGTTGAGCACCTTGGCTACCGGCGCAAGACAGTTCGTGGTGCACGAGCCGTTCGAGACGACCTTGTGGTCCTTGGTCAGCTTGTCGTGGTTGACGCCGAAGACGACGGTAAGGTCGGCACCGTCGGACGGGGCGGAGACCAGCACACGCCTGGCACCGGCGGTGAGGTGTGCCGATGCCTTTTCCTTGGCGGTAAAGATGCCTGTGCACTCCATCGCGATGTCGATGCCGAGATCCTTCCAGGGAAGCTTCGTCGGATCGCGCTCGGCGGTGACCTTGATGGCGCCGTTGCCGACACTGATCGTGTCGCCTTTGACCGTGACCTCCCCGGGAAAGCGGCCATGTACGCTGTCGTAGCGCAGCAGGTGTGCGTTGGTCTCCACTGGACCAAGGTCGTTCACCGCAACGACTTCGATGTCCTTGCGTCCGTTTTCGGCGATGGCACGCAGGATGTTGCGGCCGATGCGGCCAAATCCATTGATGGCGACGCGGACTGTCATGACTCACTCCCGGCTTAATTCATTCCTGCTACGGTATATATGGTGCCTGGTCACATCTTCCCAAGTTTGGAAGATGCCGCATGCACGATTGCTTCTGCGGTAATTCCAAACTTCTTGTACAGTTCCTTGTATGGCGCGCTGGCGCCGAAAGAGTTCATGCCGATGAATATGCCGTCGGAACCGATGATCGCGTCCCAACCTTCGCGTACCGCGGCTTCCACGCCGATCCTGATTTGCGAATTGCCGATGATGGCGCGTCGGTAACCTTCATCCTGTTCGAGGAAGAGCTCGAAGCAGGGGATCGACACCACGCGCGCAGCCGTACCGCGCTCCGCGAGAAGTCTCGCAGCCTCGACCGCGATTGCGACTTCCGAGCCCGTCGCGAAGATCGACACGTCGGACCTGCCTTCCGGGCCGGCGATTTCGTAGGCACCGCGCGCGCAGATATTTTCGGCATCGGACCGGTTGCGCAGCTGCGGGAGATTTTGCCGCGTGAGCGCGAGGACGCTTGGGCGGTTTTCCGACGCCAGGGCGAGTTGCCAACATTCGGCGGTTTCCACCGCATCGCATGGCCGGAAAACCAGCAGGTTTGGAATTGCCCGCAATGAAGCGAGATGTTCGACGGGTTGA
Organism: Pseudolabrys sp.; assembly: GCA_035650955.1. Classification (GTDB taxonomy): domain Bacteria; phylum Pseudomonadota; class Alphaproteobacteria; order Rhizobiales; family Xanthobacteraceae; genus Pseudolabrys. The sequence continues at coordinate 64,075 of DASRGR010000003.1, forward strand.
TGTGTCGGTCCATCTTCGCCAAGCCCGATGGAATCGTGGGTCATCACATGGATGACGCGCTTGCCCATCATCGCCGCGAGCCGGATTGCCGGCCGGCAGTAATCGGAGAATACGAGGAACGTGCCGGAGTAGGGCACGATGCCGCCGTGCAGCGCCATGCCGTTCATGGCGGCAGCCATGCCATGCTCGCGGACGCCGTAGTGGATAAAACGTCCGGCGTAGTCGGCGGCCGACAGCGCCTTCATATTCCTGGCGCGCGTATTGTTCGAGCCGGTGAGGTCGGCAGAGCCCCCGATCATCTCAGGGAGCGCCGGGACAAGACTTTCGAGCGCAAATTCCGACGCTGCGCGTGTCGCAATATCCTTCGGCTGTGCCGCGAGTTTTTCCTTTACCGCGCGAATGGCCGCGTCGAGCGCCTGTTGCGGAATTTTGCCGCTCATGCGGCGCTCGAACTCGGTGCGCTTGCTGCCGTCGAGTGCTGCAACGCGCTTCTTCCAGTCCGCATGCGCCGCCTGCGCACGCGTGCCGGCCGCGCGCCACGCCTTCAGGATATCTGCCGGCACCTCGAACGGTGCCGATGTCCAGCCGAGCGCCTTGCGCGTGCCGGCAATTTCCTCCGCACCGAGAGGCGACCCATGTGATTTTTCCGAGCCCTGCTTGGTGGGTGCGCCATAGGCAATCTTGGTTTTGCACGCAATAAGAACGGGTCGATCGGAGGACTGTGCTTTCTCAAGCGCGGCTTTGATGGCCGCCGGGTCATGGCCATCGATACGCAACGCCTTCCACCCCGCGGCCTCAAAGCGCTGGATCTGGTCGACGCTGTCGGCAAGTGACAGCGCGCCGTCGATCGAAATGCCATTGTCGTCGAACAGCACGATCAGCTTGTTGAGCCTGAGATGGCCGGCAAGCGCGATTGCTTCTTGGCTGATTCCTTCCATCAGGTCGCCGTCGGAAGCGATCACGTAGGTTCTGTGGTCGACGACGCCGTCACCGAAGACAGCCGCGAGATGCTTTTCGGCGATTGCCATGCCGACGGCATTCGCGAGGCCCTGACCGAGCGGCCCCGTGGTTGTCTCTACGCCGGGCGTGTGCCCGAATTCGGGATGGCCGGCTGTGTTCGAGCCGAGCTGGCGGAAGCGCTTGATCTGATCGATTGGCATCGCCTCGTAGCCGGTCAGATAAAGCAGGGCATACAGCAGCATCGAGCCATGCCCGGCCGAGAGCACGAAGCGGTCGCGATCGGGCCAGGTGGGATCGGCAGGGTTGAATTTCAGGAATTGCGTGAACAGGACCGTCGCCACGTCGGCCATGCCCATGGGCATGCCTGGATGGCCGGATTTGGCCTGCTCCACCGCATCCATCGCCAGGGCGCGAATCGCGTTCGCCATCGCCGAATGGGCAACGGCGGAACCAGCGGCCGGTTGCTCGCGACGCTCTCGGGGCGCCGCAGCTGCCGTCGGCGAGGCTTTTGCGCTCATGGAATGGGGCCTTTTGGCGGGGTGGATAGCATGTGAGGCCCTTGAGTCAATGTGACCGGCAGGGCGCCTGGACGCCATGCACAGGTCTCGAAAACAGCTGGGCAAATCGTCTGGCAAGCGTTGACGTAACGGTTGTGCAGCACGTAAGATTCTTTGCCTAAATATCTGCCGCAACAAGAGTTTTTGTGCGGGTCGGGCCATGAGCGAGGAAAGCGCAATCGATGCCGCGGTCAAGCGTCTGGCGCTCGCGCTCGACGCGCTTGATGCCGCGGTCGAACGGCGCAAGCAGGCTGATCGCAACGAAGAAGGTCTCGCGGCGCAGGTGCAGGCGCTGGGCGTGGACCGCACGCGTTTGGCTGCGGCGCTCGACGTTGAAGCGGCCCGTTCGCGACGACTTGAAACCACCAATCGCGAAATAGCCGAGCGGCTGGACGCTGCGATCGCATCGATCCAGTCGGTCGTGGATCTGCATGAGTGACATCATGGCACAGGTCAACGCCACCATTGCCGGACGCCAGTTTCGCCTCGCGTGCGAGGACGGGCAGGAAGAGCAACTTCAGTCGCTCGCCAAAGACATCGACCAGCGTATCATCGATCTGCGGCGCAAGTTTGGGGAGATCGGCGATACGCGTCTGACGGTCATGGCCGCGTTGATGCTTGCGGACGAACTTGCCGAAGCCTCGCAGAAACTTCGCCGCCTGGACGAAGAGATTGCTGCCTTGCACGATGCCCGGCTCGTCGCTGCCGACCGTGCCAGGGCAGCGTCCGACGCCGTCGTTGGCGCCTTCAATTCGGCTGCCGAGCGGATCGAAGGCATTACCAGGAAGCTCAATCAGACCGTCAGCAACGGCGGCAGTGTAGCCATCGGTTGACCGCATTCGCGACGAGTGGCGCCGCCCTGGTATAATCATTACATTGCTGAGGCGGGGCTGCGAGGTGCGTCAGGAGACACAATCCCCGGGGCCTTATCGATCCTTAAGGGAGCTGTCCCTGGCCGGGCTCGTGGGCTCGGTCATATGGCGCCCACCTACTTTCGTAGGGAACCCGGGATCGATGCTCCAACGGCCATCGCGGCTCCGCACTTTTTTGCAATGACAAACATCGCCGAGACGGATTCACCGAAAGCACGGCTGCGCGAGGAAGCTTTCGCGCGACGCGACGCCCTTCCGGCAGCGGAACGGGCCGCCGCGGCGGAAACGATCGCGGCGCGTCCGTTTCCGGTCGCGATCACGCGCGGCATGATCGTGTCCGGCTTCTCGCCGATGAGGACGGAGATCAATCCGCTGCCGTTGATGCGCAAGGCCGTCGCGCTTGGCGCGCGGCTGGCGCTTCCGGCCATCGCCGGCCGGGGCAGACCGCTGATCATGCGCGCTTACGCGTTCGGGGACGAGCTTGCGCGCGGACAGTGGGGAATTCGCGAGCCCGGGCCGGCCGCGCCTGAAGTTGCGCCCGACATACTCATCGTGCCGCTCGCGGCATTCGATCGCGCCGGTCACCGCATCGGCTACGGTGCCGGCTACTACGACATGACCATCAATGCGCTACGGGCAAAGAAAAGTGTTGTCGCCATCGGCATTGCTTTTGCCGTACAGGAGATTGCTGCCGTTCCGGCCACCGAACGCGACGCGCGTCTCGATTTCGTGCTAACGGAACGCGAAACCATCGATTTCCGCGAGACGAAATAGCGCATGCGCATTCTCTTTATCGGCGATGTGGTCGGACGCTCAGGGCGCACTATCGTGACCGAACGGTTGCCCGGCCTCATCTTGGACTGGAAGCTCGATCTTGTTGTCGTCAACGGTGAGAATGCCGCCGGCGGCTTCGGCATCACGGAAGTCATCTACAATGAGTTGATCGATGCCGGTGCGGATGCGATCACGCTCGGCAATCATGCGTGGGACCAGCGCGAGGCGCTCGTCTTCATCGAGCGCGCACCGCGTCTCATTCGGCCGTTGAATTACCCCAGAGGTACACCAGGCCGCGGTGCGGCGTTGATCGATACCAAAAACGGCAAGCGGGCGCTGGTGATCAACGCCATGGGCCGAATTTTCATGGATCCGCTCGACGATCCCTTTGCCGCCGTGGAGCACGAGCTTTCCGCGTGCGCGCTCAAGACAGGCGCGGATGCCATCGTCATCGATTTTCACTGCGAGGCGACCAGTGAAAAGCAGGCGATGGCGTATTTTGCCGACGGACGTGCAAGCCTGGTGGTGGGCACCCACACACACGCACCGACCGCCGATGACCGCATCCTTCCGGCCGGCACGGCATTTGTGTCCGATGTCGGCATGACCGCAGACTACGACTCCATCATCGGGATGAACAAGGACGAGCCGCTCAATCGTTTTTTGCGCAAGCTGCCGGGTCCGAAATTCGAGGCGTCAAACGGTCCGGCGACGTTATGCGCGCTGGCCGTCGAGACGGATGACGCGAGCGGGCTTGCGCGCAAAGTCGGGGCTGTCCGGATCGGCGGTATCCTGCGGGAGGCGCTGCCGGACTTCTGGCGCTAAATTTTTCGATTTGCTCGATTGACCGCGAATCGCGGCGGTGATTCGGTAGACGGCATTGATTCGCCGGCATGTGCTGGGTCCGGCAATAGCGACCTTGGCACGGAATGCCCATGAATCTGCACGTCAACAGCAACCTTGCGTTGGAGTTGCCGCCAGCCTCGGGGCACAAGCCAGCGACCTCCGATCCGCGCGCCGAGCTCGCCGTCCAGTTCATTCCTTCCGGCGCGCGTGTGCTCGATCTCGGCGGGAATCCGGCCCTGCAGGCGCTGCTGCCGGTCGGTTGCGAATATGCCGACGGCCGGACCGGCAGGAAGAACCGTTCGCGCATGCCCGCCTTGAGCCTGCACGAATTCCCGAGCGGAGCAGCAAAACAATCCGACCTCATCGTGATACTGGGGTTGCTCGAACGCGTTGCGGATGTTGAAGGCCTGTTCGCCAAACTGGGCTCCTGCGAGCGCGATCTCATCCTGACCTATTGCCCGACAGATCTTTCAAAAGGGTCCGATCGCGCCGCGCTTGGTTTTGTGAATCACATGAGCCTTTGCGATCTGGCGCTGCTGTTCGACCGCCATGGATTCCGGATCGAAAGCACCGCTCCGGTCGATGCATCGCAGATTCTCATGCGGCTCACCTCGGCCGAGCGTCCGGCTCCGATCACATCGTGCAAGGTTGCCGTTATCTCGGCCGACGGTACGGCTGATCTTGGTGCTCGGCTGGGCCGCCAAATGATCAACGCACTACTTCCGGGCGAATGCATGGTTGATCATCTTTCCGCCGGTTCGCTTGAAAAGGCGCGGCAGCGGTATGACCTGGTCATCCTCGGTACGGGAGCCGGACTCTTCCCGCCGCTCCTCGGCGATAAGGTGATCGACGTCATGTCCCGTGCCAGGGCTGCGATCGGAATATTCGGCACCCAGGGACGGCAACTGATCTCGCGGCCGACGTTCGATCGCATCCTCGATCGGCTCGATACCTGGTTTGCCCGCTATCAGGACGATGTCCTGATTTACGGACGCGCACGCAACACTATCGTCCACACCGGCGATGTGTTGATAGACCAGTTCCCGCTTGCGTGCGCCACAAACGATGAGCCTCTGGTCGTCAATGACGATCTCGGCCCCGAATTTGCCCTTGACCGCGCAATCGCCACCATCCAGCAGCACAGACAGGTCTATTCAACCGTGCCGGCGGCTCTTCTGTGTGCGCTTACCTCCGCCGAGCTTGCGGCCTATGCCGACATGCGGACGCCGCAACCCGATCTGGATGCCGGTCACTTCCGAAGCATGCTGATCGACATTTTCGGCCGCAGCTATCCGCAACGGAAGTTCTTTATTGTCGATCGGGATGCCGTCATCCGCTATAAAATGCGCGTCCACGACAACGTCGCGAAAGTCGGCGCGTCTATCCGTGCGATTCTGCAAAGCGTGGCAGCCGCAGCGTGACACCGCCCGAAACCGGGGCCTCGATGGTCGGTAGAGACCGGCAGCCTGCGATATTTATTTTCCTGACGCGCCGGACTATATAGCCGCCGGCATCAACAAAATCCTCGACGTTCACCATATGGCTGGTCATTCCCAATTCAAGAACATCATGCACAAGAAGGGGCGGGCCGATAAGGCGCGCTCCAAATTGTTCAGCAAGCTCGCGCGTGAAATCACCGTTGCCGCCAAGCTCGGCTTGCCGGACCCGGCGTTCAATCCGCGCCTGCGCGCGGCGGTTCTGGCGGCGCGTGCGGAAAACATGCCGAAGGACAACATCGAACGTGCGATCAAAAAGTCGCAGGGTGCCGACACGGAGAACTACGACGAAATCCGTTACGAAGGATACGGGCCCGGCGGCGTGGCGATCATTGTTGAAGCGCTGACCGACAACCGGAATCGCACCGCAGGGGAGGTCCGCGCGATTTTTACGAAGAACGGCGGCAACCTGGCCGAGACGGGCGCGGTGTCCTTCATGTTCAGCCACGTCGGTGTTGTCGAATACGATGCAAAGGTCGCGAGCGCGGACGCGATGCTCGAGGCGGCGATCGAAGCCGGCGCCGAGGACGTGACGTCGAACGATGACGGCCACCAGATTGTAACGACACCCGAGTCGTTGAATGACGTCAGCAAGGCACTCGAGGCCAGGTTTGGTGAACCGCGCAAATCGTCGATCGTCTGGAAGCCGCAAAATACGGTCGCGCTCGACGACGAGGCCGGCGAAAAAATTCTTAAACTGATCGAGTCGCTCGACGAAAGCGACGACGTGCAGAACGTCTATGCGAATTTCGAGGTTTCCGACGCGCTCATGCAGAAGATGAGCGCGTAGCGCCTGCTCAGCCTTTGAATTCGAGAATATAAAGACCGGCGTTGTAGTCGGTCGCATAGATCAGGCCGCCGGCGTCAACGAACACATCCGCCGACTGAATGACACGCACGCGGTTCGGGCGCGTGTCCGCGAGCGTCCGAGGCTGTGGTGGAACGAGAGCGCCCAGCTCTTTCGGAGCAAATGGGTCGGCAATATCGAATACGCGAATGCCGGCGTTCTGATAGGTCGCAAAGATCAGTTGTGAGCTGACATAGGTGCCCGGACGATTCTCGTGAATGTTGTGCGGCCCGAAATGTCCGCCTTTGGCCTTGTAGTCGGCTTCCGCCGGGGTCGGAAACGTCGAGATGCTGACCGGGTTGTCACGCACCCTGTTGTCGAAAACCCAGATCAACTTGAGGCCGTCTTCCTGGTGATCGAGCACGGCCTCGTCGAGCACGATAAGCAGATCGCGGTCCGGCAGCGGCAGGCAATTGTGGGTGCCGCCGCCGAACGGTGGCGACCAGTTTCTGTGCACGACAAGTCTGGGCTTTGACCGGTCGGCAACGTCGAGGACGAGCATGCCGGCGTCGCGCCAGGCGGCGTAGGCCGTATCACCGTGAACAATCGCATGATGGAGACCGTAACGTCGCGTCGCCGGCCACGAGGGCGTCTCGCCGGCCGCCAGATTCATGCCGGGAATCCACCAACGTCCGGCCTCGCGCGGTTTCGTCGGGTCGGTCATGTCGACAGTCATGAACATGTAGTCAGTGAAACCGTCGAGCAGCACCGACACGTAAGCCCAGCGACCGCCGGTATACCAGGCGCGATGAATGCCACCGCCTTCGACCGGCATGAAACCGATCTGGCGCGGCGCCTCCGGTTTCGCGATGTCATAGACCGCAAGCCCGGCGCTCCAGTCGCGCTTTCGCTTTGCTTCCGCCGTCCCGACGGTTTTGCCGAGCGCACCGCTGTAATAAGCGCGCTCGTCCGCGAACTCGGCGGCGGCGAACATGTCCTTGGCGTGGATCACCAGCAGCAGGTTGTCGTGCACCTGCAGATGGATATTCCAGGTGTTTGCGGGCGCGGCGATGTAATTCACCGCGCGCGGGTTCCTTGCATCGCGCACGTCGATGACGGAAAAGCCCTTCGAAAACATATGACCGACGAAGGCAAAGCCGCGATGCACCATCACCTGCACACCGTCGGGACGGCCGCCTTGATCGGTGTGGCCGATGATACGCATGTTGCGCGCGTAGTCGGGTTTCGGAAGGTCCGTCATTTATACGCCTCGAGGAAGTGCGGCACGGCGATCCAGTCGAGCATGGCCCCGTCGCTCTGCAGGAGTGCGTGCATGCGGCGATCTTCGTCGGTCTTCAGGTTGACCCCAAGGTGAGTGCCGAGCTTGCGGCCATGCAGGACGATCGTATTGCCGATCGGCTGACGCTCGGCGTTATAGGCCTTGAGCGCCTCATCGATATCGTCGTGCCGGTCGAGATGCCTGGCCAGGGCCATGGCGTCGGTGCCGGCCTTGGCCATGCCAAATCCCATGTGCGGGCGCGCGTTGGCGGCCGCGTCCCCGACCATGGCGACCCGGCCGAACGTGATGGCTGGCGCCGTGAAATCGTAGATCGGCGTGATGAAAGGCTGCTTGATCTTCATCACCGCGTCGAGCAGCGGAGACGGCAGGATTTCCTTCGCATCCTTGTGCATCCCGGCGATCAGATCCTTCCGGACGAGCGGTGGCGGCACGGAATACTCGTGCTGCACGCCGTTCTCGTCCACACACATTTCGCGCAGCTTCGCGGCGTCGGCGACCCGATACCAGATGAAATTGAAACGGCGCTTGCCGGGAGTGAGATCGTCGTTAAAGCCGGCGATCGGGTAGGTGATCACCTGCTGCTGCTTCGGCAGGTAGAACGTGAACAAAGGATAGATGCTGTTGAGCGTCTCCGGCGCGAGGTCGGCCTCGTTGGGCGCGCCGCGCCAGATGTAGTAGCCGGCGTAGACGGGTTGCACGTCGGGCGCCATCTGGGCCCGCACGCTTGAGCGGATGCCGTCACCGCCGACCAGAATATCGGCACGCTCCACGCGGCCGCCGGAAAACTGCACCCGCACACCGCCCTCGTCCTGATCGACACGCTCGAAATTCCAGCCGAGATGATAGTGTGCCTCGTCTATGGTTGCGCGCAGGAGGCGTTGTAGACGATCCCATGAGGTCAGAATTTGCCGCAGCGGTCGCTCATCGGTGACGCGGCCTTCACGGTCGATGGCAATGCGCTTCGGCACCTCGACGCCGAGTTTCTCGGTGCCGGCACCGCTCGCTTCCAGGGCTTCGAGCAGCTCAGGGTGGCCGGTGATGCCGGCGCCGCGCCCGACCAGTTCGACATTCGAGCGCTCGTAGACATCCACATCCCAGCCGATCTGACGCAGGAAGGCTGCGGAAAACAGCCCCGACATCGAGCCGCCAATGATGACGGCCCGTCGGTTGCGACGGCGGGAGGAAGTCTCCGGCATGGCGCGAACCATACCCGCCCGTGCCGCGCTGTCCATTGCGACTGCGCGGAATCGGCCGCATAACCGGGTCGACTGTGGCGCAAAACGCGCTAGGCGTGGGCTTGGGCCGGGGCTATCAACGGGGTCATGGCCCGGCACCCGATTCGCATTCTTGGCATCGATCCGGGGCTCCGCCGCACCGGCTGGGGCCTGATCGAGTCGGACGGCAACCGGCTGGTTCACGTGGGTTGCGGGTCGCTTGAAACCAGCGAGCGCGCCGATCTGGGTATCCGCCTGCTTGCCATCCACGACGGATTGCTCGCGGTGATTGAACAATACCGGCCGGACGAGGCGGCGGTGGAGGCAACCTTCGTCAACACCAATGCGGTGGCGACACTCAAGCTAGGCCAGGCGCGCGGTATTGCGATGCTGGTGCCTGCCAAGGCCGGGTTGCGCGTTGCGGAATATGCACCCAACCTCGTAAAGAAGACGATCGTCGGGGCCGGCCACAGCGAGAAAGCGCAGATCCGCATGATGATCGGTGTTCTCCTGCCGAGAGCCGATCCGCAGTCCGAGGATGCCGCCGATGCGTTGGCCATCGCCGTCTGCCACGCGCATCATCGGACAAACGCGGCGTTGAAGGTGGCGGCGTCATGATCGGCAAGCTCAAGGGGATCGTCGACACCTATGGCGAGGACTACATCATCCTCGACGTCGGTGGTGTCGGCTATCAGGTGCATTGCTCGGTGCGCACGCTGCAGGCGCTGCCGTCGCCCGGCGAGCCGGTCACGCTGTCGATTGAGACGCATGTGCGCGAAGACCAGATCAGGTTGTTCGGATTTGCGAGCGACCTTGAGCGTGAATGGTTCCGTCTGCTGCAAACGGTGCAGGGCGTGGGTGCCAAAGTCGCCATGTCGGTGCTCGGCACGTTGAAGCCATCGGAGCTCGCTTCGGCGGTCGCAATGCGCGACAAGGCCGTGGTGGCGCGCGCGCCGGGCGTCGGGCCAAAGGTTGCCGAGCGCATCGTCACCGAGCTGAAGGACAAGGCCCCCGCCCTTGCGAATATCGATCCCGCGGTCGTGCATCTTGCCGGCGCGCTCGACGAGAAGCGCGCGCCGCGCCCGGTAGCCGACGCCGTCTCCGCGCTGATCAATCTCGGTTACGGCCAGCCGCAGGCGGCGGCCGCCATTGCCGCTGCCGCGCGCAATGCCGGTGAGGGTGCCGATACGGCGACGCTGATCAGGCAGGGCCTCAAGGAGTTGGCGAAATGAGCAGCGCACCGCGCCTTGTCACGTCCGGTGCGCGCGATGACGACGCCGACGCCTCGCTTCGCCCGCAGCGGCTTGACGAGTTCGTCGGCCAGGAACAGGCACGCGCCAATCTCGGCGTCTTCATCAACGCGGCACGAGCGCGCAAGGAGGCGCTCGACCACGTCCTGTTCGTCGGCCCTCCCGGCCTCGGCAAGACCACACTGGCGCAGATCGTCGCGCGTGAGCTCGGCGTCAATTTCCGCGCAACCTCCGGCCCCGTAATCGCCAAAGCCGGCGATCTTGCTGCGTTGCTCACCAATCTCGAGCCGCGCGACGTGCTGTTCATCGACGAGATCCACCGGCTCAATCCGGCGGTGGAGGAGATTCTCTATCCGGCAATGGAGGATTTCCAGCTCGACCTGATCATCGGGGAAGGTCCAGCCGCGCGTTCGGTGAAGATCGATCTTGCCCCGTTTACCCTGATCGGCGCGACGACCCGCGCCGGTCTTCTCACCAATCCGCTGCGCGATCGCTTCGGAATTCCGATGCGCCTCAATTTCTACTCCGAGAAGGAACTCGAGGAGATCGTCAACCGCGGGTCGCGGGTTATGGGCATCGGCATCGCGCCCGATGGCGCGAACGAGATCGCGCGCCGCGCGCGCGGCACGCCGCGCATTGCCGGGCGCCTGCTGCGGCGCGTGCGCGACTTTGCACATGTCGAGGGTGCCAGGTCGATCGACCGCAAAATTGCAGACCGCGCACTGTCGGCGCTCGAGGTCGATGGCGTCGGTCTCGACGCGATGGACCGGCGTTACCTTCAGACCATTGCCGAGAACTACGGCGGCGGACCGGTGGGTGTGGATACTCTGGCGGCGGCGCTTTCCGAGCCGCGCGACGCCATTGAGGACATCATCGAGCCGTTCCTGATCCAGAAGGGCTTCCTGCAAAGAACCCCGCGCGGGCGGCTGCTCACGGGACTCGCATTCAAGCATCTTGGCCTGCCGGAGCCCGCGCGCGATCCCGGCCAGTTCGGTCTCTTTTCGGAAAACGATGAATGAGCAACAACGTCATCAGTGTCGTCGCGGCATTGATCCGCGACGAGCAGGGTCGCGTGTTGCTGGTCCGCAAGCGCGGAACGGCGGCCTTCATGCAGCCGGGTGGGAAGCGCGATCCCGGCGAAAGCGAACTTGCGGCGCTTGCACGTGAGCTGACAGAGGAGTTGGGCTGCCGCGAACGAGCCGGATCGCCGGGTGCGCGCAGCGGTATATTCCATCAACATCGAAGGGCCGGTCACGCCGCGCGCTGAAATCGATCAGGTGGTTTGGGTCAATCCGAGCGCGCCGCCGGACTTGCCCTTGGCTCCCCTGACGCGCGACCATGTATTGCCATTGGCCGGCATCGGTTTGTCATGAAAAGCGGCATGCAAACCTTGGAGGGCGGCTGCCACTGCGGCCGCGTGCGATTCCGTGTGAGGGCGGATCTCGACCGCGTCACCTATTGCAACTGCTCGATGTGCACGAAAAAAGGGTTTCTGCACCTGATCGTGCCGCCAGAGCAGTTCGAGCTCATAAGTGGTCGGGACGATCTGGCCACCTACACATTCAATACCGGCGTCGCCAGGCATACGTTCTGCCGGCACTGCGGCATCCACGCCTTCTACGTGCCGCGCTCCGACCCGGACAAGATTGACGTCAATGTGCGCTGCATCGATGGCATCGATCTCTCTGCGCTGGCGATCAGGACTTTCGATGGCCGGAACTGGGAGGACGCGATGCAGAAGGATGTGCCGTGGCGATAGGCAACGCCCTTGATGGCGAAATCCGCGACGGCCGGCATCACCAGGCCGTGCGTGTCTACTACGAGGATACGGATTTTTCCGGCATCGTGTATCACGCCAGCTATCTGCGCTTCATGGAGCGCGGCCGCACGAACTATCTGCGGCTGATCGGCGCCGACCACCGCGGGCTGTTCGAGCAGGCGGAAAAAGAGGCGCCGGGGTTTGCCTTTGTCGTCCGCCACATGAGCATCGACTTCAGGAAGCCCGCTCACATGGACGACGTCCTCGATGTCGTCACCATACCGGAAGAGGTGAAGGGCGCGTCGGTGACGCTCAACCAGAAGGTCATGCGCGGCGAGGACCTGCTGGTGGAGGCGCATGTGCAGGTCGCATTCGTGTCGGGCGGGCGTGCCCGGCCCATTCCGAAGCCGCTGCGCATCGCAATGAAGGCCGATCAGGAATCGGGCGGCGCCGGCTGACGTCTGGTGCTATGGTCACCGGAATGTCCGATCAAGGATTTGCACTGTTCGATACGGCCATCGGCACCTGCGGCATCGCCTGGAGCGCGAGGGGTGTTGTCGGCGTGCAGCTGCCGGAGGCGGATGCGTCGGCAACGCGCGCGCGGCTGTGCCGGCGCCACCCGTCCGCCCGCGAGGTGTCGCCGCCACCCGAGGTGCAGCGTGCGATCGACGGCATTGTCGCGCTGCTTGACGGTCAGAGGCGCGACCTTGCCGACATCGTGATCGACGACAGTGCAATTCCGGACTTCAACAAACGGGTCTACGCTGTCGTACGCACGATCCCGGCGGGCGCTACGATGACATACGGCGAAATTGCCGCGCGCCTGGGTGACAGGACCTTGTCGCGCGAGGTCGGCCGGGCCATGGGCGAAAATCCGACACCGATCGTCATGCCATGTCATCGGGTGCTCGCTGCCGGCGGCAGGCCCGGTGGCTTCTCCGCAGCAGGCGGGGTCGTCACCAAGATGCGGTTGCTGACAATTGAAGGCGCCCAGCCCGGCGGCCCGACCCTGTTCGGTGATCTTCCCCTGGCGATTGGCCGGCGTGGCTCCAGGTAGCGGGAACCCGTACTAACTGATTTTTAACCATAATCAGCGCTGTCTAGGGCGATAGAAGCCCGCTCGCGCGCCCAAGTTTGGCCAAGTTTCGCGGGGATTTCGTAGGTTACCGGTGGACGGGACCTACGACTTTCGCGAGACATTCGGTTTCAGGCTTTGCGCGCAGGCGGCATCGTCGCGCGCGCCCACTGATTGCGGAATTTGCGCCGCGCCGGTTCGACCGAGAGGGCCGAATTTGGCGGAAAGGATGTGCCCATGAATCCTGCCGACGTGGCACAGTCGGTGCTGCCGCTGACTTCATCAGATCTTTCGCTGCTCACGCTGTTTTGGAACGCGCACTGGGTGGTCAAGACCGTGATGGTCGGCCTCCTGGCCTGCTCGATCTGGGTCTGGGCGATCGCGATCGACAAGACGGTGCTCTATACCCGTACGCGCCGGGCGATGGATCGCTTCGAGCAGGCGTTCTGGTCCGGCCAGTCCCTTGATGAGCTTTACCGGACGCTCTCGAACCGTCCGGCGCATTCGATGGCGGCCCTGTTCGTGGCCGCCATGCGTGAATGGAAGCGCAGTTTTGAGGGTAACTCGCGTTCGATCGGCGGGCTGCAGATGCGCATCGAGAAGGTCATGGAGGTGACGATTGCCCGGGAGGTAGAGCGGCTGGAAAAACGGCTGCTGGTCCTTGCAACCGTCGGGTCGGCCGGGCCTTTCGTTGGCCTCTTCGGCACGGTCTGGGGTATTATGACGAGCTTCCAGTCTATTGCTGCGTCCAAAAACACGTCGTTGGCGGTGGTTGCGCCGGGTATTGCCGAGGCGCTTTTTGCGACCGCACTGGGCCTTGTGGCTGCCATACCGGCGACCATTTTTTATAACAAGTTCGCGGCCGAGGTGAACAGGCAGGCGCAGCGGCTGGAGGGTTTTGCCGACGAATTTGCCGCGATCCTGTCGCGGCAGATCGACGAACGCGGGTAGGGGATCATTTCCATGGCTGCCAATGCCGGCACGCCGGTGATCGGAAAGCGCAAGCATCATCGCCAGCGGGTGATGAGCGAAATCAACGTCACGCCGATGGTCGACGTGATGCTTGTGCTTCTCATCATTTTCATGGTGTCGGCACCGTTGCTCACGGTCGGCGTGCCTATCGACCTGCCGCAGAGCCAGGCCAAGAGCCTTGAGCAGGACAAAGAGCCGTTGACCGTCTCGGTCAACGATAAGGGCCAGATATTCCTGCAGAATAGCGAAATTGCCGTAGACGAGCTCATCCCCAAGATGCAGGCCGTGGCCGAGGCGCGCGGCGGTACCGAAGCCCGGGTCTACGTGCGCGGGGACAAGAAAGTCGACTACGGCACCATGATGAAAGTGATGGGACGGCTGTCGTCTGCCGGCTTTCATCGTGTAGCTTTGGTCACCGAGTTCGAGCAGGGCGCGAAAGCGCAGTGATGAGAAAGGCGACCGCGATCTCAGCTGGCCTGCATGCGGCAGTGCTGCTGTGGGCGACGCTGTCGTTTTCCGGCAAGAACTTCGACGTTACGCCGGCCGAGTCGCTGCCCGTCGACTTCATCAGTGAAAAAGATTTTTCGGCGATGACCAAGGGCGTCAAGGACGCGCCCAAGGCAGAAGCTCCGAAGCCGCTTGTCGAAAAGAAAGCTGAAGAGCCGCCAAAGCCGATCGAGGAGATAAAGCCTAAGGTTACGGATAAGAAGGAACTGCAGGCCGCCAAGGAAGCCGCTCCGCCGCCGGAGCCGCAGCCGCCAAAGCCTGATCCTATTGCCGAGAAACTCAGGCAGCAGGATGAGCCCAAGCAGGCCAAGGTCGAGCAGCCCCTGCCGCCGAAGAAGCCGCCACAGAAACCGCAGCCGAAATTCGAGCCCGACAAGATCGCGGCCCTCCTCGACAAGCGGGAACCGCAACGCAACGCTGCGACCGGGGTTGAGCTGAACTCAACGCCGTCGCTGGGTACCGCGGCGGGCACGGCCGCCAAGCTCTCGCAGTCGGAGATCGATGCCCTGCGCGCCAGGTTGATGGCGCTGTGGAACCCCCCGGTCGGTATGAAGGATGCGGAACAGACGCAGGTGACGATCCGCATCAGATTCAGGAAGGACGGCACACTCGCGATAGGCCCGCAGGTCCTCACCAGTGGGAGCGGAGCGCAATTCAACGCCATGCGGGACAGTGCGGTCCGCGCAGTGTTTGCCGGACAGCCTTATACGATGCTACGGCCCGAGCACTACGACCTTTGGAAGGAGATCGACTTCACTTTCGACACCCGGCAGATGTTTCACGATCTTCCAGCAAGGTAATGCACTCTCGTGACTGACAATCCCTCTTTCAGACTGAATCGTCGCCGCCTGCTGATCGGAGCAGGTGCTCTCGCAGCCGTCGGTGCGCACCCTGCAAGGGCCGTGCTCAATATCGATATCAACCAGGGCAACGTGCAGCCGATGCCGATTGCGCTGCCGGATTTCCTGTCGGGCCAGGGCGAAGGCGACACCGGCCGGAACGTGACCGCCGTCATCAGCAACAACCTGCAGCGCAGCGGGTTGTTCGCACCGATCAATCCGGCGGCCTTTGTTGAGAAAATCACCAACAGCGACACTGTCCCGCGCTTCCCCGACTGGCGCGTTATCAATGCGCAGGCCTTGGTCACCGGGCGCATCACCCGGCAGTCGGATGGACGGTTGATGGCGGCGTTCCGGCTCTGGGATGTGTTTGCCGGTCAGCAGCTCGACGGCAAGCAGTATTTCACGACGCCGGATAACTGGCGCCGCATCGCGCACATCATTTCGGACGCGATCTACGAGCGACTGACCGGTGAGAAGGGCTATTTCGACAGCCGCATCGTCTTTGTCGACGAAACCGGCGCCAAGGACCGCCGCGTGAAGCGGCTCGCAATCATGGATCAGGATGGAGCCGGGGTGCGTTATCTCACGCGCGGCGACGAACTGGTTCTTACACCGCGTTTCAATCCGTCGACGCAGGAAATTACGTATATGTCCTATGGACAGGGCGATCCGCGTGTCTACCTGCTCAATATCGAGACCGGTCAGCGAGAGATCGTCGGCAATTTTCCCGGCATGACCTTTGCGCCGCGGTTCTCGCCCGATGGACAGCGTGTAATCATGAGTTTGCAGCAGGGCGGCAACGCCAACCTGTTTGTGATGGACCTGCGTTCGAAACAGACCACGCGTCTGACCGATACGCCGGCGATCGATACCGCACCGTGTTACTCGCCCGACGGCTCGCGCATCTGCTTCGAAAGTGACCGCGGCGGCACGCAGCAGATATACGTGATGCCGGCGACCGGCGGAGCCGCGCAACGCATCAGCTTCGGCGAAGGGCATCACTCCACGCCGGTCTGGTCGCCGCGCGGCGACTACATCGCCTTCACCGGGCAGGCGCGGGGCAGCTTCTCGATCGGGATCCTCAAGCCTGACGGCTCGGGTGAACGCGTGCTGACCCAGGGTTTCCACAACGAGGGGCCGACCTTCGCGCCGAACGGGCGCGTGCTGATGTTCTTCCGGGACGTCGGGCAGGGGCCGTCGCTCTACACCATCGACATTACCGGGCGGAACGAGCTGAAGGTTCCGACGCCAAGCTACGCCTCGGACCCCGCCTGGTCCCCGTTATTGTCGTGACTGTCGCAAACCGGCCTTATTTTCACCCTGTCTTAACCATCAGCAACGGTTTAAGAGAGTCGGACGATTTTAATGGGTCTGTGCAAGGTTCCGTCAAGGTTGATGGAACGTTCGCTTAACGAACGGCCTGCTAGACCCACACGCATGCTCCGGTCAGTACGCGTGAAATGGAGGCACCGGATATGATCGATATGAGGAAGACGCTGCATGTTGTCCGTCTCGCGGCCGTCCTCGCTGCGGCCCTCGCAATCTCGGCCTGTGCCAAAAATGCCGAGGACGCACAGGCAAGCGCAGCGGGCCAGGCGACGCCCGGCAGCCAGCAGGACTTTGTGGTCAATGTCGGAGACCGGGTATTCTTCGAAACCGACTCGTCCGAGCTGACACCGCAGTCGCGTGCGACGCTCGACAAGCAGGCGCAGTGGCTCAATACCTACAGCCAATACAGCCAGTTCACCATCGAAGGACACGCCGACGAACGTGGAACGCGCGAGTACAACATCGCGCTTGGCGCGCGGCGTGCCCAGGCGGTGCGCGACTACCTGATTTCCCGCGGCATCCAGGCGCAGCGCATGCGCACGATCTCGTACGGGAAGGAGCGGCCGGTCGCCGTCTGCAACGATATCTCGTGCTGGTCGCAGAACCGTCGCGCCGTGACGGTGCTCGGCGTCAGTTCGTAAGATCGCGGACAAGCCTGTTTCGTTAAGAAAACGGCGGCCTCGGGGCCGCCGTTTTACTATTGCCAGCCGGGCACGTTACGCATATCCGGCAATTGGTGCGCAATGCCCTTGTGGCAATCGATGCATGTCTTCTGGCCCGTGAACAGGAATCGTTGATGCGCCTCCACGGCGCGCGGGCTTTGACGCGTGATTTCCATTGACTGCGAGCTGTGGCAGTTGCGGCATTCGAGCGAGTCATTTGCCTTCATTCGTGCCCATTCATGTATCGCAAGCTCAAGGCGATGATCGAGAAACTTTTCGCGCGTATTGATCCTGCCGAAAAGCTTCCCCCAGACTTCCTTTGATGCTTGCATCTTGCGGGCAATCTTGTCGGTCCAGTCGTGTGGCACGTGGCAATCGGGACAATGGGCGCGTACGCCCGATCGATTGTTGTAATGCACGGTCGTCTTGAGTTCCTCGAATACGTTTGTCCGCATTTCGTGGCAGGAGATGCAGAAAGCCTCTGTGTTCGTCAGCTCGAGCGCGGTATTGAAGGCGCCCCAGAAAATAATGCCTGCGACAAAGCCGGCCAGCACAAGGAATCCCAGGCTGAATACCGAGCTCGGTCGCCGCAGTACGTTCCAAATTCTGAGGGCGAAGTCCAATGCGCGGCGCCAGAAAGAATTTGTGGAGACGTCGGTCGTCGTCATCGCGGCCCCACGGGACCGTTGCGCTTGAGGACCGTATCGATATCGACAAAATCATTCTGAACGGGGAGCCTCACGTTGTGCTGAGGAACATGGCATTGCGTGCAGAAATATCGGCGTGGCGAAACGGAGGCCAGGAATTGGCCATCGCGATCGGCAAAATGCGTGATGCTGACCATTGGGGCCTGCGACTCGCCGACGCGACTTCGCGCGTGGCACGAGAGGCATTTGTTGGCGTTCGCGCTGATTTCATACCCTTCTGTCGAATGTGGAATGACGGGGGGCTGCTCCGGATAATTTCGTGGCTCCCGGATTGAGGAGTTCTGTTCCGGGGTCATCGCCGGAGGCGGTCCCTCTTGATTTAAGGGGGTGGTACCGCGAAGCGCCGAGAAAGTCTGCGCCATGACCACTGTTGACAATGCCGCGACAATCATTGCCGCTGCAAGCAGTCGAAGGTTATGCCCCATGGCGGCGCCCCTATGCGTGCGTGATGCGCACCGCGCATTTCTTGAAATCGGTCTGCAACGATATCGGGTCGGTCGCGTCGAGCGTCACTTTGTTGATGAGCTGGCTCTCATCGAACCACGGCACAAAGACCACACCCCGTGGCATCTTGTTGCGTCCGCGCGTTTCAAGTCGTGTACGGATGAGGCCTCGCCTGGATTCGACCTTCACTTCGTCGCCGCGGCGCAGATTGAGCTTGGTTGCATCATCGGGATGCATGAAGCAGACCGCGTCCGGAAACGAACGGTACAGCTCGGGCACGCGCCGCGTCATCGAACCCGAATGCCAATGCTCGAGCACGCGGCCGGTGACGAGCCAATACGGATAGGTGGCGTCGGGAGATTCTGCCGGCGGTTCGTAAGGCAGTGCGAAAATGCGCGCCTTACCATCCGAGAAACCGTAGAACTCAACGCCCTTACCAGGCTTCACGTAAGGATCGAGACCTTCCCGGTAGCGCCATCGCGTCTCCTTGCCATCAACAACGGGCCAGCGTAGTCCGCGCACTTCGTGATATCGATCGAAGGGTGCGAGGTCGTGCCCGTGTCCGCGGCCGAATGCGGCGTATTCCTCGAAAAGTCCTTTCTGGACGTAGAAGCCGAACGCCTTCGATTCCTGATTTTCAAAGTTGGCGCCAATATCGGACAATGGAAATTTATCGACCTCGCCGTTCCTGAACAGGACGTCGAATAATGTTTTGTCCTTGTATTCCGCTTTCTTGGCGATCAGATCAGCCGGCCAGACTTCCTCAATTTTAAAGCGTTTGGAAAATTCCATCAGTTGCCAAAGATCGGAGCGGGCCTCCCCGGGGGCATTCACCAGCTGATGCCAGAAGTGAGTGCGGCGTTCGGCGTTGCCGTAGGCTCCCTCTTTCTCGACCCACATTGCGGTTGGCAGGACAAGATCTGCTGCCTGGGCGGTTACGGTCGGATAGGCGTCGGATACGACAATGAAGTTTTCCGGATTCCGGTACCCAGGATATCCCTCTTCCTCGAAGTTTGCGGCAGCCTGCAGGTTGTTGTTGACCTGCACCCAATAGGCGTTGAGCTTGCCGTCGCGCAGCATGCGGTTCTGCAATACCGCGTGGTAACCCGGCTGCGGCGCGATCGTGCCGTCGGGCAGCTTCCAGATTCTCTCGGCAATGTCGCGATGAGTCTTGTTCGCGACCAACATGTCGGCCGGCAGCCGGTGCGAGAACGTGCCGACCTCGCGCGCGGTGCCGCATGCAGATGGCTGCCCGGTGAGCGAGAACGGACTGTTGCCCGGTTCGGAGATTTTTCCTGTGAGCAGGTGAATGTTGTAGACAAGGTTGTTGCACCAGACACCGCGCGTGTGCTGGTTGAAGCCCATGGTCCAGAAGCTTACGACTTTTGTCTTGGGATCGGCGTAAAGTTCAGCCAGATCGCGAAGGCGATTGACGGGTACGCCGGATAAACGCGACGCCTTTTCCAAAGTGTATTCTGATACAAATTTTGCATAGTCTTCAAACGTGATGTCGGTGGCGTCGCCCGCCTTGGAACGGCCGGTTGCCTTTTTCTCGAGTGGATTGTCCGGGCGCAGGCCATAGCCGATATCAGTCTGGCCGCGCTTGAAAATGGTGTGCTTGTCGACGAAATCCTTGTTCACCCTGTTTGTCGTGATGATGTAATTGGCAATGGCATTGAGAATTGCGAGATCGGTTTGTGGCGTAAACACGATTTCAATGTCGGCAAGTTCAAACGAGCGATGCTCGAAGGTCGACAATACAGCGACGCGGACATGCGGCGCGCTCAGCCGCCGGTCGGTCACACGGCTCCAGAGGACCGGGTGCATTTCCGCCATGTTGGAGCCCCACAGCACGAATGCATCGGCGGCTTCAAAGTCGTCGTAGCAGCCCATAGGTTCGTCCATGCCGAACGTACGCATAAAGCCCATGACCGCTGACGCCATGCAGTGACGCGCGTTTGGATCGATGTTGTTCGAACGGAAACCGGCCTTGAACAACTTGTTGGCCGCGTAACCTTCCCAAATTGTCCATTGACCCGACCCGAACATGCCCACCGTGGTCGGTCCGCCTTTGGCCAACGCGGCCTTGAACTGCTGTGCCATCACATCAAAGGCTTCGTCCCACGATACCCGGGTGAAGTCGCCAGTCTTGTCGTATTTGCCGTTCTTCTTGCGCAACAGGGGATACGTAAGCCGATCATGGCCGTACATGATCTTCGATAGAAAATAGCCCTTGACGCAGTTGAGGCCGCGATTGACCTCGGCCGACGCGTCACCGTGCGTTGCGACTACGCGGCCGTCTTTCGTGGCGACCATGACACCGCAGCCGGTGCCGCAGAAACGGCAGGGGGCCTTGTTCCATTTCAACTCCGTGATGGAGCGATCGGTGATGAGATTTTGCGCCGCGAGCGGAGCGGGAAGTCCTCCGGCCGCCGCGGCCATCGCGGCCGCTTCCCATTTCAAAAATTCGCGGCGGTCCAGTCGTTTCTTGTCCATCGCCGGTCTCCTGTCGATCGTATTCAGGCTGTATCGCTGCCTTGAAAGACGAGTGAGGCGGTGAGCACATGCGGCAGCGAAGAAATTGCGTTGAGCGTTGCGCCGACACTGCCGGTGTCAGCAGCCTCGATAACCACGATCAGTTTTCCCCTGGGATCGCACGTGTAGATCTGCGCGCCAGGCAGAGCTTCGATCGCATCGGCGACGTCGGTAAGGCGCTCGGGACGCACCTGCACGAGAACACTGGCGATTTCGACAGCGTCGTCGTCCTTGCGGACATCAATTACCCAGCGGCCGTTGATGAATTTGCGGCGGTCAACATTTCGTCTGTCCCGCGACTGGCTCACGGTACATCTCACTTCGGCGGCGGACCTGGAGGTCCATTGATCGCCTGATAGGTCCAGACGGTGAGGCCCCATGCGCCCACCGTTGCGACCGCAAGGGCCGGCATCAGGAGGGCGGTGACGATAAGAAAGGCGTAAATTTCCATGCGCCGCCGGTATGCGACGCCGTCGAGCGTGTTTTCCGTATTGATCGGCATGCTGCAGTCCCGGCCGGAAGCATCCACCGTGCGACCGTAATTGAGAGGCTCAAACAACGTCTATTGGCCTCAGGTCCAATTGTTCGTCCGCCGATTTCCCCTTCAATGACCCGGAATCGAACAAGTGAAGCTGATTGCCGTTCTAGTGCTCTAGGCCAGTCCACGAACTCATCGGTCCAGGAGTGGTTGGCCCTGCCAAATGGAGGAAACGATGCCGACTGGAAGCAAAATCGTGACGGTGGTGGGAATCACAGTCATCGCGACGTTGCTTGTCTTTGGTAACCACGCATCGGCTGCCATGAAAAAGAAAAAAGTGACGTACGACCAGGCGTGGCAGCTCTGCAAAGACAAGCTCGATAAGGATAAAGTACCGGGAACATCAACTCAGGCGAACGAGCGGCACACTCGTGGCGCGGCCTGCATGAAAAGCTATGGCTATAAATTATAGGTGCTGATTTGAAACTCTGTGATCGAACGATCGGTCACGGGATTTCACGCCGTCAGCGGGCCATAGCCCGGCGTAGCACTTCGAAGATGACCGCGGTTGACCAACCAAACAGCAGTACGCCGTTCATGGCCGTCATTGGGCCAAGGAGCCGCCAACGCTCGACCGGAACCACATCGCCATAGCCGAGCGTTGTGTAGTTTACGAAGGCAAAATAGATCCGGTCGGCGCCGGCGGGCGAGGCGTCGACGATCATGTATGCCAACGCCCAGACGACAATTTCCACCGTGTGCGTGATCATCAGCACCAGCACGGTCGGGATCATGACTTTGATCAGATGGGCGGAAGACTGTGGTACAGCTTTCGCGCCTGCGTTTCTAGCAACCTGCACCACGATAGTCATGACGAAGGCATGGATGGCGATATTGATCACGCTCACGGCACCGCCGAACAGAAATTGCCGTAACATCCTGCCCCCCGGTTCAATTTGTCCGGACCGCCGCGCGAACGCCGACCTAAACACTACGACGCAACCTGCGGCGGCAGCAGATACAGCGTCAAGGCAAATATGAAGTACACGACGGTAACGAGGGCCCCCACAAACCAGGCGGATCGTCCCGTGTTCGTCACGAGGGAGGCTGTCATACTTGCGATCAGGATCATCGCTACTGCTCCCGGCCAGAGCTGCAGATTCATCGGGGTAGGGCCGAGCACGTAGCTGAGCAGGACCAGAATTGGCGCCACGAAGAGCGCAATTTGCGACGCGCTTCCTAGTGCAATGCCAACGCTAAGGTCCAATCTATTTTTGCGCGCGGCCGAAAATGCGGCAACCATTTCCGCCGCGCCACCCACGAGCGCCACGATAATGAAACCGACAAACGCAGGTGAAAGGCCGAGCGCCGTTGCCGCCTGCTGCACCGACTCCACGAAAATCTCACTGACCAACGCGACCAGAACGGTTACGCCCACCAGTGTTCCCAAGGCGAGGCTCATCGGCCACTCCGCTTCGTGAGAGTCCGCAGGACCTGCGCTGGTGAAGAATTCGCGATGTGTATGCAGCGAGAACAGCAGCCCCAGCCCATAGGTGGTAATCAGGAGTACCGACAGCCAAGCGCTGAGGTCCTGCGTAAAAGCCGCCGAGCTCACGCTCGCATCCACGTCCACGGCAACCGACGGAATAAGTATCGCGATCGTCGCCAGGAACAGCAGCCCCGCCTGCAGCCGTGCACTATTGCGATTGAAATCCTGAACGTGATGTCTCAATCCGCCAAGCAAGAATGAAGCGCCGAGCATGAATAAAGAATTGGTAACGATTGCGCCCGCGATCGACGCTTTTACCAGGACATATTGTCCGGCCCGAAGTGCTGCGAGCGCAATCAGAAGCTCGGTCAGGTTGCCAAGCGTCGCATTGAGCAGACCGCCGATCATGTCGCCGGTCCGTGAGGCCACTGCTTCCGTTGCGCGGCTCAACAGAGCGGCTAAAGGCACGATAGCCAGCACCGAAAGAATGAATAAAAAAGTGTGGGCTTCAGGCTTGATTGCTTCCGCAACAAGCGCAACCGGGACCAAGACGAGCAGCCACAGCAACGGCGTGCTGCGGATCTCCCTCAACAACGTCGCCACTGGAGCCCCCGCATTTTCGGTATGCACGATACGGCAATACTAACAGCACACCTTCAGGCGCGGAGTTGGCCCTTCGTCCAACCTTCTCAGCTTTTGCGTTCTAATATAGCATTGCCTTTCGATACTGAATTTTCGGCATCAATAGGTGGGACGGCGTGATGGCCGAACGGCATCTTGCGGCGACTCGTCATCTGCCGCCGTTTATTACAGCGCCAGGTGAGACCGACGTGCTCATGGTCGTCACTGCCGCGATCTTGCTCCTTTGCGTGTTTGGTTTCGGAATTTTGTTCCTCCGCCTGCACACCCTGCCGGAGCGGGTTGCGCACCGGGGGCACAAGATTCAGTTCGAGATCGTCGCGATCCTGGGCCTGATCGCGCTGTTCACGCATATGCATATTTTCTGGGTTGCGGGCTTGCTGTTGGCGTTCATCGACATTCCTGATTTCGGCAGTTTTCTCGGCCGCATCGCGGGTTCGGTGGAGAAGATAGCCGGAGTGAAACCGGGTGCCGGCGCCGACGACGTGCCCAATCCCGGCAGGCCGACGCACGTGGTGGATTCCGGACAGGTTGAAAACTCCGCGCCGAGGCGGTCGGCACGGATTGTGACCGGCGGGAAGGAGCTCGACCATGCTTGAGATGCTTCTCTGCTCGCTGGTGACACTTCTTCCGGACTATCTCTACCGCCGCTATGTACAGGGAAAGCGGTTCGGCAAAGAAATAACCCTTTATTCGGTGTGGTTTGAGCTTCGCTGGGGCATCACGGGTTGCCTCATTTTGACAGTCCTTCTGATCACGACCGTGTTTTACAATCATCCGTCCACAACCAGCGTGACACTCTTCTTTCGAACGGTTCCGATTCTACCCGAGACAAATGGGCGTGTTGCCGAGGTCTACTTCGGCGTGAGCGGTCCCGTAACGAAAGGCGCCCCGATTTTCCGGCTGGACAGCTCGAAGCAGGAGGCTGCGGTCGAATCGGCGCGACGCAAGATTGCGGAGATCGATGCGCAGACGCTGGTTGCGCGGGCGGACGTTGTCAAAGCAGATGGCCAGCTGGAGGAGGCAAAGAGCGCGCACCAGCAGGCGGTGGACGAGCTGGAAACCAAGCAGGAGTTGTACCGGCGCAACCCGGGAAACGTTCCCTTCCGCGAGATCGAACGCCTGCAGGAGCGCGTCAAAGGACTGCTCGGTGCGATTACCGCTGCGACTGCGACCAAGCAGGGCACCGAGGAGCGGATAGCCACGCTTTTGCCCGCAGAGAAAGCGAGCGCCCAAGCCGAGCTGGCCCAGGCTCAGGTCGAGCTCGACAAGACGGTGGTCCGGGCGGGGGTGGACGGGCGGGTCGAGCAGTTCGTTTTGCGCGTCGGCGACGTCGTCAATCCATTGATGCGTCCGGCTGGCATCCTGATTCCCGAAGGGGCGGGTCAGCGTTCTTTGCAGGCGGGTTTCGGGCAGATCGAGGCGCAGATCATGAAAGTCGGCATGGCCGCCGAGGTCACCTGCGTGTCCAAGCCATTCACCATCATCCCGATGGTGGTGACCGGTGTGCAGGACTACATCGCCGCCGGGCAGTTTCGCGGCGGTGAGCAGTTGTTGGAGGCACAGCAGGTGAAGCAGCCCGGTACGCTTCTTGTCTTCCTCGAGCCTCTTTTCAAGGAAGGGCTCGAAGGCGTGACACCTGGCAGCAGCTGTATCGCCAACGCCTATTCAAGCAACCACGATGCCATAGTCTCGAAAGATACCGCCGTCTTCCGGGCTTTCGCGCTTCACGCCATTGATGCGCTCGCCCTTGTGCACGCGCTGATCCTGCGGCTGCAGGCGTTGGTGCTTCCGTTCCAGACGCTGGTATTCGGCGGGCATTAATAGCGTTGTCGAAGGCAGAACAGGTCGACGACCTCTAAGACTTCTTCTTCAGTCGCTCGCGAACTGACTGGAACATCACGTAAAGCGGCGGTATTGCGAAAACACCGATCAACGATGCCGCCAGCATTCCGCCGAATACCGGCGTACTGACGTCGCGAAACGCCAACATCGACGCGCCGGACGCAATAACGAGCGGCACCAGCCCGAGGATGAACGCGAACGACGTCATCATCACCGGCCGAAAGCGAAGTCGCGCGCCCTCGGTCGCTGCCTCGAGCAAAGGAACGCCGTGCTCCCGGCGTTCCTTTGCGAATTCCACGATCAGAATTCCGTTTTTTGCCGCCAATCCGATCAGCACGATCATGCCGATCTGCGCATAGAGATCGAGCACGAGTCCGAAAAGAACAATAGCAAGAAAGGCACCAGCCACGCCGATCGATACCGACAGCAGCACCGGAATGGGAATGGTCCAGCTTTCATAAAGTCCGACCAGGAACAGGTAGGCGAACAGGAGCGCGAAGCCGAGGATGATCGTGGTTTGGCCTTCGGCGCGCTTCTCCTGGAATGAAATGTCGGTCCAGGCGCCGCGATAGCCGCTCGGCAGCGTCCTGGCGGCAACGTCGTTCATCGCCGCCAGAGATTGGCCTGACGAAACGCCCGGTGCCGGACCGCCCTGGATCGTAGCCGCGCGCGTGTTGTTGTAGCGGATGAGCCCCTGCGGCCCCAGGACAACCTTCACCTCGACGAGGCTGCGCATCGGCACCATCTGTCCTTCAGCGCTGCGGACGTTGATGCGGTAGATGTCGTCAACGGACGCGCGGTCCTCGCCTTCCGCCTGGACCTGCACCTGCCAGGTGCGTCCGAACAGGTTTATGTCGTTGACGTAGAAGCCGCCGAGCGACGTCTGCAGCGCCTGGAATATGGAGCTTATGTCGACGCCGAGGATGCGCGCCTTGTCGCGGTCAATATCGAGATAAATCGATGGGTTTGTTGCGGAAAATGTCGAGAAGACCCGCGACAATTGCGGATTCTGGTTTGCCGCGACGACGAGACCGCGCAGGACCTGTGCGAGATCCTGCGACGCGCCGCCGCGGAGATCCTGGAGCACGAACGAGAAGCCGCCGCCGGTGCCGAGCCCGATGATCGGCGGCGGCTGCAGCGGAATGGCCATGCCGCCGCGTACGTCGCGCAGCGCGCCGGCCAGTCGTGAAATGATTTTGTCTGCCGTCTGACCCGTGCCCTTTCGGTCGTCGAAGGACTTCAGGGTGGCGATCACGAAGGCGGAGTTCGGCTGCGAGTAGTTGTCGACGAAGTTCAGGCCGATGATCGAGCTCGTGTCGGCGATGGTCGTTTCCCTCTTCATAATGGCCTCAACCTGCCTGACGACGTCGGACGTGCGTCCGATCGATGCGCCGTCGGGGAGCTGCACGACGACGAAAAACGCGCCTTGGTCGTCGGAGGGAAGAAAACCGGTCGGCGTCACCCTCGACAGCATAGCGATCCCGCCGAAGGCGGCCGCGATCATGGCGATGCCGATGACCGAGATCCGCACGAGGCGGGCGACCACGATGCCGTAGGCATCGCGGACGCGATCAATGGACCGCATCATGATTCCGACGACGCCGCGCTTGGGCCCGTGTGTCGGCCTGAGCAGGACCGCACACAACGCGGGTGACAGCGTCAGCGCGTTGACCGCGGATAGAAACATCGACACTGCAACGGTGACCGCAAACTGACGGAACAGCTCTCCGGAAATACCGGCAATAAAGGCCACCGGCACGAAGACGGCCAGAAGCACCAGAGTAATGGCGATGATCGGTGCAAAAATCCCCTGCATCGCCAGCTTGGTGGCCTCTGCGGGCGACAGCTCGGGATGCTCCTCCATTTTCTGCTCGACGGCCTCGACGACGACGATGGCGTCATCGACCACTATGCCGATGGCGAGAATCATCGCCAACAGCGAGACGGTGTTCGCCGAATATCCGATTGCATTGAGCACGATGAAGGTCCCGATCAAACTCACCGGGACAGCGATCATTGGAATAAGAGTTGCGCGAACATTGCCCAGAAAAATAAAGACGACGAGAAGCACGAGCGTTGCCGCCTCGGCCAGCGTGTGCTTGACGGTAGTGATGGTGGCGGTGACGAACGTCGTGGGATCGTATGTGATCTTCCACGCCACATCGTCAGGAAAGGTCTTTGCGTTGTCAGTCATCAGCTTTTTCAGCGCCTCGATGGTGGTCAACGCATTGGCGCCTGGCGCCTGGTAGATTCCAACCAGGCTTGACGGCGCGCCGTTCAAGCGGGTCGCACGGTCAAGATTGGCGGCGCCCAATTGCAGCCTGGCAATGGCGCCAAGGCGCAAAACAGAGCCGTCAGGATTGGTGCGGATGCTTATGTTTTCGAATTCCTCGACTGAGCCGAGCCGTCCCTTGGTCTGGATGTTCAGCTGCAGTTGCTGATCGTTGGAAATCGGCCGCGCTCCGATGCGCCCGACCGCTGCCTGCACGTTCTGGGACTGAATCGCCGCGATCACATCGCTCGTCGTCAGGCCAAGGCCGGTCAGTTGATCGGTCCTGACCCATACCCGCATTGAATAATCCTGCGGACCGAACAGGGTCGCGTCGCCCACGCCCGGCGTGCTCTTGATCTGGTCGAGCAGATTGATCGTGACGTAATTCGACAGAAAGAGCTCGTCTTTCGTTTCTTTCGGCGAATAGACAGCAATCACACCAAGAAGCGCAGAAGATTTTTTCTGGACGCGTACACCGGAGCGCTTCACCTCCTCCGGCATTTTCGAAAGCGCCACCTGCACCCTGTTATTGACGTTCACCGTATTGATGTCCGGATTGGTGCCGAGTTCGAACGAAACAAGCAGCGAATAGCTGCCGTCGTTGCCGGATATGCTTTTCATGTAGATCATCTTGTCGACGCCGATGACCTGTGACTCGATTACCTGGGCGACCGTCGAATCGACAACCTCCGACGATGCACCCGGATAGCTTGCCGTCACCGATACCTGCGGCGGAACGATATCGGGGAGTTGAGCGACCGGGATGGAAAGCAATGACACCAGACCGGCAATCGTGGTCACCAGCGCGATAACGATCGCGAGCCGCGGCCGGTCGACGAAAATTGATGAGAACATGTCGCTAGCCGCCGATGGGCTTTTCGACGGGGCTAGCGGTGACCGCCATGCCCGGCCTCAGAGCTCCCATCCCGCCGACAACGACCAACTCTCCGCCGGCGAGGCCGTCGGTAACGATAATCGAGCCGCCTACGGTTGGCCCAACCTTGATACGCTTAATTGCAGCCTTTCCGCCGTCGACCGTAAAGACATAGACACCCTGCTGGTCCGCAATCAGCGCCGCCTGCGGCACGACGACCCGCTCCTCAGGCTTGTCGCCCTCGACGCTCACCTGAACGAGTTGCCCGTCGACGAGCCTGTTTTCCGGATTTGGAATCGACGCGCGCACCGCGACCGTGTCGGTCGCCCGATCGACTTTAACATCAACGAAGTTGATCTTGCCCGCGTATGGATACACGGGTCCGTTTGAGAGCTGGACGATCACCTTTGAATTCTCGATCGCGGCCTGGCCATCGCGGCCTCGAGGAAATATGCGAATGAATTCGCGCTGGCTGACTGGAAACGAAACGTACATGGGGTTGGAACTCACGATCGTGGTCAGCACACCCGAATCCGGTCCGACGACGTTACCCCGCGTGGCAGACGTGCGGCCGATCCGGCCGTCGATCGGTGAGGTGATATCCGTGTAAGCGAGGTTGATTTCCGCGCTTTTCAGGGCGGCTTCCGCCGCCGCCAGGTCGCCTTCTGCGGTCTTTTCGGCCGCCACGCGGTCATCACGTATTGCTACGGACGTCGAGTTGGAGCGCAAGAGATCCTCGGCGCGTTGGCGCTGGACGACGGCGTTATCAAGCTGCGCGCGCGCACGAAGCACGTTAGCCTTTGCTTGCTGTACGGCCGCTTCGAAAGGCCCTTTCTCAATGAGATAAAGAGGCGCGCCTGTCTTGACGACTTCGCCGTCCTTGAAAAGCACGCGGTCCAGATATCCGGTGACGCGCGCACGGACGTCGACCCGTTCGATGGCCTCGATACGGCCAACAAAACGCGAGGACTCCGTCACAGGCCTTTTTTCCGCGGTAACGACATTGACCACGGGGGCGGTCGGTTGCTGAGCCAGCGAAGTGGTCACGACCGACAGCGCCGCTGCAACATTCACTGCGACAATGCGCAATAGCGTCATGGCCGTTCCCCGCTGAATTGACCCAACGAGCGCGCTAAGATTAGACGCTTTTTTGGCGCTGATCGACTGTACGGCGCCGGCTGCTGGTATTCTTCCCGTTTGAATCGAATGCCGTCAGGCAACCTTGGTCAAGCGGGCTCGAACCCGCTATGCCTCTTGGCACAGGGTTTGGATGTCCAAGCCACAATCTGGTCGTACTCGAAATGCTATGCTACGCAGCCGTTACAATCATCAGTCAGCGTATATTCCGGGACCTGGGGAACGGTTTCCGGTAAACAAGAATATGCGCGAAGACATGTCGTTTTGGCTGCTGGCCCTGCCCCGAATCCGCCGATGACACGCACCCGGTTTGGCACTCACCATGCGTTCTTGACCGCCATTCTGGCGGCACTGCTCATGCAGGTTTCGCCGACGCCTGCGCAGGACCGCGGTTCGTCGGGGAATTTTCTCGACAATTTATTTGGCAGGGGAGAGCCACAAGGCCAACAGCGCCAGCTTCCACAGCAGGTTTCGCCGGGGCGCGTCGCGCAGGCCGATTCCGCCGACCTGGCGGTCCGGCTCGACCGCATGGAGAACGCGCTCCGCCAGCTGACGGGCTCGATCGAGCAGCTCCAGTATCGTAACCAGCAGCTCGAAATGCAGCTCAAGCGCATACAGGACGACACCGAATATCGATTCCAGCAACTCGGCGCCAAGGGGGGCAACCAACCGCCTGCTCAGGCCGCGCCGATGACTCCCACTAACGCTCCAGGCGGTCCGTCGGCCAATCCTGGCCGCCGCTCGGATGTGTTTGATCCGTCACAGCATCCGAGCGCTCCCGGCGCGCCGCGTGCGCTCGGCAACCAGGCAGTGATCGCGGCGCCCGAACAGCCGCGCGACAGCGCGCCGGTGGGAGCTCCGGGAGGACGCGCCGCGGGTGCGCCACTCGACCTTTCGACCTTGGCCGGCAACGCGTCTGCGCCGCCCCCAACTCAGCCATCGGCGGCGGTGGCATCGGCCAGTGGAGCACCGGTATCGGCTCCGCAAATGCCACCCGCGACATCGCCCCCGCAGGTACGCAATGTTCCGTCGTCCGGGGCCGGCGCCCAGCTTGCGACCCTGCCGCCTTCGGCATCGCCGCGGGATGAGTACGACATGGCGTATGGTTACGTCCTGCATAAGGACTATTCGTTGGCCGAGCAGGCGTTTCGCGACTTTCTGAAAAAATATCCGAACGAGCATCTCGTTCCCGATGCTCAGTACTGGCTGGGCGAAAGCCTCTTCCAGCAACAGCGCTATCGTGATGCCGCGGAATCCTTTCTGAGTGTCTCGACCAAATACGAGCATTCCGGAAAGGCGCCTGACGCGCTCCTGCGGCTGGGGCAGTCTCTTGCGGCAATGAATCAGAAAGAGGCGGCTTGCGCCACGCTTGCTGAGGTCGGACGCAAATACCCGCGCGCGTCTGCCGGCGTGAAGCGCGGTGTCGCGCAGGAACAGAAGCGTGCGCACTGTTGAGACGAAGCCCGTCTCGGTATCAGAGATCAAGAACCTTTTTAACGGCCTGGACGCTTTCCCGGCGCTCCTGCTTGCGGTCTCGGGAGGACCAGACTCGACCGCGTTGATGTACCTGGCCGCGCGCTGGCGCGATTCGCTCAGGGTGAAGCCGAAGCTTGTCGCAGTCACGGTCGATCACGGTCTGCGCAAGGAATCAACAGCCGAGGCGACGGCGGTTGCGCGTCTGGCGCGTAAATTAAGGATCCCACATCGTACGATGCGCTGGACCGGCCGCAAGCCGAAAACACGATTGCAGGAAGAGGCGCGCCGGGCACGATACCGATTGCTCGGCGACGCCGCCCGCAAGGTTGGCGCCGCCCATATTCTGACGGCGCATACGCTCGACGACCAAGCGGAAACCGTTCTCATCCGCATGAGTCGCGGCAGCGGCCTCTCGGGCCTTGCAGCGATGCAAAGAATTTCCAAGGTCCCGCATGCTGAAGATCTTCTGCTGGTTCGCCCGCTGCTCGAGGTCCCGAAGGCCAGACTGGTTGCGACGTTGCGTGTTGCGGGAATTCCGTATGCCGACGACCCATCCAATCGCGACCCGCGCTTCATGCGTGCGCGGCTGCGCGGCCTGATGGCCGCGCTTGCCCTCGAAGGTCTTGATTCCCCTGGGCTCGCCCGCCTCGCGCATCGCATCAGACGGGCCGATGCGGCAATCGAGAGCGGTGTCGACCAGGCCGTCGCGGACCTTTTTGTCGAATTGCCTGCTGGCGGAATCGCGATTGAGGCCCGCCGCTTTGCCGGTCTGCCCGCCGAAATTGCGTTGCGCCTTTTGGGCCGGGCGCTGGCCAGGGTTGGCAACGAGGGACCGGTAGAGTTGGCAAAGCTCGAAGCGCTCAAGTCCGCACTCGATGAGGCCCAAAACAAGGCGGAAATCCGCTTTCGCCGGACCTTGGCGGGTGCAATTGTGGCACTCGGAGGCCCTCAAATGATCGTCGAGCGGGCACCACCGCGTCGTCGCAAGCTCTTAACCAAGCATCCACCTGCCTCGGCCGGACACGCCAAAAGGCGCTAGAATATTAAGGTTTAAGGCCTTTCCATGGGGGCCTGTGCTGCCTACATTGGCTGGCGAGTCCGACGTGAAGTCGCCACGAACGGATGCATAATCATAGTGCCGCGCAATTGTGCCCGCGGCGGGGTCAGGACGGGTGATGAACGCTAATCTACGAAATTTCGCACTTTGGGTGATTATCGTCCTGCTTCTGCTGGCGCTGTTCACGCTTTTCCAAAATCCGGGCCAACGAACCACCGCGCAAGACATCTCATTCTCGCAGCTCCTTTCCGAAGTCGATCAGGGACGTGTCCGCGACGTTGTGATCCAGGGGCCGGAGATTCATGGCACGTTCGCGAACGGCACGAGCTTCCAGACCTATGCGCCGAACGATCCGGGGCTCGTCCAGAAGCTCTATTCAAAGGGCGTCGCCATTACGGCGAGGCCGCCGTCAGACAACGTTCCCTGGTTTGTGTCGTTGCTGGTTTCCTGGCTGCCTTTCATCGCGTTGATCGGCGTGTGGATCTTTTTGTCGCGCCAGATGCAGGGTGCAGGCGGCAAAGCGCTCGGTTTCGGCAAGTCGCGCGCGAAGCTGCTTGCCGAGGCGCACGGACGCGTCACGTTTGAAGACGTCGCCGGGGTCGACGAGGCGAAACAGGATCTGCAGGAAATTGTCGAATTCCTGCGCGATCCGGGAAAATTCCAGCGCCTCGGTGGGCGCATTCCGCGAGGCGTGCTGCTCGTCGGTCCGCCCGGCACCGGCAAGACACTGATTGCGCGCGCCGTTGCGGGCGAGGCGAACGTTCCGTTCTTCACCATTTCAGGTTCCGATTTCGTCGAGATGTTCGTCGGTGTCGGTGCTTCACGCGTGCGCGACATGTTCGAACAGGCCAAGAAGAACGCGCCGTGCATCATCTTCATTGACGAAATTGACGCGGTCGGCCGTCATCGCGGTGCCGGGCTGGGCGGCGGGAATGACGAGCGCGAGCAAACGCTCAACCAGTTGCTGGTCGAGATGGACGGCTTCGAGGCCAATGAGGGCATTATTCTCATCGCGGCCACGAACCGCCCCGACGTGCTCGATCCCGCACTGCTGCGCCCCGGCCGGTTCGATCGCCAGGTG
Organism: Pseudolabrys sp.; assembly: GCA_035650955.1. Taxonomy (GTDB): domain Bacteria; phylum Pseudomonadota; class Alphaproteobacteria; order Rhizobiales; family Xanthobacteraceae; genus Pseudolabrys. Next base: position 97,311 of record DASRGR010000003.1, read on the forward strand.
GTGGTGCCGAACCCGGATGTCGTTGGCCGCGAGAGCATCCTGAAGGTTCACGTGCGCAAGGTGCCGTTGGCACCGGATGTGAATCTGAAAACGATCGCGCGTGGGACGCCGGGATTCTCCGGCGCCGATCTGATGAACCTCGTCAACGAGGCAGCCTTGATGGCTGCACGCCGCAACAAGCGCATGGTGACGCAGGCAGAGTTCGAGGACGCCAAGGACAAGGTCATGATGGGTGCCGAGCGCAAGTCGCTCGTGATGACGGAAGAGGAGAAACTCCTTACCGCTTATCACGAGGGCGGGCACGCAATCGTTGCGCTCAACGTGAAGGCGACCGATCCCGTGCACAAGGCGACTATCATCCCGCGCGGGCGCGCGCTTGGCATGGTCATGCAGCTGCCCGAGCGCGATAAGCTGTCGATGAGTCGCGAGCAGATGACCTCGCGCCTTGCCATCATGATGGGTGGCCGTGTTGCCGAAGAAATGGTTTTCGGCAAGGAAAAGGTCACGTCCGGAGCGGCCTCTGATATCGAGCAGGCGACGAAGCTCGCGCGTATGATGGTGACGCGGTGGGGCCTGTCAGACGAGCTCGGCACGGTTGCGTATGGCGAGAACCAGGACGAGGTTTTCCTCGGCTATCAGGTGTCGCGCCAGCAGAACATCTCGGAAGAGACGTCACGCAAGATCGACGCCGAAATCCGCCGGTTGGTGGAAGCTGGCTATGCCGAGGCGACCCAAATCCTCAGCGAAAAGCGCGCCGATCTCGAGGTGCTGGCCAAGGGCCTGCTCGAGTTCGAAACGTTGACCGGCGAAGAGATCACCGATCTGCTCGCCGGCAAGCGGCCGGTGCGCGAATCCGTGATCGAGCCGACCACACCGCGCTCGTCGGCGGTGCCGCCGGCAGGCAAGCCGCGACCGCGGCCCGAGCCCCCGACCGGCGAAGTCGCGCCGCAGCCGCAGGCTTAGGCGGCAGGCATTCCTGACATGGTCGGAGTTTGACCGTCCGAAGGGGCGGAGCGTTCTTTCGCGCCGGTGACCTGACCATTTGCTTTATGGTTTGATCATCCGCGAATGCCACTTCAATCCCGTGTCTCACCCTATGGCGACCTGTTCGCGACGCCGGCTCGCGGACTGCTCATGGGCAACCGCGGTGGGCGGCTCCATGACGCGGAGCAAAAGTTAGGTGCGCGGCGCTGGGTCAATCGCGCCTGGATTTGTTGCCGGCTCGAGTTCAACAACCGACGTCGGAATGTCTGGAGCAACGGCTACACCGAGCTGTTCTTTCTCGACGAGGTCACTGCGTTCGCCGCCGGCCACCGTCCCTGTTTCGAATGCCGGCGGAAAGATGCCGAGCGATTTGCGAGGCTGTTCGCAGGGAAGGGGCGCCGTGCATCGGCGAGTGCGATGGACGAAGTCCTGCATTCGGAGCGGCTAAGTGGCAAGACAAAGCGAATCCATCGCCGGAAGATCAATATTTTGCCGGACGGTGCGATGATATCTCTGGAGAATGCCGCGTTCGCGTTGCGGGGACGGCGGCTGTTGCCGTGGGCATCTGATGGCTACGCGGAACCGAGACCTCGCCCGAAAAACGTGGAAGTCGACGTACTCACGCCGCCGTCGATTCTCTCGGTTCTGACCCGCGGCTATGTACCGCTCTGGCATCCGAGCGCATTGCGCTAGGATGCGCGGCAGAAGAAGAGTTGGCAAATGTCGACACCCGTCTCCCTGCAACGCCGTCGCGACTACGCCGGACCCGCTCTGTTTTCATACGGCTTCCGTCCGTTCTTCCTGGCGGCGGGCCTGTGGGCGGCGATCGGCATCCTTCTTTGGATTCCCCAGTATATGGGCAAGCTCAGCGTGCCCACGCATTTAAGCCCGCTGGATTGGCACATCCACGAAATGCTGTACGGCTACGTCGCGGCGAGCGTTGCCGGTTTCCTGCTGACGGCAATTCCCAACTGGACAGGCCGGTTGCCGGTCAGCGGAGGACCGCTTGCCGGGCTTGCCTTGCTCTGGCTTGCCGGACGCGTGGCACTTCTGGTGTCTGCGCAAATCGGCGGCTTTGTTGCGGCGCTTGTCGACCTGAGTTTTCTGGCCGCGCTTGCCACGGTTGCGGCGCGCGAAGTCATTGCCGGGAAAAACTGGCGCAACCTCCGCGTACTCGCTCTTCTTGTCATACTGATCCTCGGCAACATCGTCTTCCATGCCGAAGTCCTGGCGGCCGGAGCCGGAAATTACGGTCCTCGCATAGCCATTGCCGCCGTGATCCTGATGATCTCGCTTATCGGCGGCCGCATCGTGCCGAGCTTCACCAATAACTGGCTCGCCAGGAACAATCCTGGCCGGCTGCCGGTGCCATTTTCGCGGTTTGACGTGGTGAGCATCGCGGCGAGCGCGGTCGCGCTTTTCGCCTGGATTGCTGCGCCAATGCATGTGCTTTGCGGGGGCTTGCTGATCATCGCCGGTTGTCTGCAGGCAGTCAGGTTGATGCGCTGGGCAGGCGACCGGACGCTCGCCGATCGTCTCGTTCTGGTGCTGCATATCGGCTACGCCTTCATACCGGTTGGTTTTGTGCTCAACGGCCTCGCCACGCTCACTGCCGACGTGCCGGCAACGGCGGGCGTCCACGCCTGGACGGCGGGTGCTATCGGCATGATGACCATGGCGGTCATGACGCGAGCCACGCTCGGCCATACCGGACAGCCGCTGCAGGCCGGGCGCGCCACACAGGCCATCTACGGCCTGCTTCTGGTGGCAGCGCTCGTCCGCATTGTCGCGGCCTTTATGGGTTCGATCGATCTTCTCGAATTTGCGGGATTCGCGTGGGTCGCCGCATTCATCCTGTTCGTTGTGCTCTATGGGCCACTGCTCGTGATGCGCAAGCCCGCCTGGGCCGATCGATGACGTCGCTTTACGTCGGCTCAATCGCGCTCGGCTTTTCCTGACGTACAGTATCACTCCAGGCGAATACAACGATGGTGATCATGATGACGAGCATGGCGGCCACAAGCGCAACGCATGCCGGCCATCTGCCAAGCGTCCAGGCGAGGGCGCCCGCTGCTGCTCCAACGCTGCCACCCAGATAGAACGAGGTCACGTACAGTCCGACCGCTGACGAACGCCCCGCTTTGGCGGTGATCGTCACGTAGCCGGTCGAGACGGCCTGGCATATCAAGCCGCAGCCCGCGCCGAGCGCGAGGCCGACGACGATCAGCGGAAGCGACGGCGCGAGGGTCAAGGCAATTCCGACAAGCCATAGGGCAATGACCGCCACCATGAATTGCCGTCGTCCGAATTTCCCGACAGCCCAGCCAATCCAGGGCGTGAGCGCCGAGCCGACGAGATACGTCACGAAAATCGCACCCAGCCAACTGGCCGAAAGACTGTACGGAGGAGCGGCCAGGTGAAAGCTGACAAAGGTGAACGTACAAATGAAATTGAACAGCACGCCGAACCCGACCGCATAGGTCGCGACCAGCTGGCTGTTGCGGAAATGGCCGAGCATCTGGCGGCCGGACGCGAGCAGGCCGTCCGAACGCACGAAATGACGCTCGTGCGGTAACAGGAACAATACGGCGACCGCTCCGGCGGCTGCAATGCCGGCAAGGACCGCAAATCCGGCACGCCAACCGATCAGGTCGGCAATCACTCCCGTGACGAGTCGGCCGCTGAAACCGCCGAGGCTGGAACCCGACGAATAAATGCCTGCGGCGGTGGTTGCCTCCTTGGTTGGCCATTCGTCGCCGATATAGGCGACCGTCACGGCGAAGATCGGGGGCAGCACCAGGCCCTGCACCGCTCGCCAGAAGACGATCGCCGAAAGACTGGTCGAGAGCCCGACCATCAACGTCGGCACGACCAACACAAACATCGCTGCCACGATCACGCGCTTGCGGCCAAGCACGTCAGCCACGGCGCCGGTGAATGGCGCCGTGAGGGCAACCGCGAGCGTGCTCACGGTTATGATTGTCGAAATCTCGGCCGCACTGGCGTGAAACTCTTCGGAGAGCAGGGGCAGAATCGATTGTGGCGAGTAGAGATTGATGAAGGCGCAATAGCCGGCGAGCCCTACCGCGAGGTGACGCGCGGAATAAGATCGACTTCTCACAGCGGCGTTCATGAAGGGAATGACCGACCGGGCGGGTGCTGTATCCAATGCGTGCAGCTATGCCTTGGTTCGCCATGATCCGCCAAGAGGAAAAGATATCGGGACAGAAGATCGCTCAACGCATAGCTCACAGGTTGAGCATCGCCCTGGCGCGAATGAGGGTCTCTTCCGGGGTTCCCGATGCATCAACTTTCGTCCAGGCAATTCGGCCGAGGTCGTATTGCTCCTGCGTCTGCACAATGGCGGCATCAGCATCGGAGGCGTCCCGGGTCCGGCCACTCACGCGCGCCAGGCGCGTTGCCATGTCCGCGGTGAGGAAAAGGCCCGTAAATTCACGGTTTCCCGCTGCGCCTGCAATCTGCGCGCGCTCACCGGCTTGGGAAAAAACAGCATCCACGATCACCGAATGCCCGGCCTCGATCACGCGACGGGCTTTGGCGGCAAGCGCGGCATACGCTCGGGCAGTGACATCGGGGGCATAGGCGGATTCCGGCAGGCGTTCAGTCTCGGCAACTCCGAACAGTGCCTTGCGCTCGACATCGCTGCGCAACAGCACTGCGCCCGGCATGGGCTTAATTTCCGGCGCGAGAGAGCGGGCGAGCAGGGATTTGCCGGTGCCGGAAAGCCCCCCTATCGCAACAAGTTTCGGCTTGACGGGTGTCAGCAGATTCCGGGCGAGCTCCGCGTAGCTGCGCGCGTCGCGCAAGACATCTGAACCGGCGGTCGATTGCCTGCGCCTTGCGGCGACAACCTTCGCACGGATTGCGGCGCGTACCGACATGAACAATGGAAGTGCGGCAAGGGCGTCCAGATCATGGATCCGTCGTGTCTCGGCCAGATATCGATTGAAGACGATGTTTGCGGCGAGTCGAAGATTCCGCTCGATCAGGTCCATCAGCACGAATGCCAGGTCATAGAGCAGATCACCGGTTGCGATTCGATCGTCGAATTCGATGGCATCGAACAAAATCGGCTTATCCTCGATCAGCACAATGTTGCCGAGATGCAGGTCTCCGTGGCACCGGCGCACCAAACCGGCGCGCTCGCGCGCCGACAACAGCGGTTCCACGCGCTCGAAGGCTTCGCGTGTGGCCGTTGCCAGTGCGCGCAAGTCTTGCAGCGAGAGCAGATCGGGCTCCGCGGCAAGTTCAGCTTCGTTTTGCGCAATGATTTCCCTGAGGGCATCCGTGAAGTGTGCATTCCTGACGACAGGGGCTACCCGATGAGCGGCGCCTATCATTCGGCCGAGGCTGTCGGCCAGACCCTCATCGATGCGGCCCGACTGAGCGAGCCGATCGAGGGTCTGCGTTTCGTCGAAGCGCCGCATTTCGACAACCCATTCGACGGGTGTGCCTTGGCCGCCTATCTCGAGGCGGCCATCGGCGGTGCGAGTAACAGGTACCACGCGGCGGTAAAGGGCCGGCGCAAAGGCGCGGTTGACCGCGATCTCCGCGTCGCAGGCAGCCTTGCGCCTGTCCAGCGTTGAAAAATCGAGAAAAGGGAAGCGTACAGCGCGCTTGATTTTCAGCGCCCGTTCGCCGACGAGGAAAACCGCTGCAGCGTGGGTATCAATCCGCTGGACCGGAATTCCACCGTGGGTGGCCGGATCGCCCAGGAAGTCGATCACCGGTTGCTGCGAGGCTTTCTCTGAGGTCATGGCACCCAAAAGTCCTCGCGTTCAGCAAAACCAAATTTGTCGCAACCGCGTGCTGATCCAGATCAATATGCCGTTGCGGAACCGCGGCATGATAATCAACATTATGGTGACCAGGAGATCAGACCGTGACGACATTGCCGCACGCATTCAAACGCATCAGGCTTAACCTCGCGCGATCCAGGGAGTTTCCACAGGGCTCGACGCGGCATGGCTACGAATTTGTCGCGCCACTCGACAGCCGGAGCCATATCGATATCGCGCTTTGGAGGCAGCATCGGGATCACTGCCGCGTTCGTCGCTTCTGGGAGGGAGAGCCGGACGAAGTCGGCTTCCTGGTGCACAAGCCGGGCGGACCCGAACATGCGCGCTGGGTATTCGATTACGATCAGACCGCAGAAGATGACGACGAAAGCGGATATCGTTTCGGTACGCACGCTTTCCGACCGGGCGAGTACGTATCCATTCGCAACGAAGAGGGCGAGACGCACACCTTTCAGGTTGCGTCGGTTGAACCGGCAACAGGATAGGGATTGGGTGGCTACGTCCGCCGAGCGTCGCCCCCTCAGCAAATCCTCCATGCGATCCGGAAAGCTCGAAATCTATTGACCGCAGCCCGGCTTGCCGGAAAAGTGCCGCCTGACCGCCGCTTGCGGCGGCAATTTTTCAAGGGAGGCGTTCAGTGATCATTGACCATCGGACCTACCGGATTCTGCCGGGCAGGGTCCCCGCCCAGCTCGAGCTCTACGGCAAGCTGGGTTATCCCGTGCAGCTTCGTTACATGGGCGAACCGCATTATTATCTCGTGACCGAGACGGGGCAGCTCAACACGTTCGTGCATGGGTGGGTCTACGACAGCGCCGCCGACAGGGAAGAGAAGCGCGCCAGAATGATGCAGGATCCGGACTGGAAGCATTTCCTGGCTGAGAATGCGAAAGCGGGGAACATCATCGAGCAATCGAATTGGCTGATGACGCCTGCTCCGTTTTCGCCGAAAATTCCGCCGGCAAAGATCGTAAAATAGTCGATGCGCGGCAAGGACAATGCCCGCTCGGGCGGCGAAATCCTGATCGATCAGTTGTCGATTCACGGAGTACGCCAGGCCTTCTGCGTCCCCGGCGAAAGCTATCTTGCCGCGCTTGACGCTTTCTACGGGAGCGAAATCAGGCTGATCGTTTGCCGTCACGAGAGCGCTGCAGCGATCATGGCCGAGGCGGTTGGCAAAGTGACCGGCCGTCCGGGAATATGCTTTGTCACGCGCGGGCCGGGTGCGAGCAACGCCGCAGCCGGCATTCACATCGCCCGGCAGGATTCCTCGCCGATGATCATGTTTGTCGGGCAGGTCGGCCGCGAGATGCGTGACCGCGAGGCATTCCAGGAACTGGATTACAGGGCAGTATTCGGCACGATGGCGAAATGGGCGACGGAGATCGACGATCCGTCGCGTATTCCGGAGATCGTCTCGCGCGCGTTTTACACCGCATGCAACGGCCGGCCCGGCCCTGTCGTGATTGCTCTGCCTGAAGACATGCTGCGTGAGCGCGTTTCGGTTCCCGATGCGGCCGGATTCGAACCGGTCGAAACATGGCCGGGACAATCGGACATGCAGCGATTGCAGGGTTTGCTGGCTGCCGCCAAAAATCCGGTCGCGCTCGTCGGGGGAAGCCGCTGGACCGAGCAGGCGAGCAAGGAACTGCTGCGATTTGCGGAAAGGTTCGCGTTGCCGGTTGCCACGACGTTCCGCCGCGGGCACCTGATCGACGCCCTGCATCCATGTTACGCGGGCGATTTTGGCATCGGTCCGAATCCGAAACTTCTGGCAAGGGTCAAGTCTGCCGATCTGGTGCTTCTGATCGGCGGGCGTTTCAGCGAAATGCCGTCGCAAGGATACAGTGTTTTCGACATTCCCGAACCGCAAACAAAGCTGGTGCACGTGCACCCCGGCGCCGACGAGCTTGGCCGCGTGTACCATCCGCATCTTGCCATTAATGCCACGCCGGCAGCGTTTTGCGCTGCCCTGGCAAGCTTGCAGGCGCCGGAGGAAATAGCGTGGCGCGGTACGAGCGATGCGGCACACGCCGAGTATCTCGCCTGGGGCGAGAAAGCGACGCCCGTGCCGGGAGCGGTCAACCTCGGCGAGATCATGGTGTGGTTGCGTAACAATCTGCCTGCCGAAGCGATCGTCACCCAGGGCGCGGGGAATTTTTCCGGCTGGGTCCACCGCTTCTATCGTGTGCGCAAGTTCGGGGGATTGGTCGGAGCAACCTCCGGCTCCATGGGCTATGGTCTGCCGGCCGCGCTGGCAATGCAGGCACTTCATCCCGACCGGCCGGTGGTTTGCGTCGCCGGTGATGGCGATTTCCTGATGACGGGCCAGGATTTTGCGACCGCAGTTCAATACGACCTGCCGGTCATCGTGCTGGTGGCCGACAACGGCATATACGGTACCATCCGCATGCATCAGGAGCGTGACTATCCCGGCCGCGTGATTGCGACCGAGCTGCGCAACCCGGATTTTGTGGCCTATGCGCTGGCATTTGGCGGCTATGGCGCTTTGGTCGAGAAAACGGCGGACTTTCCGGCCGCTTTTGCGGCCGCCCGGGCCTCGGGTAAGCCGTCGATCATCCATCTCAAAGTTGATCCGGAGGCGATCACGCCGGCCACGACCCTTTCCGCCATTCGCGAAAGGTCGCTTGCGGGGGGCGGCAAGCGAAACTAGGCGCCGCAAGCGGGCTTGCCACGCCGGCGTGAATCAGAGCATTCACTGATCCATGGCCTATCGCCGGACCGAAAACGTGGCCCGCCGCCTTGCCGAGCGCGAGCAGACAATCCTGCATGCTGCGCAATCAATTGCCTCAGAAAGCGGAATGGGTGCCGTGCAGATTGCGCCGGTCGCCCAACGCGCGGATATCGCCGCCGGCACCGTGTATCGCTACTTCCCGTCCAAGAGCAATCTGGTCGCAGAGGTTATTGCGTCGGCTGCAGAGCGCGAACTGGCCGCCATGCGTGCTGCGGCGGATGCCGCTCCGGGGCCTTTGTCGGCGCTGGCTGCGTGTATTGCGACTTTTGCGGCCCGTGCGCTCAATGCCAGGCGGCTGACCTGGGCCGTGCTCGCCGAACCGGTCGATGCGGACATCGACGCCTTGCGCGTCGAATTCCGCCGCGCAATCGCAAATGAGCTTGAAAAGCGAATCAATGTCGCGATTGCCGGTCGGCACCTGCCTGATCAGGACGCCGCCTTGGCCGCACCTGCCATCGTCGGCGCGGTCCTCGAAGGACTGATCGGACCGCTCGCATCACCGGGGGCTGGCGCACGCGAGGCGGTGCAGTCCATTACAGTGTTGGCGCTCCGCACGCTTGGTGTGGTTGATGCGCACGCACGCGGGCTCGTCGCGCAATGCGACCTTCCGTGGGTTAATGGCCTGCGAGCGCAGGCAATTCGTGCAACTGCAACGTCACAACTTTGATGCCGCGCTCCCCCGGATCGTCGGCAACGTGAAAGCCGAGCTCCTCGCACATCGTCAGCATGGTCGAGTTTTCAGCCAGAACCTGTCCGTGCACTGTTTGCAGGCCCTTCTGTCGCGCGTAGGCGATCATGTGCTTCATCATCAGCCAGCCGAGACCGTGCCCCTTGAGCTTCGATCGCAGCAGGATTGCGAACTCAGCCCCGGTTCCGTCCGGATCATCGTGCAGGCGTACAACGCCCAGCATCTTGCCGCTCTTTTCCGCGATCGCGATAAAAGCCATCGCATTCCGGGGGTCATAGTGAATGAGCTTGTCGATCAGCTCAGGCTGCACCTGGCGCATCGGCGCAAAGAATCGCAGCCGCAGATCGTCGCTCGTCACGTCGGAGAGATAGTCTGGATATAACCGGGCATCATCCGGCGTCAGTGGCCGGATAAAAACCTTTTCTCCGTCGCGCAATGTGACATGTCGTTCCAGCAACGTCGCCTCCGCATCATCGCGCGCAAGCGACCTTGGGCGCCACGATCAATGCGACATCAGCACCGGTACCGTCATTGACTCCAGCAATCCGCGCGTCGCGCCACCGAGCACGAATTCGCGCAGACGCGAGTGGCCGTAGCCGCCCATGACGATCATATCGGCAGAGGAATCGGCCGCATAGGACAATATCGTCGACGAGATATCGGTATCCGGCGCCGTAATACGCTTGACTTCGACCTTGAGCCCGTGTCGGGCGAGGTGCTGCCCGAGGTCGGCACCGGGCATTTCATCCCTTTTCGGCGGCTTGTCGGAAATGATGACGATTTCGATCTGCTTTGCCTTTTTCAAAAACGGGACCGCGTCGGCAACCGCGCGCGCAGCGGCCCGGCTGCCATCCCAGCAGACCATGGCTCGATCAATTTTCATGCCGCCTTTTTGTATGAAAGGTACGAAAATCACAGGACGCCCGGATTCGAACAGCACGCCCTCGTCGATGACCTCATCCGGGAGGGAATTCTTGCGTTGGGGTTGGCCGACGACCGCCACGTCGAAGCGTCGTGCGATACGTCCGATCTGGTCGGCGGCCCCGGAAACGCTGGTGCTGAGGATGCGCGTTTCCATCGAAATTCCGGCACGCTTTGCCATCTGCTCAAAGCGAGTGACTGCTGCACGCGCCTTTTTGTTTGCTTCAACGCGCTGCCCTTCAATCACTTCCGGGGGAATTCCGCCCATCACATTTCCCGGAATGACCGGTTCATAACTCACCGCGACGCCAAGCAAGTGGGCCCCGAACACCTCGGCCATTGAAACGGCGTACTCGCCGGCGGGGTCACTCGTTCCAAGACCCAGATTGACGACAATGTCTTTGATCATGATCGGATTCTCCTTCCAGAACCATGATGCACGCCGCCGGCGGGCACGACTTTGACCAAGGTCAAACCGCTGCGGTTGTGTCGCCGCGGTTGTCGTGTTCTGTCTTTCTACTTTTTCTTGCCGTCGGGACCAAACTGCTTGAGGTAGGCCCACAAGTCGCCTGCTTCCTTTTCATTCTTGATGCCCGGGAAAATCATTTTTGTGTTTGGGATCTTGGCGCGTGGATCTTTAATGTACTCCTTGAACGTCTCTTCATTCCAGGTAATGCCTGAATTCTTGTTGGCATCGGAATAGCTGTAGTCGGGAGCGGTTCCGGAATGGCGGCCGTCAAGGCCGTTTAGTTGGGGGCCGACTTTGTTTTTCGCACCCTCACCGACCGAATGGCACGGAAAGCACTTCTTGAAAGACTGCTCGCCTGCGGCCACATCCTGTGCGTGCGCAACCTGAGCCATCACCGACAGCACGATGGCCGCAGCAAATATCGACTTCATCAGTTAGCTCCGTTTGTGGTTCAGGCTGTCGCCCGACGCGAAACATCGCACGACAGCCCCGGTTTCCAATGTTTCTTGCCAGCCCTATGTGTAAGCCGTCAAATGGCTGGTATCGTTGCCCGGACATAACGGAGTTGCATGGATGTCGGTGCGTATGCCCGAACCCGATGCCGAAATCCTGGGACGGCGGAACCGTATTGTGGCGGCGCTGCGTGGCATCGTGCCCGGCGAGGGCGTTATCGCGGGTGAACGCGAAATGCGGCCCTATGAAACCGATGGCCTGACCGCCTATCGGCAGCTTCCCATGGTTGTTGTGCTGCCGGAGACGACTCAGCAGGTCTCCGAAGTGCTCCGGTATTGTCATGACGAAGGCATCAAGGTGGTGCCTCGCGGGGCGGGCACGTCGTTGTCGGGGGGCGCGCTTCCGCTTGCCGACGGCGTGCTGCTTGGCATGGCCAAATTCAACAAAATTCGCGAAATCGACTTTGAAAACCGTGTTGCAGTGGTGGAACCGGGCGTGACCAATCTTGCCGTGAGCAACGCGGTTGCCCATGCCGGGTTCTACTACGCGCCCGATCCGTCCTCGCAGATTGCCTGCACGATCGGCGGTAACGTGGCCGAGAATTCGGGCGGCGTGCACTGCCTCAAGTACGGAATGACCACCAATAACGTGCTGGGATGCGAGATCGTGCTCATTACAGGCGAGGTGTTGCGCCTTGGCGGCAAGCATCTCGATGCCCCGGGTTACGATCTGCTCGGGCTGATCACTGGCTCCGAAGGCCTGCTCGGCGTCGTCACGGAGGTGACAGTCCGCATCCTGAAGAAGCCGGAAACCGCGCGCGCGTTGCTCGTCGGTTTCCCATCGTCTGAAGATGCGGGTGAGTGCGTCTCGCGCATCATTGGCGCAGGAATCATTCCTGGCGGTATGGAAATCATGGACGGCCCCGCGATCGCGGCGGTCGAGCAATTCGTGCACGCCGGCTACCCGCTCGATGTCGAGGCGTTGTTAATCGTGGAGCTCGACGGTCCTGCGGCCGAAGTCGATCATCTTATCGAGCGTGTGGACAGGATCGCGCGCGACTGCCGCGCCGTATCCTGCAAGGCATCACGTTCAGAGGACGAGCGGCTCCTGTTCTGGGCCGGCCGCAAGGCGGCCTTTCCTGCGGTCGGCCGGATTTCTCCCGACTACTATTGTATGGACGGCACCATTCCTCGCGCGCAGTTGCCGCTGGTGCTCAAACGGATGAAGGAAATGTCGACAAGGTACGGGCTGCGGGTTGCCAACGTATTTCATGCCGGCGACGGCAATCTTCATCCACTCATTCTCTATGATGCCAATGTTCCCGGAGAGCTCGAGAAAACCGAGAAATTCGGCGCCGAAATTCTGAAGCTTTGCGTCGAGGTTGGCGGGGTTCTGACTGGTGAGCATGGTGTGGGCGTGGAAAAACGCGACCTGATGCCGACAATGTTCTCGGAGATCGATCTCAATCAGCAGCAGCGCGTAAAGTGCGCCTTTGATGCCAGGGGGCTGCTCAATCCGGGAAAAGTGTTTCCGCAGCTGCATCGCTGCGCCGAGCTTGGGCGTCTGCACGTTCACGCCGGCAGATTGCCATTCCCCGATATCCCGAGGTTCTAGGGATGCGTTTTGGTTTGTTCTGTTCACCGAAGGCCGACGCCCCGGGGTTTGGTGCGGAAACCGGGCGCGGATTTTTCGACTACCTCGACTACAACATCGAGGCAGAGGGCCTCGGCTTTCATTCCAGCTTTTCGGTAGAACATCACTTCAGCGGGTGGAACCAGGTATCCGCGACGCTGATGCTGCTTACCGCGCTGGCGGTGCGCACGACAACGTTGCGTCTGGGCACCGCGGTGATCGTACCGCCCTGGCACAATCCGGTGCTGCTCGCTGAAGAGGCGGCGACACTCGATCTTATTTCGCGCGGACGCCTCGACCTTGGAATCGGCAAGGGCTACCGTCACAGTGAGTTCAAGGGTTTCCAGATTTCGCCGGACGAAGCTGAGGCACGCTTCGATGAAGCGGTCGAAGTGATGACACGCGCGTGGACCATGCGCGAGCGCTTTTCGTACCGCGGTCGATTCTGGCACTACGAAGACATCATCGTTGAACCGCCCCCGGCGCAACGCCCGCATCCGCCGCTCTGGGTTGCCGCGGGCAATCCTCACTCGATCCGCCGCGCGGCTGGTCGCGGCTTTAACCTGATCCTCGACCAATACGCGTCGCCCGCGGTACTTGGCGAACGTATCGAAGTTTACAGGGCGGCATGCGAAGCGAGCCGACGGCCATTCGATCCGATGCAGGTCGCTGTGGCGCGCCAGCTTTACGTTGCAAAGGACAAGGCCGACAAGGAAGCGGCGCTGCTACGTCAGGCGGAATACACCAGGCGTACAATCAATGTTGCGCGCATGCCTGATGGCAAAGGCGGCTCGCATGTACTCGCCTATGCCGACAGGGCTGGTGCGACGGAAGAAAACGCGCTCTATGGCACACCCGATGAAATCGCACGCATGATCGAGGAACTGCGCGATGCCGGAGTTGCCCACGTGCTGCTGACGATCGCCGGCGGCGTCGATCAGCTGCGTCGTTTCGCCCGCGAGATCATGCCCGCCTTTCTGCAAGAGTCCGCGGCGCGTGCGGCGGAATAGGCCGACGCGCCATGCCTGACGTTCTGAAACCCCGTGATGGCAAGGAAGTCGAAGAGGCCGTGCGCTGGGCGCTCGGAAACGAGAAGCCGTTGGAAATTGCAGGGCAAGGGACCAAGCGCGCCGTCGGCCGGCCGAGTCAGACCGATCTGACACTCGATCTGTCCGGGATCACCGGTGTGACATTATATGAGCCGGCCGAACTGATCTTGTCGGCCCGGGCCGGCACGCCGCTCGCCGACATCGAGGCATTGCTCGACAGGAACAATCAGGAGCTTGCGTTCGAACCCATTGACTATGGCCCGATCGTAGGCGCGCCGGCGGGCGCCGGCACGCTGGGCGGCGTGATCGCCGCCAATCTTTCGGGCCCCCGCCGAATTAAAAGCGGGGCGGCTCGCGACCATTTCCTGGGAGTCACAGCGGTCACGGGCCGCGGCGAAACAATCAAATCCGGCGGTCGCGTGGTGAAAAACGTGACCGGTTATGACCTCTGCAAGCTCTTCGCCGGGTCATGGGGCACGCTCGCGGCGATGACCGATATCACGGTCAAGGTCCTGCCCAAGGCGGAAACCGAGGCGACCGTGCTGGTGACCGGGCTGGACGATGCGCGGGCCTGTGCGGCTATGGCCGCGGCAATGGGCTCGTCGTGCGACGTTTCCGGTGCGGCACACCTGCCCGATCACGTCGCGTCATGGTTTGCAGGGCTGCCGAAGCCCGAAGCCTCTACGGTATTGCGGCTGGAAGGATTTGTGCCGTCGGTTGCGCACCGGAAGCAATTGCTCGCCACGCGGCTCAAGGAGTTCGGTCCAGTCGCGTTGCTTGAAAGTCAGGACTCGCACGCCCTTTGGCGGAGTATCCGGCACGTGCTGCCATTCACAAGCGAATCGGCACGCGCGCGACCGCTGTGGCGCATTGCGGTTGCGCCCAGCCGCGGGCACGAAATTGCGCGTGCAATCACGCCTGCGGCGCAGATGTTCTACGATTGGGGCGGCGGGCTTGTATGGGTGGCCATGCCGTTCGCCGACGAGCCTGACGCCGTCACGATCCGGAGTGTGACCGCTGCCATTGGCGGCCACGCGACGCTCGTGCGCGCGCCTGCCGCGGTTCGGGCCTCGGTCGATGTTTTTGCGCCGGAAGAACCTGCCGCACGTGCCCTCGCAAAGCGGATCAAGGAAAGCTTCGACCCGAAAGGCGTCCTCAACCCCGGACGGATGTGGGCTGGAGTCTAGCCGTGCAGACATCATTCACGCTGACACAGCTGCTTGATCCGCAGGTTGCTGCCTCGGAGAAAATCCTGCGCGCGTGCGTGCACTGCGGATTTTGCACGGCAACGTGCCCGACCTACGTGCTCCTGGGCGATGAGCTCGATTCGCCGCGCGGGCGCATTTACCTGATCAAGGAAATGCTCGAGCAGGATAGGGTGCCCACGCGTGAGGTCGTCAAACACATTGATCGCTGCCTCTCTTGCCTCGCGTGCATGACGACGTGTCCATCCGGTGTGCATTACATGCATCTGGTGGACTATGCCCGCGAGCGCATTGAAAAAACCTACAAACGCCCGCTTATCGAGCGGGCGTTGCGTGGCTTGTTGGCGCGGGTGCTGACGGATCCGGCGCTGTTTCGTCTTGCTGTGGTGGCAGGTTTTGTGGCGCGGCCCTTTTTGCCGGTCGTCGAACTGCTTGGTCTGCGCAGAGTTGCCGCGATGTTGAAGCTGACGCCCCGGCGCAAGCCGGCACCTCCGGTGGAACGAACGGGAAAGGTTTATCCAGTCGAAGGCCCGCGCCGCGGGCGGGTGGCATTGCTGTCCGGCTGCATCAATCCCGTGCTCGCGCCGTCGACCAACGAGGCTGCTATCCGTTTGCTCAACCGTCACGGCATCGAAGTCGTCGTTGCTGCCGGTGAGGGATGCTGCGGCTCCCTGGTCCATCACATGGGACGGGAAGACGAAGCACTCGCCCAGGCGCGGAGCAATATCGATGCCTGGATGCGCGAACTTGAAGGACCCGGACTGGATGCAATCCTCGTTACGGTCTCCGGCTGCGGCACCACGGTTAAGGACTACGGCTTCATGCTGCGCAGCGACCCGGCCTATGCCGAAAAGGCGTCGCGGATTGCTGCGCTCGCGCGCGATATCACGGAATACGTTGCGCAGTTTGGGTTGCAACCAGGGAAGCTCCGCGTCCCCTTGACAGTTGCCTATCACGCGGCGTGTTCCCTGCAGCATGGCCAGAAAGTCCTGCGCGAGCCTGTCGATCTGCTGCGCAGGTCAGGCTTTGTGGTCAAGGAGATTCCGGAAGGGCATCTGTGCTGCGGATCGGCCGGAACATACAATATTCTGCAACCGGCCCTGGCCGATCGGTTGCGCGCGCGCAAGCTTGCCAACATCGAGCCGCTCGACCCCGATGTCATTGCGGCTGGCAATATCGGCTGCATCACCCAGCTCGCTGCAGGGACGGCGACGCCCGTCGTGCATACCGTCGAATTGTTGGATTGGGCTACCGGTGGACCAGCGCCGGCGCCGATTGCCGCTCGCGAGATCAACGTGGCGGCGCAAGGCTAGCCGCCATCCCGATTGCATCGATACGTCGAGCCGCATAGCATGCACCACGAGATGGCCTTAACGGCCGGAACCAACTATGATTTTCACGAATGAACGATAAGGGAGGCCGCGATGCCGGCAACTTACAAAATTCTGATCATGGGGGCGTCGTACGGGTCATTGCTCGCTTCCAAGATTCTGTTTGGTGGCCATTCCGTGCACCTTGTCTGTCTGCCTTCCGAAGCGGACCTGATTAACGCGGAGGGCTTTCGTGTCCGGCTGCCGGTGAAAGGGCGCAAGGAGCAGGTTGAAATCGACTCGCGCAAACTGCGCGGCAAGGTCACCGCAAGCGGAGCGTCGGGCGTCAATCCAAAAGACTACGATCTCGTCGGCCTGGCGATGCAGGAGCCGCAATACCGGTCACCCGGCGTTCGTGAACTGCTCGATGCGGTGGCAAGATCAAAAGTGCCGTGCATGTCGATCATGAACATGCCGCCGCTTCCTTACATCAAGCGTATTCCGGGTTTGAATTACGATGCGTTGAAAGCCGCGTATACCGACGCCAGTGTGTGGGACAATTTCGAGCCGGGCCTGATCACGCTTTGCAGTCCCGATCCGCAGGCTATCCGCCCGCCCGAGGAAAAGGTCAATGTTCTGCAGGTGACGTTGCCGACAAACTTCAAGGTGGCCAAATTCGACAATGACATGTACACCGCGATCCTGCGGCAACTCGAGAAAGAGATCGACGCAATCCGCTTTGATGTGGCCGATGGCAAGATCGAGCTCCCCGTGAAATTGCGTGTGCACGACTCGATTTTTGTGCCGCTTGCAAAATGGGCGATGCTGCTTGCCGGAAATTACCGCTGCATCACCAAGGATGGCATGCGGACCGCACAGGAAGCCGTGCATTCGAACATCGAAGAAGCGCGCTCGGTCTACAATTTCGTGTTTGACCTGTGCGTCAAGCTCGGGGCCGCGCCCAGCGATCTGGTGCCTTTCGAGAAGTACGCCGCCGCGGCGCAAAGCCTCACGCGACCGGCTTCGGCAGCCCGTGCTCTGCAGAATGGTGCGCCAAATATCGAGCGGGCCGACAAGCTGGTGCAATTGATTGCGAAGCAAAAAGGCTTGAGCCACCCGGTCATCGACGCGATCGTGGCGCTCGTCGACTCGCGCCTCGAGGCCAACCGAAAGAAGGCCGCCGCAGCATAGGCCGCGGCGAGTCACTGCAAGTATCTACCGAAAATCAGGGCGGGGGCTGTGGATTGCGGCCCCTGCCAGGCCGATTCGGGCGTTGGCCAACCCCTGAAAAACGAAGCTTGTTCAACATCGTTTGTGACATTCACGCAACAGCCGGCATCATTCCTGTCGACAGTGGGCCAAATCGCCTAAAAAGGCAGCACATGCCACCGTTTTTGGCTTGCCGCAACCTGAAGTCACAGGTCTAAATTTCGCGGTAACGCGCATCGGGGGCGGGTAAGGCGCCGTCTGTAGCCGGAGTTTTACGGCATTACACGCAGGACGATGGGCGAAGGGGACCGGCGCGAACAATGGCGCCGTTCGAACATAAAGGGGCAGATGCAATGAAAAAGGTTGTGTTGTCGGTTGTCGCGGCACTCGCAGTTTCGGCTGCTGCGCCTGCTTTCGCGGCGGATATGCCGGCGAAAGCTCCGAAAGCGGCTCCAGCTGCGGCGCCCAGCCCGTGGGACATTGCCTTCGGTGCTGCAATCGCAAGCGATTACAATTTCCGCGGTATCTCGCAGTCGGATCGCGGGCCATCCGTGTTCGGGTACTTTGAGCCCCGGTTCAATGTCACGCCGGACGTCCAGCTTTACACGGGCATCGCGGGCACCAGCGTGAAACTTGCGACTGACCCGACGGCGGAAGTCGACCTCTATGGCGGCATCCGCCCCACGTTCGGTCCTCTCGCGTTCGACTTCGGCGCGATCTACTATTGGTATCCGCACGAGACGCAGTTCTGCGGCATCCCCGGCATCTGCGCCGGCAATCCGGGTTTCCTGAACGGCAATACGACACTCTCGGATACCGACTTCTGGGAAGTCTACGGCAAGGTTCTCTGGACGGTGAACCCGATCGTTACCCTCGGTGCCAACGTCTATTACTCGCCGAGCTGGCTGAACACCGGAGCCTCCGGCACTTATGCTTCCGGTACGGCCAAGTTTACGGCTCCAGAGAACTTCCTGCCGAACGGCATCACAATGTATGTGTCCGGCGAGGCTGGCTACTACTGGCTCGGCACGACCGACTTCGTACCGGGCGTTTTTGTCGACAACACCGGAACGACCGGTTGGAATCTTCCCGACTATGCTTATTGGAACGTGGGTATCGGGTTCAGCTGGAAAGTCTTTACGCTCGACCTGCGCTATCACGACACCAATCTCTCGAAAGCCGAATGCAATGCTTTGACTGCCGATCCGGGCGCTATTGGCCCGATCAATACGGTCGTCAACAATTTCACAACGACTGCGCTCTCGAAGTGGTGCAACGCGACGTTCATTGCCAAGTTGTCTGCGGATCTGACGCTCGGCAGCCTGAAATAATTTTCGAAGATCTGCCCTCTGGGCGGCGGTCGGCAACGGCTGCCGCCCTTTTTCTATTTGGCAGAACTGCCGTCCGGTCAGGGTGCAGGCGACAGGCTTGCCTCCTGCACCGCGTAATGGTCGCCCTTGCGTGTGAACGCCAACCGGCGTCGGTGAAAAGCTGCAAGCGTCGCGCGATGTCCAATTGAAACGATACTTGCTCCGCGCAATCGTCTGGCCAGCAGGTCGTACAGAGCTGCCTCGGCGGGCTCATCCAGTGAGGCAGTCGCTTCATCAAGGAACAGGAAATCCGGCGCGTAAAGAAGCGCGCGCGCGATGCCCAGCCGCTGCTGTTCGCCGAGCGACAACATGCGGTTCCAATGTGCTTCCTCTTCAATGCGAGGCACGAGCGCGGGCAGGCCGACCGCCTCGATGAGGTCGACCACCCTGGAGCTCTCGAAATGTCCAGGCTCAGCCGGATAGGCGACCGCCGCGGCGAGCGGTGCAATTGGAAAGTAAGGCCGCTGCGGCAAGATCATCATCCGGGCCTGCCTAGGGACAGTGATGGTGCCTTCGCCAAATGGCCATACCCCGCCGAGTGCGCGGAACAAGGTCGATTTACCGGCGCCTGAAGGTCCGCTCACCAACACGTGCTCGCCGAGCTTGACCGAAATATCGCTCGCGTTGACGAGCAGCACGCCGGTGGGCAGCCGGACCGTCAGGTCATTAAGAGTAACCGCGCTTGCCTCGCCTGGGATGACCCTAATGACAGGCGGTGTCACTGCGGCATTGCGTGCCGCGGCCACCGATTGGTCGAAGCCCGCAAGGCGTTCCACGACTGCCCGCCATTCGGCAAGCTGACGGTAGACGTTCACAAAAACAGACAACGCGTCCTGAACCTGGCCGAAGGCATTCGCAGTCTGCATGAGCCCGCCCAACTGCACTGCGCCAGCAAAATATGCCGGGCTGACAACGACGTACGGAAATACGACCGCGGCCTGCGAATAGCCCGCCGTAAGAAATGTCAGCTTCTTCTGCCGCGACATGATGGCCATCCAATTTGAAACCACATTGCCGAAGCGTCCGAGCAGGCGGGTGCCCTCCGCACCCTCGCCATGCAGCAGGGCGATCTGTTCGGAATTCTCTCGAACACGAACCAGGTTGAATCGGAAGTCCGCTTCATAGCGTTGTTGCTGAAAATTCAGCGCCACAAGGGGGCGTCCCACGAGGTGCGTAAGGGACGTGCCCACAATGGCGTAGATCAACGCTGCCCAAAGCAAATAGCCCGGGATGTCGAATTTAAATCCAAACGCATGCAATGGCGCCGCGGCAGAAAGGTTCCAGAGGATCACGGCAAACGAGAAAAGTGTGACGATCGCATTTAACAGCCGCAGTCCGATCGGAAGTATACCGATGCCTGTCGTTCCAGCGTCGATGAACTGCTTGACATCCTCTGCGATTCGCTGGTCCGGGTTGTCCGCGGCGTCGCCAAGCAGTTGCATGCGGTAATGATTGGATCCGGCGAGCCAGTTTTCGAGATAGCTCTGCGTGAGCCAGCGCCGCCAGCGAATCTGGAGCCACTGATTGAGATAGAGCTGGTAGACCGCAAGGAAAATGAATGTCGTTGCAAGAACGCAAAAATATCCAAGCTGATAAATGAATGCGTCCCAGTTCTTGTCCTGCAGTGCGTTGTAGAAACTGTTGTTCCAGGAATTAAGCAATACGTTAATTCCGACGATCGACAACTCGATGGCAATCACTGCCGCTAGCAGAATGCGGCCGGGCCATTTGTCCTCGGAGCGGAAATAGGGACTGGCGAGTCGCCAGATCGTAACCAGCGTCGCGAAGTGACGGTTCACGAATGCTCTCCTGTCTTGATAATCGCCACCATTGCCGCAATAGCGACCCCGCCGGCGCCGGAAGTCAGCGGCATAATTGGCGTCCGCTGGTTGCCTTTAGACTTTAGACTAACCAGAGCGCTTTACCGCATTGTTCCCCTTTGCGAATTGACTCGAGGGTATCGACACCGCTGTCTATTCAGTGAATTCTCTGCTATTTCAGCGCGCAAGGGCTGCGAGATACGACTTGTCGCGGCGAGAAAATAGATACAGACTAATCCATAGGGCAGCGGTGTTAGTTACCGCGATAAAAGAACAAAAATGGCCTGAAAACAGCAAAAACCGTTGAATCACGGGGGAGACACGATGACCAAGGAAAATCAGCCTTCAACTGCGACCCGCCGCAAGTTCCTGGGCGGGGCCGCGATGGCCACGGCGGCCGCGGTAGCGGCGCCTTCGGTAGTCAAAGCGCAGGGCCCAATCAGCATGCGCTGGCAAAGCACGTGGCCCTCAAAGGATATCTTCCACGAATACGCACTCGACTTCGGCAAACGGGTCAACGATATGACCGGTGGTGACCTGAAGATCGAAGTGCTGCCGGCGGGCGCGGTGGTCCCGGCATTCCAGTTGCTCGACGCGGTTTCCAAGGGCGTCCTCGACGGCGGTCATGGCGTGCTCGTCTATCACTACGGCAAGCAGCAGGCCCTCGCGTTGTGGGGTTCCGGCCCCGCTTACGCGATGGACGCGAACATGCTTCTCGCCTGGCACAAGTACGGCGGGGGCAAGCAGTTGCTCGACGAGATCTTCACGTCGATCGGCGCCAACGTCGTGTCATTCCCGTACGGTCCGATGCCGACCCAGCCACTCGGCTGGTACAAGAAACCGATCACCAAGGTCGATGATTTCAAGGGCCTCAAATTCCGCACCGTGGGCATCTCGATTGACGTGTTCACCGGCATGGGCGCAGCAGTGAATGCGTTGCCGGGCGGTGAAATCGTCGCCGCTATGGACCGCGGCCTGATTGAGGCGGCGGAATTCAATAACGCCACCTCCGATCGCGTCCTCGGCTTTGCTGACGTCTCCAAAATCTGCATGCTCCAGAGCTACCATCAAAATGCCGAGCAGATGGAGATCTCGTTCAACAAGACCAAATTCGATGCACTGCCGGCGAAGCTCAAGGCACAGATCGAAACGGCAGTCGAAGCTGCATCTCAGGATATGCAGTGGAAGGCCATCGATCGCTACTCGAAGGACTACATTGAACTGCAAACCAAGGACAAGGTTAAGTTCTACAAGACGCCCGACGCCGTCCTGAAACGCCAACTTGAGATTTTCGACGAAGTCGCTAAGAAAAAGGCAGCCGAGAATCCAATGTTCAAGAAGATCGTCGAATCCCAGATTGCTTTCGCCAAGCGTGCGGTGCAATGGGAGCAGGATACGGTCGTCAATCGTAAGATGGCCTTCGATCACTACTTCGGTCCGAACGCCAAGAAGCCAATCTAACGGACGGTATCAAACTGGCAGAGCACCATTCCGGTAACTACGGGATGGTGCTTTGCCATTCCCAACACAAACCACAATAGAAAAATGAGCGTCCAAAGCGTCCTTCACGCAATCGATGGATT
>DASRGR010000004.1:0-52216 GCA_035650955.1 Pseudolabrys sp.
AAGCAAGCTTAAGAATATCGAGCTGTGCAACGGCTCCGATCGCAGTTCGCCCGAGCCGCAGATCAGAGGGTGCACTGCGTTGATCGACGATGCGCGCGAGACGAAGCTGCTTCGCTCGGTTGCCTATAACAATCGCGGTGACGCCTATGTCGCGAAGGGCGATCTCGACGCGGCGATCAAAGACTACAATGACGCGATAGACCTGAATCCGGATTTTGCGCGGCCGTTCAATAATCGCGGCGTGGCCTACCACAAGAAGGGAGACTACGATCGCGCGCTGAAGGATTTCGACCAAGCGATAAAACTCAACCCCGACTACGCGAGGGCCTTTGCCAATCGGGCAGAGACCCACCAGATGCGGCGCGACTACCAAGCCGCCGCGCGCGACTACGACAGCGCGGTCAGACTTCAACCTGATCTTATGGCGGGGTGGAATGGACGCTGCTGGACACGTGCGATTCTCGGCGAGCTCCAGCCCGCGCTCGCCGACTGCAACAAGGCGCTTGCCATAAAGCCGAATGATGCGGCGACGCTCGACTCGCGCGCGTTGATCTATCTGAAGATGGGGCAGCTTGACTCCGCGATCAACGATTACAGTTCGGCACTGCGTATCACGCCGACCCTTGCCTCCGCGCTTTACGGCCGGGGCCTCGCCCGAATCAAAAAGGGTGACTCGGCGGGAGGAAATGCCGACCTCGCGGCTGCGCAAAAACTGGAGAGCAAAATCGCCGAAGATTTCTCGCGCTACGGCGTACGGTAATCGCGCTAAGGCAGAGCGGCATTTCAGTTCAAAGATCGATGATCTGGCCCTCGCGTGCCGTCACGGTTCCGGCACGGGCATCGCTCGCCTCGGCCGCAAGTGAATCCATGAAGTCGTCATTGTGCGACGGGTCGTGGTGGAACAGGCAGAGATGCTTCACGCCGGCTTTGTCGGCCAGGCGAACTCCGCGCAGCCAGGTAGAATGTCCCCAGCCCGTCCGGGACGCGATCTCATCTTCGGTAAAAGTAGCATCGTAGACCATCAGGTCGGCGCGTTCGGCAAGCGATAACAGGTCATTGTCGCATTTTCCGGGAAACCCCTCCGTATCGCTGATAAGCGCAAAAGTGCGCCCTTCATATTCCAGGCGATAGCCGTTGCTGCCGTCCGGGTGATCCAATGGTGCGGTTCGCAAGACGACATTATCATACGGTCGGAGGATGTCGCCGGACCGGAAATCGTGGAACTCGATTGCGGCCTTGAAAATCTCGATCTGAATCGGAAACAGCGGCGAACTCATGAGCATGCGCATCACGCGTTCGATGCTGTTGGACGGCAACAGATTTCCTGCCCAGACACGCACGCGATAACCCTTGCGAAACAGCGGAGCGAAAAACGGCAGGCCCACGACGTGATCAAGATGACAATGCGTGATGAAAATATCGACATAGCGGATCGTCTTGTCCTTGACGAGTTCCAGACCGAGCGGGCGTAAGCCGGTGCCGGCGTCAAAAACGAGGACGTGCTCGCCGCAACGAACCTCGATGCAAGGCGTATTGCCGCCATAGCGAATCGTCGACGGGCCGGGGCAGGCAATACTTCCTCGCACACCCCAAAACCGAACCCGCATCGGTGTTTTTGTCATCGAGCCGTGTCCGTAAAATACGCCCGACGGTTGTATTTGGAACGGATGCTAATGTCGAGGAGGCGGGGTGTGCTGAGGGCTCTTGCTTTCATGCGCGCACGCGCACGCGCAGGACCTGTTCGGCGGCAGCGATTCCGCTGTTCCATCCCCCGTGCGCCGTCGAAAAATCGGCGCGTGAACAGGCCTCGCCAGCGAAGAACAGTCGATCGTCAACCGGCGCCGCAAGCGTGGCGCGGCAGTCCGACATTCGGGGAAGTGCATATGAGTACGAGCCCCGCGCAAACGGATCGGCGCGCCATCGATGGATGCGAATTGGGCTTACCCTGTGCGCAAAGCTGCTGCCTAGAAGGCCGGTCAACTGCGATACCGCAAAATCGAAAAATGCGCCGTCGCCCTCCGTCTCCAGATCGGCCGCCAGCCGCCCGCCAAAGTAAGCCTCGATTTGTGGCCGGCCGAACGGCCGCAGATGATAGGTTGCTGTCGCGGTCCGATCGGTGGCGCCGAACAGGCGGCTGTCTTTTTCGAATTCTTCGGCATGTTCGAGCGAGAGAAAGAGTTTATCGGCAAGACCGAGCGGCAGATTCCGTGCGGCCTTTACCTTGTCCGGAAGCGATGGAAAAAAGAGATCCTCTGATTCTGCGAGAATCGCGGACGGCACAGTGACGATCACCTGCTCAGCCGTGATCGAGCCATCCGGTGTTTCAATTTTCAGGCGCTTGCCGCTGTGATCGATTCTGCGCACCGGGCAGTCGAGCTTGACAGGTAATGCCTCTCCGCAGGCGGCAATCGTTGCGCCATAACCTTCGACGATCCGCCAGTTGACGCCGGTATCGTCGAAATTGCTGAAGTCACGCGCCGACAGACGATCGAGTTCTGCTCCGCTGATGTAGGTGGCGATGGCATTGATGAGATTGTTCCATCGTCCGCCCGGTATGAGTAATTCGGCTGCCGCAACATCGGGCTCCTTTTGTGCTCGCTCGCCCACACGTGCGAAAAACTCGTCCTGGTTCTTCAGAAAGTCCCGCTGATCCGCGGGAGAAAATCCAAGCGCAAGCGATGCACGTCTCCAGGGCGGCGGCGTCCGGTCGATAGTCCTCCGCTGTTCCTCGGCGATCGTCACCCACGGATTGCGGTCGGCGGAATGAAGCCAGCCGCAGCCAAGATCGATTGCATGTCCGGTTGGATCGGTAACAGTCCATGCACGGCCGCCGAGCCGCGGACGCGCCTCGACAATAAGACAGTTTACTCCCGCGTTGTGCAGCCGTCTGGCTGCTGCGATCCCGGCCGCGCCGCCGCCGACGATCACGGTTTCGATGTCCGTCATTTGCGAAAGTTCTGGCTCAATCGATTACTGAAATGGATGTAGGAATGAACCGGCTGTTTTGGAACCGTCGGTATCTGGCTGACGTTGCGCGCGCTATATCCCCAGACATGCAGGCAGATTTCAACCAGATTTCACGCGCCGCCGCAAAATTGACTTACATCGACTGAAACTTTTCGCCATCAGATGGGAGGGCTGTGATGCGCAAGCTTTTCGTGCTCGCCGCGATGGTGCTTATGCTCGCCGGATGCCAGACGGCGCGTGAGGATCGCATTCTTGGCGGCACGCTGATCGGCGGCGGTACAGGCGCTTTAATCGGGGGAATTGCGGGCCGCTCGGCTGGCGCGGCGGTTGCGGGCGGACTGATCGGCGCGGCAGCGGGCGCCATCATTGCCGACGCCACGCGTCCGGGGCGGTGCTACTACTATACCCGGCGCGGGCATCGCCGCTACGTGCGCTGTCCGTGAAGAAAATCGCATAGTCCTAACGCTGCATGCCCCAGAGGTTGACGGTACGCGCCTCGATGGCGCGGAAGATCACCGATTCGACCGCAAGGCCTATAAGGATGACGGCGAGCAGGCCGGAGAATACTGTTGCCGTGTCGAGATCGTTGCGCGCTTCGAAGATGTACCAGCCGATACCGCCTGAACGCGCGGACACGCCGAAGACAAGCTCTGCCGCAACCAGCGTGCGCCATGCGAAAGCCCAGCCGATCTTGAGCCCTGCCAGAATCGAAGGGAAAGCAGCCGGGATCAGAATGAGCCCAACATAACGCGCGCCCGTCAGGCCGACGTTGCGGCCGCTCATCCGCAGCGTCTCCGGCACGCTGCGGAAGCCGATGAGGGTGTTCAGTGCCACGGCCCACAGCACCGAATGTATAATGACAAACACCAGCGACGGCGTGCCCAACCCGAACCAGATCAGCGCCAGGGGCAGAAGCGCGATGGCCGGCAAAGGATTGAACATAGCCGTCAGAGTCGACAGGATCCGCGTGCCGGCGCTGCTGGCCACCGCGAATGTCGTGAATACGGCGGCCAACGCCAGTCCCAGCGCATAGCCGATTGCCAGTGTGCGCAACGATGTAAACGTACGGTCGATGAGTACGCCGTTTGCAACGTCTTTTGCGAATGTCCTCGCCGTCTCGCTGAATGTGGGAAACAAGAGGGAATTGCCGAGCCAGCGTGCGTAAATCTCCCAGATGACGATCAGTGCGACGAGGATCGTCAACCGCTGTACCGCCTCGTTGTTGGCTACGCGTTCGGAGATCGTCAACGGGCGCTCGACATCGCCGATCACGGCGGTATCGGCCAGTTCCACCTCGAACTCGGGACGGTGCGGCTGCCCACTTTGCGGTTGCGGTGTCATGTTCGGGCGCCCTGTACGGAATGTACCTGATCGAAAAGCAATCGATGAATACGTTGCGAGAGGGCACCGAACTCGGGCTTTCCGACACTGCCGTGGTCAAGTCCGTCGGCGTCAAGCTCCGCGCGCACGCGGCCCGGGTGCGGCGACAGCACCAATATGCGCGAACCGAGGATGATCGCCTCCTCGATTGAGTGGGTGACGAACAGCACCGTGAAACGCAGCTGCTGCCAAAGCGCCAGCAATTCCTGCTGCATCGAGCGCCGGGTCAACGCATCGAGCGCCGCGAACGGCTCGTCCATCAGCAAAATGTCCGGCTCCAGCGCCATGGCGCGCGCAATTGCAACGCGCATCTTCATGCCACCGGACAACATGTGTGGATAGACGTCACGGAATTCGGTGAGGCCCACTTTCGCAATGGCCGCGTCGGTCCGTTCGGCGGCCTCGCCGGGCGCGAACTTTCGCGTGACTTTCATGGGAAAAAGGACGTTCTGATACACCGATTTCCAGGGCATCAGCTGCTCGAATTCCTGGAAGACCATCATGCGGTCGGGACCGGGTGAAGCGACGGCGCGCTCACGAATGCGGATTGTACCTTCGGTCGGCAGCATGAAGCCGCCCACGGCTTTCAGCAGCGTGGATTTGCCGCAACCCGACGGACCCAGGATCACGTAGCGATCGCTTTGATGGACCGAAAAATCGACGCGGTAGGTCGCCGTCACCAGATGACGCGCCGTCTTGTACTGAAGCGTTACGCCTTTTACATCGAGCAGTGCAGACGTCATCTGGTGACCGCCAAGCCGAAACGATTGCCGAACATTGATAATTCCGCGGCCGAGTTGTCTTTGTTCTATTTCGTGCCTTGTCCCCTGAGCTACGATAGCGCGGTCCGCGGTCATGCGGTCAAGGAGTTGTTCAATGCCGGATCTTGGGTCTTTCATTCGGGCGGCACTGGCGGAGCGTTTCGGCGAGCAGGTAGAAGTCGACGGCGGTCTGACCGGTCTCGATGAAATCGCCCGGATCGCCGCGCACCGCGTGCACCGTTCGTTTCTCGCGCGCGACGTGGCGCCCCCGCTCCTGCGGCTCCTCTGTGCGTGTGCACTTTCCGCTCCGTCAAAGAGCGACCTGCAACAAGGGGACATTCTAATTGTCCGGGACAAGGCGAAGCGCTACGCCATAGCCGACCTGCTGCCCGACATGGCCTGGGTGAGCCAGGCCCCCGTGTTCCTGGTGTTTCTCGCCAACGGCCGCCGTCTGCCGGAAATTTCGCGGTTGCGCGGATGGGCGTTCCACAACGACCATCTTGACCTGTTCTTCAATGCAACAGTCGATGCCGCCATCGTGATGACGACATTTCTTCGCGCGGCAGAAGCGGTCGGACTCGGATGTTGTCCGATCAGTGTCATCCGCGATCACGCCAGAACAATAAGTGAAATGCTGGGACTGCCGGCAAAGGTCATACCCGTCGCCGGAATGTGTGTCGGCTGGCCGGCGGAAGCGGGCGGCATCACGCCGCGCCTGTCACTCGACGTCACTATCCATGAGGACCAATTCACGGAGACCGACCTCGCCGGCAAAATCGACGCCTATGACCGCCGTCGCGCGGTGACCCGTCCATATCGCAACCAACGCGATCCGCAACGTTTCGGACGAAACGAGTTTTACGGCTGGTCGGAGGACAAGGCACGGCAATATGCGGTGCCTCTGCGGGCCGATTTCGGCGCCTTCGTCCGCGCCAGAGGCTTCAATCTCGATTGACAGGCTGCGTCAGCTTTTTCTGATACGGAATTTCAGCACGCCGTCCGCCTCCGACTTCTCTTCCAGCTTGTCGCCGGTCTGCCGCAGCAGGTTTGGAATGTCGATGGTGGTGAGCGGATCCGTGCACTCTGCAATCACGAGGTCTCCGCTTTTCAGAGTTGAAAGCTTCTTGCGGACCCGCAGCGCCGGCAGCGGGCACTTCAGTCCGCGCAAATTCATAACCGTTTCAGTCATGTGCCGATCGGAACCATCGATAGCCGCTTGTCTGTCGCAGGTATGTACGCTTCTTCTATGCCCAACTCCTTTCGCACGATGTTGGTCCCGCGCGTCAACGCGACCATTTTGTAGAAAGCGTGCATTCGGCTCATTGACTGCCGCCCGAAGCCGCAGTCGCTTGTCAGGATCAATCGCTCCGGCTCGATGTATTTCAGTGCCTTGCGGATAAGGTCGGCGATCTCCTCCGGGCGTTCTACCTGCAGCGTCCGGTGACTGATGACGCCGACGGCAATTTTCTTGTCCTTCGAAATCATTTGGCCCACGTGCTCGAAATCAAGCCCCCGGTTAAATGCACCCTCGACCGTCAGTACGTCGACGTCGAGCTGATCGAGATAGGGCAGTGCATCTTTGTACGATTGGTCCTTGCTTGCGACGCGCTGTGCCGCCGGGCTTCCCCAGCAGGTGTGGCACCACACTTCACACTTGCCGCGAAGTCCCTTGACCTCGGCGTTAAAGGCTTCGACCCATTGCTTCGGCTTGATCGGTTGCTTCGGATCGGCGATCACCTGATGGATCGCCGGCTCCTCGATCTGCACGAGCGGCGCGCCGGCATCGGCGAGCGCGTGGTATTCTTTATTGAGCGCGACCGAGAGATCCATCAGCAAATCGAAGCGGCTCTTGTAGTGCTCGCTTGTCAGCATGAGCGCAAGAATCTGCGCGGAGATCGAACCGATCTTCACGGGTTTGTCCGTCATAGGTGCAATCGCCTTGTAGGCGCGATCGAGCTGCAGTGCCGTTTCGCCGATCTTCCCGGTCACCGGCGGCGTCATGCGGGTCTCGATCACTTCCCACATCAGGTCACCGGGTCCTTTGTCCGCCATGAATCCGGCGGGAGGCACCTCAACCCGCGGCGCTCCAATACCCGCAATACGCTCGGTGGCGTAACTGACCCACGAGCGGCCGGCGACATCGTCATCGAGACGCGTGTCGCCATCGACGAATATGTCGATGCCGGCGCGGTGCTGGGCGGCCACATGGCAGGCGAGACAGTCGAAGTGCTGCTCGCGATACGCAAGCCGGGAAAAACCCTGCGACAACGGGATGCCGCGCAGGTTCTCGGTGTACCAGCTCGGGCGGGGCAAGGCTCCTGTGGTCGTGGTCAGGAGAGCCTTGCCTTTTGTCGCTGTAAACACGCTTGCTTCCCTCGATTTCACCAATAGAAAGCCGCCTGTATGCGCGGCGCTGTTCAGCTAAACTGAAGTCTTTGGGTACAACAAGGTCAAGCACTGCGAATGGCGACGGCGGAAACAATACAGACGATCTCACGACTGACGCCGCTCGGGGATTTGCTGCTCTTGATCGACGCGGAGGTGAAGCCGGTCACGCCGCGTACGGTCGACGTATCAGGGGCCACAGGGCGCGCACTCGCAACCGATGCCATGGCGCCGGCGCGGCCAGCCTCGTCGCTGGCTTTGCAGGACGGATGGGCGTTGAGCTCCGATGAGACCCTCGGAGCCGGCGGCTATGCACCAGCGCAGCTCGCGCGTCTGCCGTCGCGCATCGAGTCGGGGCAGGCAATGCCCGCAGGCACCGACAGTGTTGCACCGATCGATGCGGTGAAGGTCAGCGGCGGAGTTGCCGAGGTGCTGATGCCGATCAATCCGGGTGAGGGCGTTCTGGCGGCCGGTGGCGACAGCGATCCGGCGATTCCGTTGCGGCGCACCGGTGAACGGTTGAGCGCTACGGATCTTGCCGCGTTCGCCGCCGCCGGCATCGCGCGCGTGACGGTACGCGAGCCGCGTATTCGCGTGATGCCGTTGCGCGGCAGTGGAATCATCACCGCTGCCGCGCGTCTCGTTTGCGCGGATATCGAGCGCCGCGGCGGTGCCGCGCGTTTCGACGACAGCGGGCGGGGTCTCGGTGTTGCAATGGCTGCGGAAAGTGCCGATGCAATCGTCGCAGTCGGCGGCACGGGAAGCGGGCGCAATGACAACGCCGTGCATATCCTCGCGCGTGAAGGCAGGCTTGCCGTGCATGGCGTCGCACTCACGCCGGGAGAAACCGCCGCGCTCGGATTTGTGGGCGCAACCCCCGTACTTCTGTTGCCGGGGCGCCTCGACGCAGCGCTTGCCGTCTGGCTTTTGGTGGGCCGGCGCATCCTTGACCGGCTGGCGGCTGCTAAAAACACCGACAATAATGATGTGATGGAAACTCTGCCGCTGGCGCGCAAGGTCGCATCGACAGTCGGACTGACGGAGATCGTCCCTGTTCGCCGCAACGACGGCAAGGCGGAGCCACTGGCAAGCAAGTATCTTCCATTGTCATCGCTGGCCCGTTCCGACGGCTGGATCCTGGTTCCTGCCGACAGCGAAGGATATTCTCCGGGCTCTTCGGTTCAGGTAAGGCCGTGGCCTTAAGTCACACAGGATGAGCGAAACCCCGAAACCAATACCGAGCGACGAAGGCGATCTGATCGCACGCGTGCGCTCAGCCGCCCGTCAGGAACAGTTTCTCGAGGTGGTGTCAGCGGAAGAAGCCCGTGCCCGCTTTGAACGGCATCTCGATCTCAAGCCGCTCGCCGCGGAGACGGTATCGCTGGCGGATGCGCGCGAGCGCGTCCTCGCGAAGGACATCGTTGCCGCGGTTGATGCGCCGCCGTTTGATCGCTCGAATGTCGACGGATTTGCGGTGCGCGCGACCGATACCGTGGGTGCGGCCGACGGCAATCCGAAAGTGCTCAGACTCAATCCAGAAGTGATCGCCTGTGGTCATATGCCGACGGAAGTGGTGACTGCCGGAACATGTACTGCAATTGCCACCGGCGGCGTTATCCCCCGGGGCGCCGATGCGGTCGTTATGATCGAGCAGACCGAGCTGATCGAGCATGGCACGCCGCGTATCGAGCTGCGGCGTGCCGTATTGCCCGGACAATTCATCTCCTATGCCGGGTCGGACATCGCACGGGGCGAAACCCTGCTGATGCACGGCACGCGCATCACTGCGCGCGAGATCGGAATGCTGGCGGCGTGCGGACTTGACCGCGTCGAGGTGGTCCGGCGTCCGAAAGTCGCTGTGCTTTCAACGGGCGACGAGCTCGTCGAGCCGGGCAGGCCGCTGCGGCCCGCCGGTGTTTACGACAGCAACGGCCCGATTGTGGCTGCAGCCATCGCCGAAGCGGGCGGCGAACCGCTTCCGTTCGGCGCCTGTCCCGACGAAGCGGCAACCCTGGAAAAGATCGTTCGCGAGGCGCTGGCGTCAGCGGATATGGTGGTGCTGTCCGGCGGCACATCAAAAGGCGCCGGCGATCTGTCGCATCGTGTGGTGTCGCGGCTAGGCGAGCCGGGAATTCTCGTGCACGGCGTCGCGCTCAAGCCGGGAAAGCCGCTGTGCCTCGCTGTGGTCGGCAACAAGCCGGTCGTCGTGCTTCCGGGTTTCCCGACGTCGGCGATTTTCACATTCCACACTTTTGTCGCGCCTGTCATCCGGGCGAAGGCCGGACTGCCGCCGCAGGCCGAAAAGAAAGTCACCGCGCGGGTGCCCGTGCGCGTGACTTCGGAGCTTGGCCGCAAGGAATTCGTGCTGGTTTCGCTCATCGAAGGCGACCAGGCGACGCTCGCGTTTCCCACCGGAAAGGGCTCGGGGGCTGTGACAAGCTTTTCGCAGGCCGACGGCTTCATCGAAATCGATGCGCTCTCGGCGACGCTCGACGCGGACAGCGAGGCCCACGTAACGCTTATCGCCAGCGGCAAGCAGGCCCTCGACCTCGTGATCATGGGCAGCCACGACGTCGCGCTGGACGTCGTCATCGGCGCACTCGCCGACCGCGGCTTTTCCGCGCGCACGCTTGCAGTCGGTAGCTTGGGCGGAGTTGCAGCCATCAACCGCGGTGAATGCGACATCGCCCCCGTTCACCTTATCGACGCCGCGACTGGGGAATACAACAAGCATCTGGCAGGACCTGGCCTTTCGCTGGTTCCGGGCTGGAGACGGATGCAGGGCATTGCCTTCCGGCCAGGCGACAAGCGGTTTGAAGGCCGCAGTGCGCAGGAGGCGCTCAAGATCGTTCTTGCCGATACGTCCGCGTTGATGGTCAACCGGAATGCAGGCGCAGGCACTCGCGTCCTGATGGATCGCCTCCTCGGCGGGTCACGCCCGGCAGGCTACGCCAATCAGCCGAAATCGCATAACGCCGTAGCGGCCGCGATTGCACAAGGTCGCGCGGACTGGGGCCTTGCTATCGAGCCGGTCGCAAAACTCTACGGGCTGGGGTTCCTGCCGGTGGCGCCGGAACACTATGATTTCCTCGTGCTCGATGCGCGACGAAGTCGCCCGGCGGTCCAGGCTTTTATCGATGCGTTGCGGGACAAGACGACGCGCGAACGTATCAGTGCGCTTGGCATGCAGCCGACGAACTGAGCAGGAAGGTGCGGGTGGAAATTCCGGTAGTCGAAATGCACAAACACCGCGGTGGGAACAGCCGGGCGATCGCGTCAGCGCCATGCGGTGGACGCGGATATAATGAACAAGTGATAACAAGGGAAACATTGGATCGCCACGCCGGTATTCTGTATTGGATCACTATGACCTTCCGGATGAAGTGCCCGTGGCTCGGCCTGTTCCTGTTTTTTCTTGTGCTCCCCCCGGCGCACGCGCAACTCCGCGGTCACGGCGGTCCGGTGAAGGCGCTGGCAATCTCTCCGGACGGGACGCATGCCATATCGGGCAGTTTCGATACGTCCGTCATCCGGTGGTCGCTTTCACGCAACGCGGCAGATCAGGTTCTGCGTTTTCATGATGGTGCGGTAAATGCGGTCGCTTACCTCAAAGACGGACGTATCGTTACCGGTGGCGCGGATGGGCACATCGCCGTCTGGTCTGCCGGGCGGCAGCAACCGGATAAAGTTTTCGATGGACATTCAGGCCCGGTTTCCGGTCTTGCGATTTCTCCTGCTGGGGATTTGGTCGCGTCGGCATCATGGGATCGCAGCGTTCGTCTGTGGCCTTTGGGTGGCGGAACACCTCGCGTGCTCGAGGGCAACACCCAGAACGTGAACGGTGTCGCGTTCTCTCCCGATGGAAAGAATGTGCTGAGCGCGGGTTATGACGCGACGTTGCGCGTCTGGCCGCTTGCAAGCGGGGGTGCCGCCGTCCATACATTGCCGACGCCGCTCAACGCCGTCGCGGTCGCCCCCGACGGGCAGATCGCCACGGCGGGCGCGAACGGCAAGGTCTACTTTTTATCGCCCGGAGGAGAACTGCTCGGCGAAGTCGGTGCGTCGCCCAATCCGATCATCTCCGTCGCGATTTCCCCTGACGGCAATCTGGTGGCGGCAGCCGGCATTCGTGGCTCCGTTGCGATCATTGAGCGTAAGACCCGCAAGCTCGCGCACACACTCGTCGGCCCGGGCCTGCCTGTGTGGTCGGTGGCGTTCTTCCCGGACAGCCGCACGTTGCTGACGGGAGGCGCCGATCGAATGATTCGCCGCTGGGATGCGTCCAACGGCGAGCCGATCGGTGCAGTTGTTGTCGGCACGCAGGACGATC
Source organism: Pseudolabrys sp. (assembly GCA_035650955.1). GTDB lineage: Bacteria > Pseudomonadota > Alphaproteobacteria > Rhizobiales > Xanthobacteraceae > Pseudolabrys. The sequence goes on from DASRGR010000004.1 coordinate 11,824, forward strand.
CCCTTGCGGCCTACGCCGGTGATCATGGTGCAGAGGTTTTCCGGGCGTGCGTTGCCTGTCACACATTGTCTCCCGACGAAGGCAACAAGGCCGGGCCCACCCTTTACGGGATATTCGGACGCCGCATCGCTACGCTGCCGGGCTATAATTTCTCTCCGGCTCTGAAAAAGCTCAACATCGTGTGGACGCCGGAGACGGTATCCAAGCTGTTCGAGATTGGACCGGCGCACTACACGCCGGGCACCAAAATGCCGGAACAGACCATCGGATCGGCCGAAGACCGCAGGGCGCTGGTGGATTTTCTGGCAAAAGCAACAACAAAAAAGTAGCTAGCCTTCGCCCTTTTCCTCGCGCTCGCGGAGATAGTCCTCGGTGGTGCGCACCGGCGCGCGCCGCGGCGCACCGAATGGATCGAACTGCTCTTCCGCCATCACCTCCACGCGGCAGTTATCGCACATGCGGATCACGTCAAGCCGCTTCTTGGAGTCTTTATACATCCAGTGCCTGCCTTCGAGCTTGGCAACGACCCGCTCGACGGAACTTTTCACGCCAAACGGCTTGCCGCAGCGGATGCATTCGGCGGGGTCTTCCTGCTTGATAACGCGGCTCATGGCGGTGGCGGCACGGAAGTCGATCTGCGGCTTCAGGCTGATCACTTTTTCCGGACACGTCGCCTTGCACAGGCCGCACTGCACGCAGGCGTCCTCGGAAAAGCGCAACATCGGTCGGTCGGGGTCGTCTGAAAGCGCGCCGGTCGGGCATGCCGATACGCACGACAGGCAGAGGGTGCAACCTTCGACATTCACCTCGACAGTGCCAAACGGCGCGCCAGCCGGCAGCGGAACGATGTCCACCGGCGCCGGTGCCACCGCGTGCAGCTCACGCAGTGCAAGCCGCATCACTTCGCGTTTGCGGCCGGTCGCCATAAACGATGCCGGCTTCGCGACTGCGGGGAGCGCGGACAACGTGCCTAACGTATTGCCCAACATCTCGGGATCGTCGGTTTCGATCGCCGCGACACGCTCGCCGCTGAAACCCAGGCCGGACAGGATCGGCTCCGCGAGGGTGATCGTCTTATGCAGCCCGGCAATATCGTGGCGCGGCTTGGCGCGAACGAGCAAACGCACGGCCGCGGCGCCGTAAGCGATCGCGCCCGCGATCGCTTCCAGGCCGACCTGGGTTACCTCGTTGACTTCGAGCGGAAGCACATTCGGCGGCAAGCCGTCGCCGTGCCGCGCAAGCGCGTCTATCAATGTTCCACCGTGATCGGCATCGTGGAACAGAACGACCGGCTGCCCGCCGCCAGCCTCTTGATAGGCGGAGAGGAATGTTCGCAGCTTGCCCAACAGCGCATCGGAAGGCGGCATTGCGTAGGCCGCCGCGCCGGTCGGACAGGCGGCTGCGCATTGACCACATCCGGCGCAGATATGCGGGTCTATTGCGACGTGATCGCCGGCAGGCGAAATCGCGCCGGCCGGACAGAGATCGAGACAGCGCCGGCAGCCGACGATCTTGGAGCGCGAATGCGCGCAAAGGTCCTCGGTGAAATTGATGTATCGCGGCTTGTCAAACGTACCGGTCAGGTCACGTGCCTTCAGCACGGCGCGCAGGACGGCGGCCGGATCGCCCGGATCGGCGCGCAGATAGCCGTCGCGCAGATCGGCGGCCGGAAACAATGAGGGCCCGCCGGAAAGATCGACAAGGATGTCGCATCGCGATACTGCGCCGTTCCGCGCGGGGCCGAATGTCAGGGTGGCGCGCGAAGATGGCAGAGGCGCAGAATAATCATCGACCGTGATCTCGAATGCCCCGAGACGACCTTTCGCGGTGCGGATCAAGCCCTTCACGACGGGAAATTCGGTCACGCGCTGCGGCGCAATCTCGACACCCGGTTTGATCAGAACGGTTATGTCGAGATGCTGCTTGAGGAGCTCTGCCGCCTCGATGACCCGCTCATCGCTACCATAAAGAAGTGTAACGCCTTCGCTCGCCAATGAAACGAAGGGCACGTCGGGCACAGGAGCGGTGCTGGCTGCTATCAGGGCCGCCATTTTGGGCCCGGCCTTGGAAGCGCTTTTCGCCCACCCGGCTGTTTCGCGGATATTGACAAACAGCGGAGCGGCCGCTCCGCCTTCTTCCGCGACTTCGCCAAAGAGCGGAGCTTCCTGGGTGCAGGCCACAAGAAGCGGGTCGCCGGTAGCTGTGGCCTTGCGAAACCGCTCCAGCTCCGCGCGGCAAAATTGACGCCCTTCAATCACGACGGAATCGCGGCAAACGCGGCGCACCTTTTCGCCGTCAAGCGGAATGGTGTCTTCGCAGGAACAGATCAGGATATTTCGCGGCCGTTCGGCCATCGGGCCCGTTAACCTTTTCGCTTGTCCCGCCGATCCAAGGCTGGAGCACAAACAGTCCTGCTTCAGCGTTGTTCCCGACGGCTGCGGGTCTGGCCTCGGGACCTACCAACGCTATAATTATATGTATTCAAAAGTGAATGGTAGAGTGAGGAACAATGCCGCTTGAAACGGCCCGCCCGCAGACGCGCCTCGCGTCGGAGCTGGCATTGCCGCCGCCATTCACGGCCATCCGCCTTCGTGAGGTGGGCGATGCTCTGGCCCATGCGATCTCGGTAGCCCCGGAAAAGGGGGCCGGTACGCTGGTGTATGTTGGCCGCTTCGATCTGGCGGAATTCGCCGTGGTGCTCGAGCCGGACGAGCCATTGCTGAAGGCGAGGCGCGCGTTCTACGCCGGCATGGCGGCACTTGCGGACGCGCTTGCGGCCCATGCGCAGCCGGAAACCTCCATTGTCATCGACTGGCCGGCGTCGATCCTCGTCAACGGCGGACTTGTCGGCGGCGGCCGGCTGGCTTGGCCGGAAGGCACGAGGGAAATCGATACCCCCGACTGGCTCGTCTTTGCCGGCATGATCCGCACGGTGTCCATGACCGGCGCAGAGCCTGGGCTCAATCCGCTGGTGACGGCGTTGGAGGAAGAAGGATTCACCGACCTGATGTCCACGCACATTGTCGAGAGCTTTGCGCGGCATTTCATGGTTGCGATCGACGCCTGGCAGGAGAGCGGGTTCCGAATCGTCGCTAAAAGTTACATTGAGCGTTTGCCGCGCGAGCAAGGCATCCGGCGCGATATCGATGACAACGGCGACTTGCTGATCCGCCGCATGGGCAAGGCGGACGTCACGCGCAGGAAATTCCTGCCGCAGATTTCCGAACCTGCCTGGTTTGATCCGCACGCACGGGGTCCGCGCACATGAAGCTTCTCCGCACCATACGGCTCGATCCGTCGGATACGTTCGTGTTCGAGCGTGCAGCCGATCCCGGTGAGTGGGCAGTGCCCGGCGCATTCGTCTTCTGGAACAGCGATCCACTGGCGCTCGAAGGCAAGGCGCGCACGGCGTTCCGCAGCGGGTTTCTCGGCCTGGCGACGCTTGGATGGTCGACACTGGTGCAGATCGTGGATGCAACCGAGGACGACAGGTTCGCCGCCATCGATTTGCTGGCGAAGCAACTCGTGGAGAAATTTGGCGCACCGAGCGTCAGCGATGCCACGGCGGCGGCAGAGGAAGAGATCGCGTTTTCCGAATCGTTGTGCAATCAGCCGCAAGACACATTGATCGCGTTGCACCGTACTTTCGAAGACGGCGCAGTTCGGGAGTCGTTTCGTACGTTGCGTCCGCGGAGCGGACCGAAACCGGCGCGCGCTTTTTCGTTTCTCGAGGTCGAAGGCGAGGACGAGCAGCCCGGAGAGGACGTCGACCTGATTGCAATGGCCGATCGGGAGCGCAAATGAACGATTTCTGGATTTCCAGCGGCCACCATTTGCTTGATCGCGGCCCGGACGGCGGCCTGCATGTGACCGATGAATTCATCAAGCTGTATTTTGCGCGGCCGGAGCTGTTACCGCCACCAGAGGCTTGTGCGGTCGAACGCACGCTGCACGCCGCGCTTCTCGCCGAGCCGCGGATGCCGGTCTCGGCTTCCGACATTGCCGCGATCGCGGACGCCGACGCACGCGAAAACTGGAAGCTAATGATAGCTTTCCGCGATCATTTGCTGCATCACAGCACCCTGGAAGGGGCATTTAGGGATCTGGCGCGCAACGGTTTTGGCCCGGTTCCACCGCTGTTCATCAATCAGCTTGTGCATGTGATCCTGCGTAATGCTCTAGACGGCATTGACGATCCCAGGGTGCTGCGCGCGGCCGAACTCTTTTTTCGTACCCAGCGGGTCACCCTGCACAACGGGTCGCTGATCGTTGCCGACGAGGAAACAATTGGTGGGGTCAACACCGCGCCTGTTACCCCGCTGGTTTCAATGTTGGGAATCCCGCCCGAGGCGGAGATCGATATTATTAACGAGGACAACGCGGCCGGCTATTGGGCGCGAAGCGACCAGTTCGACATGGCACTTGATTTGACGGCGGGGCGAGAGGGGCTCAACGCGCTGGGCAAGGTCATGCAATGTTGGATCTCACACCTGCTCGGAATTGAGGTCGACATCGAATCGCTGTCGGAACTTCGAAACGTCAATCTTGCCTGGTATGTCGGCCTCGATGCCGATGCGACCAAGATCGGTGATATGCTCTGGCATGGCGAGGATATCGACGAGGCGACCATGGGACGCGTGGTCGGATTGTTTCGGCTTACCTTTGCCGATCCGTCGATCATGGTGGAGAGAATCAGGGGCGAGCCGGTCTATCTGATACTGGCGATGACGCGCGACAAGACGATTCGCATGAAACCCCAGAATCTCCTGACGGGATTGCCCGTTCAACACCTGGAGGCCGTCAGTTGAGCATCGTGGAACCGCTTGCAAGCTATGAGGTCGGTGTCATCGTTGAACGCAGCAAGGGCGTCAGCCGATGGGTCGACTTTCATTGGCGTCCTGTCGGCGTGTTGATCGGCGTGCCCGATACGCCGCCATGGACGAAGCTGTCGGATGACGGCGAACGTGCTACTTTCTACGCCGGTGCGGCGACCGTGGAATTGTATCGCACCGAAACCGCGCACTATCGCGACAACCTGCAGATGGATCCGCCGCAGTTGTGGGTCGTGCTGAGCCCGGTCGAGGGCGACCCGCCTTACGAGCTTGCGATGGTCACCGCCGACCCGGCTGAGGGCGAGGGCATGACGGAAGCCGGCGCCAACATCGTCGAATCACTGCCGATGCCGGAGCAGCTACAGGAAGCCATTGCAGCTTTCGTGGCCGAACATCATGTCGAGCGCGCGTTCGTCAAGCGCAAGCGCGATCGTGCCAATCCCGATGCGCTGGCGCGGCGTGGCCCGCCGGCACGGGAGGAGCGCAAATGAGCGAGCCCGACAATTTCCTGAGCCGTTGGTCTCGCCGCAAACGAGAAGCTGTCGAGCGTGAGGCGAAAAAAAGCGGCGACGAAGCAAAAACGGAATCCGGACAGGAGTCCGACGAACGCAGTCCGTCGCAGCCAGATGCGAGTGTACAGGCAAGCCCGGAGCTCGACATCGAACGCCTGCCGCCTATTGAGTCGATTGATGCAAACACCGACATCACGGCATTCATGCGGGCTGGTGTTCCGGAGGACTTGAAGCGTGCGGCGCTTCGTCGCGCCTGGTCGGCCGATCCGGCCATTCGGGACTTCATGGGCCCAACCGAAAATTACTGGGAGGCGGCCGGGCCGGACGGGGTGCCGGGCTTTGGTGACCTCGATCCGGCTTTTGACGTCAAGCGCATGGTCTCCGAGCTCTTTGGCGAAACGCAACGCAAGGATCGTGCTGAGGAGCATGCGCCGGCCGACGGTGCAGGAAACAGCCCGCCAGCACTGGTTGAATCGCACGGTGAGGCGACCCAATTACCTCCACCGACATTTGCGTCGGAGACGCCAAGTCATAGTCCGGAACCGGGCGATGAAAATGCTGCGGCGCAAAAGGAATCACCCGCCTCCGCCCAGGTCAAAAAAATTGCCCGGCGCCACGGAAGTGCGGTGCCTGACTAACATCAGCCAAGATTGATAACAGGGCATAGCCTCGGGCTATTGACCCATCCTTCGGTGGGCCGGTACGCTTTCATTATCATAATTCGAAAATAGAGCGTCGGATGAGGGACCCGGGACTTTCCGAAGCTATCCGTGCCGCTGGCGGCGTAAGTGAACTTGCTCGTCAGATAGGCATTTCCCAGCCCTCGGTATCAAATTGGATACGGGTGCCAGCTGAGCGTGTGATCTCAGTGGAATCCGTCACCGGCGTCGATCGTGCCGTACTGCGGCCGGATCTCTACAGCGGAAGGAAAATGGCCGGGGATATCGATGAAGTGGATGCAGCGCGCGCACAGGAGTACGCGTTGCTTGCGGCGCTGCTGATGCGTGCTCCGGATGCGGAACTGCTGTCGCGGATTTCCCAGCTGCGTGCCGATGCCTCGCCGCTGGGGCTTGCTCATGCCGCGCTAGCCGAAGCGGCCGGCAACACCGACGCCGAACATGTCGAACGCGAATATTTCGATCTGTTCATCGGTCTGGGCCGCGGCGAGCTGCTGCCGTACGGTTCGTATTATCTGACCGGGTTTCTGCACGAGCGTCCGCTCGCGCGCCTGCGCGAGGATCTTGCAAAGATCGGTATCGCGCGTGCCGAAGGCGTCGCCGAGCCCGAAGATCATGCCGGCATTCTATGCGAGATCATGTCCGGCCTCGCGAGCCGCCGGCTGCCGGCGCCGCCGGATTCGGATCGCCTCATCTTCGACAAGCATATGGCGCCGTGGATCACGCGGTTCTTCATCGATCTGGAGAATGCTGAGGCTGCGAACTTCTACCGCCGGCTTGGAGCTCTTGGGCGCGTGTTCATGGATATCGAAACGGAAGCATTCGGATTGCCGGCGTAGTGACCGGCACCGAGACAGCGAAATGATAGGAAGACTTCAAGGAGGGAACGGCGATGAAGGAACAGGATAAAGAAAAGCTAGGCCGTCGCGACTTCCTGCGCGCGATGGGCGCGGGCGCAGGTCTGGCAGTAACCGCTGCCGCGCCGCTTGCCACCGGGGCAGTCGCCGCCGAGTCGGATGCCGACAAGAAGAAAGCGCGTTATCAGGCAAATTCAACCGACGTGCAGAGCTTCTATCGCGTCAACCGTTATCCGAAGTGAGGGAGATGCAGCCGTGCTGATCAAGAGAACAGAACGTCAGACACGTCGCAGCAATCTCGCGGCGACTGTCGCCAGCCAAACCGCCGGCGGCCTCGATCGCCGCAGTTTCCTGCGCAGGTCCGGGCTGGCGGCGAGCGGTCTTGCCACCATCGGCGCGCTGCCGCTTGCGACCGTCCGGAAAGCGGAAGCGGCAGGGCCCAATGTCGCGGGCGCGACCATCCGCAAGAGCATCTGCACTCACTGCTCGGTCGGCTGTACCGTCACCGCTGAAGTGTCGAACGGCGTGTGGGTCGGCCAGGAGCCGAGCTGGGATTCGCCGATCAATCGTGGCTCGCATTGCGCGAAAGGCGCATCGGTGCGCGAGCTCGTATCAGGCGAGCGCCGCCTCAAGTACCCGATGAAGCTCACCAACGGGCAATGGAAGCGCGTGTCCTGGGACGTCGCCATCAACGAAATCGGCGACAAACTCCTGGCGATCCGTCAGAAATCGGGCAGCGATTCCGTTTACTGGCTCGGTTCGGCCAAGATGACCAACGAGGGTTCGTACCTGTTCCGCAAGCTTGGCGCCTTCTGGGGCACCAACAACACGGACCACCAGGCGCGCATCTGCCACTCAACCACCGTCACCGGCGTGGCCAATACCTGGGGCTACGGCGCGATGACAAACAGCTACACCGATATCCGCAACTCGAAGACGCAGATCATCATGGGCGGCAATCCTGCCGAGGCCCATCCGGTGTCGCTGCAGCATCTGATCGAAGGCGCGGAGATGAACAAGGCGAACGTCATCGTGATCGATCCACGACTGACGCGCACCGCGGCACATGCCACAGAATATGTGCGCATCCGGCCCGGCACCGACATCCCGGTGCTGTATGGCATCATGTGGCACATCATCAAGAACGGCTGGGAAGACAAGGAGTTCATCCGGCAGCGCGTCTACGGCTATGAGGACGCGCGCAAGGAAATGGAAAAGTGGAATCCGGAAGAAGTCGAACGCGTGACGGGTGTGCCCGGCGCGCAGCTTGCCCGCGTCGCAAAGATGTTTGCGACCGAGAAACCGTCGACCCTGATCTGGTGCATGGGCCAAACCCAGCACACCGTCGGCACCGCCAACGTCCGTGCGAGCTGCATGCTGCTGCTGCTCACCGGCAATGTCGGCGCCCCCGGCACCGGCGCGAACATCTTCCGTGGCCACGACAACGTACAGGGGGCCACCGACGTCGGCCTCGATATCGTGACGCTGCCGTTCTACTACGGCCTCACCGAGGCCGCGTGGAAACATTGGTCGCGTGTGTGGGAGGTCGACTACAACTATCTGCTCGGGCGTTTCGATGACAAGAAAATCATGGAAACGGCCGGCATCCCGCTCACACGCTGGTTCGATGCCGCAATCCTGCCGAAGGATCAGGTTGCGCAGAAAGACAATGTACGAGCGATGTTCGTGCAGGGTCACGCCAGCAACTCGATCACGCGTATCCCTGAGTCGATGAAAGGCTTGAAAGCTCTCGAGCTGATCGTCGTCGCTGATCCGCATCCGACGACGTGGGCATCGCTCGCGGTGCAGGCCGGGCGCAAGGAGGACATGTATCTTCTGCCCGTTGCCACGCAGTTCGAGTGCAAGGGGTCCCGCGTCGCGTCGAACCGCGCGATGCAGTGGGGCGAGCAGATCGTCAAGCCGATCTTCGAATCGAAAGACGATCTTGAGGTCATGTACCTCATCGCCAAGAAGTGCGGATTTGCCGACCAGATGTTCAAGAACATCAAGGTCGAGAACAATCTGCCCGTAGCCGAAGACATCCTCCGCGAGATGAATCGCGGCAGTTGGTCGACCGGCTACTGCGGCCAGTCGCCCGAGCGCATCAAGTCGCACATGGCACATCAGGCCGACTTCGACATGCTCACCCAGCGAGCGACGAAAGGCCCAAACAAGGGCGACTACTACGGCCTGCCTTGGCCATGCTGGGGCTCGCCCGAGGTCAGGCATCCGGGCACGCCGTTGCTCTACAACACGAACCTTGCGGCGATGGACGGTGGCGGCGTGTTCCGTGCCCGTTTCGGGATCGAGCGCGAAGAGAAGCGGCCGGATGGGACGACCGTGAAGGTCAGCCTGCTCGCCGACGGCTCCGCGTCTAAAGATTCGGAGATCAAGGACGGGTATCCGGAGTTCACGGTCGGCGTTCTCAAGAAACTCGGCTGGGACAAGGACCTAACTGAAGCGGAATGGGCGGTGATCAACAAGGTCAACCCCGCCAATCCCGACGCGGTGTCCTGGTCCACGGACCTCTCCGGCGGTGTGCAGCGCGTGGCGTTGAAGCATGGCTGTATCCCGTACGGAAACGGCAAAGCGCGCATGAATGCCTTCGGTTTGCCCGATCCGATACCCGTACACCGCGAGCCGATCTACACGCCGCGCGTCGACCTTGTGTCGAAGTATCCGACGCTGCCTGACGCCAAGCAGTTCCGTCTGCCGAACATAGGCTTCTCGGTTCAGAAGGCGGCGGTGGAAAAGGGTATCGCCAAGCAATTCCCGCTCATCCTTTCATCCGGCCGGTTGGTCGAATACGAGGGCGGCGGCGAAGAGACGCGGTCGAACAAGTGGCTCGCCGAACTGCAGCAGGACATGTTCATCGAGATCAATCCTGCCGATGCCGCGGAGCGCGGGATCAAGGACGGCGGTTGGGTCTGGGTCACCGGTGCTGAAAACAGCTCGAAAGCCAAGGTAAAGGCGCTCGTCACCGAGCGTGTCGGCAAAGGTGTGGCCTGGATGCCGTTCCACTTCGGCGGGTGGTTCGGAGGCGAGGATCTGCGGGCCAATTATCCGCAGGGCACCGATCCGGTCGTGCTCGGCGAAAGCGCGAACACGATCACCACCTACGGCTATGACCCGGCTACGGGTATGCAAGAGCCGAAGGTCACCCTGTGTCAGATTCGAGCGGCGTAAGGAGCAACGACCATGGCGCGAATGAAATTCCTGTGCGACGCCGACCGCTGCATCGAGTGCAACGCCTGCGTCACGGCCTGCAAGAACGAGCACGAAGTGCCCTGGGGGATCAACCGCCGGCGCGTCGTCACGCTTAATGACGGCAAACCGGGCGAACGGTCGATTTCCATGGCCTGCATGCACTGTACCGACGCGCCCTGCGCGGCGGTCTGTCCCGTGAACTGCTTCTACACCACGGCGGACTCCGTGGTGCTGCACTCGAAAGATCTGTGCATCGGGTGCGGCTACTGCTTCTACGCCTGTCCGTTCGGGGCGCCGCAATATCCGAAGGTTGGCAACTTCGGGTCGCGCGGCAAGATGGACAAGTGCACGTTCTGCGCCGGCGGGCCCGAAGCCGACGGCAGCAAGGAAGAGTTCGAGAAATACGGCGCCAATCGTCTTGCCGAAGGCAAGCTGCCGTTGTGTGCCGAGATGTGCTCGACCAAGTCGCTGCTCGCCGGCGACGGTGACGTCATTGCCCAGATCTACAAGGAGCGGGTGTCGAAGCGTGGCTACGGCTCCGGCGCCTGGGGCTGGCAGACGGCCTACCGCGAGTCGATTGCAACATGATGCGAATTTGGCGGTGCGGCATTAACCGCACCGCCGATCCATCCAGAAAAACACTTGAAGGCAGGGAGGAACGCATGGCGAAGCTTGTTGCGCAGATGCGCTTGATCGCTGGCGCGCTGGCGCTCGCATTCATTGTCGCAATATCGGCCCCGGTCTCGGCGCAGCAGCCGAGTTCGGTCAATCCGACGGCTGACGCCGTAAAAGAGCAGCAGCTGCTGCAACAACTCAAGTCAATCCAGGGCCGCGGAACTATTCCGGACGTCAAATCCTACATCCTTGAGCATCCGGTTGGCCGGGACTGGCAGCATTTTCACAACGTGACGTTGCGCTGGATCGGCGGCATTGCCATCCTTGGCATGCTGGCCGTCATCGTGATCTTCTACCTCTCGCGCGGCATGCTCATGATCAAGGGCGGACGTTCGGGGCGCACGATCGTACGCTTCAATGGGTTCGAGCGGTTCGTCCATTGGATGACGGCAACCTGCTTTATCATATTGGCGATCACGGGCCTCAACGTGACATTTGGGCGGCCGCTGTTCGCTTCAACGTTCGGATCTGCAGCGTTCACGACCTGGTCGGAGTGGGCGAAGTACGCACACAACTATCTCAGCTTCCCGTTCACCATCGGCGTGGTGTTGATTTTCCTGATGTGGATCGGCGGAAATATCCCGAATTCGGTTGACGTCCAGTGGTTCAAGCGTGGGGGCGGCCTCATCGGCGACGACCATCCGCCCGCCTATCGCTTCAACGGCGGCCAGAAGGCGATTTACTGGATCGTCGTGCTCGGCGGCGCTGCTGTTGCGATTACGGGATATATGCTGATGTTCCCGTTCTACGGCACCAACATCGATACCATGCAATATGCCCAGATGATCCACGCCGTGGTTGCGGTGCTGTTTGTCGCCGCGATGCTCGCCCACATCTATATTGGCACCATCGGCATGGAAGGCGCGTTCGAGGCCATGGGTGAAGGTACGGTCGATATCAACTGGGCCAAGGAACATCACAGTCTCTGGCTGGAAGATGAGTTGGGACGTAGCCCGAAAGGCGCCCGGGCCCAGCCGGCCGAATAAGCGGCAAAAATCGTCGAAAATAACGCCCGGCTGCAAAGCCGGGCGTTTTGCTATAAGGGGCCCATGCGCATCATCGGTCTCGCCGGCTGGAGCGGTTCGGGCAAAACCACGCTGATCACCAGGGTAATTCCGCGGCTGATTGTGCGCGGTGTCAGGGTATCGACCCTCAAGCATGCTCACCATGGATTTGACCTGGACCAGCCGGGTAAGGATTCTTTTTTCCATCGCGCGGCCGGCGCCACCGAGGTGATCATTTCGTCGGCGAGACGCTGGGCGATCCTGCATGAGCTGCGGGAAGAGCCGGAATGGAATTTGCGGGCGTTGGCCGCAAAGATGTCTCCAGTCGACCTCGTCCTGGTGGAAGGATTCAAGCGCGACGCCTTTCCAAAGCTTGAAATTCACCGCGCGGCAAATGGAAAGCCGCTGATCCATCCCGAAGATCCATATGTCGTCGCGATCGCGGCCGACATTGCGTTGCCTCAGGCGAGGGTCCCGGTAATCGACCTCAACGATATTGAAACTATCGCGGATCTGCTGCTGAAACTTGCGATTCCCGTCGAAGCGGTGCAGGCAACGGCCGCTGCAGAGGGCAGGTGATGGCACAGCTGACCGACGACTGTTTCGCGTTCTCCGGTCCGCTCCTCCGGCTCGATGACATGGAGCGCCTGATCGGCGAACGGATCGTGCCGGTCACGGAAACCGAGAAGGTTCCGCTTCACGGCGCGCGCGGGCGGGTCCTGGCGAACGAATTGAAGGCGCCCGTTAACCTGCCGCCCTTCGATAATTCGGCGGTCGACGGATATGCCGTGCGGCACGCGGATCTGCGGGCGGACGGCGATACCACCTTGACGATTGCCGGTCGCCTCACGGCCGGGCAGCGCGAAACCCTGTCGCTCGAAGAAGGTCAGGCCATTCGTATTTTTACCGGTGCCGCCATGCCGAAGGGTGCCGACACCGTTTTCATGCAGGAAGATGTGAAAGTCGACGGTGATCGCGTAACGGTGCCGAAAGGGCTGAAGCCGGGCGCGAACCGAAGGCTCGCGGGCGAGGATGTTTCCGCGGGCTCGACCGTGCTGCCATCAGGCACGGTGCTTGATGCACAGCAGATAGCACTCGCAGCGGCGCTGGGGGTGACCGAACTTGTCGTGCGGCGCAGGCTCAAGGTGGCGATATTCTCCACCGGCGACGAGGTCGTCGAACCGGGAACGGCGCGCGGTGCTGGCGCAATTTTCGATTCCAACCGGGCGCTGTTGACGGGGTTGCTCGATCGGCTTGGAGCGCTCGTTACCGATCTTGGCATTCTTGCCGACGATCCCGGGATGCTTTCGGCGGAACTGCGTCGGGCGGCCACTGGCCATGACCTCATCCTTACGTCGGGTGGAATGTCGACCGGTGAGGCTGACTTCGTACGCAAGGCCGTGGAGGCCGTAGGCAATCTCGTCTTTTGGCGTGTTGCGATCAAGCCGGGGCGGCCGGTCGCGCTCGGCGTTATACCGGCCGGGTCAGGACAAAGCGCCGCCTTCGTCGGCCTGCCGGGTAATCCGGTAGCGGTCTTTGTCACTTTCGTGCGCGTAGTGAAACCTTTGCTGCGACGTCTCTCCGGCGCCCGCCAGGACAGGCTATTGCCGCTGCCGGTGCGGGCCGCGTTCGCCTACAGGAAAAAGAAAGATCGGCGGGAATATGTTCGCGTGGCGCTCAGGCGCGCCGCCGATGGAGAAATCGACGCGGTGAAACACCCGCAGGATGGCGCGGGCATTATCACGTCGTTGACGGAAACCGACGGCTTGTTGGAACTGCCCGAAGACGTGACGTCAATTGAACCCGGCGCCCGCGTCGGCTTCCTGTCCTACGCGGCGCTCATGGAGTAGTCGCAATCACGCCCCACTAGGTGAGACTCACTCCCGTCGGGCTCGTGAAGGCTCTTTCGGCCGAATCCGGCACGCTGTTGAGGGCTACGCCACCTACGACGGCGATAAGGATGGCCACTACGCAAGCAATGATGAACGCTTTCATAAACACAGTCCTCCCAAACCCATGGTTTTTCCACTACGACCAAATATGGGCACCCTGCGCACGCGGTCAAGAATTCTGTGTCGCGAGACTAACTATGCTGCAACGCAATGCTCTCGGCGCGGGCCGCATCTTCGGGCGTATTGACATTGAAAAACGGATCAACCGGTTGATCCGGCCAATCGGCAATTGCGACCCCGTGCCGCGCGGTCCAGACTTCGATCTTGCGCAGGTCATCCTTGATCAAGGCCTTGCGCAGGTCCTCACGTAAAGCCAGCGGCCACAGGCCGACCACCGGGTGGCGCCATTCGCCGGAACGCGCGCAGGCCAGCGGAACGCCGGCACCCATCCGGCGGCGCGCCAGATGCAGGCGCTCGACAAGATCGTCGGGCAGGAAGGGACAGTCGCCTGGAACGCTGACAATCCACTCAATTCCGTTGTTCTGTCCGGCAAGCCAATCCAGACCTGCAAGGATTCCGGCAAGCGGCCCGGCAAAATCCGGCACGCTGTCAGCGATCACGGTCAGCCCTGTATCGGCGAAACGTCGCGGGTCACCATTGGCATTGATGACGATGCCGGCACATTGGCCGGAAAGTGTCGCCAGGACCCGGTCCAGGATGGATACGCCGCCGATCTCGATCCGCGCCTTGTCGCCACCGCCCATGCGCCGCGCGAGTCCGCCGGCGAGCACCAGGCCAAGAGTAGGTGGGTAGCTAGTCGTCATGCACTGCCGCTTTGCGCCGGTGCTTGGCGCTCTCCTCCTCGACGTAGGCGAGGTCTTGGTCAAAGACAATACGGTCCTCGCCTGCGAGCGCGACAAAACGCTTGCCACGCGCGCGGCCGATCAGGGTCAGATTGGCCTTGCGTGCCAGTTCGACTCCCCACGCGGTGAAGCCCGAGCGCGAAATTAGGATTGGAATGCCCATCCGGACCGTCTTGATGACCATTTCCGATGTCAGCCGTCCGGTCGTATAGAAGATTTTGTCGGCAGCGGGCACCTTTTCCCGGAACATCCATCCCGCGATCTTGTCCACGGCATTGTGACGCCCGACGTCTTCCATGTAGACCAGGGGCTCGTCGTGCCGCGCAAGAACGCAGCCATGGATGGCGCCGGCCTCCAGATAGAGCGAAGGCGTGGTGTTGATCTTCTGCGTCAGTCCATAGAGCCATGAGGTGCGCAGCTCCGCTTGCGGCAATGTGACATCCTCAAGGGCTTCCATCAGGTCACCGAAGACCGTGCCCTGCGCGCACCCGGAGGTCTGCACCTTTTTTTTCAGCTTTTTCTCGTAATTGGTTTTGCGCTTGGTGCGCACGACGACGACCGAGAGTTCCTCGTCATAGTCGACAGCGGTGACGACATCGTCCGGCATCAACATGTTCTGGTTGAGCAGGTAACCGAGCGCCAGATATTCCGGGTAGTCGTTGATGGTCATGGCAGTGACGATTTCCTGGCTGTTGAGGAAGATCGTCAGTGCACGTTCGACCGTGACCGAGGTGTCGATGCGGGTCCCGGTTTGGTCTACGCCCGAGACACGCTCGGTCAGCCGTGGGTCGAGCGGGTTGGGGCGGATGATGTAGCGGTCGCCGTTGTTGCTCATGAAACCACTATAGCAGACATTTTGGCACGGCATGAAAACTGCCCATCATAGGTGGGCAGCGGTGCCTGTTTTGTCCATGCCTCATGCAACGAAAATGACTAAGGTGGTTTCCAAGCGGCGCGGAGCGGACATAGACTACGCGCCAACGAAAAGCCATCCGGGAGACGCCTGTCATGCTTCGTGCCACCAAAGACATCATGCTGCCGACCACGATCACCGGCTCGCTGCCGCGTCCGAGCTGGTATACGCAGAATCTCGGCTCGCGCAGCTTTCTTGATGCGATGGTGAACAACCAGTTCCGCGAACAATATGTCGATGCAGTGTCAGTTTATCTGCACGAGCAGGAAATGGCCGGACTGGATATTGTCACCGATGGCGACGCGCACTTCGATTCCGACGTCGGCGGCCAGAGCTGGACCAATTATCCGCCGCGCCACATGGGCGGGTTCGACAAGAACCCGCAGCCGACGCCGGCAGGCAAAGGCGGGATCGCGTTCCCGCCCGGGCATATCCTGCATGACTATCTCGAATCGCGCGTGATGCCCGGCATTGTCGGCCCTGTCACGCGCGGCGACCTGCAATACGCCGCCATGTTCAAGGTGGCGCAGCGCATGACCAGAAAGCCCGTCAAGTTTGGTACCATCGGACCGGAGCTCGTGGCGTTCGCCGTGCAGGACAGGCACTACAAGTCGCTGAAGGACCGTATTCTGGCAATCACCGATGCGTTGAACGCCGAACTGCACGACCTCGCCGATGCCGGCTGCCAGGTTATCCAGTTCGAGGAGCCGCAGATCCATTTGCTGGCGGTGCGCAATATCGTCGACGACGTGATCAATCCGGCCTTCAGCGTCGAAGTGTTCAACCGCACGGTCAAGGGGCTACGTGCGAAGACCGAAGTATGGTGCCACACCTGCTGGGGCAATCCTTCGCAGCAGCGTATGTTCAAGGACGTGCAGAGCTACAGGAACGCGCTCGAAATGCTCAACAAGGTCGATGCGGATGTAATCACATTCGAATCGGCGAGCGCCGGCGGCATGGACCTTGAGGCATTCGGCAAGGTCATCACCGACAAGAAAATCTGCATCGGCGTCATTGACCATCATTCGCTGCAGGTCGAGCGGCCGGACGAGATCGCCGATCATATCCGGCGTGCGCTCAAATATATTCCGGCCGAGCGTTTGGTGCTGTCGTCCGACTGCGGCATGGGTCGTGAAGGCATGAGCCGCCGTCATGCCTACTACAAGATCGTGTCGATGGTTCTTGGCACCAACATAGTACGCAAGGAACTCGGTCTGCCGCAGGCCGAGTGCCTTGCGGCAGACAGCCGGTATTCGCTGGTGGTGCCTGCGAAGTAATTTACAGCAATGGATAGGTAAGCATGGGTTATATGATCAGTGCTTGTCGAAGATGCGGCCGCGACCGCGTGGTTCGGTACCGATCAAAGGAAGGGTCGACTGAGATCCGGGCGGTGCCGGCTTGAACTTGTCTGTCAACGTTCCGGTTCCATTCGGTTGCGCCGACTTTTCATCCAAGGAGCCATTGTCGACTGCCAGATCCTCGATGCCGAGTGGCCCGCCAAGGGCCAGCTGCGTTCTGTTGGTCGCGTGACATTTTCGCATCATTTGGCGAATGTGAACCTTCACCGTCCCCTCAGTCATGCCAAGCCGGCGGGCAATCATTTTGTTGGATTCCCCGAGGCGAAGGTGCTTTAGAACCTCGCGTTGCCGAGCCGTCAGATTGACGGATTGACACCCCAGATCGTTTCCGGCGCGAACCGGGCCGCTCCCGTTTCCACCTCCGTTCGTGCTTGGTCCATTGCGTTTGGAACTCGAGTCATCAGTCGGGCTGCCTTGCGGTATTTCTGTGGTTTCCGGACGGTTGTGCAACTGATGAACAGCGGATGGAGGATAGTATGATCCGCCATTGAGAATGAACGTCAGCGCCTGGAACGCTAGCGCGGAGGGGATTCCGCTGCTGAGAAATCCTTGCGCGTCAGTATCGAATGCCGCAGCAACGTCATGGGGATCTTCGCGGTCGGATATTATGACCAAGGGCGTGTTGGCCGCGAGTGCGCGCAGTACCTTCAACTGCTGCAGGTTCTCGGCGATCGTTTCACCGCCTACGCTGAAGATCAGCATCCGAAAAGTTTTGTCAGCGCGAAGTGCTTCGTTGGCCTGATCGGGCGTGAACGACGTGACGCGCAAATTCTCCGCGTCAGCCCAAGGTTCCAGCAGACTAGCTATGCTTGCACGTCTTAAGCTTTTGGTGTCGACGATAGCTACATAAGGTTTGCCGCCTGGTTGTGACATGCGCAACCCCTACAACAGGCCACCCCAACCCCGTTGCCGACCTCCATGATTTTACCGCGCTCTGATTTTTGGTTTTAAGCCTGCGCGATTATTTAGGTTCCCAGCCATATCAGGTTATCCCATCAACCCTCGCATGTGCATTATTTCTTTTGAGGTAGTGCCGTTCGGCACGGTTGAACGTGCCGCTACTTCAAAAAGTATATCCCCGTCAGAGGAATGTTGAGCCGGAGAGGGACAATCTATGCTGCGTGATCAGACACTGCGGGTCGATGATCCATGTCACATTGTTCACATCACCATCATCACCGGGACGATCGGCACCATGATGGCCATAATGCAAACCTGGAATTGTCCGGCAATCAGATCCTTGATCCGCAAGGGCCGTTGATGGCCGCTTTCGGCAGGCAATCGCATACCTCTCCCCACCCGGCAAATGTTCACGAATCCCCAACGTCTCAGGACAATCCCGGCACGCCGACGGATCACACTTCGGCCCTGCTTACGGTGATCGGTGGCGATGCTTACGCGGCAGGATTGAGCACCGACGCTTCCGGTACTGTAAATAATACCGTCAACGATTTCGGGAATGTCACTGTGGCATCGGGTTATGCGGTTTTCGAAGCCACCGCGACGTCCCCCGCCGGCGATGCTGCGGCCGGGGCGGACACATTCGTGTCGGTTGCGGGGGCCGACATCGTCATGGTTTTCGAATTCGACATGAGCTTCAAGGTTGGTAACACGGTAGTAGCGGTATCCGAAACAAGCTACCTCGCAATCGATATCGAGAACTGGTCCCGCCCGAATGGCCCGCTTGTCATGGATTTTCAGGGCCACGCCGCACTTGGGCACCACGGACCCGAAGGCCCACACCTTATTCCTGGGCCCTCCTTCCCTTCAGGGAATCTTGCGCAGGTTGCCGCTGTTGCCGATGCCCATGGGCCAAATACTCTGGCTTCGACTTTGACCCAGGCTCTGACGATTGAGAATCATTTTTCATATGTGAACGGAATGGCCATTGCCGCGGCCTAGCAGGTATTGATTAGGTGTCCCTGACCATTCTGCCATCTTGCAGATGACGTATTGATCTTTTGTGCGGTTGGGTCTGCAGGCGATTTTGTCTAGCTTTCGCGATCCGTCGCTGTGGGGCGAAGAAAGCCAGCGAGGTACCGCTGTGTTTGTAATAGTAGCGGGCAATGCCGACGCGTTGGGCCTCAATACAACGACGTACAGCACCACAAAAACCGCTGCAGCGCCTGGCATGGCTTTTGGCATGGCGACATCTGCGGCATTGGCCCAAGGCAGCAATGACGCCCTTCCGTACACCGCGGCGGTTACGACAGGCAGCGCCGGCGGCGGTATCACGAGTTCGCACACCAGCACGTTTTCGATCGACTTTTCGTACGGGCCAAGCCCGGTTTCGGCCACCATTTCACTGACGTTTGTCAGCACGCATGGCTTTGAGCCACTTGCGGTCAATTCCCTGATTCACGATGCCTACTCCGGTCTTGCGGGTTCAGCATTCCCTGGCATCGCATGAATGCAGATTGCGCGCTGCGAAGCAGCCGGCGTTGCACTCATGGATAACTGCACGGGTCAGGAAGCCTTCTACCTAGATTGCGCTATGAGACCAAAGTAAGAGAGGGCATCCCTCCAACAGTCTATCACCTTACGTGCAGTTGAATTGTACCGTCACGCACACTTAGCTGTTCCGGCCAGCAACGTGTGCTGGCGCATAGACGCACGACAAACCGTGACAAACCACTTGCATAGGAGTTGAGTTATGTCGCTGGATCCAAATGTCAGCTTCGTCAAGTTCGTGGCAATTGCTGAGCTCACGAACATCGTGAAGAACATCGACGTACACGTTTCCGTAAAGGGCAACAGTGCGCTGGCCAATGCTACCGCTGATGCGGCCGGCCATAATACTGTGACCGAGACCCTCACGCAGACAGCGGTCGCGCAGGGCATGGGGTCGAGCTCGGTTTCGGAATCGATGTCCGCAACGAGCGGGTTCCACTGGGACCACAGCTGGTAACTGATGGCGTCCTGAAGTCTGCCGTCAGGTATCGCATCGCTGGCCACGGCTAGGATCGGATCGGTTTCGGCCGCATCCCCACGGGTCATTTCCCGAAACCGGGGAGTCGAACCATCCGGTGAAATTATCGATCACTACGGCCGTGGCCAGCACGCGCCTGAGGCCAAGGCGTCGCCATACCCCTTTTGGCATGAACCCCCGCATACGCCGGCATCTATCGGAAGAGTTATTGTTGCAGAAGGCCGAGCGACTACAAATTGACGTACAAACGACAAAAGGAGGTCTGCCGTGCAAACACGAGTCCGGAGCCTTCACACCAGAACCGCCGATGGTGAAACGTCAATTGTGCTTGAAATGTCTCACGCCGAAGGCGGTCCCGGCAGAGCAAACCTGAACGCCTGGCTGAGCAAGCGTGCGAGCGTCAACGTGCGTTCCGCCGGCGCGAGCCGATCATCGGCTTCTTCGCAGTCGAAATGCGGCACGGACAATGCGAACGCGTCATCAACCGGGCGGGCGTCCGTGCAAGGCGCGACCAGCGAGATGAGCGAAGAGGATTGAGCCAATTCCGGCAGGCAACCGATTTTCTCATATATCCGGCAACCCCCGGTGCAGGAAAAGTCAGATACCGAAATGCACGGGACCTTTTCGGACCAAAAGCGACAGTCGCTCCAGACCAGCGAGCTGAGTACTGCGCTTCGAAGCTGCATTTCCGCATTTGGCGCGTGCGCGCTGTTCAGCTTCGTCATCAACGTCCTGATGCTGGCATCACCGATCTATATGCTCCAGGTCTACGATCGCGTGCTGACGACAGGCCACGTCGACACGCTGATCATGATTACCCTGATCGTGACGGTTGCTCTGGCGGTGATGTGCGCCCTCGACACGTTGCGCACCATTATTACGATCCGAATTGGCTGCTGGTTGAACGACCGGCTTGGCCCCATTTATCTTGCCTGCGGCGTACGAGGCCGGCTGAAGGGCGATCCGTATGGAGCGCAATCGTTCCAGGACATCAGCCAGATCCAGAGCTTCATCTCGACGCAGGGGCTTACCGCATTCCTGGACTTCCCCTGGGCGCCTCTGTTCATTGCCTTGATCTGGATGCTTCACCCGCTGCTCGGCGTGGTGGCGGTCTCGTCCGCAGTGGTGCTGTTTCTGCTGAGTCTGGCAAACGAACTGACGACCCGCCGGGTGAGCGAGACGGCCAGCAAGGCACAGATTGAAGCAATCCGACTGGGCGATGCCGCTATCCGTAACGCCGAAGTGGTGCATGCGATGGGTATGTTGCCGGCGATGACCGGCCGATGGGCATCACTGAACCAGGTTGTGGTTGATGGCCTCCGTCGCGGCGGGGAAATCGGTGGCGTTGTGCTTGCGATGACCAAATTCGTACGCTTTTTCGTGCAGGTCGCGATCCTTGGGGTGGGGGCATGGCTGGTCCTCAAGTCGGAACTCACGCCCGGCAGCATGATCGCGGGCTCCATTCTTCTCGGCCGTGCCCTTGCACCGGTGGAGCTGGCAATAGGCGCCTGGCGCAATTTTATGAGCTCACGCTTTGCCTACGGCCGGCTCAAGCAGGCGATCTTGGATTATCCGCCGCCGTCCGAGCGCACGCAGCTGCCCGCACCGACCGGGCGGCTCACCGTTGACCAGGTGACGTTTGTCATTCCCAATACCGATACCGTCGTGCTCAGCAAAATTTCGTTTTCCGTCGAACCGGGCGAGGCTTTGGCGATCATTGGCCCGTCAGGTGCCGGCAAAAGCACTTTGTGTCGTCTCCTGGTCGGTCTTTCCTGCCCGAATGTCGGGGAGATTCGCATTGATGGTTCACAGGTCCATCATTGGGATCCGGCACAACTTGGCAGCCATGTCGGCTATCTTCCTCAGGATGTCGAGCTGTTTACCGGATCGGTGCGCGACAATATCGGCCGCATGAAAAGCAATACGGCGGACGAAGAAATCCTTGAGGCGGCGACTCTCGCGCATGCCCATGAAATGATTCAGCAGCTTCCGCAGGGCTATGACACGCAGATCGGCGACCAGGGCGTTCGCCTGTCCGGCGGACAGCGCCAGCGCGTCGGACTGGCGCGCGCAGTCTTTGGCATGCCGCAGCTGATTGTGCTCGACGAGCCAAATGCCAATCTCGATCAGGCCGGCGAAACCGCGCTTTCCGAAGCGATATTCAGTCTCAAGAAACGAGGCGCTGCTCTGGTCATCGTCGGTCATCGGCCGTCCACGCTGGCGCAGGCTGACAAGATTCTCGTGCTCAAAGATGGCTTTGTGGCGATGTACGGACCACGAGATGAAGTGCTCAGCGCGATGCGGGTTCCGGCGGCGCAGCAGCAGGATCACGCCCGTAAAATGGCTGGCCGTGCCCTTCAAAACCAAAATCCCGTCACAAGTTCAGGGACGCCCACAAGGTTGCTTGCAGACGGTTCCATCGCTGTTCGCCCAAAACAGGCGGCCCGGCTCGCAGGTATCTGCCGGAGCAATTTATTCCGCGCGATCCGCGACGGCCAGTTGCCCGCGCGCAAGTATGGCCGCTGCACACTCATCCTGGTGCAGGATTTGTGGGCCTGGCTGGAGCGGCTTCCGGGAATAGCCGGCGGACGAAATCATCAAGCGAGTTCATAAGCATATGAATCTGTGCGGGAAGGGGCCCAGGTAAAAGTACAATGACGGGACACGATGTCATTCTGAAACCGGCCGATGGAAGTCTGGAGATTTTCGCCCCGGAGCCCGGCTGGCGCCGCCAGGTTCCCCTGAAAAGAATCGTCCAGGGTCCGAACCGGATCGGACTTACTTTTGTTCTTGGGTTCGCGGCCGTATTCACCATCTGGGGCGTTTTCGTTCCGCTTGCAGGCGGCGCAATGGCCCCCGGCGTCCTGGCGCCCGACCAGGGAAAGAAAGTCGTCCAGCATCTCGAAGATGGCATCATCGCCGAACTTCGCGTGCATGACGGAGACGTGGTGGAGGCCGGCCAGCCGCTCGTCGTTCTTGAAGATGTGCAGACGCGGGCCAACCACGATGCACTGCAACAGCAATTGTGGTCATTGCTCGCCAAGCAGGCGCGGCTTCAGGCGGAAACCGCACACCTCGACAAGATCGAGTGGCCGGCCGAGCTGCAATTGAACAATGCCAAGATTGCAGCCGTCATCGATGCGCAACGTCTGGTGTTCGAAACAAGGTCCACCGAACTTGTAACGAAGAAAAATATTCTGCGTCAGCGCATCGATCAGTTGAACGACCAGATCAGGGGTCTGGAGGCTCAGGTGGAAAGTGCGTCCGGTCAGCTCGAATTGATAAATGAGGAGCTGCAGGGCAAGGAAACGCTCCTGAAACAGGGGCTGATGCCCAAACCGGAGTACCTCAGGCTGAAGCGTACCAAGGTCGAGATCGAGGGCAGGCATGGCGAATATCTCGCGCAGATCGCCAAAGCCCGACAGCAGATCGGCGAAGCGCAGATGCAGATCCTGAATACAGACGCCGAACGCGCGACCCAGATTGCCACCGAGTCGGATACCGTCCGGATCGACCTTGCCAATACCATGGAGAAGCTGCGAAGCAGTGAAGACGTCCTCAAACGAACGGTGGTGACTGCACCCATCAGTGGTACTATCGTCAACTCAAGCTTCAAGACAATTGGCGGCGTGGTCGAAAAGGGCCGGCCGATTCTTGAAATTGTTCCAGTGAGCGACGCTTTGATCATTGAGGCGCACGTGACGCCGATTGATGTGAAAGCAGTGCATGAAGGATTAAGGGCGCAAATCCACTTCACGGCATATTCAAGCCGTTCGACACCGAGGATTCCCGGAATCGTTCAGAGCGTTTCCGCGGATCGCCTTTTCGACGACAAGACGCACCAACCCTATTACCTGGTGAAAGTGAATGTGGACCGGGAAGCGATGCGCCGCCTGGCCCCGAACGTCAAACTTATTCCCGGGATGCCGGCGGATGTCCTGATCATCACCGAGCATCGCACGATGTTTGACTATCTGTTCCAGCCGTTCCTCGAGGTCTTCCGGCGCAGCTTCCACGAGGTCTGACAAGGTCGGCTGCTGGCCGGATGCCTGGCTTGGCTGCCGCCACACCTCTCGGTCATTCCTTGAAAATAACCATGCAATATCAACAGGAAAGGCCGATCCGCCGCGCCGGCGGCGAGTTAAAATGTGACTAACATGTTGCGTCCAAGCGGGAGGCCCGTCTTCGCGCGCCCTCAATGGCTGCCGGGGTATAAGGTGAAATTCAGGGGGAGGGGTCGAGCAGGAAGCTTGACCATGTCTGTGCGAATTCTCACTGCGGCCGGCGCCGTCATCATGTGCGTGGGATTGTTTGCAATGGCGCCGCGGCCATCGGCATCCACGCTGCCGTCAAATGAAATGGCGGCCGCTGAAATCGATTTCGACGCATTGCGCGCCGAGGCTACGGCCGCGCTGCAGGCACTCGAGCAGTCACGTGAGCGCCGCGTCGCTTCGACGACGGCCACCGCGTTCTGACCCGGTAAATTTCTAGCCTGGCAGAAACGCCACCGCGCCACTGCCGGAATCCGTGATCTGGTCGACAGTCGAACGGTAAAGCGCCTCCAGCTGGTCACGGTTGAGCACGCTTGTCACCGGCCCGTCGGCGATGCGCCGCCCATCGCGCAACAGGTAGGCGCGGTCTGCCGCGCGCAATGCATGGTTCGGGTCGTGCGTTGTAAACAGCACGCCGTGCCCGGACTTCGCCAGGCTACGGATCTCGTTCATCACCTTGCCCTGGTTGCCGAAATCAAGGCTTGCCGTTGGCTCGTCGAGCACGATGAATTGCGGCTCCTGCGCCAACGCGCGCGCGAGCAGCACCAATTGCCGCTCGCCGCCTGAGATCATCGTGTATGGACGGTCGGCGAGCGCTGCAATTCCGAAGCGTTCAAGCACGGTGCGGGCGACCGCGCGATCATGCGCGTTCGGCTGGCTGAACAGGCTGCCGTGTGCCGTGCGGCCCATCAGCACGACGGTTTCCACAGTGAACGCGAACGTGCCGATATGGACCTGGGGAACGTAGGCAATCACGCGCGCACGTTCGCGGATCGAATAATCCGCGAGCGCTTTCTCGCCCAGCCGGACTTGCCCGGCCTTTGCCCGCAGCAGGCCGAGCAGCGTCTTGAGCAGTGTCGTCTTGCCGCCGCCATTCGGCCCAAGCAGCGCGAGGACCTCGCCGGTCGACAGCGACACGTCGAGTTCGCGGCCGACGGTGTGGTCAGGATAGCCGATGGTGAGACCGTGACCGGAGAGAATCACGACCAGCTCCTCTGCATGCTGGCGAGCAGCCAGATGAAAAACGGCGTTCCGATCACGGCGGTCAGGATGCCGAGCGGAATCTCGACCTCTGCGGCGGTGCGAGCGAGCGTATCGATCAGCAGCAGGTAGCCGCCGCCGAGAATTGCCGCCGTGGGCAACAGACGGGCAAAATCGGGTCCGACCAGCGAGCGGGCGAGATGCGGCACCACCAGCCCCACCCAGCCGATGATCCCGGCCGTTGCGACGCTGGCAGAGGTGGTGAGCGTCGCCGCCGCAACGATCGCGATGCGCAGCGGCCCTGTCGCCACGCCCAGCGCGCGGGCCTCTTCTTCCGGCAGCGACATCACGTTCATGCGCCAGCGCAGGGCGATCAGCACAGCGGTGCCGATCGCCACCGGGCCGAACAGGGGCAGGAGGTCGGAAACGTTCGCCGCCGCCAGGCTGCCGAGCAGCCAGAACGTCATTGCCGGGAGCTGGTTGTAGGGATCGGCGAGATATTTCACGAGCCCGACGCCTGCGCCAAGCAATGCACCGACGACAACACCGGTGAGCACCAGAACAAGAATCGGATCGCGAGAGCGCACGGCGGAGCCGATGACGTAGACGGCGGCGACGGCCAGCAGACCGCCGGCGAAGGCAAAGGCCTGGATAGCGATCACGCCCAGCGAGAAGAAAATGCCGACCACAGCGCCAAGCGCCGCTCCCGACGATGCACCGAGGATATCCGGTGATACCAGCGGGTTGCGGAAAAGGCCCTGAAACGCCGTGCCGGCGACCGCCAGCGCGCCGCCGACCAGAGCCGCCGCCAGCACGCGCGGCCCACGCACCTGCAGGATCACGCTCTCGACCGCGGACGAAACGTCGGCCCGATGACCGGTGAGCTTGGCAAAAAGCACGTTGCACAATTCGGCGAGCGAAACCGGGTAGCGGCCGACCGTGAAGGCAAGGATCAACCCGGCGATCAGCACGGCGGTCGCGATCGCCAGCCCCGGCAGCGCTGAACGGGTCAACTAGTCTCTCCCTGCCAGAACATGGTCGATCTGCGCATCATCCGGCGTGCGATGGTAGAACATTGTATAGAATTCGCGCGTCAGCTTGCGCATGTCCTCGGGGAATCTCTCGGGGTAGAGGATTTTCGCCAGCCACCAGAGCCCGATCAGCCGGTTCACCGAAGGGGGAAAGTCCACCCAGCCGAACGGCATCTTCGGCGAGAGGTGCACACGATTTTCCCGCACCGCCTTGACCGGGGCCCAGGCCGGGTCGCTGCGCACCGATGCGGCGAAGTCCTGGTCGATGGTCACGATCACATCGGGATTCCACAGCAGAACCTGCTCGATCGAAACATTGGCAAGGCCGCCTTTGTTGGCGCCGGCGACGTTCTGCGCCAGCATCTCGATGGTCTCCACATTGATCGAGCCGCCGAGGCCGGTCACCAGGCCGCGCGGCCCCCGCGCGTAATAGACGCGCGGCCGTGTGCCGGGTGCGATTGCCGCAATGCGGCCGGCAATGGCCCTGAATGTATCGTCGGCATAGCGCGCGAACCTTTCGGCGTCGGCCTGCCGTCCGGTCAGCTCGCCCAGCTTGAGATAGGTCGCCGCAACCGCGTCGAAGCGGCCATCGAGCAGCGCGTAGGGGATGCCGGTCTGCTGCTGCACGCGCTCGGCGAGCGAGACGAAGGTGCCTCTGGTCGAGCCGACGTCGAGGATGAGATCGGGCCTGAGCGCGATCACGCTTTCGAGATTGGCGGTATTGCCGCGGCCGGTGATGCGGCCGACCTCGGGACGCGCGCAGACGTCCGGCAACATGTACAGGCATTCCTCGGGGCGGTTGGCCCGCGGCCAGCCGAGGAGCAAATCGGGTGCGAGCGTATAGAGCAGGATCGCAGCCGGCGGCCCGGCCGGAAACACGCGCACGACCTTTTCCGGTACGGGCAATGTGCGGCCGGTCGCATCCGTCACGGTCGCCGCGCATGCCAGGCGCGGCGCGAACACGGTTGCGGCGGCGGCAACGAAGGTGCGACGTGTCAGTGACATGTGTCTGGAACCATAATCAGCGGTCATCGGCCGCGAAAGCAGACGTTGCGGTCACCCGCCTGGCTCACGCAGGTTATCGGATTACACGCTTCGCAGGCAAAGACGTCAGTCCACGCCCACCATGACGCTGGTTGCCTTGATGATTGCGTAGGCGCTCTTGCCCTTTTCCAGCTTGAGCTCCTCGACCGAGTCATTGGTGATGGCGGCGGTGATCGTCTGCCCGCCGATATCGATGCGAACATGCGCCGTCGTGGTGCCTTTCTTCACGTCGACGATCTTGCCCTTGAGCTGGTTGCGTGCACTGAGCTTCATGGGAGGCCCCTTTCTGCCGTCACTTTCCAGGTGCAAAGCCGTGGCCCGTCAGGATCTTCTGACCCTGCGCGGACATGATGAAGTCTGCAAACTGCTGCGCCGAGGCCGGCGCACCCGATATGACGGTCAATCCGTAGTCGGCTCCAACGGCCAGATTGTCCGGCAGCGCCACGACCTGCTGGCCGGGATTTTCTTTCTGTGCCGCCAGCGCATTCGTGCAATAGGTCAGGAAAATGTCGGCCCGTGCTTCCGCGATGTGCCAGCCATAGACCGTGCGCCCGGCAGGCGCCGGGGCGCTGTTCGCGGCACCGGTCAGCTGCAGGGCTTTTTTCTCCAGCGCCGATTGCGCGCCGGGCCTGATCGCTTCGGCCTTGCGGAAGACCGCGAAGGCATAGTCGCCGGACGGATCGGCCTTCGGCGTCGAGGTGCCGAGCTTGATGCCCGGATCGAGCATGCGCTCGAGCAGGTTGGCGCCGTCGACCTTCAGCCCGGGCCTGACCAGCGCGCACAACGTATTGCGGACAAAGCGGACGACCGGACCGCTCTTCTTCTCGTCGCGCAGCGCCTGCGGATGCTCCATATTGGCTGACGCAAACACGTCGGCCCTGGCGCCTTTCGCGATCTCATTCCTGAGCAGGCCGGACGGCCCGTATTTCGCCTCCACCTTGTTGCCGCTTGCGGTCTCGTAGGCCCTGGCCACGTCGGTCAGCGCAGCCTTCAGGCTGCCGGCGGCGAAAAGCTGGATGGTATCTGCCGCCGCCGGCCCCGTCATGGCGAGCACCGCCGCTATGATCGCTTCCGCACGCATCACGCGCTCGAGTCGCTGGCGTTCGGATAAAAGAGCTGCTCGCCGTTGATCTTGTAGTTGGCGATTGCCTTCTGGCCCTCCGGCGACACCAGCCAGTCGATGAACTGCTGGCCGTACTCCTTCTTGACGTTCGGGTGCTTGGCCGAGTTGACCAGCATCACCCCGTACTGGTTGAACATGCGTTTGTCGCCTTCGACCAGGATCTGCAGGTCGCCCTTGTTCTTGAAGTGGATCCACGTGCCGCGATCGGACAGCACGTAGGCATTGCCGGCGCCGGCGGTGTTGAGCGCCGCACCCATCCCCTGGCCGATCGCCTTGTACCAGGCGCCCTTGTCCTTCTCGATGTCGATGCCGGCGTCCTTCCAGAGCTTGAGCTCTGCGCTGTGCGTGCCGGAGCGGTCGCCGCGCGAGATGAATGTCGCCTGCTTGTCCTTGATGGTCTGGAACGCCTTGGCGACGTCCTTCATGCCCTTGATCCTGGCCGGATCGCTCTTTGGGCCGATCAGCACGAAGTCGTTGTACATGACCGGAAAACGCTTTACGCCCTGGCCTTCGGCGAGAAATTTCTCCTCCTGCGCCTTCGCATGAACGAACACGACGTCGGCGTCGCCGCGCCGCCCGGTGTCGAGCGCCTGGCCGGTGCCCTGCGCCACGACCTTCACGGTGATGCCTGTCTTCTTCGTGAATATCGGCAGCAGATATTCGAACAGGCCGGAATCCTGCGTCGACGTGGTCGATGCCACCACGATCGATTTGTCCTGCGCCGAAACGGGCGTGCCGGACAGGGCAATGGCAGCCGCGACGGCGGCCATGAGCATGCGGCGACTAAACATGTGATCCTCCTTGCTTCATTGTTCAGACGAGCAGTTCTCCAGCGACGAATTTGCGAGCCTCTTCCGTGCGCGGCGCCGCGAAGAATTGCGTGGCAGGCGAATTTTCGATCAGCCGGCCGCGATGCAGCAGCACGACGTTGCCGGCGAGGCGCTTTGCCTGACCGAGATCGTGCGTGCACATCACGACCTTGACGCCGCGCGCGCTCACCGCGCGCACGATGTCCTCGATCGCCTTGGTGGCGGCCGGATCGAGGCTTGCCGTCGGCTCGTCGAGGAACAGGACGCCGGGGTCGCGCGCCAGTGCGCGGGCGAGCGCCAGGCGCTGCTGCTCGCCGCCCGACAGGCGGCGGGCCGGCCGATGCTCCAGTCCGGCAAGACCGACTTCGGCGAGCAGGGCGGTCGCGCGCGCATGGCGTTGGCGGTGCGGTGTGCCGGCGGCGGCGAGAGCGTAGCGGATATTGCCACCGGCGCTGCGTCTGAGCATGACCGGCCGCTGATACATGATGGCGCGATGCTTCGGATCCGACCACTCGCGGCCGCCCCAGGTGATGAGGCCGCTGCTCACGGGCATAAGACCCATGGCGGCACGCAGGAACGTTGTCTTGCCGGCGCCGTTCGGTCCGATCAGCACCGTCGGTGCCCCAGGTGCGATCGTAAGGGTGATGCCATCGAGGATGGTCACGGCGCCGGCCGCGATCCGGACTTCGATGAAGGCGATGG
Source organism: Pseudolabrys sp. (assembly GCA_035650955.1). Lineage (GTDB taxonomy): Bacteria > Pseudomonadota > Alphaproteobacteria > Rhizobiales > Xanthobacteraceae > Pseudolabrys. Next base: position 41,504 of record DASRGR010000004.1, read on the forward strand.
GAAGGTCGAGAGCGGGCGGGCGCATGGTCATCCTGCGTAACGCTCGCCTGCACGGCGCAGACCCCAGGCCAGTGCATTCACGATGATGACAATGAGGATCAGCACCATGCCGAGGCCGATGGCCAGCGGCAGGTCGCCTTTCGACGTTTCCAGCGCGATCGCCGTCGTCATCGTGCGGGTGAAGCCTTCGATATTGCCGCCGACGATGATGATGGCGCCGACCTCCGCTGCCGCGCGCCCGAAGCCGGCGAGCAGGGCGGTCACCAGCGAGAATCGCGCATCCCAGACAAGCGTTGCGATCCGCCGCGCCGGCCCGACATTCATTGCGGTGAGCTCGGCCTGGTATTCGACCCACAAGTCTTCGATCGTCTGCCGCGCCAGTGCCGCGATGATCGGCGCGACGAGCACTGTCTGCGCGATGACCATGGCCTGCGGCGTGAACAGCAGCCCCCATTCGCCGAGCGGGCCCGAGCGCGACAGCAGCAGGAAGACCGCGAGGCCGACCACCACCGGCGGCAGTCCCATCAGTGCGTTGAGGATGACGACGACAGCCTCGCGGCCGCGAAAGCGCGTCAGCGCCAGCAGCGCGCCGGCCGGCACGCCGATGACGGCTGCAACCAGCACCGCGCTGAGGCTGACCAGCAGGGACAGCCGCACGATCGCGACCAGCCCTGGATCGCCGGTGAGCACCAGTTGCAGCGCGGAAGCATCTCCGCTCATGGCCTGCGACCACCCCGGCACGGGCAGGCGCCTGAGGCGTCCGCCCTTGTGAACTCATGTCATTTTGACGTGGATATTGTGCATTTGATCCGTATAGGGTCAATGTCCGTAAAATAAACATATCAGTGCGTATGATTTGACCCCGGTGAGGTATGACAAGTCGATCGGGTTGTTTCGGATTTGACCGGGCCTATAGTGCGCGCCGCCGGCGGCTCCGACCTGCCGTCGGCGCAGGCGAAACCGGACGGCGGCACAAGGCGCCGCGCGGGCGCCCGCCTCCCGATCAACTCAACCAGGTGGATAGGTGAGTGGGCGCGACGTCGCGCGTTGTGCATTTGATATAGACAGGTGCGGTCCGCTCGCGGGCCGATGAGGAGGGGTGGCCGAGTGGCTGAAGGCGCACGCTTGGAAAGCGTGTTTACGGGAAACCGTAACGTGGGTTCGAATCCCACTCCCTCCGCCAGTCTCTTGAAGCGGCCTTTCTCTAGCCTCTCCAGGGACGCACAAATCGCCCTGAATTTTCGGCTCAATTAAGACTAGGCTCGGCACGTCGGTCGCCCGAATCCTTCGGCGCGCCGTTCTCTGATGGTCGTTTTTCTCTGAGGCTCTGTACTTCGACACTAGAGTACGGAAATTTCGGACGAACGATTTCAATCAGTTGGTGAGCACACAAATTAGGAGAGTTTGAATCTCAGTCCCTTGACCGGAAGCATCACCCGGCTTGGAGGCGTCGGGACAGTCGAGTTAAGTCAAGGCGCGTGCACCTCATGTGGACATTGCAAGTAAACGCGACGAATCATTCGTTCGTGACATCATGCGCAAACATCTGATTGAGGATTGGGGATGCCAGAGCTTACAATCGACGAGGTGCATCGGTATTTGGAAACTGCGGACTCCGCACGTCGCCGGATTGATGCTACTCGCGGCGAGTCGATCGACATTGTCGACCTACCTGAGCTTATTGACCTAGCTTATGGAATCGATGGACCGATCGGAATTAATTCTTCGCTACTAAACCGCATCAGGCAGATTCGGGGCAGAATCCGCAAGCGCGACGCTTTTAAAATTGCAGATCGATACCGAATTTTCCTAAAAAGTCAGGATCAAGCTTTTGCAAAGCAAGTTAGAACACAACGTCCAAAGCGGCAGACCAAACCGACGCTATCAACAAAACCGCACGCATCTTCATCGAGGGCAATTCTAGCTGAGAGGTGGGTCGTCTTAGGTTCGTCTGGGGATCTTAAGGTCAAAATTGGCGCTATTGCATCTTTGCTGGATGGCATAATTCATCAAATCAATCATTCGAACGCGCCTCCTGATCATCAGGTTCTAAGCGAGATCGAACGTAAGCAGCTAATAGTAATCCTCGAAACTGCACTTAATGTTTTACGCTCGCCAATGATTGAAACCGGCTTGTTGAAAAAAGCCAGTTCGGCACTCAAGAGCGCAGCAAAGAGTGCGGTCGAAAGGAAGCTTCAGGAAGGGCTCGGAAGTGTTATGCATAATGCCAGCGAGCGCATACTCGAGCTGCTGCGGGGCCTCGGTCTCCCTATTTAGACCGGATCAATTAATGCCCAAGCGCTGCGAAAGGCAACGAGGAAGTAGTAAACATTCGTGGGACAATGTTTGACCTACCTGAGAACTTGAAGGACCTAATCGAGTTTGATGCGACCTCTTTTGCCGTTACATCGCGAGAGAGCAAGCATCGAGAGTATAAACAAGATCTTATTGTAGCGGACTTGTCCGACTACACGAAGACACTCGCTGCATTTGGAAATGCTCGTGGCGGTTACATACTCTTCGGAATTAGCAACAAGCCACGTCAGATTGTCGGTACAACCAGCGATATTGATGAGGCCCAATGGGTGGATCGCCTAAAACAAGATTTCGATCCAGAAATTCCAATTGCTATCAGGCGCTACTCTGTAGGCGGGATGAATGTTCTTGCGGTGGGCTGTGATCCTCTAATCAATAGACCAGTTATGTGCAAACGGAACCGTTCAAAGCCTGTAGCCGGGCGAGACGGTAAGCAGCGCGACATTGAAATAATCCGTGAAGGCTCGATTTACTACCGGTATGCGGGACAGAGCCGAACAATTGGATATTCTGAATTAGTGCAACTCATTGCCGAACGCGAGGAGCGCCGCATCAAGACATTCATGGATACCATCAATGTTATACAGAAGGTCGGGGTAGATCGGACCGGCATCCTAAAGATGTCGGAAGAGTCGTCTAGCATATTTATGACAACTGAAACCGCTAAGGGGTTGGCCCTTATTGACAAAGGGCGATTGGTCGAAAAGCGCGGTGCGCCAGCTTATGTTGTGGTCGGCAACGTAGATGTTGCCAACGTCGTGCACGCGTCACTTCCCGAAGCTGACAAGAATTTACCCACCGAAGCTGCAAGCATCCTCCGTCCGACCATTCGAAAAGTCTTCGGCGTCGACACGCCATTTTCTCCTAGCCAAGTAACGTCAGCGCTTCGGCATCTCGGTTTGGATGGTGATGGGATACACAGTGTTCATGAGAAGAAACTTCGTCGAAAATTTGTGACTCGTGCGGGGATCGAAGCCGTGAAAGCGTTTATCGAGGCCAAGCCACTCCAAGCAATCACAACATTTGGCTCGAGAGCGTCGATTGCGCGTTTCAAAGAGATGCAGAAAAAGGCATAATCGGTTTACACTAAACTTCCATATGATGAATGGCGTCGATTCGACATCACCGAAGTCGAGTTTGGTCCGGCGAGCGGCTCGCAAATATTCCATAATGGAGCTTATGCGAAGGCTTGGACATTGGGTGGAGCTAGCGACCATTCGACAATTAGCAATGAATCTAGCGGAACTCCCTCTGTTATTGCGGCGTCGATCCATTTGTGCTGCGATGGACGGATGTGATCCTTTTTTGACTGCTTTGCTTCGCAAAAAATAATCTTGTCATTTCGCCAAGCAAACAGGTCGAAGCAGCCACCTCGCTGATTGGATCGCCGTTGAATTTTGCGGATCAAAGAGATTTGCCTTTCCGGCAATCTTATCGGAGCCTGAACCAACGATGAGTCTTTAGGCATTTCGCTGAGAAACTTGATGCCGCCATAGGATGAAATCCAAGTACCGGTCCAGCCGGTCGCTTCGAGCAAGTGCAAGATTAGGAGCTCAGCAAAAACCGGCTGCCCGCCATAGGTCAAAACTGGCTTGCCGCCATAGGTAAAGTTGGGAGACGGTCCGATCCATCTAGTGAATTGTGGCCGACAACACGCAAGTACAGCCGCTCTACCCGACGGCAATGTTATCCGGATGGTGGTTGTCGGTCTCAGCTCTGGCGGCATTATTTAATGCTCCCTCAAATTTCATTTTGTCGCGGTGCTCGGTTGCCCAGCGCCAGCCTTGCGGGTCTGAGGTGGCGGCACGACAAGACGCTAATTCAAAAGACCTTGAAACCCAACGAAAGGCTCGACCGGCCAAACTACGCAAATTAGCCAGCCAGCATGCTGATGCTCATCCGAAGCTTACTTAGTAGTTGAAAGCTTGTTAGATCCACCAATGTTGGTTTGGGAGAAAGAGCCAATCGATCGTTAAGTCGCGCTTCTATGGCCGAATAGTTTCTCTCGTCGATACGATACATTGTCGCGAAAACAGCTCTTACTTTTTTGCGCGAGCTTGCTGCTATCGGTTCTAATAATTCCATGTTTTGCTGGTGGAACCCGAACCCGAGAAAAATCACTAGCTCGGCTTCAGAGAATTCTGCATCGATTATCGACGCGATGTTTGGTCCCGATATCTGCTCAGTAAAGGTCCGGATATGAGGGGCGATTTGAACTGAACTATTGGACGATCCAAAATCAATCCCGCCTTTGGACGTTTGCCAAGGTAGGTGGCCCAATGATCCATATGGTCTAATAATTTTTAATCTAGCGATGCATTCTATTGCAGCAGTTTTATCCAACCCGACATTTTGCAGGGCGTGAAATAAATAGTGTTCTAGCGAGCGATCGTAATTGAAATTGATAACAACAACGTCATTGAAGGCATTCGACGATTTTTCCTGTGGTAAGCCGCTCAGTACCATCGATAAAAATTGCGCAAGCCAAGTGTCGTTTGCAGACCCAATGTCGACCCTGCCCGTCTGCTTATTTGGGGCGAGAAAGCTCTCGCGTTCAGCTTTTAAAATATAATGGGCAATTGCGAGCTTCCCGACGTCGACTGTTTCCGGAATTCTACGCCACCAATGGAGGGCCTCATCGATTGAGGGAAAGGTCCTAACCGTTCGAGCAAGGTCATTCGCACACTTCCTAAGCAACCCCAAGCGATCTTTATTACCGTTTTCCCGTAATCTAAGAATTTCCCAAAGCTCATTGTCACCCGTTGGATCTGATCGAAAACCGAAACGCAGGCCGTTTTCTATATCTCCCTTCAGTCTCGAGCCTTCTGGAAGGCCACATTCGGCGCTTGCTCCTGCGCCGATTACAAAAACGGTGCGTCTGGAAAACATAGTGTGAGCAGTTGAGTGCATTACCTTTACAGCACGATACCGAAAATATTCCTCAATGAGCTATCCGAATTTCGGGATGCACGCCGGACTAGCTCGAGCTGGCAATTTCTTCACGAATAGAACGCTTAGCATTCAGACGCATCCGCTTCGCAAACTTCCGTTTTGCGCCACGGATTGCCGCCGGTTTGAGGATGAGCACGCGACGCGTTCTGCGACTAAGACAGTCGTGCTCATTAGCGCTCTTCATGCCGCGTGATCCCATCATGGGTTTGTTCCGGCTCACTTTCCAACAGAAGCATGAAACAAAAGACTGCTTGTTTACAAGATACCAATTCTGGGCCAGCTATTTATTGGCCAGATGCGACGGCCTAAAAATCGATAGTTGCGCAGCCCACTCAGCAGGAAAGGGCTTTAAAAGCCGGCTCATCGATAGAGCATCGTCACGCACGCCATTGAGAATTTCGACCACGAGTTCTGGTGCGAGCAACGTCAATCGCAAAAGGCGGCAGGCATAAGACTCGTTGACCCGCTGCGCCTCGGCTAACTCAGTGATTGAAGCGTATTCGCCAGTCTCAATCTGCCGTCGCCAACGATGAGCCCTCGCGAGGGCCTTGAGCGGAGCATTTTCTATTCGTAGCTGCGTTTTCGGGTGTTCGATTTCAGATATAATTGTTTTTCGTCCCCCACGAATGGCAAATCGCATCGGGATATGGACGGTGATCGTCTTGTTCATGCTGCGTCTCGCCGGTGAGTGGCCGACCGCAGGTCGGACAGGATCGTTGAAAGTCCTTCGACCTTCAGCGTGATGTCGGCGCCTGTTTCCGAGACGTCGACGCGTTGAACCAGCAGCTGAATGATCCGCGCCTGCTCGGCCGGGAACAGCTCGATCCAGACGTCGTCGAAGCGTCGTAGCTCGTCGGCCACCTGTCGTTCGGTTAGTCCTTCAATCGATTTGCGGGCGGCCCGCCACGTCGTGACGATGATCTCTGGGCTCTGTAGGAGGACCTTAACTTGTTCGATTACGACGGCCTCGAGTTGCCCAGCGGCAATGCGCTTGATCGGGCTTGCCCGCGCGCCGGTGCGCAGTACGTCGGTTGACACGTAATAGCGGTAGAGCTTGCCGCCCTTGTGCGTGTAGGCAGGCGTCATGGCGGCGCCGCTCGGGCCAAAGACGAGACCTTTAAGGAGTGCGGGCGTACGTCCGAGCGGCCGCTTGGTCCGTTCACGCGGACTTGCTTTAATGAGCGCATGCGCCTGGTCCCAGAGATCCCGTTCGACGATGGCCTCGTGCTCGCCGGGGTAGGAAATGCCCTTATGCACGGCCTCACCCAAGTAAACGCGGTTGTGCAGGATCCGGTAAAGGTAGCCCTTGTCGATCGGCTTGCCGTTCTTGTTGCGGGTGCCTTCCTTGGCAAGCTGCTCGATCATGAGCTGCGGCTGAATTCCCCGGGCAAAGCGCTTGAACATGAAGCGGACGACCTCAGCCTCCGTTTCGTTGATCACGAGCTTGCGGTTTTTGATATCGTAGCCAAGCGGTGCCCAGCCGCCCATCCACATACCCTTGCGCCGGGAGGCGGCAAACTTGTCGCGGATGCGTTCGCCGATCACCTCACGCTCGAACTGGGCAAAGGACAGCAATACATTGAGTGTCAGGCGTCCCATTGAGGTCGTGGTATTGAACGATTGCGTGACGCTGACGAATGTGACCTCATTGCGGTCGAAGACCTCGACCAGTCTGGCAAAGTCCATCAGGGCGCGGCTCAGGCGGTCGATCTTGTAGACCACCACGACATCGATGCGTCTGGCCTCGATATCAGCGATCAGGCGCTTCAGCGCGGGCCGTTCAAGCGTTCCACCGGAATAGCCGCCGTCATCGTAGCGGTCGGGCACCAGCAGCCAGCCTTCGGCCTTCTGGCTGGCGACGTAGGCCTCGCAGGCCTCCCGCTGCGCGTCGAGACTATTGAACTCCTGTTCCAAGCCCTCCTCGGTTGATTTGCGGGTATAGACCGCGCAACGGAGTTTTCGGATCACTGAGGGGGCGGGCTTCATGACCGTTTCCGCGTGTTCTTCAGGCCAAAGAAGACCAGCCCATTCCACTGGGTCCCGGTGATGTGCTTGGCGATGGCTGAGAGCGATTTGTAGGGCCGGCCCTGATACTCAAAGTCGGAATTGCGCACCGTTACGCTGTGCTCAACGCCATTCCATTCCCGGATCAGGCGCGTCCCAGCGATGGGGCGATTGTTCAGAAGCGAGCTGCGCCGAGGCTTTTTGCCTTCAAGTTCGTCGGCGAGGGCCTCGAGGCGCTCGATGGTTTCTTCGGACAGCCCGCCATAGGCCAATTCCTGAATACGGTAGGCGAGGCGGCTTTCCAGGAAGCGCCGATTATAGGGCGGGGGCTCGCGCTCAAATAAATCGCGCCATTTCTTCTTGAGTTCGCCCACCGGTGCGGTTTTTAGGGCCGCCAATTGCGCCAAGACGCTATCGCTCATCCGCGTTTTTCCCTGCTGCGGGGACCGGATGACCGCTCTTGGCGGGCAAGTTGTGAAGCAAACTTTCTTTGCTGCGAGCAAAGATTGCACTGGACTTACGGGCCTGAAGACGCATGAGGCCCATGGCCAGAATTTCGGCAACTTCCGCTAAGGGTTGGCTCGAAATGGCGGACATATCAGGGCGAGATTCATCGCAATTTCCAACCACTCGCCAGTCCTAAAAAGCCGCGCACGGACGCAGTCGCAACCGATCGAAATGGGTCGTCGGTCAACGCACAAGATTTCTGTGAACATCGTGTGCGTAAGTGATGTTGACCTTGCACACGCGTAGAGGCGGAGAAGGGAATCGGTCGGAATCTTCAACAACGAATCGCGCCATATCGCGGACGCGAATCGATAGCTGGTTGAAGGAGATCTGAAATGAAACACCAACCCTTGCAAAAGGCGGCCGAACCCCCTCTCAAAATCCGCCACTTCACCCGAACCGATCGAGCGACCAATGCTAAAATCCGAATCACGACCGCTAAGCGTGGAATCCTGAAAAGCGAAACCAGAACCCACGAATCGCTCCACGCTGGCTTGAAAGAACTTGCATCCATTTCGGTAGTGCAGGAATTTGAAGCGTGGTGTGATCGACTGCGAGATCGACTCGAACGGTGGGGCATCCCCTCTGACCGACAACGGACCTGGATCAAGTGCCGAGGAGGCGGCTGGGAGCCGTTCGCCGGAGACATGCGCTCGGAAATTAAACCCGGAGTTTCGTTTGCCAATTGGTACTCCCGAATGAAAGATCTTACGGAGGAGCTAAGCGAGCAACGCCTGGTCGGAGAAATGCTTTGGGGACTCCGTTGTATGCTCGACAGAGAAGGAATCGCACCCCACCTTTGGCATATCGGACAAGTAATATCGTCAGTAAGGATGCTTGCTCTTTCGGGCCCCACAAATGCGCTCGTCACGGCGGGAATAACCGCGCGAAGAGGTCGGGCCGTTGGACCTGTTGCCAAGCGGGCCAAAGCTGCACAGAGGCGGGACGTTATTCGATCAATCGCGATCGAGGTGTGGGCGGTAAAGCCGAAATACAAGGAAGACGCGGCCAATACTGCAGCACTCGTAGTCAGGCAAGTGAACGAGGAGCTGCGAAAAGGAAACCTCCTGGCTGCAGGCAACAAGGACTTGAGCATAAAAACGATTGCCGATCACATCCGCGCAATTAGCAGGGGAAAACCGGCTGATCTGGCCAGTGCGGAAACCTGACTGGCCATTTCCGAAATTGCGCAAATTATTCCGCGCAAGCGGAATCGACAATAATGGTGCTCCCTTTGGCTCGTCAGCGAACGGGGGCACTCAAATGGTTGTTGACTCGGTCTCAGATCAAGATTCACTCCTCAACGAGGGTGAAGCTGCGGGGTCTTTGGCAGTTTCGGTCCGCACACTGCAAGCTTGGCGTACAAAAGGCATCGGCCCTCCGTTTGTCCGCTTGGGACGCGCAATACGGTATAGCCGACGAGCATTGATCGATTGGGTTCATGCCAACACGCATGCAACGTCATAAGTTCAAAATCGTTTCGTCTACAAACTGTTTCACGTTGAACCGCTCGTGTACGATCGATTGCTATAACGGTTCGAAGCTCGACCGAATCGCAGCGCTTGCTTCGGCAAAGATGTCGCTGACTTTGATGCAACGAACCTTTTGCGCAGAACTTATCAACACGACTCTTCGCCGCTTTATTTCTTTGCCGTACGACCCATTACGACGCGCCGATTAGGCAGCTTGCGCTCGTCCCGTTCCGGGTGCTGTTCGTGACCAATTGTGGAGCGAACGATGCCCATTGAGCCACTGGATTCACTGCTCGCGATCAAGATCATCGGCCTTATGCCGGATCTGCGTCCAAGCGACCGCCGCGTCGCGATGCTGATCATCGAACACTATCGCCGGCGAGACGGCCGTTGTGACCCTGGCATCCAGCGTCTTTCGGCGCTCCTTGGGTTGTCGACTCGCACGATCATGCGAGCATTAGGGCGACTGGAGCGGGCCGGGCTGATCAAACGGATCAGGCACGGCGGCTATTCGCACCGCAATAGGTACGTGCCAAACTGGCCGCGTTTCGCGGAGCTCTGCGCAGCGTGGAATCAGCGGTTTAAGGTCGGCGCAAAAGCGCGCATGGCGAATTTGTCACCCTTAGAGCGACATCTGGGCCATGTCTGCGGTGACGGCGATGTCACCCAAACCTACAAAGCTAACCGATATAAACAAACCGACAGGGACTCCCGAGGAAGCAAGAGAGGAATCTCTCCACCAACACGAGGTGGACGAACGGCCACGATAGCATCTGTCGCCTCCAGGAGTGCGGCAGCAACAGCAGCGGAGCGACGCTTGTCCGATGACCTGCACCGGCGCTTTGGCTCAATGCCGATGACCTACGCCGAGATCATTCAGGCTATCGACCCCGACATGTTGGTGGCAGCAACCCAAGCTGAAATGAAGCAGCGGGGCGCCGGCATCAATTACATCATCCGAGCGCTAAAACTTGTGGGGCCACGATGATCTGCAAGCCTCAGACAGTGGACGTCACGGTTCCTTCTACGGGCTCTGTGGCGCCGGTGTTTCGTACCCCGAGGTGCCGGAAGCTGCGCAGCAAAAAAGCTGGGTTAACGACGTTAACAATCACAGACAGTGTTAACAGAGGGGACCGGGGGGTAGGTCAAAACTCTGCCAGTCCTCGAACTTGCGGACCGGCGGGGCTCCCACGCAGAGATTTTTTTCTGGCGCCCCAACTTTTGAATCTTTTCAAACGAAATCAAATCAATCAAAAGCCCGGTTTCAAAGGCGTTGCCAGGTGGCAAGCCGACGAAATCGCCGATTTATTTTCCGATGCGAGGGGCGGGGGGCGGTCAAAAACTCTGCAATCTTCAAAGCGGGGACTGGCGGCCTCGCACCGCAAATCTTTTTCGCGAATTTGCGAAAACTTTTTTTGGGGCCCACGGCGCCGCGGCGCGCGAAAATTTGTCGCGAAATTCA
>DASRGR010000005.1:0-2725 GCA_035650955.1 Pseudolabrys sp.
CAGCCTTGCGTGCGAATGAAAAAGCACGCAAGCAAGTCACCGCAGGCTCGCCGAAAACGTTCCGGCATTCCCTGCGCGATGGTTTTAACGACTTATTCCACGCTCTCCCCGGCGATCGGGCTTTTTGTCACCGTCACCGGCGCAATGCGAGAGCATCGTCGCCAGCTTGATATCAGCGTCGAGATATCAGGACCACATGGTTTTGCCGTCCGCTTGATCATGCGTTCGTCTGGCGCCGATCAGCGTCCACCGCATCCCGTGTCCAACGTTTAGTGACGATCGCGAAACGTCCCTCTATGGGCACGGAACGCGCGGAAAGATGGCTTTGATTTGCCCGACGCCACAAGCAAATTGCCCTGCGACAAATCAACACGACGGGCAAATCAGTTGGTGAGCACACAAAATGCCGTCAAGCCAAAATTTCTCTTGTCCCGGCGTTGCGGTCATCCTTCGAGACGCCGCTACGCGGCTCCTCAGGATGAGGTCGCGACAAGCGGAAGCCCTCCGTACCTCATGGTGAGGAGGCGCTCTTGCGCCGTCTCGAACCATGAGGCCCCGGGCACGCTGTTTGATATGTGAATCGATCGCAATGGGCGAGCCGCGTCGAACGGCCGCGCTATTGCGTCGCCTTCTGCAGGTAGGCGATGAGATCGGCACGGTCGGCCGCATTCGACATGCCGGCATAGGGCATGCGGTTGGCGGGAATGAACGCTTGCGGATCGGCGAGATATTTGTCCAGCGTCTCCGCCGTCCAGTTGACGCCGCTTCGCTTCATCGCCGGCGAATAACGAAAGTCGCCGAGTTCGCCGGCCTTGCGCGAGAAGAGCCCGTGCAGGCTCGGGCCCACTTCGTTGGCGCCGGCTGCGAGCTTGTGGCAGGCCGCGCATTCCTTGAAGTGAGCCTCGCCGCGAGCGAGATCGCCCTCGGCGTATGCAGGGTTGACCAGAAGCGAAATCAAGAAGGCGGCAACGGCCGTTCTCGTCCCGATCATGCCTGCACCAGCGGTCCCGGACTCTTCAGATAGCGATTCTTGATGGCGTCGGCCGTCCAGTAAGCCAGCGCGCCGACGGGACCGGTCGGGTTGTAGGAGGAATTGTGCGGAAACACATTGGCTCCCACCACGAACAAGTTGTGGCAATCCCAGCTCTGCAAATACTTGTTCACTGCACTGTCGTGCGGATTGGTGCCCATGATCGTGCCGCCGGTGTTGTGGGTGCTTTGGTAAGGCACCACGGTCCACGGGTCGGTGCGCGCCCGTGCCGCATTGAGCTTGGTCGGGCTCATGGAGTTTGCAATCGCATTGATGGTCGCCGCGGCGTGAACGCCCATCTTGTGCTCGTTGGTCTTGTAATCGAAAGTCATGCGCATCAGCGGCTGGCCGAACGCGTTGCGATAGGTCGGGTCGAGGTCATAGCAGTTGTAGCGGTTGGCCATCACGCTGCCACTTGCATTGATGACCATCGCGGTCTGGTACCATTTCGCGGTTGCCCGCTTCCATTCGCTGCCCCACAGCGGCGTGCCCGACGGCACCGGGCGATAGCCGATTGGCAGCGGCGTGTTGAAACCGCCGGCCACATTGTATCCGCCGACAAAATCGTGCGGCGCCCGGTCGAACGCCCAGTTGGTGTTGAAGTCGTCGATGGTGGCGTTGGAGCCGCCGGCGTTCATGAAGGGGTTGAAATATTTGCCTTCAAAGAACAACGTCGCGCTGGCGCCGGTCTGGTAGCAATAGTTCTTGCCGATGACGCCCTTCTGCGCCACCGGATCGTAGGGCGTGCCGAGGCCCGACAGCAGCATCAGATGCACGTTGTTGATGGCGTAGGCGCAGAGCAGCACGATCGACGCTGGCTGCTCGAACTCATCGCCATCGAGGATGTTGGTGTAGGTCACGCCGGTGACGCGCTTGCCGTCGGAATCCTCCAGCACTTTCGTAACCCAGGAATTCGTGCGCAGTTCGAAATTCGGCCGCGACATCGCAATCGGGATCACGGTGATATGCGGGCTGCCCTTGGCGTTGGCTTCGCAACCAAAACGCTGGCAATAGCCGCAATACTGGCAGGCGCCGAACTTCGACCCGTCGGGATTGGTATAGGCCTCGGACGCATTCGCCGACGGACGCGGAAACGGATGGTAGCCGGCATTACGAGCGGCTTGCGAAAACATCTCGCTTGCGAGGATCGGCGTCAGCGGCCGCAACGGATATTCGCTCATCCGCGGCGCTTCGAACGGGTTGCCGCCTTGCTGGATCACGCCCTTGATGTTGCCGGCCTTGCCGGAGACGGCCGCGGTACGTTCGAACTTGTCGTAGTAAGGTTCGAGCTCGGCGTAGGTGATCCCCCAGTCCTGGATCGTCATGTCCTCGGGAATGAACTTCTTGCCGTAGCGCTCTTCGTAATTGGAGCGGACCTTGAACTCCATGTCGGTCCAGCGCCAGGTGTGGCCGCTCCAGTGCACGGCTGAGCCACCGACCACTTCACCCGGCAGGAAAGAGCCGAGCTTGCGCATCGGCAGAGCGTCCATCTGCGGATTGTTGCGCACGGTGATGGTGTCGCGTGCGGTGTTCTGCATCAGGTCATGACGCACTACGTAACGCAGCTCGTCGCGGATATTGGGCAGCGCGTAATCGTTCTCCGGCGTACGCATGGCGCCGCGCTCGAGCGCGACGACCTTCAGCCCGGCCTCGGTCAGCTCTTTGGCGAGAATGCCGCCGGTCCAGCCAAGACCA
>DASRGR010000006.1:0-131604 GCA_035650955.1 Pseudolabrys sp.
CCTTCGCACCGCATCTCCGATGCGAAGTCATAACGCCCGGCCACCGCTCCCCGCCCCGCGTCTGGAGACGCTGATCAGACACCCCTTCGGCACCGGGGCGGGATAACGCTAGGAAAACATACCTTAGGAATATAGTCAAGGTGCTTTTGACCCCGCGAAGGTGATCGAACCGGGGCTGGCGTCTGGCGCGGCCGCGCAGCGATGACGTAAGGTCGGCGGCAAAGTGACAAACCAGGAGGACGGACGTGAAGGCTTTAAGAACGTTACTGATCGGATTGATGCTGCTGGGCCCGGCTTCGGCCCTGGCGCAGGACTTTCCCAGCAAGCCCATCAGGCTGATCGTTCCATTCCCGCCCGGCGGGCCGAACGACATCATCGCGCGCGTCGTCGGCCAGCGCATGTCGGAGATCCTCAAGCAGTCGGTCGTAGTCGAGAACCGCTCCGGCCAGGGCGGCGTGGCCGGCACCGATGCCGTCGCCAAGTCGCCGCCCGACGGTTACACCATCGCCATCACCAGCGCGGGTGCGCTCGCCATCAGCCCGAGCATGGAAAAGGTCGCCTACGAGACCCTCAAGGACCTGCAGCCGATCACGCTCGTCGCCAAGGTTCCGGAAATGCTGGTGGTCGCGACCAGCGTTCCCGCAAGCAACATGAAGGAGCTGGTGGCGCTGGCGAATTCGCAGCCCGGCAAGCTCAATTTCGCCTCCTCCGGCCCCGGAAGCCTTCCGCATCTCGCCGGCGAACTGTTCAAGCTCACCGCCAAGATCAACATCGTGCACGTGCCCTACCGTGGCGCGGCGCCGGCGGTGAACGACCTCCTGGCCCAGCAGGTGCAGATGGTCTTCCTCGACCTGCCGGTGCTGCTGCCGCAGATCAAGGCGGGCAAGCTCAAGCCGATCGCCGTCGGTGCGCCGCAGCGCGTGCCGAGCGCGCCGGACGTGCCGACCACCGCCGAGGCCGGCATGCCGAACCTGCTCACCGAGAACTGGTACGGCATGGTCGCTCCCGCCAAGACCCCGCCGAAGGTCGTCGCCGCACTGAACAAGGCGGCCGTCGAGGCGATGAAGGATCCTGCCGTCGTCGAGAAGCTCGCAAGTCAGGGCACCATTCTGGTCGGCGACAGCCCGGAGCATTTCGCCGCCTTCATCGACAGCGAAACGAAGAAGTGGGCAAATGTGATCAAGGACGCCGGCGTCCAGACCACGAAGTGACCTGCGGCGCAACGTAAATGTCCAAAGCAGAGAATTTTGTGCTGCGTTCGACGGTGACCTCGCCGTTCGGACGCAAGGTTCGCATGGCGATCGACGTGCTCGGTCTGTCCGACTGTATCACGCTCGAGCCCGCCGACCCGCTTGATGAGAAGGACACGCTGCGCCTGCAGAACCCGCTGGGCAAGATGCCCTGCCTCGTGCTCGCCGACGGCAGCACGATCTACGACAGCGGCATCATCATCGAGTTCCTGCAGGACGCCGCCGGCACCGACCGCCTGCTGCCGCTGCAGGGGCGCGACCGCTACCGCGCGCTCACGCTGTCGCGCCTTGCCGACGGCATCATGGATGCATCGATCCTGGTGGTCTACGAGAACCGCTTCCGGCCGGACGCCTCGACGCACTCGCCGCGCTGGCTCGCGCACCAGCGCGGCAAGATCACGCGGGGACTGGCAGCGTTCGAAAAGGCCCCTCCCGACCCCGGGAAGACCGACATCGTCGCGATCGGGCTGTCCTGCGCGCTCGGCTATCTCGACTGGCGCAAGCAGGTCGACTGGCGGCCCGTTTATCCCGGGCTCGTCGCCTGGCTGAACGAATTCTCCGCGCGCGAGCCGGCTTTCGAACGCACACGCGCAGCCGACGCCTGATGCCGCACACCGCAAATACGCCCGCCGATCCGCCTTACTGGATGGCGGCGCCGAGCAATTCGAGGCTCAAATTGCCGCCCGGCGCCTGCGATGCCCACGTGCATGTCTTTGGGCCGCGGGCCCGCTTCCCCTTCGCGGAAGGCCGCCGTTACACGCCGTCCGACGCGCCGAAGGAACTGCTGTTCAAATTGCATGAGAAGCTCGGCATCCAGCATTGCGTCATCGTGCAGCCGGCCTGCCACGGTTACGACAACGCGGTGACGGCCGACGCGGTCGCGGCAACCGGCGGCGCGTATAGAGGCGTCGCGCTGGTGCCGGTTTCCATTTCCGACGCCGAGCTCGGGCGCCTCGCGGCCGCCGGCCTGTGCGGCGCGCGCTTTCACTACATGAAGCACCTCGGCGAAGGTCCCTCGATCGAGGAGGCCGTCAAATTCGCCAGGCGGCTCGCCGACATCGGATGGCATCTGCAGATCCATATGGAAGCGGAGCTGATCGCGGACCTGACGCCGGCGCTGCGGAGATCGCCGGTCCCTGTCGTGGTCGATCACATGGGGCGCGTCGACGCCTCGCTTGGCCTGGAGCATCCGCATTTCCGTGCCCTGCTCGCGCTGCTCGCCGACAGGAACGTCTGGGTCAAGGTCAGCGGCGCGGACCGGATCACGCGCAAAGGGCCGCCCTATTCCGACGCGGTTCCCTTCGCCCGCAGGCTGGTGGCGGAATTCGGCGACCGCTGCGTCTGGGGCACCGACTGGCCGCATCCCAATCATCAGGGACCGGTGCCTGACGACGGAACCCTTGTCGATATCATCGCCGAGATCGCGCCGGGCGAATCCGCAAGGCAGGCTTTGCTGGTCGACAACCCGCAGCGCCTTTACCGCTTCGCGCCGGCGCGTAAGTTGACGTGAGGGACGAGACGCCATGAGTGGACGCCTGCAGGGCCGCATTGCAATCGTGACCGGCGCCGGCTGCGTCGGCCCGGGCTGGGGCAACGGCCGGGCGATCGCCGTGCGCTTTGCCGAGGAAGGCGCGAGAATTTTCGCCGTCGACCGCGAACTCGACAGCGTGAAGGAAACCGTCGCGCGCGTGAAGGCGGCCGGCGGCGAAATCGCCACGCATCAGTGCGACGTCACGGGCGCCGCCTCCGTCGACATCATGGTGAAGACCTGCCTCGAACGCTTCGGCCGCATCGACGTTCTGGTCAACAATGTCGGCGGCTCGGCGGCCGGCGGCCCCGCCGAGATGAGCGAAGACGTCTGGGATTCCCAGGTCGACGCAAATCTGAAAAGCGTCTTCCTCACGCTGAAGCACGTGCTGCCGGTGATGGAGCAGCAAAAGGCGGGATCCGTCGTCAATATCGCCTCGACCTCCGGCCTGCGCTGGACCGGGTCCGCGCAGGTCGCCTATGCCGCGACAAAAGCCGGCGTGATCCAGCTCTCGCGCGTGGTCGCCGTGCAATACGCCGACAGGGGCATCCGCGTGAACACGGTCGTTCCCGGACAGCTGCACACGCCGATGGTGGAAGCGCGGCTTGCGAAGCAACGCACCGGCGGCGACGTCGAGGCGCTGCTGAAGTCACGGCTCGAGCGCATTCCGCTCGGCTTCATGGGCGACGGCCGCGACACGGCGAATGCCGCGCTGTTTCTCGCCTCCGACGAGGCGCGCTTCATCACCGGCACCGAGATCGTCGTCGACGGCGGAATGACGGTGCGCTGCGACTAGTCTCTCACATCGGCGGGTTACCTCTTCCTCGATTTCGTTCTTCGAAATCCTCTGTCTTGCCGCGCGGATCACCGTATCGCATGCTTGCAGATTGTGGATCGCGCAAAGCGGCTGGCGCGTTGCTCATTCTGCTCATGGCAATCAGCGCGGGCAGCGGCCCGGCGTAGTCGCTTTGCTTTCTGAACGGCCATAGTCGCCCCCGATGTCCGCTTTCCGGGGTGAAGCGGACATGTGTGGTGCACCAGCTAACGTCCGCTTCGGGTCAGAAGCGGACATTGGTCTCAGGCTGCTAATGCATATAGGTAACCAAGACAAATTGCCGGTTTGGGTCCACCAGCAACATTTTGCTTTGCCCAGTTGCATAAAACGACCCAGGTTTTTGCGCGGCGTTGAGAATGTTCTGCATGGTGCCGGCTCTCAGACCCATGCAATTGAGACCCGGCCACGGTCCGAGTGCGGTCCATTCTGGTGACAAGGGCGTCGCCCGCCACGATTGGTAGGAATAGTCAATGAAGCTGCGGTCTCCCTTTTCCGTATAACCGCGTCCTTGACGTGCATCCTTAAAAAAATTCAGCCCTTGTTTGCGGATCGCGTCGGCTGTTGACCCGCTCATATCGAAAATGGCGCCGCCGCAGGCTTTACGATCAAACATGAACAGCGCGCCCCAGAGGCTTACGTCGCTACCCCTCGTCGCGAAGTTAAAGGTAAGGCCGATGTCTGCGGGGATTAGTTTGCGATAGTGCAGCGTCTCGTAGACGTGCCAAAACAACACCGCTGCAATAACAACCCCGGCGGCCAGCAGCAAAAATGCGCGAAGGCCCAGCGCCTCAATTCCTAACCACACGGGTGGTTTCTGAAAATTCTCGGCGGCCATGCGCGGTCTGGCTGTTTACTCGCTGAGAATAAATGGCGTGCGCAAACATCTAAGCGGCAAGTTACATACGATTTTAACAGACGCCTTTAGACTTTGGTGGGCAAGCATGTCCGCTTTAGGTCAAAAGCAGACATGCCGCAACAAGTCATGTCCGCTTTACCCCCGATAGCGACCGCGAAAGCGGACATGCGGCGAATGACATGTCTGCTTTACCCTCAAAAGCGGACAATGTGCGAGCTCCTTAAATACAGGCTCCACGGCCTGTGGTCGCGCCGAATTATCCGCGAAGATCGCCTCGTTTGTAGAGTGACCGGCAGGGGCAACGCTCAGCAGGTTGAAATTCTCCAGTGCCATTATCACTATTGACGTGGCTCGGGTTCAGCACACCGTGTTGAACCGCTCGATGCAGGTGCGCAGCACCTCGTCGCCCGGTTTCTTCCACCAGTTTTCGGCCGAGAAGATTTCCACTTCGGTCAATCCGCGATAGCCCGCCGCCTGCACCATCCTGCGGATGGCCGGAAAATCGATCACGCCGTCGCCCATCATGCCGCGGTCGAGCAGGATGTCGCGCGTCGGCACCAGCCAGTCGCAGATGTGGTAGGCAAGAATGCGTTTCGCCCCGCCCGCGCGCCTGATCTGCGACGCCAGCGCCGGGTCCCACCACACATGATAGGTGTCGATGGCGACACCGGTACCGTCGCCGAGCAGCTCGCAGAGGTCGAGCGCCTGCGCGAGCGTATTCACGCAGGCACGGTCGGCGGCATACATCGGATGCAGCGGCTCGATCGCGAGCGGCACCTTGCACGCGCGCGCATGCGGCAGGATCGCCGCAAGGCCATCGGCCACGATCTGCCGCGCGGCGTTGATGTCGCGCGTTCCCTTCGGCAGGCCGCCGGCCAGGACAATCAGGCATTCGGCACCAAGCGCGGCGGCTTCATCGATGGCGCGCCTGTTGTCGTCGAACGCGACTGCGGCGCTGTCGGCCGTGAACATGCCACCGCGGCAATAGCCGGTCACCCGCATGCCGTTGGCCTTGATCACGCGGACGGCTTCATCAAGTCCGAGCGCCGCGACCTGGTCGCGCCAGGGATCGACGGCCCTGATGCCGTGGCGCGCGCAGGCTTCCACGGCCTCGCGCAGATTCCATTGCTGGCGCACCGTTGCGAGATTGATCGAAAGGCCGTCGGTCTTCATCCCAGTCCGTGCACCGCGAGCAGTTTGCTCATGCGCGCCGCCGCCAGTTCCGGGTCGTGCAGCACGCGGGCCTTGTCGGCGAGGCGGAAGAGCTCGGCAAGATGCAGCAGCGACCGCGCGCTCTCCTGGCCGCCGACCATGATGAAGTGGTCCTGCAGCCCGTTGAGCCAGGCGAGGAACACGACGCCGGTCTTGTAGAAGCGCGTCGGCGCCCTAAAGATGTGCCGCGACAGCGGCACCGTCGGCTCCAGCACGCCGTGAAAGCCCTGCACGTCGCCCTTGGCCAGCCGCGCGAGGCCAGCGGACGCCGCCGGCGCGATGGCATCGAAGATGCCGAGCAGCGCGTCGGAATAGCCCTCCTCGTCGCCGGCAATCAGCTCGGCGTAGTTGAAGTCGTCGCCGGTATACATGCGCACGCCTTCCGGCAGCCTGCGGCGCATGTCGATTTCCTTCTCGCGCGACAGCAGCGAGATCTTGACCCCGTCGACCTTCGCCGCGTTGGCGTGGATGATGTCGAGGCACGTCTCCATGCCGCGCAGGTGGTCGTCGCTGCCCCAGTAGCCGGCGAGCGCCGGATCGAACATCTCGCCCAGCCAGTGGATGATCACCGGCTCGCGCACCTGACTGAGAATGCGCCCGTAGACTTTGGCGTAATCGTCGGGCCCTCTGGCGGCGCGGGCGAGCGCGCGGCTTGCCATCAGCACCAGTTGCCCGCCCATCGCCTCGATCGCATCGATCTGCTCCTCGTAGGCGCGAATGATGTCGTCGATCGTGACGTTTGCCGCCGGCTCCAGGTGATCGGTGCCGACGCCGCAGCAGATCTTCACGCCCGGACGCGCCTTTGCCGCCGCGAGCGAGTGACGGATCAGCTCCTTCGCCGCCGGCCAGTCGAGCCCGCCGCCGCGCTGCGCCGTGTCCATCGCCTCGGCGACGCCAAGACCGAGATCCCAGAGGTAATTGCGGAAAGCGACCGTCCTGTCCCAGTCGATGGCGGTGTCGAGCCAGGGATCGACGTCGGCCAGCGGATCGGCGACGACATGGGCCGCGGCAAAGGCGATGCGATTGAAATTCGCGGTCTCGGCTTGCGACGGAAACGCGATCGGCTCGCCCGTCGTGTAGGGAGCAAGCTTGCCGCCGGCCATGGGAAGCGAAATCGTCGCCACCGCGTGCTCCTACAGTTTCAGTTCCGGCACGTCGAGCCAGCGCCGTTCCTTCCAGCTTTGCAGCCCCAACTCGGCCAGCTGCACGCCTTTGACCCCTTCCATGAGATCATGATGCCAGGGCGTGTCAGCGGCAACGTGGCGGATGAAATCCTCCCACTGGATCTTGAAGCCGTTCTCGTAGACGGCGTCGCCCCTGAATTCCTCCCACTGGGAGAAAAAGTCCATGGTCTGCGGCACGTCGGGATTCCACACCGGCCGCGGTGTCTTCTCGCGCGGCTGCGTCAGGCACTTCGTGAGGCCGGCCACCGCCGAGCCATGCGTGCCATCGACCTGGAACGTCACCAGGTCGTCGCGGCGCACGCGCACGCACCAGGATGAATTCATGTGCGCGATCACGCCGCCCTCGAGCTGGAACGTCGCATAGGCCGCGTCGTCGGTGTCGGCATCGTACGGCTTGCCGTTTTCGTCGACCCGCCTCGGAATATGGTTGGCGCCGAGACAGCTCACCGCCTTCACCTTGCCGAACAGGTTGTCGAGCACGTATCGCCAGTGGCAGAGCATATCGAGGATGATGCCGCCACCCTCCGCCTTCTTGTAATTCCAGCTCGGCCGCTGCGCCGGCGGGCCCCAGTCGCCCTCGAACACCCAGTAGCCGAACTCGCCGCGCACGGCGAACATCCGCCCGAAGAAGCCGGCGTCGCGCAGCGCCCTGATCTTGCGCAGGCCGGGCAGGAACAGCTTGTCCTGCACCACGCCGTTCTTGACCTTCTTCGCCCTGGCAAGCCTGGCGACCGCCAGCGCCTTGTCGAGGCTGTCGGCCACCGGCTTCTCGCAATAGACATGCTTGCCGGCCGTGATCGCCCGCGTCAGCAGGTCGGCGCGCATCTGCGTCGTCGCCGCGTCAAAAAACACCGTGTCGTCCGGATTTTTCAGCGCCGCATCGAGATCGCCCGTCGAGCGCTCGATGCCGTGCTCCCGGGCCAGCGCCGCAACCTTCTCCGCGTTGCGGCCGACCAGGATCGGATCGGGCATCACGCGGTCGCCGTTCGGCAGCGCCACCCCGCCCTGCGCGCGGATCGCGACGATCGAGCGCACGAGGTGCTGGTTGAGCCCCATGCGCCCGGTGACGCCATACATGATGATGCCGAGCCTGCGGACGGCCATCCGTGTCCCCTGCTTACCGGTTGAGCCAGCGCCGGGCGAAGCCGAGCAAACCCTGCGGCAGAAAGATGATCATCACGATGAATATCACGCCGAGCGGAATGAGATAGGGGAATTGATCGCCGAACAGGCGCGACAGCAATTCGCGGACCAGCTGGAAGAACCCGGCACCGACGATCGGGCCGACGAGCGTGCCGATGCCGCCCATGACGTTGAAGATGACGGTATCGCCTGAGGTGATGAAGTAGACGAAATCGGGCGCCGCGAATTCGTTCTGGATCGCGTACAGCACGCCGGCAAGCCCCGCGAACAGCCCCGACAGCATCACCGCCACGATCTTGTAGCGCTCGACCGGGTAGCCGATGGCACGCGTGCGCGCCTCGTTCTCGCGGATCGACTGCAGCACCATTCCGAACGGCGAGCGCGTCACGCGGCGCAGGAAAAGATACGACGCCGCCACCACGGCCAGCACGAACCAATGCATGGTCTCGTTGGTGAACCGCCCTTCGTAGAGAAATGGAATTGTGAGACGCGGTTTGGAGAAGATCAGGCCGTTCTCGCCGCCCGTGACCGGCGTCCAGGTGAAGATGATGACGTAAAATATCTGGCTGAAGATGAGCGTGGTGATGGCGAAGTAGATGTCGCGAAGCCGCGTGGAAAAGTAGGCGACGAACAACGCGGCGCCGGCCGCCCCCGCAAGCCCGAGGCCGATCGCCAGCCACAGATTAGGCGGGCTGACGAGCAGCAGCGCCGCCGCCGCGCCGTACATCCCGAGGCCGAAAAAGGCCGAATGACCGAACGAAACCATCCCGGTGTAGCCGATCAGAAGGTCCGACGACATCGCCAGCAGTCCCCAGATCAGCACTTCCGTCAGGAAGCGCCGCCAGAACACCGGCAGCACCAAAGGCGCGACGATCAGCAGGGCCATCACGACGCAGAAGCCGATCCAGAAGACCGCGTTGTGGCTCAGCCTGCCCCTCGGGAGCGATGTCGATTTGTCGAGCGGTGCTGTCGTCATTTTGGCGTCGGAACGAAGAGGCCGGTCGGCCGGAACAGAAGCGTGAGGATGAGGACGATGAAGGAGACGATCACCGCCTGTGCCGGGCTGACCCAGATCGCCGCATAGGCTTCGAGCAGGCTGATGAAGATCGCGGCCGCGATCGAGCCGGCGAGACTGCCCATGCCGCCGACCACGACGACGATGAAGGCCTTCAGCACCCAGTCGAGGCCCATGGTGTGGGTGACCCCCGCCATCGGCGCAAACAGCACGCCGCTTGCCGCCGCCAGGCCGGCGCCGATGGCGAAGACGCCGGTGTAGACCCACGGCACGGGGATCCCCATGGCCTGCGCCATCACGCGGTCCTGCGTGGTGGCGCGGATCCACACGCCGAACTTGCTTTGTTTCAGGAACAGCCAGAACAGGCCGATGATGGCGGCGGAAAGCCCCGCGATCACCAGCCGGTACCAGGGGTACTCGAGATAAAAGAGATTGAAATGAGTGGTGATCGGCTCGGAAATCTTGCGGGCCACCGGGCCGAACTGCCAGAGCGCGTAGTTCTGCAGGATGAGCGAGATGCCGAAGGTGGCGAGGATGGTGGTGAGCGGGTCGCGCCCGATCAGCGGGCGCAGCGTCAGGACCTGCATGGCTGCGCCGAGGATCGCCACCATCGTCGCCGAGGCGATGAGCGCAAGCCAGAAATTTCCGGTCAAGGCGAAGACGACGACGCCGACATAGGCGCCGAGCATGAACAGCTCGCCATGGGCGAAATTCACGACGTCCATGATGCCGAAGATCAGCGTAAGCCCCGATGCGACCAGCGCCAGGATCATGCCGGTGACGATGCCGTTCACCGTCTGGATCAGCAGCAGGTCGAGCGGGATGTTCTGAACAAAGCCGATGATCGTATTCATCGCATCAAACCTTCCGCGCTCCGCTCATTCCCGCGTAAGCAGGAATCCAGAGCGCCAATGCAAGCGCCGAAACTGTGCCCTGGGTCCCCGCTTTCGCGGGAACGGGCGGTCTCAGGTGCTGTCATGCAGGCCATCTCAGACCCCCAGGTACTGGTTGATCAGCGGATCATCGATGCTGATCTCGGATGTCGCGCAGTGGTGACGAACCATCCCCTTTTCCATGATGTAGAGACGCTGGCTTGCTTCGAGAGTCAGCGGCACGTTCTGCTCGACCAGCAGGATCGCAACTCCGTCCCTGTGCAGCGCGTCGATGATCTGGTGGATCTGCGAGACCATCCGCGGCATCAGGCCCTCGGTCGGCTCATCGAGCAGGATGATCTTGGGCTCGAGCATCATTGCGCGCGCGATCGCCAGCATCTGCTGCTCGCCGCCCGAGAGCGTCCCTCCGGCCTGGTTGCGCCGCTCCGCCAGCACCGGAAAATAGGCAAACACCTTGTCGAGCAGCATTTTCCTGCGCTCCTCGGTGACGCCCTCGCGGTCGAATCCCGTGCGCAGGTTCTCCATCACCGTCAGCAGGCGGAAGATGCGGCGGTCTTCCGGGACATAGCCGATGCCGCGCCGCGCCAGACGGTGCGGTGCCTCATGGGTGATCGGATCGCCTTCGAGCCTGATCTCGCCCTGCCGCGCGCTCACCAGGCCCATGATCGTCTTCAGCGTGGTCGACTTGCCGACGCCGTTGCGGCCGATCAGGCCGACGACCTCGCCGCGGCCGACGTGCAGGGAAACACCGTGCAGGATGTGACTCTTGCCGTAATAGGTGTGCAGGCCCTCGACCTGCACAAGCGGCTCTGGTGCGACTGCGCTCATGTCTTGAGATAAACCTCCTGCACCCGCGGATTGCGCTGGATTTCGGCGGGCGGGCCTTCGGCCAGCACCGCGCCGTAGTTGAGCACGGTGATGCGGCTTGCGAGTTCCATCACCAGCGGCATGTCGTGCTCGACGATGAGAATGGTGAAATCCTTGGCGATGCGCCGCACCAGCGCGATCGTTTCCTGCGTTTCCGCCGCGCTCATGCCGGCCGTCGGCTCATCGAGACAGAGCAGTGTCGGCTCTGTCGCGAGCGCGATGCCGATCTCGAGGTTGCGCTGTTCGCCGTGCGACAGGTTGGAAGCAAGCTCGCCGGCCTTTCCCAGCAGCCCGACTGCCGCAAGGGCCTGCTCCGCTTTCTCGACCAGGTCGCGGAACGACATGCAGTGCCGCACCATGTTCCAGCTGTGCCGGCGCGACTGCGCAGCGACGCGCACGTTCTCCAGCACCGTGGCGTTGGGCATGATGTTGGTGATCTGGTACGAGCGGGCGATTCCTTTTTGCGAAATGCGGTCGGGCGACAGACCGGTGATGTCCTCGCCGCCGAAAAAGATCTTTCCTGCCGTGGGCCGCAGGACCCCGGTCAGGCAGTTGAAGAATGTGCTTTTCCCCGCGCCGTTCGGCCCGATGATCGCGCGGATTTCGCCACGCCTGACCTCGAAGTTGACCTGGTTGAGCGCTGCCAGGCCGCCGAAGCGGACCGTCAGCATATCGGTCCGCAGTACAGGGGCCGATGCCGCTCCCCGGTTCATATCCGGGAAGCGAGCATCGATCGCGATGTCCGTCGTCACTTAGGCCGTGGTGAACTTGCAGGCCGGCGGAAACAGCGTCTTTTCGCCGGGGATCGTGTGCGTGATCACCGGCTTGCCGTCCTTGATCTCGAAAATGACCTCGAGCGGGAAGGCCTGATGGTCTTCCTTGCGCAGCACCTTGTCGCCGGTGAAGAAGTCGTCGGAGAGCTTCATCTGCAGGCCTTCGAGCGCCTCGATCAGCTTCATCGTGTCCTTGCGGTCCTGGAACTTCGACTTTTCCATGCCGACCTTGAGCGCGTTCATAGCCTCGAAGTTCGCCTGCACGTAACGGTCCGGCAGCGGCCCGGAAGGGTCCACCTTCTTCAGCCGCGCCACGGCCTCGTCGAAGAACTTGCGGTGATGCGGCGTGTCGAACGGCCCCTGGAAGACCGGGATATAGCGGTTGATGCCGATGAACCCGTTGATCTTGGAGCCGAGCGCCGGGAGGTTGGTCGATTCCGCGATCGCACCGTCGCCCGCCCATTTGTACTTCTTGGTGAGGCCGAGGTCGAAAGCCTGGTTGCCGATGGTGATGCCGTCCTTGCCGAAGAAGATTCCGAACAGCCCGTCGAAGTCGCCGCTGATCTTGGACAGGAAAGGCGTCATGTCGGCGGTGCCGAGCGGGATACCGGTGGTCCCGACGACCTCGCCGCCGTTCTTCTTGATCTCCGCCGCATAGGCGTCGCGGGTCGACTGGCCCCACGAGTAGTCGGCGTAGGCGATGTGCCACTTCTTGCCCATCTTGGCGAGAACCGGCCCGAAGGCGACCGCCTGCGCCGGCGCATAGTCGTGGACGCGGAAACTGTAGCGGTTGCACTTCGTCGTCGTCAGCGTGGTGTCGAGGCACACGCTGATCATGTTGACGACCTTGTTCTCCTCGAACACCGGCATGCAGGCGAGGCAGATGTTGGACAGGAAGCCGCCGACATGCACGTCGACATTGTCCTCCACCAGAAGCTTCTCGACCTTGCGGCGCGCAACGTCGGGTTTCGACTCGTCGTCGACGGCGACGATCTCGACCGGACGGCCGTTGATGCCGCCGCTCTTGTTGATGCGGTCGACCGCCATCTGCAGGCCGACGAGCGCGGTCTTGCCGCCGAGTGCGCCCGCGCCCGACAGCGGCTGTTCAGACCCGATCTTGAATGCTTTTGCCTGACCGAAGGCCTCGCGCCAGGGCGCCGGCACCAGCATCATCGCACCGATCGCACCACCGCCCCAGCCGACCACGCGGCGCCGCGTGACTTTGCCGCTGTACCAGAAGTCTTTCGCCCACTCTTCTTCTTTCCATTTTTCAGTCATCACGAGTCCTCCCTCTGGGTCTCATGGGCGCAGACCGCACGCGTCGCACACGCGTACGGTCGCAATTCCCGAATTGTTGATCTGGACAATCCCGAGCCTGAGCCGTGCGCCGGCAACACGGCTGGCAACGTGCGCAGCCGTGAGAGCGGTCACCGCACGCTCATGCCGGGCGGCACGAAGCGGCATCGTTGATCCCTCCCCTGCCGGCCCTTGGCGGGCTCTTGCTTGCCGTTAGCAAACGCGATCCACGATCAACTTTCAACCGCAATTTCCATATTGATGAATACCAACTCACATGGTCGTATACGCAGCCTTGGACCTGCCCGCGGATTGGGCAGGCCGCCTCGCGGCCGGAGGCGGCGAATGCTAGGTTTTCCGCGGTCCCCTCAACGGACGGCAACTATGGCAGTCAGCCCCTTGCGGAAAGAGCAGAAGGCCGGCCACGGCAGCGGCCTTGCGGCGCGGCTTGCCATCCGCTCCGGCAACCATCGCGGCCCCACCGCCGGCCTCGCACCCGGAAACGTGCAGGGGAACCTCGCGATTTTGCCGCAGGCGCTGGCGGCCGATTTCCTCCGCTTCTGCCAGCTCAATCCCAAGCCCTGCCCGCTGATCGGGACGTCGGCGCCGGGCGATCCGCGCGTGCCCGAGCTCGGTGAAGATCTCGATATCCGTACCGACCTGCCGCGCTATCGCGTCTGGAAGAACGGCGAGCTCGTCGCCGAGCCACAGGATATCCGTGAGTTCTGGCGCGACGACCTGGTGAGCTTCGTCATCGGCTGCTCGTTCTCGTTCGAGGAAGCATTGACGGCGGAGGGCATCGAGCTGCGTCATATCACCCGCGGCTGCAACGTGCCGATGTACCGCACCTCGATTGCGACGCATGAGGCGGGCCCCTTCCGCGGGCCGATGGTCGTCTCGATGCGGCCGCTCAAGCCGCGCGACGCCATCCGGGCGGTGCAGATCACGACTCGGTTTCCGTCCGTGCACGGCGCGCCCGTGCATATCGGCAAGCCGGAGTTGATCGGCATCAGGGACGTGATGAAGCCCGACTACGGCGACGCCGTCGAGGTGCGCGACGACGAGCTGCCGGTGTTCTGGGCCTGCGGGGTGACGCCGCAATCGGTCATCACGACGGTGAAGCCCGAGTTCTGCATCACGCATTATCCCGGCAGCATGCTGGTGACCGACCGCCGCAACACCGAGTTTGCGATTCTGTAGATTGAAAGCGCGGCCTTTCGCTCGTCATGCCCGCGCTTGTCGCGGGCATCCACGTTTTTCGGAGCCGCTCAGTCCGGCTTGAGATTAATGGCTTCGACCATGCTCCGCCATTTGACAATGTCGGATCGAAACATTGTGTCGGCAGCTTTCTGATCAAGGCTGAGGGGCTCAAAGCCGAGTTGCTCGAGACGCGAGGCCACGTCCGGATCTTTCAGAATCGCATTGATTGCCACATTGAGCTTCCGGGCGATTTCGTCAGGCGCTTTCGCCGGCAGGAAAAATCCGGTCCATGCCGATGCGACGAAGCCGGGGTAGCCATTTTCGCCGTAGGTCGGAACGTCGGGCAGGATCGCCATGCGCTTCTCGCTGGCAATTGCAAGACCTCGCAGAGCCCCGGCCTTGACCGGCGCGACCGCGCCTGCAGCAGGCGGGGTTGCAACCAGCGGAATCTGGTTGCCCATCGCCGCCGTTACCGCAGGTGCGCCGCCCTGAAAAGGAATATGTGTCGTCGGGACTTTGACGATCCTTTCAAAGAAGTACTTGGTCACGATGTAAGACGCGCTGCCGGCGCCGGCGGTGCCGAATTGCGCCGTCGACGAACGCGCATTGTCGATAAACTCCTGCAAGGTTTTGGCGCCGCCCGGCGGCGCGGATATCATTTCCGGAGAGGTCGCGACAATCGATATGGCCTTGAAATCTTCCGCCGTATAGCCGCGCTTCGGATAAAGAGATTCATTGATCGGCAACGAGGTCGTCGCGCCAAGAATCGTATAGCCATCCGGCTCTGCCGCGGCGACGTGACGGTGCGCCAGATTGCCGGCCGCGCCGGCGCGATTTTCAACGACCACGGTCTGGCCGAGCCTGATCTGCAGCTTCTGGCCGACGAGGCGCGCGATCACGTCAATGAGGCCGCCCGGCGCAAAGCCGACGACGATGGTGATGGTCTTCGACGGATAAGTGTCGGCACACGCCGGCGCGGCCACCGACAGGCTCAGCGTCAGCGCCGCAGCCGCTGCGAGAAGGCAACGGCGTCCGTTCTTACTGCGGGCGGGCATGACGTCTGGTGTAGCGCCGATGTTCCGGCGACGGACGGGACTCGACGAAGTACGGGTTTGGATTGCACCAGCCCCGGTTACCGGCCAGCACGTTCGGCCGACATTCGTCGACTGAGCGGTACTCGCAGCTCCATTGCATATCACCGTCGCCCATCGCCACGACCGCGCACCATGGAGCCCCGTAGTAGTCTGCATTCGCCGGCTGAAGACCAAAACCTGAAGAAACAAGGGCGACAGCCACCAAAACCGTGCGGGTCATTTTTAACCTCCCTGGCCGGTGCTGGTAAGAACACCGAACTGCCGGCCGGAATTCCGCCAGCCATGACGGCTACGCCGCGTCGCGCGCGTTCTTGTCGAGCAAACCGGCCTCGATCAAAGCCTGACGAATCCGCGCGACCTCGCTCCGCTCGATCTTGACCAGCGGCGGGCGCACCACGGCGCGCGGCAACTTGCCGAGCAGCACCAGCGCCTCCTTCATGCGGTTGTGCATGTCGACGAACGGGTCGGCGTAGAACACGCGCGCGGTCGGCTCGATGCGCGCGTTAAGGCGCTTCGCCTCGGCGAGATCGTTCTTCTGCACGGCACGGAACAGCCGCGCCTGCAGATCGGCGATGACGCTGCCCGATCCCGACAGCAGGCCGTTGCAGCCGAGAACGAGCGAGGAGAACAGCCACGAGCTGTGCGTCGTCAGAACGTTCACCGGCCGTGGCAGGCTTTGCAGCGTGCGGATGTGCCATTCGTGGTGCGGCACGTTGCCGATCCAGTCCTTGATGGCGCGGATCGACGGCACCTCCTCGCACATCTTCAGCAGCGTCTCCTTCGGATAGCCCTGCCCGGTCGCGAGCGGATACTGGAACACGATCAGCGGCAGATCGGTCGCGTCCGCAATGCGTTTCACATGCGCCAGCGCCATCGCCGGAGACTGGCCGAGCGTGAACGGCGCCGGCGGAAAGACCAGCAGCGCCGATGCGCCGCCCTGCGTCGCCATGCGGGCAATGCGTGCCGCCTCGATGCTGCCGTCGGCCCAGATGCCGTTCACCAGCGGCATGCGGGCGCCGATCTCGTCCTGCGCGATGTCGAGCACGCGCTTCTGCTCGTCGAAAGTGCACGAGGCGACTTCGGTCGAATGCGCGTTGATGGTGATCGCGGACAGGCCCTCGACCGCGGCGACGTCGCGCAGGTGCCTGCGGAAGCTCGCCTCGTCGATCGCAAGATCGTTGTCGAACGGCAGCAGAACCGCCGGAATCACGCCATGCGGGATATACGCCGTCCGCTGTGCCATGAGGCTCTCCCCGTTCGAAATCGTTACGACGAGCACAATTTAGCAGACTATTGAAAACGTTTCTAAGTCATTCCGGGGCGCGCTGAAATCGCAACCCGCAAATCCAGCCGCATTAATTTTCCCGGTGTTTCTGGATTCCGGATCGCCGCGGAGCCTGTCATCGGGCCGCGCTTCGCGCCGACCCGTTGGCGGCGTCCGGAATGACAAGGAGAGCTTTTTCAACAGCCTGCTACACCACCAGCGCGCCGCCATCGATATAGACGACCGAGCCGGTCGCAAAGCCGACGTTCATAAATGTCAGGATCTGCCGGGCGATATCCTCGCCCGCGCCGACGCGGCCGACGGGCAAAGCGGCGGCGGTTTTTGCCAGCATGTCGCGGCGGGCGGCTTCCGGCATGCCGGCGCGGATCGGCGTGTCGATCGTCCCGGGGGACACGGCGTTGACCCTGACCGGCGCCAGTTCAAGCGCCAGGCCCTTGGTCAGGGATTCGAGCGCGCCATTGACTGCGCCGACGATCGCGGCCCCCGGCCGCGGGCGCGTGCTGAGGTATCCGGTCACGAGCGTGAGCGAGCCGCCGGCACGGATCTCCGCCGAACGCGCGACGCGCCAGGCTCCCCAGAATTTGCTTTCCATCGTCGCGCGGACGTCGTCCATGGCGACGGTCCTGAAAGGCCCGGTGCGCAGCTGCGCAGCCGTCACGACGACATGATCGACGGGGCCGCATTTGCGGAAAAGATCGGCGACGCTTTGGTCGCTGGTGACATCGGCGGGGATGGCGGTCGCGCCGATCTTGTCGGCAGCGGCCTGCAGACGCCCGGCGTTGCGCGAGGCGACCACGACGTCGGCGCCCTCCCGCCTGGCAAGTTCCGCGGTCGCAAGACCGATGCCTGACGAGCCTCCGACAACGACAACTTTCTTTCCGGCGAGCGACATCTTTATTGCTTCCTTCGTCAAGGACACATCTCAGGCGATGACGGAATAGGCGTGGCGTTCGCGCCGCTCGAGGAGCGGCAGAGCGCCTTCCAGCACGAGTTTCCTGAAGTGTGCGGTTTGCTGGTGGTCGATGAACGCCTGTTCGTCCTTGTATTGTTCGTACAGCAGAAATTCGTTCGGATCGTTGTGCGAGCGGTTGACGACGAATTCCAGATTGCCGGGCTCCGTGCGGGCCGCCGCGGCAAGCTCACGCAGGATCGCTTCGACTTTTTCGGTTTGCCCCGCGCGCGGCCGCCAGTATGCAACGATCACGTATGTCATGATTTACCCGCCGGATGTTGGACGTCCCGGTCGCTCCGGGATCAGACCGCAGCCCTGATGCTGCCGGCAAACCCGAATTCCGCCGACAGCCGGTCGGCAGCCGTGCGCACAAGGCGCGCACGCTTGTGCAGAGCCTCGATCGACAGCCGCCAGACAGGCCCCGAAATACCGATGGCACCGATGACCTGCCCGCTGAAATCGCGGACGGGGACGGCGACGCAGCGCACCTCGGCGTCGAATTCACCGTCGTCGATGGCAAGGCCGGTGCGCCGCACCTCGGCAATCTCACGCCGCAAGGTCTCCGCCGCGGTAATTGATTTCGGCGTGAACGGCTTGAGCTCGGCGCGCGCGAGGAACTGCTCGAACTGGTCGTCCGCCAGCGCGGCAAGCATGATCTTGCCGAGCGCGGTGCAATGCGCAGGCCGCACGACGCCCGCGCGATCGTTCAGCTGGAAAGCGCCCTTCCCGCCGGTGCGCGCAAGCACGACCACCGCGTCGTCGAGCCGTACGGAAAAATGCGCGCTTTCGCCGCTCTCGCGCGACAGGTCCTCGAGAACGGGCATCGCCAGGCTCACCATTTCCACTTCATCGAGCGCGCTCGCTGCCAGCGCAAACAGCGGACGGCCGATCCGGTAGCGTTTGGAATCCTGCATCTGCCGGACGTAACCGAGCGACACCAAGGTCTTGACCAGGTGGAACGTCGTCGAATTGTGCAGCCCGACCCGCTTGGAGAGGTCGGCAAGCCCGATCCCGTCGCGGTTGCGCGCGATTTCTTCCAGGATGGCGAAGGCGCGGGCAAGCGACTGCACGCCGCTGCGGGGCTGCCCGGTGCCGCCGCCGCGCAACGCGGTGATGCGCGGCTGGCTTCGCGGCCGCGGATTTGCTCCTGCTCTCAGCTTGCCCTGCTGTTTCACGTCATTCGCCCCCAGCTGTCTCTTCTTATTTCGCCGGCACGGCATCCGGCAGATAGCGCCTGCCGAAGACCGGCTCCTTGTACGGCGTCGGCGGCAACTGCCAGGCGCCGGTCGACGGCGGGCGGACTTCGGCGTCGACATGCACGTCGAGCACGAACGGCTTGTTGGCCTTGATCGCGTGCTCGAGCGCACCCTTGAAATCCTGCGACTTCGTCACCGTCATCGCCTCGACTCCCGTTGCACGCGCCCAGGCGGCAAAGTCGGGATTGTAGGGCTTGTTGTTCGCTCCTTCGTGGAACATCGTCCCGTGCTCGCGGCCGCCGAACATCCCGAGCTGGATGTCACGAATCGAAACCCAGCCGAAATTGTTCCAGATCACCCATACCACGGGGATGTTGTACTCGACCGCGGTGCACAGCACGTGCGGCACCATGGTGAAACAGCCGTCGCCGGTCACGGCGACGACCGGCCGGTCGGGCGCGGCAAGTTTGGCGCCAAGCGCTCCGGCAGCGCCAAAGCCCATTCCCGAGAAACCCCACGAATTGAGCATCGTCTGCGGGCGCCGCGCCTTCCAGAACTGCATGTACCAGTTGTGACTCACGCCGACGTCACAGCACAGGATGGCGTCCGGCGGCAGCACGGCCTGGCAATCGGCCACGATGCGTTCGGGACGGATCGGCGATGCATGTGCCTCGAAATTCGGCCGGATGAAATCGGCCCACTCGGACTGCCATTTGCGGATATCGGCGATCCAGGCCTTTGTCGCTTCCCGCTTTGGGTTGCGCCGGTCGATCTCGGCAAGCAGCTGGCGCAGGAACGTGCGCGCGTCGGCCATCACGCCGATGTCGGGCGGATAGTTGCGGCCGAGCTCGGCCGGGTCGACATCGGCATGGATCAGCTTGGTGTGAGGGAAGTTCCAGGAGTAGCCCGGCATCCAGGACGATGCCGAGCGGTCATCGAAGCGCGCGCCGATGGCGATCACCAGATCCGCGCGCCGGCCCGCTTCGTTGGCGGGATAGGCACCGTTGCGGCCGATGAATCCGAGCGACAGCGGATCGGTCATGTCGAGCGTGCCCATGCCGTTCGGCGACGAGATCACCGGAAT
The DNA here is from genome assembly GCA_035650955.1 of Pseudolabrys sp. Classification (GTDB taxonomy): domain Bacteria; phylum Pseudomonadota; class Alphaproteobacteria; order Rhizobiales; family Xanthobacteraceae; genus Pseudolabrys. The sequence continues at coordinate 19,664 of DASRGR010000006.1, forward strand.
CTGCAACCGCTGCGCGAACTCGGTGAGTTCGCGGGATGCTTCCGAAAGGGTGACGCCGTGACCGACGAAGATCACCGGACGCGCCGATTTCAGGATCAGCTCGACGCAGGCCGCGACCTCATCGGGCGACGCACCGCTGCGTTGCGCATTGAGCGGCGGCGACGGCGATGGAATTTCGACATCATCGTCTTCCTGGAAGACATTGAACGGCACGTCCACGTTCACCGGTCCCGGCCGGCCCGACAGCATTGTCGCGGTCGCCTGGCGCAATGCCAGCGGCAGCATGTCGACGCGGGTGGGCTGGAAGCTGCGCTTGACGACGGGCCGGATGATGTTCGGGAAGTCCGCCTGGAAGTGCTTGTTGATTTCCTGGAAGGGGCTGCGATTGAACTGCGACGTCGGCACATTCGCGGTGATCGCAAGCAGCGCGGACGAATCCGAAATCGCAACCGCGAGCGGCATCACGATGTTGCATGAGCCCGGCCCGCACGAGGTCAGCGTCGCCACCGCCTCGTGCCGGACGCGGAAATAGGCGTCGGCCATGTGCGCGGCCACCTGTTCGTGACGCGGCGAGACGAGCGTGATGCGGTCGCGTGCCTCGTAGAGCGTATCGAGGATGCCGACGTTGCCGTGGCCGCAAATCCCGAACACGTACGGGATTTTGCTCTTGATCAGGAACTCGGTGATGAGTTCCGCACCCTTCATCCGCGGCATCGATACCACCCCCGCACGACGCCGGTTGGTCAGCCGGTCGCCCTGGCCTCTATCGCCTTGAAAAGGCGGAGTTTTGCGTTCCCACAATAAGAGACTGACTTTAACCATATCGGTGACGGCCCGACAACGCCGTTCGTTGCCCGGGTGAGTGGCTGCCTAATATCGCACTGCCGGAACGGAACTTTCCCCGCATCGGCGAATTGCATTGTCCGCAGGCGCTCCGGCCCCGCCTTTGCCGGAGCGAACGGGGTGTTTGTCCGAAATCGGCGTGGCGCACGATATGGCAGTTGAGCAGCTGCTGTGGGAGGAGTCGGCCTTCGCTGCACCATGTCAGTGCACAAGGTCGACGGGCCCTACAGCCGGTTCAGCGATGCGGTGGCCGCAAAGCGCAACAATGTGCAGGCGGGCATTCCCGACGTTAATCCGGGCGGCAAGAAGACCTGTGCGGTCGCCGATATCCTTGTCAGCCGCAAGAGCCCGTTTGCGTTCGTCACCGGCTACGGCCCGGACAGCATTGTCGCCGAATCTTCCACGCCCCGGTCCTGCAGAAGCCTGTCGAGGCCGCAAAGCTTCACGCGTTACTGCAGCAGATCGTCCGGCAGCCCTCGCGACCGGACGTCGCCCGCCCGGAACGAACCCGCGACAAGCGCGTTGTGGGCGGCTCATGCACATCAAGAAAAAGAGCCCATGAACGCCATACAATTCCTGCTGAGCGAAAGCACCTACTGCCGCCGGCGTGCAGCCGGTTGTGGCGATCCCTATATTGCCGAGGAGTTGCGCAGGCTGGCCGAACAGTTCGAGCGAACCGCGCGATCAATGGATTCGGCAGTTCTGACAAAAAATGCCACAATGCCCGACAAAGCCGGAGTCTAAAGGATTCCCACCCGCTAGTGGAACTGGCTACAATCGAGGGCGACAAGGCGGAAACCGTAGGCCCGCGCGGGCGGGAGACGTGGCTCCGCATACCCGTTGGTCTGGACGATACGTATGAGCACAGCCCCTTTGCAGCGTCACAAATCTGTCGCAGTCCGCGTCGGCGGCGTCACCGTCGGCGGCGGAGCGCCGATCGTGGTGCAATCGATGACGAATACCGACACGGCGGATGTCGAAGCAACCGCGCGACAGGTTGCGGCCCTCGCTGCGGCCGGGTCCGAGCTCGTGCGCATTACTGTCGACCGCGACGAGGCGGCCGCCGCCGTGCCGCATATCAAGGAGCGGCTGGCAAAACTGGGCGTGAACGTGCCGATCGTCGGCGACTTTCACTACATCGGCCACAAGCTTCTGGCCGATCATCCGGCCTGCGCCGAGGCGCTCGACAAATACCGCATCAATCCCGGCAACGTCGGGTTCAAGGACAAGAAGGACAAGCAGTTCTCCGCCATCATCGAAATGGCGCTCAGGTACGGCAAACCGGTGCGCATCGGCGCCAACTGGGGTTCGCTCGACCAGGAGCTGCTCACGCGTCTCATGGACGAGAATGCCAAATCACCGCGTCCGCGCGACGCGCGCGAGGTGACCCACGAGGCCATGGTGCAGTCGGCGCTGCTTTCGGCCGCGCGTGCCGAAGAGATCGGCCTGCCGAGAAGCCGGATCATCCTGTCGGCGAAAGTGTCGGCAGTGCAAGACCTGATCGCCGTGTATGCCGAGCTTGCACGCCGCTGCGACTATGCGCTGCACCTCGGGCTGACCGAAGCCGGCATGGGCTCGAAAGGCATCGTCGCCTCGTCGGCGGCGATGGGCGTGCTTCTGCAGCAGGGCATAGGCGACACCATCCGCATTTCGCTTACGCCGGAGCCGGGCGGCGACCGCACCCGTGAGGTTCAGGTCGCGCAGGAGCTGCTGCAGACGATGGGGCTGCGGACGTTCGTGCCGCTGGTGGCGGCCTGTCCCGGCTGCGGGCGTACAACCTCGACGACATTCCAGGAGCTGGCAGCCGAAATCCAGGGTTTCATCCGCGATTCGATGCCGGACTGGAAAAAACGTTATCCCGGCGTGGAAACGCTCAACGTCGCGGTTATGGGCTGCATCGTCAACGGGCCCGGCGAGAGCAAGCATGCCGACATCGGCATTTCGTTGCCAGGCACCGGCGAGCAACCGACGGCACCCGTCTTTATCGACGGGAAAAAGGCGGCGACGCTGCGGGGACCCACCCTCACGGCCGATTTCAAGCAGATGGTGATCGATTACATCGAACGCCGATGGGGCGCCGGCATTGCGTCGGCGAAGAAACTTGCAGATGTTGCTGAAGAATACTCAACCTCGGCCTAATGGAAATTTCCGATCTGAAAGTCCATCATTCAGCGCCACCTGGACCGGGTATCAGTGACCAGCCTTCCGCCAACGGACCGCGACTCGAAATCCTCGCCGCGGGCGATAAAGCCACGGAATCTTGCGCTGGGAATTGAACGCATCGGCTTTTTCGCCCTGTCGCACCAGAAACTGTGTGCGATTGTATTCATCGTGCTGAGCGCGATCGCGGCCGTGGGATTTGCACGGGTCAAGGTCGACGATTCGCTCAGCCAGCTGTTCAAGTCGGAAACCGAGGAATTCCGGACCTACGAAGAGGTCACGCGCCGTTTTCCGTCGAACGAGTTCGACGTTCTCATCGTCATCGAAGGCGACAGCCTGCTCGAGCGCCCGACACTGGAGAAACTGCGCGATCTGGCGATCGAGGTGCAGCTGATCGACGGGACGCGCGGACTGATCTCCATATTCTCGGCCCGTGAGCCGCCCGACAACGGGATCATCCCGCCGCCTCTCTTTCCGAATCCGCTGCCGCAAGGCGCCGACTACCAGGCGCTGATCAAGCGGGTGATGTCGAACGAAATCATCCGCGGCAAGATGCTGTCGGAAGACGGCAAGCTCACCCTGATGGTGCTCGCACTCGAGCCTTCGTCGACCGCGCCCGACAAGCTCGGTCCAACGGTCGGAGCGGTCCGCGACGAGGTGAGAACACACCTGGAAGGCACCGGGCTCAAAGTCGAGCTTTCCGGCGTGCCGGTGATGCAGCTCGAGATCCGCAACGCGATCCAGCGCGACCGGCTCGTCTACAACACTCTCGGATTCGCAGTCGGCTGCCTGATCGCCATCATATTTTTCCGCCGCCCGTCGTTCATGATCATAGCGGCGGCGCCGCCGCTGCTCGCGATCCTCATGGCGCTGGGCGCGCTCGGCTGGCTCGGATTCAGCCTGAACATGTTCCTGAACGTGATGACTCCGCTCATCATGGTCATCAGTTTTTCCGACAGCATGCAGATCACCTTCGCTGCGCGCGACCGGCTGCTCGCCGGCGACGACAAGATCCAGGCATTCCGCAACGCGCTCCTGATCGTGGGACCGGCCTGCGTCCTCACGCACGCGACTGCCGGCGTTTCGTTCGTCGCCCTGCAGTTCTCGTCCTCCGATCTCATCCGCACCTTCGGGGAAGCCGGGCTGATCGCGGTCGTGGTCGCGCTGGTGGCGGTCCTGATGGGAGTGCCGCTGCTCGGGGCGCTGCTCATCCGCAACGAATCCACGTTTGTCGCGGCCGTGCGAAACATGGACAGCGCACTCGATGCCCTGCGCCGGCTTTGCAGCTGGATCGCCATTCGCATGGTGGCGCGGCCCGGCCTCTATTCCCTCCTCAGCCTGCTCGTCGTCGTCTTGCTCTCGGTTGCCTATATCCAGCTGCAGCCGCGCTACCGCCTTGCCGACCAGGTACCCGACCGCGAACGTGCCGTGCAGGCGACGCGCCGTCTCGACATCAAGCTGACGGGCGCGAATCCCTTTGACGTCTACATCCAGTTCCCCAGGGGAGCCTCGCTCTACGACCCCGATACCCTGGCGGTTATTTCCGACGTGCACGCGCTGCTCGAGAACCAGCCCGGAATCGGCAACGTCTGGTCGCTCGACACCCTGCGGCGATGGCTCGCCGAGAAGCTGCACAAATCGGATGTCGAGACACTCAAGCAGTATGTCGAACTGCTGCCGCCCTACCTGACGCGCCGGTTCATTTCCGCCGAGCAGGACGCGGTCATCGTCAGCGGACGGGTTCCGGATTCGGATGCCAGCCAGTTGCTGCCGATTGTCGACCGGATAAGCAAGCAGCTTGACGGCCTGAGGGCGAAGTACCCCGACTACAAGATCGCCGTGACCGGCCTGTCGGTGATATCCGCCCGCAACAGTGCGCTCATGATCGACAAACTGAGCAGAGGGCTGACGATCGAAATCGTCTTCGTGGCGGCGTTTATCGGGCTCGCGTTCTGGTCGCCCGTCGTCATGCTGATCAGCATCCTGCCCGGACTCTTTCCGATCGTGCTTGCCGGCAGCGTGTTGCTGGTGCTCGGCCAGGGACTGCAGTTCGCCAGCGTGATCGCGCTGACCGTCTCATTCGGCCTCGGCCTGAGCGCGACCATACACTTCCTCAACCGCCTGCAGATCGAGGACATCGACCCCAATCCCGCCGTCGGCGTCGAGCGCGCCACGATTCTGGTCGGCCCGCCGCTGATCCTGACGTCGGCGGTGCTTGCCTGCGGCCTCGCGATGACGGTCCTGTCCAGCCTCCCCTCGCTGCGTCTGTTCGGCTGGCTCAGCGCGTTTGCGATGGTCGCAGCCCTTGTCGCAGACATGTTCATGCTGCGGCCGATCGCCATGTTCCTCAGCCAGACCGTGCGCCGCACGTCCAAGCGGTCGCTGCTGCGGTCCTCGGCAGAGTAAGGGCGCGGTTACGACCTGCGCCTGAGGTTGATGGACACGCCTTTGATGGTTGCGTCGGCGCTCTGCGTCCTGATCACGACCGACTGACGGCCGCCATGCGTAGTCAGGCTCAGGCTTGCCGTAAAACCTACGGCCTGGGCCATGACACGAATATGATCGCCGTCGGCCCTGCCGGAGATGGTGCCGGCGACAAGCCGCGTCGCCTCACTCCAGGAGCCGCTGACCGAACCCGCCGAATAAGTGGCGTTGGCGCGCAGATCGAAATTATAGCTCTCGCTGGCACAACGGATATTGAGCTGCAATTCCTTCTGGCTGCCGAGCACGTCGTAGCTTGCCCGGCATCGGATCGGCTCGCGTGTGCCGTTCGCGAGATCGATGCTGCCGGCCCCGGACCATTGACCGGCTAACCGGTTGAATGGTGCTTGTGCGCGGGACGAATCTGCAACACAAACAGAAAATAAAACAGCAAGCGCAAAAATGCCTGCGAGCCTTGTGAACGAGCCCAGTGCCTGCTTTACTTTTCTTGAAAACCGCCCCGAACCAACGCAACGACTTTTGAGCATACCCGGTTCCTCTGTGGAACGTGAACGCACTGTTGCAATTGACAGAAAAACAATGCACGAAAATCAGGCCCAGCACAATGTATGTGAGAACTTGCGCGGTCCTCGCCGCGATTCAACTTCTGAGCGCGCCGGCATTTGCCGCGGATGACAAGAAGCCGCCGGCATCGTTCAATCCGTTCCAGGGCACTCCGGAAGAACAGGCTGCCTGCGCACCGGATGCGACCAGGTTCTGCAAAGACGCAATTCCCGACACGCTCCGCGTTCTTGGCTGCCTACAGGACAACCGGCAGCGGATCAGGAAAGTCTGTCTGAAAGTCCTCGAGGATCACGGCCAATAGCTAGAGCCGCAGCTTTCGGAAAAAGTTGGGACTGTGGTTGTGGAAGGTGAAGAGCCTGCGCAGCCATCCGGAGCGCTCCGGGAGGGCAGGAAGAGTGATGCTCGCCGTTTCGTCGGGCTCACCTCCAAGGTATCCGCGTCGCTTGATCAGCGCCCAAATCAGCGGATTCCACGCTTGCCAGACCTGCTCCGCTTCGCTCTGCATCAGCCCGGCAATCACCTCCGGTACCGGGCCGAAAACCTCAGGCAGGGCACCGGAAAGGCTCGGATCACGCAAGACGTTCCATTTCGACAATCCGCCCATCACGGGCGACCGGATGGCGAACACGACGCGCCCGATGCGTATCTCCCTTGCCGCAAACGCGCACATCGGACAGGGCTCGACCATCGAATAAAGGGTGCAGTCCGACAGGTTCTTGTGTCCGAGAATCCCCTGTGCCTTCGACATCGCGACCAATTCGGCGTGTCGAGTGGCATCGCCGCTGGCTGCGACTTGATTTGGTGTCTCCACCAGAACGTCGCCGCCCCTGGCAATCAGGCCCGCGAACGGCATTTCTCCCTGTTCGATGCCCTTTGCGGAAAGACGGATGCAGCGCTCCATCATCGTCTTGTCGACGGCCGCATGCGAGCCACCTGGACGGTTCGTTGTCTCGTTCATTTTCGGAAAAGCCCGCCGCAATCACGGATTGTCGAGGTCCGGCACAAGGCCCGGAGCATCGTACCGCGCCGAGCCGCGTCGCCGGAAAATCATGGGCAGGCCTCCACCGGGTCGTAATGTCACTTTCTGCACCGGCCAAGGCTCATGGCCGGGCGCCATTTCGACGGTGAAAGCACGCGCGATCGCAGCCACGACAATACATGCCTCCTGAATCGCAAAGCTGGCGCCGATACAGGTCCGCGGCCCAAGACCGAATGGAAGGTAGGAAAACCGGTCGATGGAATTGCGTGCCTCGCCAAGGAAACGCATCGGGTCGAAACTGTCCGGCCTTTGCCACAACGTCCGGTGCCGATGCAAGACGTAGGGTGCGATAGCGACCATGGTGCCGCGGCTGATCGGCTCGCCTGCCAGAACGTCGGGACCCTTGGCCACGCGACTTATCGCGGTGATGGGCGGATAAAGACGATTGGCTTCGTCGACCACGGCGCGGGTCTGCACCAGCCGATCCGCGAGTCCTTCCAAGGGACCGGCGAATTCACGGGCCGCCTCGCCGTGAACCCGTTCAAGCCACTCGTCGGACTGCGACAGCAGATACAGCGACCAGCAAATGCAGTTCGCGGTGGTCTCGTGACCGGCCGCGATGAAGGTCAAAATGTTGGCGCGGATCTCGCTTTCGGACAGCGGTTCGCCCGTGTCCGGATCGGCCGCCTCCAGCAGCAAGGTCAAAATGTCGCGCGGCACTCCGTGCGGATCCCGCCTGATACGCTCACGACGCATCGAGATGATCGTGTCGATCGTCGATTCGAACAGCCGCAGCGTCGGACGGATCTTCCATCGGCGCGGCCTCGGCACGATGGCCGGGATACCCAGCATGTCGAGGGGATCGATACGTCCGATTGTCTCGAAATACCGCTTCATCGCCAGGCGGATATCCTCCGCGTCGCGGCCGATTCCGTCGGAGAAGATGGTGCGCTCCAGCACCTCGAGGGTAACGCGGGTCACCTCCACGGAGACATCGGTTACATCCGCGTCGCGCTGAGCAAGCCGGCCCGTCAGCCGCTCTGCGGCCTCGACCATCGCCGCTGAAAAGCCCGTCACGGTCTTGCGTGCGAAAAGCGGCGCCAATACACGGCGCTGCGTCCGCCAGTTGTCTCCTTCGGCGGTCAGCAAGCCGCCGGTGAGACCGGCCGAAAGGACACGGCGCTGCAGCCAGTCCTTCTCGTAGTTGTCACAGTTCTCGAGCAAGACGCGTCGGATAGCGGTCGGGTCGCTGACTACCGCAACGCGTCCGATCGCGAGGCCCGAAACCACGACCGGCTGCCGGAAATGTGCCTCGGTCCATGCCTCCAGCGGGTTTTTCGCGAGCACCCGCAGCAGCGCCAAGGGGCCCAGTGCTTTGGCGCGAGGAATCGGAGCTGGCGGACAAAGATCCGCACGAAGATCGCACACAATAGACTCCATTTGCCCCCAAAACGGCCAGCGTTCGCCCGAGAAAAGAACGACCGGCCTTGCGGCCGAGTTCCAAATACCCACAATGCGGTTTTTGAAAAAACCGGAACAAGCCGCGATTTCATCTATTTTCAGGTGTACGAAATGCCTCTGGTCGCAATTTAGGTGTCTCGCACGTGACAAATCGAGCTAAGCCCAGGACCGGCAAGTCGTGGCCGATCTGCGCAGCAACCTTGCTTTGCCTCACCGCAGGCGGCGCAGCCCGCTCACAACCCGCGCAACCTTCCCAGCAGCCCTCGCCCGTCGGGGAATGGCTGGTGGCCGACCGTGTCGCGCGGATCAAAATCGTTGACTGTAGCGGCCACCTCTGGGGCGTGGTTGCCTGGGAAGCGCGGCCCGGCGCTGACACGAAAAATCCCGATCCCAACCTGCGAAACCGGCCGACGCTGGGCATGCCGGTCCTGCTCGACATGGCGCCGACGAAGCCGAACAAGTGGGAGGGAAATGTCTACAACGCGCAGAACGGGCAAACCTATTCGTCGAGCATCAGCCTGTCCGATCCCAACACGCTGCGCATTCAGGGCTGCGTCCTGGGCTTTCTTTGTGGCGGCGAGAATTGGACCCGCGTCGAAACAGAGGACACGGTTGGCCGCGCCCCTGCGCAATCGCCGTCGCGATCTTCGACGGGCAGTCGCAAGGCGGCAAATCCGCGGGCGACGCCGGCCGACGATATATGCTCAAGGATCCTTGGCCCTGCGGGGCTTGCCCATGAGCGCGGGCTGAAATAGCACCGCTGCCGCCAGCGTGCACGCCAGTGACAGGGCGAGCAGCTTGCCCATGCTCGACGTACCCGGATGCTTTGAGAGCCAGAGGCTTCCGAAGGCCGTCGCAGTGGTGAGCGCGCTCCAGATCACGGCGCGCGTGAGGCTCGACTGCAGCAGATTTGTCCGGCCCGAGCGCCACGCCATGATGTAGTAGATCTTGAAAGCCACGCCGACGCCGAGCAGCAGCGGCAGTGCGATGATATTCGCGAAGTTGAGCGGCATTCCGATCAGCACGCAGATTTCAAGCGTGACGACACCGGCGAGAACGAGCGGCACGAGTGTGAGCAGCACATCGCCGAAGCGACGCAGGACGATCCAGAGCAATATCGCGATCGAAATGAGCGCGTAAAAACCCGCTTCAAAGAAGGCCCTGACGACCGTGCGGCTTGATTCAAGAATGGAAATCGGACCTCCGGTGGCATTCGGATAGACCGCAAGGATCGCACGCGCGAACGTCCTCAAAACTTCCGTATCGTCGGTGTCGCCTTTGGGCGCCACTTCGATGCGTGCCCGTCCATCCGGCGTCACCCAAAGGCGACTGAGCGATTGCGGCAAATTCTCCCTTGTGACGCGCGTCGCGGTCAGAAATCCGCGCAGCTGATTGAGGCTCGTCTGCAGCGGGACGACAAAGGCCGTCTGCGCGCGTGATCGTGCCGCTTCGTCGGCCTGCGCCAGTCTCCCGGCGTTTTCGGCGAGTCGTCTGGCTGCATCCGCGCCGGGGCCTGCGGTATTGCCGGCAATCTTCTTGAGCTGATCAGCCATGCCATTCAGTGCCGCGATATTTTCCGGATCGGTTGGCGCTTTGGCCGACGCCGAAGGATGCAACGACTGCCCGAGCCGGCGGCTCAGGTCCTGGATCAGTGCCAGCTTCCTGTCCTGATCCTGCGGCACGAAGCTGAGCAGCGTCGAGACCTGCAGGACTTCCGGCAGCTTCTGCAGCGTCCCGGCAGCGGTCGCAGCCTCGTCGAGCGACGGCATGATCACGTTGACCGAATTGATCCCGGCTCGCGGATCACCGCCCAGTTCTAGAAAAGTCGAGATGGATTGCGTTTCCGGGCTGCGCAAATGGATAGGATCGAAGTCGAATGTAAGCCGGTAGAGCAGAGGTGACCCCAGCACGGCGACAGCAAGCGTCCCGACAATGACGGGAAGACGGTGCGTCTCCAGAAAACGGTCGATCGGCGCGAGCGCGCGATAACCTATCCTGTCGGACTCGCCCGGCGGGTTGAGCACCGATATCAGCGCCGGCAGGAGCGTGATGCTGCTCGCATAAGCGATCAGCATTCCCATGCCGGCGATCTGGCCCAGTTCCGAGACTCCGCGGTAATCGGTCGGCAAAAACGACATGAAGCCGGCCGCCACGGCGGCCGCAGCGAGCGTCAGGGGCACTCCGATTTTTTCGGCGGCCCGGACCAGCGCCGAGTGAAGCTTCGGTACATCGTGTCGTTCCGCCCGGTAGCGCACCGCGAACTGGATTCCGAAGTCGACGCCAAGCCCGACGAACAGGACGGCAAATGCGACCGATATCATGTTCAACGCGCCGACCAGCGCCAGACCGATCGCCGCGGTCAGCGCCAGGCCCACGAACAGGTTGATGACGACGGCGACAATGATGCGTGCCGACCGAAGCGCCAGCCACAGGATAGTGAGCACGACGATGATGGTGCCGATGGTGTTCGCGAGAGCGCCATCTTCGACCGTGCCGAATTCCTCATCGGCCATCGGCACGGAACCTGTCAGCCGCACGCGGGCCTGATATTTTTCGCCGAGCTGAAGCTCGTCCGCTGTCCGGTGAATTGCGTCGCTGGAGCTCTTGCCCGGGCGCAGCGCGGAAAAATCGAGAACCGGATGCACTTCGATCAGGCGGCGCAGATCATCCGGTTTCGAATCCTCGCCGTTGAGCATCGACAGCCAGGAAAATGACGCGGGTCGTCCGGCGAGCACGGCCTCGATCGTCGTCGACGCCATGGAGAGGGGCCGCGCGAGCGCGTCGAGCGTGACCATCTTGTTCTGCACGCCTATGAGGCCGAGCGATAGCGCGCGCGTGAGGCCACGCAGGCTGGGGTCGCTGGCCAGTGTGCCGATCAGGGGCCCCGCCTGCCCGAGCCCTTTGGCAATCGCGGCAACATCGTCGGCCGGCTTGAACAACAAGCCGTTGCGGGCGAAAAACTCACTACCTTCAATATCCTCGACCGAGCGGAAGAGCTGAGCTTGCCCCTGGAGCCGGCCCACCAGCTCGGCACTGGCCTGGGCGGCGAATTCAGGCGTCGGGGCATTGACGACCACCAGTGTCGACCCGAAATGGCCCGAGAAGGCCTTTTCGAATTCGGCCTCGCGCCTGCGCCAATCAAGATCAGGTGAAATCAGTTGATTGATATCGGTGGTGATCGCGAAATGACGTACCGAATAGACCGCGCTGACGGCGGCGCCGAGGAGACCTAAGACTATGATCGGCCAAGGAAATCGGATACAGAGGCGAACGACGAAAGTGACCCAGGACCCTAGCATGCGTGCCGTGGCCTTCTGAACACAATGACGCCCCTATCCATGGTCAAATGACCCATTATCCAATACCTCCAAAGCGGAACTTTTGCTCTTGTCATTGATTGACGCTGACTAGAAACTTCATGGCAGACGGACAAAGCACGAATTGGGCGAGCGAATATTTTCCGTGGGGATCTGCCAAGGCATCTGTGCCTCCGTTCATCGGCGAAGGATAATCAAAGCATGACGGCGCCCAATGACGACACCTTGAAGCAAGCAACGCCTTCCATCCTAGACTCCATAAAGAGTCCTGCCGATCTGCGCCGTATCAATGCGCGGCACCTTCAGCAGGTTGCCGATGAATTGCGCGCCGAAACGATCAACGCCGTCGCAGTGACCGGCGGTCATCTTGGCGCGAGCCTCGGTGTAGTCGAACTGACCGTGGCCCTCCACTACATTTTTGACACACCCAATGACAAGTTAATCTGGGATGTGGGGCATCAGGCGTATCCGCACAAGATTTTGACGGGCCGGCGCGACCGCATCCGTACGTTGCGTACCGGCGGTGGTCTGTCCGGATTTACGAAGCGCTCCGAGAGCGAATACGACTGTTTCGGGGCCGCACATTCCTCGACGTCAATTTCGGCCGGATTGGGCATGGCGGTGGCTCGCGACCTTTCCGGACAGAAGCACAACGTCATCTGCGTGATCGGTGACGGCGCCATGTCGGCTGGCATGGCCTATGAGGCCATGAACAATGCCGGGGCGATGAAGCGGCGCCTGATCGTCATCCTGAACGACAACGAAATGTCGATCGCCCCGCCTGTGGGCGCAATGTCGAATTATCTGACGCGGTTGCTGTCGAGCCCGACCTACATGTCGTTGCGCGGTATCGGCAAGCAGTTTGCGGACCAGCTGCCGAAATTCTTCAAGGAGAAGGCCTATCTCGCGGAGGAATTCGCGCGCGGTTTTGTTACCGGCGGGACCTTGTTCGAGGAGCTCGGCTTCTACTATGTCGGAATCGTCGACGGCCACGATCTCGGTCAGCTGCTGCCGGTTCTGGAAAACGTGCGGGATGCCGACGAAGGACCATTCCTCGTGCATGTGCGCACGCAGAAAGGGAAAGGATACGCGCCGGCCGAGGCCGCAAAGGACAAGTATCACGGCGTCGTCAAGTTCGACGTCTCGACCGGAAAGCAGCACAAGGCCGTTTCAAATGCGCCGTCGTACACGAAGGTGTTCGGCGAAAGTCTCGTGAAGGAAGCCGAGAAAGACGATCGCATCGTTGCGATCACGGCCGCGATGCCCGGAGGCACCGGCGTCGACATCTTTGCGAAGGCATTTCCGGATCGCGCCTTCGACGTGGGCATCGCCGAACAGCACGCGGTGACATTTGCCGCAGGGCTGGCGACCCAAGGCTACAAACCCTTTGTCGCGATCTACTCGACGTTCCTGCAGCGCGCCTACGATCAGGTCGTGCATGACGTCGCCATTCAGCAACTGCCGGTTCGCTTCATGATGGACCGCGCCGGCCTTGTGGGCGCCGACGGGCCGACGCACGCCGGTTCGTTCGACCTTGCCTATCTGGGCTGCCTCCCGCAGTTCGTGATCATGGCGGCGGCCGACGAAGCCGAACTCGTGCACATGGTCGCCACCGCTGCGAAGATCGACGACCGTCCTTCCGCGCTGCGCTATCCGCGCGGCGACGGCGTCGGGATCGAACTTCCCGCCGCGGGCGTACCGCTTGAGATCGGACGCGGACGCATCATCACAGAGGGGACAACTGTCGCCCTGCTGTCGCTCGGCACGCGTCTAGCGGAATGCTCGAAAGCGGCGGAGACTCTTGCGGCCCACGGTATCTCAACGACGGTGGCCGACGCGCGCTTCGCCAAGCCGCTCGACAAGGATCTCGTCCTTCGTCTGGCTCGCGAGCATGAGCTGCTTGTGACCATTGAGGAAGGAGCAATCGGCGGCTTTGGCGCACACGTGATGCAGACCCTTGCCGAACACGGCGCGCTGGAGCGCGCGAATTTCAAGGTCCGCAGCATGATTCTGCCGGACATCTTTATCGATCACGATTCGCCGCCGGCCATGTACGCAAAGGCCGGCCTTGACGCGAATGGAATCGTTGCGAAAGTGTTCGACGTCTTCGGAGGGCGTTACGCTCCGGAATTGCAGCCATCCGAGATCGCTCTTCTCGAGGATCGTGCTCGGCGCCGGCGGCAAGCGGCCAATAGCCGGACGAACGGGGGGGCGGAATGAAAGTTGTTCTGGCGAAGCCGCGCGGATTCTGCGCCGGCGTCGTACGTGCCATTGAGATTGTCGAGCGCGCACTCGACAAGTACGGACCGCCGGTCTACGTGCGGCACGAGATCGTGCACAACAAATGGGTGGTCGATGCGCTGAAAGCGCGTGGCGCCCGGTTCGTGGAGGATCTGTCGGAAGTGCCTCCCGGCGCCATCACGATTTTCAGCGCACATGGCGTGGCCAAGACGGTTGAGGCGGACGCAGCCGAACGCGGACTTCGGGTGCTCAATGCAACGTGCCCATTGGTCTCGAAGGTACACGCCCAGGGTCGCCACTATCTGCGGCAGGGGCGCACGGTGATTCTGATCGGTCACGCCGGCCATCCCGAAGTGGAGGGCACGGTCGGGCAGATCCCGGGACCGGTCCTGCTTGTACAGACCGAAGAAGACGTCGAGGCGCTGAATCTTCCGGAGGACACGCCGGTCGCTTATGTGACCCAGACCACGCTGAGCGTCGACGATACCCGCGGGATCATTGCCGCGCTGTTCCGCCGGTTCAAGGACGTGGTCGGCCCGGGCACGCAGGATATCTGCTATGCGACACAGAATCGCCAAACCGCCCTGCTCGAACTGACCAAGCTGGTAGACGTTATTTTTGTGGTCGGAGCCAAGAACAGTTCCAATTCGAACCGGCTCTGCGAGATCGGCGTCGAAGCCGGCATCCCAACCCATCTGATCGCAAATGGTTCAGAAATAAAGCCGGAGTGGTTGCATGACGTTGAAGTCGTCGGTATTACAGCAGGCGCATCGGCGCCCGAAGTCATGGTTCGGGACGTCATCAACGCACTGCGGCGCATAACTCCTGTCGAAGTGTTCACTCTGCCCGGCCAGGATGAGCATATTGAATTCCGTGTTCCAGTCGATCTTCTGGACGTGACCGGTGACAAATCAATAAGCAGGGACATCAATCTTGGGCATCCCACTCCTTCAGAAACTGTTTGTCGGTAGTTACGTCGTCCGTCAGCGCCTGACCGGCCGGAAGCGATATCCGCTGGTGTTGATGCTTGAACCGCTGTTCCGGTGCAACCTGGCATGTGCCGGGTGCGGCAAGATCGACTATCCGGATCCCATCCTGCACCAGAACATGTCGGTCGAAGACGCGCTTCATGCCGTCGATGAATGCGGCGCGCCGGTTGTTTCGATCGCCGGCGGCGAGCCGTTGCTGCACAAGCAGTTGCCTGAAATCGTGCGCGGCATCATTGCGCGGAAGAAGTTCGTCTACCTGTGCACCAACGCGCTGCTGATGGAGAAAAAGCTGTCGCAGTACGAGCCCAGCACATTCTTCACCTGGTCGGTTCATCTCGACGGCGACAGGGAGATGCACGACGCTTCGGTCTGTCAGCCGGGCGTGTACGACCGGGCGGTGGCCGCAATAAAGGTCGCGAAGGAGCGCGGTTTCCGCGTCAACATCAATTGCACGCTGTTCAACACCGCGCAGGCCGATCGTGTCGCGAATTTCTTCGACACCGTCATGGACCTGGGCGTCGACGGCATCACTGTTTCGCCGGGCTATGCCTACGAGCGCGCTCCCGACCAGCAGCACTTCCTCAACCGGGGAAAGACCAAGCAGCTGTTCCGCGATGTGTTCAAGCGCGGGCCGAAGAGCAAGAAATGGTCATTCAGCCAGTCAAGTATGTTCCTCGATTTCCTTGCGGGCAATCAAAGCTACCACTGCACGCCCTGGGGCAATCCGACGCGCACGATTTTCGGCTGGCAGAAGCCGTGCTACCTGCTCGGTGAAGGCTATGCGAAGACGTTCGATGAGCTCATGAACGGCACCGATTGGGATGCCTACGGCACGGGCAATTACGAGAAGTGCGCCGATTGCATGGTGCATTCCGGTTACGAGGCATCGGCCGTCAACGACGCGGTCGCCCATCCGCTGAAAGCGCTGACAGTCAGCCTGCGCGGCCCTCGGACCGAAGGGGACATGACCCCCGAGATTCCGCTCGATCGCCAGCGCCCTGCCGAATACGTGTTCTCCAAGCACGTCGAGCGCAAAATGGAAGAAATCCGCCAGTCAAAAGCCCAGGCGGAGCTCGCCAAGGCCAGCTGATCCCCGGCCGAAAATCCGTCCGATGGAACTTTCGGGCGAACTTGCCTGTTGTGTAGAACGCAAAGCTTCTTCACGGTACAGGTAACGATCGCCCCTGGAGGACGGCCATGCGCGCGCTCGCCGTCATAGTCACAGGACTGCTGCTCGCCGCGGTCCCGCTGGATCGGCCTGCGCAGGCGCAATTGTCGCCACAAGGAATTCTCGGCGGGATGACGCGGCCTTTCCGCCAGATGCTCGGGAATCTGGGCCACGTTCCGCGCAGCCACCGGCACCGCCCGTCCAACGCGGCGCGGGCGGCCTCACCCCCTCCCGACCGCGGCGCTCCCGGCGTGGTGAAAACCCGCCTGGGCCGTGCGGGGCCGGCTGCCTGGCCCACAGCGTACGAAGAGGCGGTCGGCTTTGCGTTCTGGCCCGACGACTATGGCCCGCAGCTCCGCAGCCATGGCTTCGACGTGATTGCGGACACGATCGCCGGGCGCTTTGACCGCGTGCGGGCGCCGACCCGCGTTGCAACGACCGGCACGGCGAGAGACGACAGCGGAACCGGCGTTTCGGCCGAACAATGTGACGACGTGGCGAGTGGCAACGACAGGTGGCCGGTTACCAGACTTGAGCAGATGCTGCAGCTGTCCGATGCCCAACATGCCGCTCTGGAAAAGCTGCAAACCGCGATGAACGACGCAGCAAGGACGATCAAGGCAGACTGTCACCAGCTGGAAGACCTGTCGCCGCCGGACCGGTTGAGAGCGCTCGTTCAAACGCTCTGGGTCGTGCGCGATGGCGCCATTGCCCTGCGGCAGCCCCTCAAGGGCTTCTATGACCCGCTGACAAGCGCGCAGCAGAGCAACTTTGCCGTCGAACAGCCTCAAGACAATCCAGCGCCAGACAGTCGAATGCGAGGCGGCGCCAACAGGCAGTACCAGGCCTGTGCGTCGCAGAACGTCGGCAGCGCGGAGCGCCTGATCAAGGAAATCGAGATGAAGATCCGGCCCGACAAGGCGCAGGCCGCCAGTCTCGAAAACCTGCACAAGGTGTCGTCCGACATGGCCAAGCTTCTGATCGCCTCGTGCGTGCAGCCGGTCCCGGCCGACCCACTGGCGCGGCTGGACTCCGCCGGCGATCAGTTCACGGCGATCAATTACGCGGCCGCGAACGTGCAGATCGCACTCGATGATTTTTACGGAAGGTTGTCGCAGACGCAGAGGGCCCGGCTCGAGGCGACGGGCCGCTGACGAGTCACATTCCGAAAGGCACCTTCGCGCTGTTGCTTTCTTTCAGATTGCGATATCGCGCAAGGGCCCAGAGCGGAAAGAACCTGCGATAGCCGTGATAGCGCAGGTAGAAGACCCTCGGAAAGCCGGTCGCGGTAAAGCGTTCTTCATCCCAGAAACCGGTGTCGGTCTGCGTCTGCAAGAGATATTGCACGCCCCGCGCGACCGCCGGATGATCAACCTCGCCGCAGGCCATGAGGCCAAGAAGAGCCCAGGCCGTCTGTGACGACGTGCTCGCAGCGGGCTCATGGCCGCGATAATCGAGCTTGTAACTCGTGCCGTCCTCGCCCCAGCCGCCGTCCGGATTCTGGATCGCGACGAGCCAATCGACCGCTTTGCGGATCGCCGGAGAGCCGTGATCGACGCCGCACGCGTTCAACGCACACAATACCGACCAGGTCCCGTAGATGTAGTTCAGGCCCCAACGGCCATACCAGCTGCCGTCCTTCGTCTGGGTGCGGAGAAGGTACTCCACGCCGCGCGCAGCCGACTCGCTTTTGTCCGGTGTCTCGCCGAGCTGCGCAAGCATCGACAAGCAGCGCGCGGTTACATCTTCCGTGGGCGGATCAATCAGTGCGCCATGGTCGGCGAACGGAATGTTGTTGAGATAATCGTAGACATTGTCGACATCGAAGGCCGCCCACCCTCCATTGCGACTCTGCATTCCCTTCACCCACTCGACCGCGCGCGCGATCGCCTGGTCATAGCGGTTCCCCTCACCTGCTCGACGGGCCCGATCCATCGCCATGACGACAACGGCAGTGTCGTCAAGATCCGGGTAGTGGGGGTTGGCGTATTGAAACGCCCATCCGCCCGGCCGCACGTCGGGACGGCGGGTCGACCAGTCTCCGACGACGTCGAGAACCTGCTTCGGCACCAGCCAATCGAGCCCGCGCACGGCACTCGCATAAGCTTCGCTGCCGCCGATTTCGAGCAGCGCATGGCACGTCAAAGCCGTATCCCACACCGGCGATACGCACGGCTGACAGTAAGCTTCGCGATCGTGAACAACCAGCAGCTTGTCGATCGACCCGCGCGCAATCGCAGCATTGGCCTTGTCGCCGAGCACATCGTACATCATCGTCGCGTTCGCCATGGCGGGAAAGATCGCACCGAGACCGTCTTCTCCGTTGAGGCGTTCGGTCACGAATTCGACCGCGCGGGCGATGGCGCGCCGGCGCAGACTTTTCGGAAAGAGTTTCACGGCCGGTCGCAGAATGACATCGATGCCGCGAAACAGCAGGAACCAGATCCAGCGCTGGTGCGGCGCCTTAGCCGTCGCGCCGATCGATTCCGGCGGCTGTAAAAAGAGCTCATCAATCCTGGTGCCGAGCGGATTTTTCGCGCGTGGTCGCAAGGCCTGCAGCACCAGCAGCGGCACCAGAACCGTGCGCCCCCAGTAAGATATCTTCGACAGGTGGAAGGGAAACCACCGCGGCAGCAGAACGATTTCGACCGGCATTTCGGGAACGCTCCGCCAGTCGAGGATTCCATAAAGCGCGAGAAGCACACGCGTAAAGACGTTGCAGTGAACGGCACCGCCGCGCGCAATAATGGCCTCGCGCGCCCGCTGCATGTGCGGCGCATCCGGACTGTCGCCGATCATTTTCAGCGCGAAATAGGCCTTCACGCTGGCGCTCATGTCGAAGTCGCCCTGGTGAAACAGCGCCCAGCCCCCGTGCGATCCCTGGATTCGTCTCAGATAGGCGGCAATCTTCTGCTCAAGCTCCCTGTTGACGGGCTCTCCGCGGTAATGACGCAGCAGCACATATTCCGATGGAATGGTCGCGTCCGCTTCGAGCTCGAAGACCCAGTGGCCGTCGCCCTGCTGACATTGAACCAGCGCTTTCGTTCCCGCGGCGGCCGCCTTCTGCACGTCCGGCGGTCGCATCGAGTCCTGTGCATGCTCGGTGAATGCCAGTGTCACGCCGCTGCCTCCATTCGATTGCCGACAAGCGCGGCGGCACGATAGCCGGACCGGATAGCGCTCTCGATGGTCGCGGGAAGGCCTGTCGCCGTCCAGTCACCCGCGAGCAGCATATTGCTCCAACGCGTGTGCGGTCCGGGGCGACGTGCATTCTGCTCCGGCGTCGATGCAAAGGTCGCGCGGCGCTCGCGCACGAGCTGCCACGGCGGAAGCGCAGCCGAAAGTCCCGTGACTGCCGCAACATCGTTCCAGATGGCCTGCGCAAGCTCGGGGCGCGCAACATCAAACAGGGTGCCGCCGTCGCTGATGGTCACGCAAATCCGGCCAGGCAGCGAGAATATCCACTGGCTGGTGCCGTTGATCACTCCAAGCATCGGTGGAAGCTGCGCCGGAGGATCGACACGGAAATGTGCGTTGACGATGCCACGGAATGCCGTCGGCACCGTGAGACCTGGCACGAGCTTGGCCGCCACATATGGCGGGACGGCAAGGATGACCGCATCGTCCGCGCCAAGATCGACCGAGTGCCTGGAAAATCCGAGCTGCGACACGCGTCCGTCCGAAAACCGCAGCCCAACCAGTTCCTCCTCGAAGGCAACAGGAACTCCGCGTTGCCGCAGCCAGGCCAGCGCCGGGTCAATAAAGACCGGGCCGAGACCGTCGCGTGCCAGGAGCGGGCGGCAGGCCTGGCCACCAAGAGCGATCGTCTCCCTGATCAGGACCCCGGCGAGTTTTGCCGAGCCTTCGGGCGGCGCGATGTTGAGCGCGGCAAGCAGCAGCGGCTCGAGAAACCGGGTGTAAAGCGTTCCCGAGCAGTTCAACACGTCGCGGATCGGCTTGTCGGCCTTCGCCCAGGCGAGCCGTGCGATCGGCAGGTAGTCGGCAAGACTCGTCTGTGGAACGCGGCGGTCCTTGTCGAAGACCCACCAGGGAAAACGGCTTTCCCCGAAACGCAGCGTCCACTGTTTCCCGCCGGCGAGATCGATGAATGGAAATTCCGCCTCTTTCGGGCCATGCAGGCCGGCCAGTGAACCAATGTCGTCGACAAACGAAAGTGCCGCATGATTTCCCGACAGCAGCAGATGGGTGCCGTTGTCGATGAGCATATCGGTTGCCGGATCGTGATATGACCGGCATCGCCCGCCCGCCTGGGCGGTCGCCTCATGCACCACGACCTCATGCTGCGATTGCACGAGCCTGACGGCAGCGGCAAGCCCTGCCAATCCTGCCCCGATAATGTGGATTGTGCCGGGCTTAGACGAACGCATGCCGTAACGCGATCCAGATCAACTGTGTCTTATTCAGGTGCACGGGCTGCCGCGGCCACGCCCACCCCCGCGCTATCATGTCCTCAAGCATCTGGCGATAGACCAGGCCCATGATCTTCGGGGCACGAACGCTGCGGCGTGGACAGGAAGCCATGATCTCGGTTGCCTTCGTAAAATGCCCGCGTGCCCGTTCCGCAAGAAACGCGCACGCCGTGCCAAGTCGCGGGTCGGTAACGGCTGATTGGGGAATATCTGTGTCAATTCCGGCCAATTGCAAAGCCTCGCGAGGGATATACAGCCGTCCAACCGCGGCGTCTTCGTCGATGTCACGCAATATATTCGTGAGCTGAAGCGCCCGGCCCAGATGGTGGGCCAGCAGTTTGCCTTCGGATTCGCCGAGACCGAAGACGCGCACCGACAGGCGCCCGACGGCGGAGGCCACCCGATCACAATACAGGTCAAGTTGGTCCAGGCTTGGCGCACGGAAATCGGCGCGCGCGTCCATTTCCACTCCGTCAATGATGGCAAGGAAATCCTCCTTACGGAGGTCGAAGCCTGAAATTGCCTTTGCCAGTTTCTCA
Organism: Pseudolabrys sp.; assembly: GCA_035650955.1. Lineage (GTDB taxonomy): Bacteria > Pseudomonadota > Alphaproteobacteria > Rhizobiales > Xanthobacteraceae > Pseudolabrys. The sequence continues at coordinate 40,797 of DASRGR010000006.1, forward strand.
AGACCGCGTGGCACCTGCCCCGAATAAAGCGCTTCGATATTTTCGCGCCATGATGCAAGCATGGCCAACCTGTCGCCGGGCACGTCGCCGTCGGCGATGTCGTCGACCTCCCGGCAGAACGAATAGATTTCGAACATCGCCTCGCGCTGCTCTCGGGCGAGAATGCGCATGGCCAGGTAGAATGAGCTTGCGCCCGCGCGTGCGGCCGCCGGGCGGCTTGCACCGGCCTGCTGGAGCTGCGCTGTCATGGCACCTGATATCCGTGTGCCGGCACGACCGCGCGCAACAGCCGGTGCAATCCCGCTCCGACCGCGCCGCGCACGGCATAGCCTGCGGCCTGCGCCTTGCTCAGGTGGACCGGCTCGCTCAGCGGGTCTCGCCTCGCCAGGATCCGCAACAGGCGTTTCGCAAGCGCCTGAATCACTGCAATCTCCAGCCCGAGCCGCCGGTCCTTGACGCTCGTAGCGAACCCCTCGCTTTCCTGCAGCAGAGCGGCGGTCTGGGCCACCAAGCCCTTGATGCACTCGCGTAACGCCGGGCTCGCGCGATTGCGGGCAAGCATGTCCACACTCACTCCTGCGGCAGCCATTGCATCGAGCGGAATGTAGATGCGGTTCAGCCGCTGGTAGTCGAGGCCGCAGTCCTGCAGATGATTGATGATCTGCAACGCCGCGCACAACGCGTCGGACGCAGGCCAGACTGCCTTTGATTCGCCGTGCACGTCGAGCACAAAGCGCCCGACGGGCATCGCGGAGCGCGAGCAATAGTCGATCAATTCGTCCCAGTTCGCGTATCTCTGCTTCGTCGCGTCCTGCCGGAAAGCGTCGAGCAGATCCTGCGCATGTCGTGGCGTAAGCCGCTGCGCCTCAAGAACGGCACGAAGCTTCACTCCTTCCGGCTCGTGATCCGACTTGCCGAGAAGGCTCGCCTCCAGTCCGTTCAGGCGGTCGATCTTTTCCTGACTGCTCAGCGAGGCATGGTCGGCGATGTCGTCAGCGACGCGCACGAATTCATAGAAGGCAAGGATTGCCGGCCGGTGCTGCGGCTTGATGAGCCAGGACGCAACCGGAAAATTTTCGTCGCGTGAGCCTTTCCCTGATCGCAATTCAGCACTGGTAACCATCACAGGCCCGGCGCGTCGGCATGAACGCGTCCCTTCCACTGACCCCCGCGTCGTCGAAAATGCTGATAAGCGGAATTGATCGTGTACGACATGTAAAGCAGTGCGATTCCCGGGAGGGCAATGCCCCATATGGGCGACAGCTGATAATATCGCAACGTGGGCACAAATGATAATGACATCGCCACCCAGATCAGCAGCCCAAAATACTGCGGCAATCCCGAAGCAAACAGCGCAAATAGTGGCGGCGCGACGAAGGTGAGCGTCATACCCAGGATCGTGCCGACAAGCGCAAGCGGCGAATAGCGCAGCTGACTGTAGGCCGAACGGGAAACCATCCGCGCCACATCCGCGAAACTCCGATAAGGCCGGATGCTCTGCACCCGATTGGTCAAACCGAGCCAGATGGGGCCCGCCGATTTGAGTTGCGCGGCCAGCGAGCAATCGTCGATCAGCGCGCCGCGGATGCCGACAATGCCGCCGGTTCTTGCAAGAGCATCGGCACGCACAAGCATGCAGCCGCCGGCGGCGGCAGCCGTCGTTGCGTCGGCCCGCGAAACCCACGCAAACGGATAGAGCATCTGGAAGAAATAGATGAAGGCCGGAACATGCATCCGCTCGGCAAGGCTGACACAGCGCAGCTTCGCCATCAGCGAGGTGAGCACGTAACCGCCGGCCGACGCATGAGCGACAAGCCAAGAGACCGTGTCGGACGCATGCTCGATGTCCGCGTCTGTGAGCAGAAGAAACTCCGGATGCGAGGCTTCGGCTGCGGCTATCCCCTGGTTCACCGCCCACAACTTTCCGGTCCAGCCGCTCGCCGGCCCTGTCGTTCTGATCACCTTCAGCCGCCCATCGCCTGCCGCAGCGGCGGTTGCGACGGCGCCGGTGTCGTCATCGCTGTCATCGTCGACGACGATGACGTTGAACGGACCGCGATAGTCCTGGCGCAGCAGTGAGCGCACGCTGCGCGCGATGCATTCGGATTCGTTGCGGGCGGGCACGATGACGGCAACCGCCGGCCACCGCGCCGGCGCCCTGACGGCGGCGGAATCGCGTGTGCCCGCGCACCAGTACCCGCCCCGTGCGCCGATGAGGTACACCCAGACAGCAGCGCAAACTATCGCAATTGCCGCGCTCATCGGCAGGCATTTTCCGGTTGCATCGATTGCACCATCAACATCGGCTGCGGCGACGGGTCAACCCGTCTCGGAAACGTCCTGAGAGCACAAGAGGTTCTTTCCGGCCTGTGCGGCTGCGCGTTGACTTGGCCGGACTTGGCCATAAACTCCGCCCCCTCTGGGTTTCATCATCGTTTTCCAGCCGCGTCCGTGACCACCGCTCAGCAAAGCGCCCTGCCTCGTTCCGCCGACGTCGTCATCGTCGGCGCCGGCAACGCGGCTTTTTGTGCCGCTCACGCAGCCGCCGAGCACGGCGTATCCGTCCTGATGCTTGAGCGTGCTCCGCAGGAGGAAGCCGGCGGCAACAGCCGGTTTACGGCGGGCGCGTTCCGCTGCGTCTACGACGGCGTCGACGATCTGCGTGCGCTGATGCCCGACCTCACCGATGAGGAGGTCGCCAACACCGACTTCGGCACCTACACGCAGGACAAATTCTTCGACGACATGGGCCGCGTCACGGAATACCGGACCGACCCCGACCTCTGCGAGGTGCTGATCACGCGCAGCAAGGACACGATGCTCTGGATGCGCAAGAAAGGCATCCGCTTCATCCCCATCTACGGGCGCCAGGCCTACAAGATCGACGGGAAATTCAAGTTCTGGGGCGGCCTCACCGTCGAATCCTGGGGAGGCGGTCCCGGCCTGATCGAGGCGCACACGACAATCGCGCGAAAGAACGGTGTTACGATCATCTACAACGCCCGCGCAGTCTCGCTGGTCGCCGACGACGACGGCATCAAGGGCGTTCGGGTCAAGCACGACAGCCGCACCGTCGACGTCGAGGCCAAATGTGTCGTGCTCGCCGCCGGAGGGTTCCAGGCCAACACGGAGATGCGTACCCGCTATCTGGGACCGGGCTGGGAACTGGCAAAGATTCGCGGAACGCGTTTCAACACCGGTGACGGCATCCGCATGGCGCTGGAAATCGGCGCGATGCCGACGGGAAACTGGTCCGGCTGCCACGCGGTCGGCTGGGACCGCAATGCGCCGGAGTTCGGAGACCTCGCCGTCGGCGACAATTTCCAGAAACACTCCTACCCCTGGGGCATCATGATCAACGCCAATGGGGAGCGGTTCGTCGACGAAGGAGCGGATTTCCGCAATTACACTTACGCGAAATACGGCCGCGTCATTCTCATGCAACCGGGGCAGTTTGCCTGGCAGATCTTCGACAGGAAGATCATTCCGATGCTGCGCGACGAATACCGGATCAAGCAGGTCACCAAGGTCCGCGCCGACACGCTCGAGGATCTCGTCAAAAGACTTGACGATGTCGACGCCAGGCGCGCGCTGGAAACGATCAAGGCCTACAACAAGGCGGTGCGCACGGACATTGCCTTCAATCCGAACGTAAAGGATGGAAGACGCACCGAAGGCCTCGCCATCAACAAATCGAACTGGGCCAACACGATCGACGAGCCCCCCTTCGAGGCTTACGCGGTCACCTGCGGCATCACGTTTACCTTTGGCGGCCTGAAGATCGATACCGCCGCGCGCGTCATCGATACCGACGGTCAGGTAATTGCCGGCTTGCACGCCGCGGGCGAGCTGGTCGGCGGGCTGTTCTATTTCAACTATCCCGGCGGCACCGGCCTGATGGCCGGTTCGGTCTTCGGAAGAATTGCCGGCGCAACTGCCGGCCAGCGAGCGGCGCAATTACCGAAGTAGCGCTGCAGGCGTACAGCTGCGACCCTATTTTTTTGTTTTCGAGGCGCGCTCGCGCAGACGGTAGAACTGGATGGCGGCGCGGGCCGTCTCCGGCCGGAGTTTGTTGAATCTTTCATGGTAGTCGGCAAACTCCCCGGCGGCCCCGCTGCGTACCCCGAGAATGGCGCGCGTCGTCCTCCACGACAGGTCGATCGACCTTGCAATGACCAGCACCTGGTCGCCGGTATCGTGAACCAGGGCCCGCTCGATTGCCCCCACCGGCAGACCGGCAAGCAATGACAGCGCGGCCGTCGTTTCATCAAATTTTCCACGCTCCGCAAATGTGCAGAGCTTTTGCCCATCCAATTCACCGTTCTGATACAGCTGCTCCACATGCGCTCTCGCGGCGGCAAAATTCGAGGAGTGATCCCGCAGGCTCGTCTGCAGCTGATCCGCCGCCTGCTTGATCATCTCGCGGACGATGCCCGCTTTCGCGCGATCTGCCGTCTCGAATTTGCGATGTACGGCTTCCGAGGCCGATTCAAACAGTGTCAGGAGGTAGTCGCGCGGGATTTCCGGCCGCGACCACACCAAAACCGCAAGCTCGCTGTCGTCCTTCGAACGCGATACCAGCTTGTTGTAGCCAAAATCGGAGAACCGCGCCCCGGAATTTGCCGCGGTGCTTATGACGACCTGCTGATTGCCTCGTTCCACAAGCACGTCGGTGACATTCTCGCTCAGCTCGCTGCGTTGTGAAATTGCGAAAAGATGATCCTGACCTTTTGTCTTCGCACCGATGATCAGGGTGTCTTCATCGAGACTTCCAGACTTCCGAAGCACCGGCCCGGCAACATCGATCGAGTCGTCAAGCGCGAGTGTCCGCGTGACTTTCGGCGGCGTTCTCGACATCCCGGCAATCCGCTCGCCGAATGCGGCACGGGCGGAATGATCGATCTCGTTCACCAGGCGGCCCATCACGTCGTCGAAAAGCGAGGTCTGCTCGCTGGAAAAATTCGACGACCCGGCCGCAAACAGGTCGGTTATCCGGCGAAGGATGTCGGCCCGTGAGGCGATGTTTCGCTGCGATATCGCTGTTTCCAGCTCGTCGATCAGCGACTGGTGTGATGCGGCGACATCCGGCCGGCCGGCACGATCGCGCGTGCGGCGCTCCATGAAATCGGCTGGCGATGCGACGCTAGGCGGCATTTTCTATTTCGGGAATGCTGTAGACGGTCCTGAAATCGATTTCAGAGGGGCGACATGGCGCCTGGAACAGGAAGCCCTGCAACGACGTGACCCCGGCAAGCCTGAGAAGGCGATACTGGTCGACGGTTTCCACGCCTTCCGCGGTCGTCTCGATGTCGAGGCTTCTCGCAAGGGTCAGGGTTGCCGCGATGATGGCTGCGCATTCCGTCCGTTTGGTCAGATTCTGCGTGAAGGACTTGTCGACCTTGATCTTGTCGAACGGAAACATCAGCAGCTGGCTCAGCGACGAATAGCCCGTCCCGAAATCGTCGAGCGTGATCGCAATGCCGAGATTTTTGAACTGCCGCAGAATCGGCAGGCATTCCGTCGCCGATTCGATAAGCGCCGTTTCCGTGATCTCGAGCTCGAGGCGTTCGGGCGGCAGGCCGGATTGCGCCAGCGCACAGATCGCGACGTCGACGAGATTGTTCTTTCTGAACTGAACTGCCGAGAGATTGACCGACAGCCTGACATTGGCGGGCCATGTGGCGGCCTCGCTGCAGGCGGTCTGCATCATCCACTCGCCGATCTGCGTGATCATTCCGGTTTCTTCCGCGACCGGGATGAACTGATCGGGGAGAATTATGCCCTTGGTCGGATGCCGCCAGCGGATGAGCGCCTCGGCGCCGCAAATCGCATGCGACTGCGTTTCGACGATCGGCTGGTAATGGACTTCCAGCTCGTCATTCTGGATCGCCTTGCGAAGATCGCTTTCAAGCTCGTGCCGCTCGCTTGCCGCCAGGCTCATCTCGGGGTCGAAGAAGCAGTACCCGTTCCGCCCGACGGATTTTGCGCGATAAAGCGCGAGATCCGCCATTTTCATCAGTGAATCGGAGGCAGCCGCATGTTCAGGTGCGAGGGCTATCCCGATACTCGTAGCAATATTGACCTCGTTGCCCTCGATCTCGAACGGCTTGGAAACAATCTCTATGACCCGCTCGGCAAGAGCGCTGGCCGCGTCACGCTGGTTGCTTTCATGATCCTGAACAATCGCAAATTCGTCGCCGCCCAGGCGCGCCAGTACGTCGGTATCGCGCAGGGACGCTTTCAGGCGAACGGCCGTCTCGCGCAGCAGTGCGTCCCCCACGGCGTGACCGAGCGTATCGTTGACGTGTTTGAAACGATCGAGATCGAGCAGCAGAACCGCAAACGATTCGCCGCGCCGCCGTTGCCTTGCGATCGCCTCTTCGATCTTTTCCATGATTGAAAGCCGGTTCGGAAGACCGGTAAGCACGTCGTGATGCGCCATGAAGGCAATGCGCTGCTCGGATTTCTTTCGTTCAGTGATGTCATCGATAACGACGACAAGATGTCTTGCAACTCCTGCGGTATCCCGGACAACCAGCCGGTTCGTGGCCAGAACGCGCATTTGACCGTCAGGCATCTCAAGTTCGTAATCCTGGATGCAGCGGCCGAACTCGCCTGCGAGAGCCTCGTGGTCCGAGGCATCAATCCGTTCTGCATCCTCCGGCCGGTAGAGATCGAAGACCGTCTTTCCAAGCAGCTCGTCCCGCCGAACTTTCAGCATCGCTTCAAATGCACGATTGACGAGCACGAACCTGCGCGTGACAGCATCTTTGACAACGACCGCGATCGGGATGTTCTCGATTATCGAGTTCAAGAACTGTCTGGCTTCGTCGAGCTGCTGCTCGGTCTTCAGATGGGCGGTGATGTCCTGATGTACGGCGACGGACCCGCCGTCAGGCATGGTGCGGCGACACACGGCCAGGGTGCGGCCGTCCTTGAGCGCATTGATGATGTAGCCCGGGTCGGGGAGAAATGCCTCCCGGATCCGATCCCTGACGTATTTCTCTGCATCGGCGGGACAGCAGCCGGCCGCAACCCGCAAATCGAGGATCTCCGGAAGCGTCATGCCCGGCGTGATCCTTGACGGATCGATACCGTACATTGTGCTGTAGAGATCGTTGGCGAGAACCAGCTTCCTGTCGGCACCGAACATGCAAATTCCGTGCGGCATGTTCGCAAGGGTTGCGTTCAAAAGCATATTCGTGTGCTCGAGATGCTTTTTCGCCGCCTCACGCAGCCGTTGCCCGCGGATGCTCAGCGCGGTGGCGGCGCCAATCAGAAGGGTAAGAAATCCGGCAATGGCGAAACCGGAATTCCTCTTCGCTTCGACCCGCAAAAAGATCTCGGAAACAGCCAGGCCGACACTGATCACAAACGGATAGTCGCGCACCACCCGATAGGCAATGAGCCGCGGCACATGGTCGCTGAAGTTGCTATTGGTGTAGAACCATCCCGTCGGCCGGGTCGACAGGAGTCTGAACAGATTGCTGTTCGAAAAATCCTTGCCCAGGATGACGTCTACCTGACCGCTGGTCGCGCGTACGATCCCGTCGAGCCCGATGATGCGAATGTAGCCCTGGCGGCCGATATTCACCGAATTATAGATCCGCGTCAGCACGCTTGAATCGAGCGACGCGGCAATGATGCCGTTAAACTGCCCGTCGTCGGTCAGAAGCCGTCGCGAAAGATCGAGTGACCATTTTCCGGCGGCTTCCGGAATGGTCGGCTTGCCGATAAAGAGCTTGTCGGTCTGCGCACCCAGCTGAGCCTGGAAATAGGATTGGTCGGCAACACTCGTTCCGACAGCTGCCTCAACATTGCTTTTCCGGACAATGCCGTTGCGGTCGACAACGCTGACGCGCACCACTCCGTCAGGCAGAAGGTGACCCGACTTCTGCCAAACCGCCAGATTGAATCCATCGGGCTGACGCGTGTAAAGCGCGCCAACGAGTGTCAGAAAGTGATCAATCTCGGCCAGCGAATTGGAGAGATGGCTTTCGAAGGAGCCGGCCAGATTTCTCGAGTTCTGGATTGCCGCGCGCTCTGCGCTTGCGCGTTCGTTGGTGAGAAAGAAAAACAGCGTGGTCCAAACGGCGGCGATCAGCAGCGCGCCAATGAGCAGCGAGCGATGCCGAACGAGTGGCTGCCATATCGTGCCAAGTTTGGTCATTAACGAGATGCCGCCACGGCTCGAGGCTATACTGCTGGCTGCCAAAAATAGGCAGAAGCCATTGATATTCCGTTATTTGGAGGATGCGCGGCACCCGCGTCAGGCCGCTGTTCCGACCTTGAATCTCGCCAAAAATGCCGGCGAAGACTGTTAATGCTTTATTTTGCGTTACGTAACTCGGACCAGGCAGGCACGAACGCGCCGAGGTGCGGGAACCCTTTCCCGCGCAACGCGTAGATCATCCGCGTCATGGCACAGAGCGACCGCGTCATCGTCACCGACATTCCGGCACGACTCGACCGGTTGCCTTTTGGGCGCTTCCACACTCTCGTCGTTGTCGCACTTGGTATTACCTGGATTCTCGACGGCCTGGAGGTGACGCTCGCAGGCAGCGTGGCCGGCGCGCTGAAGGAAAGTCCATCGCTGCGCTTCTCGAATACCGACGTTGGACTGGCGAGCAGCGCCTATCTTGCCGGCGCCGTGCTCGGCGCGATCTTTTTCGGCTGGTTGACCGACCGCCTGGGTCGCAAGAAACTTTTCTTTCTGACGCTCGCGGTCTATCTCATCGCGACTGCCGCCACCGCCGCCTCGTGGAATATCGAGAGTTTTGCGTTTTTCCGCTTTCTCACGGGAGCCGGTATTGGCGGAGAATACGCCGCAATCAACTCCACGATTCAGGAGCTCGTTCCGGCGCGCGTGCGCGGCTGGAATGACCTCGTTATCAACGGAAGTTTCTGGCTCGGCGCAGCGCTCGGTGCGTCGGGTTCCCTGGTCCTGCTCGATCCGCGGCTGTTCGATCCGGAATTCGGCTGGCGCCTCGGTTTCCTCATCGGGGCAGGCCTGGCGTGCCTTATATTTTTCATGCGGTTCTGGATTCCGGAAAGTCCGCGCTGGCTGATAACGCACGGCCATCCCGATCAGGCGGAGAGGGTCATTGCCGATATCGAGTCACGTTTCACCTCGCTTCCGCCATTGCAGGGCGTGCAGCCGGCTCGGCTGCGCGCGCGACGCGCGACGCCATTGCGGCTGGTCGCCGCCGTCCTGTTCAGGCACCACCTGCGCCGTACATCGGTGGGACTCAGTCTCATGGCCTCGCAGGCATTTTTCTATAACGCGATATTCTTCACCTACGCATTGATCCTGACCGATTTTTACGGCGTCGCCTCGAATGACGTCGGCTGGTATATCCTGCCGTTTGCCATCGGAAACTTTCTTGGCCCGGTGATGCTTGGCCGGTTCTTCGACACATTCGGGCGTCGGCCGATGATCGCGCTGACGTATCTGGTTTCTGGAGCGATGCTCGCGGCGACAGGCTGGCTTTTCGTCGAGAACCTTATCGACGAAACGACGCAGACGCTCTGCTGGATGGTGATTTTTTTCTTTGCGTCGGCGGCGGCGAGTTCCGCCTATCTCACCGTCAGCGAGACCTTTCCGCTTGAAGTCCGGGCTCTTGCCATTGCTTTCTTCTACGCAGTCGGAACCGGTGTCGGCGGCATTGCCGCACCCTGGCTGTTTGGAGCGCTTGTCGACACGGGATCGCGGGCGAGCGTATTCGTCGGATATTTGATCGGAGCCGCGCTCATGGTTATTGCGGGCTGTATCGCGTGGCGATGGGGAGTCGACGCGGAGCGCAAGCCGCTGGAAAGCGTCGCCCGCCCTTTGACGTTCCTGGACTAGAGCGGGTTTCTGGATATGAGGCCGCGCAGCGCGTCCGGCGCGTGAATGACGATGCCGCCGCGCTCCAGCTTCAGCCATTTTCTGCGTTGCCACGCCTGCAATTGCTTGTTCGCGCTTTCGCGCGATACTCCGATCATCTGGCTGATTTCCCGCTGCGTCACCTGAATCTTGCTCTTCGGCGGTGCATCAGCCGAGGGTCGAGAAAGGTGCAGCAGCACCTTGGCGAGGCGGGTCGGCAGGCCGAGAAAGACTATGTCCTCTACCTGTTCGCTCGTCCGACGCAGGCGCGCGCAAAGAATCTTGATCAATCTCACCGCCAGTTCTGGATCATCTTGAATCAGCGGAATAAAATCGCGGCGCTCGATCACCATGAGCTCGCAGTCATCGATTGCAACGGCGTCCGCCGTTCTCTGTCCTCCATCGAGAAATGCAATTTCGCCGAACAGCTCCCCCGGCACGATCAGATTGAAAATTGCATCCTTGCCCTCTTCCGAAGGGGCGCTGATTCTCACGGCGCCGGAGCGGACTGCGTAAAGCCTGGTGCCGACATCGCCTTTGCGGAAGATAACGGCGCCCTTCTTGATCTTGCTCGTCACGACCCGGGGCGCCAGCCGTTCGATGACGGTATCACCCAGATTCTGGAAAAACGGGTGAGCGCGAAGCAGCGAATTCCTGTCGAACGCGTGTGTCCGAGATTGCCCGCTCACCTCTGCAGCCATCTCTGTCGAATCCAGCGTCAAAAACCAAGAGGACTGGCAAAGATACGACAAAACCCCAGACGGCGCAGCCACTTTGACCCCAAACAACGCCCGGGTGAGGCAATAGTCGGCCCAAAAATGCTCTAATTGTGACACCCCAAGGGCTTCCCCGCTCTATCGGCCTCGCCGCACGATCTGGGCCGGGTACAATCTATTGGCGATATGTGAGCTAGTTCACCATGGCCATTGCGGGGCCGTGTTACTCGACGTGCACGGTAGAGATCGCCATGCGCACACCAATCGGCCTTCGAAAAGCGGAGCGCAGACGCTCGGGGCTTTACAGCCGCTCCGAAGCCGCAGTCGCCACCATCTGGCTCGTCTTCTACGTGGTCGCGCTGGCGGTCGCGGGCTCGTCGCCCGTCGTATCGCATGCACTAGAGGTGGCGGCACAACTGGGTACGCGCTGATGAAATTACGAAAGATCTCCTACTTTCTTGCCTTGTGTGAGGAACGAAGCTTTACGCGTGCTGCAAAGCGTTGCGGCATAGCTCAACCCTCATTGACGCGCGCGATACAACTCCTCGAACAGGAGGTCGGCGGACGGCTGTTTGAGCGAGGCGGTTCGAGCGTGCAACTGACCGAACTTGGTACCCGGCTGTTCCCGGATTTCCTCGCAATCAGCCGGTCGGCAGAGAACATCACGCGGACAGCGGCAAATTTCGTTGCATCGGATCACGCACCATCCGCCCACGATTCCGCGCACGAATACCCGAATTTGCTGGTGACAGCCCTGATCGCAACATCAGTTCTGGCGATCGGCACGATGTTTCAACCACAGCCAACAGCGCATGAACCCGACGCCGCGATTGCCCGGATGGATCCCCACGCTCTTCAGTCCACGATCGACACGCAATCGCTGCCGGTCAGTAAACTCCGGACTCTTTAAGGCCTGGCCGCGGCAGCCGGTGATTTAGGGCAATCGTCAGCGAAAGCAGAATCATGTCAGTCCGGATATCGGCAGCAACATCTGCCATCGCTCGCCTGGAAGCCAGGATCTGGACTGCAATCGCCGTCGTTCTGGCCGCATTGGACAAATCCCGGCGCCACGAAGCCCAGGCTGTATACCGTCGCTATCACCACCTGATCGACAGCGATTGTCGGGAGAGCGGGACAGCATCAGCCGAACGTAGGAAAATGCAAAATCCCACGATCCGGCCGCATCCGCACGCTGGTCGGCGGTCGATTCAAGCTCCGTTAATAAACGTTCGTGCGGCTCATGAATGAATTCTTAAACTTCGTGACCTATTTTTTGATGGTTCTGTCCAATCGGAAATTTCCGTCTTTTTGACGGGTTTTGGGCGCAACGATCGATGTCGGTGCCGGATACAAAAGACAACACTGCCGTTTGCCCGCAGTGCCGGACGCAAATGGTCCACGTTGCGGTCACACCCCATCCGGTTGTGCGCAATATGCAGCGCAATACTTTTGTTTGCTACACGTGCAAGCGAACGCGCACATACATGCTGCCCGGCACTTTTGTCCCCGAAATACGCGAAAGCGAGGCCGCACAAAGGGCATCGTAGGTGGTTGAACCGCGAACAATCAACGAGCGCAGGAACGACAGGCGTATTTCCACGTCGCGGCGCGGTGTCATCAAATTTGGTCCGGCAGGACAGGAGCTTTCCTGTGCAGTCGAGGATTTAACGGCCACCGGCGCGGGCCTCCACGTCGCAACCACTTTCGGGCTTCCGCGCGTGTTCCGTTTGACGATCGACGGAGATGTCGGTTCAAAACACTGCAGGGTTGTCTGGAGCGACGGCAAAAGAATCGGCGTATCGTTTGAGTAACCGCGATTTTCGGTCACCCAATCAATCTCTTTGCCCAGAAAACAAATTCATAAAATTTGTCGGGGTAGGCAATAAAGTAGAAGATCAGAGCTGGTGGTGCCAGCAAAAACAGCCAATCGCGCATTGGCGGCTCCTGCATCCGGATGCCCATCCTCCAGCACACAGTTTTATTTTTGCATAAGAAGTTGTTTCGAATTTTAGCGTTGCCGGGGTCCCACGCGGCCGTTACCGGAACTCCCGAAAGTCAGACGAACATGACGCCGATATTCGTGTCTGTTCTCCACACCGCACGGCACTGATGGCGAATTCCCTCAATAACCACGTCAAAGCTCGTTGGCAGTCCGTAAGTGGTCGAAACCTGAAGGCACGCGCCCATCGCCGATAGGTTCCTCACCGCACAATCCAGCTTCGGCGCCTTGTCGCTGAGGATGATCTGTGCGCTCTTCAGTACGCGCTTGCGAAAGACTGATCTTTTTTCTGGCACGATCGGATGTCCAGAATTGCCAATAACTTAAAGTGACTGGGGCACGTCATTAAAGTCAACTGGTTGCTAAAATGTTGTCCATCAACTTTTTCCGCCGGGGCCCGGCGGCGCCGGCAAGTCGGAACTCAACCACGGCAATCGCATTGCCTTTTCACGTAAAGCGCGTGTCATCGCCGGTGAACGCCAAGGCACTCAACCGGGGTTCCCGCCGAGTTGGGCAATCAGCGCATTTTTGCGGACGATATCCTGTTCCAGCCTTCTGATGTTGTCGAACAGGCGCTCACTCGTCAGCCGCAGGAAAAAGAACCCAAATTGGGGGTTCTGGAAATAAAGTTCCTTGACCTGCTGGTACGTGGCCGTGAGGACCTCTCCGTCCTCGACGCATTCGATCGTCTGCGTGCGCCGATTGTCAGGCGCCAGAAAGCCCAGATCCCCGAACACCTGTCCTGCCGGAATTTCAAGTCCCATCTCCTTCAGGCGGTAACGCCCCGTGACGCTGTAGTGCATCGCGTCCGCAACGTCGCCCTTCCTGAACACGATATCGCCCTTGCGAAAGCCACGGCGGGACATGAACGGCTTCAACCAGTCGATTGACGTTTCGCCCATCGAAGCGGCTGCCTCCACGTCGTGGATCAGTTTCCGCATCTGATGCAGGCGCAGCGTATTAAGCGGCAGGAGAACGAGATTGAGGACGAGCGTGGGGTATATTCCTCCAAAAAATCCATAGATTATGAACAGCGTATTGCAGGTCATACTTACAATTCGGAGCGGGATCATCGTCTTCATCGCGCAGGTAATGATGCTTGAGATGACAGCCGCGTAGCCAAACCACATCGGCCATTCGGTGTGACTAAGGAATTCCATTCTTGCCCCCGCAGATCGCAGCAAATCGAACAATCCGGCCCATGCATGGACACGCGGACCGATCTTTAAAGTATTCTATTACAGAGCCGGCTGGACTTGATACTTACCAGATTGCGGCTCAGGTCTGCCGAAACAACCGGCGCGTTCATGGCGGCCTGGAGGACAGCCTTGGCGTCCGCGGAGAGACAATTGCCGGCGCCCGTCGGACTCTTTTTTGCTCCGCTGCAGCAGAGCGGAATCAGTCAGCCGGGCCGGAAATGAACTCGCGCACGAGCGTCCGCGCAATGATCCTGAGATCGGCCCGCAATGACCAATTCTCGATGTAGCGCAAATCGTGATCCAGCCGTTCAATGGCTGATAACGGCGCCGTGGTGCTGCCGCGGTAGCCGGAGACCTGTGCAAGCCCGGTGATGCCCGGCCGCATAGCTCGCCAGGCTGCCGTACGAGGAGGCAGTCGTTGACATCGAGCGCGGCTACGGGGCGGTTGAGAAAGCGGAATTCGGGACCGACGCCCACAGGCCCCGGCTCTTTCGGTTTCCCGACTATAAGTCGACCCCCGGTCTGACCGCATTCATCCGCTCCCGGCACGCGACGATCACCGGTGTCAATATGAGCGCGACAGACTGGCTTGGGCTGCCGGCCGCAATCACCGTGCAGCGGGTGAAGATGTTGTTCGACCGGCAAAAGGGCCGGGGCATCCTGGGCCTGCACGACAGTAAGGAAAGTACGGTCGAGTTGCTGCCCATGATCATTGCCGAGATGAAAGCCCGCAAGATGCGCGTCGTGCACTTAACCGTTGAGTAGCGGCCAGCGACAAAGCCGGGCAATTGCATTCATCCAACGATCATGGTCTGTTTCAGCGCGCCGACGGAAAAATGAGTCGTCGGGCGGAGGCTGGGGCTCGCATTGACGCCTGCAACCGGGAAAGCTGCCACCAATTCAGCGGATGGCCTTGCTCCGTACCGCGTCGCCGTGCTTGTGCCCTGTTATAACGAAGAAGCCACGATCGAAAAGGTGGTGAAGGATTTTCACACCGCCCTCCCCGCCGCCGAGATATTCGTCTTCGACAACAATTCGACGGACAGAACTGCGGCAATTGCCCGCGCCGCCGGCGCCCGGGTTTTCGAGGAAAAACACCGCGGAAAAGGTTTTGTCGTCAGACGCATGTTTGCTGACGTGGACGCCGACGTCTATGTCCTTGTCGACGGCGATGCCACATATGACGCCGCAAGCGCCGGCCGCATGATCGGACGATTATTGGATGAACAGCTGGACATGGTCGTCGGTAGCCGCGTTGACCAGGACGAGCTTGCCTACCGTGCCGGTCACCGCACCGGAAACAAACTTCTGTCCGGTTTCGTCGCCTGGGTCTTCGGCCCGTCATTCAACGACATGCTTTCCGGTTATCGGGTGTTCTCCCGCCGGTTTGTCAAAACCTTTCCCGTCCTCTCCGGCGGGTTTGAAATCGAGACCGAGCTTACGATCCATGCCCTTGAGCTCGGGCTGCCGGTCGGCGAGATCGAAACGCCTTACTATGCGCGCCCCGAGGGGTCTTCATCGAAGCTGAACACCTGGCGCGACGGCTTCCGCATCCTGCTGACAATCGTCAATCTTTACCGCGCCGAGCGCCCGCTGCCTTTCTTTGCCGGTTTCGGGTTGGTCGCCGCCCTTGTTTCGATCGGCCTGGCGATTCCCGTCGTGATCACGTTTCTGGAAACCGGACTGGTTCCACGATTGCCAACGGCAGTTCTGTCGACCGGTCTGATGCTGCTGGCGTTTCTGTGCGGCGGCATCGGTCTTGTGCTCGACACGGTGACGCGGGGGCGGCGTGAAATGAAGCTTCTCGCTTACCTCTCATACCCGGCCGCGCACCAGGCAGAGCCTCCACGCTGAGGCTTTCCGGCTCGGCCAACGGCGCAAACGATCACAATAACGTAACGTGCGCGGGCGACTGGCCCGTGTATCGTTTGGTCCTTATAGTCGTTATCTGAAAAGTGCGGCGGAGGCTCCTATGCGTTTTCTTGCATTCATTGGTGCGCTTGCAATCGTTGCCGGCATCGGGGCCGCCGTCTTTTTCCTGGGAGGGTTCTACAGTGTTGCGGGTACAGCCGAGGACCCGGCGATCGTACGCTGGGCGTTGATCCAGGTGCGAACGGCATCGATCAATCGGCATGCGGGCGACCAGCCACCTGCCAATATAAACGATGCGCAGACCGTGCAGGCGGGCGCAAAGGCGTTCGCGGCCCATGGCTGTGCGAATTGCCATGGCGCCCCCGGTGTCGCCTGGCAGAAATATTCCGAGGGGCTGCACCCGGACCCGCCGGACCTCAAGGAGGTTGTCGATCATCGGACTCCGGCGCAGCTGTTCTGGGTGGTCAGGAACGGAATCAACATGACCGGCATGCCGAGCTTTGCGCTGGCCGGCGCCAAAGACGAGGAAATCTGGGCGATCGTCGCCTTCCTGAAAAAGCTGCCCACCGTGTCGGAGGCCGACTACAAGGCCTGGACCGCACAGGCCGCATCCACGGGTAGTCCGCCCGAAAGCAAATAGGACGGGAATTGGCTACAATCCGGCGCATGCGTTTCCTGCGCCTTTATCTCCGCGTTCTCGGCCAACTCGGCTCCGACCGGCGTCTCGGCTGGTTTCTCGCCGTCGCCAACGTCGCCCTGGTTCTGGCCCAATTTGCCGAGCCTGTATTGTTTGGCCGTGTCGTCAACCTCCTTGTCGGCGCGCAATCCAATCCAGCGTCGGCCGACTGGCCCGCGCTGTGGCTTATCCTGACCGCCTGGGTTGCCTTCGGCCTGTTCAGCATCATGTCCGGCACGCTGGTGGCACTCTATGCCGACCGGATGGCACACCGGCGCCGCCTGGCGGTGCTGACCAGCTACTTCGAGCACGTCATGCAGCTGCCGCTCGCTTTCCACGGCGAGACGCATTCCGGCCGGCTTATGAAGATCATGCTCCAGGGCACGGACGCGCTCTGGTCGTTCTGGCTCGGATTCTTCCGCGAATATCTTGCGGCTTTCATTTCGCTGTTCATCCTCGTGCCGCTGTCGCTGGCGATCAACTGGCGCCTTGCAATCCTTCTTATCGCGCTTTGCACTGTTTTCGGGATCCTGACTGCGTTGGTCGTTCGCAAGACCGAGCTCCTGCAAAGTCTCGTTCAATCTCATCATTCCGATCTCGCCGAGCGCGCGTCCGACGCGCTCGGAAATATCGCTTTGGTGCAAAGTTTTGCCCGTGTTGAAACGGAGGTGACAGCACTCAAGTCCGTCAGCGATCGTTTGCTTGCGGCACAATTTCCGGTGCTCTCGTGGTGGGCAATCGTGGCGGTCGCAACGCGGGCTTCAACAACGTTGACCGTGCTTGCCATCATTCTGCTCGGCACATGGCTGTTCCGCAACGGCACTGTCACCATCGGCGAGATTGTCACGTTCATGGCGCTCGCCGGAATGGTGATCGCGCGACTCGACCAGGCGGTGAACTTTGCCAACCGCATGGCCACGGACGCCGCGCGGCTGCACGAATTCTTTGAAATCCTCGATACTGTCCCGGCGCTGCATGACCGGCCGAACGCAGTCGACCCGGGGAGATTCGCCGGGCGCGTGGATTTCGAGGACGTTTCATTCGGCTACGACGGAATCCGCCCAGCCGTGTCGGGCCTGACCTTTACCGCACTGCCGGGTGAGACCGTGGCGCTGGTCGGGGCGACGGGTGCCGGAAAGTCGACGGCGCTGATGCTGCTGCACCGTGCGTTCGACCCGCAGTCGGGCCGAATCCGGATCGACGGGATGGATATCCGCGACATCCGCCTTGCCGCCTTGCGGCGGAATATCGGCGTCGTCTTCCAGGAAGCGCTGCTGTTCAACCGGTCGATCGCCGAGAATTTGCGAATCGGCAAACCCGATGCAACGCACGACGAACTGCGCGACGCCGCACGCCGGGCACAGGCGCTCGACTTCATCGACTACAATCCGGACGGCTTTGACGCAAAGGTGGGCGAGCGCGGCCGTTCGCTGTCCGGCGGCGAGCGCCAGCGTCTGTCTATCGCTCGTGCCCTGCTGAAAGATCCGCCAATACTCATTCTCGATGAGGCAACCAGCGCTCTGGACGCCACGACCGAATCCCGCGTGCTGGCTGCGCTGGATGAGGTGATGAAAAATCGCACCACCTTCGTGATCGCGCATCGTCTCGCGACGATCCGCAGGGCCACCCGGATCCTGGTGTTTGACGGCGGCCGCATCGTCGAGACCGGCACGTTCGAAGAGTTGAACCGACTCGGCGGAAAATTTGCCCAGCTTGCCAAGGCGCAGTTCAGCCCGGTCGCGGTATAGCCGGGCCCGACAGCGCCGACCCGCCGGCAATCGCCGCGACCACGGCCCAGTAGCCGTAACGGAAATCGGACGCGACCCCCACCGCGAAAAACGTCAGCACATAGACCGCGGCCGAACCGCAGACCGCGATTGCAAATGCGCCATCGGCGGTGTCCCGCCGGCGCCATGCAACGACGCAGACCGCCAGGCAAGCCAGAAGCCAAAGGCCGGCCCGGAAGACGATCGTCTCTTTCAGCAAATCGTGTATCGCCCTCAGCGCGGCGAACGCCGGACGCTCCGGAAAAACGGTCTCGGTCGGTCTCTCGATATCCGCAACCCAAATTGTGAAATTCGGACGAGCGAGAAAATTCCACGTGAAGCTCGCGCGATGTTCCAGGTACGCAATGGGATGCCGTGCGATCGCCCGTGCCCAGGCTCTCGTGATCGCGGGCGTGCCGAACAGGTTTTCCTCCGGCTCAAGCCTGTGCATCACGAATTTGCAGGGGTCGAGCCGCCAATAGAGGTCCCATTCGGTCGGCCGGTAGCAGTCATTGAGGAGCATGCGAGACTCACGCTCGCTCCATGTCACCGGAAACTGGTTCTCCTTGGCAAAATGGCTGATGCCGCCAAGGTCGAAGACCATGATCGACTGCAACGGATGTTGCCGTGTTGCTCCCAGTATTCCGTAGTAGACGAACTGAACGAGGCCGAAAAAAGCGGCGACCAGGGGAATGAAGAGAATTGCCGCGCGCTTCATCTGCATTTGCAAAGGCCAGATGATGTAGATCGCGAGCACCGGTGCGGCGATGACGGCATTCGGCCGCAACAGAACGCCGAGGCCGCAGAGCGCCAGCGCCAAAACCTGCCAGGATGCTCGTATCCGTGGCGGGCGCGCCACGGTGGCGAAAGTCAGGACGCCGGCCAGAAGCCACGTGACCGCAAATAGGACGTCACGCCACAGCACGCCGACGAAAACAAAAGCCGGCGGAATCAGTGCCAGGACGGGCGGCAGCGCGGCGAGCCGGATTGAGCGTGGTGCAAGCGTGGAGCCGAGCAGACCAAAGCTCAGCCAATAGGCTCCGGCAATGAGCAGAAACATGCTGCCCGAACCGGGGGCGATCGGATCGATGACAGCCCACAGCACCGTCATCGCCGGTGACTGCCAGTCACCGAGATGATGCTTGGCGATATCCTCGTAAACGAATTTGGCATCATACGTCATGATGCCGGGGTAGAAGATCGCGAGCGTCAGGCCGAATCCCGCAGCGGCCAAAGCAACGGCAACCATGCGGCTGAAATTCGTCCGTTGCGTAACCTCACGGGAGCCTTGCATAGATATCCCCGGAATTGGCCGCGTGCGGCAGCGCCGCCAGCCAATTCGCAATCGCGTCACCGCCGATCCAGCTCTCGTGCGTCAGACTCTGACTCTCTCCAAGCGCGGCATTGAAACGTCCGTACCCGAGTGCAAGGCAACGTTCGATGCATGTGCGGGCGACCTCCCGCTGGATGGTCGTGAACTCAAACGATATCGCCCTCACCGGCTCCGCAAGACCAGCAAGGACTTCGGCCTCGAACCCCTCAACGTCAATTTTCATAAAGGCCGGTTTTCCATGCTTCTCAATAAGCGCATCGAGCGTCGTCATGGCCACATCGACGGTTCTTGTCCAACGCTGCTTCTCCCAGCCCGGCGCATCGCGGGCAGCAGTGATGAAGTCCTGCGACGCGGTCGAAACCGTTGGATTGCCGGGATTGATCATGATTCTTGCGGAACCGGCCTCACGACCCACCGCTATCGGCTCGATAGCCACCGCCGGATTGCGGCCGTAAAGCAGCCGGAGCACCGCGACCATCGCGGGCTGAGGCTCCACCGCAACGACACGCGCGCCCAGCCTGCAAAACGATGCCACCCGGTCGCCGACATGCGAGCCGATATCGAATACGAGATCCCCGCGATTGATGAACTGACCATAGAGGCGGTCCATGGCGGACGCATGGCCGCGTTGGCCGTAGTAGATACGCAGCGACCGGATAACGCCGCTCGTGGTCTTCAGGATCTGCAACACGGCGTCAGACCGGGCTGAGCGAGGGCAGCGGCGCCTTGCTTTCGACTGCAGGCAAAGCCAGGGCCCGCAATGCCGGCGGGGGCGCGGTTTCCTCGGGCAGCCGACCGACCCCGGCGCGCGCGAAGAACGCACCGACGCGAGGCCACGCGGTCACCATGGCAAAGGGAATTGAAACGGCCGGGCCTCCCGCGAGGAAAAGGACGTAGGGAATTGCCGCCGGCTCGGTCATCGCCAGGACAAGAAGAGTGGTAACCCCGAGCAGCGTATGCGGCCAGAGGCTGCGAAGCGCCAGGACGAACGGGACCTTGTGGTCGTCCCGTGTCTGCCCGATCCACCCGATTTCGCGGCCGAAAAGCAGGCCGGTGAGAAAGATTGTGTGGCCGAACCACAGAATGGGGCAAAGCAAAACGGAATAAACGGTCTCGACGCAGCAATTGACCGCAAATCTTGCCGTCCCGCCAAAGTCGCGCCGCTGCTCGCGACGCAGAAATACGTCGACCGCACTCGCTATTTTTGGTGAGAACCACATTACGAGCACCCAGGCGAACAACGGGATGCCGAGGTCGCCGCGGATGAAATCGCCGGGCGCATCCGCCAAAGCAATCGATGCCGCAGCCAGCACCAGCATTCCCATCCATGCCGGCGAACCGATAAACATCATGATTGCGAGGGCAAGCTGATAGCGGCTGACGGGCCGCAATCCCGGCATCAGCAGAAAGCGCCAATACTGCATGTTTCCCTGGCACCAGCGCAGATCCCGCCGGATGAATTCCAGGAGCGTGGGCGGATTCTCCTCCCAGCCGAGGTTCTCTTCCGGAAGGACACGAACTTCATAACCTGCGGCGCGCATCAGCGCCGCCTCGATTTGATCGTGGCTGAGAATATGACGAGCCTGAGTTCCGTCGTTCGGCAGTGTCGGCAGCGCACAGTGCGCGATAAACGGCGCCAGGCGCAGTGCCGCGTTGTGCCCCCAGTACGGTCCGCAATCCCCCTGCCACCAGGCGCTGCCGATCGTGTAGGAGCGCATGCCAAGCCGCATCCCGAACTGGAAGATGCGCGCGAAGGCGCTCGTTGACGGCATGCCGACGACGAGCCCCTGCAGGATTCCAAGCCGCGGATTGGCCTGCATGAGGCGAACGAGGCGCAGGATTGCGTCCGCTGTCATGAAACTGTCGGCATCAAGCGTGACCGCGAATTCATGATTGCCGCCCCAGCGTTCGCAGAAATCGCGGATATTTCCGGCCTTGTATCCGATATTGGCCGCACGCCGACGATAGGTGATGGCGACACGGCCATCCCAGCGCTGCCTGAGCGTTCCGATGCGCTGTTCTTCCGACGCCGCAATCGATGGGTCGTCAGTATCGCTCAGCACATACAAGTGGAAGCAACGACCAAAGCCGGAAGCATCCAGGCCGGCCAGCATCGGCTCAAGGTTACGGACGATACGCTCGGGCAACTCGTTGCGGATGCATAAGACGATGGCGGTCGACGCCGTGACCGGCTCGTCACCCCGGGTCAGCGCCGCATCGGGAACGACGGCCGCAACCGGATCGCGTGAAAACCGCATGATCAGAAAACCGATCACGGCATTCCACAGGCCTGCCACCATCCACGGCAGCGTGATCGCGAAAAGCACGAGCAGAATGACGTCGATTGCGCTCAGCCCGCCGGGCGAGAGCGCCAGCGCCGCAAGCACGAGCGTCGCCACCATGGTCAGCGCAAACAGGAAGGCAAAGAGAGCGCGGCGCCAGGTCATGAAGGCTCCGGCGATTCGAGCATTTACCGATTGCGAAGGCGATCGTTCCAACACGCGGCTAATGACTTCTATTCCCCGACGGGCCGTGCGAACCTGATGATATAACACGCAAATGAATTCAATAGTCCAACCGGGAGCGTGGCGATAGTGACCAAGGAAGGCGCGACCAAGGCGGCCGAGGCGCTCTGGTATACGGCCCGCGGAAACGCGGAAATCCGGCAGGAAGCCCTGTTGCCGCCGCGGCCTGGCGAGGTGCGCGTGCGTGCGCTCTTTGGCGCGCTGAGCCGCGGCACCGAGGCGCTCGTCCTCGGTGGGCGCGTTCCTGCGAGCGAGTTCGAACGAATGCGTGCACCGTTCATGGCGGGCAACTTTCCGTTTCCGGTGAAATACGGCTACGCGACCGTGGGCGAAATCGAGGAAGGTCCGGTTGAACTCGCCGGCCGCAAGGTTTTTGCCCTTCACCCGCATCAGACCCGTTTCAACATTTCGCAGGATGCCGTCGTGCCGTTGCCCAAGACTGTCCCGCCGCAACGCGCCGTCCTGGCAGCCAATATGGAGACGGCGCTCAATGCCATGTGGGACGCCGCGCCGTCCGCGGCGGATCGCATTGCGGTTGTCGGAGCCGGCGCCGTGGGTGCCATGGTTGCATTCCTGTGCGGGTGTCTTCCCGGAGCGGAAGTGACGTTGGTCGATATCAATGCCGGACGCGCGGACGTGGCACGGCAACTAGGCGTTGGCTTTGCAAAGCCCGATGACGCCAAGGGCGATTGCGATGTCGTATTCCACGCGAGCGGGACCGCTGCCGGACTCAATTCGGCCATTGCGCTCGGAGGAGACGAAGCGACGGTCATTGAATTAAGCTGGTATGGCGAGGGATCCGTTCCCGCAGTACTGGGCGGCAGTTTCCACAGCCGCCGGCTGCGCCTTATATCGAGCCAGGTCGGCAAGGTCGCATCATCGCATCGCTCCCGCTGGACTCACGCCCGGCGGCTCGGCGCCGCCCTCAATTTGCTCGCAGACCCACGTCTCGACGCCCTTATCGCACCGGCCGTACGCTTTGCCGACTTGCCGTCGCGTCTCCCGGGGTTGCTCGATCACAATGCCGGTGCCATTGCTCAGCTCATTTCCTACGACTAGGGGGAACCTTTGTTTTCCGTCGAAGTACGTGACCACATCATGATTGCTCATTCGTTTCGCGGGGCCTTGTTCGGGCCGGCGCAGGCGCTGCATGGCGCAACGTTCGTCGTCGATGCCGCATTTTTTGCCGAGACGCTCGACCCAAACGGAGTCGTCATCGATATCGGGCGCGCGCACGAGGCACTCAGGGCGGCGCTATCGCCCCTGAACTACCGAAATCTCGACGAGCTGTCCGAGTTCAAGGGCGTGAACACCACCACGGAATTTCTCACGAAATACATTTTCGATCAGCTGGCAAAGGCTGCGCGCGCGGACAAGCTCGGCCGTGCCGGCCGAGACCTTAAAACCATCCGGGTCACGCTCGCCGAATCCCATGTGGCGCGTGCCTCGTACGAGGCCAATTTGTGGTGAAGCGGCTCGCTTTCGCCGTACCTGGCGACCTTTCGACGCCAACCGGCGGCTATGCTTACGACCGCCGAATGATCGCGGAGCTCGAGACGCTCGGCTGGACGGTTGATCTCATCAACCTCGGCAGAAATTTTCCGTGGCCCGCGAAAGATGATCGCGCCGCGGCCGAGGCTCTGCTGCTGATGGCGTCCGAGGGCTGTCCCATTGTCGTCGACGGGCTTGCCCTCGGCGCGCTGCCGGAGGCGGCGCGGCGGCTGCGCGCAAATCATCTTCTGATCGCGCTGGTCCACCACCCGCTTGCGTTGGAGACAGGCCTCACGCCGGCGCAATCGGACATCCTGCGCGCAAGCGAAAAAGCCGCGTTGGCCGCCAGCAGACACGTGGTGGTCACCAGCCAGGCGATCGCGACGCAGCTCATTGCCGACTACGCCGTTCCGGAGGACAAGATCACTGTGGTGCGGCCGGGAAATGACGTCGTCGCATTCGCATCAGGCAGCCGAGACGGAAGCGTACGGATTCTTTCAGTCGGCGCCGTCGTCCGTCGCAAGGGCTTTGATGTCCTTGTTGCCGCCCTCGCTACGCTTGCCGATCTGCCGTGGCTTCTGACGATTGCAGGCGATCGGAACCGCGATGCGAAGGTTGCAGCCCAGCTTGATGCCGACATTGCGCGGCTCAAGCTCGGTGGGCGCGTCACGATGCCCGGCGCAGTATCCTCGCAGCGGCTTGCCGAATTGTACGCAGAGGCCGACATTTTTGCCCTCGCGTCGCGATTTGAAGGCTATGGGATGGCCTACAGCGAAGCGATTGCCTACGGCCTGCCCGTGATCGGCACGCGGGCGGGCGCCATTCCCGATACAGTGCCGTCAGATGCCGGCATTCTTGTCGCGCCGGATGATGTGCCCGCGCTTGCGCGGGCTTTACGGCGCGTCATCGGCAGCGCCGAGGAACGCAGTCGCCTTGCTTCAGCAGCGCGCGCGGCAGCAGGCAAACTTCCCAGCTGGCAGGACTCCGCAAGGATCCTGTCGGACGCACTCGAGAGGCTCGCATGAGCTTTTCGGCGGACTGGCTTGCCCTTCGGGAGCCATATGATCGGCGCGCGCGCAATGGCGAGGTTGTGGCAGCCGTCGCGACCGCACTCGCCGCGCTGCCTTCGGTTCAGGTCGTCGACCTTGCCTGTGGCACCGGCTCGACCGTGCGGGCACTTTCGGAGCATCTGCCCAGACGACAGAATTGGCGACTTGCCGATAACGATCTCGGCCTCCTTGCGCGCGCCAAAGCAATGCCACTTGCGGATGGTGTGACGATCACGGCCGTCCCCGTCGACCTCAACCGCGACCTCGAAGCTGCGCTCGATGGCCCGGTAGACCTGGTGACGACGTCAGCATTCCTGGATCTGGTTTCCAGGGACTGGCTTGATCGTCTGGTGACGGAGATTGCCGCACGGGCGATTCCTATCTACGCCGCACTGACTTACGATGGGCGCGTCGATATCTCTCCACGCGATCCGGGCGACGCAGCGATCATCGCTGCCGTCAACAAGCACCAGACGACCGACAAGGGATTCGGCGCGGCGCTCGGCCCAGGCGCCGCCGGCTATGCAGTCGACAGATTCGAGCGCCTTGCTTACGCCGTGACCCGCCGATCGTCTGATTGGGCGATGGGACCAAGCGACCGCGACATACAAACCGAGATATTTGCCGGCTGGGCCGGCGCAGCGCAGGAGGTCGGCGCTGTGTCGCTCAATGAGGCAGCATCGTGGTTGAAGCGCCGGCGCGCCCACGTCGCTGCCGGCACGTCATCCATGCGAGTCGGTCATGTCGATTTCTTTGCGGCTCCAACCGGGACCCGTTGAGAGGAAAGATCGCAATCGAAAAGCATTTCATCCTCAATGCGGTGCGTATACACACGCACGCGCATGGCCTGATCGGCGCGCTCTATCGGTGGCAACGCAATGCCGGCACGCCCCGCCCCGAGAATAATCGGCGCGACCATGACGTGCAGGCGGTCAAGACAGCCGGCCGCAATAAAGCGCGATACCGTATTGGCGCCTCCCTCGATCAATATGCGGCGCATACCAATGGCAGACAGCGCGCGCAGGATGGCTGCAGGTGAAAGGTGCCCATCGGCGAGCGGCAGCTGAAGAAGCTCCACTCCGCTAGGCGGGCGCGCGGACGCGCCATCCGCCGTGACCAGAATGCGACGGACCCCGTCCTCACCGAACACTTTGGCATTGCCGGCAAGGCGGCCTTTTGGGTCGATGACCACGCGCGCAGGCTGTGGTCCGGCAACCCGGCGCACCGTCAGTTGGGGGTCGTCGGCTATTGCGGTACCGACCCCGATCACGACCGCATCGACGAGAGCCCGTAACCGATGCAGGTGGGCAAGACCTGCGGGGCCGTTGATATACCTCGAGTGCCCCGATTCTGTCGCAATGCGGCCGTCGAGTGATTGACCTATCTGGCCTACCACCATGAGATCGTCGACCAGCCCCTGGCGAAGTGGACCAAAAATTTCGCGCCAAGGCTGTGGCAAGGGCTGGTCACCTTCCCGAAAAATATTGCTAAACTGTAACCATGGATCGGACGATCCGCTGCCGATCCCGCGTTCTGGGTTATGGGGAAAATTTCTTAATGGCATAGCAGCTAAAAGCACGCCCACTGCGTTAATGAAAGATGCGGGCGCCGACAGGCTGACACAAATTTGGCTTGTTTGCGACCGGAATGGTGGCACAGCACGCGGTGTTCCTACATTGGCGGGCGTTCAAAAACGGACAGTCTCGGAATGCATTCAGTACGCACTGGCGTAAGCCCGGTATTATTTGGCAGCAAAGGTCACGTCAGCGTCAGCCGCGGCCTCGCCGAATTTCACGGTCGTCGCCCGGTCCTCATCACGGCACAAACCGAAGTGCTTCTCGCGCTGCCCGTCGAGGGCCTCGACAAGCTTCGGCTGAAGGAATTTGCGGCGCTGTGTGCCCCGCATGCGCCCAGGCTCATCGTAACGGCGCGGCGGGCGATCGCACTCGGCCTTGACGCCCGGACACCGATGGCACTGCTGCTCTCACCGCAGGACGACGTCGCCTCGATCGAATCTCTTGTCGGCGATGCATCGTGTGATCGAATTCCGGCGGCAACACAGGCCGGGCCTGCCGCAGCGGCCGCGATCCAACTGGCAAAGCTGTCACAGGGACTGCCCGCGGTACTGGCCGCCGAAACTCCCGCTGAGGCCCTGCCGCGCGGTATCGACATCATCTCCGTCGATGCGGAGGCAGTCGAGCGTTTCGCCGGCGAAGCAATTCAATCGTTGACCCTGGTCAGCGAGGCTTCGGTCCCGCTGGACTCCGGTACGCCGGCCCGCTTCGTGGTGTTTCGCGACGCGCTCGGCGGCAACTCGACTGCGATCGTCGTTGGCAAACCTGATTTCACAAACGCCGTTCCCGTTCGGCTCCATTCCGCTTGCCTGACCGGCGACGTGTTTGGCTCGCGGCGCTGCGATTGCGGCGATCAGCTGCAACTGGCCCTGAGACGCCTTGAAAATCTCGGTGGCGGCGTCGTTCTTTATCTTGCGCAGGAAGGGCGCGGCGTCGGGCTGGCCAACAAGATGCGCACATACCAGCTGCAGGATGACGGTCTCGACACCGTCGATGCCAATACGACGCTTGGCTTCGATGACGATGAGCGCGACTACGGCATCGCTGCACGCATGCTGCACATGCTCAACTGTACCCGCATTGTCTTGCTGACCAACAATCCCGCCAAGCTCGACGGCCTGGCCAAGGGCGGCATCGAAATCGTCAGCCGGATGCCTCTCGAGGCGCCAATAAATGCGGACAACCGGCGCTATCTGGCTGCAAAAGCGGCGCGCGCCGGCCACCGGCTCGATCACCTTACGGCTTCGCTCGCCGAGCCATCCTAGGCACATCGGCCAGACTGCCCACTGGCAACGTGGCGCCGCGCTGGTATCGTCGTCGGCGGGCGCCGCCCCTTGCGGTTCAAAGAGCTGACCCCGGCCATGTCACAACACGTGTCGAACCGTTTTCTCGGCGAACTCACGTACCTCGACATATCCAAACGCCTGCAGACGAATTCAATTCTGTGCCTGCCAATCGGCTCTATCGAGCAGCACGGACCGCACTTGCCGCTCAACACGGACGTCGTCCTGGCCGAGGCCTTCACCCGGCGCATTATTGCCCGCTGGGGCGAGACCTATGATCTTTGGCAACTGCCGACAGTGGCTGTCAGTCTTGCACGCGAGCACGAATGGGCGCCCGGGACGCTGTCATTATCGATCGAGGGCATGACGGGGTTGATTCGCGATCTCGGACGCGAAATCAGCCGCAGCCTGCCCACCCGCAATCTTGTTGTGATCAACGGGCATGGAGGTAATCGGGGCATTCTGGAAGCATTGGCCCAGGATCTGCGCGGCGATTTCGGGCTCAATGTCTGCATATTGCACCCTACCACCGGAGCCGAGATTCATGCGGCGTCTTCGATTCCGGAAATTCACGGGGGCAAGGTGGAAACGTCGCTGATGCTGGCGGCCGCGCCGCAACTCGTTCGTGCGGACCAGATCGAACAACCGCAGGTCGCGGCCCGCGCGGATGCCGCGCGCAGCATCATTCTCGATCAGGCCGTGAGCTGGCCGTGGACGACGAACGAAAAGGATATCGCCGACAAAGGCGTCATAGGCGACGCAAAGTCTGCATCGGCGGAATTCGGCGAACAGCTCC
Source organism: Pseudolabrys sp. (assembly GCA_035650955.1). Classification (GTDB taxonomy): domain Bacteria; phylum Pseudomonadota; class Alphaproteobacteria; order Rhizobiales; family Xanthobacteraceae; genus Pseudolabrys. The sequence goes on from DASRGR010000006.1 coordinate 68,941, forward strand.
TGGGAAAGGTCACCGAAGCGGCGGGACGCGTCCTCAAGCAGCTTCTGGAACGCCGACAGCTTTCGCGCGGCTGACAATGCAGGCCGCGCCACGATTGGCGACATCCCGGGAGGCGACGCTTCTGCGCAGCCTGATTGTCGCCGGCGGCCTCGGCTGGTCGCTCGCTTTTGTCGTCATCGCGCCGATTTACGAGCTCCAGCTCTATGCGGACGGCTCGATGTTTTCCTATGCGGTCGCGGTCCAGGACGTATGGGCATTCCACTGGCACAATGTTGCGAACCGGATGTCGGTTTTTTTCCTCAGCCTTTGGCCGGCGGAAACCTATGTGGGGCTGACCGGACGTCCACATGATGGGATCGTCGTCTACGGTCTTCTTTTCAATGCCGCGCCGCTGATCGGCCTCGCCTGGACCTTCATCGCCGACCGGTCGCGCAACCGCGCCATTTTCGGTTTTGCCTGCGGGTCGACTGCCCTGCTCTGTCCATTGGTGTTCGGGTTTCCGACCGAGATGTGGATGGCGCATGCACTGTTCTGGCCGACGCTCGCGTTGGCCCACTACGCACGCCAGAGCGTCCCCGGAGCGGCCGTCCTGTCGGTCGCGATGGCAGCGTTGGCCCTGACGCATCCAGGCGGTCTGGTCCTTGCATGTGTGATCGTTGCAACGCTTGCCCTGCACGGCCGGCACCATCCGTTGTTCGCGCGCGGGGCTATCGTTTCGCTTGGCACGATCGCGCTGTGGGCCGCCGTCAACGTGGCTTATCCGCCCGACGACTACTTCGCCGACGTACTTGTCAGGGCCGGGTTTAGCTTTTTCGACCCGGCGATTTTCCAGGTCAATATCGTCATTCTGCTGGCCGTCGTTATCACCGGTTACGGCCTCCTTTTTCTGGCGCTTTCCCGGATCATGGCCGCGGAAACGGCGTTGTTCGCGGCAACGGCCGCCGCTGCGGTGGCTCTGCTGATTTATTGGCTGCAATTCAACGGGTGGGTTCACGCCAGCAACCGCTATTATCTCCGCACGTTGCTGGTCGCCATCACGCCGGTCTTCGGTGTCCTTGCGGCTTTCCACGCAATACGGTCGGGCGCCGGCTCACCCCTATTTCTGCGACTGTCAAAAATCGCGGAATGCCTTGGCAGTGCGGCCGCGATCCGCGCCTCTATCGGCGCGGTTGTTCTTGTCACGGCCATTCACGTTGTTCAGACCGCCAAATTCGTCACGCACTGGACCGCGTACAAAGCCGCAGTGCGCGCGCTCGCGCTGGGCAGCGCCTCCGATCCCGCGCTCGGCGATCCGCGCTTCGTCTCATCGCAACGGATCTCACCCGAGCTCAATCAGCTCAGCTGGTTCTCGACGGTCGAATACCTGTCGATCATCGTGTCGGATTTCAAACCGGGGCGGATTGTCGTCGATCCTGCCGGAAATTATTTCTGGCTGTCCTGTGAAACCGCGACGGAAAACGCCAAGGCGGTTCGCGCGGTCCCCGCATCGGCGCGCGATCTCGTCAGGGTCTACTCCTGTCTGCACCGCTGACGCGACGGTCATGCATCATCAAGGGTGATCCACCGCCCCTCGGCCGCGCTGCGATAGCAGGCCTCGACCAGCTTCACATCGCGGATACCGGCCGACAGATCGCTCATCAGGGGCTCGCCGGCAACGATATGCCTGAGAAACCGCTCCCATCCGACACGATAGGGATTTGCATGGGCAGCCGGGCCCGGAACCTCCTTCCAGTCCCGTCGATAATCGAAACCGATGTCGGCCATCGGATTGATGTGGCGAATATCCGGCGTATCGCCCGCACTTTGCGCCCAGCACCGGTGCAGGCCGGCCACCGCCGAGCCGCGGGTGCCGTCAACCTGGAATGTCAGCAGATCATCGCGGCGCACCCGCGTTGCCCAGGAGCAGACGATCGTGCCGACTGCGCCATTTTGCAGCTCCACCAACGTCAGCGAGGTGTCATCGACGTCGACGTCGTAGCGGACACCCGCTTCGTCCGCACGCTGTGGAACCGCCGTTGCAGTTGCCGCCACCACCCGGCGGATCGGGCCGAGAATGCTCTCGATGACGTACCGCCAATGCGGAAACATATCGATGGTGAGACCGCCGGCGCTGGCCTGCCGGTAGTTCCAGCTCGGCCTCTGGCTCTTGCGTTCGAATCCGTCGAACACCCACCAGCCGAAATCGAGACGAAATCCGGTGACGCGACCGAAGAATTCCTGCTCGGCGAGGCGGTTGAGTTTCAGCAGCCCCGGCAGGAAGATCTTGTCCTCGACCGCACCATGCCTGAGATTGCGCGCACGCGCTGCAGCCAGAAGCGCCATACCTTCCGCGACGGACAGCGCCACCGGCTTTTCGCTGTAAATATGCTTGCCGGCGGCGATCGCTTTCATCAGCGTCGGCACCCGCTGTTTCGTTGCCGCCGCATCGAAGAAGACGGAAAATCGCGAATCCGACAGGACCGCATCGAGATTCGTCGTCCAGCCATCGATTCCGTTGTCGCGCGCGACTGCGGCAAGGCGTTCGTCATCGCGGCCGGCAAGAAACAGATGCGGCACGATGCGGTCGTTTCCGACACTCAGTCCGCCCTCCGCGCGGATCGGTAACAGCGCGTTCGCCAGATGCTGCGTTGATGCGATGCGCCCGGTCGCACCGTTGACGATGATTCCGATTTCCCTGATCGCCAAAACCTTGACCCTCCTGTCCGCCTTCCTATCATGTCGCGCCAGCGCCAGTATCGTCGGCGAGGCCATACGGTGACAATGCCATGCCCCGCCACATCGTCTGCCTGACATTCGATTTCGACACCCAGTCCGGTTTCATCGCGCGCGGCATGACAACACCGACTCCGCTGTCGCGCGGTGAATTTGGCGCGATGGCATCGCGGCGCATCATCGACTTCCTCGCAGCGCGTAGCATCAAGGCGACCTGGTTCATTCCGGGATTCACGATTGAAAGTTGGCCGCGCGAATGCGAAGCGGTCGTCGCGGGCGGGCACGAGATCGCGCACCACAGTTGGGCCCACATTCCGCCGGCGAAGCAGTCACGCGAAGAGGAGGAAGCGGACCTCGTGCGTGCCAATAACGCGATTGTTCGCCTGACCGGGAAAAAGGCACGCGGCTATCGATCGCCGTCGTGGGATTTGAGCGAACACACGATCGATCTGCTGCTGGCTCACGGCTTCCTCTACGATTCAAGCCTGATGGGCGCCGACTACCTGCCCTATCGCGCACGGCGCGGCGACGCTGGCAGGCCCGGCGAGCCGTTTCATTTTGGAGCCGAGACGGACCTTGTGGAAATGCCGATCAGCTGGTCGCTCGACGACTATCCGCACTTCGAATTCGTCCGCACCGAGACGACCATCCTCGCCGGGATGCAGCCGGCACGCGCGGTGCTGCAGAACTGGCTCGACGAATTCCTCTACATGAAAAAGACCGTCGACTGGGGCGTTCTGACCTACACCATGCATCCTTATGTGATCGGCCGGGGTTACCGCATGCTGGCGCTGGAAGACCTGGTCGACAGGCTTGGCAAGGAAGGCGCGGCGTTCATGACAATGGAAGATGCCGCGCGCGAGGCCGAAAAACATCTGCCGCCGGCGAAGCGCTAAAGCGCGCACCAGTCGCGGATGATCGCCGAATAGATCTCGGTGGCCTGCTCGATGCGTGACACGAGGCAATACTCGTCGGTCTGGTGGGCAAGCTCGAGCTCTCCCGGCCCGATGATCGCCGTCGGCGGCCCGCCCATTGCCGGGGTCAGGATCGAAGCGTCGGTAAAATATGGCGCCGCGCCGACTTCGCCGCCAACTCCGGCAATCTCCCGCGCAATCCGTACGACTGTCCCGATCCAGGCATCGTCAGGACTGGTCCAAACGCTCTGCGCATCGAGCCTGGTGCCAAGCTCGACATCGGCCCCGAGATAGCTCGCAAGCTGATCGCGGATTCCTGCATGGTTTTGTCCCGGGATGGTGCGGATATCGATGCCGATCGCCGCACGGTCGGGGACGGAATTGATGTTGAGGCCGCCGGCGATGGTGCCGACATTGAGCGTCGGCGCTCCGAGCACATCGTGTCGCGCGACATTGAAATCGAAATCCTGCAGTGCCGTCACCGCGCGCGCCGCCTTGTAGACCGCATTGATGCCCTTGTCCGGCATCGATCCGTGTGCCGTCACCCCTCTCGTCACGGCATCGAGCCAGAGCGCCCCCTTGTGCCCGGCGAGCGGGCGGTTGCCGGTCGGCTCAGCGACGACGAGCGCCCCGGCCTGCGGCAGCCCCTTCGCCCCGCCGGCAAGCGCCGCCGCCCCGGTGCAGCCGGTCTCCTCGCCCGCCGTGATGATCAGGACCACGCCGGGTGTGCCGGCGAGCTTTCCTGCCAATTCCAGGCAGACTGTCACAAAGGCCGCCACGCCGCTCTTCATGTCCGACGATCCGCGGCCGTAGAGCCGGCCGTCGGCGATTTCTGCGGCGTGCGGGTCGACCGACCACGGCTGCGCCCCGAGCGGAACCGTATCGAGGTGCCCGGTGAAGGCGATTGGCGGCCTCTCAGGACTGCCGCCGATACGGGCGACGAGCTGCGCCCGGCCCTCGCCGAACGGGATCGTGTCAACGGCAAAGCCCGCATTCTCCAGCGGGCCGGCGAGCGCTTCGGCACAGGCGCGCTCGGCGCCGGGCGGATTGATGGTGTTGAAGCGGACGAGGTCCCGGGTCAGTTCGACGGATGATTTCATGGCCTAGCCAAAATATGCGTCCTGAACCTCCGGCTGCTTCGCGAGCTCGGCCGGACGACCGCTCGCCGCGACGCGCCCTTTCGACAGGACAAAGCCGAAGTGCGAGATGGCGAGCGTCTGATGCACGTTCTGCTCCACCAGCAGCACCGTAATGCCACGCTCGCTGATCCTGCGAATGATGTTGAAGTTTTCCTTGACCAGCCGCGGCGAAAGCCCGAGCGAGGGTTCGTCGATCAGAAGCAGCTTCGGCGCGCACATCAGGCCGCGGCCGATCGATATCATCGCCTGTTCGCCGCCCGACATCGTGCCGGCGAGCTGGGTGCGGCGCTCCGCGAGCCGCGGGAAAATCTCAAAGATCTCGCCGAGCCGCGCCGCCGTCGCCTTTTCCGAGCGCTCCTGATAGGCCCCCACGCGCAGGTTTTCCTCGACACTGAGTTTCGGAAAGACCTTGCGTCCCTCCGGGATGCAGGCAATGCCCGCCGCGATGATCTTGTGCGTCGGCAGCCGGGTAATATCGATGCCACCGAACACGATGCGGCCGGCGCGCGGAGGCGTCAACCCGAGGATCGAGCGCACGAGCGTCGTCTTGCCGGAACCGTTCGACCCGAGCAGGCATGTGATCTGCCCGGTCTCGACCTTCAGCGAAACGCCCTGCAGCACGTCGGCCTTGTCATAGGCCGTGTAGACGCCGTCGATTTCAAGGATCGCCGCCATCATGCCGCCCCGAGATAGGCTTCCTGAACCTGCGCATCCGCCGCGACCGCGCGGTAGGGACCTTCGGCAATCTTGCGCCCGAAATTGAGCACGACACAGCGGTCGGTGATGCGCTCGATCACGCCCATCTCATGCTCGACGATGATGATCGTCAGATCCTTGTTGCGGGTCCGCACCAGCAAAATATCGTTCATGAGTTCCGCGGTCTCATCGTGCGTCATCCCCGCCGACGGCTCGTCGAGCAGCAGCAGCTTCGGGGCGTTGATCAGGGCGCGGCAAATCTCGATCCGGCGCCGGTCGATCATGGGCAGGCCCGCGACTGGCTCGAACATGCGTCCGGCGAGGCCCGGCTCAAATACCTCCAGCAAAGCCCGCGCGTCTGCGTAGCTGCGCTCAAATTCGCGCCTGAAGTCGCCGCGTTTGACGAGGTTGAACCAAAGGCCCTGGTTCAGTCGCTTGTGGTTGCCGATCATGATGTTGTCGAAAATCGACAGTGGCAGAGACAGCCGCGACCGCTGGAACGTCCGCGAAATACCGGCTTCGTAGACGGCCCGCGCGCTGGCATTGGTGACGTCGCGCCCGTCAAAAACGACGTTTCCGGAATCGGCTGCATATATCCCGGTGACCACGTTGAAAAAGGTGGTCTTGCCGGAACCGTTGGGGCCGATAAGGCCGAGAATTTCGTTCGGTGCGACCGCGAGGTCGAGGCCGTCGAGGGCCTGCACGCCGCCGAAGTGCTTGGACAGGCCGCGGGCCTCAAGCAGAACGCTCATGGGCGCCATCCCGGGAAATAACGCCGCACCGGCCGCGGCAGCAACCCTTCAGGCCGGAACAGCAGGACCGCAATGACCATCAGCGCGTAAAGCAAAAACCGGTATTCCTGGATCGTCTGCAGCTTTTCCGGCACGACCACGACGATGATCGTCGCGACCAGAAGCCCCCAGGGATTGCCGATGCCTCCAAGCAGAAGGATGGATACCAGGATAAGCGAATCGGCAAAGGTATAATTGTTGGGGGCGACAAACCCGCCGACCATGCCGAAAAGCGCGCCGGCCATTCCGATAAGAAAATTTCCGATCAGGAATGCCGTGATTTTCCAGCGTACGATGTCGATCCCGAAACAGCTTGCGGCGGTCTCGTCGAGGCGTAACGCATCGAGGTTGAGCCCGATCCATGAGCGTTCAAGACGCCGCACCAGGACAAAGGCGCCGATGAGAAGCAGCAGACCCAGCACAAAATAGTTGACGTAGAAGGACAGCGCGATGGGCCCGATGTTGATATTGTCGTTGAACGACCAGCCGAGAATTCGCATGCCCTTGACCTGCATCCCTTGCGGCCCGCCGAGAACATCGTTCACCTCGAGAAACGTCTTGAACAGGAGCGCGAACGCGATCGTCACGACGGCAGCGTAGTGCCCGCGCGTGCGCAGCACCGGCAGCAGCAGAAGCGACCCTGCCACCGCCGCCAGCAGGCCCCCGATCAGGAGAACGAGCAGGTGCGGCACGGCCGTGTACATGTTCAGGACGGCCGACGTGTAGGCGCCGATCCCGAAGAAGGATGCGCCGGCGAAATTCAGCACGCCGGCATAGCCGAACTGGATGTTCAGGCCGAGCGTCGCAACCGAGTACAGAAGCACGGTTATGACCAGCAGCAGCACAAAATGGTTGTCGTGAAACACCGCCGCGACGACGCACGCCGCCATCACAGCGCAAATGGCGAGTGAATCCTCGTGATCCGTGAACGAAGCGCTTACTCTGTCGAGCAAACCGAACCAGCCGGCTGCAAGCACGACTGCGATCCCGGCTGCAAGCAGGATGATGATCAATCCCTGCTTCTCGGCACCGAGCAGCGCGACAAGGTAGGCGGTCGCAACCGCAACGGCGGCCGCACCGGGCCAGAGCGTGGCGTGCGTTTTTCGGGCCATCGACCTAGACCCGTTCACTGATTTTTTCGCGGATCAGGCCGGTCGGCCGCCAGGCCATGATGGCGATCACAACGGCAAACGCAAACACGTCCTTGTATGCGCTGGCAAACGGGAGCGTCACCGTGCCGATCGTCTGCAGGCCCGCAAACAGGAAACCGCCCAGAATGGCGCCATAGATGCTGCCGAGACCGCCGATGATCGCTGCGGAAAAGCCGACCACGCCGAGATAAAGCCCGATCCCGAAGTTGATCTCGTTGTAGTACAGGCCGTTCATGACGCCCGCGAATGCCGCGAGACCGGAGCCAAGCGCAAAAGTCACCAGGACGACGGCGGTAAAATTGATGCCCATCGTCCGCGCGGTTTCCTCGTCCTGAGCGACGGCACGAATGGCAAGACCAAGCTTCGTGCGATTGAGCAGGTACTGGATGCCGACAATCACCAGCACGCCCGCAGACAGCATCAAGACATTGTCGAGCCGCAGGTTGAAATCACCGAAATCGAAGGACGCGCGCGGGAGCAGCGCCGGAAACGGCTTGGGATTGGCGCCCTGCGGATAGAAAAGCCGGATTGACTCGCGCAGCACGGTACCCAGCATCAGCGTGATCAGAAGCGTGTTGAGCGCGGGCGCCGACCGCAACGGCATGACGAGATAGCGGGCGATGGCCATGCCGAGAAGCGCCATCGCAAGAGTTGCCGTCACAAGCATGGCTGCAAGATCGAACCAATCCGAGTTCACACCCAGCATCCGCAGGCCGACGTAGGTCGCGAGCGCCGTGAAGGCGCCGACGGTCAGCACGTCGCCGTGAGAAAACTTGATGACGTCGAGCACGCCGAAAAACAGCGTGAAGCCGACTGCCACGAGTGCGTACATCATGCCGAGCATCAGCCCATTCATGACGTACTGAGCGAGCAGGCCCGCGTCCATGTCCGATCGTCTTTTGAAGCGTTAAAGGTGATGGGGCCGCGCCTGGCGCGGCCCCGGTTGCACCGGACTACTTCTGCCCCGGCAGCTTCCGCTTGCCGTGGGCATAGTCGCTGTCGGCCCACTCAACGAATTTTCCGTCCTGAACGACATATTTGGTGATGACCGGCACCGTGTTCTGCCCGTGATCGTCGAATGTGATCTTCCCGACAATCGAGTCCCGATCCTTTACGTTCGCCAGATCCGCAATGACCTTTTTGCGGTCCGGCCCGACTTTCTCGATCGTGTCGAGGATCATATCCATGGCGGCGTAGGCGAAAGGACCGTAGGCCTCAGGCGGATTGTCGTATTTTTGCGCATTGTATTTTTCCATGAAGAACTTGCCGCCTGGAAGCTTCTCGGTCGGCGCGCCCTCACGGAAGGCCAGCGTTCCTTCCGCCAGCGGCCCCAGTCCCTGAATGTAGGCATCGGACACGATGCCGGATGTCCCGTCAAACAGCGCCTTGATCCCGAGCTTGTCCATCTGCGAACGGATACGGACGCCGATCGGGGTCAGGCCGCCGAAGTAGATGACTTCCGGATTGAGCGCCTTGATTTTCGTGAGCTCTGCCGTGAAGTCCTGCTGGTCGGCGGTCACGCCAAACGTGCCGACAATCTTGGCCTTGCCGATCCTGGCAAGCGCCTTGCTGAAATACTCATTGTGTCCCTTGCCGTAATCGGTCGTGTCGTGGATCACCGCAACGGTTTTGTAGCCAAGCCTTGAGATCAGTTCGGCGTTGGCGTCGTTCTGATTGATCATCGTGCCATTGACGCGGTGGACCTCGTCGTACTTGTTCCGGTAGGTGATGTCGGGGAGCACGGCACCCCAGACAATCACCGGAAATCCGAATTTATGGTAGACGTCGACAGTGGCGATGGCGGTCGCCGAGCAGTAGTGCGTCGCCGCAGCAACGATGTCCTTGTCGGCCGCCATCTTGGTCGCAACCTGCACCGCGACGTTCGGCTTGCACTCGTCGTCAAGCACGACCATTTCGTATTCATATTTTGCTTTCGGGTCGGCATTGCGCAGCCGCACCGCAAGATCGGCCGAATTCCGTCCGCCGATTCCGTTGACCGAAACACCGCCGGTGAGTGGCCCGATGAATCCGACCTTCACCTTGTCCTTTGCGGGCGCGCTCGCGCCGGCGCCACAGAGAACGAGGGCTGCGATGCCCAACGATGCAAATTTTGAAAGTCTACTCATACGCTCCCCCTTTACCGGTCAATCTTTTCAGCATTCCAGCCGCCTTTGGTTAACCATAGTCGCGCGGCGGGCCTACCGCGGCAAGGGCCGCGTGGGCGGCATATAGCGTCTCACGCGCAGGTCAAAGTCGCTCCAGGCAACGACCTCAGACGAATGGATTACAGCTGCTGGATTGTCGCCAACGGGTCTGATGGTCCAGCCCTCCTTAAGGGAAGGCCCTTAGTTTCATATCGCGCCAAGTGATCAAATAATAAGAAATGGTCGACAAGGCAGCGGAACAATTCACAGCATCGCGAGCGCCCATCTGCTCCTGCAACCAGGGGCTGATGAGGCTTGTATTTGTTTCGCCCAAGGTCGGGCCGCTTGCCGAGTTGCTGACATTCCGATGCGCCCAGTGCGGCCACGTCGAAACAATCGAAGCAGCGAAAGGGTCCGCCAATGTCAATGCAAACAGGGCAGGAAAGCCGTAACAGCTTCTTCAACAGCGTTGCCGGACAGATGACAATGCTGGTGGTTGGCCTTGCCGTCGTTTTCGTGGTGGGATGGCTTTACGTCTGGTAACCGCTAAATCGGTTACTCGGGTTTTTCAGGTTTTGGCGGCCGATTGCCGGCTGGCGCGCTGTCTGTGTACCGATGCAGGTATGCATAAATTGATACTTGACACATCATATTAGGAGTCTAAAGCTTTATTGCTAATGTCTTTGACTGAATAAGTCCCCTATTTCGCATGATCACGGCGGGGCAACTTCGTGCCGCTCGGGCACTGCTCGGCATAGACCAGCGCGAGTTGGCTCAGCGCTCGGGCCTCTCGCTTCCGACAATCCAGCGGATGGAAGCCTCTGACGGAGTCGTCAGGGGCAACGTTGACTCTCTCATGAAGCTTGTCGATGCACTCGCTGCCGGCGGTATCGAATTGATCGGCGAAGGCGCCACGAGCAGCGGCGGAGGGCGCGGCGTGCGGCTCAAGGGCGCCCCGCGATGACGACCACTTACGCACTTTATTGCGTGGCGGTCCTGATTGCCCTTGCGCCGATCGCCATTTGCTTTGGCACTTCGGCACGGGGCAATTCGGTTGTCTACGGCTCGAGCCTCGTCGTAACGCTTATCATCTCGGTGCTGGCCGTGCTCAGCCTGTTCGACCAGGAGGTTACGGGCCGCATTGTACTCCCTCTCGGACTTCCCTGGCTCGGCGCACATTTCGCCATCGACACGCTGTCTTCATTCTTTCTGTTCGTCGTCAATCTTGGCGGAGCCACCGCAAGCCTGTTCGCACTCGGCTATGGGCGGCACGAACGCGCACCGGATCGCGTATTGCCGTTCTACCCGGCCTATCTTGCTGCCATGAACCTTGTCGTCCTCGCTGACGACGCTTTCAGCTTCCTTGTATCCTGGGAATTCATGTCGCTCTCCTCGTGGGCGCTGGTCGTCGCCTATCACCGCGAGCGCGAAAATCTCCACGCCGGTTACGTATATCTGCTGATGGCGGGCTTCGGCACGCTTGCCCTGCTGCTCGCATTCGGCCTCCTTGCCGGCGCAAACGGCGACTACGTCTTTGAAAGTATTCGAACGTCCCATCCCACGGCGGGACTTGCGGCATTGGTGCTTGTCTTGTCGATCCTCGGCGCCGGATCGAAAGCCGGCGTCGTGCCGTTGCACGCCTGGTTGCCCCTCGCGCATCCGGCCGCACCAAGCCACGTCTCGGCCCTGATGAGCGGAGTGATGACCAAGGTCGCCGTTTACGGCTTTGTGCGTATCGTGTTTGATCTGCTCGGCACACCGGCCTGGTGGTGGAGCATGCTGGTGCTCGCGGTGGGCGGAATAACCGCGGTCATGGGCGTCCTCTATGCCCTCATGCAGCACGATCTAAAGCGGCTGCTCGCCTATCACACTGTCGAGAACATCGGCATAATTTACATCGGACTTGGCCTTGCGCTTGCATTCAAGGCCCATGACATGCCCTTCGCCGCAGCCCTGGCGCTCACGGCCGGCCTGCTTCACGTTTTCAATCACTCCGTTTTCAAGAGTCTCCTGTTTTTCGGCGCCGGCGCGGTACTCAACGCCACCGGCGAGCGCGACATGGAGCATCTCGGTGGCCTCATTCACCGGATGCCGCAGACAGCGTTTGTCTTTCTCGTCGGCTGCGTCGCAATTTCGGCTCTGCCGCCGCTCAACGGATTTGTGTCGGAATGGCTGACTTTCCAGGCCATTTTGCTCAGTCCGCAGCTGCCGTCATGGGGGCTGAAATTTATCGTGCCCGCTGTGGGCGCCTTGCTGGCGCTTTCGGCCGCCCTTGCAGCCGCCTGCTTCGTGAAAGCATTCGGAATAACTTTCCTCGGGCGGCCCCGCACGCCGGCGGCAGCGGACGCCCGCGAGACCGACAGCAATTCACTGGCCGCGATGTTTTTCCTGTCGGCCCTTTGCCTTCTGGCCGGAATTCTGCCGGGACTCTTCATCGACGCACTGGGGCCGGTAACGAAGATGCTCGTTGGCGTGAACATGCCGCGGCAGACCGGCCTCGATTGGCTCACCATCGTTCCGATTGCGGAAAGCCGCAGTTCATATAACGGCTTATTGGTCTTCATCTTCGTGACGTTGTCCGGCTCGATCGCGGCCTTCGCGATCCATCGACTCGCGTCCGACAAATTGCGGCGCGGACCGGCATGGGACTGCGGCTACCCGAACCCCAGCCCTGTCACGCAGTACACGGCGTCCAGCTTTGCCCAGCCGATCCGCCGCGTTTACGGCACCACGGTATTTGCCGCACGTGAGATCGGGCAAATGCCGCCGCCAGGTGCGACCGTTCCCGCACGTCTTTCAGTCCAGTTGCGCGACCTGATCTGGGACATGGCCTACGCGCCGATCGCCGCTTTTGTCGGCTACGCCAGTGAACGACTGAACGTACTGCAATTTCTCACGATCCGGCGTTACCTCTCCCTGGTGTTCGCCGCGCTCGTGCTGCTGCTCTCGGTGCTTGCGATATGGCAGTGATCCGCGATTTCGCCTTCCAAGCGGTGCAGATGCTGCTGGTCCTGCTGCTGTCGCCGCTGCTTACGGGTTTCGTCCGCAAGGTCAAGGCACGTCTCTTGCGCCGGCAAGGGCCGCCTCTGCTGCAGCCATATCGCGACCTGATTCGATTGTTGCGAAAAGAGGTCGTCCTCGCTGACAGTGCTTCGTGGCTGTTCCGCGTCATCCCCTACATTGTGTTCGCCGGCACGTGGGTCGCGGCGTCGCTGGTGCCGACATTCCGGGGCGGGCTGCTTTTTTCCTGGTCGGCAGACCTGATTGCCCTGATTGCCTTGCTTGGCAGCGCCCGATTTTTCCTCGCGCTCGCGGGCCTGGACGTCGGCACAAGTTTCGGCGGCATCGGATCGAGCCGCGAAGTCATGATCGCGTCGCTCGCTGAACCCGCGATGCTGATGATCATGTTTACGCTCGCCCTCATCGCCGGTTCGACGCAACTGTCCACCATGGCGGCCTACATGGCCTCGGGAGACGTTGGCCTGCGTGCTTCGCTCGGTCTTGCCATGCTGGCCCTGATCATGGTCGCGATCGCCGAGAATGCACGTATCCCCATCGACAATCCCGCCACCCATCTCGAACTCACCATGGTCCACGAGGCGATGGTTCTGGAATACTCCGGACGGCATCTTGCGCTCATCGATCTTGCCTCCGAGCTCAAGCTTCTCCTCTACATGTCTGTCATCGGCTGCCTGTTCGTGCCGTGGGGCCTGGCCGAACCCAACGCAGGCGCGGCGGCAGTGGCAATCGGCATGGCAGCCTACATCGCCAAACTCGCCGGCGGCGGCTTCCTGTTGGCGATATTCGAAACGTCGATCGCGAAAATGCGGGTGTTCCGCGTGCCGGAATTTCTCGGTGCGGCATTGATGCTGGCGCTGCTCGCAACGCTTTTGCGATTCGTGTCCGGGAGTTTCTGATGCGGGGACTGCAATTCGATGTCGCCCATATGCTCGCGGGTTCGCTCGTGCTCGTGAGCTTCATGCAGCTTTATCAGGACAGGCTCTACGCCCTGCTCAACATATTCGCATTACATGCCATGGTCCTGGCCGCATCCGTCGCCTGGCAGGCCTTCGTTCAGGGCGCACCGCATCTCTACGTAACGGCGATGATCGCGCTGGCATTCAAGGCGATCATCATTCCGATCGCGCTCCATCGGATCATCGTCCGACTTGGCATTCACCGCGAGATCGAGACAGTCGTCGGTGTCGGCCCGGCCATGCTGCTCGGCATGGGGCTTGTTGCACTGTCCATGGTGGTGATGTTGCGGGTCACTACGGAGGCGGATCCGCTGGCACGGGAGGATCTCGCATTTGCCCTCTCCGTTGTCCTTCTCGGATTGTTGATGATGGTGACACGCCGGAATGCCGTCAGCCAGGTCATCGGTTTCATGTCCCTGGAAAACGGTCTTGTACTGGCAGCCACCGGTGCAAAAGGAATGCCGCTTGTGGTCGAGATCAGTGTCGCCTTCTCCGTGTTGATTGCTTTCATCGTCATCGGCATCTTCCTGTTCCGCATACGCGAACGTTTTGACACCGTCGATGTACAGGCGCTCGACCGTTTTCGCGGGGAACGTCAATGACATTCGACGCGCTTGCAGGAGTGCTGCTGATCCCGGCCGTAGCCGCCGCACTTCTTGCGGCGCTTCCGGGTTACCGGCTGACGGCGCGGCTCAATGTAATTGCGGCATTTCTCACCTTCCTCACGGCGGGATCGCTGTTCGTGGTGGAACCCAAATCCGGCGCTTACCTGCTCGTCGACGATCTCAACAAGGTCTTTATCGTTCTGACGACGTTCGTCGGATTCACGACCAGCGTGTTCAGCGCCAGTTACATTGCGCATGAGATCGAAACGGGGCGGCTGACCCCGGTTTTCGTGCGCTTCTACCATGCCATGTACCAGGCGCTGATGTTCGCCATGAACCTTGCCCTCATCGCCAACAATATCGGGTTGATGTGGGTCGCGATCGAAATGGCAACGCTTACCACCGTCCTGATGGTCGGTATTTACCGGACGCACGAAGCGCTGGAGGCTGCATGGAAGTACTTCATTCTCGGCAGCGTCGGCATCGCTCTGGCTCTGTTTGGCACGATACTCGTCTATATGGCGGCACGGCCCGTGATCGGCGAAGGCCTCGACGCGATGGTATGGACCGTGCTGATCACGCGGGCTGCGAAATTCGACTCCGCCCTGCTCAATGTCGCGTTCGTATTCCTGCTGCTCGGCTACGGCACCAAGGTCGGGTTGGCGCCTTTGCACGCCTGGCTGCCCGACGCGCACGCAGAAGGACCGACGCCCATTTCGGCGGTGCTCTCCGGACTCCTCCTCAACGTCGCGCTTTACGCGCTGCTGCGCTTCAAGATGCTGCTTGCCCTGAACCCTGACGCGATAGCCCCCGGCCCGCTGATGGTCACCATGGGGCTGATTTCATGCGTGTTTGCCGCATTCATGCTGTACCGCCGGCGCGACATCAAGCGCATGTTTGCCTACTCCTCGATCGAGCACATGGGTATCATCGTCTTTGCCTTTGGCATGGGCGGCACGCTCGCAAATTTCGCCGGCCTGCTGCACATGACCATGCATTCATTGACGAAATCGGCAATCTTCTTCGCGGTCGGCCATATCGCACAGGTTAAAGGAACACAGAAGATTGCCGATATGGGCGGATTGACCGTCACGCACCCGGTGCTCGGCTGGGGCCTCGTGCTCGGCGTCGTTGCAATCGCAGGCTTGCCGCCGCTCGGAATTTTCATGAGTGAATTCCTTGTGGTGAGTTCGACTTTCGCGCGCGAGCCCTGGCTTGCGACCATTCTTGCCGTCGGAATACTGGTTGCGCTTGGCGGCCTGTTCTTGCGCCTGAATACGATCGCATTCGGGGAGGCGCGCGGTCCAAGCGGCCCGGCACAGGCCTCCTACGTGCCCATGTTCGCGCATCTGGGACTCGTCTTCATGGCCGGCATTTACATGCCGCCCGCCCTGGTCACCGGGTTCCAGAACGTTGCAAGGCTCCTAGGATAGAACGATGTCTCTGCTCGACAACATTTCCAATCTGGGGACCGTCGAGCAGCACCGGCCATGGCCGCGTGCGCAGGTGAAGGACGAGGGCTGGCATCAGGCGATTGGCAAGCTGGCTGCCGGTGAATGGAGCCTGCTTGGTCTGTGGGCCGATTCGCCCGATGTGCATATGGCGCTGCTTGAGCAACCCTCGGCCGATGTCGCAGTGATCACCTACACCAGCAAGTCCGGAAAGTATCCGAGTGTGGCCGCACATCACCCACCCGCGAGTCGCCTCGAACGCGCAATTCATGACTTGTTCGGTCTTGAAGCGGTGGGGTCACCCGATTCACGTCCTTGGCTTGATCTTGGATTTTGGAACGTAAGCCATCCGCTTGGCAAAAGCGGACCGGCGCGGAAACCCGGGCCCTATCAGCTCCTTCCGGCCGAGGGCGAAGGCCTGCACCAGATTCCGGTCGGCCCGGTGCACGCCGGCATCATCGAGCCCGGGCACTTCAGATTTACGGCGAACGGCGAACACGTCGTTCGACTGGAACAGCGTCTCGGTTGGGTTCACAAGGGCATAGAATCCCTCATGCAGGGCGCGACGCTCGAAGATGCGGCAAAGTTCGCGGCGCGCACGTCCGGCGACAGTACCGTCGCAATTTCCTTTGCCTTCGTGCAGGCCGCCGAGGCGGCGCTGCAGGTGAAAGTTCCGGCGCGGGCAATCTATCTGCGCGCCCTGATGGCGGAACTTGAACGCCTCGCCAATCATTTCGGCGATATCGGCGCCATCTGTAACGATGCCTCCTTCTCGCTGCTGCACGCGCAGTGCGGAATTCTTCGCGAACGGACGTTGCGCGCGGCGGCCGCCGCCTTTGGCCATCGCTTGATGATGGACGTGATCGTGCCGGGCGGCGTAGCGCGCGACCTGGCATCGGAGGGGCTCGTGCAGATCGAAGCCCTGCTTGCCGAGGCGCGGCGCGTATTTCCGCAGCTGATCGAGCTCTACGACAATACCGCCTCGCTTCAGGACCGAACCGTCACGACGGGCATTGTGAAGCCTGAGTTGGCGCGCCAGTTTGCCGCCGGCGGCTACGTCGGCCGCGCGTCCGGCCGCTCCTTCGATGCACGCCGCACGCTCGAGTACCGGCCCTATGACAAGCTCGCGTTTGACGTTCCGGTTCTCAATGCCGGCGATGTGGATGCGCGCGTTTGGATTCGCATTCGCGAGGTCGAGCAGAGCCTGTCGCTTGTCGAGCAGATCGTGAAGGCTTTGCCCGGCGGGGCGTTGATTGCCCCAATCGGCAAAGGAAAGCCTTGCGAAGGCCTCGGCATCGCCGAAGCGTTTCGCGGCGATGTGCTGGTCTGGCTCAGTCTCAACAGCAAGGGCCGGGTTGCGCGCTGTCACATAAGAGATGCCTCGTGGTTCCAATGGCCGCTGCTCGAAGCGGCAATCGAGGGAAACATCGTGGCCGATTTTCCGCTCTGCAATAAGTCGTTCAATTGCTCCTATTCCGGGCACGATCTCTAGGCTGGGAAATGCGCAGAACCCTTTTCGAAAGCCTCACGCAAGGCCCCCTGACCGAGCCGGCACCTGCGTCCGACGCAGCCGCCGCTGCCGAGCTTGCCCACCGCGTTGACCGCGCGGCACAGGCCAGGCTCGGTCGTTCGCTGTCGATCCGGCAAGTCGATGCCGGCTCGTGTAACGGCTGCGAGCTGGAAATTCACGCGCTCAACAATGCGTTTTACGATCTCGAGCGGCTTGGCCTGCGGTTCGTCGCATCGCCGCGCCACGCCGACGTGCTGATGGTGACCGGCCCCGTGACAAAGAATATGCGCGAGGCGCTTCTGCGCACCTACAACGCCACTCCTGACCCGAAATGGGTCGTCGCTATCGGGACGTGCGCCGTCGATGGCGGCATTTTCGCCGGAAGCTACGCCGTTGCCGGCGGCGTGAAAGATGTCGTTCCAGTCGATCTCCACATCCAAGGCTGTCCGCCGACACCCGTCGAAATCCTCAAGGGGCTCGTGGCGCTGCTTGAAAGCGCGGCGTAGCAAAGGCACCGCAGCCGCCGCTCAGGCGAAAATGAGTACGTTCGGCAGCGAAGGGTCGACCTGCCGCAGGGCGCTGTACCCGACGCCTGCCATCCCGCGAAACAGGCCGAGGTTGAACCGCCCTTCTCCACTGTTCCAGCGGTAATCACCCGTCGTCGCCGCCTGCTGCACAACGTCTGCCATATGACGTCTTGCGAGGTCACGCAGTTCGTTTCGCCCCAGCAAGTCGCCTGCCTCGCACAGGAATTCGATGCTGCCCAGCGTCCCGCAGCACAACGTATCGACGGACGATGGCCATGCCGCGCGCGTGCTCTCGACTGCGCTCTGCACGTCGGCATTCAGTCCCGTGTTGCCGATCTTCGGCAACCTTGCCATTGCAATCCTGCCCAAACCTATGCCCGGCGACCCGTGACACCATTGGCAGGGCCAGGAGTTTTGATCCTCGACCCGCAAGTCCGGCCAGTTGTTGCGCTCGGGACTGAACGTCGAATTCTCGAACTCGATGCACTCCCGTGCCGCAATCGCGAAGTCGTCGCGGCCGGTCGCTGCCGACAAGGAGGCGAGCGCGTAGGCAAAGCCGGCCGCACCATGTGACATTCCGTTGAGCGGCCGCGTACCGAAACCCTGCCCAACCCAGGTTCGGCGGCCTGGTTCCCCCAACCGCTGCTGCGAGAACAGGTGTTCGCCGCATTTGACGGCGCGGCCAAGCACGGCCTCTGATCCGCTGTCGCGATAAAGACGAAGCAGACAGAGGATGGCGCCGGCACTTCCGGCGATCACATCCAGACGTTTGTCGGCCGCGATCAGCTCATCAGTTACGAGTTCTGCCGCACGATGAGCGTCGGCACGCAAGGTCGGATCATCCAGATTTTTCGCCATCACGGTCAACGCGTAGATTATCGACCCGAGCCCCGTTGCTCCCCCGAGCCCCAACGCGCGAGCCATCCGCGCCGCAGTCCGGGATTTGAGCTGCTTGCGCAACCGCGCAATACCGGCCAAAGCCAGGTCAGCCGGCGCAGACTGTTTGGTCACTGCGGCGAACGCAGACAGGAAGAGCGCAATACCCGAAACGCCGTTGTACAGGTCGTGGCCAAGCGTCACGAGCTGGAACACCTCGGCATCGCCGAGCCAGTCAAGACCGATCCAGGCAGCACCCGGACCTCGCCGAATGGCATAACGCGAAAGTTCATCGGCGATCCGCTGTGCTTCGGTCCTGAACATCGCGTCCGAAGGCGCAGGTCTTTGCGTCAATGATAGCCGCGGACCCCGCGCATCGCCGGTCCCCCGAAGCGAGCTCGTGTTGATCCTGATGACCTCGACCTGCCAATCGATTTCACCCCCATCCAGCCCCTCAAATCGCGCGCGGGCACGAGCAAGACCGTCGGTCGACGGCAACCGGACCTGCGGGCCAGTGATGTCCGCAAGCTCGTGGCCGTCGGTCCGAAGAATAAAATGCGGGATATTGAGCGTCAGCAGCGCAGCCCTTTCCGCGCGCTGGACAGGCCAGAGCGGATCTTCGTCCGTATCCCAGTCTGCGAGCCGGGACATGAAGTCCGCCTGCGCCGACCAGATCACCCCGTCATCCATCGTTTTGTGATTTTTCAGGCGCTGGAGCAGCATTGCGTAAAAGCGCGTGGCACGGACAACTTTCCGGACGGGCAGGCCGGAAAAACCGTCAAACAGCGCAGCGCGCTTTCCGTGCTTCGAAAGAAATCGCGCGTAGTCGCTAAATCCGGAAA
Source organism: Pseudolabrys sp. (assembly GCA_035650955.1). GTDB lineage: Bacteria > Pseudomonadota > Alphaproteobacteria > Rhizobiales > Xanthobacteraceae > Pseudolabrys. Next base: position 88,276 of record DASRGR010000006.1, read on the forward strand.
TCAGATCGCCAACATGATCTGAAAACTTCGCATAACGTCCGTGCACGTGCGGCAGGTTGGGGTTATTTTCGGTTACGTCCTTCCAGCGCGCGGGTCGCATGTCGTCAGAATTGATGTTTTCCCACTTGATCCTGATTTTCGCATTCCAGTCAGCGGTCACTCCACCGACCGCAAATACCTTGTCATCGGGCGCGCGCCCGTAGACCGGAAGCAAACCGGCGGCCATGACGGAGTCGGCGAGCTTTTCCATGGCGGCGTCATACGCCGCGTCTTCCGGTTCAGAACGCTTTTGAGCATGAAGGGAAGACTGGAGCAGGGTCTCCAGATCGATCGGAACCGGGTGACTTCCGGTCGCAATCACGTTTTCCTGATGCATATCGTTCGCTGCAAAACAGTGGAACAGTGCGAGCCAGGCTCCCACCCGCCTGAAAAATTCAGGGAATTCGTCCGCGCCTGCGCATCCGGCATGCTCCACGACGCTGCTCCAGCCATACCCGTTCCTGGCGAGCGTCCTTGCTGTCATCAGCTCAATTGGAGCCTGGGCGCGATTGAGACGCACAACGAGGTCTTGCCAGGCGAGGTCAATCTGCAGGTCTTTCGGCTTGTATACGATCTTCGCACCGTCTGCGAAGGTGAGGATCTTCACGGAACGGCCGCCGTTGTGCGGGTCGGAAAATCCGCCTTCGATGTGCACGACGCCGCCATTGCCGCCGCCGTTCGTGAGCTCGCGAATCTGCGGCAGATCGGCACCGAGCCGCAGGATGAATTCCCGGGACGTGTCGACCCATTGCCGGCTGATCGTGCTGACCAGTCGCAGCAGTACCGGTTTGTCCTCGAAAAGCTGCTGAATGCCGCCTGCCCTCATTTCGGCGACGAAATTTTCATAGATCGATGTCCGAACACCTTGCCCGGGCCTTGCAGGCTCCGCGACTTCAGTTGTTTTGCGCCTTGCCGAGAAACGCTCATAGAGCGCAGGGGCGGCCAGGTCCGACAGGTCCCTAAACAGCGCCCGCCGCAGGCACGCGTATGCAGACGGCTGCAGGTTTGCGGCCTTGTGATCGAGCCCCGACCGCACCATCGTCTCGGCCTGTTCGACGATCCCCTCGAACAGGTCTTCGAACGCCACCGGCCCGGCGCCACTCGCAGGCGATCCTCCCGACGCCCTGCGACCTTCCGCAAAGGCCGACATGATCCAGACGGCATCTTCGGCCCAACCGGGCACGGGTGCACGGGCTTTGCGGCGAACTGCGCTCAGCCGCGCGAAAACTTCCGCGGAATCCAGCCCGTCGCGCTTCAGTCGGCGCGCGAAAAGCGCCTGGTCACCACTTGCAGCGGAGCGACACCAGGCGCTCAGCCGCCGCCGGGCACGTTCGGCGCTGTCATTTTCCGCGGGTAAGGTTTCAAAGTCGTCCGAGAGAAGCTCGTCAATTGTCGCCGCACGAATGATCAGGCGATTGTAGAAGGGGTCCATGCGACCTCACGCGGTACTGGCGAAAGTATAGCCGAGCAGCGCCGGACAGACGTCAATCCAGACGTTGCTGCAGCGCGGCAGTGCCTCTGAATTTGCGCAGGATTTCGACAAAATGCACGCAGGCGATGCGCCTGGAAAGCAACTGCAGGCAGCCATACGCTTGCCGATGCAACTGTTCGGGCACCCTATGGCGCAAATTTCGTCGCCGAAGTGTCATAAGTAGCTGCAGATATAGGCTTTTCCCCAATTGACATTACAAATCCTGCATCCGATCATAGGACATGGCGCTGGGGGGGCATTCTTGAAATTTTGACTAACCTTCTCACTGCCGGCGCCGCTGGCAATAGAAAGGAATGATGCCATGACAAATACTGCTATCGGACTTCAATTGACTGAAGAAGAAGTGCTGGCTTTTGAAGTCTCCGACGAGGCGCTGGAATCGGCTGCGGGCTCGACCAATGAGCATGTGAATTACACGCTCGGTGCCTGCAGCGGTCTCTCGGTCTGCCCGGGCTGAGGATTGTGAGATAGGTCCCCCGAAGGGCCCATCTATGATCTGAATCTCCGACGAGGCGCCGAATTTTCAATTCGGCGCCTTGTTGTTTTTCAGACAGGATTTCAATCATCGGTTGGGGCCATGTCGGCACTCTCTCCGCAAAGAGTATCGACATGGTAATCTGTGGGTGACGCGCACCTGCATGGCATTCAAACGCCGTGCGGATATTATACAATTGCGTTGTCGCGCGAGCTGAGTTTCTGGAGTGGCAATGGACCGCCGATCCTTGATGAAATCCGCCCTCCTTATGCTCGCGGGAGGGCCGCTGGCCCTCAAAAGTCCGTCAGCGATTTCGGTCGCCCAGGCACGTGAGCCGGCCACAAACTGGCGGCACGGTTTGTCGAAACTTTCCACCCTGAAGTACCCAGCCGACTTCAAGCACTTCGATTATGTCAATGCCAACGCCCCGAAAGGCGGCGCAGTTTCGCAGATCACGCTCGGGAGTTTCGACAACTTCAATATTGTGGTTGGCGGCGCGAAAGGCAGTTTGGTCGCGGGAATCGAATTTCTCTATGACACGCTGATGGTGTCCGCGCTCGACGAAGTCGCGAGCACATACGGATTGCTCGCCGAAGCCGTCACCTATCCGGACGATTTTTCGTCGGCGACTTACCGGCTTCGCCCGAACGCGAAATGGCACGACGGCAAACCGGTTACTCCGGAAGATGTCATCTTTTCGTTTGATGCTTTCAAGAAATTCAGTCCCCAGGCTGCGGCCAGCTATCGGCAAGTGACCAAGGCTGAAAAGACCGGTGAGCGTGAAGTCACTTTCCATTTCGACGGCGGTGGAAATCCGGAGCTGCCGCAAGTCGTCGGTCAATTGACCGTGCTGCCCAGACATTGGTGGGAGGGTACCGACGGCGAGGGCAAGAAACGCTCGATCGGCGAGACGACGCTCGAAGCCCCGCTCGGCAGCGGCCCCTATCGCATCAAGGAATTTTCTTCCGGCCGAAACATCACCTACGAGCGCGTCAAGGACTATTGGGGAAAAGATCTCAACGTCAATGTCGGTCGCGGCAACTTCGATAGTTTGCGATTCGAATATTTTCGTGATGCGACCATCGCGATCGAGGCCTTCAAGAGCGATCTGGTCGATTGGCGAACGGAAAACAGCGCAAAAAATTGGGCGACCGCATACGATTTTCCCGCGGTGACGGAAAAGCGCGTCATCCTCGAAGAGTTTCCGATCAACAGCATCGGCCTGATGCAGGCTTTCGTATTCAATCTGCGCCGCGACAAGTTCAAGGACCCGCGCGTGCGCCGGGCGTTCAATTACGCATTCGACTTCGAGGAAATAAACAAGAAGCTTTTTTTCGGACAGTACACGCGCACGTCCAGCTACTTTGAAGGAATATCCGAACTCTCGGCGACAGGGTTACCGAGTGGGCGTGAACTTGAACTGCTGGAAAGCGTCCGCAGCAAGGTGCCGCCGGAGGTCTTTACCACCCCCTACAGCAACCCGGTCGGCGGCAACCCGACCGCAATACGCAACAATCTCCGTGAGGCTCTTCGGTTGTTCCGGGAGGCCGGCTACGAGATCCGCAATCAGCAGATCATCAACAGCAAGACGGGCGGACTGTTCGAAGTTGAGCTTTTGACAAATGCCCCGTTGTTCGAGCGCATCTATCTGTTTTACAAGCCCTCGCTCGAACGCGTTGGCATCAGCGTATCGGTACGCACGGTCGATCAGGCCCAATATGAAAACAGGCTGCGCAACTGGGACTTCGACATCATTACGTTTGCCTGGGGACAGTCACTTTTGCCCGGCACCGAACAACGCGGCTATTGGGGATCCGCTGCGGCCAACCAGGCAGGGTCGGACAACGTTATGGGGATCAGGAACCCGGCCGTCGACGAGATGATCGAGAAAATCATCTACGCAAAGAGCCGTGAGGATCTCGTTGCCGCCGCCAAAGCGCTCGATCGTATCCTGTTGTGGAATCATTATGTGGTTCCGCAATGGAGCTACTCGAAGCTGCGAACCGCGCGCTGGAACAGATTCAGCCATCCGGAGACGATGCCGAAATACGGAATGTCTGCGTTCCCGGCCCTGTGGTGGTGGGATGCCGAAAAGGCGGCAAAGACGGGCGGCAAAAGATAGCGGCACGTCTGAATTCGTGACCGTCCAGGAGAACCGCTTCAGCCCCGCTCGGGGCCGGAGGGTACCGTCTTCGAAGAACGGCCGAGATGCGACTGCATCTCCCGGGTAATGAACTCCCGGTAGTTCGGCGGTTCGAAGTCAAGCAGCGTCCCACCACTGGCAAAGTGCTGGATGAACACCATTCCGATGGCATAGGTCGCGGCCATGGCCAAGGCAGGCGTCGCAAGGGCCCCGATGGCGGTGCCCGCGATCGGTACACTCTTCACAATGCTGGCCATCCCGACGCCCGTGCTCGCCGGAATAATCGTGCCCGCAATTCCGGCAACCAGGGCCTTTCCGCGGTTTTCCGAGAAAGGCACGTCGTAGACGCCAGAGATCAACCGGACCATCTGAACCTGGAGGACACCGACCGCCGCAAGGTCGACAAACGGGACCGGAAGCAGGCCTGCCACTCCGGACCAGAACGAAAATCTCTCGACCACTTTCGTCGCACGCAACCGGCGATCGTCTTCCGGACCGTCGGCTGCGCTGACGGACTTTGCCCGTGGCGGGCTCCTGCCGGCGGCAGGCGAAGCTTCACGGGACGCACGCGTTGCCTCCCCGGACGGCTTCTTTGCCGCCGGCCGTATTGCCTTTGGAAGCTTTTTTTTGTTCATCGTTACGCCGCCGCCTGCAGGCCGGTGAGCGCATCGATTTCGGCCGCAATCGCGGCTATTTCGCGCGCAGCCGCGCCGGAAGGCTCGATCAGCGTGGGCGTGGCGCCCCAAAGCGCCGCCTCGGCATAGATGACGCGGTTATTCATTTCGGTATTGAGCACGGGGAATCCCGCCTCGATCAACTCGGCGCGAACATGCTTTGCTATGACCGAGTCCCTGGTCGTTTGTGTCAGCACGCATCGATACACGGGACGGCGGCCGCCCGCTGCTTCAATGAGTGAGTTAAGCGTATCCAGCATGCGATCAATGTCCAGTGGGGACGCCTTGACGGGCACCAGGAGAAAGTCGGCGGCCGCTATGCAGGCCAATGTCGCTTCGGAACGGAACCCCGCGGTATCGATCACCACCTGACGGCCGGCAGCCGCCAGCTTCCGCGCGGTCTTCCACGCATCTACCGACGAATCTTCAACGACCTCGACCCCGCCAAGCGCGCGTTCACGCGATGCCAGACGCGCGATCGAACGCTGCGGGTCGGCATCGATAACGACCGGGTTGCGCCCTGTAAGCTGCCAATGGATAGCGAGACAACTGGCCACCGTGCTCTTGCCGCTGCCGCCCTTCATGGTTGCAACCGTAATGATCTGCCTCATGGCCCACCTGCCCCTCACGAGCTTCTGGCGAATCGGTTGCAGACAATGCTAACGGATTCTCGGTTTGTCCGCTTCCGGGATCGTCACCTTTCCGTGCAATGATTCATCGGCCTTCTCCCGCCGGGGGGATTTCGCCGGCCCGAAGGTGTTTAGCGGCCGCCGCAGGTCGCGGTCACAACGGCCTTGAACATGTCAAACGACTGCAACCGAACCCGGCAGTTGGTTCCGGCATCCACGGCTATGTTCAGGACATCTCCCGTCCCCAGTGACTGGCGTTTTCCGTTGATGTTGAGCGTGACGCTGTCGTTTGCTGGGGACCCGACCAGCCCGACCGTCAGACGGCCGCCGCCGACGATCAGCGATTGATTTGTCTTGATGTTATACGTGTTTTCCGAGGGGACCAATTCTTCCAGCGTCGCCTGGAGCTTCGTTATGCTGCTTTCCATGGCGGCGATTTTGACGTTTTCGCCGGCCATCTCGCTTTTCATCTTCTGATTTTCCGAGCGGCTTTGCTCAAGAAGCAGCTTGACCGACGACATTTCGACATAAGCCATATTGAGACCGAGAAGATAACCGACAATGCCGCCCATCAATGCACTGAGCAGCAAATAGCGGCCCTCCCGCGTCATGAACAGACGATAGGTGCGGGATCTCGCCGAGGACGGTTGAGTTGACCGTGTGGCGTCGCTCACTTCCCGATCCCCTCGCACCCGGTCACTTTGTCAACTCCACGTTCGGCAAATGATGGCCGATTTCAGCGACGAAAGGCAATCCGAAAAGGCCACGGCACGCTGCTCCCGTCATCGAGGCGGCGCGTTCGGCGCCGGCCGCGTTCCGCCCGTTGGATTCAGCCAGTCGGGAATGTACGGAAGGATCGCCTTGAAGCGGGAAACATCGAGCTGGGCGCTTGAGCCAGGCTGACCGTCCTGACCGGCCGGTGCAGCCAAATCCGTGCCGGGTGACTTGGCATTGGGATCGGTCGGAACATCACCGGGAGCCGGGATGGCCGAACTCTTGCCGGGCGTCGCACCTTCGGGGGCCTTCTGTTGCGCGGGTGCCGGGCCATCCACGTTTCCGAGGATAATCGGCAGGCCGTCTTTCCCGCTGCCGATCACGACGATCTTTGAATTCGGCGACTGCGCGAGCGCGAGCGTTGCCTCGATCCCACGCCAACGCAGATAGGAGTCAGAGATACCCTGGCTCACCGTCCGCTGGAACGCGGCAATTCCGTTCGCCTCGATCTGCTTGCGTGTCGATTCCTGCGCCTCGCGCTCGACCCGGTATTTGTATTCCTGAATTTCGTAGAATTGCTGGGTCTGCCGGTTGATCGCCGCAACAATCGGAGGCGGCAATTCAATGCTGAGCACCAGCGTATCGAGTATCTGGATCGAATTCTGCAGAAAATCGTTGTAGTGCTTGGGGTCAGGCTGTTCCATCGCCTCCGGCTGGACCAGGCTGTTGAGGTGCGTCGCCAGACTCTTCTGTGCTTCCTGCCTGATCTTTTCCTGGATTTGCTCGCGCGAGGTATAGACCTCTTGCGCCGTATATTGAGCAATCACCTCGCGCGCCCGGCTGCCGATTTCAGGGTCCACGACCGAGTAGAGATAGTTCGGGCCGATGAACTTGTGCAGCACGCCGACATAGTTGTGCAGCAACTGATAGCGCATATTGATTTGCGCATTCACGCTCACGCCATCTTTGCTGATCGCGTTGTAAACCTGTGTTCTCGACTGCAGCCGCAGGTTATAGAGAAACAGCTTGTCCCAGGGCCATATAATGTGAAGTCCTTCGTCCCTCAGCTCGCGCGGATCGACGATCGTGCCGCGACCCACAAAGCACCAGCAATAAAGGTCGTAGCTATTGAACCGCTTCCAGAGAACGCCGACCATGCCGCTCGGCACGGTGATCACGATGTAGGGGAACAGAAATGTCACGATCAGCATCGCTGCCAGCAGCGTGATCGTCAGGCTGGGAAAATGGCGGCGTAGAAACCGGCGGAAAGCGCGCGCGCTCGGCGGCACGCCATCAACTGGATTCAAGTAATACGCCATTACTGGCCTCCCCCTCACGCAAGCTTACTAGGAAATGGAATGCTGCTCGACTATTCGGCCTTCGTCCATGCGAATTCTCCTTGCCGGCAAATGTAGCTCATCGAGGTACCGGTCATCATGCGTAATGACCACCACGGTGGCCCCGGACCGCATCAATTCCGGCAAAAGTTCATCATAGAATTTGCGCCTGAATTCAGGGTCTTGTTCCGCCGTCCACTCGTCCAACAGGAGGATCGGGCGCTTTTCGAGCAGGCTGACGATAAGGGCAAGCCGCCGGCGCTGGCCGCCGGAAAGATCGAGCGTGCGGAATTCTCCGTTCACGAGGCCGGTTTTCTCGGCCAGACGGAACTGCCTCAACAGACGGTCAAGTTCGCCGGACTCCGGCTCGGGAATTCCATAGAGCTTACGGAAGAGGTGATAGTCGAAAAAGATCGCCGACATCAGCGAACGGTAGGTGTCGCGCGTATCGTCGTTGATCAGCCGCCCATCGAGACGGATTTCGCCGGAATCCGGCGGGTATAGCCCCGCGAGCACCCGCAGGAAGGTCGATTTGCCCGAGCCATTGCCGCCCGTAATGAAGACGAGTTCTCCCGGGCGCAGGTTGAAGTCGATGGGGCCGATCTTGAATGCCGCCTCAGAAAACTTGTCGACATAACGGAACTCGATACCCTTCATATCGATGCTGCTGAATCGGCGCGGCACATATGCCCCTTCGGACTCGATCGTCGACGCCGTCGCCTGCAATTCGATTTCAAGTTGCTCGATCCGATCGGCGGCGGCATTGGCGTTCAGCAGAATTGGAATTGACTGAACCAGACCAAAACATGCTCCCACAATGAACATGAGCGCGGTCGTCGTCTTCGTGAGAGTCAGGCCGCCAAGCGCCTCGCTGAATTGAGGTGCGACAAATACGACCGCACCGATGAGAACGTACATGGAAATCTGCGAGGTCACGATAAGCTTGAACGTCTCCGCCTGACTGTTGATCTTGATGTTGGCGGCGGTCCTTGAGACCTCGCTGGCGTCTTCAAAAAGCTCGACGCTGCGTGCGGAATTGAGCCTCACCTCCTTGAAGCCGTCCAAGAAATCCGTCAGGCGGTCGAAAAGCCGTCCTTCCCATTCCGCCGACCTTTGCTTTTCCGCGGCCAGACGCCTGTTCTTGTAGTGAAAGATGACCCCCGCCACGCCGATAATGAGGGCAGTCGTGATGATCGCGGCCAGCGAAAGAAAGGCCACATAGATCGCGACGAAGAAAATGAGCACGGCGCCCTGAATCGAGAAGCAAAGCATGTTGCTTGCCTGCGTCAGAACAGCCGTATCGCTGGTGACTGCGGCGACAATTCTCGACCGGCCGATCGCATCGAGCGCCAGGAGCTCGGAACGCCGGATATGATCCATCAGACGCAGCCGGATCTTGTGAATGATGGCCTCGATTTCGGCCGTGGTTGTGATCGTGACGTAGTATTGGGTCTTGATGAAAAGAAAGAGAGCAACCAGAAACAATGTCGCCGCCCACAGGCTTCCGTTTCCCTGCAGACCGGCGTTGATGGCGGCGAGAATGGCGGCGGTGCTGATGCCACCGAGTCCGGACATCACCAGCAGTCGCGGGAGGGAGCCGTGCATTTCACGGCGAACAAGCTGCAGGAAGGACATGACTGCGATGTCTTTCCGTTCAAACCGACACGCACTGACGCAACTTCAGCGCTTGTGTCTCCCCCATGACAACAAGGCGGTCTATCAATTTCGCCGGTGCCACCCGACCCTACCCGACGGGGCCGTGAGCAACAGGATCGGCAAAACGACAAATGGAGTGGTAACGATCGTGATAAGAAACGTCCCCCAAAAGCCCATCCGCCGATCGATCCCGAGAAGCCCCGTCAGGATGCAGAAGATGACGTAGATGACCGCTTCGACCATCAGCACCTGTCTTGCCCGAACGGGCGCATGCCAGGAATCCAGCTACTCCTCAGCCCGAAGCGACGCTTCGAACGCAATCAGCTGCTCGCCGCCGCTTCGGAGCCCGATGACTTGCCGCCCCGGCGTGCATCCCACATGTCCCGCTGCGCCCGGATGAACTCACGGTAGTCCGGCGGATTGAAGTCCAGCAGCGTGCCGCCCGATGCGAAATGCTGAATGAACGCTTTGCCGATCGCGTAAGTCGCACCGGCGGAGAGCGCCGGCATCACAAAACCGGCTGTAATTGTCCCAAGTACCGGAACCGCCTTAAGAAGGCTGGCCGCACCGATGCCGCTTGTTGCAGGAATCAGCGAGCCCGCAAGGCTGGCGACTATTGCTTTGGTGCGGTTTTCGGAGAATGCAACATCGTAGATTTGCGACAGACGACGCACCATCTGGATCTGCAGGCCACCAACGGCGGCGATATCGATCACCGGAACAGGGATCAGGCCCGCCACGCCTGACCACAGGGCGAAACGGTTGACCAAATTCAGTGCCGCCTCGTCGCGCGATGCGCCCTCGGCGAGAGCCTCTTCGGTTGTTGCGCTCGTGGTTGATTTCTGTGCCATGGCCGATCCTTTCTCGTCTTTTCAGGCTGGTCACGACCTGCTCGGCAATTGATCTTGTTGCCGAATTCCCCCGTAAATACTGAAAAAGCGTATCATGCAGGGTATACGGTGCCAAGCGTCTCGCCGGCACGCATCTGCCGCAATTGAGCCTGTTCTTGCCATCGCCGACCCGATCTCATAGAAGCCAAGTAATGGGGAGTTCATTTTATGCGGCCCAAAAATGCCGGCCCGAGCACCTCGGACACGCACCCCGCCTGGGAGGCCCCGGTCTTTACGAAGCTACCTTTAGCCGCCCGCACGAAATCGTCGGGAACGGCCGGCCCTGATACGGCGGACCGCGGGTCGTCTCCCGCGCCTGAGCCGGAAGCACCCGGCCAGCCCCTTTCAAAACTCGGTTTTTCGTTCGAAATGGCTTTCCCGATGTCGTCCAGGTCGGAAAAATAATTTGCCCCTTGGCCAACCGCTCCATACGTCGACCTTAAATTGTAAACATTGTCTCGTCGCGAATTTTGCCGCGCGCTAGGATGCGCGCACAGAGGCAGAATTCCGATCGGTGCGCGGCCCCGCATGCAGGAGTTTTTCGTTGAGTCTCCGCCTCGACAGCATCCTCGTCCAGGAACCAGGGCTTTCAGTCGCGAACGTCGATGGGCGCGTGGTCATTCTCAGCCTCAAGGCTGCGTCGTATTTTGATTTTAACAAAGTTGCGAGTGAGATCTGGGACATGTTGTCCACACCGCACACTGTCGATGAAATCCTGTGCGAGCTGCGGCAACATCACGATGTGAGCGCGGACATTCTCACCCGCGACGTGATGACATTTCTGGAATCGCTGCTTTCGCAACAACTCGTTCGAACCGTTACTCTCGAGAAGGCCCGATGAAGCTGCGGACCCGGCGGCGGCTCTACCTGCGTGAGGCCTTTGTGGCGCTCGTCCTGGCACGAATTGCGGTCCGCGTGGTCTCCCCCGTGCGTATTTTTGCCTGGGCCGGGCGCCCGCTTGCACGCACGTCCCGATTTGCCGCCGACGAAATCGACTGGATCGCCTGGGCCGTCGAAACGGTCGCCGCAAAATGGCCAATGGCTGCTCCATGTTTGCCCTCCGCACTTGCGGCGCACGCCATGCTGCGCCGGCGCGGGATAGCCAGCCGCATTTGCCTCGCCGTCGCACGCGAGCAGCAGGAACTGGCCGGTCACGCCTGGGTGGAGCTCGGCAACGGCAAGATCATCGGCGATACGGGCGGCGATCGGTTTACGCGCATAGCCGAGTTCGGAGTGCCGAAAACAGTCTAGGTGTTTCCCGATGAGCGGAATTGCCGGCAAATTTCGTTTCGACGGCGAAAGCGTGAGACACCACGAACTCGATCGTGTCGCGAACGCCCTGCATCAATACGGGCCAGACCGATCCGGAATAGCCGTACAGGGCAATGTTGGCTTCGTTCACGTCCTGATGCGAATGACCCCGGAAGACCGGTACGACCATCAGCCCGACAAAGGCGCAAGCGGGGCAATGATCACCGCTGACCTGCGGATCGACAATCGCGGTGAATTACTGGAGCGTGTCGGACTTGCTCCAGAAGTTGCCCGCGATTGGCCCGACTCCCGCCTGCTACTGTTTGCCTGGGAAAAATTCGGCGATTCGGTTTTCCCGCTTCTGCGCGGACCGTTCGCTGTCGCCATATGGGACCGGCGCAACAGGTCCCTCACTCTCGCGCGCGATCATCTGGGCCTAAACGTCCTGATGTGGCACCGCGACCGGTACGCGTTCACCTTCGCAACCATGCCCAACGGCCTGTTTGCGTTCGACGGCATCCCGCGCGACCTGTGCGAGGAAAAAATCGCCGACTTTCTCGTGCTCAACCACGCGGACCATGTCAGGACAATATATCGGGGCATCTTTCGGGTGCCTCCTGCCCACCTGATACACGTCACATCGGACGGCTCCGTCAGGCTGCGGCAATACTGGAATCTCCGCGACATTGCGCCCGTCAGGATGGCCTCCGACGCGGCCTATGCTGACGGGTTGCGCGAAAAACTGGACCGTGCCGTGCGACGTCAGATGCGCAGCCTGCACACGGTCGGCGCATTGTTGAGCGGCGGTCTTGATTCCTCATCCGTGTCGGCTCTTGCCGCCCATGCCCTGCGCGAAAGGAATCAAAGGCTGCCTGCGTTTACCGGCGTTCCCCGTCGCGGCTTCAACAGCCCGGTGCCGAGCGGGTCTTATGCCGACGAGACTCCTTTTGTAGAGGCAATCAGGGACAAACTCGGCAATGTCGATGTTCACTACGTGCGCAACAACGAGTACGACGATTTTGAGCGACTTGAACGTTTTTTCATCGCGCTGAACGGGCCAGTCAGAAATCCCTGCAATTTTGGCTGGGTACTGGGACTTCTTGAACATGCGCGGCTGCAAAACTGTCGCGTTCTGCTCGGTGGGCTGTTCGGGAACTACACCATAAGCTGGGATGGCTGGTCACAGGCTGCTTCCCATTTGCTGCGAGGAAGACTGCTGCTCGCCTGCCGTCAATGGCGGCTTTACTACCGCAGCAGTCCTTATTCGCGATGGACTGCATTCAAAAAACTCCTGCTTGAGCCGCTGGTCCCGTTGCCTGTCTGGAACTGGATCGACCGCGGCCGACGATTGGGACACGACGCATGGCAAGACCACTCTCCCATTCGGAACGATTTTGCCAATGCGATGGGGGTCGGGGGACGGGCGCAGAAACTTGGTCATGATTTTTTCTACCGTGCCCGCCGCGACGAACGCGAAAGAGGGCTGTCACAAGTCGACTACCTTGGAGATTGGCAGGCCGCGGAAAAGGCCGTTACCGGGGTCGAGGTCCGCGATCCGACCGCAGACATCGATGTTGTTTCCTACTGCTTCGGGATTCCACCCGAGCAGTTTCTCGTCGAGGATATTGACCGCTCGCTTGTTCGCCGCGCGATGTGGGGAATGCTTCCCGACGCTGTCCTGACCAACCGGCTGCGGGGCCTCCAGGCCGCAGACTGGCATGAAAAGCTCGCAGCCGAGCGCGGTGAGCTTGCGCTTCAGATCGCAGCCTTCTCGCGATCCCCCCTCGCCCGCAAGGTCATCGATCTTGCGCGGCTCGAACGGGCGGTCAGCACCTGGCCGGAGACGGGCTGGGACAAGCTGGAGATTTTCCGGGAATACAATCTTGCGCTTACCCGCGGCATTGCCGGCGCCAGATTCCTAAAGTGGTTTGAATCGGCGAATTTGAATCCCGGTCAGAGACCGTGATCACGAATGACGTTCCCGACGACGAGTCGATTCCAGACAAACAGGATGATGAGAGCGCCAATGCTCGCGCCCACCAAACCGGCACTTTCGCCCACCCGGTAAAGTCCAATCGCGTGACCGAGGTAAGTAGCCAGGAACGCCCCCGCAACGCCAAGTGCCGTCGTTAGCACAAAACCTTTTGGCCTGTTTGGCCCCGGCATCAGCACACGCGCGATCATGCCGGCGACACAACCGATCACAAGAATCCAGATAAGGACCCACATCTGACGAGCCCAATCGGTCAAGAAAGTCGCGCGCAACAACCCCGACAAACCCCGCGCCAGCGGGTGCAACTTAGCCTTTTTCCGGTCATGCGTCTAACGTGCCGCAGTCAGCGCTGTGGTCCGGACAGCCGAAGATCGCGCTCCGCGCGGAATACGTTGCTGTAGAGATTGGCAATCCACTGACGACCGCTCGACGTCACATTGAGGTATCGAATCGCGGTCTGGATGTAGGGCGAAACCGTTTTCCAGTAGAATTGAGGGTACAGATCCGTCAGATCCGCGGGCGATCCATACCCGAGTTGCTTGTTCAGGCCGACTTCCTCGAATTCGTAGTAAAGCGCGTTCGCCTTGCGCAGATATTGAGGATCGCCAAGCTGGCCGATCAGGTCGGCCGCGCGTACGAGTGATCCTTCCTCGCTGCCGTTCCCGTCCGGTTCCGTTGACGCCGGAAACCGCGTGAACTCGATCGCGTGGGCAATTCGTTCCGCATCCAGGAGTTCGCTGCCGTTGATCCGATCCATAACGAAGAGCTTTGACCTGTCCACGTGATACTGCAAAAGGGCCGCATCAGAGGACCCGCGCGGGAGCGTCGTACGGCGTCCCTTGCCATCGATGATATACCCGTCAGGCCCATCGCCTTTCAGAATACCCCGGACGTAGCCGATGTCGTGAAGCAGACAGGCAATGAGGACGTGCGCGAAGTCGGCTGGTTGCGTCGGTGTGAGCAACGCCCGCCCCTTCATGATGTCGTAGCCGACCAGCGTCACAAGCATCGTGTGCTCGACATTGTGATAGAGGGCATCGCTGTTGCCGATGCATTCGAGCGCCAATCGGGCCACGGATGGCACCATTTCGGTCAGCTCGGCCTCTGTCGAGGAAAAACGCCGGCCAAGATGCGACGACAGAAATGACCCAAGGGCCTCTGAAGCCAGTTCAGGTACCGTAATCATGCCCCCGCCTCACATGAACTGCGTTCATGCATCCTAGCTATAGCGCCCGGCCTGGCGCTGTGATGGCCGTCACAATCGTGAGGCAAAACCCAATAAATTCAGCTTATGACCGCTGCTTCAGCGCCGCGGCTGCCAGCGCATAGCCACCTTGCGCACCATCGATGAAATGGACATGGGTCGGGTTTGCTGGCGAAGGGGCAAAGCACGTCATCATGGCGGAATCGTCCCGATGGCAGCCGTAACGGACGATCCCGTCCTTCTGGGCTGCCGTCAGAGTATCCTCGATTTCCCGTGCCAATCGCGGGGAGCAATCGATGACCATGCGCAAGGCATCGTCGAACTTCCGGAAATCGGAATTCTCCACCACCTCGGACAGATACTTACGCGGGATGAAGCGGCCGATGCGCAATCCAGACCGCATGATGGTGAAGTAAAGCAGGGTCCGCGCAAGCACCCTCAATTTACTTGCAGTGATCGACGCGCCGGCGCGCCGGGTCACCCGCGCTTCGAGATCGCAGCCTTGCGCCGGCCACCTCAGCCGGAGGACTTCCCTTGTGACGGGTTTCGCACACTCGGTGGATTCTTCGACAATGCCGACAATCTCTTTGACGATTTTCCGAAACGCCAACGTCTGTGAAGCGTCTGCCGGCACGACCAGGAGGGAGAGAATCTGACCGTACTGTGCAGGAAACTGCTCAAAACGACAGGACAGTCCTGACAGATCGGGGCGCGCGCCTGCCGGGGCCGGCACAACCGCGATCTCGCCGCGCTTCATCGCCGCATCTGCCCACGCAAGTCCGCCTCCCGCAAACATGGCAATGCAGATGTTCTGCGATACGGCGTATCGCCCTACACGGACGTCGTGACCGTGACCGCGGATCTGTCGCACCGGCACCATGCCGATTCGCAAGGTCAGAGCCAGCTCTTCGCCGACCCACGTTGCCGTTTCAGCAAGGGCGTGCCGCGCAATGGGCGCGTTGTCGGGCGAAACGGCAAAGCTCGCCCCGTCTCCGCCGAATACGAACGGATAATCCCGTCCGTTAAGCGCGTTCGCGATTGCCGCAATCACGGCGGCGCCCGCCATATTCACGGCTTTATAGCGTCTCTCCTGAATCGCCTTTGTCGATTGTTGAACGTCGGCAATTCCGACGACCCAATCGTCCGGCAGCGGGACAAAGGAAAGCTCGTCTGCAACGCGGCGAAAATCATGAAAAACCGGCACGGTCCGATAGAAATCGTCGTTTTCCGGAATCGCTGCCATTGCGGCAATTCAAGCACACAAGCGGTCCCGGACCAATCGCACCAAACGCAGAGGATCAGCCCGGCAATCAGGGCAACGGCACCCGCTCAGGCGGAAAGTTTTTCATGTTGGTCGGCAGCGCCACGTGCAGGCCGGAAACGATCGCGACGTTGTGATAAGTCGGCGTTGCGGTCTGCGTGTTTGCAACCGTCGTGCCGTACGAAACCAGCAGGCTTGCCAGGACGCCGCCGATCACGAATGCGATGAGAACTCTGGGCAAGCGAGTCTCCTGCATTCCCCGCCCAAGGCGAACGGTCGCATGGACGGCTTGGGTGCTCTGTGGCGCCGTTCACACAGGGCGGGGAATTTTTACGTATCATTGCTGGCAGATCGGGCCGCGATTCAGTAAGATTGTTTCGCCTGGCCGGTTGATTGGCCGATCGCACGCCTTATGCATCGGCGGGAGGAATTGCGCGTCGCCGGGAGGAATTCGCGACATTCCTGAATGTTGGTAAAATTAAATCTGTGCTGACGCCTCAACGGACCACCATCCGATGCTGCAAATCCTGATGATCATCGGCTGGGTTCTGGCCATCGTCTGCATGCTGTATCTCGCGAAAGAGCTGGTGATGGATCGCCTGCGCGCGCGCAGCGAGAGAAGGCGCGCGATCAGGGACGCCATCCGGGCGAGGCGGCGCGAACGGCTTATCGAGAACCGACGGCGGCTCATGCAAAGGGCGGGACAGGCGGTGCCGCCGGCTCCGCGCGCGGCCACTGCCGACCGCCAGCAGAATCAGAAGCTGTTCGGCTGGCTCGCTCTTATTCTCTGGCAGGGGTATTGGCTGATCGAGATCGCCGACCAGTTCAAGAAGAGCGATCATCCGCTGCAGCTGCCCTATTTTTTCCTGTTTGTCGTGATGGTCGTCATTCCCTACGCGATTTACCGGTTCGCGCGACGCCGCAACCGACACCCGAGAATGCTGTAGGCGCCGGAGATCGCCTGGCCCGGCAGGCCCAGCATTGCCCTCTATTCCCCTATGACCGCCGTCCCTTCGATCTCGACCTTGGCTCTCGGCTCCAGCAGCCCCGCAACGACCAGCAGCGTCATCGCCGGGAAATGCCGACCGATGATCCGGCGGTAGGCTTCCCCGATCTCGCGCTGGCGCGTCTGATATTCTGCCTTGTCGGTCACATACCAGTTGAGCCGCACCAGATGCTGCGGCTTCCCGCCCGCGGCATCGAGGACGGTCACGACGTTTTTCAGCGCCTGCTCCACCTGCGCCACGAAGTCGTCGCTCTCGAATTGCGCCTGCGCATTCCACCCGACCTGCCCGGCAATGAAAACCTGCCGGCCCTGTGCGACCACGCCGTTGGCATAGCCCCTGGGCATCGCCCAGTGCTTCGGCTGCACGAATTCAGGCGTGCTTTTACTCATGATACTGCTCGCGCAATTTGAAACGCTGAATTTTGCCCGTCTGCGTCTTCGGCAGCGCGTCGACGAATTTCACCAGCCGCGGATACTTGTAGGGCGCGATCGTCGCCTTGACATGGTCCTGAAGGATTTTTGCGCGCAGGTTGTCCGCCACCACGCCGGCCTTGAGCACGACGAATGCCGCCACGACCTGCCCCCGCTCGGCATCGGTCGCGCCGATCACGGCGCATTCCGCAACATCCGGATGCGACAGCAGCGCCGCCTCCACTTCGGGGCCGGCTATGTTGTACCCGGCGGAAATGATCATGTCGTCGTTGCGCGCAGCGAAATGGAAGCGGCCATCCCTGTCGCGGACAAAGGTGTCGCCGGTCAGATTCCAGCCATCGGCGACGTAGTTTTTCTGCCGTTTGTCTGCGAGGTAACGGCAGCCGGTCGGCCCGCGCACTGCCAGCCTGCCGGGGGTATCGTCGGGAACGTCGTTCATGTTGACATCGACGATTCTCGCCTCGTATCCGGCAACCGGCCGTCCGGTGCTGCCCGGCAACGCGTCGCCGATCCGGTTGGTGATGAAGATGTGCAGCATTTCGGTCGATCCGATCCCGTCGAGGATCGGTTTTCCGGTGCGCCGGGTCCATTCCTCGAACACCGGTGCGGGCAATGTCTCGCCTGCCGACACGGCAAGCCGCAGCGACGACAGATCCGCGCCCTTGTCCATCGCCGCCATCATCGCCCGGTACGCCGTCGGCGCCGTGAACGAGATCGTCGCCCTGTAGGTCTCGATGATCTGCACCATGTTCGCAGGCGACGCATTTTCAAGCAGCGTCGCCGTCGCACCGAACCGGAGCGGGAAAATCGCCAGCCCGCCGAGCCCGAACGTGAAAGCCAGGGGCGGCGAGCCAACGAACACGTCGTCCGGAGTCACCTTGAGAACTTCCCTGGCATAACCGTCCGCGATGATCAGCAGGTCGCGGTGGAAGTGCATCGTCGCCTTGGGCTCCCCGGTGGTGCCGGAGGTGAAGCCGAGCAATGCGACATCGTCGCGCCCGGTCGGAACCGCGTCGAACCTCACCGGCTTGTCGAGCGCGATACGGTCAAGCTCGGCATCGTGGTTGGATGTGCCGTCGAAATTGACGACCTGCTTGAGGAACCTGCTGGCCTTGGCGCAGGCAACCAGTTCGTCGGCGATGCGGCTGTCGGTCAGCGCCAGCGCGATCTCGGCCTTGTCGACAATCTTGGTCAGCTCGCCGGCGCGCAGCATCGGCATCGTGTTGACGACCACCGCACCTGCTTTGGTGGCGGCAAGCCAGGCGGCGACCAGGGCCGGGTTGTTGCCGGAGCGTATCAGAACGCGATTTCCAGGCTTTACTCCGTAGTTTTCGACAAGGGCGTGCGCCAGGCGGTTCGACCAGTCGGCGAGCTCCTTGTACGTCCGGCGCCGGCCATTGCCGATCAGCGCGATGTGATCGCCGAACCCGCGCTCGACCATCCTGTCGGTGAGCTCGACGGCGGCATTCAGGCGCTCCGGATACTGGAATTCCGGCCGGTCGAGCAGGATATCCGGCCATTGGTCGAACGGCGGGAGATTGTCTCGGGTAAACGTGTCGACATGGGCAGAGGGGCCCAGTTTGATGTTTCGGGTCATGTCAGCGGCCTGCGGCAGATGAAAGTGCGGATCTTGCGATGATGACTTTCTGGACGTCGGACGCGCCCTCGTAGATTCTCAGCGCGCGAATCTCACGGTAAAGCGCCTCGACCGGGTGGCCGGCACGTACGCCGTCGCCGCCATGAATCTGGACGGCGGTATCGATCACACGTTGCGCCGCCTCGGTCGCGTAAAGCTTCGCCATTGCCGCCTCGCGCGTCACGCGCTCGGCGCCCGTATCCTTGATCCAGGCCGCGCGATAGACGAGGAGGGCCGCGGCGTCGATCTCAAGCGCCATGTCGGCGATGTGCCCCTGCACCATCTGCAGCTCGGACAGCGGGGCACCGAACAGCTCGCGGGTCCTGGCACGCCTGAGCGTTTCGTCGAATGCGCGCCGTGCGAACCCGAGCGCGGCCGCACCGACCGACGTGCGGAAAACGTCGAGGGTCGCCATCGCGATCCTGAAGCCGTCGCCGGCATTGCCGATCAGATCCGCTCCGTCGACGCGGCAGTTCCTGAAAACGAGCCGCGCGAGCGGGTGCGGTGCGATCACCTCGATACGCTCCGCGGCCACGAGGCCCGGATTGTCGCCGCGCACGATGAAGGCGGACAGGCCCTTCGCGCCCGGCGCCTCGCCGGTGCGCGCAAACACAACGTAAAGATCGGCGATGCCTCCGTTCGAAATCCAGGTCTTCTCACCGTCGAGAACGAAACCATCGCCGTCACGCCGCGCGGTCGTCGCGATGCTGGCAACGTCCGACCCGGACGCGGGCTCCGATAGCGCAAATGCCGCGATCGCCGCGCCGCTGCGAGTCTTCGGCAGCCATTGCGCCTTCTGGGCAGCACTGCCGAAAAGCGAAACCGGGCCGGCGCCGAGGCCCTGCATCGCGAAGGCGAAGTCGGCAAGGCCGGAATGGCGGGCCAGCGTTTCGCGGATCACGGCCAGCGTGCGGACGTCGAATTTCGACGACGTATCCTCACCCGGCGCGGTGTGCCTGAGCCAGCCGTCGCGGCCGAGCTTTTTCACCAGTTCCCGGCAGGCGGCGTCGACATCGCCGTGATCGGGGTGCGCCAGATGCTGCGCCGTCCATGCTTCCAACCGGCCGGCGAGCGCGCGGTGGCGCTCCTCGAAAAACGGCCAGTGCAGGAAACTGCGGTCGGGCATCGTCTAGTTCCCCGTGAACTGCGGTTTCTCTTTGGCGACAAAGGCCTCGTAGGCCCGGCGAAAATCCTGCGTCCTCATGCAGACCGCCTGCGCGAGAGCCTCGGCTTCGATCGCCGCGTCAAGCGGCATTGCAAATTCCTGGTGCAGCATGGTCTTTGTCATCGCGTGTGCAAACGTCGGGCCGTTTGCCAGCTGGCGCGCCAGGGTCAGGGCTTCGTCTTCAAGCTTTTCCGCCGCGACGAGCCGATTGAAGAAGCCCCAGCGTTCGCCCTCATCCGCGGTCATGACGCGGCCGGTATAGAGCAGCTCCGACGCGCGGCCGTGGCCGATGACGCGCGGCAGCAGCGCGCAGGCGCCCATGTCGCAGCCGGCAAGCCCGACGCGCGTGAACAGGAACGCGGTCCTGGCCTGAGGGGTGCCCAGCCGGATGTCGCAGAACAATGCGATCATCGCACCTGCCCCCACGCAGACTCCGTCAACCGCGGCAATGATCGGTTGCGGACACGCCCGCATCGCTTTCACGAGTTCCCCGGTCATGCGCGTGAACTCGAGCAGCCCCTTCATGTCGCGCTTCTGCAGCGGCCCGATAATGTCGTGGACGTCGCCGCCGGAGCAGAAATTGCCGTCGCTCGACCCGAATATGACGACCTTGATGTCGCCGGCCTGCGCCAATGCACGGAACGTCTGCCCCAGTTCGGCATAACTCTCGAAAGTGATCGGGTTCTTCCGCTCGGCACCTTTAAGCGTGATCACGCCAACGCCGTCCCGGGCCTTCCAGCTGAAGTGTTTGGGCTTGAAATCGGTCATGTTCATGCGCGCGATCCTCCATTGCGAATGCGGCCGGACAACCCGTCGAGGTGACGGATCAGTGTGGCCGCTTCCATCGCGTCGAACTCGGACAACAGGCCATCGACCCACGATTCGTGCGCCTTGGCCATTGCCGTGAACTCCTTCAGCCCGCGGGGAGTGAGCCGCACGATGATGGCACGGCGGTCTTCGGCAGGAGCCTGGCGGACAACCAGCTTCTCCGATACCAGCCGGTCGATTATCCCGGTGACATTGCCGTTGGACACCATCAGGAAGCGCGACAGTTCGGTCATTGTCATGCCGTCGGGCTTCCTCTCGAGCGCGGCCATGACATCGAACTGAGGCAGGGTCACATCGAACTGGACACGCAGCCTCTCGCGCACTTCCGCTTCGATCGCCCGCGCGGCACGCAAAATACGGATCCACAGCCGCAGCCGCTGCTTGCTCAGGGACGGCGTTGCCTGACGCGGTTTTGCTCTGGCGGCGACTGTCATGCCCCGCCTCCGGCAATGACAATGGCTTCGCCATTGACTGCGTCTGCGGCCGGTGAGCACAGCCAGACGACTTTTTCCGCAACGTCCCTGGGCGAAATCAGACGTCCGCCGGCATTGTCCCGGGCAAGGGCGTTTTTCACCTCACTGATACAGCGCCCGGTCTTGCCTGCAATCGCTGCCGCCGATGTATCGAGAAGGGGCGTATCGGTGTACCCCGGGCACACCGCATTCACCGTCATTCCGGGCACCCTGAACTCCGCCGCCAGCGCGCGCGCGAGCCCCACCACTCCGTGCTTGGCCGCGCAATACGCGGCCACGTAAGGGTAACCTTTCAGTCCCGCCGTCGACGCCGTGAACACGATACGCCTTGTCCCCCCGCCCCCGCGCGTCACGTCGCCCAAGGCCGCCTGCACGGTCAAAAATGCGCCCGTCAGATTGACCCCAAGCATCCGCTGCCAGTGCTCGGCGGAAATTCTCACGGCCGGCGCACTTTCAGCGGCGCCGGCATTGGCAATGACGATATCGACGGGCCCGTGCGCCGCCCGCGCTGCTTCAACCATTGCCTTGCAGTCTGCTGCGTTCGTGACGTCGGCGGTAATTGCCGCAGCCCTGGGCAGACCGTGTGCGATGTCCTCGAGCGGCGCCCTGCGCCTCCCGACAAGCGACACGGCCGCTCCCTCGCGTGCCAGCGCCTGCGCGATCGCCGCGCCGATGCCGCTGCCGCCGCCCGTGACAAGCGCGTGCAATCCGTCGAGCGCAGCCATCACACTTTTCCCGTCATGATGTCAGGGCGCGATTTCAACCGGTGCAGCTGGTCGCGGCCCGGCCAGTATGGCTTCGGCCAGGTCAAGCCCTCGTAGCCGAGAGCGGCCGCGGCGTGCAGCGTCCAGTACGGATTGGCGAGATGCGGCCGGGCAAGGCACACGAGATCGGCGCGTCCCGCCATCAGAATCGAATTGACGTGATCGGGGTCGTAGATGTTTCCGACGGCGAGCGTCGCAATGCCTGCTTCATTGCGGATGCGATCGGAAAACGGCGTCTGAAACATGCGGCCATAAACGGGTTTTGCCTGCCTGCTGGTCTGCCCGGCGGACACGTCGATCATGTCCACGCCGGCGTCGGTCAGAATGCGGGCAACATCGACCGCGTCGCGCGGCGAAATACCGCCCGGTACCCAGTCGTTTGCCGAGATTCGCACCGAAATCGGCTTCTCGTCCGGCCACACCGCCCGCACCGCTTTGAAGACCTCGAGCGGGAACCGCATCCGGTTTTCCAGGCTGCCCCCATACTGGTCCGTGCGCCTGTTGGTGAGGGGCGTGATGAAGGCCGACATCAGGTACCCGTGCGCGTAGTGCAGTTCGAGCCAGTCGAAGCCGGCGCGCTGTGCCATCTGTGCCGAGCGCACGAACTCGTCGCGCACTCTGTCCATGTCGGCACGCGTCATTTCCCGCGGCGCCTGGTTGTCCGGGCTCCATGCCACCGGCGATGGGCCCATCACCGTCCAGTTGCCGGAGGGAAGCGGCGCGTCCATGGTTTCCCACCCGAGCTGGGTCGAACCTTTGGGGCCGGAATGGCCGAGCTGAATGGCAAATTTGGCGTCGGTTTCGGCGTGAACGAAATCGACGATTCGCTTCCATGCGGCTTCGTGCTCCGGCCGATAGAGGCCCGTGCAGCCGGGCGATATACGCCCTTCCGGCGAAACGCAGGTCATCTCGGTGAACACCAGCCCCGCCCCGCCTTTGGCGCGCTCGGCGTAATGAACCAGGTGCCAGTCGGTCGGAGTACCGTCGACCGCGCGATATTGCGCCATCGGCGATACGACGACGCGATTTTTCAGTTCGACGCCGCGAACGCGGTACGGCACGAACATCGGAGGCCGCTGTACCTGCGGCTCGCGGCCCGTCGCCTGGCGCTCGAACCAGCGCTCCGCGCCGCCGAGCCAGTTCTCGTCCCGCGCGCGCAGGTTTTCATGACTGATGCGCTGTGACCGTGTCAGCAGGGAATAGTTGAACTGAACGGGGTCAAGGTGGAGATAGCGCTCCACATCCTCGAACCATTCCGTGGAATTGCGCGCCGCGCTTTGCAGGCGGAGGACCTCAAGCCGCCGCTCGTCTTCATAGCGGCGAAACGCGCGCGCCATGCTCGGCTCGCTGTGCAGGTACTCGGCAAGCGCAATGGCGCTTTCCATCGCGAGTTTCGAGCCGGAGCCGACCGAAAAATGTGCGGTCGCCGCGGCATCCCCAAGCAATACGATGTTGTTGTGGCTCCAGCGCTCGCACAAGACCCGGTTGAAATTGAGCCAGGCCGAGCCGCGCAAATGGCGCGCGTTCGACATCAATTTATGGCCGCCGAGATTACGGGCAAAAATCGTCTCGCAGGCCGCGATCGTTTCCTCGGTGGTCATCCGGTCGAAACCGGAACGGCGCCACGTCGCTTCCGAGCACTCGACGATGAAGGTCGCGGTGTCGGCGTCGAACTGGTAGGCGTGCGCCCAGACCCAGCCGTGCTTGGTTTCCTCGAAAATGAAAGTAAAGGCGTCGTCGAATTTCTGATGCGTACCCAACCAGATGTACTTGCAGGCGCGCACGTCGATGTCCGGCTTGAATACATCGGCATGGGCGGCGCGCACCCGCGAGTTCACCCCGTCAGCCCCGACAATCAGGTCGTAGTCGGCGTAGGCGGAAACCTCGCCCGCCTCGGTCTCGAATTGAAGCTTCACGCCCAGCGCGCGGGCACGCTCCTGCAGAATGTTCAGCAGGCGCTTGCGGCCGATGCCCGAAAAGCCGTGGCCACCCGAGCGAACGGTCGCACCGCGGTAGTGAACCGCAATGTCGTCCCAGTAGGCGAAAGATTCGCGAATGAGCGCCGCGCTTTCGGCATCGTTGGCCTGGAGGTTCGACAGCGTTTCATCGGACAGCACCACGCCCCAGCCGAAGGTGTCATCCGGCCGGTTCCGCTCGATCACCACGACCTCGTGCGCGGGATCGCGCCGCTTGAGCGAAATGGCAAAATAGAGGCCGCCGGGGCCGCCGCCGAGACATACCGCGCGCATGGTCCGACCCGTTTGTCACTGCCAATATATTATAAGCCTATAAATTCTAAACTTAAAGCATTTTTCGAAAAAAATGCGCCCCGTCATCAGGAGGGGCGCGAAATTGCGCGGTTTTACTGCAGTTTGCAGTCCTTGGCGTAGCCGTCGGCGCGGTTCGCGAAGATTTTTTCCACGACCTGCGTCTCGAATTTGCCGTCGGCGCGCCTGGCGACCTTGGTGAGGTAGAAGTCCTCGATCGGGTATCCGTTGATGTTGAACTTGAACGGCCCCCGCACCGACGTGAACGTCGCCTTCCTGAGCGCCGCCCGCACCGCGTTCTGGTCGGCGAGATTGCCTTTCACGGCGGCGACCGCGCTGTTGATCAGCATCGCCGCGTCATAGGCCTGCATGGCGTAGGACGCCGGCACCGCCTTGTAGGCCGCCTCGTATTCGGAGACGAATTTCTTGTTGGCCGGATTGTCCATGTTCGGCGCCCATGTCAGCACGCCATACACGCCGACGGCATTGTCCTTGAGCACGGGCAAGGTCGCTTCGTCGGCCGTGAAAGCCGACACGATCGGAATCTTTTCTTTCAACCCCGCCTGGATGTACGTGTTGAGCATGTTGATGCCGAGTCCGCCCGGCATGAACGTGAACAGCGCGTCCGCCTTCGCCGCGGAGATTTTGGACACTTCCGGACCGAAATCGGTCGTATTGAGCGGAACCAGCGATTCCTCGACGATCTCGCCTTTATACGCACGCTTGAACCCGGCAATCGCGTCCTTGCCCGCCGGATAGTTGGGCACAAGGACATAGACACGCTTGTAACCGAGTTTGTTGGCGGCCTCCCCCACGGCCTCGAAGATCTGGTCGTTCTGGTAGGACGTCACGAAAAAATTCGCATTGCATCCCGCGCCGGCAAAATTCGACGTGCCGGCATTGGTGCTGATCAGGATTTTTCCGGCATCGATGACCGGCTTGTGAATGGCAACGAGGATGTTTGAGAAAATCGGCCCGACGACGAAATCGACGCGATCCCTCTCGAGCATGCCGCGGACTTTCTGAATTGCGAGATCGGGCTTGAGCTCGTCATCGGCAACGAAGAGTTCGACCTCCTTGCCGCCCATCTTGCCGCCGAGGTCCTTCAAGGCGAGTTCAAAACCATTCTTCGACTGTTGCCCGAGTGTCGAAGCCGGACCGGACAGCGTGTAAACAAGGCCGATCCGGATCTTGTCCTGCGCCGCTGCGGCGTTGACTGCAAAAACAAAAGCCGCGGTAACCGCCAATCTGCATACATATGCACGCATGGTCGAATTCCTCCCAGAACATCAGCCTTTGTCGGGTCTATTGGTTCAATAAAGGCCAAGCGAGTCAATCGCCCCGGTGAGCGACCTGATTGCGTCCATAGCCGGCAGGCCGCATTATCTCCGCGGTTCAGGGCGTCGGGCGCAGGGCTATGAAGGCAATAATTGCCGGCGGTGGCATCGGCGGGCTTACCACAGCCCTCATGTTGCACGCGCGCGGCATCGATTGCGAGGTTTTCGAACAGTCCGACAGCATTCGCGAGCTCGGCGTCGGCATCAACACGCTGCCGCACGCGATCAAGGAGCTGGCGCAGCTTGGTCTGCTTCCCAAGCTCGACCAGGTCGGAATCAGAACGCACGAACTGTTCTACATGAACCGCATCGGCCAGGAGATCTGGCGCGAGCCGCGCGGCACCGACGCAGGCTTCGAATACCCGCAGTTCTCGATCCACCGCGGCCGCCTGCAGGCGGTGATTTACGAGGCCGTCCGCGCCCGGCTCGGCGATTCCCGCGTTCTCTGCGGCCACCGGCTCGGCTCGTTCACCCAGGATGAAGGCGGCGTCACCTGCTATTTCTTCGGCCGCGACGGTTCACATCGGGCGACCGTCCGCGGCGACATCCTGATCGGCGCCGACGGAATCCACTCGATCGTGCGCGAAACGCTTTTTCCCGACGAAGGCCCGGCCCGCTGGAACGGTTCGATGCTCTGGCGCGGTGCGATCGACTGGCCGAAATTTCTCACCGGGCGCTCGATGGTGATCGCGGGCGGCATGGCGGGGAAGCTGGTCGTATATCCGATCGGCGAAGGTGCCCGCGAGGACACGCCGCTTACCAATTGGGCCGTCCTGGTGAAAATCGGCCCGGGCGGCGTCCCGCCACGCAAGGAAGACTGGTCGCGCCCCGGCAGATTTGAAGATCTGATGCCGCACGTGCAGCGCTTCAATATTCCCTTTGTCGACGCGAAAGGGCTGATCGAATCGACACCTGAGTTCTGGGAATACCCGATGTGCGACCGCGATCCGCTGCCGCACTGGTCATATGGCCGCGTGACTTTGCTCGGTGATGCCGCACATCCGATGTATCCGGTCGGATCGAATGGCGCGTCACAGGCCATCCTCGATGCGCGTTGCCTCGCCGACCGGCTGAGCGAAGCCGAGCATGTCGGACAGGCACTTCGTGCCTACGAATCCGAAAGGCTGCCGATGACGGCGCAGATCGTGCAGTCGAACCGGTCCGGCGGTCCGGAAGGCGTGATCGATGTCGTCGAGCAGCGCGCGCCGGACGGCTTCGACAACATCGACAACGTGCTGTCCTACGAGGAACGCAAGGCGATCGTGCGTGGCTACGCAGCCAAGGCCGGATTCGCCAAGGAGCAGGTCAACCGGGGCGGCAAGGTCGCCTAGGCGCCCGGAGGCGGCAGGAAGTTGACTTCGTGCTTGGCCGAGAGTGCGACGACATCGGGCGGATTCTGCTCCTTCATCGAATGGATCGCCCAGAACAGATCGTAAAGCTTGCGCGTCGGCGTCACCCAGAAAATGCATTTGATGACCTGATCGGACTTGTTGAACAGCCCGTGCGGAATCCCCATCGGCAGCCTGATCAGGTCGCCGGCCGTCGCTGCGAACTCCTTGCCGTCGATCAGAGCGTCCATGCGCCCTTCCAGCATGTAAACGAATTCGTCCTGCGTCGGATGGATGTGCGGCGGCACGAACGTCGTCGGCGGCAACGTCGCATGCCACGAGAACGAGGTTTCGCAGAGCTGCTTGGGAACGTAAGTCTGCCCCAGAATATTCCACACAATCCCGTCGATCCCGGAATTGGCCTTTGTGACGCCCGCTGTCATCGCCTGCATTGCCCACCACTCCTTTTCAATTTCCACGTAGCGGAAGGTACTCGCCTCGGTCCCCCATCGTGCTGCGCCTTCACTATCAAAATCAGACAGCGCAGGCTCGACGGCAAATTTGCCGCGGGACGCCGCCCACCCGCGTATCCTCCGCAGGTCGCAAATATACCCTCTACTTGCCTGATTATTATCGGAAAATGCGGTCCTGCGCGAACGCCCTGCGGTAACTAGCGCGGCGCGAACTGCAAGCATAGACTAAGCCGCAATTCAATAACGAGCGCCAAAAGGGTTCTCAGGTCCCTTTCAATCGCGTTCGCACTCCTTGGGAGGAGCATCATGGTAAGCGACGTAACACGTAGAAACTTTCTGAGCAGCGTCGCCGTCGGTGCCGCTGCGATCACTGCGGGACAGGCCAGCTATTTTGCGGGACCACGGCCGGCACACGCGGCTTTCAAGCCGAAGGGAAATATCCCGGACAAGCCGTTCAAGACCGGACACATCACGTTCCTGACTGGCCCCGCCAACCTTCTCGGCGAGCCCGGCCGGAAAGGTCACCTGATGGCGGCCGAAGAAATCAACGCCGAGGGCGGCCTTCTCGGCAAGCGCAAGATCGAAACCATCATGGCCGACGAAGCGGCGGGCACAGACGCCAACGTCAAGGAGCTTCGCCGCATGAAGCTCTCCGAAAACATCGACCTGTTCACCGGGGTGATCTCCAGCGGCAACACGCCGGCACTCGGCCCCGTCGCCGAGGAATTGCAGGTGCTGACGTTGTTCAACGACGGTTGCACCGACTTCCTGTTCGACAAGGCGGTGCCAAAGCCGAAATACACCTTCCGCGTGACCAACATTCAGTCAGCTGACGGCGTAACGGCCGCGGTCGGCGCGGCAAAGGCGTGGCCGAACGTAAAGCGTGTCGGATCAATCCAGCCGGACTACAGCTATGGCCGCAACGTGCATGAGCATTTCATGCTGGCGTTCCAGAAACTCGTTCCCGGCTCGACCATGGTATCCGAGGCGTGGCCGAAACTTGGCGCGACCGACTTCACCCCGCATATCACCAAGCTGCTGTCCGACCAGCCGGAACTCCTGATCTGCGGCTTGTGGGGCGGAGACTATGTGGCGTTCTACAAGCAGGCGCTGCGCTACGGCCTCTTCGACAAGATGAAGGTCGCCACCACATTGGCATTCGGCGGTCAACCGCATGCGATCGGCAAGGATCACCCCGAAGGCGTCCTCGCCGGCTGCCACGCCAATTATTTCTTCACGCATCCGGCGAAAGGACGTTGGCCGATCAATGACTCGTTCGTTCAGCGTTACTACAAGCGCTGGAACGAGTATCCGAGCTTCGAATCGGACGGCGCCTACACCGCGCTGTACCTGCTCAAGGCCGCAGTCGAGAAAGCCAATCTGCTCGTCGGCGGCTGGCCTGAGGATGATGTCATCATTGCCATGCTCGAGGGCATGGGGATCGATTCACCGGCCGGCTACATCTACATCCGGCCCGACAATCACCAGGGCTACAAGGATACGATCATCGGGATGACCAAGAACGATCCCAACTACGAATTCCCCGTCTGGGATCCGAAGTCGATCATCACGATTCCGATCCGGGATATCACCGCACCGCCAAATTGGCCGAAGCCGGGCACGACGCATAACGAATCCACAGCAGCGGCCAATTGGCTGAAAACGACCTGGCTCACCTGAAGCAGCCTGGTTAAAGCGGCCGTGTTTCATCGACACGGCCGC
This sequence comes from Pseudolabrys sp., assembly GCA_035650955.1. Taxonomy (GTDB): domain Bacteria; phylum Pseudomonadota; class Alphaproteobacteria; order Rhizobiales; family Xanthobacteraceae; genus Pseudolabrys. Next base: position 117,465 of record DASRGR010000006.1, read on the forward strand.
TCCCTTTCCGAGCTAAAGCAAGGTCTCGGCGATGCACCCGGGCATAGTCACGCCGGTCGGGCGAAAACCGTCTTCCGATCGACAGGCGCCATGCCATCTCTCTCCGCGCGTGATCGCCCGCGGCGCGCTCCGCACAATTCTTGTTGTCGGCCTGGTGATGGCGAGCGGCCAGGGCGGCGCCGGCCATTTGGTGGGGCATTTTCCTTCGTACTATCCCCATGAAATCACCATCCGGGCCATCGAGCCGGCGGCAGCCGCCAAAGGCCTCAACGAGGACACGCTGCACGCCTATGTCGGTGCCGCGCCGGCGTTTGCCGGAACGGTGCCGCAACACGTCGAGGCGGTGCGATCACTCGGCTCGATTCTGCTTCTCTCGTTCAAGACCACCGCGGCGCGTTTTGCGTCGCCTGACGCCCGCTGTGGCGCCGCGCGCGGTCTCATGGCCGCGCTGCGCGAGGAAAAGCGCGGCGGTTTCGTTTTCCATCCCTATCCGGTGACGCCGTACCACGCCGACTACCTGCATCATCTCGATCGTGTCGAAGCGGTCATGAATACGGTCGGCGAGGCGCCTGTGCTGGCATCGTCCGAAAAGATCGGTGCCAGGGGTCAGCTTGCGGAGGCGATCGTAAGCACCCGATGGCAGCTCGCCGGCGATGACGCCGACGTAACGCTCGAGGAGATTCCGGTCGACGTTCTGCTCGCGAACACCGGCGTGGCGTTTGACGGCTGGTCGGGCCCGCCCTGGGCGAAGGAAGGCTGGTTCGAGGCCTATCGCCTGCTTGCACCCGCGTTCGACGGCACGGCACGCGAGGCCCTGGATGATGAATATGCGCGACTTGCGCGCGGCGGAACGCTCGGCCTCGCAGACCGAGCGGACCTCGAGCGGCGACTTGTCTCCGCACTCACGCGCGGCTGCGCCCGCATGGTGGTGGGGTACACGGCCAGGGAAGAATTCGTCGATGCCGCCTACCCGGCAGGAATCGAGAATGTCGCCTACGATTCACTGAGCGGGCTCAACAGTCCGGTTTTTATCCGCACCGTGAAGCTCAAGGAATATCCGTGGAACGGCGAGCTGCATCTCGGCGTGCGCGAACGCTCGACGGCAGCCTGGAATCCGGTGGCTGGCTTCACCGATCCGATGGGACGGCTGATATGGTCGGCCGTGGGCGACCCGGCGATGATCCAGTTTCCGTTCAACGCCAGCTGGATGTCCAACCGCGTACAGCCCACCGTCACCAGGGTGGAAGGCCAATCGGGCGGCGTCCGCGTGCCGCCCGAGGCATTCCGGTTGCAGCCGGGCACGGGAATGCTCGAGGCAGTGGGCGCCAACGCCTTTGCCTCTGCGAAGGTCTCCTATGAAGTGCTGGCCTCGCCATTCGACGACGGCTCCGAGATGGATGCGGCTGACGTCGTCTATCCGTTCGTATTCGCCTATCGCTGGGGTGCGAAGGCGAATTCCGCCGGCAACAATCACGAACCGCGGCTGGAGGGGACGCTGGCGGCAATGCAGGCGCACCTCGCCGGGCTCAAGATCGTGCGCGTGGAGCGCACGAAACATGTCATCGCGGAAAACTGGGAGATCTTCACGAACACGCCGATCGTGGAGGTCTATCTTCGCGGCGTCCCGCACGATGAGTTGCAGGTCGCGGCGATGGCGCCGCCGTGGAGCACGATCCCCTGGCACCTGCTGGTGTTGATGGAAGAAGCCGTCAACCGCGGCTACGCGGCGTTTTCCAGGGCGGAAGCCGAGCGGCGGCACATACCCTGGATGGACCTGGTCCGCGACCCGGACCTGCGGGCAAAGCTCCTCGCCCTGGTCGCGCAGTTCGAGCGCGACAGCTACCGTCCCGAGCAGTTGAAGGAATTCGTGACCGCCGAGGCGGCGCAGGCGCGCTGGCATACGCTCGCCGCATTCGCCGCGAAGAACGGACATTTTCTGGTGACCAACGGACCCTACCGGCTGGCGCGGTGGAGCCCCGATGGCGCCGTGCTGCGTGCCGTGCGCGAGGTCAGCTATCCGCTTGGCTTCGGCACCTTTGACCGCTTCGTGCACCCGCCGCGCGCCGTGATCGAGTCCGTCACCCACGATGCAGGCAGAATCACGGTACGGGCCGGAGTGGAAATGGTCCTGAAGGCGGGGCGCAACTACAAGTCGACGAAAGAGCCGCTGCTGCGCACGACCTTGCGCGGAACGTACGGCCTGCTCGTCGTTTCGCGTTATCTTCTGATCGGTCCCGACGCCAAAGTACGCGCCCTCGACAAGATGCATTGGGGCGACGACGGGAGCTTCGCAATCGACCTCCCCAGGCGGTTGCCGCCCGGCGAATACACGGTCAACCTCGCCGTTTTCCTTGACGGCAATTCTATGGTTCCATCAGCAAGGTCGCTGCGCTTCCGCGTCGGCGGGACAGCATCGCCGAACTAGCGCAAGCAATGCTGACGTAGGGGCAAAGGCACACGGGGCGGGAAAGACGGCGGGGAACTATGGACATCCTGATTATTCAGATCCTGAATTCCATTTTCTACGCCTGCATTCTTTTTCTCATCGCGGCCGGCCTCAGCCTCATTTACGGCGTCATGCGGATCGTCAACCTGGCGCACGGCAGCCTTTACGCGCTCGGTGCCTACGTCACCGCCTGGGCGATCGGCACTTTCGCCGCGAAAGCCCCGCTTTGGGTGCTTTTTCTGCTGCTGCCGTCGGGCGCCATCGTGGTCGCCGCCGTCGGCGCCCTGATCGAGCCGACCCTGCTGCGGCCGCTCTACAAACGCCCCGAGGAATACCAGCTGCTGATCACCTTCGCGCTGCTGCTCATCCTCGAAGACGTCATGCACTTCCTCTTCGGAGGCGTGCCGCTCACGGCGGGCGCCGTGATCGACAGCATGGGCACCATGCGGGTCATGAACCTGCGCTACCCTGTCTACAACCTCGTGGTCATCGCGATCGGCGTCGCATCCGCCGTATTCCTGTGGGCGGTCATATACCGCACCAGGTTCGGCGTCATTCTCAGGGCCACGTCGCAGAACATGCGCATGGCGTCGGCGCTCGGCCTGAACGTCAAGTGGGTTTTCGTTCAGGCGTTCGCCCTCGGCTGCTTCATGGCCGGCCTCGGAGGCGCGGTCGTCGTGCCGGCGCAGGCAGCCGTGCTGGGCATGGGCGTCGAAGCGCTGATCCTCGCGTTCGTGGTCGTGGTCATCGGCGGCCTCGGCAGTCTCGAGGGCGCCCTGATCGGCGCGCTCATCGTGAGCTTCGTGCGGACAGCCGGAATCCAGTTCTTTCCCGAAATTGAACTGGCGGTTCTCTACCTGATTGCCGCCCTCGTCCTGCTGATCAAGCCGACGGGCATGTTCGGAAGGGCGTGACGATGCAGGACAACGCCAAACGGACCGGACCATCGACTCGGCTGCTCGTCGCCTGCGTGATCCCGATTCTCATCGTGCTCCTGGTGGTGCCGAAATTCCTCGACGTCTACCAGACGCAGCTGTTCACCTACGGGCTGATCTACGCGATCGCGGCGCTCGGATTCAACCTGTTGCTCGGCTACACGGGCCTGCTTTCTTTCGGCCATTCGGCGTATTTCGGCCTCGGCGCCTACTGCGCGGCTTTCCTGGTCAAGTATTTCGGCATCGGTTCCCTCGAGGTCTATGTCCTGGTCGGGCTGCTGATGACCGGCCTGACCTCGGCCGCATTCGGCTATGTCTGCGTGCGCCACACCCGCATCTTCTTCGGCATCCTGACGCTGGCGCTGTCGCAGGTGCTGTGGACCCTGGCCTACAAGTTCTTCTGGGTGACCGGCGGAACCGACGGCCTGCGCGTGGCCTTCGCCAACCTGACGATGCTTGGCGGGCTGATCGACTTCAAGGGCCGCAATGCCTACCAGTCGTTCGCGCACTCCTACTATTATTACGTGCTGTTCATGTTCTGCGTTTGCACCGTGCTGATGTGGGTGATCGTGCACTCGCCTTTCGGCAAGGCGCTGCAGGCCATCCGCGACAACGAGACGCGCGCACAGTTTCTCGGGATTCCGATCCGGCGCTACCGCTGGATCGCATTTCTGCTGTCGGGCAGCTTCACCGGGCTTGCCGGTGTCCTGTGGGTGCCGCTGAACGGCCTGGTCACCCCCGACATTCTTTACTGGCCGTTTTCCGGCGAGATCGTGTTCATGACCGTGCTCGGAGGCTTCCGCACCTTCACCGGACCGATCATCGGGGCCGTGGTATTCAACTATCTCAAGGTCTATGCGGTTGCCAGCACCGCCTACTGGCAATTCATGCTCGGCGCCGTGCTCGTCGTGCTGGTGCTGGCCCTGCCGACGGGAATCGTCGGCACGCTGGCACGCCAGCTCGGCAAGCTTGGAAAGAGGGGGTGACCATGAATCTCCTCGAAACCATCAGTCTGAAGAAGTATTTCGGCGACACGCATGCCGTCGACGACGTCAATCTGACCATCGCCGAGCGCGAGTTCGTCTCGCTGGTCGGTCCAAACGGCGCCGGAAAGACGTCGCTCGTCAATGTGATCAGCGCGCTGCTCCCTTCCGATTCCGGAAAGATCCTGTTCAGGGGCGACGACATCACCCACGTCAGCGTGACCGATCGCGTCAAGGCGGGAATTGCGCGCAGCTTCCAGATCGTCAACCTGTTCGATGACCTCACGGCGTTCGACAACGTCACGCTCGCCATCTTTTCGCGCCAGGGCAAGACCACAAATCTGATGTCTCTCGCGCATCTCGATCACGCTGTGAGCGCCGAAGCCGACGCGGTACTCCGCAGTTTCAACCTGACCGACAAGCGCAACGAGCGGGCTCGCGATCTGTCGCAGGGCGAGCGAAAGCTGCTTGACGTGGCGCTGGCTTACGCGCTGAGACCGAAATTGCTGTTTCTTGACGAGCCGACCAGCGGTGTCAGCACGCGTGACAAAGGACAGATCATGGATACGATCGCCTCCGTGGTGCGCGGCGAAGGCATCACGGCCGTGATCGTCGAGCACGACATGGACGTCGTGTTCAAATATTCCGACCGGATCGTGGTCATGCAGCAGGGCACGATTCTCGCCCAGGGCACGCCCGACGAGATCAGGATGAACGATCAGGTGGCCATGGTCCTGCTCGGCACGTCCGGGCCGGATGCATTTACCCGAAAGGATTGATCGACGTGCTCGAGCTCAAGGCAATCGACACCTATCGCGGTCCCGCCCACATCCTTTACGGCGTGTCGCTGCACGTCGAAAAGCAGGAAGTCGTCTGCCTGGTCGGGCGCAACGGCGCCGGCAAGACCACCACGATCGAAAGCATCATGGGATTTCTGCCGCTCCGGTCGGGGCAGATTCTCTTCGCCGACGAGGATCTGACGAAACTTCCGCCGCACGAACGGGCCAAGCGCGGCATCGGGTTTTCGCCGGAAGACTGCGGGGTTTTTCCGGAGCTGACGGTCCGGGAAAACCTGATGATCAGCCGCTGGTTGGGCGACGAGGTCGCGCGGAAGCGGGACGGCACGGAGCGGCCGGATCCGGAAGCCCAGGCGTTCGGTATTTTCCCCGAAGTTCAGTCGCTGCTGCAGCGCGAGGGCCTGCATCTGAGCGGTGGACAGCGCAAGATGGTGGCGATCGCGCGTGCCATGATGCTGTCGCCCAAGCTGCTCCTGCTGGATGAGGCGTTCGAGGGACTGGCACCGGTCGTGGTCAACCGCTTCATCGAAGCCGTGATGAAGATCAAGGCGATGGGAATTTCGATATTGATGGCCGAGTCCCATCTGGCCGCGGCCACGCGGATCGGCGACCGGCTTTACGCCATCGACCGCGGCGAAATCATTTTCCACGGGTCACCCAGGGAGGCGCTCGCCAACGAGAAGGTCGTGAAGGCGTTGCGCGGATAAGCATCTGTTCGGAATGACGATGGTCGCCGCAATGCGTTCCCGCTGCACCTGGGCCATTCTCGCCATGGCGATCGTCGTCGTCACGCCGGCGAGGAGCGGGCACGAGTCGCCGGTCTATCCCTCCTTCTACCCACACGAGATCGAGCTTGCCGCGATGACGCCCGATCGCGCGGCCGGGCTGCTGCTTTCAGGCAAGATCCAGGCCTACGTGGGCAACGCGCCGCGTTTTGCCGCGGCGCCGCCGGGCCACATCGGCAGCATTGAATCGCTCGGCTCCTTCGTGATCGTCCGGGTCAATCCGGCCTCGCCAAAGGCCGGAGACGAGCAGGCGGCCTGCGCCGTGGCCGACGCGGTCGTCCGCGGCCTCGCAGCCAGGCACGCGGGATTGGTGGCCCATCCGTTCCCCGTCACGCCTTTTAATGGCGACTACCTGGATTATGTCGATCTCGCGGAAGCCGCGAAGACACGCGTCCTTGGCAGCGGCGGAGGCCCAGCGAAGTCCGATGCCCAACCAAAGCTCAGGACGGGCCCGCAGGATCCGGACTGGGACGCCGAGATCACCGAAGTGCGCGCGGCCGACCTCGTCGCCGGCGCAGGATTTGCGGTGAACGCCTGGTCCGGCCCTGCCTGGCTGAGAACGGGATGGTTCCAGGCCTATCTTCTCCTCGGGCAACTCGCCGGCGACGACGTGAGGCGGAAAGTCGAACCGCAGCTGCGACGGCTGGAATCCGCCGCCTATGACAATGCCGTCGAGCGCATCAATCTGCAGCGCGCGCTCGTATCCTCGCTCGCCGCCAATTGCCGCGTGCGTATCGCCGGCTACACCGTGAGACGCGAGTATTTCAGTTCCGCGTCGACCGGCGGCATCGAAAACATCTCCTATGACCCGGTGACCGGCTTCAACGCGCCGATGTTCGTTCGCACCGTCAAATTGAAGGATTTTCCCTGGAACGGCTGGCTCGCGCTGGGGATCGACGCTGTGCCCGCTGCCGCCTGGAACCCGATCGCCGGCTTCAACGATGATTTCGGGCGGATGCTGTGGTCGGCAGCAGGCGATCCGGGATTGATCCCCTCACCGTACGATCCGGCATGGATGTTCAATCGCATCTCGGACGTTCAATCGTCCAAAGGACGATGAGCCGGACCATGTGCACGGGATCTTGCATTTCGTTCCTCCGTCGGCCCCTCCTGGTCCTTTCTTTGGCCGTTGCGGCGGCGATGACCGTTTCCAGCACGAAGGCCGATGAGCTGACCTTCGATTTGCGTGTCGAGCGCGGCCAGCTGCCGCGCAACAAGCAGCTGATTAGGGTCAGGCAGGGCGACGTCGTGAGACTGCGATGGAGTTCGGATCGGCCGATCGCACTGCATTTGCACGGCTACGACATCGAACAAAAAATCGAGCCGGGGGTCGTGGCGGATATGACGTTCACGGCGCGGGCGACCGGGCGATTCCCGGTTGAGGAACACCAGGGTCGGTCAGGCGGTCACACGCACGGGGCGCCCATTGCTCAGATCGAAGTTCTTCCGCGCTAGCGCGAACGCGTGGCGCTGCGGGTTTCACGCCGCTGCGCCGGCGCTGACGATCCTTGCGGCCACGGTGCCGGCAAACGCCCACGGCTTCGGCCAGCGCTACGACCTGCCATTGCCGCTTTCGCTCTATCTTTACGGGACGGCTGCCGTCGTCATCGTCACTTTTGCCGCCGTCGGCCTGCTGGTTCGGCAAAAAACAGAAACCCGGCGGCGGCCCTCGCGCCATTTGCAGGCCGGCCTTGCCGTACATCCGGGCATCATTCTGCTGCTCAAGCTCGTCGCGACCGGCCTGTTCGTCGTCACCGTGGCGGCAGGCTTTGCCGGCGACCAAAGTCCCTACCGGAACGTCGCGCCGACGATGGTCTGGATCATCGTATGGGTCGGCGTTGCCTACGTATCGGCTTTCGTCGGCGACATCTGGGCGTTGATCAACCCATGGCGCGCCATCTTCGATGCGGCCGCCTGGATCGGGCGGCGGATCGGCAGAAGTGAATTTCCGTATCGCCTGCCCTACCCGGCGTCGCTCGGCGTGTGGCCGTCGGTGGCGCTGCTTCTCGCCTTCTCCTGGATCGAGCTCGTCTACCCGGCACCTGCCGTGCCGTCGCACATCGCATGCCTCGCCGCCGGATATTCGGTCCTGACCTGGGCCGGCATGGTCCTGTTCGGCCGCGACACCTGGTTGCGGCATGGTGAAGTCTTTTCGGTTTTCTTCGGCACCTTCGCGCGCTTCGCACCGGTGGCAATGCAGGCGGGCCGGCCGCCAAGACTTATCCTGCGGCCGTTCGGCGCGGGCCTCCTCGACAACCGCAACGCCTCACCCTCGATGACGGCCTTCGTGCTGCTGTTGCTTGCCACCGTCCTTTACGACGGGCTTCTGAACACGCCGGAATGGTCAATCCTGGAAAACGCAATTGGTGCGCAAGTGCACGGCCCCGGCGAGCTTGGGGTTGTCGCGGTCAGGAGCGCCGGGCTTCTTGTTTTCTGGCTGCTGTTTCTCGGCGCGTACACCGTTGTCGCCGCAATGATGAGTGCCGCCGCGGGAGGACCGCCGCCGCGTGCAATCGCGCAGCGCTTTGCCCTGACCCTGGTTCCGATCGCGATCGGCTATCACGTCGCGCACTACCTCGTGTTTCTGCTGGTCCAGGGCCAGTACATCGTTCCGCTGATGTCGGATCCGTTCGGCTGGGGATGGGACCTGTTTGGAACGGCCGGATACCGCGTGGACATCGGCATCGTCGGCGCGCGCTTCGCCTGGTACACCGCGGTCATTGCAGTTCTCATCGGGCACATGGTCGCCGTCTGTCTGGCGCACCGGGTGGCGATGCGGGAGTTCGGGCCGCGCCGCGCGGGCATACGGTCGCAGGTTCCTCTGACCGCGCTGATGGTGATTTTCACCTTCGTCAGCCTCTCCATTCTTGCCGAACCGATCGTCGAACGCCGAGAGGCCGCGAGGCCATCCGCGACAGCGGCCGCCGATGTCGCCATTCCGCCCGACGCGTTGCTGCCCGAGCCCGGGACCGGACGCCTGCAGGCGGTCGGAGCGGACAAATTTGCCAGGCTGAAACTGACCTATCGCGTGCTCGGCTCCGCTTTCCATGACGGCACCCGGACCGCAGCCGCAGATATCCTCTATGCCTACATGTTCGCCTATCGCTGGGGCACGCCGAACAGCGAGCACTATGATCCTTATGTCGACGCTGCAACCACATCGATGCGGCGCCATCTCGCAGCCCTGCGGTTCATGGGCAGCGATGCCGTCTCACGCTCGTTCCGTGTCGGCGACGTCAATTTCGTGCGCGAGCTCTTCACGGTCGAGGTCTACACGGCGGCGTCCGCCGAAGATCCCGAACGCGACGCGATCGTCGAACCGCCGTGGACGACCCTTCCCTGGCACCTGATTGCTTTGATGGAGGAAACCGTTCGCCGGGGTTGGGGCGCATTTTCGCAAACGGAGGCGGCACGGCGCGGCGTCGAGTGGCTCGACCTCGTCCGGTCGCAGCAGGTCAAAACGCGCATGGCATCGCTGGTCGAGGAATTCGCGCGCAAGGGCTATCGTCCTGCCGCGCTGCAGGCGCTGGTGAGCGCGGATGAAGCGCGCAGGCGCTGGGCTGCGCTTGCTGCGTTCTACAAGGAGCACGGGCATTTTCTCGTCACCAACGGGCCCTATCGGCTCAAGCGCTGGTCGACGGACAGCGTCACGCTCGAGGCCTTCCGGGACCTGACTTACCCGCTCGGCGTCGGCTCATACGATGCCTACGCGACGCCGCGGCGCGGTTTCATCACCGATGTCAGCGAGGAAAAGAACCGGATCAGGCTGTCCGGCGATATCGAGACGATCTTCAAATTCGCCCGCAGCTACCGGATCGAGCGGATGCCGCTGCAATCGGTTGAGCCCGAGGCCTTGAAGCGGGCGGCACCGGAGTGCCGGTATCTCGTGATCGATGACAAGGGCGCCGTCGTGCTGGCGGGCGTCGCTGCTTTGAGCGACGACAAGGCGTTCCGGATCGACCTGAACAGCCTGCCGGCCGGCGACTACACCCTCACGGCCGTGATCGCGGTCAACGGAAACGCGATGAACGCCGACGTTCGCCGCATCCCCGCGCGAGTCACGTCCGGTCGATGAAACTGTCCTTGAGGCGATCGAGTCGCGCAAAAACGGCAGAATTCGGCAGGCTGACGGCGGCGGCTTGCGGATACGGAGGGCTGAAGAAAAGTCCCGCATGCCGGCCAGCCGGGTGCGGGACCCTGAACCACGCGCTCTGCCGGTACATCCGTGGTCAGAGCTGCGTGGTGTCGGCGTCTGCGATCAGGCAGCCTGCAGATTGTCCGCAGCTGACTTTCCCGTGCGCCGATCCGTGACGATATCGAACGTGACGTTTTGCCCCTCGTTGAGGGTGCCCATCCCGGCGCGTTCAACAGCGCTGATGTGAACAAATACGTCTTTGCCCCCATCCGCCGGTTGAATAAAGCCGAAGCCCTTTTGGTTGTTGAACCACTTCACAGTACCCTTGTTCATAAGGTGTCCTTTCACTGACAGTATACACGTGGGAACCTGGCGCACATTTGCGGCCAGGTCCCGGTTAGTCGATTGTTTGGAGGAAGGTTCTGAAACGTGCGCCCGTCAGTAACGAGGCGAAGCGGCCCAGTTGTTCGGCCAAGTATCGATGGCCACACATTTAGAGGTTGAATGAGGCGACGTCAAGGCACGAAAGTCACCGAGGGATTTCGTGGTTACCGCAAGCTCATCGGCATTCCTCGCCCCGGTGCGGCTCCTGTGCGGCTCCTGTGCGGCCTGGCCGCGAACCCGCGGTCCATTCCTTTATCTCTTGCTATTCACCGTACGTCTCCGCGATCCGGTCCCATGTGCTCGCGATGTGTTCGAGCATCACCCGGTGTTGTCGTTGTGTCGCCGTCATCGCCAACGCACGACATTCGCTGGCCTTCTCCAGGCACAGCTCCTTCGACAGGCGCGGACGGGTTTCGGGCATGTGCCTTGCCAGGCGGAATTGCTCGGAACAGCAAATCACCTAAGTCGCCATCAACGCGGAGTCACTTTATTTGCGCGGCTTTCTTTCCGCCCGCCGCTTCGCGCGCCAGTCGCTCAGCCCGCAGCTTGGCGGTAAGGACGCGTACGGCTTCCTGTTTTGCGTGATACTCATCCAACGCCTTTGGGGCGTCTTCTCGTTGGCGGAAAAGACGCTCGGCGCGCTGCTCTTGTGTGGTAGCCATGCCCGATAACGCCTTGGGCCTCGTAAGGTTCCCGTTTGATGTCCCGTCAGCGGCTTGAAGCGCCTACCGGCAAAGACCCCGGGTCAAATACCTCGCTATTTCGGGCCGGAGCGTATATATAAGTCGTTATCACCGGCCTTAACCTATGGCCGCCGGTGGCTGAGAGACACGATGTGCTCCCGCCTCGAAGGGAGCAGGCGTGACTCAAATCCGGGCACAATCTTCCGCCGCGGATCGAACCGTCCACCGGTTTCGGCCTCGCCTGCAGCCGCGCCTGGCTTGCAATGACAATTCCGGAAGCGGTTGCAATTGCCCGCGTTGTAACAGGCAGACAATGGCGCCGGTCAGCTCCGAATATCGCGGCGCAGGATTGGTCCGGCATTGCTGGTGTTGTGCGGCATGCGGGCATAGCTGGGTGACGACATCGCGCGTGCCGTCCTGATCGTTCTTCTCCGTATCCATGCTCCTACACAAAGGAAAAGCAATTGCAGGTCTTTGTTCGCGACAACAATGTCGACCAGGCCCTTCGCGTCCTGAAGAAAAAGATGCAGCGGGAAGGTCTTTTTCGGGAAATGAAACGCCGTCGGTTCTACGAAAAGCCCTCTGAGCAAACAGCTCGTGAAAAGGCGGAGGGGTTGCGCCGGTTCAGGAAACTTGCGCGCAAGAAGGCAATCTACGATGGCCTGATTGCAGCCCCACGCAAGAAAGCCGTCGATGCCAACGGAAAGCCGAAGCCTGATGCGCGCGGACGCCCGCCCAGAAGGAAGTGAGTTATCCATGCGAATCTATATTTTCAGGTCGGAAGTGAACGGGCTCTACGCATTCGCAGCTGATGAGTCCGGCAGCGCATTACCCGAGGGTTTTGCGCCATGGCATCCTGAAAGCGTGATCGAGCCCGATCAATCGCCACCGCATAATTTATCCAGGATGAGAATCGAGAGCGCCGTCAAAGTTCGGGGCTATCAACTCTGGCGCACCAAACGGCCGGTCAAGACCGCCTCTGACGGCCGCTGACGGTCATGAATCACAAATACGCGCCCGGCCAGGACGTCTACTACCAGCCGCAATTCGGCAACAATGCCGCGCGGGGGAAATACAAAATAGTCTGCCAGCTACCGATTGAACGGGACGAACGGCTGTCCTATCGCATCAAGAGCGCCGCCGAGTCTTTTGAGAGGGTTGTCGAAGAGCATCAGCTCTCGTCGGCAGACTAGTTTTCCGATCCAAGGGTCTGGGCCGGTGACAAAGGCGATGGTCAGCGGTCAAACCGGATGTCCCGAAAAGATTAAACGAATGCGGCTAAGTAAAAACCCGTAATGGCGCTGCCCGGGATGGCCACTTATCTCGCATGCATGAACCACGATCCAGACCTCCAGACGCCAAGGCCCTGTCCGATCTGTCGCGTGGCGATGCAGACCATGCACATCGAGGAAGGCGTCATTCATTGCTGCGCGCGATGCGGCGTAGAGATAACTGTCAGCGCACCAATCAGGCCTGACGGTATTTGACAACTTCGGTCATTGAGTGTTCGCACTCGGGACATTCGAATGTACGCCGGTCGTAGTCGGGCTTCTCAGGTTCGATGCGAGCGAGCCACATCCGCGCAAGACAACGCTCGCACGTAGGACGCTCGTTTTGTACATTCGATGGAACGACTTGGGACTTGCGCATGCGTGACTCCCGCGTTGTTCAGGCGGGAGCGCGACCGGTCTCTCAGCCACCGACGCCCAGAGCAGAGCCGTTGTCGGTGATAGACGAAGACTGGGCTCGGCGACGCGAAAAGTCCAGTGTCAAAAGATGCATTGCTGACCTATTTCGCTATTGTCGCGAAGTGCTGCGTCCTGCATGACGTTTTGAAAACGCCTTTATCCGCGCGCCGGACCCGTATACGTTGGAAAATCTCACGCTGAGGCCGGGGGCTCCTGCACCGGTTTTGGCGAAGGCGTCCTCCCGCCTTCCAAACGTTCACGAACCCCGATGCGCCGCGCAGAGTCCCCGGTGAAGCATCTATCGCCCGCCTATTTCGCGCTGGTGATGGCGACCGGGGTCGTCTCGATCGCGGCGTGGGACCTGCAGTTTCCTGTCCCGGCACTGGGACTGTTTGCCTTCAACATCGTTGCCTACGTGGCGGTGGTGGGCCTGACCGTCCTGCGGGCGATCCGTTATCCGCGGCTGTTTTTCGCCGATATGACCGACCATCGGCTCGGACCCGGCTTTTTCACCGCAGTCGCGGGGTCCTGCATCCTTGGCACCCAGTTTCTTCTGATGGCGCACAGTGTGGAGGCTGCGAGCGTGTTCCTGGCGCTCGGCACCATACTTTGGATCGGCCTGACCTACACGATCTTCACCGCCCTCACGATCAAACGCGACAAGCCGCCGCTCGAGAAGGGCCTCACCGGCGCCTGGCTGATCGCCGTGGTCGCCACGCAGTCGGTGGCCGTTCTGGCGGCGCTCATCGCCCGCGACTGGCCGCAGCCGCTCCGGCTGGAGCTCAACTTCTTCGCGCTGTCGATGTGGCTATGGGGCGGGATGTTCTACATCTGGATTATTTCACTCATCTTCTACCGCTACACCTTCTTCACCTTCTCGCCGGGCGACCTGACGCCACCGTACTGGATCAACATGGGCGCGATGGCGATCTCGACCCTGGCCGGCGCGCGGCTGGTGCAGAACACGCCTGATGCACCGTTCCTCGCTTCTCTGCTGCCGTTCCTCAAAGGCTTCACGGTGTTCTACTGGGCGACCGGGACGTGGTGGATTCCGATGCTGCTTCTGCTCGGCGTGTGGCGGCACCTGATCCAGCAGTTCCCCCTGCGCTACGATCCGCTGTACTGGGGAGCAGTATTCCCGTTGGGCATGTACACCGTGGCGACCATGCAGATGGCGGAGGCGCTTGATCTCCCGTTCCTTGCCCCCTTGCCGCCCGTCGTGTTCGTGGCTGCACTGGCGGCCTGGATGCTCGCCTTCGCCGGCCTGCTGTGGGAACTGCGCAAACTCATGCAGGCGCGGGTGT
>DASRGR010000007.1:0-54278 GCA_035650955.1 Pseudolabrys sp.
GCCCGAACCAGGGCGGGACGGCGAGGCGAAAAGGACTTCGACAAGCCTCGATGTCGCGAGGCGTCGAGGCCCGTGGGTCCGTCCTGGACCCCTGGCGTCCCGCGCCCCCTCGGTTCTCTTTGCGGGCGACGCGGATCTGGACAATGCAGGCGGACCCCGGCGCCTGGGCAAAAATCCGGGTGCGGAGCGTTGGCTAACCTGTCTGAAAAGTGAATCCGAGAATACACGGGCGCGCCATTACCACGCGGCAGCCGGGGAAAGACCCACGCAGCCGTGCAAAATCACCCTGTTGACCCTCTCATTGCCCTTTGCCGGTTCCCATGTTTAAGGTCGCGACCTTTTTTGCCCGGACTTTGCATGGCCCGTGACCAGGTTGATATGACGCCGATCGAGACGCGCGACGAGCTCGTCGCCTGGCTCGAGGCGGGCTGCAAGCCGAAGGCGCAGTTCCGCGTCGGCACGGAGCACGAGAAGTTCGCCTTCACGGTCGCCGATCACCGGCCGGTGCCATATTCCGGCAAGCGCAGTATCCGCGCACTGCTCGACGGCATGCATGACCTGCTCGGCTGGGAGCCGATCATGGAAGGCGACAACATCATCGGCATGTTCGATGTGACCGGCGGCGGCGCGATCTCGCTCGAGCCTGGCGGTCAGTTCGAGCTCTCGGGTGCGCCCTACGATAACGTGCACCAGACTGCGGCCGAGTTGATGGCGCACCTCGCGCAGTTGCGCGAGGTGGCAAAGCCTCTCGGTATCGGCTTCCTCGGCCTCGGCATGACGCCGAACTGGACGCGCGCCGACATGCCGAAGATGCCGAAAGGCCGCTACAAGATCATGACCGCCTACATGCCGAAGGTCGGCAAGCTCGGTCTCGACATGATGTACCGGACGTGCACGGTGCAGGCGAACCTCGACTTCGCCGACGAAGCGGACATGGTGAAGAAGCTGCGCGTATCGCTCGCGTTGCAGCCGGTGGCGACCGCGCTGTTTGCCAACTCGCCCTTCACCGAAGGCAGGCCGAACGGCTTCCTCTCGTTCCGTTCGGAGATCTGGCGTGACACCGACAACCAGCGCGCCGGCACGCTGCCCTGGGCCTTCGAGGACGGCATGGGCTTCGAGCGCTGGGTCGACTATGCGCTCGACGTGCCGATGTATTTCATCAAGCGCGGCGACAGGTACATCGACGTCGCCGGAAAGTCGTTCCGTGACTTCTTTGCCGGCAGGCTCGCGGAACTGCCGGGCGAGCGGCCGACGATCTCCGACTGGGCCAACCACCTGAGCACGATTTTTCCGGAAGTACGGCTCAAGCGCTACCTCGAGATGCGCGGCGCCGACGGCGGGCCGTGGCGACGGCTGCCGTCACTTTCGGCGTTCTGGGTCGGCCTGCTCTACGACGACGACGCGCTTGACGCCTGCTGGGACATGGTGAAGTCGTGGACCGCGGAGGAACGGCAGAAGCTGCGCGACGACGTGCCGAAACTCGGCTTTCGCGCGGAAATTCGCAATCGCAACGTGCTGACGCTGGCGCAGGAGACGCTGCGGCTGTGCGCAAAAGGGCTCGCGCGGCGCAAGCGGCTCGACCGCAACGGTCGCGACGAGACGCGCTATCTGCGGCCGCTGGAGGAATCGATCGCGCGCGGTATCACGCCGGCCGAGGAACTGCTGGAACGCTTTCACGGCGAGTGGGCCGGCTCGGTTGATCCGATCTTCGAGGAGTACGCGTACTGATCACTCGGCAGCCTGCGCGGCATCCGACAGGTTGTCGAGCGACGAGATGATATGCTCGGCAAGCGCGTCGGCGAGCGTCGAGCTTTCGTGCCCGTTGCGGACCAGGCCGATGCGGCAGCTCGGCAGGTCCGGGAACCCGTCCGCCGAAGACAGAACGCGCATGCCGGGACGCAGGCCCGATTCCGGCAGCACCGAGACCGCGAGACCGGCAAGCACGGCTGCAGCGACCGCGCCGGCGTTCGAGCTCGAGTAGAGCACGCGGAACGGACGGCCGATCGCCTCCAGCCGCTCGATCGCGACGCGCCGCCAGACGCAGCTCGGCCGGCCGAGGGCGAGCGGCAGGCGCTCCTCCAGATGCGTCGAGTGCCGGTTCGAGGTCACCCACAGCAGCCGCTCGCGCCGGAAGGTTTCCGAGGCGCGCTTGCTTTCGCAATTGGTGACGATCGCGAGATCGATCTCGTTGGCGTCGATGCGCTCGAGCAGGCTGACCGACGGCTCGCAGATGACCGACAGCTCGACGGCAGGGTAGCTGTGCGAGAAGCGCGCCATGATCTCCGGCAGGTAACGGTCGGCATAGTCGTCAGGCACGCCGAGACGCACGCGGCCGGACAGCTCCGCGTCGGAGAACGCGGCAAGCGTCTCGACGTTGAGCTTGACGATGCGCCGCGCGTAGTCGAGCAGGCGCTGGCCGTCCTCGGTCAGCTTCGAGGCGCGTCCGTCGCGGGCGAAAATGGCGCGCTCGAGCCGCTCCTCCAGCCGCTTCATCTGCATCGACACAGCGGATTGGGTCTTGTTCACGACCTCGGCCGCCTTGGTGAAGCTGCCGGTTTCGGCAATGGCGATGAACGTGCGCAGCTGATCGATGTCGAGCATGGCGGTCATGGCGGCGGCTCCTCGATTGACCCGTTTTCGGGCCGGGGTGGCCATATCATTGTTTATGATCGATCAGATTAAAAACATTCGTTTCACTAATCAATCCCCGCAGTGCAATATAAATCGCTTCCAGAGGAATCGGGTGGGGATTTCGGGTGGTTCTGGGCAGCGCCAATAGCGATTTTGGCGCCGAAACCGGGCTGAATGGAGACTGAAATGAGTGCCCAATACCCCGTTTTGCCGATCGCGGCCGGTGCGCTGTTGCGGGCGTTTGCCTCGGTGCTGGCCCTGATCACCCATTGGATCCAGGCGCTGGCGCGCGCCCGGCGTCACCGGCGCGAGGCCAATATCCTGGCCGGGCTCGACCGCCGCATGCTCGCCGATATCGGCATCACCCGCGCCGACCTGCGCGATGCGTTCTCGGAGCCCTTCTGGGACGACCCGACCGCGCTCCTGCGCGAACGCGCGATAGAGCGGCGTCTGAATGCCAGGGTCCGGCGCATCGCCATTGATGCCGGTGCAAGCCCCGCATTCCGGCACCCGCCGACCGACCGGCCCGCGCGGCAGACGCTGTAACGAAACAACCGAAACGGCCGAGCCCTCTCATCGGCCGCTCGATCCGACACCCGCGATCATCCCCTCTCGCGGCCGGATCCGCGCCCGCCGGCCCCTCCGGCGGGCGCTTTATTCGAAATTAATTCGTTGAACGAATTCGCTGACGTTGTTGTGTCTGCACAACGGCGGGTCGCTGGGCTACCATGCCGTAGGGGCAAGGCTTCATACCGACTCTTTATCAGGGTTGATCGCACGCGCAATGCGAACTCCGATCAAGCTAGAGGCCGCGCTCGCACTCGCCATGCTCGCGCTTGCCGGCCAGGCGCAGGCGCAAACCGGATTTGACCGCATCGGCGGCGACTATCTGAACTTCCAGGTCCGCAGCGGCGACCCGGCTGTGTGCGCCTCGCGCTGCGAGCGCGACGCGCGCTGCCGCTCCTGGAGCTTCTCGTACCCGCGCACGGCGAACACGGCGGCGACGTGCTGGCTCAAGAGTCAGGTGCCGCCGCGGGTCGAGGACAAGTGCTGCGTTACGGGCGTCCGCGGCTCCGGCGTGATCGAGCCGCGCAAGGGGCCGGTGGAATATTCCATCGACCGGCTCGGCGGCGACTATCGCAACCTGGACGTCGTGGCCGATCCGTCAGGAGGGCCGTGCAAGGCCGCCTGCGAAGCCGACAACAAATGCCGCGCCTGGACCTATGTGCGGCCGGGCTACATCAGTCCGGGCGCGCGCTGCTATCTCAAGGACAGGATCACGCGGCCGCGGCACAAGCCGTGCTGCATTTCGGGTGTGATCCGCTAGCGCTTTCAGTGTACCGGCGAGAAGAAGCGCGACAGACGCAGGCCCGACGGCCATTCCCGGATCGGGCGTGACCGCTTGGCGAGATCCCACGAACCGACAATGGCGTCGACGCGTCCGACCAGATCCTCGACCGGGAGCAGGCCGACACCGCCGGCGCGCACGGGAACGCGGCTGTCGGCGGAATTGTCGCGATTGTCGCCCATGACGAAGACGTGGCCGGACGGCACGGTGATCTCGGGGAATTCGTCGAATTCGGCGTGTGCCACCATCTTGAAGATCGAATGCTCGAAGCCGCCCGGCAGCGTCTCGATGAAGCGTGCGACGGCGACGGTGCTGCCGTCCTCCATCTCCATCTTGCCCGTGCCCGCGGACATGATGCCGACCGGCTCGCCGTTGATGTGAACCTGGCCGCCGCGAACGCCGATGCGGTCACCCGGCAGGCCGATCACGCGCTTGACCCACACCTGCGAACGGTCGCCCGGCCAGCGGAAGACGACGACGTCGCCGCGCTTGGGCAGCGCCGCAAAGACACGCGGCGTGTTCGGAAACACGAAGAAGGAGGGAAGGGAAGCGCTGCTGTAGCCGTAGGGATATTTCATTGCCAGCAGCTCGTCGCCGATCAGCAGGGTCGGCTCCATCGAGCTGGACGGAACGTAGAACGGTTCGGCGATCGCCGTCTTTGCCGCAAGCACGATCAGTACGATCACCGCAATGTCGACGGTGCTTCTGATCCAACCGTGCAGGCCGGACGGTTTCTGCGACATTGCCGGGTCCTTGCGACTCTAGGCGGTTCCGCCCACCGTGATCCTGTCCATGCGCAACGTCGGCTGGCCGACGCCGACCGGCACGCCCTGGCCGTTCTTGCCGCAGGTGCCGATGCCCGGATCGAGGGCGAAATCGTTTCCGATCATTGTGACGCGATGAAGGTCGGTCGGGCCGTTGCCGATCAGCATGGCGCCTTTCAGCGGCGCGCCGACCCTGCCGTTCTCGATCCGGTAAGCCTCGGTGCACTGGAACACATATTTACCCGAGGTAATGTCGACCTGCCCGCCGCCGAAACTGACGGCGTAAATGCCGTTCTTCACCGAGGCGATGATCTCCTTCGGGTCGTGCTTGCCCGCCAGCATGTAGGTGTTGGTCATCCGTGGCATCGGCACGTGCGCGTGGCTCTCGCGCCGGCCGTTGCCGGTCGGCTTCATACCCATCAGCCGCGCGTTCTGCCGGTCCTGCATGTAGCCGACGAGAACGCCGTCCTCGATCAGCACGGTGCGATTGGTGGGCGTGCCTTCATCGTCGATGGAAAGCGATCCGCGGCGCGCCTGCATCGTGCCGTCATCGACGACGGTGACGCCCTTTGCGGCGACCGTTTGTCCCATCAGCCCGGCGAAGGCTGACGTCTTCTTGCGGTTGAAGTCGCCCTCGAGGCCGTGGCCGACGGCTTCGTGCAGCATGACTCCCGGCCAGCCCGGGCCGAGCACGACATCCATCTCGCCGGCGGGCGCGGGCACCGCGTCAAGATTGATCAACGCCTGCCGTACGGCCTCGTCAACGGCGCCTCGCCATGCGGTCGGGTCGACGAAACGCTGGAAGCCTTCGCGCCCGCCAAACCCGTAGCTGCCGGATTCCTGGCGGTCGCCTGCGCCGGCGACGACAGCCACGTTGAGGCGCACGAGCGGCCGGATGTCGCGATAGGTTTCGCCGTCGGCACGCAGGATCTCGACGACCTGCCATGTGGCAGCGACGCTGGCCGTCACCTGCCGCACGCGCGGGTCCTTCGCGCGTGCGTAGGCGTCGATCTGCTCGAGCAGCTTGACCTTCGCTTCGAAGGCGGGGGTGCCGAGCGGATTGTCGTCGGTGTAGAGCTTGCGGTTGGTGCGGCCCGGCGCGTCGGCGTAGGTGCCGCTGTGGCCGCCTTTCACCGCGCGCACCGCCTCGGCCGCGCGCGCGATTGCGGCTTCGGAGAGATCGGAAGCATGCGCGTAGCCGACTGCTTCGTCCTTCACGGCGCGCAGACCGAAGCCCTGCGCGGTATCGTAGGTCGCCTGCTTGAGGCGGCCGTTGTCGAAGGTGAGCGCTTCAGCCTGGCGGTACTCGAGGAACAGTTCGCCGTCGTCGGCGCCTTCGAGGCCGCGCCCAATCAGCTGGCGCACCCTGGCGCGGTCGAGCCCGGCGCGGTCGATCAGGGAAGCAGGTATGGTCATGACGGCTCCGTCAGCGAACTATTGGGTAGATAGTGCGGGGGAGGCAGGCCTGCGAGAGCCTTACGGCAGCTTGTCGTAGCCTTCACCGAAGCCGGCAAGGCTCATCGGGAACCCGATCCCTTCCTCAGGCGTCTGGAAGATGATGAACGTCGCCGTCTTGCCGGAACGCAGCTTCTTGATCAGTTCGTCGTCCATGATGACTTCGGCGATGCAGCCATTGGGCAGGCAGCGCACGAAGCCGGCGCGGCCGATATCGGTCTGGTCGATCTTCAGGCCGAGGCCCGAGGGCAGCAGAACGCCGAGCGGGGCGACGACGCGCATCAGCCGGCTTTTCTGATCGGCGGTCTTGAGCACGATCACGGTGAGGCCGACATTGGCCCGGTCCTCCGCGGTGACGCTCTGGATAAGGGCGCATTGTTCGCCCTTGGCGCCCGGCGGAGTGTCGCAGCGAATCTGCCAGTCCTTGTGCACGGATTTCACGGCCCCTTGCGCACGGGCAAAGCCCGCCGGTGCAAGGGTCAGCGCCGCGGCCAGCGCCGCTGTTCCGAGCCAGGTCGCGCCGCAGCACGCATGCCTGGCATGCTTGGAAAATCGCTTCATCAGGTCCTTCGGCATCCGGCTATCTGCTCATTCGGGGCGCAAGACTATGCGAATCGTCGCCCGGTCGGCACTTTATTCATTCTCGTTGGGTCATGCCCGGCGCGTCCTGTCAAGCAAGGCGGGGGCGGCGAGGGGGCGGCAATCCCGGCCGGTTAAGGCCCGCAAATGCAATGCGGAAGGGGGTTTTGGGTACGCTGTTTGTCGCAGATAAGACATTATGAGGTGCATTGCGGCAGGGCGGGAATTGTGGTTTGAGAGGCCGGGATTTCCCGCCGCACCGCCGAAGCTGCCACGCCCGTGGCAAATGCCGTGCTCAGCGGGGCCGCGCCGGACATCATGCCAGTGGTGGGCGGCAAAAAAAGGGGCCGAGCAGGCCGATTCTCGTCGAAGGAGCGCATTGGACAATGCTGGTGCTCAAGCGGTTGATCACATTCATCATCACCGGCGTGACGGTCATCGGAGTGAATGCTGCATGTGCGGCGACCGGTCAGCCGGAACCCTGGCAGCTGGGCCTGCAGAAGGGTGCTACGCCGGTGATGGACGACATCATCTGGTTTCACGACTTCCTGCTCTGGATCATTGCGGCGATCGCGCTGTTTGTCCTCGTGCTCCTGGTCATCGTGATGGTGAAGTTCAATGCGCGCAGCAACCCGACGCCGTCGCGCACGACGCACAACACGGCGATTGAAGTGGTCTGGACCGTCGTGCCGGTGCTGATACTGGTCACGATCGCGATCCCATCGTTCCGTCTGCTGTTCTACCAGCTCAACGTTCCGCAGGCGGACGTGACGGTGAAGGCAACTGGCAAGCAATGGTTCTGGACCTACAACTATCCCGACGACAAGTTCGAGTTCGATTCGCTGATGGTGCAGGACAAGGACCTCAAGCCGGGTCAGCCGCGTCTGCTCTCCGTCGACAACGAAATGGTCGTGCCGGTGAACAAGGTGGTGCGCGTGCTTACGATCGGCGCCGACGTGATCCATTCATTTGCGGTTCCCTCGTTCGGCATCAAGATCGACGCGATCCCGGGACGCATCAACGAGACATGGTTCAAAGCCGAGCGCGAAGGCACATATTACGGTCAATGCTCGGAACTCTGCGGCAAGGACCATGCCTTCATGCCGATCGTTGTCCGCGTGGTGAACGAGAGGGAGTACACCGCGTGGATCGAGCAGGCGAAAAAGAAATACGCAACGGATGACAGCCGTCCGACCGCTGTAGCCGCGGCCGGTGGCGCGAAGTAGCGCGGGCGATAACGACGAGGTCGAAGGACAAGAGCAATGGCTAGCAATACAGCTGCGGCACACGGCGCACACGATGCTCACGAGCATCATCCTGCTGGATGGCGGCGCTTCGTGTATTCGACGAACCACAAGGACATCGGCACGATGTATCTTGTCTTCGCGCTGGTTGCCGGCGTGATCGGCGCCGCGATGTCGGTTGCAATCCGCATGGAACTGCAGAATCCCGGCGTCACGATCTTCCCGACGCCGCACGAGTACAACGTCTTCGTCACCGCGCACGGCCTGATCATGATCTTCTTCATGGTGATGCCGGCGATGATCGGCGGCTTCGGCAACTGGTTCGTTCCGCTGATGATCGGTGCGCCGGACATGGCGTTCCCGCGCATGAACAACATTTCGTTCTGGCTGCTGCCGGCCTCCTTCGCGCTGTTGCTCACGTCGGCATTCGTCGAAGGCGAGCCGGGATCGAACGGTGTCGGTGCGGGGTGGACGTTGTACGCGCCGCTGTCGACCAGCGGTCATCCGGGGCCGGCGGTCGACTTCGGCATCCTGTCGATCCACCTGGCCGGCGCATCGTCGATCCTCGGCGCGATCAACTTCATCACGACTATTTTCAACATGCGCGCACCCGGAATGACGCTGCACAAGATGCCGCTGTTCGTGTGGTCGATCCTGGTGACGGTGTTCCTGCTGCTGTTGTCACTGCCGGTGCTCGCCGGCGCCATCACGATGCTGCTGACCGACCGTAATTTCGGGACGACTTTCTTCTCGAACGAAGGCGGCGGCGACCCGATCCTCTACCAGCACCTGTTCTGGTTCTTCGGTCATCCGGAGGTGTACATCCTCATCCTCCCGGGCTTCGGCATGATCAGCCAGATCGTCGCTACTTTCAGCCGCAAGCCGGTATTCGGCTATCTCGGCATGGCTTATGCGATGGTCGCGATCGGCGGCATCGGCTTCGTGGTGTGGGCGCATCACATGTATACGGTCGGCATGTCGACCGGGGCGCAGGCCTATTTCATCGCCGCAACCATGGTGATTGCGGTGCCCACGGGGGTGAAGATCTTCTCCTGGGTTGCCACGATGTGGGGGGGCTCGATCGAGTTCCGCACGCCGATGCTGTGGGCACTCGGCTTCATCTTCCTGTTCACGATCGGCGGCGTGACCGGCGTGGTGCTCGCCAATGCCGGCGTCGACCGGGTGCTGCAGGACACCTATTACGTCGTGGCGCACTTCCACTACGTGCTGTCGCTCGGCGCGGTCTTTGCGATCTTCGGCGGCTGGTACTACTGGTTCCCGAAGATCACCGGCTACATGTACAACGAGACGGTCGGCAAGCTGCACTTCTGGGTCACCTTCGTCGGCGTGAACATGGTGTTCTTCCCGCAGCACTTCCTCGGGCTCGCCGGCATGCCGCGGCGGTACGTCGACTATCCGGACGCGTTCCACGGCTGGAACATGATCTCGTCCTACGGATCGTATATCTCCGCATTCGGTGTTCTCATCTTCTTCTACGGCATGATCGAGGCGTTCGCGAAGAAGCGGGTCGCCGGTAACAATCCATGGGGCGTCGGCGCAACGACGCTCGAGTGGACGCTGTCGTCACCGCCGCCGTTCCATCAGTTCGAAACCTTGCCGCGCATCAAGTAGGGCCGATCGGCGTTAGCTCATGTCGCTCGTCAGCGAAGGCGCAGACTTCCGCGGGTCGCTCCCGGCAGGCGCGGGCCTTGCCGAGCCAAGCCTGGCGACTGTCGGCGATTACTTCACGCTGATGAAGCCGCGGGTGATGTCGCTGGTGGTGTTCACGGCGCTGGTGGGTCTGGCCGTTGCGCCCGGTGCGCTGCATCCCGCGACCGCCTTCACGGCGCTGCTCTGCATTGCGGTCGGCGCCGGCGCCGCCGGTGCGCTCAACATGTGGTACGACGCCGACGTCGATGCCGTGATGACGCGCACGGCGCGGCGTCCGGTACCGATGGGCCGCGTGCAGCCGGGAGAGGCGCTGGCCTTCGGCCTGACGCTCGCCGGTTTTTCGGTCGCGACCCTCGGCCTGCTGGTGAACTGGCTCGCGGCCGGGCTGCTCGCGTTCACCATCTTCTTCTATGTCGCCGTCTACACGGCGTGGCTCAAGCGCTCGACGCCGCAGAACATCGTCATCGGCGGTGCCGCCGGCGCGTTTCCGCCGATGATCGGCTGGGCGGCGACGGCCGGCTCGCTGTCGCTCGAGCCGGTGCTGCTGTTCCTGATCATCTTTTTCTGGACGCCGCCGCATTTCTGGGCGCTCGCCCTCTACCGGGCCGACGACTATGCGCGCGCCGGCATTCCCATGCTGCCTGTGGTCAGCGGAGACGCCAGCACGCGCCGGCAGATCCTGCTCTACACGTTGGTCCTCGTGCCGCTCGGGATCGCGCCTTGGACGCTTGGCTACACCGGCACGATCTACGGAGTGACCGCGGTCGTCAGCGGCGCGATCATGCTGCTGCTCGGCTGGCAGGTCCTGCGCGAGCAGCGGCCGGCGGAACGGGCAAGCCGCAACCTGTTCGCATTTTCGATTCTCTACCTGTTTCTGCTCTTTGCAGTGCTGCTGATCGACCGCGGATGGGGCGGGCTCATTGCCCGGTTGTCCGTGTGAGCACGGGAGTGGCTATGATCGAGTCGCGCAACGATAACGGCATCGTGCTCACCGAGGCACAGAAGCGTGCCCGGCGCTCGCGCTCGATCGCGATCGCGCTGGCGCTCGCGGCACTCGTGATACTGTTCTACGTCATGACGCTGGTGAAAGGGCCGGGCGTTCTGATACGCCCGATTTGAGCGACGCGATGACCAAATCTCCCCGCGACTCCGATCGAAAGCCGCTGCGGCGCGACGCGCTCGTCGCCGCCTGCTGCGGCGCCGTGGTCGTGGGCATGGTCGGCGCGGCCTATGCGGCGGTGCCGTTCTACAACTGGTTCTGCAAGACGACGGGGTTCGGCGGAACCACCCAGGTTTCTGAAAAGGCGCCGGATCAGGTGCTCGGTCGCACGCTCACGATCCGGTTCGACTCCAACGTTACGCCTGGCCTGCCCTGGAAATTCCTGCCTGAGCGGAACGAGATCAAGGTGCGGATCGGCGAGGTCGCGACCGTCAATTACAAGGTCGTCAACGAGGCGGCACGCGAGATCGTCGGCCAGGCCTCCTACAACGTCTCGCCGCCGACCGTCGGCGCCTATTTCGACAAGATCAACTGTTTCTGCTTCACCGAGCAGCGCCTGAAGCCGGGCGAAACGCGCGAGATGACGGTGGTCTTCTATGTCGATCCTGCGATCGTCAAGGACCGGGATCAGGACAACCTCAACACCATCACGCTGTCGTACACTTTCTACCGGCTGCGCGATCAGGAGCGCCCGGTTGCTGAAACGCCCGCAATGAATTCGAAGTTATAACGGAGACGAGGACGATGGCCGACGCCCACGCCAAGCCACATCACGACTACCACCTGGTCAATCCGAGCCCATGGCCGGCGGTCGGTTCGGTGTCCACCTTCATTCTCGCGGTCGGTGCGATCAGCTGGATGCATCATATGTACGCGGCCGCGCCGCTTGTCTTCGGCGTCGGCGTGCTGGGCGTGCTCTACACGTTCGTCGCCTGGTGGCGCGACGTCATCCGCGAGGCGCAGTACGAGGGCTTCCACACACGCGTCGTGCAGATTTCGCACCGTTACGGGATGATTCTCTTCATCGCGTCCGAGGTGATGTTTTTCGTCGCGTGGTTCTGGGCCTATTTCAACACGGCGCTGTTTCCCGGCGAACCGCACGAGATCGGGCGCCTGGCTGCGACAGGCGGCGTCTGGCCGCCGAAGGGTGTCGAGACCTTCGATCCATGGCACCTGCCGCTGCTCAACACGCTGATCCTGCTGACCTCGGGCACGACGGTGACCTGGGCGCACCACGCGCTGCTTGAAGACGACCGGCAGGGCCTGAAGTGGGGCCTGATCCTGACGATCCTGCTCGGGCTCACCTTCACGTGCGTGCAGGCCTACGAGTATTCCCACGCGCACTTCCATTTCAGCGGCAATATCTACGGCGCCACCTTCTTTATGGCGACGGGCTTCCACGGCGCGCACGTCATCATCGGTTCGATCTTCCTGACCGTTTGTCTGCTGCGCGCATTCGCCGGCCATTTCAGTCCGAAACAGCACCTCGGCTTCGAATTCGCCGCGTGGTACTGGCACTTCGTCGACGTGGTGTGGCTGTTCCTGTTCGCCTGCATATACGTCTGGGGCGCGGGCGCGCCGCATCCGGAGTGAGCAGCGTGGGCGTTTTTCGAAAAGGGCGGCGTCATGACGCCGCCCTTTTGTTTTGATGGTCTTACGCCATGAGCGAGCAATCTTTTCCGCAGAACCTGCCGATCGGCCGCGGCCTGCGCGGGCGTTGTCCGCGCTGCGGCGAGGGGCGTCTTTTCCGCGGCTTTCTGTCGCTGTATCCCGCCTGCGAGCACTGCAAGCTCGACTACAGCTTTGCCGATTCCGGCGACGGGCCGGCCGTGTTCGTGATCCTCATCGGCGGCGGCATCGTGGTGTTTGCCGCGCTGATGACGGAAGTTCTCTACCAGCCGCCTTACTGGCTGCACGCGCTGCTGTGGTTGCCGCTGATCCTCATCGTGACGCTTGCGCCCCTGCGGCTGCTCAAGGGTCTCCTGATTGCACTGCAGTATTACCACAAGGCCGCTGAAGGCCGTCTTGAGCGTCGAGGCGATGCGTGAGCAAGTCGCCGCGCAAGCGCCGTGCCACGATACTCGATGCGACAATGTTCGCGCTCGCCGGCGTGGTGATCCTGTGCGGTCTCGGCATATGGCAGCTCGACCGCAAGGTCTGGAAGGAAAACCTCATCGCGACGCTGAACACACGGCTTGCGCAGGCTCCCGGCAATCTGCCGCCGCGCGACACCTGGAGGATGCTGAAGCAGAGCGACACAGAATTTCGCCGCGTGGCGTTCCCGGCAGAACTGCTCGTCGGCGAGGAGGCGCTGGTTTACACCGCGGGCTCGCCGTTGCGTCCCGACGTGAAGGTTCCGGGCTACTGGGTCTTCGCGCCCATGCAGCTTGCCGGCGGCAGCATCGTCATCGTCAACCGCGGCTTCGTGCCGGCCGATCGCAAGGACCCGTCGACGCGCCCCGGTAGCGCGACGCAGGGCAGCGTGGATATCG
This sequence comes from Pseudolabrys sp., assembly GCA_035650955.1. Classification (GTDB taxonomy): domain Bacteria; phylum Pseudomonadota; class Alphaproteobacteria; order Rhizobiales; family Xanthobacteraceae; genus Pseudolabrys. The sequence goes on from DASRGR010000007.1 coordinate 13,185, forward strand.
TCGGCGTCATCCGCTGGCCGGAAACGCGCGGTTATTTCACGCCGGACGATGATCCCAAGGACAACGTCTGGTACCTGCGCGATTCCAATGCGATCGCAGCGTCCAAGAAATGGCTGACGGCGGCGCCGTTCTACATCGATCAGGAGTCGCCGGTTCCGCCCGGCGGTCTTCCGAAGCCGGCCAGGCTCGAAGTGCACCTGCCGGACAATCACCTGCAATATGCCATCACCTGGTTCGGGCTCGCGCTGGCGCTCGCCGGCGTTTATGTGGCGTGGCTCGCGCGCCGTCTCTTTGGGCGGCATTGACCTTTCCTTGTGAAAACGGGTGCCCGCAGGTACTGTGCGATCGAGCGCAGGGTCGGTGTCGGCTCTTAAAATAAAGCGAAATCAATGCGTTACGTCTCAACCCGGGGTGAGGCTGCCCCGCTCGATTTTGTCGATGTGATGCTCGCGGGCCTTGCCCGCGACGGCGGACTTTATGTTCCCGAATCCTGGCCCTCGCTCGACAGCAGGACGATCGCAGGTTTCGCCGGCAAGCCCTACGCGGAAGTGGCTGTCGAGGTGATCCGTCCCTTCGTCGGCGACGACATTGCCGAGGCGGATCTCGCACGCATGGTGCGCGAAGCCTATGGTGGCTTCCGGCATCCGGCGACGGCACCGCTCGTGCAACTCGATTCAAGCCTGTTCGTGCTCGAGCTCTTCCACGGCCCGACTCTCGCCTTCAAGGATCTGGCGATGCAGCTCGTCGCGCGCCTGATGGACCACGCCCTGCAGCAGCGCGGCGAGCGCACAACGATCGTCGTGGCGACATCCGGTGACACCGGCGGCGCCGCGGCGGAAGCATTCAGGGGCCGCGGGCAGGCCGATCTGATCGTCCTTTTCCCGCGCGGGCGCATCTCCGATGTGCAGCAGCGGATGATGACAACGGTTCCTGATGCCAACGTTCATGCCGTTGCGGTTGAAGGCACCTTTGATGACTGCCAGGCATTGGTGAAGGGTATGTTCAACCATCATGCCTTCCGCGATCGCGTGCGCCTGTCCGGTGTCAATTCGATCAACTGGGCGCGCATCGTGGCGCAGGCGGTCTATTACTTCACGGCGGCGGTGGCACTCGGAGCGCCGCACCGCAAGATCGCTTTCACGGTGCCGACCGGAAATTTCGGCGATATTTATGCGGGCTACGTCGCCGCGCGCATGGGCCTTCCCGTCGACCGGCTGGTGGTGGCTACCAACGCCAACGATATCCTGGCACGTACCTTCGCCACTGGCGCCTACGAAATTCGCGACGTGATCGCGACCATGTCGCCGTCGATGGACATCCAGGTGTCGTCGAACTTCGAACGACTGCTGTTCGAGGCGAACGGCCGGGACGCTGCTTCGGTGCGTGCGTTGATGGGCTCGCTCGCCCAATCCGGCCGGTTTGTCGTCTCGGCACCGGCACTCAAGGAACTGCGGGCGCTGTTCAGCGCCAATCGTGCCGACGAGCAGGAATGCGCCGCCGAGATCCGTGCGTGGATGCGGGAAGCCAACTATTGCGTCGATCCGCATACCGCCATTGCGCTGGCGGTCGCCGAAAAGGAGGCGCGGGATGTCTCCGTGCCGATGGTGGTGCTCTCGACCGCGCACGCCGCGAAATTTCCCGCCGCCGTGAAGGCCGCCTGCGGGTTCGAACCGCATTTGCCGGAGTGGCTGGCCGACCTGCCGAAGCGCAAGGAACGGGTCACGGTGCTGCCGCCCGACCAGGCGGCGATCGAACGATTTGTGGAATCGGCTTCGCGTGCGACACGGAAGGGGGCAGCGGCATGACCGTCGAAGTGACTCGTCTTCCATCCGGTCTGTCTGTGGTCACCGACCGGATGGCGCACCTGGAGACCGCGTCGCTTGGCGTGTGGATCGCCTCCGGCAGCCGCAACGAGAGGCCCGATGAGCACGGGATTTCGCACCTGCTCGAGCACATGGCGTTCAAGGGCACGAAGCGCAGGAACGCGCGGCAGATCGCGGAGACAATAGAAGCCGTGGGCGGCGATCTGAATGCGGCAACGAGCGTCGAATCGACGGGCTATTTTGCGCGCGTGCTCAAGGCGGACGTTCCGCTCGCGCTCGATGTCCTCTCCGACATCCTTTCGGAGCCGACATTCGACGCGGAAGAGCTCAAGCGCGAGCAGAACGTCATCGTGCAGGAGATCGGCGCCACCGAAGATGCGCCTGACGATCTCGTCTTTGACCGCCTGCAGGAGACAGCGTTTCCCCAGCAATCTGTCGGCCGCTCGATTCTCGGCACGCCGGAGACGGTGCGCTCGTTCAATCCGCGGCGGCTGCGCTCGTATCTGTCGCGCAACTACAAGGCGCCTGGTATGATCGTTGCCGCGGCCGGCGCGGTTGATCACGCCGCCATCGTTGCCGATGTCGAGAGACGGTTTGCGAGCTTCACGGGTCCCGCCGTGCCGGCGCCGGAACCGGCATATTTCGGCGGCGGCACGCGGGTTGAAACGCGCGATCTCGAACAGGTCCACATTGCCATGGCGCTGGAAGGGCTGCCGGTGCGCGACGATCAGCTCTACAGCCTTCAGGTGTTTACCAGCGTGCTGGGCGGCGGCATGTCGTCGCGCCTGTTCCAGGAGGTGCGCGAGGTTCGCGGTCTTTGCTATTCAATTCATGCCTTCCATATGCCCTATACCGATACCGGGCTGTTCGCGCTCTATGCCGGAACAGACGAGGCCGATGCACCGGAATTGATGCGCGTCGTGATCGACCAGATCGGCAATGCAACCGAAACGCTCAACGAGACCGAAATCGGCCGCGCCAAGGCACAGATGAAGGCGGGCCTGCTGATGGCGCTGGAGAGCTCGGAGGCGCGCGTGGGGCAGCTGGCGCGGCAGATGCTTGCCTACGGCCGGCCCATGCCGCTCGATGAGATTGTGGCAAAAGTCGACGCCGTCACGATCGAGAGCGCGCGCGCAGCCGGCGCCGCGCTGATCAGGCGCGCCAAGCCGGCGATCGCGGCGCTCGGCCCCGGCAGCGGTCTTGCAAGCACTGCCGCAATCGCTGAGAGTCTGTTCCGACGCGCAGCCTGAACCCGCGCGATTGCACGTCATGGCACTTTTTCGATCCGTCAGTTTCAACGACATCATGCCGGGCATCACCGGCAACGGTGTCACATTGCGGGCGCCGCACAGCGGGGATTTTGCAGAATGGGCAGCCCTGCGCGCAGCCAGCCGCAATTTCCTCGTGCCCTGGGAGCCAACCTGGCCGGCCGACGACCTTACGCGCGGCGCTTTCCGGCGGCGGCTCAAGCGCTACGCGGAAGACCAACGCGGTGATCTCGCCTATGCCTTTCTCATCTTTCGCAACGAAGACAATGCCATGGTCGGCGGCCTGACGCTTGCGAACATTCGCCGTGGCGTGGCACAGGCTGGCAGCATCGGCTACTGGATCGGCGAGCGGTTCGCGCGGCAGGGCTACATGACCGCCGCGGTGCGCGCGTTGATTCCATACAGTTTCACCACATTGCGGCTGCACCGACTGGAGGCGGCGTGCATTCCAAGCAACACCGCCTCGATCCGTCTGCTCGAAAAGACCGGATTCAAGCGCGAAGGCTATGCACGCGGCTATCTTTGCATCAACGGCATCTGGCAGGATCATCTGCTGTATGCCCGGCTCAAGGACGATGTCGACTGATCGCACGCCTTGGGATTGCCGATCTGCACTTGCTATAAAGGGACCGAGGGCATGCCTGGGTTACAGGACGAGGGATGGTGGTGAGAAGAAGAGCGCGTTCGGAAGCTGGTCTGGCCGGCGTGCCGGCTTTTTTGTGCCTGGCGCTGGTTCTGGCGGGCTGCGGCTCGACCAACGTGTTCAGCACGTCCGCCCTTGACCTGTTCAGCACATCGTCGAAGGCGACAACCGGCGATGGCAATGCTGCCGCGGATCCGAACTCCGACGTGGAATGCCCGGGAATCGAAATCAGGACCGGCGCCTCTACCCTGATGATCGGCAGCAAGCCGGGCGAGGGCGAGCCTTCGGCACTAGATCTGCGCTATCAGGCCACGATTGTCCGTACGGCGCGCGAATGTCATGTCGCTGCCGGCGTCATGACCATGAAAGTCGGAATTGAGGGCCGCGTCATCACCGGACCGGCTGGCGGTCCTGGTACTGTCGATATTCCGCTTCGCCTCGCCGTCGTGCAGGAGGGAGTGAATCCCAAGACGATCGTTTCGAAGTTCGCGCGCGAACAGGTGACGATTGCCAGCGCCGTCGACCGCGCCACCTTCACGCATATTGATCCCGACATTTCGTTTCCGATGCCGCAGCCGGCGGCAAACATCGACGCCTACGTCGTGTATGTGGGATTTGATCCGCTGGGCGCGCAGCAGGAAAAGAAGAAACCTGCGGCGAAGCCGAAGCCTCGGGCGGCGCCGAAGCCGCGCCAAAGCTGAAGCGCGCGCTACCAGCCGCGCAGGTCGATGATCGTGCTCTTGAGCGCGCGAAAATCAGAGATGACCGCACGGGCACCGGCGCCGCGCAACTGATCGGCAGTCTGGCTGCGGACGTGGCCCGCGCCGGCAAAGCCGATCACAGTCATCCCTGCGGCAACGCCGGCGGCCACGCCGACCGGTGAATCCTCGACGACGATGCAGGCGGCGGGTTCGACCCCCATCTTGCCGGCTGCATGGAGAAACAGATCCGGTGCAGGCTTGCCGTTGCGCACGTCGCTTGCCGAAAACAGGTTCGGCTCGAAATAGCGGATGAGCCCGGTGCTTTCGAGGCTGACGCGAATCCGCTCGAGCGACGACGAAGAGGCGACGCATTTCGGTCCGCGCAGCCACGAGAGCGCGTAGGCCGCATGACGGGTCGGGCGCAATTCACTGCGGAAACGGCGCAGGACTGCCTCGCCGACGGTTGCGGCGAAGCCCGGCGGCAGCCTGCGCCCGGCGGCGCGCTCGACCTCGGCGAACATGTCCGCCGGGCGGCGCCCGGTGAAATAGCGCGCAACCATGTCCGGCGTCAGCGGGAAGCCGGCGCGCACAAACTCCTGGGACACAATCGCAGTCGCCAACGGCTCACTATCGACCAGCACGCCGTTGCAATCGAAGATGACCACGGGGTCCTCCGACGCTTCGACCGGAAAAATCCGGCCGTCTAACGCACTGCCCAGACGAATCAGTGGGGGAGAATAGGGATGGAACCTGCACGCGCAATTGCCGGGGGCTGCGAAACCGGCAGTTGTGCACATCCGCAGGTCGGGATAGCGGGGATAAAGCGCTTTAAACCGGCCGCATACCGTTGACGTCGGAAAGCCCGGCGGGTGCTTGCCCGCTAGTTCAGCTTCTTGCGCACGTCCTCGATGCCCTTGGCGATCAGGTCACCGGCAAGCTTGCCCTTTGTCTCGGCGCTGAGGATCTTCTCCGCCGCCGCAATGGCTGCTTCGGCGGCTGCGCTGCGGACATCGGCCGCTGCCTGCGCTTCGGCCTGGGCGATCTTGGTCTCGGCCATCTTGGTGCGGCGGGCGACGAAGTCCTCGATCCTCGTCTTGGCCTCGGCGGCGAGCCGCTCGGCCTCGGCCTTAGCGCCGGCGATGATGTCCTGCGCTTCGCCTTCGGCGGCCTGTCGCTTGCGCTGGTACTCGGCAAGCAGCTGTGCCGCCTCGTCCTTGAGCTTACGCGCCTCGTCGAGTTCCGCCTTGATGCGCGCCGCGCGGTCGTCCAGCGATCGCGCGACCATCCGGTGCACGCCGAGATAGCCGAGTCCGCCCAGAAACAGGACGAAGGCGAGAGCGACCCAGGTTTCTGCCTCCATCAGCATGCTACGAGCCTTTCAGCACGTCGGCGACTGCAGCCGCGACAGCCTTTTCGTTTGGTGTTTCACCGATCAGACGCTCGACGATGGCGCGAGTGGCATCTTCGGCGATCGTGCGCACGTTGGCCATGGCAGCCTGCTTGGTGGCGGCAATGGTTTTCTCGGCCTCGGCGAGCTTTGTGTTGAGCTCGTTCTCCAGTGCCTTGCGCCGCGCTTCCGCTTCGGCCGCCTGCCGTTCACGCGTCTCGTTGGCGATCGCCTGTGCGCGGGCGCGGGCATCGGCCAAAGCCTTTTCGTAAGCCGCGACCGCGGCATCCGATTCGGCCTTCAGGCGCGACGCATCGGCGAGATCATCGGCGATGCGCTTCTGCCGGTTCTCGATGATCGAGCCGACGCGCGGCAGCGCCACCTTGGCCATGAGCACGTAGAGCAGAACGAACGCAATTGCGAGCCATACCAGCTGCGAGGCAAAGGTCTGCGACTGGAACGGCGGAAATCCGCCGTGCCCGCCTTGCGCAGGATGCTCGGTGCTCGCGGTGTGCGTGGGCTCGGCCATCGTCGATCCGGATGCAGGCTGTCGATGAGCCTAGAGCGCGAACAACAGCAGCAGCGCGATCAGCAGCGAGAAGATGCCGAGCGCCTCGGTGATGGCGAACCCGAAGATCAGGTTGCCGAACTGGCCTTGCGCCGCCGACGGATTGCGCAAGGCAGCGGCGAGATAATTGCCGAAGATGATGCCGACGCCGACACCTGCGCCGCCCATGCCGATGCAAGCGATGCCCGCACCTATATATTTTGCTGCCACTGGATCCATAACGAACTCCTTCTTGTTTTGCGTCGGGCCGTCAGTGACCCGGGTGAATCGCATCGTTGAGATAGATGCAGGTGAGGATGGCGAAGACGTAAGCTTGCAGGAAGGCCACCAGCGTCTCGAGCGCGGTGAGAATGACGATCATCGCGAAAGGCAGGATGCCGCCGACCCAGCCAACGGCGCCAAGAGCGCCGCCCATCAGGATGATGAAGCCGGCGAAAACCTTCAGTGTGATGTGGCCGGCAAGCATGTTGGCGAACAGACGCACGCTGTGCGAGATCGGCCGCGACAGGAACGACAGGATTTCGATCGCCACGATCAGCGGCAGAATGTAGACGGGCACGCCCTTCGGCACGAACAGGTTGAAGAAGTGAAGCCCATGACGCCAGAGACCGTAGATCAGCACTGTCAAAAAGACCGTTATGGCCAGCGCTGCGGTGATGATGATGTGGCTGGTGACGGTGAAGGCGTAAGGGATGAGCCCGAACATGTTCAGCGTGAGCACGAACATGAAGATCGAGAAGACGAACGGGAAAAACTTCATCCCTTCCGCGCCGGCCGTCGAGCGGACGGTCGTGGCGACAAACTCGTAAGATAGCTCCGCTGCCGATTGCAGGCGGGACGGCACGAGGCTGCGCTTGGCCGTCGCGCCGACCAGGAAGGCGGTCAGGCCGACAACCGCGAGCATCATGAAGGCCGCGGAATTGGTGAAGGCGATCTCGACATTGCCGATCTTTGCGACCGGGAAAAGATCGATGATCTGGAATTGATGGATCGGATCGGCGGCCATGAGCACTAGTCGTCGGTCAGTTGCCTGTCGCGAACGACCCCCGCCGCCCGCATCACGTTGAGAACGCCGGCCGCAAAGCCGAGCAGAAGAAATACGATGAGCCCCCACGGCGAAATGCCCAGCCAGCGGTCAAGCAGCCAGCCAATCGCCGCCCCCACGAGCACGCCTGCCACCAACTCGGTCGACAGCCGGAAGCCGCGGGCAAATGCCGAAACATCGGCGGTCTGACGAGGACCGGAGCCGTTTTCGGATGGCCGGCTCGCCTGTGCGAGCCGTTTGCCGAGACGCTGGAGCCTCGCGGAGAGAGCAGCCTCGTCGTCCGGCGGTTCGTTACGATCACCAGTACCGCGCGTGCCGTCAGCCATGCTCGCGACTCGCGTGGACTTCAGGTTTCGCGTGTCCCGCCGCCCTAAAAGCCGCGCGGACCATACTTACGGCACCTATACGAGTCAAGGAAACGGGACTGCGGCATAAGTGTTTGATAACAGGGGGCAAACCTCAGATTTTGCTTTCCGTGAAGCGGCTGACTGTGCCCTGCATCTCCGGCTGGCCTGCGCGAGCAACACACACGGTTTGGCAGGTGCGGTGCCGGTGCTACGTTTGCCAATCCCCGGCGTTGGACTGAAGGAGAAACCATGCGTGCCTTGATGCTCGCTCTTGCAGGGATTCTCATTTGCGCGGCAGCTGCCGCGGCGCAGACCGTGATCGACGTCGAAAATCCGCGGTCTGCCGGGCCGCCGGTACAGGATCAGCCGCAGGCAGCGCCTCAGGTGCAGACCCAATCGGCGCCGGCGCGCGAGGCGCCTGCCCAGTCGAAAGACGATGAGCCGCTGCCGCCGGCAGGCGGCGGCCGGTTTACTTTCAACCGTATCGATAACGGCGTCCTGCGATTGGATACCCAAACCGGCGAGGTCGCCGTCTGCCGAGCGCAAAGCCCGGGCTGGATCTGTCAGGACGTGCCGGACAAGCGGTCCGAGCAGGAATTGGAGGCGGCACGTCGGCGCGCTGATCTTGCCGCCATCGAGGCGCTCACTTCCGAGGTTGCGCGCCTGCGGGACGAGATCGCGTCCCTCAAGCGCGAGGTCGCCGCACTGAAGGAGCCGCCACCTCCGCGGCCGCCGGCGGATCTCGCACCGCCCGGCAAGGATGGCGACGCGGTCATCAGGCTGCCGACCCAGCAAGATATCGCGCGCGCCCGCGACTTCATCGAGAAGGCGTGGCACAGGGTGGTCGACATGATCACCGCCGTGCAAAAGGACATGATGCAGAAGAGCTGACGTGTCGCACGCAGTGCAGGTTCATGCCGCGCCGAATGTCCACCATCGCCGAGGCCGTGCCGCAGCTGATCGCCAGCGCAACTTTGCATGTCGACACACCGGGCGCCGGCGTCATCGACATCACGGACAATGCCGCGAGTTTCGTCAATCAGGCACGCGCCGGCGACGGCATCTTGCTGATCTATCTTCGTCACACCTCGGCTTCGCTGACAATTCAGGAAAACGCCGATCCCGACGTGCAGGCGGATCTCATCGCCGCGCTTGATCGCCTCGCGCCCGAAGACGCGCCATGGATCCATGATGTAGAAGGCCCGGACGACATGCCGGCGCATGTCAAGGCCATGCTCAACGGTGTCTCGCTGCACGTGCCGGTCGTTGCCGGCAAGCTGGCACTTGGTACGTGGCAGGGCATCTATGTCGTGGAACACCGGCGCAGGCCGCACAGCCGGGAAGTCGTCTTCCAGTTTATCGGCGGCCGCAGGTCGGCATAGGTACGTGAAAAAAACGCCCTGCCGGGTGGCAGGGCGTTGCCGAGGGAAACGTGCGGGACCGCAGTCCCGCCCGCTTGCGTTGTCCAGTCTAGGCCCTGGCCTCTTTCCAGATGCTCATGTGCCGCGTTTCCGGCATCAGCATGAGTCCAAGGACGAAGCATACCGCTGGCACTGCGATCGGGTAGATGAGCGCTGAGCCAAGGCTGCCAGTGGCCTGAAAGGCCGCAGTCGTAATGAATGGCACGAGGCCGCCTCCCCAACCATTGCCGATATGGTAAGGCACCGACACCGACGTGTAACGAATGCGGGCGGGGAAGTACTCGGCAAGGTATGCGCCGATCGGCCCGTAGACCATGCCGACGTAGCATACGAGGATAGCGATGATGATGATCGCGACCGGGTAGTTAATGTTGCCGGGCTGTGTCACGGCCCCAAGCCAGGAGTAGAGCGGATAGTAGGTGACCGCCGCGAGCAGGAAGCCGCCGAGGATCACCGGCTTGCGGCCGATGATGTCGGATAACCAGCCGAATATGATCAGAGACGGTGTTCCGATCAGCAGCGCGGCTCCCACGATCCATGCGGTCGTCAACGGATCGACCTTCGAGACCTGCTGCAGGAAATACAGGGCCCAGAACTGGCCGCTGTACCAGACGACACCTTCGCCGATCACGATGATGCTGGCGATCACCACGAATTTGAAATTCGCGGTGAGAAAAGCTTCCTTCCAGGGATTTTTGGTTTTCTGTCCCTTGGCCTGGATCTCCTGGAAGATCGGTGTCTCCTGCAACTGCAGACGGATCCAGATGGCGATCGCAACCAGCAGGAAGGAGAAGAGGAACGGAATACGCCACGCCCAGGAGTCGAACACGGCGTTGCCGAAATACGAGCGCGTTGCGATGATGACGACCAGCGAAACCACGATGCCCAGCGTCGGCGAGGTCTGCAGCCAGCCGGTATAATAGCCGCGCCGCTCATCGGAGACGTGCTCCGCGACATATGTGATGGCGCCGCCATATTCGCCGCCAAGGCAGAGACCTTGAATCATGCGCAGGAAAAACAGGATGAACGCGGCCGCGAGGCCGATCTGGTCAATGGTCGGCAACAAGCCGATACATCCTGTACCGAGGCCCATGCCGCTCAACGTCACAAGGAATGTGTACTTGCGGCCGATGCGGTCACCCATCCATCCGAAGATGAATGCGCCCAAGGGTCGGACGAGGAAGCCGGCGGTGAAGAGCGCGATCGTGCTCAGCAAGGCGGCGACCGGATGTGTTTTATCGAAGAACTTGACCGACAAGACGGCAGCTAGGCTGCCGAAGATGTAGAAGTCGTACCACTCGATGACGTTTCCGACCGCGGCGGCGATGATCACTCGCCGGAAGTCCTTTGGAATTTGTGCAGCCATTGCAATTTCTCCTGCTGGGGCTAGCCGCTTCGCAGGGTGCAAGCTGGTCTCGATTGTCGCCCCACCGAAGCGTCCTCCTTGTTCAATTGACGTGACGCCGTGACTTGATGCGGCGTCTCGTTGCTCACACGGTTCTTGCGTGCCGTTTGCAGGTAAAAAACTACAACGCGATGGGTCGCGCGACTTATTGCACTTTCGACCTAAGATGATCGTATAAGGCGTTGACGCGTGGCCGAGATTCGGTAGACCGATCAAGCATCGAGAACAGTTTTGCGGCGCGAACTCGCCGCTGACAGCCGAAAATAAACTTTAGTCTTAATACGGACGCAGTGTGTGCGGCAGCCACGTGCCTGGGGCGCGACAGAATGCGTGGCCGCTCCACACTGCGGCGAGCGCAAAAGCCACTTTGCGCAAACGTCAGAGGCCGACGAAGTCGCGCAACTTTTTCACAGTTGCCGCAGCATCTTTGGCTTCCTCGGTCGTCAGGATGGTCGTCTCACCGGAGCGCCTGTGCAGCACGCTATGATGGATCAAGGCACCTGAAAGGCCGTCCTGGTCCGATTTCACCGCGATGTCATCGATCTCGGAGAGTGCGAACTCGACAGGCTTTTTGCTCCATAGCAAGAGTTTCTGCTGCAGCGTTGCCTTGCCGGAATCCTTATCGAGAGTCAGGACCGTTGAACCTTCCTTCAAGACGAGCTTGTGTGGGGTATTTTCGATTATGGCCATGGCTGGCCTCCCGCCCGATTTTTCCGTCCCGCAAATTGCTTGCGCTTAGCGGAGGTTACGGCGGGTAATAATACTAAAGTCTAATACCGCAGTCTAAGTGGAAAGTTCGCCGATCTATCAATTATTTGCCGACGAAAGCAAAAAGCAGCGCCAGCACCCACATCGCGATCGCGATTGCGGCGGTCCAGCGTGCGAACGTGAGGTAGGTTTCGTGCAACACGGTCGAGCTTGCCCATTGGGCATGCTCTTCCGGTGGTCTTTGCTCTTTCGGCAGGTAAAGCCACAGCTCGGTCTTGCGGTAGTTTTTTGTCCTGGCCTCGTGAGCCTTGAGGATCAGGATTGCCGACATCAGGGTGGTCAGGAATCCGCCGGCCTTGAATGCAAGCTGCGGCTCGAAAGACATGCCGATCATCACGCAAAAGATCGCCAGCGAACCAAAGCCGCATGCGCGCAGGACAATTTCGTACGCAATGCGGCGCATGTTTTCCATGCCGAAGTAACCTGCGTGCCTGATCGGCGTTCCGAATGCCGCCAATCTAGCGGAAAATCCGCGCGCCGTACTCACAAATGCGTGGGGCCGCGATGACGGGCCTTCAGAGGCCTGTTTTCAGGAAGTTTCCCATCGCCGGAAGAGTCAAAAGCCCGGTACCGGCCAGCCAGATCCACAGGGAGGCGTCGGTCGAATCGTCTTTGGCCCCGACCGCCCGTTCATAGATTGCCGCAGGAACGCCGGCGAGGATGATCGTGCCGGTGGAAACCATCAGCGACGAGAACATCAATGTGAGCGACACGCTGCCAAACAAAAGGGCAGGTGCGAGAATCTGTACATGGACCAACGTGAAAACCAGGGCCTCCTGATTGAAAAGGCCGTTGATCATTCCGAAGAATGCAATCGCAACGTAGTAGTAATTGCGATCCATGACTCAGCTCAGCCGCGGGACGATGCCCGCAATCAGGAATACATTGAGCAAGAGCACGCGCAACCAGAACAGCCAGACGACGCCGAGTAGCCAGACGACGACGGGGGCTGCCGCCTTGGGCGTGACGTAACTCGTCGCAACGACAACCGGATCGGTGAACCGGCAAAAAAAACGCCAGATATAGTTCGAGGAGTCAGGCTGGACGATCAGTGCAAGCAGCACGCGGCCGAGCAACGTGTACATCAGCGCAGCCAGAATAAAGTTCGGCAGGTGAAAGTACCAGTAGGTGAGAAACGATCCGGCCACGACAGCGACGACCTCCCGACGCGTTCACACAATGGCTGCTGTCACATTGCGCGGCAAGAGAAAAGCGGGGCCGTAAAGGCCCCGCTTTCCGTCCGACCTGATGTGCCGGTCAGACTTTCTCTTCGAGCACAGTCTTGCCACGCGGCTTGCGGATCTCGTCGATCAGCGCCTGCATTTCCCTGGACGGCTCTTTGCCCATGAGGCTGACCACGTAGATCACCAGGAAGCCGAGCGGCATGCCCAGCAGTCCGCAGTTGATGTTGTTGAGATCGAACCAGCCGACCTTGTTGGCCAGCGGATTCGCCGCGCTCGCCGGTACGTCGGCGATCCATTTCGGATCGGCCATGACCTGGGCGACATTGACGAGTGCCTTGCCCGTCTCCGGGTTCAGCAGTGACGACATGCCGAAATAGGTCACGCCCGCCTGCGGGAAGTACCTCGACGTTACGAGATAGAAGAGGCAGATGGCCCAGCCCGCAATGATCCCGCAGATCGCTCCGGTTGTAGTCGTACGCTTCCACCAGATACCGAGCACGATCGCCGGGAAATTGCCGGCCATGGCGAGCGAGAACGCCCAGCCGACCATCGCGAGAATGTCCGACGGTTTGGTCGACGCGAGATAGGCCGAGCACACGGCCACGAAGAACAGCAACACGCGAGCCACCGTCAGACGGCGGATGGTCGGCGCGTTCGGATCGATCATCTTGTAGTAGATGTCGTGGCTGAGTGCGTTGGCGATGGCCAGCAGCAGGCCGTCGGCGGTGGACAACGCCGCCGCCAGACCGCCGGCCGCAACGAGGCCGGATATCACGTAAGGAAGACCCGCGATCTCAGGCGTGGAGAGCACGATCACGTCTGTATTGATCACGAAGTCCTGGAATCGCAACACGCCGGGGTGGCCGGCAATGGTCTTACATGCATCGAGGACTGCCTGCAGACTTGCGGCATTCTTGCCGCAAATCTGAATCAGCCCGAGTTCGCCCCACTGGAAGAGCCAGGGCCGTATGGTGCCGAGGTCCCTGCCGATGATGTTCGTGTAGACCTCAAGCTTCGAGAACGCCGCGTAGGCCGGCGCCGAGAAGTAAAGCAGGAAGATGAACAGCAGCGACCAGGCCACCGAATCCCGCGCTTCCTTCACCGACGGAGTGGTGAAATAGCGCATCAGGATGTGGGGCAACGATGCGGTGCCCACCATCATGCAGAAGATGATGCCGAAGAAGTTCAGCGGCGTGTAGTTCATGAAGGGCTGAATGTGCGGCTTAAGCGTCGTAGGCGCACAGTTTGCCGCCGTGCACATCACAGCCAGCCCGTCCTTTATCAGTTGCTGCTCGCGCGCCGTGATCTCCGCGATCGCCCTGCCGTAGGTGAGTTCGGGGATCGGGATTCCGTAGTGCTTGGTGGACAGGATCACGATCGGCACGAGATAGGCGACGATCAGCACGATGTATTGGGCGATCTGCGTCCAGGTCACCGCCCGCATGCCGCCCAGCATGGCGCAAAGCAGGATGCCGACGAGGCCGGCAAACACCGCGATTTCGAACTTCATGCCGAGAAAGCGTGAGGCGATGATGCCGGTGCCATAGATCTGCGCCGTCACATAGGTAAAGGAGCAGCACACGAGCACGATGACGCCGAGGAAGCGCGCGAAATTGCCGCCGTACCGGAACGACAGGAAGTCGGGGACGGTATAGGCGCCGAATTTGCGCAGGTACGGTCCGACCAGGATCGACACCAGCACGAATCCGCCGGTCCAGCCGAGCACCCAGGCAAGTCCGTCATATCCGAGCAGGAAGAGTGAGCCGGCCATGCCGACGAAGGAAGCCGCCGACATCCAGTCGGCGCCGGTTGCCATGCCGTTGTAGAAAGCCGGGACGCGTCGGCCTGCAACGTAGTATTCGGAAATCTGTGCCGTCCGTGTCGCCACGCCGATGATGGCGTAGACCGCCAGCGTGAAGAACACGAATAGATAGCCAAGAATTTTGTTGGGCACGCCGATCTGCTCAAGGATCGCGAGCAGGATAATGAAGGCAACGAAACCGCCCGTGTACGTGCCGTACATCCGGCCGAGTTGCTTATAGAAGGTTTCTGCACTCGATGTGGTCTGAGTAGCCATGATCCGCTCCTGCCTCAATCTTCTTCGGCGTAGCCGTGTTCACGGTCGATGCGATTCTGCTGTCGCGCAAACACGAACAACATGACCACGAAAATGATCAATGACCCTTGCGCGGCCATGTAGAAGCCGAGCGGAAACCCGAGGATCGGGATGACGATTTTGTTAAGCGGGGTCACGAACATATGGATGATGTAACCAAAGAAGAACCAGATCCCGAGATGCGTGAGCATCAAGCGGGTTGTCTTGTTCCAATGGGCTTCTTGGTTGGCTTGAGTGTCGGATGGAGCCATGGGTCGATGCCTTCCCTGCGCTGACCGGTCCGCCATGGGACGGGTTTATAAAGGCGAGGGAACACCCTGACCGTAAGTGTTGAGCGCCCCCCGAAACGCACGGCCCGATCTTCTTGCTGCCGGGTCCGCTGCCTTGAACGTTAACAATGTGTAATTTTAGTCTATATACGACTTTAGTCGTAATTATTTCTCGTAAGATGCTAGAACGCTTGAAATTTCCGGTGCTGCACCGCGGTTAGTTGCCGCTTTGAGTGGCCGTCGCAGTGGCGCTTGTGGGATACGTGACTTATGGGACTGCTCGATCTTTTTCGCCGCAAGCCGCCAATTCGCGACGTGGCTGCGCTCGCCGAATTCATCGATGGCAATGCGGCCTTCGTCGCGCAAAAGGGAATCTACGAGTATTCGCGGGCGCGGGCCGGCCATTACGCGAAGGTCCTGTTTCGCGAGCCGGAATTCCAGGCGGCGGCGGAAAATTCGCGATGGAGTGCCTACCCGCTCGGCCTTGCGATGGTGAGCGAACTGGTCGAAGGAGTGTTGCGCCCGTATGCGGACGACCGACGGGCGGTCCTCGACAGGCTCAATGCGATTTCCCTGTCGGTATTCGACCGGTACCCGGCGCCCGCCGTGCTCGGCGCGGAACGGTGGTCGCGATTGCGCGAAGAACTTGCGCACAATCTCGACGTGATCGGAATCCACGCGGTCAAGCCGGCAAAAGACATTCCGATCCCGTTTGCCGAACGTTATTTCCAACTCATGCCGATCCACGAAAAGCTACGCGCGAGCGAATTTCCCACGATCCGGAATTACCTGAGAGTGACGATGTGTAATATCCATGATGAATTCAGCACGCGGATCGATGCGCCGACCCTGGCTCACGCGGTGCGTACGATCCCGATCTGAAAAACCGCATCGGGTGTCATGAGGACAGCATGGTTGTCTCCTATGCCACGCCTCTGATCGCCCTCGATGCCGTTGTCATAGACACTGAAACAACCGGCCTCGATCCGGCCGAAGCGAGAATCGTCGAAGTCGCCGCGGCGCGCATCGAAGGTGGGCGCATTCCGCAAGACTGCGTGCTCAATCGCGTCGTGCATCCCGGTATTACCATCCCGAAGGAGAGCACGAAAATCCATAACATCGATGACGCCAAAGTAGCAGGCGCGCCCACATTCGCCGAAATCTGGCCCGAGCTGAGAAGTCTTATCGGGGGTGCGGTCGTGATCGGGCACACCATCGGCTTCGATCTTGCGGTTCTCCGGCGTGAATGCGAACGCGCGGGTCACACGTTCGAAGGTCCGCACGTCCTCGATACTAGGCTCCTCGCTGAAATCGCCGAGCCCGCACTTGCCGACTACACCCTTGAAAGTCTCGCCGCATGGCTCGGCATCCAGTTGAGCAACCGCCACTCGGCGGCGGGCGACGCTCTCGCCACTGCCCGCATATTTTCCGCGTTGACGCCGAAGCTGCGCGACGGAGGTATTCGTACTCTCGCAGAGGCGACCCGCGCCTGCGCGTCGCTGACCAGGGTTCTTGAAGAGCAGCACCGTGCCGGCTGGGTGGAGGCGGCAAAGGCGCCGGCACGGCGCGATGCCGAGCGGACGCTTGACCGCATCGACAGCTATCCCTATCGGCACCGGGTGCGCGACGTCATGCGCGCGCCGCCGAAGTTCGCGGATGCCGATATGCCGCTCGGCCAGGCGATGAAAAAGATGATGGATGACCGCGTTTCATCGCTGTTCGTGCGTCCGCTGCAAAGCAGCGAAAGCGAGATGGTGGCCGGCAGTACGGGAATCGTCACCGAGCGGGACATTCTGCGCGCGATCTCGGCGCAGGGCGCCGGCGCGCTTGTTCGCCCTGTCCGCGATTTCATGAGCAAGCCGCTCGCGGTGGTGCCCGCCGACGCGTTCGTTTACCGCGCGATTGGCCGGATGAGTCGCCTCGCCATACGGCATCTGGGCGTTGTCGACGAAGATGGACACGTCATCGGGGCCTTGTCTGCCCGCGATCTGCTGCGGTTGCGGGCAAGCGAGGCCGTGTCGCTTGGCGACGAAATTGATGACGCACGCGACGTGGGAGCGCTCGCCGCGGCATGGGCGAAATTGCCCCATGTCGCAGCATCGCTCGCCGCTGAAGAAATAGGGGCTCGCGATATTGCCGCGGTCATCTCCCGCGAGCTTGGCGCTGCCACCCGCCAGGCGGCTGTCATCGCCGAGAAACGAATGAAAGAAGAAGGCCGGGGGGATTCTCCCTGCGCCTATGCGTTGGCCGTGCTCGGGTCGGCGGGGCGAGGGGAAAGTCTCCTGGCTATGGATCAGGACAATGCGCTGATCTTCGAAGATGACGGGCCTGAGGGCCGCAACGATGCCTGGTTTGCGCAATTTGCGGTCCATGTTGCCGACATTCTTCACGAAATCGGTGTGCCCTACTGCAAGGGCGGCGTCATGGCCAAAAATCCGGCATGGCGCGGATCGATGTCGACATGGCGTGGGCGCGTCAAGGAATGGATCGGCGTTGCGACGCCCGAGCAGCTGCTGTCGGTCGATATTTTTTTCGACATGCGCCCTGTGCACGGCGACGGAAGATTGTGTATTCGCATCTGGCGAGAGGCATTCGACCTCGCGCGCAACAATAATAGCTTCGCGAAGCTGCTGGCCGAATCCGCCGGCGCCGTTGAAGCAGGTCTTGGATTCTTCGGGCAGTTCAAGACCAGAGACGGCCGCATCAATCTGAAAAATGCCGGACTGTTCGGGATTGTCAGCGCGGCCCGGGCTCTTGCGATCTGTCATCATGTCGTGGAGCGTTCGACGCCTGCACGCTTGGCCGGTCTCAAGGCGCTCGCAATCGGCGGCGCGCACGATCTCGATGCCCTGACCAGGGCGCAGGATACTTTCCTGAACCTGTTGTTGGCCCAGCAGATCGATGACGTCGAGCACGGAATTCCGGCTTCGAACACCGTCGCCGTAAAGCGGCTTTCGCCGGATGAACGCGATGCCCTGCGCACCGCACTCAGATCGACCGGGCACCTTGATGATCTCAAGCGTGACCTGTTGTTCGGCGGGTGAGTCCGGTGAGTCCGGGGTTCCGCGCATTGCCACGGCGGAACGAGACTCAGGTTCGGCTCATACGACTTTTGGCTTAGTGCCTAATGCCCGAGAATATCGCAGCTTTTCGGCGAAAATCATGGCGGCCGGCCGGCGGCTGGGCAGGACCGCGCACGCCTTGCACTGGAGGCAAGGCGCGAAGAACATTAATTTGACTGGGCGTTGCGGCGGGTCCAGATCGTTCCACCGGCTGGAACAGCCTGAGGGTCACTCCGATTGTCTGAACTGATGCAGTATCGATTGGTGATTGCGGACGATCACCCGTTATTTCGCGGCGCGCTGCGCGAGGCAGTGGCGGGCCTGCTGGAGCGAGTGGACATCTCGGAAGCGGGAACGTTCGATGAGCTTGTCGGGTTGCTTGAGCGCAACAGCGACGTCGATCTCGTGCTTCTCGACCTCACGATGCCGGGTGCTCGCGGCTTTTCTGGCCTGATGTACATGCGCGCGCAGTTTCCAAGCGTGCCGGTGATTGTCGTGTCGGCCAATGACGATCCGGCGGCCATCCGTCGCTGCATGGAATTCGGGGCCTCGGGATTCATCCCGAAAACGCTTGGTGTCGAATCCATGCGCGCGGCGATCTCCCGCATTCTCGGCGGCGGCGTCTGGACGCCGCCGGATGTCGACCTCGCAGGCGGGGCCGATGCGGAAGCAGCCGAGCTGATGGCGCGGATGGCGACGTTGACGCCCCAGCAGGTCCGCGTGCTGATGATGCTCTCGGAAGGTCTGCTCAACAAGCAGATCGCCTTTCAGCTCGGCGTGTCCGAGGCGACGGTGAAGGCCCACGTCTCCGCGATCCTTCAGAAGCTCGGTGTTGAAAGCCGCACCCAGGCGGTGATCGCGGCGGCAAAAATCGAGGCGGGGCAGTGGCCGCAGGGCGTCGCGGCAGAAGGCTGAAGGCGGCTATTCGGCCGCCGCAACGCGCAGCACGCGCCACTGCGCAAGCAACGCGCGCAGCGCCGCCGGCTTGAGCGGCTTGTGCAGCACCTGAACGCCCTCGCTGCGGGCCAGTTCGCGCACACCGGGTGAACGGTCGGCAGTGATGAGAATGGCCGGCAATTCGCCGAAGCGGCGACGCAGCGCAATAATCGCTTCGATGCCGTTGCCCTCGTCGAGGTGATAGTCCACCAGCAGGCCGTTCGGAATTACCGACTTGTCGGAAACCGCACTCAACGCCAGCGCGAGACTCGACGCCTTGATCACGTCGCATCCCCAGCCGCGAAGAAGGGTTTCCATTCCGTCGAGCACGGCGGGCTCATTATCGATGCAGAGCGCGGTGATGCCGGCAAGCTGCCCGGAGTCGATGCTTGCGCTCTCGCGCGCCGGAAGATCCATAGGCGCGTCGCTCGAACGTGGCACGGTAATTGCGAAATGCGATCCGCGTCCGCTTTCCGATTCTAGCTCGATTTTCGATCCGAGCACGCGGGCAACGCGTTCCACAATCGAAAGTCCCAATCCGAGGCCGCGCGCGATCTTTGCACCCTGGTCGAGGCGGTGAAACTCGACGAAAATGTCGCGCCATTTCGATTGCGGAATGCCGACGCCGGTATCGTAGACATCGATGCGCACCACATCGTTGCGGCGCCGGCAGCCCACCAGAACGCGTCCTTCCGGCGTGTATTTGATCGCGTTGGACACGAGGTTCTGCAGCAGGCGGCGCAGCAGCCGGCGATCGGACCGTACAACCAAGGAGCAGGGCACGAAGGTGAGATCGAGACCTTTCGTGGCGGCGAGCGGAGCAAATTCGAGTTCGATCTGGCGCATCAACTCGTCAATGCGGAAACTCGCGAACTCCGGGCGCAGTGCGCCGGTATCGAGCCGCGACATGTCGAGCAACGCGCCGAAGATTTCCTCCACCGCCTCGAGCGAGGCGTCGATGTTGTCGATCAGGCGGCGATCTTCGCGGCCGCCGCGTTCGATGAGGCTTGTAACGTAGAGCCGTGCGGCGTTGAGCGGCTGCAGGATGTCGTGGCTGGCCGCCGCCAGGAACTTGGTCTTGGAAATATTGGCGGCGTCGGCTTCGCCCTTTGCCCGCGCCAGGGCGGCGTTGAGGCGCGTCAGCTCCTCGGTCCGCTCGCGGACGCGGCGCTCGAGCGTTTCGTTCGCCCGTTCCAGCGCTTCGGCGGCTTCGACGCTGGCCGTGATGTCGGTGAAAGTCGTGACGACGCCGCCATCCGGCATGCGGTTGGCGCGCACTTCAATGACCATGCCTTCGGCGAAGCGTTCCAGGAACGGTTCGTTGCTCGATATGTAGCGCTCGATCTGCGCACTCAGAAATTCCTCGGCCTGGTCGGAGGCCCGCGGTCCACGCCGGCTGTTGAAGCGCAGGATGTCGGCAAGCCCTACGCCGGCGCGCACGAGACTCGGCGGCAGGTCGAGAATCTCGCCGAACTGCCGGTTCCAGCAGATAAGCTGCAAATCCTTGTCGAAGACGGCGATGCCCTGCCGCACGTGGTCGAGCGCGGTCTGCAGGATCTCGCGATTGTACTGGATAGCCGCGTTGGCATCGTCGAGCAGCTTCAGCGCCGCTTTGGTGGAAACCGTCCGCTTGCGCAGCAGCAGCGACAGCACCAGCCGTGACGATGCGCCGCCGATTGCCGACGCGAGGATATGTTCGGCATGCCGCACCAGGCGGAAATCGGCATCGTCCTTGGGCTCAAGACTGATGCGCTGGGCCCCGGCGAAGCTTTCGAAGGCCGCACGCGTGCGCTCTTCGCCGAGGTAGCGTGCAACCGTCGTCGTGAGCTCCTCGACCGTCACCGACGAGCGCCACAGCCGGAAGCTCGGCGCGATCGGCGTCAGGTCCGAGGGGACAAAAGTATTTGCCTGCAGCCGCTCGATCGGTGACGGCTGGCGATGCAGGGAGAATCCGATGTAGCAGAGGACGTTGAACAGCAGACTCCAGACCACGCCGTGTACCAGCGGCGGCACCTCGAGACCGAAAAGGTGCTGCGGCCGCAACATGCCCAGGCCCCACGGCCCTTCGGTCAGGATGCGCTCGCCGACGATCCCGATGTCGGACAGCGTCGGCAGCAAAAGCGTGTAGGCCCAGACGAGAAATCCGGCGGTCATTCCGGCGATTGCGCCTGCCGCGGTCGCGCGCCGCCACAGCAAGCCGCCGAAGAAAGCCGGCGCCAGCTGCGCGATGGCGGCAAATGAGAGGAGGCCGATCGAGGCGAGCTGCGCCTCGCCGGCCGACCGGTAATACACATAGGCCAGCAGCAGGATCGAGAAGATCGCGAGCCGCCGGACTGCCAGCAGCAGCGATCCGATGTTTTCCCGCCCGCTGAGGAGACGCTCGCGCCGCTGCAGAACCAGCGGAATGATCAGGTCGTTGGAGACCATGATCGACAGCGCGACAGATTCGACGATCACCATGGCGGTTGCCGCCGAAAGGCCGCCGACAAAGGCGATGATGGTAAAGAGATTCGACCCGCTTTGCAGCGGCAATGCGAGAACGAACATGTCGCTGTCGACTTTTCCCGCCGGGAACGTCAGCAATCCGGCGAGCGCGATCGGAATGACGAACAGATTGATAAGCACCAGATAGACCGGGTAAAGCCACACCGCTCGCCTGATCTCATCTTCATTGTTGTTTTCGACCACGGCCACGTGGAACTGTCGCGGCAGCATGATGAAAGCGATGAAAGACAGCAGCGTCATTGCGAACAGTGTGTCGAAGCGCGGTTCGCGGCTGAAGATAGTGGCCGTCGACGGTCGCTGCATTGCTTCGCTGATGAGAGCGAGCGGTCCATCGAACATCCAGAACGTGACGAAAAATCCGACGGCGAGAAAGGCGACCAGCTTCACAATCGATTCCGCGGCAACGGCCAGCATCAACCCGTCCTGATGCTCGGTGGCATCGATGTGGCGGGTACCGAACAGCACGGCGAATGCGGCCATCGACAGCGCCACAAAGAGGGCAATATCACCCAACCAGGGCTGGCTGGCTTCGCTGCCCTCCGCGACATGGGCGAGGATCGTTTCAAGCGAGGCTGAGACCGCCTTGAGCTGCAATGCGATGTACGGAATGGTGCCGACGATAGCGATCAGCGCGACCGTTGCGGCGACGGCCTGTCCCTTTCCGTAGCGCGCGGCGATGAAATCGGCGATCGAAGTGATGTTGTGCGCCTTGGCAAGGCGGACGATGCGGATCAGCAGGGGACTGCACAGGCCGATCATGAGTGCCGGCCCGATGTAGATGGTGAGGAAATCGAAGCCCGTGCGCGAGGCAAGGCCGACCGAACCGAAGAATGTCCACGAGGTGCAATAGATCGCGAGCGAGAGCGGATAGATCAGCAGGCGTGCGCGGCCGTCGCGGCCGAGGCCGCGCGTGCGGTCGCCATAGCTCGCGATCAGGAACAGGAGCCCGATGTACGCAAGCGCGACCGCGATGACGGCCCAACCCTGGAGCATGAACTCTCCGGAACGCACCCAACCTTACCTGCAAACGATTTTACCGGTCCTGCGGGGCCGCGAACACCCCGCCCGCTGCACGGATTGCCCGGGCGAGCCCGGCCGCAATGGGACAAGGGGCTGCAAGCGCTGCATTTTCCGCAGGTTGACGGCATTTGACGCGGGCGTTCCCGCGCGGCATTGATCGCAATCGAACGAGCCGCGACGCAGGTGCGTCCGGTTCCCCGAAAGTCCTGTCTTGTCTGCACCGTCTCCCACCCGCCTCGTCACCCTGGGTCGTCTGTCCGAAACGCTGGTGACCGCCGCGCTCGGCGGCGGCGCGCTTGGGCTTATCGGCGTTCCTGCCGGCTGGCTGTCCGGCTCGATCCTCGCGGTTGCCGGTTCGGCCATCGCCGGCCGCCCGATGCTGATTCCGACGATGCTCATGCGGGCGATCTTCGTTCTGATCGGAACTTCGCTCGGTGCAGTGGTGACGCCGGAAACGCTGAACGGGATGGCGACCTATCCGCTCAGCATCGCGGTGTTGATCCTCGCCATGGCCGTCGTTTCGATCGCCGGCGCCGGATACCTGCGTCTGGTCCATCAATGGGACAGGGTCGACTCATATCTTGCGGCGGCACCGGGCGGCATGTCGCAGGTCCTGGCGCTCGGCGCCGAACTCGGCGGCGACCTGCGGGCGATCGCGATCGTGCAGAGTATCCGCGTCGTCGTGATCGCCGTCGGGCTGCCGGCCGGATTGGCGGTGCTGGGGCTCGTCGGGCAGGCGCCGCCGAGGATAAACGCGCCACTCGGGCTCGACACGGCTGGCGAGTTGGCGATTCTGCTCGCCGCATCGAGCATCGTGGCGATCATTGCCTATCGCATCCGCTTTCCAGGCGGGCTGCTCTTCGGTGCCATGCTGACGTCGGCGATTCTGCACGGCACCGGACTCATTCACGCAGTGATGCCCTGGTGGGTCGCGAATGCGGCGATGATCGCGATGGGCGCAATCACCGGCTCGCGCTTCGCCAATACCTCGCCGCGGATGCTGCTGAATTTCGTGGCGGCCGCCTTCGGCTCCTTCGCGGTGGCGGTTGCGATCTCAGCCCTGTTCGCGGCCGTCCTCATCGGCGTGCTGTCGCTGCGTGCCGCCGAAGTCATGATTGCTTTTGCCCCCGGGGTCGGTCGATGCCATGATGCTACTGGCGCTCGCGCTGCATCTCGACCCTGTCTACGTCGGTGCCCATCACCTCACGCGCATCTTCTTTGTGTCGCTGACCATGCCGCTGCTCGCGCGACACAGCGCCCGCGCGCGCAAAATTCCGGCTGACAAGGCCAAACGGATAAAACCGCCGCCGTTTCAGGATTGATTGCGTTTCGCCGGTTACTCGGCTGCAGCCGCCTGCTGGCCTCGCCGCAGCCCAAGACGATCCCATACATCAACCAGCGCTTCGGCGAGTGCATCGACCAGCGCATCGTCGTGATAGGGCGACGGCGTGATGCGCAGGCGCTCCATGCCGCGCGGCACGGTCGGATAGTTGATTGGCTGGATGTAGATGCCATGTTCGGCCAGCAGCAGGTCGCTCGCCGCCTTGCACTTTTCGGGATCGCCGACGAAGACGGGAACGATGTGCGTCGTGCTCGGCATCACCGGCAGGCCGGCCGCGTTGAGCACGGCCTTCACGCGCGCGGCACGCTCCTGGTGGCGTTCGCGTTCCCAGCTCGAGGCCTTCAAGTGCCGGATTGCGGCTGTTGCCGCGGCGCAGATCGCGGGCGGCAGCGCCGTGGTGAAGATGAAGCCCGGCGCATAGGAGCGCACCGCGTCGATCACGTCTTCACTGGCCGCAATGTAGCCGCCGAGGCAGCCGAATGCCTTGGCGAGCGTGCCTTCGATCACGTCGACACGGTCCATGGCATTATCGCGGTCGCAGATGCCGCCGCCGCGCGCGCCGTACATACCGACCGCGTGCACTTCGTCGCAGTAAGTCAGCGCACCGTATCGCCCGGCGAGGTCGCAGATCGCATGCACGGGCGCAACGTCGCCGTCCATCGAGTAAAGGCTCTCGAAGACGATGAGCTTCGGACGTCCGCGCTCGGCCGCCTTGAGCAGTTCTTCGAGGTGCTGGAGATCGTTGTGGCGCCAGATCTTCTTCTCGCAGCCGGACTGCCGGACGCCTTCGATCATGGAGTTGTGATTGAGCGCATCGGACAGGATCAGGCAATTCGGCAGAAGCTTCGCGATCGTGGAAATGCCGGTTTCGTTCGAGACGTAACCCGAGGTGAACACCAGCGCGGCCGGCTTGCCGTGCAGGTCGGCGAGCTCGCGCTCGAGCTCGACCAACGGATGGTTGGTGCCGGCGATGTTGCGGGTGCCGCCCGCGCCGGTGCCCATGCGCGTTGCGGCCTCGACCATGGCGCCGATCACCTTCGGATGCTGTGCCATGCCGAGGTAGTCGTTCGAGCACCAGATCACGACGTCGCGCTGGCCTTGCGGGGAATGCCAGATGGCGTGGGGGAACCGGCCGGCAACGCGCTCGAGATCGGCAAACACGCGGTAACGCCGCTCGTTACGCAATTGGTCCAGCGCCGACGCGAAAAAACCCTTGTAATCCATGTCTTATGTCTTTCTGGCGCCCCGCGGAGCCTTCTTTTAGAAGGGTTCCAGGGTGCTTGTCGAGGCGAGATTCGTCGCAGTCCGAAAACGCGCCGCTCGGGGCGGGGGTCCGGTCTAGCGAAACTCCGCAAGGTCGAGATGGCCGCGGAGTCCGGCGAGCAGAAGCGCGCCGAGATGCAACTGCAAAGTGAATTCACCGCTCAGGATGAGCGTGGTGAGTTCTCGCGGCGTCACCAGCTTGAGCTCGATGCCTTCTTCGCCGGCGGAATTCTTCGCGCGCGGGCCGGCCTCGACAAAAAACGAATGCACCTTGTTGGAAAGGCGGGCGGTGTCGGGTGCGTAGCTTCCGAGTGCGTGCAGGGTGCGGGCGGGGTACCCTGTTTCCTCAAGCAGCTCGCGACGGCAGCAGTCGGCAGGCGACTCGCCCCGATCGACCATGCCCGCGGGAAGCTCCCAGGTGAAATTCTCGACCGCGGGACGGAACTGCCGGACGATCGGAATCCTCCCTTCCGGCGTGCGCGCGACAATCGCGACATAGTCGCTCTGCGAAACAGCGTGATAAACCTCGGGCGCTTCTCCCGGCTTGAACTCGACGTTGCGCTCGACGAGGTCCACAAACGACGAAACGCGCGTCGTGCGGCGGTTTGTGATTTTCGGCCAGGACATTGTCATCGCCCCGTATCAGATCACAGGCTGGCGGCGGACGGTCTCCGCCGGGCGGCGCAGGTAGCTCGTGGCAAACGCGTAAGCGTACCAGCGCAGATAATCCGGCAGCCACTTCAAAACCCGAAACCGGCTGGCACCGTGCGTGCGCTCGAACCATTGCGCCGGCACTTCGCCGATACGCCAGCCCAGACGATGGCACTTCACCAGGAGCTCGATGCTGTAGCAGAATCCACGGTCCGACTCGATTGGAATCTCCTTCGTCACGCGGCGGGAAAAGAGCCGGAATCCGTTGCTGGCATCGTGTGTCGGCAGGCGGGCGAAGTGATGAAGCGTGAAATTTGCCGTGCGCACCAGCGCGGCCTTCAACCATGGACAGCCGACCATGCTTCCTCCGGCCATGAAGCGGCTGGCGCAGACAATGTCGCAACCCTGCGCGGCTTTGCCTACCATCGCATCCAGGATTCCCGCGTTGTAGTCGTCGTCAGCCGGATAAACGAGAATGAAGGGGGCATCGCTTGCCGCGAATCCGGCAAGCACGGCGGCATGGGCACCGCTGCCGCGGTTGCGTACGAATTCAACTGCCAGTCCTTCAAGCGCGCTGCGATTCTGCGTAATGGCCGGCAGGGTATCGTCGTCTTCCCTGTCGTAGCAGATCAGCACGCGGCACGGCGTTTTCACGTCGCGGGTGATCGCGCGCAGCGTCGCAATGATGTTGGCGCCCTCGTTGTAGACGGGGATGACGATGTCGAGGCGAGGCGTGACAGCATTCACGGCTTTTCGCCGCTGGTCAGCACGAAGGGGCGCAACGGGCTCATGATCCCCAAATTGAATACCGTGTCGTCGATGAAATTATATATCGGCAGCAGCCTGCGCGCCCGTCCGGACGCGACGTAGCGATAGGCGAGTCCCGCCAGGTAGTCGCTCCGCACGCGGAAACCCTGCTTGCGGAAGATCCGGGCAACCCGCCAGGCCAGAACTGGCCGCTCGTTTTCGGTGACGCCGACCGGGCTGTAGAAGGGCGAAGACCAGTCGCGGTACAGCCACATGAACGGATTCATGCGGTTCGGATCGAAGGCAACAAATTTTCCGCCGCTCCTGAGCACGCGCCCGACCTCGGCCGCGAGCCGTTGCGGGTCGGGAAAATGATGAACGAGACCGCTTAGCAGCACGCCGTCGAGGCTCGCATTTTCGAACGGCAGGTTTTCGGCGTCGCCTTCGATGAGTTCGAGGCCCGGATACTTGCGGCGGCCGAGCGCCACCAGTTTCGGGCTGATGTCGAGGCCGACGGCATCGTAGCCCTCACGCCGCAGCAGCTCCGTGAATACGCCTGACCCGCAGCCAAGGTCGGCAACGCGTGCGCCGCGCGGCAGGCCCGTCAGCCGCACGAAGGCCGCGATCAGCCGACCGTTCGCTTGCGGGGTGAATACGTCATATTCGTCGCTCTCGGCATGCGCGTCGAAGAACGTGATTTCCTTGCCCTTGTCCTGCGCGCGTCCGATTGTCATCGGGCAAGAACCTAGAGCACCCGCGGCACCGGCAGCGGCGTGATCAGCTGCCCGCGGAATCCCTTGGCCCTGAGCTTGGGCGCAAGCTCGTCGGCGATGTGCCACGAAAAGATGACTGCGCAGTCGGGCTGCTCGGCGAACAGCCGTGCCTCGTCGACGACGGGGATCTGCGTGCCCGGCATGTACTTACCGATCTTCAGGGAGCCCGCGATCTCGCAGACGAATTCGATCAGTCCCTCGTCGAGACCGACATAGTTGACCAGCGTGCTTGCGCGTGACGGTGCGCTGATGCCGACCACCCGCGCACCCTTCTCTTTCAGCTCGCGCAGCATTGAGAGCAATCTAAGCTTGGAGAGGATCACGTCGTCCCTGAAGGCCGCGAGTCGCCTGGACATGGCTTGCCCGCGGGGTTCCTCGGCCAGCATATGCCGCACGCTGGCCTCGACCGGATGCGCGCCGCGGCGCGCGGCATAGACGCGAATCGATCCGCCGTGGCTGGGAATTGGCCTGGCGTGAAAGATCTCCAGATCGTGCATCTCGAAGAGGTACTTCAGACTCGACAGCGAGTAGTAGCGAAGATGCTCGTGATAGATGGTGTCGTATTGCAACGTATCGAGCAGCGGAATGAGGTAGTGGGATTCGGAAATGAAAACGCCGTCTGGCTTGAGCATTTCGGTCACTGCATCGACGATAGAATGCACATCCTCCATGTGTGCGAAGCAGTTTGCAGCGGTGACGACGCTCGCCGCGCCATGCTGCGTTCTCACTTCGCGGGCGACATCGATGCCGAAATAGCGTTTCAATGTTGGAATACCGTGACGGTTGGCGATATCCCCCACGTCGGTCGGCTCGATGCCGAGCACACGCTGGCCGCCGTTCTTGAAATTCGACAGCAGCGTGCCGTCATTCGATCCAATGTCGACGACAAGGTCCTTGTCGGAGAGCCCGAACATGGCCGCGCTCTCACGCTGCAAATCCGCGAAATTGTCGCGCAGGAGTTTGGTGGTGCCGCTGGTGTAGGGATATTCCGGCGGGAAGATGATTGCCGGGTCGACCGCAAGGCCCAACTGCACCAGCTCGCAGTTGTGGCAATGCAGCAGCGTTGTCGGAAACCACGGCAATTGCCGGGGAATCTCGCCGATCGGTACCATCTGATTGACGGGTGGCATGTAGCCGAGCGAGAGCACGGTCTCGAGCGGCGCATGCCCGCATATCTGGCAGCATTCGACCGGAACGCTGGCGGCGGTGCCGGCAGCGCGTGCAACTTTGCTCGGACGCGGGGCGAGGTTCATTTCGGTGTCAGATCCTGCGGCGCACGCTCGACATTCTGTCTGTACCACTCAAGTGTCGGCTTGAGGCCCTCGCTCAGCGGCACGTGCGGCTTATAGCCGAGCCTTGCCAGTTTCGAAATATCGGGGCACCGCCGTGCGGTGCCGCCGGGCGCGGGTTTCCCCGCAATCAGCTCGATCTTGCGGCCATAAATTCCGGCGATCCGGTGTGCGAGGTCGGCAATCGTCACCTCTTCCGTCGTGCCGACGTGGTAGATGCCGAGATGCTCGCCTTTCTCGCGCATGACCATGACGCCGGCGACGAGATCGTCGATGAAGCAGAAGCTGCGTGTCTCCTTTCCGGTGCCCTGGATCTCGAGTCGGAGGGTGCCCGAGGCCTGCGCCCGGGCGGCAGCGTTCAGCCGCAACGCCAGCTGCGGGATCACGTGCTCCCAGCCCATGTCCGGGCCATAGACATTGTGCGGGCGAAAGATGAGCACGCGGCTGAAATATTTGCGGCCGTAGTTGATCGCCATCAGCTCGCTGATCAGCTTGCCGCCGCCGTACGAATAGCGCGGATTGAGCGGGTCGGGAACTGTCAGCGGCGCCGTCTCGTCAGTCGGCACCTGCGGCGGTGTCTGGTAGACCTCGGAGCTCGATGCAAGCACCAATGTGCCGACCCCGTGCCTGCGGCAGGCGTCGATGACATTGATCATCCCGCGCACGCCGACGTCGAGAACCAGATCGGGCTGCGTGTAGAAGAACTCCGTGCCGTTGACGAAGGCGAGATGGCAAACCTCGTCCACGCCCTGGGTTGCCCTTTCGACATCGGCGGCGTTGCGGACGTCGCCGGCGATGAATTCGATATCGGCCGCGACGTCGGCAAGCCGGCGCGGGCTTCCGCGCGAGTTGTCATCGAGCACGCGCACGCGGTGATTGGCCCTGACCAGTGATCTGACGAGGCCCGAGCCGATGAAGCCGCTGCCGCCGGTGACCAGGATGCGGCTCACGCGCCGATCTCCTCTCTGACGGTCTCGCGCGTGACGTCGATCCAGCGCCCCTGCAGGTGCGAGCGGCGTGCGGCGTCGATGAGCAGCTGAACGCGGTAACCTTCGGCAAAGCCGGGCGCGGCCGTCTTGCCGGCTTCGATCGCGTCAAAAAACATCTTCGCCAGGCGCGAGACCGGCGCGATACGGCCATCCGGATATTTCGCGTCGACGAGGTCCTGTACCGGGATACGCTCGATGGCGGTCGCCGATCGCTTCGCGTACAGCAGCTCAAATCCGCGCATATAATCGGCACCGGGGTTGTGCAGCACCAGCGTTCCGTCCTCGCCGAAAAACTCGATCCTGTGGCCGGCGCCGAGAAAGGATGCGCAGCTCATCGACAGGCTGACCAGCGGGCCCGCGGCGAGCCGCATTGCCATCGCTATGGTTGTTTCCAGGTCCTTGTCGTCCGGCAGGCCGGCGACGCGCGCCGACAGGCCTGCGATCGGCCCGCAGAACCATTCGAGATAGTGGAAGCAGTGCGAGATGAAGTTGCCGAGCACGCCGCCGCCATCGTCGCCCACCGTTTTCCAGCTTCGCATGCGCGTCTGGATGGTGCGGCTCTCGACGTGCCAATGCACCGTCACGTGCCGCAGCGTGCCGATCGCATTGTCATCGAGCATCGACTTGGCACGCTGCCAGCTCATGATCTGATGGAAATTGAAGTCGATCATGGTCGGCTTGCCGCTCATAGTCGCCTGCCGGAGCATGCTGCGTGCAGCGTCGAGGCTGCTTGCCAGGGGCTTCTCCGCAAAGACCGGCTTGCCGAGCTCGAGCGCGCGGACGGCGATTTGCGCCTGCAGGCTCGGCAGCGTTGCGATCGCAACCGCCTCGACGTCGGGGTCTTCGACCAGCGCGCGCCAGCCACCATAGGCCTTGGGAATTCCGGCGTCCCGGGCGAACTCGGCGGTGCGTACGGCATTGCTGCCGGCCAGTGCGACGACCTCGCAGCGAGGGTCGGCACGGAAGGCAGGAAGCTGCACCGTGCGTCCGTAATTGCTCCCGACTATCCCCAATCGGATCACGGTTTAATGCTCCGCGGCGCAGGATTTTGCGATACGCGGCATGGATTTGAGCTAAATCGACATGCTAGGCAAGGGCGATTTGGCGCGGGGCCCGGCGACGTCCATGACTGCAGCACGCGAAGACGCGGCCGGTGGTGCATGGCCCAAGCTGGGTGTGCTCGTGCTTGCCGTCGCCGTCATCGGCCTGCCGGCCAACAATATTGTCGACTACGCGGCGCTGCTGGCTGTCGCTGTCGTCGTTGCCTGCGGGCGCGTCAGCACGCGTCCGCGCGCATGGACAATCGCGGCGGGACTGACCGGTCTTGTCGTGCTCGGCGAAGTGCTTGTCGCGCCGCCGCGGATCGAGGAGGGGCACAACGTCTTTCTTCCCGGTCCGGCACTGGAGCGGACCTTGCCGGAAGACATTTACCGGCAGCTGCTCGCCGAATTCGATGGCCGGTATCCGCCGGCGCAGCGATGCGACCGGACGAAGCCGGGTTGCTGGCGGCACGAGGGATTTCCGGCCGCGCCTTTCGCCTTTTCGGCCGACAGCATCTGGCGCGATATCTGGCGCAGGACGGATGCGTCGCGCACGACGGGGGCGCTCGATTTCCGCGATCCTGTCTGGCTGCGCCTCGGCTTCATCAACGAGCGCGCCTATAACTGGACCAGCAACAATGACGTGACGCGCGTGACGCGCGACCGGCGATTCTGGATGGGCTGGCATCGCTGGCATCTCGCCATGCCGTGGTACGAGATGATCCGGCTGCCATCCGGCTATGTCGGCGGCACGCTGTGCTGGCGCGGCACGATCATGTGGGAGAGCGGGGACGGCCGCTTCGCGCGCTGGCCCGGCGAAGGTTGCCGGACGATCGAGACAGCCGATATCGGCCGGCGCGTGTTCGGTCTGGCCGTCGTTCCGGATTCGCTGGCCATGCGGCTCAACCCGCCGGCCAACGTGTGGCTGCGTCAGCTTTTCGCGGGCGCGCTTGCCCTTGCCGGGCTTGTGGGGCTCGCCGCAACCCTGGTGCGCCTCGATCCCCGCCGCGCGATTTTGCCGCTTGTTGCCGTGGGCCTTTCGGCATTTGTCATAGCGATTGATGATGCGAGCTTTCTCGGCGGCATGCGTCCGTTCGACGGCGGCGATGACGGGCTGTTCTACGGTGGCCTCGGCCGCGAGCTCCTGCGGAAACTGCTGCAAGGCGATCTGGCAGGCTTCCTCGAAGGCGGCGAAAGCGTCTTCTACTACGGCGGACCGGGTCTCAGATATTTCCGTGCAATCGAGCACGTCTTCTTTGGCGAGAGCTACCTCGGCTATCTCTCCCTGGTCCTGCTGCTCCCGTTCCTTGTTTACAGATTGTTCCGCCGCTTTCTGCCCGGCGACTGGTCGCTGGCGCTGGCATTCATTTTTATCGCGGTCCCGGCCGGAATCCTGTTTGGCACGAGCTTCGTGCAGTACGCGCAGCTTGCGGCGCGTGGTTTCGCTGATCCGGCTGCCTACATCTTGTTTATTGCAGGAATGCTGCCGATCATCGGCAAACCGGGAGAAGACCGGAAATTCGCCGGGGCGTTCACTGGTGCGCTGCTGCTCGCATTTGCAATCTTCATGAAGCCCATTGTTGCGCCCGCGGCCGCGGTGCTGCTCGGCGGTGCAGGCATTGCCGCGCTCTACCTGCGCCAGAGATCGCGCCTTGCCGGTCTGTGCATCGGCACGCTGCCGGTCTTTCTTATCACGCTCCACAACTGGGTGTTCGGCCGCGCGTTCGTCCTGCTGAGCGCGAACGTCCGGCATTCCGATGTTCTTGTCATGCCGCCGGCGGCCTACGTTGCAGCTGCGCGCGAATTGCTCGGTCTTGATCCCGGTGGCGAGTATCTCGCGCGCCTGGTCCTGCAGTTCGCCGACTGGCTGAGCGGGTCGGCGGCGTCCTACGCCACCATTCCATTGAATGCCGCCGGTGTGGCGGTGCTCATTTACGTCGTGGCCCGCGGACGGCAGTTCGATCCGTGGCTGCGTCTGGTCGGCGCGTCGGCGCTCGCGCAGCATGCCGTTGCCCTGTTCTACAATGCCGCTACGGCGCGCTACCATTTCCTGACGTGGTTTCTCACCATGCTGGTGGTCATGGTCTGGCTGCGTCAGGTCGGGTTGGTCTGGCTGCGACGGCGCCATCCGGCCGTCTCCGAGCGGCTTAGCGCAAATCACCTGGCCCGGCGGCTTGCATCCTGGCTCGCACGGCTGCAGAAAGTGTCGGCATGAGCAAAAAACCCGCAGGCATTGCCAACGGCCTCACCAACTACGGCGACCGTGATTTCTCGCTCTATCTGCGCCGGTCATTCGCGCAGTCGATGGGCTATTCCCGCCCGATGCTGGACAAGCCGGTCGTCGGCATCGCCTATACCCAGTCGGGATTCAACAATTGCCATCGGCATTTTCCGGAGCTTCTGGATGCGGTGAAGCGCGGCGTGCTGGCATCCGGCGCCCTCCCGATCGAATTTCCGACCATCTCGCTCGGCGAGGTCTTTCTTAACCCGACCAGCCTGAAATTCCGCAACCTGATGTCGATCGACACCGAAGAAATGGTGCGGGCGCAGCCGATGGATGCGGTGGTGCTGATGGGCGGCTGCGACAAGACGGTGCCCGCGCAGCTCATGGGCGCGGTGTCGGCGGCAAAGCCCGCGATCATGCTGGTGGCCGGGCCGATGATGACCGGACGCCATCGCGGCGAACGGCTCGGTGCCTGCACCGATTGCCGCCGTTTCTGGGCGCAGTACCGTGCCGGCAAGCTCAACGACAACGAAATTTCCGAAATCGAGGGCCGGCTGGCGACGACGGCCGGCACCTGCGCCGTCATGGGCACGGCATCGACAATGGCCTGCATCGCCGAAGCGCTCGGCATGATTCTGCCTGGGACTGCGGCGATTCCGGCCGTGCATGCCGACCGGCTACGCGCGGCGGAAGCAACGGGAGCCGCCGCGGTGAAGCTGATTGGCTCGCAACTGACGCCGGACAAAATCGTAAACCAGAAGTCGATCGAGAACGCGCTGCGCGTGCTGCTCGCGATCGGCGGCTCAACCAACGGCATCATTCATCTGACGGCGATCGCGGGTCGGGCCGGTGTTCCGGTTTCGCTGCAACGGCTCAACGAACTGTCCGATACGACGCCGGTCCTGGTGAACCTGAAACCGGTCGGCAACGGCTACATGGAGGATTTTTTCGCCGCCGGCGGCATGGGCGCGCTGCTGCGCGAGCTCAAGGACCTGCTGCACCTGGACTGCAAGACTGTGACGGGGGAGACGCTCGGCGAGCGGCTCGCCGACGAGGGTGACGGGTGGGTTGACCGTACGATTATTGCCGAACGCAAAAAGCCGTTGGAGGCGCACGGAGGCCTGGTGGCGCTGTTCGGCAACCTGGCGCCGCAGGGCGCGATTCTCAAACGCTCGGCGGCGGATGCAGATCTGTTCGAGCATGAAGGCAAGGCCGTCGTCTTTTCCTCGCTGGAAGACCTTGCCGCCCGCGTCGACGATCCGAACCTGGATGTCGATGCGAAAGACATTCTCGTCCTGCAGAACGCGGGTCCGCATTCCGCGTCCGCCATGCCCGAGGCGGGCTATCTGCCGATCCCGAAGAAACTTGCGGCGAAGGGTGTGAAGGACATGGTGCGGGTGTCGGATGCGCGCATGAGCGGTACTGCGTTCGGTACGATCGTTCTGCATGTCACACCTGACAGCGCCTCGGGCGGACCGCTTGGGCTGGTGCGCAACGGCGATCGCCTGCGCCTTTCGGTCAAGCGGAGGCGGATCGATCTCCTGGTCGACGATGCCGAGCTCGGGCGCCGCGCCGCCGAGGCAAAACGTCCGGCGCAGGCGCCGTTACGGGGCTATGCCCGGCTTTACGCGCAGGAAATCCTCGGTGCCGACCAGGGCTGCGACTTTGCGTTCCTGAAGGGCCACTGAGGCGTGCACGCGGGGCAGCGTTGGAAGAGCGCGCATGCATGTTCACGCATGCGTAGCCTTAACGACAATTAACCGTCACTTGTCCCGGAATTTAACAGGACCGGAGACTTGATCGTCCACAATTGCAAAAACATCGGCAAGTTTGAGCCAATGCGTCAACCGGTCCGGCGCGAGCCATGTTTCGAGCGTTGGGAGATTTTGCGGCACATCGCGACTGGCGTCTGATTGCATTCGCCGGCCTCGTCGGCGTTATCGCAGGCGTCGTGGCGGTTGGACTCATTTTCATTCATGCCGCCGCCGCGTCGGCCTCTCTCGCCCCGACAATGTTCATGGCGGCGGCCGGCCTGTCTGTTGTTGCGGCAATTCTGGCCTGGAGCATCTGGCGTAACGGCGGCGAGCAGGTTCTGCGGCTCGACGAGGCGCTCAACAACATGAACCAGGGTCTGTGCATGTTCGATGCGCAGAATCGGCTGGTTGTCTGGAACGAGCGGTATCGGGAGATGTACAACATAAGTCCGCGTCGAATCTGGCGCGGATGCACCGTGCGCGATCTGCTCGATGCACGCATTGCGGCGGGTACGTTCCCGCTCGATCCGCACAAATACGACGCGGACCTGCGCGCCGCCCTCAAGCAGGGGAGGGCCTTCACCCTCAACGTCAAGCTCGGAGATGGCCGGACCATCGCCGTCGTAAATGAGCCGGTGAAAAGCGGTGGCTGGGTTGCGACGCACGAGGACGTCACTGAACGCGACCGGGCGGAGCAGGAGCTCGAACGCACGCGGACGTTCCTCCACACGATTATCGAGAACGTGCCGTCGCCGATCATCGTGAAAAGCATTCCCGATTTGCGCTACCTGCTTATCAACCGCGCAGCCGAAAGGTATCTGGGCGTCGACCGTTCCGTCATGCTCGACAGGACCGCCGCGGAGATCATGCCGCAGGCCAGTGCGGAAAGGATCGAGGCCGAAGACCGCAAATTGATCGCTTCTGGCCAACCGACATTCCTCGACGAGCATTCCGTCATCACGCCGAGCAACGGGACACGGGTCGTCACGGCAATGCGCCTTCTGGTGAAGATGCCTGACGGCAAGCCGCAATACCTTATTTGCGTCATCAATGATCTTACCGAACGAAAGCGCAGCGAGCAGAGAATCGAGCATATGGCGCAGCATGACTCGCTGACGGATCTGCCGAACCGGACGGCGTTCAACCATTGCATTGCGTCCATGATCGGGCATGCATCGGTTGCGGGTGAAAGCTTTGCGCTGCTTTCGCTGGATCTCGACCGCTTCAAGTCGGTCAACGACGTGTTTGGCCACGACACCGGCGACGCATTGCTGCGTGAGGTGGCGCGGCGCCTCGAAACGGCGTGTCAGGGCGCGTTTCTCGCGCGGCTCGGCGGCGACGAATTCGCCGTGGTCACGCCGACCGGAATTCGGCCGGCGGCAGCCGAAGCGCTTGCGGAACGGCTGTTGGCCGCGGTGGATTCGGATATCGAGGTCAATGGCAATGCGTTGCGCGTCGGCCTGACCATCGGGGTCGGCATCTATCCGCAGGACGGCGTCGACGCCCCCACCCTGATCGCGAATACCGATGCCGCCCTTTTCCGCGCCAAGTCGGAAATGCGCGGATCGGTGCGCTTCTTCGAG
This sequence comes from Pseudolabrys sp., assembly GCA_035650955.1. Classification (GTDB taxonomy): domain Bacteria; phylum Pseudomonadota; class Alphaproteobacteria; order Rhizobiales; family Xanthobacteraceae; genus Pseudolabrys. The sequence continues at coordinate 49,308 of DASRGR010000007.1, forward strand.
ATGTCGATGGACAAGCAGCTGCGCGAGAAGAGGGCGCTGCAGCAGGATCTGCGCTCGGCGATCGCGCGTGACGAGCTCGAGCTGCACTACCAGCCGCAGGCCCACATCGACGGCGAGATCACCGGCTTCGAGACCCTCGTGCGCTGGCATCATCCGCGTCACGGACTGGTGCCACCGAGCACCTTCGTGCCGCTCGCGGAAGAAAGCGGCCTGATCATCCCGCTCGGAGAATGGATCCTGCGCAGCGCCTGCCGCGAGGCGGCGTCATGGCCGCAGCCGCTGGGCATTGCGATCAATCTGTCACCGGTGCAGTTCCGGCACGGCGACCTGCCGCGGCTGGTGCACCAGATTCTGCTCGAGACAGGCCTCGCGCCGGCGCGACTCGAACTGGAAATCACCGAAGGCGTCCTGATCGACGACTTCACCCGCGCTGTGTCGGTCTTGCGCCGGTTGAAGGGACTTGGCGTGCGCATCGCCATGGACGACTTCGGTACCGGCTATTCGTCGCTCTCCTATCTGCAGTCGTTCCCGTTCGACAAGATGAAGATCGACCAGGCCTTTGTCGCCAATCTCGGGCACAGCCAGCAGGCAACGACGATCATCCGCGCGGTGATCGCGCTGGGCCGCGGGCTCAATCTTCCGGTCGTGGCGGAGGGCGTCGAGACCGAGGAGCAGCGCAAGTTCCTTGCCGCCGAGCGCTGCAGCGAAATCCAGGGTTATCTGATCGGCCGGCCGAAACCGATTGCCGACTACGCGCATGTTGTCGGCCGCGCACGGTCCGGCAGTGGGCTTGAAAACAACGCACTTGCGGCCGCCGGCTGATCACATTTGAGGCTGGACGGATGCGGCGGTGAATACCTGAAGTGGTAGTGGCCCTTAGCTGAGGCCCTTTTTCCTTCAAATGGGCGGTTTTCACCGGTACGATGCATCTCCGGAGCCCCCGAGGGTTGTGACAAGCCACGAAGGGAAGGCCCATGTCAGCCTGGTCAAAACGCGTTCATCGCTATTGCGTCACGGCGCTGGCCGTGCCGGCGGTCCTGTCGGTCGCATCGCTGCCCGCATCGGCGCAAAATCAACAGGGTCAGCCGCAATCTCAGCAGCAGCCTCAGCCACAGCAGCTGACCCAAGAGCAGCTGCAGCAACTGGTCGCGCCAATCGCGCTCTATCCCGATGCGCTGCTGGCGCAGGTGTTGACTGCATCGACCTATCCGCTCGAGGTCACGCTCGCGTCGCGCTGGGCCGAGAAGAATCCGAATCTCAAGGGTCCTGCGCTCGAAGATGCGATGCAGAAGGAGCCGTGGGATCCGAGCGTCAAGGGATTGACGTCGGTGCCGCAGGTTCTTGCCATGATGAACGAGAAGCTGGAGTGGACGACCCAGCTTGGCGAGGCTTTTCTGGCGCAACCCGACGACGTGCAGACCGCAATTCAGACGTTGCGCAAGCAGGCGGAAACCGCCGGCAACCTGAAGTCGGGCAAGGAACAGAAGGTCAGCAGGGTCGCCGCGCCGCCGCGCACAGGTTATGCGGGGCCGCCCGAGTACATCGTCATCGAGCCGGTTGAACCGGACTACATCTATGTCCCGGTCTATGATCCCGTCGCGGTCTACGGTGTCGGTTACTGGCCGCCTGCCTACGCGCCGTTCTTCTGGTATCCACGGTGGTGGACCGTTGGCCCCATATTCGGATTTGCCACGGCGGCCTTTGTCGGACCGGCGCTGTGGTACCGTTATAACTGGGGACATGGTGGCTACGCGGCGATCCAGACCAACCCCGTTCTCTACAGCAGGTTCAACAAGGTCAACGTGACCGGCGTGCAGGCACAAGGCTGGAAGTTTGACCCTGCTCACCGCGGCAACGTGCCGTTCAAGAACACGAACCTGCAGCGTCAATTCAGCAACGTGAACGCAAAAGGCGTGCAGGGCGTTCAGGGCGTGCAGGGAATCCAGGGGGCCAGGAGCATCCAGGGCGTGCAGCAGGGACTCCAGGGCAACAAGAACGTTCAGGGGATCAAGTCGAACAAAACCATTCAGGGCGTCCAGACCAGCAAGACCATTCAGGGCGTCCAGACCCGCACGCGAGTCCAGTCCAAACAGGTTCAGGGAGTGAAGACGGGCCAGCGTGTGCAGAACATCCAGACCGGCAAAGGAAGCGGGAATAAGAACGTCGGCAAAGGTAAACCCAAAAAACTTCCGTGATCCGGTCGTGGCTTTGGGGGCCATGAGGCGACGCGAATTCATCAGTTTACTGGGTGGAGCCGCCGTTTGGCCATTCGTGGCTGCCGCGCAGCAAGCGGAACGTTTGCGGCGCATCGGCATACTCATGCAAATTGGCGAGCACGACGCTGAATCAAAAATTCAGGTAGCGGCATTTCTCAAGTCGCTTGAGGAATTGGGCTGGATTGTTGGGCGCAATTTGCAAATTGATATGCGATGGGCCGGCGGGGATTCCGAGCTCATCCGGCAGTACGCCGTTGAACTGGTCGCGCTAAAGCCCGAGGTCATCCTCGCGCCCGGCGGCACGGTTGTGGGAGCCTTGCAACGGGCGAGTAGGACGCTACCGATCGTATTCGTAAATGTTACCGACCCTGTCGGTCGCGGTTACATCGAAAATCTGTCGCGGCCGGGCAGGAATGCCAGCGGTTTTACATCTTTCGAATTCGGCATGGGTGGACAATGGCTGCAGCTGCTCAAAGAAAGTGCACCCGGTGTGACGCGTGTCGCTGTCTTGCGTGATCCTGTGATAACCGCTGGAATTGGTTACCTGGCTGCAATTCATGCCCTGGCGCCGTCCTTTCGAATCGAAGTGAACCCGATCGATGTCCGCGACGCCCGCGATATGGAGCGCGCCGTCGCGGCGTTTGCATCGAGGCCAAATGGTGGCGTGATTTTGACGCCCGATCCCGCGGCGATTGCTCATCGTGGACTGGTCATCAAGCTTGCGTCCCGTCATCGCTTGCCCGCCATCTATCCGTTCCGCTACTTCGCGGCCGAAGGCGGCTTGATCTCCTACGGTCCAGATGCGGTCGATGCGTTCCGGCGGGCGGCCGGTTACGTGGATCGCGTGCTGAAAGGCGAACGACCGGCCGATCTGCCCGTGCAGGCGCCGACGAAGTTCGAGTTGGTCGTCAATTTAAAGACCGCCAAGGCGCTTGGCCTGGCTTTGCCGACGTCCCTTCTCGCGCGGGCCAACGAGGTCATCGAATAACGGAGCGGGCATCCGCTTGTTCGGCATCGCCTGCGGCGGAAAATTGCTTTGGCTTCCGCTAAAGCAATGGTGCTGCCGGAGTGGATTGAACACTCGACCTCCCCCTTACCAAGGGGGTGCTCTACCACTGAGCTACGGCAGCACGCGGGCCGAGCGAATAACCGATCAGGCCGGCGCTGTCGAGGCGAAGCTTGCGGGCAGCGCGCAGCCCTTTTATCCCTTGGGGGCCATGAGCAAATCGGGCGATCCCAAGCGCGCCGAGCGCCTGAAGGCGGCGCTGCGCGACAACCTCAAGCGCCGCAAGGCGCAAATGAAGGCTCGCGTGAAAGCCCGCGGCGCTTCACCTCCCCCTGGAGGGGGGAGGTCGCCGGCCCAGCGAAGCGAGGCCTGGCGGGAGGGGGTGACAGCGCAGCAAGGCACCCCACCCCGGCAAACTTCGTCCGCCGATCCTCCCCCTGCAGGGGAGGGCGAAGAAGAAAAGGCCCGCTAACTCTGCGCAATTTTACGGTTTGCAGCACGGCTGCCGCCGGGCCATAACAAAGCCTCGGTTCCGATCAAAAAGGCCGCCATCAAGCGGGGCGTCATGGATCGTATTCGTATTGTCGGCGGCCGGCGTCTCAACGGCGCGATCCCGATCTCCGGCGCCAAGAACGCCACGCTGCCGTTGATGATCGCCAGCCTGCTCACCGAGGACACGCTGGTCCTCGACAATGTTCCGCATCTCGCCGATGTCGGCCTGCTCGAGCGCATCCTCGGCAATCACGGCGTCGACGTCATGATCGCCGGCAAGCGGCGCGGCGAGAACGGCCAGAACGGCCGCACCCTGCACATCTCGGCGCGAACGATCGTCGACACCACGGCGCCCTACGAGCTCGTCTCCAAGATGCGCGCGAGCTTCTGGGTGATCGCGCCTTTGCTGGCGCGCATGGGCGAGGCCAAGGTGTCGATGCCGGGCGGCTGCGCCATCGGCACCCGGCCGGTCGATCTCTTGATCATGGCGCTGGAGAAGCTCGGCGCGGCGATCGAGATCGAAGGCGGCTATGTCATCGCCCGCGCCAAGAACGGTCTGCGCGGCGGCGACATCAAGTTTCCCAAGGTCACCGTCGGCGGCACGCACACGGCGCTGATGGCCGCGTCGCTCGCCAACGGCACCACCGTGATCGAGAACGCGGCGCGCGAGCCGGAGATCGGCGACGTCGCCGACTGCCTCAACAAGATGGGCGCCAGGATTTCCGGCGCCGGCACCTCGCGCATCGTGGTCGAGGGCGTGCCGAAGCTGTCCGGCGCCCGCCATTCGGTGCTGCCCGACCGCATCGAGACCGGCACCTATGCCATGGCCGTGGCGATGACCGGCGGCGACGTGCTGCTGCAGAACGCGCGGCCCGAATTGCTGCAGGAGGCGCTGGACACGCTGGCGCGGACCGGCGTCACGGTGACGCCGACCAACGAGGGCATCCGCATCGCCCGCAACGGCGCCGGCCTCGATCCGGTCGAGGTCACCACGCAGCCTTTCCCCGGCTTCCCGACCGATTTGCAGGCGCAGCTGATGGCGCTGATGACGCGCGCCAGCGGCACCTCGCGCATCACCGAGACCATCTTCGAGAACCGCTTCATGCACGTGCAGGAACTCGTACGTCTGGGCGCCCACATCAATCTCGATGGCGAGACGGCGACCATCGAGGGCGTGGACAATCTCACCGGCGCGCCCGTGATGGCGACCGACCTGCGGGCGTCCGTGTCGCTCGTCATCGCGGCGCTCGCGGCCGA
>DASRGR010000008.1:0-6946 GCA_035650955.1 Pseudolabrys sp.
TCTTCTTCCTTGCGCACGGCCGGCGGCAACGAGCGCTGCGTCGGCTGGCGGTGACCGACCGGCGCCTGCGGAATCCCTTTGCTGGCCGAAGGCGGCGGTGTCATGCGGCCCGGGTCCCTGCTTTGATCCTGTGCCGCGGCGGCAACGCTCAGCAGAATTGACGCCAGGAGAACGATCGTCATCGCGCGCATGGGCTGCCCTTTCGCGAACCGATCCGGGCGGCGTCTTCAAGGCTCTTCGCATGCGCCGCCCCGGTCATATTGGCGCTTCCATGTCCCTTTGCCAATAATAGGGGAGCCGCGATGGCTGCGGGCCGGGCAAAACAGACATGAGGCAAACCGGTGCCTTGCCCGGAATCGACATTTTCGTCGCGCTCCTCGTCGTTTATTTTCCTACTCGCCGGCCTCGCCGATGGTCACCGTTCAACATGAGCGCGCCGGGATTGACGGCGAAAGGCCCGTGTCCGGAACAATTTCCCCTGCCCCCCGTTAGGCTTGCCATAGACAGGGGGCGCGGGCCGGATCGAATCACCGCGGAGAACAGTAATGAAGCACTGGTGTTTCGGATTGCTGGCCGCTGCGGCGGCATTTTTTGTCACGGGGCCGGCGCAGGCGGCGCCGGACTTCCGCGTCATCCGGTGGGACTTCACGAGAATCTGCCAGATTTACGATTTCGGCTGGGGTGGCCGGCCAATCCCGTCGAACTACCGGGTCCTGACACCACGATTACCGAGCTTCGGTGCCGCATTGCGCGCGAAGAACCGGCTGGCGCGTCACGGACGCTGCTCGATCTAACACACTCAACAGGCACACCGCCCTCCCCCGGCGAGCGATTAATTTCCGCGCAGCGTGCGTGGGCGTCTTGCAAGACGCACGCCGCACGGCATACGATTTCATTTGCCGCAACGCGGCATAACATTTTCAGGAGAGCGCAATGAAGCATCTGAGTCTCATGCTGCTGGGCGCCGCGGGGGCGTTCCTGGTTATTGGTCCTGCCCAGGCGGCGGACTGGCGCGTCATTCAGTGGAAGGACACAAAGATCTGCCAGATCGTCGATATGGCCGGGCCTTTCAAGCCAATCTCGTCGAACTACGCGGTCCTGACGAAGAAATCGCTGCCGACCTTCGATGCCGCAGTGAAGGCAAGAGGCGAGGTAGGCGCGAAGGCCAAGTGCACTTTCTAGGTGCACGCTCCAGACGCGCGCTCCAGGCGCACGCTCTGAGCCGCGATTAAGACACCAGAGCAATCAAACCACCTCACCATCGCCGATGGTGAGGTGGTTTTGCTTTCCGGAGGATCGCTCGCGGCATTCGGCGGCTATCTGGTAGCCGGTCGTGCCGGCCGGATTTCATCCGTGGCCCGTCGCGAGGTTCGGCAGCAGCCGGCGCCGATCGACTACGTCGTCAAGTTGCAGGCGCTGACTTTTTTCTCTTTCAAATCGCACGCGAACACGATCGTGACGTCGTCGGCATCCGGACCGCCCCAGAGTGACAAGCCGATCGTGGCGGGCGGCGGCACGGCGACAATCAGATCCGCCGGTTGCTGTTCGGGCATGTTGGGGAACCGGGACGCAAAGTCGTCATAGTTGGTCCGTTGCGACGTATCTTCGAGCCGCAGCGGCACGTAAGGCAAAAGCGGCGGAAAATGCGGATACGGCCAGTCGTCGGACGATTTTGTCGGCGCCATATTGAGCAGCTCGATCGTGTGACCGATACGAACCCTGTAGTCGATCCGGCAGCCGTCATAGTGCAAGCCATAGACGAGCGGCAGCTCGACCAGTTGATGATTGTTTAATGAGGGAATGTGCAAGCCGCCGAGCGAAGCGATGCGGTGGAGCGGTTTTGGACCGAACGGCTGCCCCAGAATCTTAAGGTCGAATGGCCCGCCAAACTTTGAAGCCGAATACCGCTCGGCGCGTTCGAACGTGTACAACCTGTCGTCGTGAAATACGAATAACAGCGCCTCTCTCGCCATTGTCCTAACGCCCTTTGCCCTTACTCACGGGATCCGTATTAGAACAAAGCATGAACAGCAAGTCAACTTCAGGTTGCGGCGATGGTCGCGGCGGTTGGGTCCCGGGCCCTGGCCTTCAGGCGTCGCGACCGATTTTCCTATCACTGCGGGTGAGCGACGCCCGCACCCACGGATTCCAAAGACTCAGGGTGATGATCCAGACGTATTGTCCCTTCTCGACCCGGGCTTTGAGCGACAGGCCGCGCTGGATATGCATCTCGATGATCGGGATGCCTGGTGATGCACCCGTCTTGTTGCGAAGCTCCTGGACTCTTCGCGGACCTAAACGCGCGTCGCCAGTCTTTACATCATAGATCGCAATAACATCGCCGGAGTCGTTGCGCAGCGTCACGTCTGTTCGGATGCTACCTTTCGTGCCATAGCGAACGTCGCGTTGATCAGGGTCCGAGCCAAATGTTTGCTCAACCCCTTCGCGTCCCACTCCGCGCAGATTCTCCGATCTCACCGCATTTGCAAAATCGTAGTGGATTGCCCGTCCGTATTCAGGACCGAAACTCTGCGGGCGCCCGTTCACGACTTTTTCCAGGATTGTCCGAAGTTTCTCCGTCGATTCATCGACTGTCGAAAGTCCGGTTTGTGCGTTGTTGATGATCGTAACCGGTTCGCGCGACAGTGCATTGCCGCCCACGCCCGGCGAAAAATGCGGCAAATGCAGTGGAAGCCCAGGCATCGGCGGTTTTCGCCGCATGGCGCTGAGTTCAGTTGTTTGGACGCTATCCCGGTCACCCGGCGTCCCCGCTCCGCCGGACCAACGGCCTCCCTGCTCCGTGCCCTTGGGCCAACGCGGCTGGTCCGGACGAAAGCCCGCCTTGCGACAAGCGCCCGTATGGCCCGGAGCCGCTTCGAGGCGATGTTCCATGTCGCAGGGCATGCGCTCGCGGCGGCGCAGCGCAGCCAGCCGCTCCGCCTCGGCAACTTGGGTTCGAAGTTTTTGAAGGTTGTCCTTTAATTCGCGCAATGACGTTTGGGCCATTTCAAGTTTTTAAGAGGTATTTATTCCTAAAATAAGCCATGCCGCCGTGTCAAGTATAAATTCCTATCACGGCCGACGCATGAGAATGGTGCATGCAATTTGATAAGCTGCGCTGCGTCAGCCGTAGGGAGGACAAATGCCAATACGTGTAAGCGTCATCGGCGCCGGCACCATCGGCGCAAGCTGGGCCGCCTATTTTCTCGCGCGCGGCTTCGAGGTCGCGGCCTATGACCCGGCACCGAACGGCGAGGATGCGGCGCGCCGCTTCATCGACAATGCCTGGCCGACGCTGGAGACGCTCGGCGCAGTCAGGCCCGGTGCCGACCGCGGACGATTCTCATTTTTCAAGGACCCCGCGGCGGCGGCGAAAGGCGCCGGCTTCGTGCAGGAAAGCGGTCCCGAGCGCGAGGACGTCAAGATCGAGCTCTTTGCGGCGATCGACCGCGCGGCGCCGCCCGATGCGGTGATCGCCTCGAGCTCGTCCGGCCTGCTGATCAGCCGCGTCACCGCGAAATGCAGGCATCCGGAGCGGTGCGTGATCGGGCATCCGTTCAACCCGCCGCATCTCATTCCGCTGGTCGAGGTGGTCGGCGGCGAAAAGACGTCGCCGGATGCGCTCGGCAAGGCGATGGCGTTCTACCGCGACATCGGCAAGCACCCGATCCACATCAGGAAGGAAGTGCGCGGCCACGCCGCCAACCGCCTGCAGGCGGCGCTGTGGCGCGAGGCGATCCATCTCGTGACGGAAGGCGTCGTCTCGGTCGCCGATGCGGACGCGGCGATCGCCTACGGCCCCGGCCTGCGCTGGGCGCTGATGGGGCCGCACCTCACCTTCCACATGGCCGGCGGCGACGGCGGCATGAAGCATTTCATGGATCACATCGGCCCGGCGATCCAGAGCTGGATGGACGATCTCGGCGCGCCGGTGCTCGATGCGAAAACGCAGCAGGCGATCGTCGAGGGCGTCGCCGAGGAAGCGGCGGGCCGCAGCATGGACGAGCTGCGGCGCTGGCGGGACCGCAAGCTGATCGAGATCCTGCGCGTCGCCGGAACGCCGTGAATTCTCCGGTCGTCGGGCCACGAACTTTTTCCGCCCGTCCCCGCGCAAGCAGGGACCCAGGGCAACCGATTGCGGACAGGTAAGCCCGGATTTCCGCTTGCGCGGGAATGAGCGGGAACCCTGTGAGATGCCGGATGAGGGTCAGGCCTGCGCGAAACGCTCGCGCGCGCGGGCCCTCGCCTTCTCCGCTTCCACGGCGCGATCGCGCGCCGGTGCGTGCGTGTGCAGCGAAGCGAGCAGCGTGCGGGCGGCCTGCGAGACTTCGTCGACGGCCCTTTCGAAGGCCGCGGCGTTTGCCTGCGACGGTTTGTTGAATCCGGAAAGCTTGCGCACGAACTGAAGCGCGGATGCGCGGATTTCCTCCTCGGTCGCCGGCGGCTCGAAATTGAACAGCGTCCTGATGTTACGGCACATGCATTCGCCTCCTTTGGCGCCAATATAGTCTTCACGAACGGGCCACGGAATGATTCCTTTGGAAAATCGCATGAAGCGCGTGCTGATCACGGGCATGTCCGGTACCGGGAAATCGGCCGTGGTCGAGGAACTCGCGGCGAGAGGCTATCGGGCGGTGGACCTGGACACACCGGAATGGTCCGAGTGGATCGACGCCGATTCCAGGGACACCCTAACTCCGGAACCGGGGAAGGACTGGGTCTGGCAGGAGGACAAGGTCCGGGCGCTTCTCGCCGCGCACAGCCGAGGCACAATATTCATCAGCGGATGCGCGCAGAACATGGCGCGGCTGTTCCCCCTGATCGACCGGATCATTCTCCTCTCCGCCCCGGTCGCAACGATCATGCAGCGGCTCGAGGCACGCTCACCCGACGGTTACGGCAGAACTGAAACCGATCAGCAAAAGGTGCGCGAGCTCATCGCGCTGGTCGAACCTCAGCTCAGAGCGTCTGCCGACCATGAGATCGTCGCAACCGGATCGGTCGAAACCACGGTCGACGAAATCCTGCGGATGTCCTAGCCCGGCCCGCCTTCCACGGCGATGTCGAAATGAAGAACATCCTCGCGCGTGCCGATTTTCGAATACAACGCAACCGCAGGCGCGTCCGCGGGGTCGGCCTGAACATAGATAAGATAGGCGCCACGCGCCGCGGCAATCGTCTTCAGCTGGTCGATGAGCGCCGTCGCGATCCCCATGCGGCGATGCTCTGCGGCGACGGCCAGATCGTAGATGTAAATCTCGCTTCGTTCCTGCTCGAACTTCAGAAGCTCATAGGCTGCGAGCCCGCCCACCACCACCTGGCCTTCCAGCGCGGCCAGCGCAATAAACTGACCGCTTCCGAGGAGCTTGCGGAGATAGGGCGCGTTCGGCTGCGCTTTCGTGTAGACGCCGATTTCATCAAAGGCCCTGCCCATCACCGTGAGCAATTCGCGGAAAAGGCCGATATCGGTGTCTTTCAGTTCACGGACAATAAAGTGACCTGCATGCGACATGGAACGGCTCCCGCCGGAAAAGCCGGCACGGCTAGTGCAGATGCCGCAGCTTGTCCGGGTTCCGCACCACGTAGATCGCCGTGATTTTTCCGTCCTCGATGTCGAGCGCGGTGGTCTGCAGCTCGCCGTCGGCTTCCCGCGTGACGAAGCCCGGCAATCCGTTGACGAAACCGGTGCGAACGAGCGTCGAGCCGTTTTTCCGGAAAAGGACGGCCAGACGTTCGTGGACCCGCATGACGGCAGCGAAACCGACAATCGGTTTCATGGCCGCCGGACGCTTGCCGCCGCCGTCGGAATGCACACTGACATCGGCCGCCAGCATCGCCGCAAGCGTCTTCATGTCGCCGCTGCGCGACGCAGTGAAGAAAGCCTGGGCGAGCTCGAGGCCGCGTTGCCTGTCGACATGAAAGCGCGGCCTTGCTTCCCGGACATGGATGCGCGCCCGCGCCGCGAGCTGGCGGCAGGCGGCGGCGTCACGCCCGATCGTGGCGGCAACTTCCTCGAATTCCAGTCCGAACACGTCGTGCAGCAGGAAGGCCGCGCGCTCGAGCGGAGACAAACGTTCCAGCGCGAGCATCAGCGGCAGGGTGACATCCTCGTCATCCTCCTCGATGACGGGATCGGGAAGCCATGGGCCGATATAGGTCTCGCGTTGCCGCCGCGCCGACTTGAGCTGATCGAGACAGAGGCGCGTGACCGTGCGGCGCAGGAAGGCCTCGGGCTCGCGCACCGCGCCGCGGTCGGCCCCCATCCAGCGGATGAAGGCCTCCTGCAGGACATCCTCGGCGTCGGCGACGGAGCCGAGCATGCGGTAGGCAACGCGCATGAGCTTCGGACGCAGCGGATCGAAACTCGCCGCTGCCTCCTCGTGCCCGGCATCGGCCGTCATGCGGCGGCCGCCCGCGCAGCAGACTTTGCGTCCGCCGGATCAATGAACATGTCGAAGCCCACGGAAATGCGGTTCCACCCGTTGATGACATTGATCATCAATGTGAGTTTGACCTGCTCCTCCTTGCTGAACTGCGTCTGCAGCGCTTCGTATGCGCTCTCGTGCGAAACTCCTTCGGAGAGCCGCGTCAGCGCCTCGGTCCAGCCGAGGGCCGCGCGTTCGCGGTCGGTATAGCAGGGGGCCTGGCGCCAGGCCGACAGCAGGTAAATGCGCTGCTCGGTCTCTCCCTGCGCACGCGCTTCCTGCGTGTGCATATTGATGCAGTTGGCGCAGCCGTTGATCTGGGACGCGCGGATTTCCACGAGCCGGACGAGGGTCGGGTCAAGGCCCGAAGCGATGGCCTGCGATGTGGCGGTCCATTTCTTCAGGAGTTCGGGGGCCGCGGCAAAGAGATCGTTGACGTTCATGGTTCGGTTCCTTCTGTGGTCCGACATCATGACGAGCCAGAAGCCGCCAATGTGACATCCGCGCCGAAAATTTTCCGC
>DASRGR010000009.1:0-66922 GCA_035650955.1 Pseudolabrys sp.
AGTGGCTCCCCGGGCCGGATTCGAACCAGCGACCAACCGGTTAACAGCCGGTTGCTCTACCACTGAGCTACCGGGGAACGAGCCGATGCTGCGGCAGCGGCCCTATAACAAAGCCAAATACCTTTGGAAAGCGTGAAGGGCGCCGGGGGCCTGGTGCTCCGAAGCGGCGAAGGCTGGAGGCGACGGCCGGAATCGAACCGGCGTACACGGATTTGCAGTCCGCTGCGTAGCCACTCCGCCACGTCGCCACTGACAAAAAAGGTCAGGATGGCCATGCCTATATAGGACCGAAAGCCCGCCGACAATGACGGGCCGAACTTGCGTTTTCCGCCCTGTTGCCGCACAAGAGCCGCTCCCCCTGGCGGATTTCCTCACGACCGAGAACCGCGATGACCGATTTCGCAACCGCGCGCCGGCACATGGTGGACGGGCAGGTGCGCACTGCCGACGTCACCGACCTGCGCATCCTTTCCGCCATGCTGGAGGTTCCGCGCGAGCGCTTCGTGCCGCCGTCGTCGGCCGACCTGGCGTACCTCGATATCGATCTGCCGGTCGGCGAGGGCAGGCGTCTGCTCAAGCCGATGGTGCTCGCGAGGATGATCCAGGCCGTCGACCTTGCCGACGGCAGCCGCGTGCTCGATGTCGGCTGCGCCACCGGCTACGGCGCAGCCGTGCTTGCCCGCATTGCCGGCCAGGTGGTCGCGCTCGAACAGGATGCCGGTCTCGCCCAGGCGGCGCGGACGGCCCTGGCGGGGGAATCGAATGTGACGGTTGTGAGCGGCCCGCTGACGGCGGGATGGCCGCAGGGCTCGCCGTATGACGCGATCCTGCTGGAAGGAGCCACCGAAGTACCACCGGAGGCTTATCTGCCCCAGCTCAGGGATGGGGGCCGGCTTGTCTGCGTGCTCGGAAAGGGTCCGGGCGGCAAGGCCATGCTCTACAGCCGCAGCGGCGACGAACTCGGCGGACGGCCTGTTTTCGAGGCCAATGCAGCCGTTCTGCCGGGTTTTGCCAAGGCGCCGGTCTTTGCCTTTTGATGACAACCTTTTCCGATCGTTGCGGAAATACGCCAGTTGCCGGCTTTTTATGGGGTAACGGGCCGGAGGGGGTTTAAACCGCCTGTCAGGGCGCATATTGTGCCCGCTTCGATGTTGTGGCGCGATTCTGGCAGGGTACCGGCCGCGCCATGGACGGGGTTTGAATGGCGGCTTGGGGACCAAGGGGCTGGTCGCGCGGGCTTGCGGTCGGAACGATCGCATTCACGGCATGCGCGTTTTTCCTCGCTCCGGCGTGCGCCGATACGCTCGAAGGCGCGTTGGTCAAAGCCTACCAGAACAATCCGTCGCTGAACGCCCAGCGCGCCTCGGTGCGCGCGACCGACGAAGGCGTGCCGCAGGCGCTCGCCGGCTATCGCCCGCGGGTGACGGCGACCGGCACGATCGGCCAGCAGTATTGGAACACGACCACGCGGTCGACATTCAAGGAACCGTTCACGCCCACCTCGACCAACCCCGACCCGTACACAACGCTGGTCGGCGGCATGACTCCCTACAGCGGCGGCATCACCGCGACCCAGACCCTCTTCAACGGGTTCCAGACCGCGAACCGCACGCGCCAGGCCGAGAGCCAGGTGCAGTCCGCGCGCGAGACGCTGCGGGTCACGGAGCAGACGGTGCTGCTGAGCGCGGTCACCGCCTACATGAATCTTCTGCGCGATACGGCGATCCTCGACCTGCAGCGCCGCAACGTCGAGGTGCTGCAGGAACAGCTGCGCCAGACGCGCGACCGCTTCAACGTCGGCGAAGTGACGCGTACCGACGTCGCGCAATCCGAATCCCGTCTTGCCGCCGGCCGCTCGCAGGTGCTCAGCGCGGAGGCGACCTACAAGGCTTCGGTCGCGACGTACCGTCAGGTGATCGGCGTCGAGCCGGGCAAGCTCGCGCCGGGCTCGCCGGTCGACCGCTTCTCGCCGCATTCGCTGCAGCAGGCGATCGGCGTCGGCACGTCCACGCATCCCTCCGTGACGACGGCGCAGTACAATGTCGACGCGGCGCTCGAGGCGGTGAAGGTTGCCGAGGGCGCGCTCTATCCGACCGTGTCGTTGCAGGGCAGCGTGCAGCAGGCCAACGAGCAGAGCCTGCTCAGCCTCAGGAGCTTCAATGCGCTGGTGCTCGGCCAGGTCACCATTCCGATCTACCAGGGCGGTTCGGAATATTCCCTGATCCGTCAGGCGAAGGAGACATTGGGCCAGCGCCGGCTCGACCTCGACACCGCGCGCGATGCCGTGCGGCAAAGCGTCGTGCAGTCGTGGGGACAGCTCGAGGCGGCGAAGGCCAATATCGACGCAACCCAGGCGCAGGTGCAGGCGGCGGAAATCGCGCTCAACGGCGTGCGCGAGGAAGCGCGCGTCGGCCAGCGCACGACCCTCGACGTCCTCAACGCGCAGCAGGAACTGGTGAACGCGCGCGTGGCGCTGGTGAGCGCACAGCGCGACCGGGTGGTCGCCTCGTATACGCTGCTCTCGGCGGTCGGCCGGTTGTCGCCGCAGGTGCTGAGCCTGCACGTGCCGACCTACGATGCGGGCGTTCACTACCAGCAGATCCGTGACAGCTGGGGCGGCGTGCGCACGCCCGACGGACGCTGAGACCGGCGTAAAGTCGCGGCCTGCCGCGGCTGCTTTTCGTGTCCACAGCCTATTGCATCGGTACGACTTTCCATCTGCCAAAGCGGCACCGCTCTGGCGTATAAACGGTATGCGGCGGTGATTCGCGGCCCAAAGTCCGATCTTGGCTGTTGCTGCTTTGGTTTTGTTGCTTCGGTCGTGTCGCTGTGCTGCGTCGGTTGTGTTCGTTGCTCCAACTGGCTGCGCCAATCGCCGCGAGGAACGCGGGGAGTGCTTCGGGATTCTTAAGGAATGACGCAGACGGCGAAGGCTCAAGAGCCCTCGATGGAGGAAATCCTTGCCTCCATCAGACGCATCATTGCCGACGACGACAACGGCAAGCCTGCAAAAGCGGCAACAGCGGCGCCCGAACCGGCGCCGCCAAAACCGGCGGCTGCTGCCGCTCCTGCCACACCCGCCGCGCGTCCGGCAACGCCGCCGGCCGCGCCGGCCGCAAAACCCGCGGCACCGCCGGTTTCGCCCAAGCCGGCCGCGCCGGCCGCTGCCACCAACAGCCAGGATGAGATCGACGCCATGCTCGCGGAACTCGACGGGCCGCCGAAGGCGGCAGCGAAGCCGGCGGCATCGCCAACTGCCCCGGCCGACGTTCTTGATCTGACCGAGTCGATGGCCGCGCCGGCGACGCCGCCGCCCGGGCCGGCGCCGAGCTTCCGCACCATCGATGCGAATGGCGACGTCGTCGTCGCAGGCAAGGCAGCGCCGCCGCCCGCGCCCGACCGCGGACTGATCTCGGCGGAGACGGTCAGGGCCGTCGACAGTGCGTTCAACACGCTCGCGCATACGGTGATCGGGCAGAACGCGCGCACGCTCGAGGACCTGGTGCGCGAGATGCTGCGGCCGATGCTCAAGTCGTGGCTCGATGACAACCTGCCGGGCCTGGTGGAGCGCATCGTGCGCGCCGAGATCGAGCGCGTCTCGAGGGGCAGGCCCTGACTCTCTATTGGTCATTCCGTGACGGCGCGTAAGCGCCGGATCTGGAATCCAGAAGCAAGCACGGCACCTGTTTCTGGATGCCGGGTCCGCGCGCAAAGGGCGCGCCCCCGGAATGACTGCATTTAGTCGTTAAAGACCCTGCGCCCGCCGCTGCCGCAGCAGGTGCGCAAGCCAGAGGCCGAGCGCGAGCAGGCCGCCGCCCGAGACCACGAATACCGGCACGGCGGTGAAGCGGTCGAAGACCGGCGCGTTGATCGCGACGCCGAGCGTCTGCCCGAGATAGAGCGCCGACGAGAAGATGCCGACCGCGGTGCCGCGCGCCTCCGGCGTCATCTGCGTTGCGTTGGTCTGCAGCGTATTGTGCAGCATGTAGTAGCCGAGCCCGATGCCGGTGATGGCGAGGGGCGCGAAATAGGGATGCGGCGCGAAGGCGATCGTCGCGTAGGCCAGCGCGAGCAGCATGCCCCCGCCGGTGACGAGCCCGACCTGGCCGAGCCGCTCGACCAGCCGGCGCACCGACAGGCTGTAGATCAGCCCGCCGATCGCGAAGAAACCGACGAAGATGCCCACGACGGCGAAATTGACGCCGAAGCGCAGGTGCAGGTCGGCGCCGACATAGGCAAAGCCGCCGAACATGAAGACGCTCTCGATGAAGCCCATCGCGATCACCGCGCGCGCCCACGGCGAGCGCAGCACGGTGAGATTGTCGACGACGAATCCGCGCGAACGCGTGGCGGTGGCGTGGCCGGCGTGCGTGATCGGGTTGCGCAGGAATTCGGCGACCAGCGCCACGGTCGCGATCGCAAACAGTGCGGCGAGAAAAAAGAAGACGTTGCGCCAGCCGAAAAAGTCGCCGAGCACGCCGCCGGCGGCCTGGCCGAACAGCTGCCCGAGAATCTGCCCGGAGAGAAACGTGCCGAGCACCTGCTGGCGCCGCTCGTAGGGAATGACGTCGCCGAGAAAGGCAAAGGCGAGCGGGATGATCCAGCCGGCGGCGAGCCCGCAGGCAAGCCGCGCCGCGACCAGCATCGGCAGCGAGGTCGCAAGCCCGCACAGCAACACCAGGACGGAAGCGGCGGCGCAGGCGGCGATGACGCAGGCATATTTGCCGAAACGGTCGCCGACCGGGCCGATGACGAGCTGCACCGAGCCGTGCGCGAGCGCATAGGCCGTGACCACGATCGAGGCCGCGCCGACGCTTACCCCCAGGTCGGTCGAGATCTGCGGCAGCAGCGAGTCCGACACCCGCACCATCGACTGGCTGGCGAATGACGCGACCGCCAGCAGCGTGATGGCGGAGGTTGCGCTGCCGCGCGAGGCGGTCGAGGAGGTGGTCAAAGTTGACTCCGGCGGGTCGGGCGGGCTTTCTACCGCGCTGTTATTCCAATGAGGTAGCTGTCACAAGAATGGCAGGCTCCCTCTCCCCAGCGGGGAGAGGGTTGGGATGAGGGGGTCTAGGACTCTCGAGACCGCACCCCCTCACCCGGATTGCTTCGCAATCCGACCTCTCCCTACGGGAGAGGTGAAGCAAAGTTTGTCGCAATGTCCTGATTAACACGATGACGATCGACAAAACCTACCAGCCTTCCGAAGTCGAGGGCCGCATCTACCGGGCCTGGGAAGAGGCGCGCGCCTTCCGCGCCGGTCGGCCCGAGCGTGCCGGCGCCGCGCCGTACTCTATCGTCATTCCGCCGCCGAACGTCACCGGCTCGCTGCATATGGGCCATGCGCTCAACAACACGCTGCAGGACATCCTGTGCCGGTTCGAACGCATGCGCGGCAGGGACGTGCTCTGGCAGCCCGGCACCGACCACGCCGGCATCGCGACGCAGATGGTGGTCGAGCGGCAGCTGATGGAGCGCCAGCAGCCGGGGCGCCGGGAAATGGGGCGCGAGGCCTTCCTCAAGCGCGTCTGGGAATGGAAGGCGGAGTCGGGCGGCACCATCGTCAACCAGCTCAAGCGCCTCGGCGCCTCCTGCGACTGGTCGCGCGAGCGCTTCACCATGGACGAGGGCCTGTCGCGCGCCGTCGTTAAAGTTTTTGTGGAACTTTATCGCGCCGGCCTCATCTACAAGGACAAGCGACTGGTCAACTGGGACCCGAAGCTGCTCACCGCCATCTCCGACCTCGAGGTGATCCAGGTCGAAACCAAGGGCCACCTCTGGTACCTGCGCTATCCGCTCGAGGGAAAGACGTTCAACCCCGACGACCGTTCGACCTATATCGTTGTCGCGACCACGCGGCCGGAGACCATGCTCGGCGACACCGCCGTCGCGGTGCACCCGGACGACGAGCGCTACAAGACGCTGATCGGGGCCAACGCCGTCCTGCCGTTGGTTGGGCGCAGAATTCCGATTGTCGGCGACGAGATTTCCGATCCGGAGAAGGGTTCGGGCGCGGTGAAGATTACGCCCGCGCATGACTTCGGCGATTTCGAGGTCGGCAGGCGGCACAACCTGCCGCAGATCAATATCTTCAGTGTCGAGGCTAAGCTTCAGCTGAAGGATAATGCGGACTTCCTCGCCGGCGTGCCGAAGTCGGCGGACCTCGACGCGACGCTCGCGCTGCACGGTACGGACCGCTTCGCGGCGCGCAAGGCGATCGTCGCGCGTCTGGAGGAGATGGGCCTGGTCGAGAAAATCGAGCCGAACACGCATGTCGTGCCGCACGGCGACCGCTCGAATGTCGTGATCGAGCCCTATCTCACCGACCAGTGGTACGTGAACGCCAAGGAGCTGGCGAAGCCGGCGATCGCCGCCGTACGCAACGGCAAGACGAAATTCGTGCCGAAGACCTGGGAGAAGACCTATTTCGACTGGATGGAAAACATCCAGCCCTGGTGCATCTCGCGCCAGCTCTGGTGGGGTCACCAGATCCCGGCGTGGTACGGGCCGGACGGCAAGGTCTTCGTCGCGCTGACGGAAGCCGAGGCGCAGGCCGACGCGGACAAACATTACGGCAAGCAGACAAAGATCACGCGCGACGAAGACGTGCTCGACACCTGGTTCTCCTCGGCACTGTGGCCGTTCTCGACGCTGGGCTGGCCGGACAAGACACCGGAATTGAAGCGCTACTACCCGACGTCGGTGCTGGTGACGGGCTTCGACATCATCTTCTTCTGGGTCGCGCGCATGATGATGATGGGTCTCCATTTTATGAAGGAGATCCCGTTCCACGACGTCTACATCCACGCGCTGGTGCGCGATGCCACCGGCGCCAAAATGTCGAAGTCGAAGGGCAATGTCATCGACCCGCTGGCGCTGATCGACGAATACGGCGCCGACGCGCTGCGCTTCACGCTCGCCGCCATGGCGGCGATGGGACGCGACATCAAGCTCTCGACGCAGCGCGTTGAAGGCTATCGAAATTTCGCGACCAAGCTGTGGAACGCCGCGCGCTTTGCCGAGATGAACGGCTGCGCGACGGTCGCTGACTTCGATCCGAAATCGGCGAAGGAAACCCTCAACCGCTGGATCGCGCACGAGACCGCAAAGGCCGTGGCCGAGGTAACGGAGGCGCTCGACGCCTACCGCTTCAACGACGCCGCCGGCGCCGCCTATCGCTTCGTCTGGAACATCTACTGCGACTGGTATCTTGAGCTCGCAAAACCGCTGCTGACCGGGCCGGATGGTGCTGCAAAAAACGAGACGCAGGCGATGGTCGCCTGGGCGCGCGACGAGATTCTCAAGCTGCTGCAACCGTTCATGCCCTTCGTCACCGAGGAGCTGTGGGCGGTGACGGCGGAGCAGGGGCCGAAGCGCGCCAATCTGCTGGCGCTCTCGGATTGGTCGAAACTCGACGGACTGACCGACGACAGGGCCGAAGCGGAAATCGGCTGGGTGATCGACCTCATCACCGCCATCCGCTCGGTGCGTGCCGAGATGAACGTCACCGCGCAAATCCCGCTGGTGCTGGCCGGCGCCTCCGCCGACACCGTCGCGCGCGCGACACTCTGGGCTGATTTCATCAAGCGGCTGGCGCGCGTCTCCGACATTTCATCCGCAACCGCGGTGCCGCCCGGCTCGGTGCAGCTCGTGGTGCGCGGGGAGGTGGCGGCGCTGCCGCTCAAGGGCGTCATCGACCTTGCCGTCGAGCGCGCCCGGCTTGCGAAGGAAATGCAGAAGGCGGAGGCCGATATCGCGCGCGTCGATGCCAAGCTCGGCAACGCGAATTTCGTCGCGCGCGCGCCCGAAGAGGTGGTCGAGGAGGAAAAGGAAAAGCGCGAGGAGGCGGTCGGCCGCAAGGCCAAGATCGCCGAGGCGCTGGAGCGGCTGAAGGACGCAGGGTAGTCCGCGGAACGAAGGCAGCCTCTCCACCGCTCATCCCCGCGCAGGCGGGGATCCGGCGCCGGATTTCCGCCTGCGCGGGAATGAGCGGATGGGTTGGACGCAGCGTATCGGGACGATGTCATGAAAATCTTTCTCGCCGGAGCGGGCGGGGCGATCGGGCGCCGGCTGGTTCCGTTGCTGCGCAAGGCCGGGCACACGGTCGCCGGTACGACGCGCGTTGAGGACAAGGCGGCGGCGATCGCGGCGCTCGGCGCCGAGCCGGTCGTTGTCGATGCGTTCGATGCGGAGGCGCTTGCGCGCGCGGTTAAGACCTTCGCGCCGCAGCTCGTCATGCACCAGCTCACCGACCTGCCGTTCGCGCCGGGAACGCCGCGCTACGATGAAGCGCTCGAGCGCAATGCGCGGCTGCGCATCGCAGGCACGCGCAATCTGGTCGACGCCGCGAAAGCGGCCGGCGTGCGGCGCATGATCACGCAGAGCATCGCCTTCGTCTATGCGCCGGGCGAGGGTGCGCGCGTCGAGACCGATCCGCTCGACTTATCGGCGACCGGCGCGCGCCGCCGCACGGTCGACGGCGTCGTTGCGCTCGAAGAGGCAACGCTCGAGCTGCCTGAGGGCATCGTGCTGCGCTACGGCTATCTCTACGGTCCCGGCACCTGGTTCGAGAATGCCAAGCGCTCGAAGCCGGCGCTGCACGTCGATGCGGCGGCGCAGGCCGCATTGCTCGCGGTAAGCAGGGGCTCGCGCGGCATCTACAATATCGGCGAAGACGACGGCGCCATTTCCAGCGAGAAGGCGAAACGCGACCTCGGCTTCGATGCGCGGTTCAGGGTGTGATGGTCATTCCGGGTCCCGGCCTTCGGCCGGGCCGGGAATGACGCTAAGGCCGAAACGGCTTGCTCAAAAACTGTGAGCCCTTCAGGCCGTAGCGCCACGGCTTGTCCGCCGCCTTGGTGATGCCGATGCGTACCCCGACGGCGATGTCGGGTTTTTCACTGCGCGCCCGCAACTCGAACGGCGCGCGGTCGAGAGGGAGACCGTTGTGCCGGCGCGTGACGCCGAGCGCCTCGCATAGTTTCCCCGGGCCCGAGCACAGCGCGCGCTCGTCACGCAGACCGCGGCGCCGGCGCATCACTGCAACCCCTCTCGTCGGCGCGAGCGCGCGGATCAGGATGGCGCTGGCGCTGCCGTCTTCTTCGCACACGAAATTGAGGCACCAGTGGATGCCGTAGGAGCGATAGACATAGGCATAGCCCGGCGGGCCGAACATCACCGCGTTACGCTCGGTGCGTCCGTTGTAGGAATGCGCGGCCGGGTCGGTGTGGTGGTAGGCCTCGACCTCGACGATGATGCCGCCGATGCCGTCGACGAGCAGCGTCGCGCCGATGAGTTCGGGCGCGACCTTGTGCACGGAGCGGTCGAAGAAGGAGCGGCGCAGGCGCGGGGGCATGCCGCAAACTACACAGCCCGCTCGTCCCCGCGAAAGCGGGGATCCGGCACGGAGCCTGGCGCTGGACCCCCGCTTTCGCAGGGGGTGAGCGGTCGTGGGCGCGGCAGGCCGTGCCGGAATTTTCCTTCTCAAAAACCTTGTCCCCGGTCTCTGCGCCGGAATCCGCCGTCGCACGGGCACGCGTCCTGCTCCATCGCGAGGCGTCATCATGAAGCGCCGTGATGTTGGGCGGGCAGGATGGCGGCGCCCGCCGCTGCGGCTCGTAACGGCGGGGCCGGGAGGGCCCCGGCCAGAGCCGTCCGCCGGCACTTTGACCGGCTGCTATCGGACTGGCTGCACGATGGGGCGGTGATGGCAGGCGGAAGCCACCCCGACGCAAGGCCGTGAAGCCTGCGGGGCTAAGGGAAGATCGGGGGGCGCGAAGAATACGGGCGATGGCGCTTGGGCTTGCGGGATTATCTTGCCGATCGGCTTGAAGGTTTGACGGCAGAAGCATACCGGCAACACCTGTGACCGTGTTGCAACAGGTTTAGAACATTTAAGCCATATCCTGTGATGACACCGACGGCGCCGCGATTCGGCCATACCATTCAACGACATCGGATCCTGCCCAGGCGGGTCGCACGTCGCCTGGACCGGGTCGGGGCCGCCCGGCGTTGCTATCGGGCGGGGGGTGGTAAAGCACTATGGAAGCCAAGACCAATCTGAAAGCCAAACTGCCGAGCCGGCACGCCACCGAGGGGCCAGACCGCGCCCCGCATCGCGCCTTCTACTACGCGATGGGCCTGAGCACCGAGCAGATTCATCAGCCGTTCGTAGGAGTGGCGACCTGCTGGAACGAGGCCGCGCCTTGCAACATCGCGCTGATGCGCCAGGCGCAGGTCGTCAAGAGAGGCGTTGCCGCCGGCGGCGCGACGCCGCGCGAGTTCTGCACCATCACCGTGACCGACGGAATCGCGATGGGCCACGCCGGCATGAAGGCGTCGCTGCCTTCGCGCGAGGTGATCGCCGACAGCGTCGAGCTCACGGTGCGCGGCCACGCCTACGACGCGCTGATCGGCATCGCCGGCTGCGACAAGTCGCAGCCCGGCATGATGATGGCGATGTGCCGTCTCAACGTGCCGTCGATCTACATCTATGGCGGATCGATCCTGCCGGGAAAATTCAAGGGCAAGGAAGTCACCGTGCAGGACGTCTACGAGGCCGTCGGCAAGCACTCCGTCGGGGAGATGTCGGACGAGGATCTCGCCACCCTGGAACAGAACGCCTGCCCGTCCGCCGGCGCGTGCGGCGCGCAGTTTACCGCCAACACCATGGCGACGGTGTCGGAAGCGATCGGGCTTGCGCTGCCTTATTCCGCCGGCGCGCCCGCGCCCTACGAGATTCGCGACAGGTTCTGCATGCTCGCCGGCGAGATGATCATGGACCTGATCCTCAAGAACATCCGTCCGCGCGACATCGTCACGCGCAAGGCGCTCGAGAACGCGGCCGCTGTCGTTGCGGCAACCGGAGGCTCGACCAACGCGGCGCTGCATCTGCCGGCGATCGCGCACGAATGCGGTATCGAGTTCACGCTCTTCGACGTCGCGGAAATCTTCAAAAAGACTCCTTATATCGCGGATTTGAAACCGGGCGGCCGCTATGTTGCCAAGGATATGTTCGAGGCTGGCGGCGTGCCGCTGCTGATGAAGACGCTTCTCGATCACGGGTACCTGCATGGCGATTGCCTGACGGTTACCGGCCGCACGATTGCCGAAAATCTCAAGAACGTGAAATGGAATCCGGATCAGGATGTCGTGCGTCCTGCAGACAGGCCGCTGCTGCCGACCGGCGGCGTGGTCGGGCTCAAGGGCAACCTCGCGCCCGAAGGCGCGATCGTGAAGATCGCCGGCATGAAAACGCTGAAGTTCAGCGGGCCGGCGCGCTGCTTCGACAGCGAAGAGGCCTGCTTCGACGCGGTCAGGAACCGCAAGTACAAGGACGGCGAGGTGCTCGTCATCCGCTACGAAGGCCCGCGCGGCGGCCCGGGCATGCGCGAGATGCTCTCGACCACGGCCGCGCTCTACGGCCAGGGCGCCGGTGAAAAGGTCGCGCTCATCACCGACGGGCGCTTCTCCGGCGCGACGCGCGGCTTCTGCGTCGGCCACGTCGGGCCGGAGGCGGCGGTCGGCGGGCCGATCGGGCTCATCCGCGACGGCGACATCATCGAGATCGATGCAGTGAACGGAACGCTCGACGTCAGGCTGTCGGCCGACGAGCTTGCGAAGCGCAAGAGTGCGTGGAAGGCGCGCGAGAGCGAATTCGGATCGGGTTATCTGTGGAAATACGCGCAGCAGGTCGGACCCGCCGTCACCGGCGCGGTCACGCATCCCGGCGGCGCGGGCGAGAAAGAGTGCTATGCGGACATTTGACGCCTTCCTGCGCGTTGCGCTGATCGGCGCCGGCCTCGTGGCCGCGGCGCCGGCGCTCGCGCTCGACGGTCGCAAGACCGACGGCAGCGTCGGCCCGCCGCCGATGACGCCGGTCGAGGCGTTCCGTTCCGGTGCGCACTGGCTCAAAGCCGGCGACACGGTGAAGGCCGTCAACTCGCTCGAGTACGCCGCCGAGAAGGGGCACGCGCTGGCGCAGTGGAAGCTCGGCCGCATGTACGCGGAAGGCGACGGCGTCGTGCAGGACGATCTCAAGGCCTTCGAATATTTCCGCAGCATCGCCAACAGTCACGCCGAGGACAATCCCGACACGCCGCAGGCGCGTTTCGTCGCCAACGCCTTCGTCGCGCTCGGTCACTATTATCTCGAGGGAATTCCGAAGACGGGGATCAAGCGCGACCCGGAGCGCGCGAGAGAGATGTTCGCCTACGCGGCGTCCTACTTCCGCGACCCCGACGCGCAGTATTACCTTGCGCGGCTCTACCTCAACGGCACCGGCGCGCCGCACGATCCGCGCACGGCCGCGCGCTGGTTCGGCCTCTCGGCGCAGAAGGGGCAGTGCGAGGCGCAGGCGATGCTGGGCGCCATGCTGTTCGAGGGCGATCACGTGCCGCGGCAGGCGGCCCGCGGGCTGATGTGGCTCGCGCTCGCCAAGGACAGCGCGCGCCCCGATCAGGGCTGGATCACCAAGCTCTACGACAGCGCCATGAAGCAGGCGAGCGAGGACGAGCGCGCGCTGGCGGCGGTCTATCTGCGCCGTTGGCTGGAGACGCGCCGGGAGTAAACTTCCTTCCGCTCATTCCCCGCTCGTGAAGATGAGCGGGAACATCTAGCGCGCCGCAATATCCAGATCGACGTAAACCGGCACGTGATCGGACGGCTTGTCCCAGCCGCGCACGTGGCGGTCGACGCCGGCATCGATCAGCCGGTCGGCGGCCTGCGGCGACAAAAGGACGTGGTCGATGCGGATGCCGTTGTCCTTTTCCCAGGCGCCGGCCTGGTAATCCCAGAACGTGTAGAGGTCATCCGCATCACTGACCGCGCGCAGCGCGTCGGTGAGGCCGAGATTGACGAGGGCGCGGTAGTTCTCGCGCGTCTGCGGCAGGAACAGCGCATCGTTTGTCCAGGCTTCGGGGCGGCGCGCGTCGGCGGCGGTCGGAATGACGTTGTAGTCGCCGGCAAGCAGCATCGGCTCTTCCAGTTTAAGTCGTTCACGCGAGAAGTTAATGAGCCGGTTCATCCAGCTGAGCTTATAGGCGTATTTGTCGCTGTCCGGCGGGTTCCCGTTGGGCAAATAGAGGCTCACGACGCGCAGGACGCCGCCCTTCGTCGATACGATCGCCTCCAGAAAGCGGGCCTGCACGTCGCCGTCGTCGCCGATGAGGCCCGGCGCGACCTCGTCGAAGGGCAGTTTCGAGAGCAGCGCGACGCCGTTGAAGGTCTTCTGACCATGCACGGCCACGTTGTAGCCGAGCGCCTCGAAAGGCTCGCGCGGGAAGGCGTCGTCGGTGCACTTGATCTCCTGCAGGCAGACAATGTCCGGGGTACGCTCCTTGAGCCAGGCCTGCAGGTTGTCCATGCGCTGGCGGATGGAATTGACGTTCCAGGTGGCGATTCGCATTGATTTTTACGTTCGGAAAGGGCGAATAAGGCCCTGTTCATCGTGTTTATCAGCCAGCGCAGGGATATGCACCGTTTAACGTTTATATGCTAGGAAAGCCGCCAACGCGGGTTCCAGCCAGGAGAAACGAGCAAATCCGCGGAAGAGGGAGCGTCCGGCCAGGCCACATAAGTCCGGACCGACAATTGCCGATGCTCAAGCGAAATTGGCTCATCGGAGGGGCGGCACTGGCCCTGATCGGCACTGCCGTGCTCGTCCGCGGTGTCTGGACGACGGACGGGGTGGCCGCGCGCACACCGACCGCCCGGGTGGTACCGGTCGAAACCGCCACCGCCGAGCGCAAGACCGTCCCGGTCCGCCTCGACGCCCTCGGTACCGTCACCCCCGTCGCCTCGGTTGCGATCAAGACGCAGGTCGACACCACCATCACCGAAGTGCTGTTCCGCGACGGTGCGCGCGTGGAAAAGGGCGATCCGCTGTTCAAGCTCGACTGCCGCCAGATCGAGGCGGACATGAAGCGCGTCGAGGCGGTGATTATCGGCGCGCAGGCCACGTTCGAGCAGGCGCAGCGCGACGTCGAGCGTTACACCGAGCTCGCCGCCAGAAACGCAACCCCGATCGTCACGCTCAACAACGCGCAGACGCAGGCCAACATCTCGAAGGCGACCGCGGAATCGAACCGTGCGCAGCTCGAGAACCTGCGCGTCCAGCTCGGCTTCTGCACCATCCGCGCGCCGATCTCCGGCCGCATCAGCATGGCCAACGTGAAGGTCGGCAACTTCGTGCGCCAGGCCGACACCACGCCGATGGCCACCATCGTGCAGACGGCGCCGGTCTATGTCAGCTTCACGGTGCCGCAGAAGAACCTTCCCGATATCCGCAAGGCGATCGCGGCGGAAACGGCGACGGTCGAGGCGATCATTCCCGGCGAAGACAAGCGCGCCAACGGCCAGGTCACCATGATCGAGAACACGGTCGATACTGCGACCGGCATGGCGATGATCCGGGCGACGATGCCCAATACCGACGAGCTTCTGTGGCCGGGCACTCTGGTCACCGCCGACATGACGCTGCGCTCGGAAGAGGGCGTGGTCGTGCCCTCGACCGCGGTTCAGGTCAGCCAGAGCGGGAATTTCGTCTTCACCGTCAGGGACGGCGTCGCCAAGGTCCAGCGGGTCACCATCGACCGGCAGATCGGGCAGGAGACCGTGATCGCCTCGGGTCTCGAGGGAGGCGAGACGGTGGTTACCGACGGCCAGCTGCTCCTCTCCGACGGAACGCGCGTCAATCCGCGTCCGCGCAAGGTCGCCGGCAGCTGATCCATGAATATTTCGGAAACCTGCATCCGCCGCCCGGTGCTGACGACGCTGATGACGGCGTCGCTGATCGTATTCGGCGCCTTCGCCTACCGGCTGCTGCCGGTCGCGGCGCTGCCGGCGGTCGACTTTCCGACCATCCAGATCACGGCGACGCTGCCGGGCGCGAGCCCGGAGACGATGGCCGCCTCGGTCGCATCGCCGATCGAGCGCCAGCTCTCCACCATATCCGGCATCTCCTCGATGACCTCGTCGTCGGCGCTGGGTTTGACGCAGATCACCGTCCAGTTCGATCTCGGCCGCAACATCGACGGCGCTTCGCTCGACGTGCAGACGGCGCTGGCGACCGCGCAGCGGCGGCTGCCGGTCGAAATGACGACGCCGCCGTTTTTCCGCAAGGTCAACCCCGGCGACTTCCCGGTGCTCTACATCAGCATGCGCTCGGACACGATGCCGCTTTCGGCAATCGACGATTATGCCGAGACGGTGCTGGCGCCGCAGATCTCGCAACTGCCCGGCATCGCGCAGGTGCTGGTCTACGGCGCGCAGAAATTCGCCGTGCGCGTGCAGGTCGACCCGGTGGCCGCGGCCGCACGCAACATCTCGCTCGACGACATCCGCAGCGTCGTCGCCAAGGCGAACTCCTCGGCACCGGTCGGCACACTGCAGGGCAAACAGCAGTCGGTCACCCTGCTCGCGACCGGGGCGATGACCCACGCCGCGGACTATCGCGACGTTGTGGTCGCCTATCGCAACGGTGCCCCGATCAAGCTCAACGAAGTGGCACGCGTGATCGACAGCGTCGAAAACGACAAGATTGCGACCTGGTTCAATGACTCGCGGGCGATCGTCCTGGCCATTCAGCGTCAGCCGGACGCCAATACCGTCGAGGTTGTCGACCTCGTGCGCGCCAAGCTGCCACAGATGCGCGCACAGGTTCCCCCGGCGATCCAGATGCAGCCGCTGTTCGACCGCTCGATATCGATCCGCGCGGCGGTCTGGAACGTGCAGGAGACGCTGGCGATCGCGATCGCGCTCGTGATCATGGTCATCTTTCTGTTCCTGCGCAAAGTGTCGGCAACCATCATTCCGTCGCTGGCTGTGCCGGTCTCGCTGATCGGCACGTGCGCGGCGATGTATGCCTTCGGCTTTTCCATCAACAACATGACGCTGCTGGCACTCACCCTGTCGGTCGGCTTCGTGGTCGACGACGCGATCGTCATGCTGGAAAACATCGTCCGGCATGTCGAGGGCGGCATGCGCCCGTTCGAAGCGGCGCTGAAGGGCTCGCGTGAAATCGGCTTCACCATCATTTCGATCACGTTCTCGTTGATCGCCGTGTTCATTCCGGTTCTGCTGATGGGCGGCATGGTCGGCCGTGTCTTCCGCGAGTTTGCGGTGTCCATTTCGGTCGCGATCATCGTATCCGGCTTCGTGTCGCTGACGCTGACGCCGATGCTGTGCGCGCGCGTACTCAAGAGCCACGACCCGCACGAGAAACAGTTTTTCGTGCTGCGCTGGTTCGAGGTGATGTTTGCCAACTGGCTCAAAATCTACGAATGGACGCTCGATCGCGTGCTCAAGGCAAAGCAGGTGATGCTGTGGGTGACGATCGCAACGATCGCCGGCACGATCTGGCTCTATATCGTGGTGCCGAAGGGCTTTTTCCCGACCGAAGATACCGGCTACGTTATCGGCATAACGGAAGGCAACACGGATATCTCGTTCTCGGCGATGGTCGAGCACCAGCGCAAGATCGCCGAGCTCGTGCGCGCCGACAAGGACGTTGCTTACGTCAATTCCACGGTCGGGGCCGGCGGGCCCAACACGCTCGGCAACAGCGGCCGCATGCTGGTCGCGCTCAAGCCGCGTGATGAACGCGACGGCATGCAGAAGATCATCGCCCGTCTGCGACAGAACGCGAATGTCGTGCCCGGAATGCAGATCTTCTTCCAGCCGATCCAGAACATCAATCTGGGCGGGCGGCTGAACAAGAGCCAGTATCAGTACACGCTGCAGTCCAACGACACCGATGATCTCTATCGCATCACGCCGCAGCTGCGCGACAAGATCGCGCAAATTCCGGGGCTGCTCGACGTCACCACCGATCTTTACGTGAAGAACCCGCAGGTGACGGTCGAGGTCGATCGCGAGAAGGCGGCCGTGTACGGC
The DNA here is from genome assembly GCA_035650955.1 of Pseudolabrys sp. Classification (GTDB taxonomy): domain Bacteria; phylum Pseudomonadota; class Alphaproteobacteria; order Rhizobiales; family Xanthobacteraceae; genus Pseudolabrys. The sequence continues at coordinate 16,894 of DASRGR010000009.1, forward strand.
GTCTCGATCGATCAGGTTCGCCAGGAGCTTTACAACGCGTTCGGCTCGCGCCAGGTCGCGACCATCTACACGCCGGCGAACGACTATCAGGTGATTCTGGAAACCAAGCCGGAGTTCCAGCAGAGCCCGGACGATCTCAACCGCATCTTTCTGAAGACCACGAACGGGACGACGGTGCCGCTGTCTGCGGTCACGCATTTCGCGCGCACGGTCGGCCCGCTGCAGGTAAACCATCAGGGCCAGCAGCCGGCGGTGACGATCTCGTTCAATCTGGCGCCCGGGTTTTCGCTCGGGCAGGCGGTGGATGCGATCACCAAGCTCGAGCGTGACGAACGCCTCCCGGCGACGATCACGACCGGCTTCCAGGGCACGGCGCAGGTGTTCCAGGATTCCCTGCGCGGCCAGGGCATCCTGATCCTCGCGGCGATTTTCGCGGCCTACGTCGTGCTGGGGATTCTCTACGAGAGCTTCATCCACCCGATCACGATCATCTCCGGTCTGCCGTCGGCGGGCATCGGCGCGATCCTGACGCTGATGCTGTTCCGCATGGATCTGTCGGTGATCGCCATGATCGGCATCGTGATGCTGGTCGGCATCGTCAAGAAAAACGCGATCATGATGATCGACTTCGCGATCGAGCGGCGCCGTGTCGGATTGTCGGCGGAGGCCGCGATCCGCGAGGCGGCGACGCTGCGCTTCCGCCCGATCATGATGACGACGTTTGCAGCGATCTTCGGCACGATCCCGATCGCGCTCGGTACGGGCGCGGGCGCCGAGCTGCGTCAGCCGCTCGGTGTCGCGGTCGTCGGCGGACTGGTGCTCTCGCAGCTGCTCACGCTCTACATCACGCCGGTGATCTATCTCTACCTCGACCGCTTCGACCGCCTGTTCAAGCGCAAGCTCGAGCCGCAGCTCGAGGAAGTCGGCGAGCCGCCGAGCAAGCCGGCGGTTGCCGCGGAATAGGATTAAAGCGCGAAGCTGGTGCCGCAGCCGCAGGACGCCTTGGCCTGCGGATTTTTCACCTTGAACGAGGCGCCGATCAGGTCGTCGACGAAATCGATCTCCGCGCCGGCCATGTAGTTGACCGAAACGGGATCGATCAGCACGACCGCGCCGTCGCGGCTGATGACGAGGTCGTCGGCGGCCTTCGAACGCTCCATGTCGAACTTGTACTGGAAGCCGGAGCAGCCGCCGCCTTCGACGCTGACGCGCAACATCGTGCCGGCCGGCTCGCCTTTGAGGATTTCGCCGATCCGCCTGGCCGCCCGTTCGCTGACCGTAATGCTTGCGCCCATGGGTGTGCCTTTTCGGGCCGATCCTATTGGCAGATGACCCAACGGATAGTTAAGTGCGCGGGCCAGTGAGGTCAATGCATCCATGGCCGTCGAAAGCGGGCGCGAAAGGGCCGTTTATGCCGCCGATCCGGCGCAAAGCCGGGGGCGGCGCCATGCCGAAGCGGCAAGCCCGACGCGCAACGCCTTCCGGCGGGACTGCGACCGTATCATTCATTCGGCGGCGTTCAGGCGCCTTGCGCACAAGACGCAGGTGTTCGTCTATCACGAGGGCGATCACTACCGCACGCGGCTCACGCACACGCTCGAGGTCGTACAGATTGCCCGCTCGCTGGCGCGCGCTCTCGGGCTTGACGAAGACCTCGCGGAAGCGCTCGCGCTTGCGCACGATCTCGGCCATCCGCCTTTCGGCCATGCGGGAGAGCGCGCCCTCGACCACTGTCTTTCGGCATGCGGGGGCTTCGACCACAATGCGCAGGCCCTGCGCATCGTCACGGGGCTCGAGCGCCGGTATGCCGCCTTCGACGGACTCAACCTGACATGGGAAACGCTGGAAGGGTTGGTCAAGCACAATGGCCCCCTTGTCGATCGGCAGGGCGTGGCGGCCGGACGCTATGCAAGGCTCGGCGTGCCGGCGGCGATCCTCGCCTATTCGACAGTCCAGGACCTCGAGTTGTGGAGCTATGCCAGCGCCGAAGCGCAGGCCGCCGCCTTGTCCGACGATATCGCCTATGACGCGCATGACATCGATGACGGCCTGCGCGCCGACCTTTTCACGCTAAAGGACATCGCAGCGGTCCCGCTGGTCGGCGGCATCCTTGCCGACATCGACCGCGAGTATCCCGGCCTGGAAAAAGCGCGGCGCGTCCACGAACTCGTGCGCCGCATCATCACGCGCATGATCGAGGACGTCATCGCGGAAAGCGGCCGGCGCGTTGCCATGCTCAAACCGCGCTCGGCGGCCGAGGTGCGTGAGGCGCCGCGGCCGGTCATCGGCTTCTCGCCGGCCATGGAGAAGGCCGATCGCGACATCAAGGGGTTTCTCTATCCGCGCATGTATCGCCATGACCGTGTGATGCGGGTGATGGCCGACGCCGAAGGCGTCGTGCGTGACCTCTTCGCACATTACACGGCGACGCCGGCCGATCTGCCGGAAGAATGGAATGAAGGGATTACTAATGATGTCGAGGGCATCCGGCGCATCGCGGACTACATCGCGGGAATGACCGACCGGTATGCGCTGATCGAGCACGCGAAATATTTCAGGAAGACGCCCGAGTTGCGATAAGTGAAGGCGGCGATGAGCGCAAACGGCGACAACAAGCGTGAGGTCGATCTCCTGATTGCAGGCGCCGGTCCTGCCGGCATGACGGCGGCGCTGGTTGCCTCGCTCGAAGGCCTCGATGTGCTTTTGTGCGAGAAGTCCGACCAGGTCGGCGGCACGGGGTCAACTTCCGCGGGCACGCTCTGGATTCCAGGCAACAGCCAGAGCCGTGCTGCCGGCTTCAACGACAGCGCCGAACAGGCGGACCGCTATCTCGACGCGCTGATCGGGGAAAACACCAATCGCGCGCTCAGGGACGCGTTTCTTCAGAGCGGGCCGAACGTGATCGACTATCTTGCCGCCCGCTCCGACGTGCAGTTTCTTCCTTGCGGGAAACATCCGGATTACCGGGGCAACATGCCGGGCGCGGCCGTTTCCGGCCGCGCCATCGTGCCGGTGCCGTTCGACGGCCGGTTGCTCGGCAGCGACTTCGACCGTGTTCGTCCGCCGGTGCCGGAATTCATGGTGTTCGGCGGCATGATGGTCGGCAAGGCCGATATTCCGCCGCTGATCGGCCGCTACCGGTCGATCGGCAATTTCATTTATTCGGTCAAGCTGTTCGCGCGCTATGCCCTCGATCGGCTGAAATACCGGCGCGGCACGCGCATCATGATGGGCAACGCGCTCATCGGCCGTCTGTTCTACAGCCTGCGCAAGCGCAAAGTGCCGATCATGTTCGGCGCGAGAATTGTCGACCTTATCGGCGACAGGAGCGGCATAAGGGGTGCCCGCGTGGACGCAAGCGGAAGCGAGATCATCGTCACAACGCGAAAGGGCGTCGTACTCGCGACTGGCGGCTATGCGCATAACAGGCGCTTGCGCGACGCTTTCATGCCGTCGCCGGTTCCCGTTCACTCAATGAGCTGCGAAGCCAACCTGGGCGATGGCATTGACATCGGCCGCCGTCTGGGAGCGGCGACGGCCCCGGAGAAAGGTACAAGCGGCCTGTGGACGCCGGTGTCTGTCGTGCCGCGGCCGGACGGCAGCAAGGGCCTGTTCCCGCATCTCGTGCTCGATCGCGCCAAGCCCGGGCTGATCGCCGTGAATTCGGCAGGACGGCGGTTCGTCAACGAAGCCGTGTCCTACCATGATTTCGTGCTGGCGATGTTCGAAAGCCACAAAATCACGCCGACAATTCCCGCCTGGCTCATCTGTGACGCCGCCTTTATCGCGAAATACGGCCTCGGGGTGGTCTATCCGGGTCACCGCAATCCGGGGAAATTCGTCGAGAACGGCTATCTGGTGCGCGGGCTGACGCTCGACGAGCTCGCGGGCAGGATCGGCGTCGATCCCGTGCAGCTTCGCGGCACTGTCGATCGCCACAACAAGTTCGCCGAAACCGGCATTGATGTCGATTTCGGCAAAGGCGAAACGGAGCTCAACCGCTTCAATGGGGACGCCGGCCACGCGCCCAATCCCTGCATCGGGCGGCTCGTTACGCCGCCATTCTATGCGCTCGCGGTCTGGCCTGCCGACATCGCGGTGAGCACCGGACTTGCAACCGACGCCGATGCGCGTGTGCTCGCCGGCGATGGGAAAGTTATCCCCGGTCTTTACGCCTGCGGTAATGATATGGCGTCGGTGATGGCGGGAAGCTATCCGGGGCCCGGCACGACGCTCGGCCCGGCAATTGTCTTTGCCTATCGCGCGGCGATGCATGCCAGGGGCCTGCAGAGAGCACCGCAAGCAGACCCGCTTGCGTGACGCCTGGATTACGTGACGCGCGATTGTCCGCTCTAGGGAGAAAACGCATGGGGCGTCTTACCGGAAAGGTTGCATTCATCACGGGCGGCGGGGGCGGAATTGGCCGCGCAACGGTCGAGCGGTTTGTCGAGGAAGGCGCCAAGGTCGCCATAGCCGAGATCGACGAGGCGCGCGGCGAGGCCGCGGCGCAGTCGGCACGCTCGCGCGCGTCGAATTCAGGGGGCGACGCCCATTTCATCCATTGCGATATCCGCGAGCCCGTACAGGTTGCCGCCGCCTTCGCCGAGACCGTGAGACGGTTCGGCGGGCTTCACATCCTGCACAACAATGCCGGCGGTTCCTCGCCGCAGGACAGCCGCGTTACAGACGTGCCGGACGACGAATTCTGGAGGGTCATCAAGCTCGACCTCTATGGCACGTTCCTGTGCTCGAAGCTCGGTATTCCGCACATGATCAGGTCCGGCGGCGGTTCGATCATCAACATGACCTCGATCGTTGCCCTGCGCGCGTTGCCGGGCAGGGATTGCTACACCTCCGCCAAAGGCGCCATCGCCGCGCTGACGCGCTCGATGGCGGTGGAGTACGCCGGGGACAGGATCCGGGTGAATGCGATCGCGCCCGGCGTGGTGCTCACCGACCGCGTGAAGAAACTGCTCGCAGGCTCAAAGGACATCGAGAAGCTGGCAGCGACACATCTGCTCGGCCTCGGCCTGCCCATTCACATGGCCGACATCGCCGTGTACCTCGCCTCCGACGAGTCGGCGATCACCACCGGCCAGATCATTTCCGTCGACAGCGGCGCGACCATACGCTGACCGGTCTGCGGTGGGTATTTACCGCCTTGGTTGCAGTGCACTAAAACGGCGACTTATCCGCGTTACGCGCGGTACGAGCATTAACGAACCCTCAAACGCAATAGGCGAGAATGTCTCCGCTCATACCCTCAATTGGGGGCGACGGAGGGGAATGGCGTGTTTCGTGTTTTCAACTGCCTGACGGTCGAACACGACTGGCGACTTGTTGTCGTTGCAGGCCTTGTCTGCTTCGTGGCCAGTTACTGCACGATCAGCCTTTTCCACCGCGCGTGTTCGTCGCGCGGGCGGACAAGTACGACCTGGGTAGTTGTTGCCAGCCTTGCGGCGGGGTTCGGCATCTGGGCGACGCACTTTATCGCGATGCTCGCCTACGACCCCGGGGTCGGTGTCGCTTACGATATCGGTCTCACGGCGCTTTCGCTATTTGCAGCCGTTGTCGTCACCTGCGGCGGTCTGTGCATTGCCACATACGTGCCGACGCGCTGGGCGGCGCCGCTCGGCGGCGGCATTTTCGGCACCGGCGTCGCGTCGATGCACTATCTCGGAATGTGGGCCCTGGAAATTCCCGGCCACATTTCGTGGGCGCCGGAATTGGTCGTGGCGTCAATCGTATTCGGAATGCTGTTCGGCGCTGCGGCACTCGAGATCGCGGCGCGCCGCGATCTTTTCCTCAATACATTCGTCGGGGCGGTCCTGCTCACGCTCGCGATCGTATCGCATCACTTCACGGCGATGGGCGCGGTCGAGATCGTCCCCGATCCGACCAGGATTGCGAGCGTTCTGGCGATCGCGCCGATGGTCCTTGCGACCAGCATTGCCAATGCCGCGATCGCTGTGCTCGGCATGTGCATCGTGGCCGCCGTGATGGACCGTCATTTGCGCCGGCAAAGCGCGCAGACGGTTGCCGCCCTCAATAACATGCCGCACGGCCTGTGCATGTTCGATGCAAAGAAACGGCTCGTTATCTGCAACGACGGCTACGCCGAGATGTATCGCCTGCCGCCGGAGCTGAGGAAAACCGGCGCCCGGCATGAGGACATCATCGCGCACCGCGTATTGTCCGGACTGCTTGCCGGCGAGAAAAGTGATGACGCGGTCGAGCAGAAGCTTGCCGTGCTGGGGGCGCTGTCCACGAAGGATACCTCGCGCCGGATCGATCAGCTTTCGGACGGCCGGCTGATCTGCGTGACCAGGCGGCCGCTGGCCGGCGGCGGCTGGGTTGCCACGCATGAGGATATTACCGAACGGCAAGAGTTCGAGCGGCAACGCGCCCATATGGCATCGCAGGAATCGCGGCGCGTTTCGATTGATAACGCGATTGCTGCATTCCGCGAGCATGTCGAGGCGGTGCTCGGGACGGTCGGCAACAACACCAACGCGATGAAGGCCACCGCCACGAAACTGTTCGATTCATCCGATCGGACCACGCAACGCGCCGAGGAAGCGCTGCATGAGTCGAACGACGCGTCGGAAAATGTCGCGACGGTTGCGGCCTCCGCCGAACAGTTGGCGCGCTCTATAGCGGACATAAACAAGGATCTCGCCGAAACGGTGGGGATCGTTGGAAATGCCGTTACCCGCGTGGAAGCCACAAATCACGAATATTCGGGCCTCGCCAGTTCCGCGCAGAAGATCGGCGACGTCGTCAAACTGATCCAGGAGGTTGCCGGCCAGACCAATCTCCTTGCCCTGAACGCAACAATCGAGGCGGCCCGGGCCGGGGAGGCCGGGCGTGGTTTTGCGGTCGTCGCGTCCGAAGTGAAGTCCCTCGCCGTGCAGACCGCCAAGGCAACCGACGAAATCTCGAACCAGATTGCGGCGATGCAGGCTTCGGCAAGTGGTGCGATCGGAGTTGCCGATGCGATCCAGGACCGGATGCGCGAAATCAGCAAGCGCACAGCCGAAGCCGCCGCGTCGGTTCTGCAGCAGAACGATGCGACCACCGAGATTACCCGCAACGCTGCAAAAGCGGCGCTCGGGACGAATGCCGTCGTCACGGCCCTGAGTGAAGTTTCCAATGCGGCCACCGATACGCGCGCTGCAGCGGAAACGGTTTTGACGGCTTCCAATTCCGTCGATTCCTCGATTGGAAGCCTGCGTACCGAAATCGAATTGTTCCTCGACAAGGTCGCCGTCTAAGAGGGCGTGTCCGGCACAGCCGGCAGCTTTGCGGCTGTGATGCTTCCGATTTTAACCTTTTGACTCTGCAGAAAAATTCAATTACCCGCAGCGTCACGATGTCGGCCGATGCACCCAGACACCTGTTCGCGGAAATGCTGTCGCGCGTGTGCGAGGCGGCGGCACCGCTTGTCGGCACGAACGTCGACCTTTCCCGCATCGTGGTCGAGCCGCCGCGCGATCCGACCCATGGTGACATGGCCACCAACGCGGCAATGGTGCTGGCGAAGGAAGCCGGCAAGAAGCCCCGCGAGCTTGCCGAAGGTATTGCCGCCAAATTGCGCGGCGATGGAAAGATTGCCTCGGTGAGTATCGCAGGACCCGGGTTCATCAACCTCACGCTCAAGCCGAAGGTGTGGAGTGAAGAGTTGCGCCTCGTGCTCGAGACCGGCCGGGACTACGGCCGCAGCAATATCGGCATGGGCGAGAAAGTTAATGTGGAATATGTGTCGGCCAATCCCACCGGTCCGATGCATGTCGGCCACGGCCGCGGCGCGGTGTTCGGCGACGCCTTGGCAAACCTGCTGGCCTTTGCCGGTTACAAGGTGACGCGCGAGTACTACATCAACGACGCCGGCGCGCAGGTCGACGTACTCGCGCGCTCGGCATTTCTTCGTTATCGCGAGGCCCTTGGCGAGACTGTCACCATTCCTGACGGTCTTTATCCGGGTGAATACCTCAAGTCGGTCGGCAAGGATCTTGCTCAGGCTCACGGTACCTCATTGAGAGACAAGGGGGAGGCCGAATGGCTGCCGGTCGTGCGCAGGCGCGCGATCGACATGATGATGGCCGAAATCCGCAACGATCTGCAGGCACTTGGTATCGTCCAGGATGTCTTCTTCTCGGAGCGCTCCCTTATCGAGCAGGGAAGCGATCAGGTCGCAAAAACCATCGATTGGCTGAGGGAGAAGGGCGAGGTCTACGAAGGACGTTTACCGCCTCCGAAAAGCGGTGCGGTCGAGGATTGGGAAGATCGTGAGCAGACCCTGTTCCGTTCGACAGCCTTCGGCGACGACGTCGACCGGCCGCTGAAAAAATCCGACGGGACCTACACCTATTTCGCCACCGACATCGCTTATCACAAGTCAAAGCTCGATCGAGGCTTCCGGCACTTGATCGATGTCTGGGGCGCAGACCATGGCGGCTACGTCCGGCGCATGCAGGCAGCCGTCAAGGCGCTGAGCGCAGGTGCAGCCGACATCGATGTAAAGCTCGTGCAGCTGGTGCGCCTGCTGCGGGCGGGAGAGCCGGTGAAAATGTCGAAGCGAGCGGGTGAGTTCGTCACGCTGCGCGAGGTGGTCGACGAAGTCGGGCGCGATGCCGTCCGTTTCGACATGCTTTACCGGAAAAACGATGCCGTCCTTGATTTCGACCTGGCAAAAGTCATTGAGCATTCGCGCGACAACCCGGTCTTCTATGTTCAATACGGGCACGCGCGCGGACAATCGGTCTTCCGCAACGCGCGCGAGGAAATTTCGGACCTGCCGCAATCCCCGTCAGAGCGGGCGGCAACCCTTAGCCGGGCACCGCTCGAACGACTCACGGATGCGGGCGAAATCGCGCTGCTGCGACAGATCGCATTGTTCCCCCGGCTCGTCGAGGCGGCCGCGGTCGCCCACGAGCCCCATCGGGTTGCCTTCTATCTCTATGAATTAGCAAGCGAATTCCATGCACACTGGACCAGAGGAAAAGACTTGCCTCATTTACGCTTCATTATCCAGAATGATCGAGAAACGACGGCAGCCCGGCTCGCGCTGGTGGAGGGAATTGTCACCATTTTAGCCTCGGGTCTTTCATTGCTCGGGGTCAGCGCGCCAGACGAGATGCGGTAAACCTCGTCCGCTGATCCGCGCCCGCGTGGATCGTATATAAGAGCAATACAAGGGCGAGTTGAGTAACTGGGGAACGAATGGCGGACGACCATAGCCAACGACCGTACCGAGCGAGCGAACCGCCGCCCGCGCGCGGATCGGGAAAATCATCCGGCAGCGATCCGCTCGCCGAGTTGGCGCGGCTGATCGGGCAGACCGATCCGTTTGGCGAGTATCACCGCGAGGTCGCGCGCCGGGCCGCAACACCGCAGCAGGCCGCGCGCGCCGACTGGAACCAGCCGCTTGGGACCTCCTACACCGCGCAATATGGTGGCGACGTGGCGACGCCCGAGCAGATGCCGCGCCAGCATGGCGGCAACGGCCTTTATGCGCCTGCGTCAACATCCGCGCGTGCGTCGAGCGACCCGCAGGATTACCCCAGCCAGAGCTACGGACGCCGTGCGTATGAGCCTCCGCCTCTGCCGCCGGCTTACGATCAGGACGAGACCGAACAGGCAAGCCAGGGTTTTCCATCAGGTCGTGCCGACTATCAGCAGGACTTCTACGACGAGGCGCCGGTCGAAGACGAGTATTACGAGGACGTGCAGCCGCCGCGCCGCCGGACCGCTGTGGTGGCAATTCTCGGCGTGATTGCACTGGCCGTGGTCGGCACCGCCGGTGCTTTCGGTTACCGCGCGATCTTCGGCTCGTCCGCGTCGACCAAGCCACCACCCGTGATCCGGGCCGATGCCGGCCCAAGCAAGATCGTTCCGGCAACAACCGGCAAGGACGTCCAGTCCAGTAAGTTGATCACAGACCGCACGAACGAGCGCGGGCAGAACGAGCGCCTTGTGTCTCGCGAGGAGCAGCCGCTCGACAGGCCGACAGCCGTCTCGTTGTCGCAGTCGACACCGCAACAGGCAGTCGGGAGCGGTGTGGTTGGCGGCGAGCCGAAGAAGATTCGAACGATCGTTATTCGGCCCGACCAGACCGCTGCGGCGGACTCCTCGCAGACATCGATGCCGGCCGCAACCGCGCCGGCAAGCGCAAAGTCGAGCCCGTTCCCACCGCCGCCGCCACCGCGCGCGCCGGCGCGTTCCGCCGCAGACAATGCTGCGACGGATACCGAAGAAAGTGCCGCGCCGGCCCGCTCCGCGGCGCCCGCGCGTCAGACGGCAACCGCCACAAGCAACGCGCCTTTGTCGCTTAATCCGAATGCCTCGCCGACCCGGGCGGCGCCAGCCCCGGCCCAACCCCCCGCGCAGGCGCCGACGCAGGCGCGGACGGCATCGGTTGCGCCTCAGACGCCTGCGGCGACGGCAATAACGGGCGGTGCCGGCGCCTACGTGCAGGTCTCCTCCCAGCGCAGCGAGGCCGAGGCGCAAGCGGCGTTTCGCAGCCTGCAGGCAAAATATCCCGACCAGCTTGGCGGGCGGCAGCCCTACATCCACAAGGTCGATCTGGGCGCCAAGGGCACCTATTACCGGGCGATGGTCGGCCCGTTTGCCAACGCCGGCGACGCGAGCCAGCTGTGCTCGAGCCTGAAGGCGGCGGGCGGGCAGTGTCTCGTCCAGAGGAATTAATCGGTAAAAACTTGACCCCTGATCGAGCCGCGGGCTAATCGGCGCCGATGGCCGCTCGCGCATTTATTACGGGATTGGGGGGACTTACCATTTCCTCCAATGAGCGAGCCTTTTTGCGCGATGCGCGGCCATGGGGCCTGATAATCTTCAAGCGCAACGTGAATACCCCCAGTCAACTAACGGGCCTTATTGGTTCTTTCCGTGATATAATTGGTGCAGAAGCGCCTGTTCTCGTCGACCAGGAGGGCGGGCGGGTCCAGCGATTGGGCCCACCACATTGGTCGGCCTACCCCCCGGGCGCGCGTTACGGCGAACTTTTCGACCGGGACCCCGCGAGCGGCATTGCGGCGGCCCGCCTGGCAGGCCATCTGATGGCCGCGGATTTGAGGCCGCTCGGTATTGACGTCGATTGCATCCCGCTCGCCGACGTTCCGGTTCCCGGCGGCGATCCGGTGATCGGTGACCGAGCATACGGCAATGAGCCCGATAAGGTCGCGAGGATTGCACGAGCGATTGCCGAAGGTCTGGGAGCCGGAGGTGTTCTGCCGGTGCTTAAGCATCTGCCCGGGCACGGCCGTGCCACCGCGGACAGCCATCACCGACTGCCGGTCGTCGATACCGATCGCGCGACCCTTGAGACCACGGATTTTTCCGCTTTCAGGGCCTTGGCGGACCTGCCTCTCGGTATGACGGCACATGTTGTGTTTAGCGCGATCGACCCAGTCGCACCGGCCACCACTTCGGTCACAATGGTGAAGCAAGTGATTCGCGGCTTTATCGGGTTCCAGGGTCTTCTGATGAGCGACGATGTCTCAATGAATGCGTTGTCCGGCGGCATCGCCGAGCGCAGCCGCGCCGCGCTGGCGGCCGGATGCGATGTTGTGCTTCATTGCAACGGCGACTTGAACGAGATGGCCGCAGTTGCGGGCGAAGTGCCTGAGCTTGCCGGGGAGGCTGCCAGGCGGGCCGATGCGGCGCTTGCCGCACGCAAGGCGCCCGAGGAATTCGACGCTGAAGCGGCGCGCAGCCTGTTCGCGGAGATGATCGCCGACGGGCGGGTGGCGGCACAGGGGAAAAAGGCAGGGGCATGACTACCGACGATTTCGACACGACGCTCGGAGCTGATCGCGGCACGACGGAGCCGGCGATGATCGTCGACGTGGAAGGTTTCGAGGGTCCGCTCGACCTCCTGCTTATGCTCGCGCGCCAGCAGAAGGTCGATCTCGCCAAGATTTCGATCCTCGCGCTCGCCGACCAATATCTGTCATTCATCGAAGCGGCACGACAGTTGCGGCTCGAGCTTGCGGCGGACTACCTGGTGATGGCGGCGTGGCTCGCCTATCTCAAGTCAAGACTGCTCTTGCCGGAGGCCGAGGCGGGCGAGGGACCGAGCGCGGAAGACATGGCGCTGGCGCTCGCCAATCGGCTCCGCAGGCTGGAAGCGATCCGCGAAGTGGCGACGCGGATGATGGAGCGGCCTCAGCTCAATCGCGATGTGTTCCCCCGAGGGTTGCCGGAGCCGATTGCGGAGATCAAGCAGCCGGAGTGGTCGGCAACACTCTACGATCTGCTTTCGGCCTACGCGACGCAGCGGGCACGGACCGCACTTTCGCGCGTCCGGTTCAAGCAACGAACCGTGTGGTCGCTCGCGGAAGCGCGCAGCGCCCTGGAGCGCCTGATCGGGCAGTCGGCCGATTGGTCGCGTATCGATCAGTTCCTGATCAGCTATGTGGTAGAGCCAGCACTTGCAGCGACAGTGTTTGCGTCATCGTTTGCGTCCGCGCTCGAGCTGGTCCGTGAAGGTATTGCGGAAATTCATCAGAAGGAGTCATTCGCACCGATCTATATGCGCAAGCGCGTCGGTGCGATTGGAATAGCTACGACGCATGACGCGCAAGAAAACGCATAAGGGAAAAGAGTCCATGCCGAGCGTGGCCAAGAAGCTCGTAGTGGTGCAGAACAATGAGCGGGCGGAGGAGGTCGCACCAGATGCGTCGGCTCGCCCCGAGGAGTTGCGGCTGCTGGAAGCCTTGCTTTTCGCGGCCGGGGAGCCGCTCGACGAAGCGATGCTCGCCCGCAGGCTTCCTGACGGCGTGAACGTGAAAGCGGCGCTCGCGCAGCTCAGGGATGAGTACGCCACGCGGGGTGTCAATCTTGTACGTGTCGGCAAAAAATGGACCTTCCGTACTGCGGCCGATCTTTCCTGGCTGCTGACGAAGCAGATCGTCGAGACCCGCAAGCTTTCACGTGCCGCGATCGAGACGCTGGCGATTGTCGCTTATCATCAACCCGTTACCCGGGCCGAAATAGAGGAGATTCGCGGCGTCGTGACCGCGGCGGGCACGCTCGACGTGCTTCTCAAGACCGGATGGATTCGCCCGCGCGGGCGGCGCAAGGCGCCCGGGCGTCCGATCACCTACGGAACGACGGAGGCATTTCTTTCGCATTTCGGGCTGGAGGAGATCGGAGATCTGCCGGGGCTCGACGAACTCAAGGGTGCCGGTCTGCTTGAGGGCAATCTTCCTCCAGGCTTTGGTGTGCCGTTGCCCTCGGACGATTCAACGCTGCGTGACGACGAAGATCCGCTCGATCCCGGAGACCTTGATCTGGGCCTCGCGCCGCCGGCGTCCCGTTCCGAAAAGTGAACGCGCCCGCATAAGGTAAATGGCCTAAATTCAAAGGATTGCGCGGCGCTTTGACCGTCCGCGAAGTCCTTGTTTTTGTCGCCTGCGGGGCCTAGTTTCACGTTGAAAACATGGCGGGACGAGCCGAAACGGCCCGTTGCTGCGGAGGATTTGCCGATGGGTTCCCTGAGTATTTGGCATTGGATCATCGTTCTTGTGGTTGTGCTGGTCCTTTTTGGAGGCCGTGGAAAGATTTCGTCGCTCATGGGCGACTTCGCCCAGGGCATCAAGGCCTTCAAGAAGGGTATGTCGGAGGACGAGAAGACCGCGGACGCAAAAAACGAACCGGTCAAGACGATTGAGGCCGGCGGTAATGCTTCCAAGACGGAGTCCGAGCGGCGCGCCGAGAGTGTGCGCTCCTGACCGTTGCGCCGGTTCTCGGAGAGGCGCGGGCCGGCCCGGTTGTAGTAGCGGCGCCCTTATGATGGCGCCTCGGAGTTGACTAATCCATGTTCGACATTGGTTGGGGCGAGCTCGTCGTCATCGGCATCGTCGCGCTGATCGCGATCGGGCCGAAAGAGCTGCCGACCGTTCTGCGGACCCTTGGTCAATACATGGGCAAGGTGCGTCGCATGGCCTCCGAATTCCAGGGTCAGTTCCAGGAGGCGATGCGTGAAGCGGAACTGGCCGAACTGAAAAAGCAGGCCGAGGATCTGAAGAACTCGGTCAGCGATATGGGAAATTTTGATCCGCTCTCAGACACGCAAAAGCAAATTGAAAGCGCGTTCGACGACGCGAGCAAACCGGAATTGCCAAAGGCCGACGCGCATGAAAATGCGAATGCGGCGGAACCGGAACCCGCGCCGGCCCCGGTGCTGGACGTCGCGTTGCCCGAGCCCGCAACGCAGGTCAGCGACAAAGATTTTGCAACTGCCGACACGCCGCCGCCGAAGCAGGCCGGGGGCAGCGCATGACGCACGAGGATATCGAGGCCACCAAGGCGCCGCTGATGGATCATCTGATCGAGCTGCGGTCGCGGCTGATCAAGGCGCTGCTGGCTTTCGGCGTGATGTTTGCCGTCTGCTTTGTGTTCGCCAAGGACATCTACAACATCCTTGTGTGGCCATTCGTATGGGTTGCCGGGCCGGAAAATTCGAAGTTCATATACACGGCGTTGCTCGAATATTTCATTACGCAACTGAAACTTGCGATGTTCGGCGCGGCCTTCCTGTCTTTTCCGGTCGTCGCAGCGCAGATCTATATGTTTGTGGCGCCGGGGCTCTACCGTCACGAGCGTAAGGCGTTCCTGCCATATCTGATCGCGACGCCCGTCTTTTTCGCGCTGGGCGCGCTGGTGGTCTATTTCCTCGTGCTGCCCATGCTGGTGCGCTTCTCGCTCCACATGCAGCAACCGGGCTCTGAAACGGACGCCTCGATCGCGCTGATGCCGAAAGTCGGCGAATATCTCTCTCTGATGATGGCGCTGGTCCTCGCCTTCGGTGTCGCGTTTCAGTTGCCGGTCATTCTCACGCTGCTCGGACGCATCGGCCTGATCACGGCTGAGCAGCTCAAGGCCAAACGGCGTTATTTCATCGTCGGTGCCTTCGTGCTTGCTGCAGTGCTGACCCCGCCCGATGTGCTGAGCCAGATGTCGCTCGCCATTCCGCTGCTCATTCTTTATGAGGGTTCGATCTGGTCGGTGCGTATGGTCGAGAAGAAGGCGCAGGCCGAGGCTGCGGCGAAGGCAGCTTCTGAGGCCGCCACGGCGAACGCGAAGCCGGCTGAATAGGGCGCCGGTTCGGTATTGACTCCGTCATGCCCGGCTTTATGCCGGGCATCCACGTCTTCGCGCACCAGGAAGGCGTGGATGGCCGGGACAAGTGATACCAAGACGGCACTTCGTGCCTTTTGCCCGGCCACGACGTGCTAAAAGGCGCCCGCCATGTACGACATAAAATGGATTCGCGAGCACCCTGACGCCTTCGACCGCGGCCTGAAACGGCGCGGGCTGGAGCCTTTGTCGAAAATGCTCATCGCGCTCGACGAAAGGCGGCGCGCGGCGATCACGAAGTTCGAACAGGCGCAGGCCCGCCGCAACGCGGCCTCGAAGGAGATCGGCGAGGCGAAAAAGGCCAAAGACGAGGACAGGGCGAGCAGGCTGATGGCCGAGGTGAACGAGCTGAAGGGCTCCTTGCCGACGCTTGAGGAGGAGCAGAACAAGGTCGCCGCCGACCTGCATCGGGAACTCGCGCAAATTCCGAATATGCCCCTCGACGATGTTCCGGACGGCGCCGACGCAAGCGGCAATGTCGAGCATCATGCCTTCGGCAGGAAGCGCGACTATGCGTTCAAGCCGCGGCAGCATTTCGAGATCGGCGAAGCCCTGGGCCAGATGGATTTCGAACTGGCGGCAAAACTGTCCGGCGCCCGCTTTGTCGTTCTGCGGAAGGGCCTGGCGCGAATGGAGCGCGCCCTTGGACAATTCATGCTCGACCTGCATACGGGAAAGGAGCACGGATATACGGAGGTCAATCCGCCGATCCTGGTGCGTGACGATGTCATGTTCGGAACAGCGCAGCTACCGAAGTTTGCCGAGGACCAATTCCGCACCACGACCGACCTTTGGCTCATTCCCACCGCGGAAGTGCCGCTTACCAATCTTGTGCGCGAATCCATCATTGAGGAGGCGCAGCTGCCGATGCGCCTGACCGCCTGCACGCCCTGTTTCCGCGCGGAAGCGGGCGCCGCCGGCAAGGATACGCGCGGCATGATCCGCCAGCACCAGTTCACGAAGGTCGAGCTGGTATCGATCACGACACCGGACAAATCAAAGGACGAGCACGAGCGGATGCTCGCCTGCGCCGAAGAGGTGCTCAAGAAGCTCGATCTGCACTATCGCGTGGTCACACTCTGCACCGGCGATATGGGTTTCGCCGCGCAGAAGACCTACGACATCGAGGTCTGGCTGCCGGGCCAAAACGCCTATCGCGAGATTTCATCCTGTTCCAACTGCGGCGAGTTTCAGGCCCGCCGCATGAATGCGCGCTATCGGGCAAAGGACGGCGTGAAGCACGTGCACACGCTCAACGGTTCCGGTGTCGCCGTCGGCCGCGCGCTGATCGCGGTCATGGAGACCTATCAGCAGGAAGGCGGCTCGATTGCGGTGCCATCGGCTTTGGCGCCATACATGGGCGGACTGAAAACGATCGAGCGCAATTGATGCGTATCCTCATTACCAATGATGACGGCATTCACTCGCCGGGACTGGCGGCCTGCGAAAAAATCGCGCGCACGCTTTCCGACGAAGTCTGGATCGTGGCACCGGAAATCGATCAATCCGGTGTGTCGCACTCGCTTTCGCTGAACGATCCGCTGCGCATGCGCGAGGTCGGCGAGCGCCATTTCGCGGTCAAGGGCACGCCGACCGACTGCATCATCATGGGTGTCCGGCATCTGATGAAAGAGAAGCCCGATCTTGTTCTCTCCGGAGTGAATCGGGGGCGCAACTGCGCGGAGGACGTCACCTATTCCGGTACGGTCGCGGGAGCAATGGAAGGCACCGTGCTCGGCATCCCGTCATTCGCGCTGTCGCAGGCCTACGCGTTCACGACGAAGCATCACCCATATTGGGATACCGCGATCAAGTTTGCGCCCGATCTGATCAGACGCGTGCTGAAGACCGGAATGCCGCGCGACGTGCTCGTCAATGTGAACTTTCCGGATTGCCTGCCCGAGGACGTCAAGGGCGTTGCCATCACGGTGCAGGGCAAGCGCGATCAGGATCTGTTGCGCATCGACGCGCGCCACGATGGCCGCGGCAACCCTTACTACTGGATTGCCTTTGCGCGCGGCGGCGTTGTCGGCGCTGCGCCCGGCAGCGATCTTGCCGCGCTGACGGAAAACCGCATCGCGGTGACGCCGCTGCGGCTCGATCTAACCGACGAGCCGTTCATGACAAAACTGGCGGATATCTTTGACTAGCCGAGCAGTCCGGCGAGCGCCGTTTTCAGCTGCTCCACCTGAAAGGGCTTCTGCAAGGCAGGGCGGTCTCGATATTGCTCCGGCAGGCTGCGCTCGCCGTAGCCGGTGACAAACACGAACGGAAGGCCGCGCTCGGTCAGGATATCCGCCACCGGATAAATCTCCTGGCCGTCGAGATTGACGTCAAGGATTGCGGCACTGAAGTCACCTTGCGCCGCAAGCTGTCGAGCCTCCGTAAGCGTCCCGACTGCCGCCGCGATGCCGTAACCGAGGTCGTCCAGCATGTCCTCAAGCAGCATGCGGATCAAATATTCGTCCTCGACCACCAGAAGACGTGGTGCTGCCGAGGCGTTTTTCATGGCTGATCTCCCGCCTTGCAACTCAATCGCGGTTACCCGGTTCCATCAGCCCTTCGGTGCCGGTGGCGAGCTTAGCCCGATTTTCATCAAACATGCTAATAGTGCCGGTAAAGGGGCCCAAACGTGTCAAAAAGACCGCACAGCCGGCAGGACGATCATCATATGGAATTCCTCCTGACGCTGCGTCGTCGAGGCATTGCCGATCAGGCAGTGCTGAAAGCGATGGACGAAGTGCCGCGCGAATATTTCGTCGATACGTCATTTGCGGGCAGCGCCTATGCGGACCAGGCATTGCCGATCGCCTGCGGGCAGACGATCAGCCAGCCCTATGTCGTCGCTTATATGACCGAGCAACTGGAGGTGGCTCCGGACCATCGCGTCCTGGAGATCGGCACAGGGTCGGGGTACCAGGCGGCGATCCTGTCCCGGCTTGCGCGTGAGGTTGTCAGTGTCGAACGATACCGCACGCTCGCCGACCAGGCCCGCGACCGCCTCAAGGCACTCGGATATGACAATGTCGAAGTCGTCGTCGGTGACGGATTTGCCGGGATGCCCGCAAAGGCACCTTATGATCGCATCATGGTCACCGCGGCGGCTGAAACGATCCCCGAGACGCTGCTGGCACAGCTTGCGGACGGCGGCATCATGATCCTGCCGCTCGGTTCGCACGCAGGATCGCAACACATTATCAAGCTTACCAAGTCGCAAACGGGGATCCGGCAGGAAGACCTTATTCCGGTGCGTTTTGTGCCGATGCTGCCGGGACAGGCGCAGGAATTGTAAAATCCCGCGGGTACCGCAGGCCATTTTGCTCCGAGGTCCGTCGGTAGGGGCACATTAATTCTTAAACGGTTGTTTACTCGCGGCTGGTTTATTTCGAATTCTAAGTTTCCTGCGCACGAGTGAGTAACCACATGCCGCGCCCAAAAGTGGAGTCTCGCCCGCTTGGATGGCCGCGCGCTACAGTTCTCGCGCTGGTAGCTGCTACCGCCGCCGGTTGTTCGGACTCCGCGCGTTTCGACTCCAGTTCCAATATGACGGATCGCCCGCCGCAGAACGTGGCCGCTGCAGCGCCCGCCTATTCGCCGGCCAGCCGTGTCGAAGCGCAACCTCTGCCGGCGCCGAGTCCGCCGGCGACCGTCGCAGCGGCGAGTGCGCCGACGTATACACCGGCCTATGCCCCGGTGAACTCGGGCGGCTACAATTCCAACAGTCAGTATTCGGATGTGACGGGCGGATCCGCTTCGAGCGGGCAGTGGACCTGGAACGGCGGTTCGCCCGTGACTGTAGGCTACGGTGAGACAGTCGAGAGCATTGCGCGAAAGCACGGCGTGCCCGCCTCTGCGATCATGCAGACCAATGGTATTCGTGAGCCAGGTCAGATCCGGCCAGGCCAGAGACTGGTCATTCCGCGTTATGTTTCGGCGCCGTCGAAGAGCGCGCCGTCATATGCGGCGGCATCACATCCGAAAACCGACGGAAACGTCCATGTGGTCAAGGCCGGCGAGACGCTGAACAGCATATCGCGGCATAGCGGCGTGTCCGTGGCCGGGCTTGCCAAGGCCAACCACATCGATACATCCAAGAAGCTGACTGCCGGGGATCGGTTGACGATTCCGACTGGCGGTCATCAGGTCGCGTCCGCGCCGCCGGCAGCTCCAAAGGTCGCCGAACCTCGGACTGTGCCGGCC
This sequence comes from Pseudolabrys sp., assembly GCA_035650955.1. Lineage (GTDB taxonomy): Bacteria > Pseudomonadota > Alphaproteobacteria > Rhizobiales > Xanthobacteraceae > Pseudolabrys. Next base: position 36,256 of record DASRGR010000009.1, read on the forward strand.
GAAAAGAAGATAAAGGTTGCGAGCACGGCGCCCGTACAAACCGCACACGTGGCAAAAGAAGAGCCGCGCACGACCGAGAGCGTTGTCAAAACCGCGGAGCCGAGCGGGGCAATGCCGTCATTCCGCTGGCCGGTGCGTGGCCGCGTAATCGCCGGCTTCGGAAGCAAATCGAACGGCACGCAGAATGACGGGATCAATCTGGCGGTTCCGGAGGGTACGCCCGTTAAGGCTGCCGAGGACGGTGTCGTTGCCTATGCGGGCAACGAGCTCAAAGGCTACGGCAATCTCGTCCTGATCCGCCACGCGAACGGATATGTGTCAGCCTATGCGCACGCGAAAGAGCTGCTGGTCAAGCGCGGCGATACCATCAAGCGCGGACAGGTGATTGCGCACGCAGGGCAGACCGGCAACGTCACCTCGCCGCAGCTGCATTTCGAAATCCGGAAGGGTTCGACCCCGGTCGACCCGACGCAATTCCTCGGCGGTGCCTAAGAAGGGCGAACAGTGACGCGCGAGTAGAATTGCCTAATCGCTGTTCACTACCCACTTCCTGACTCCTTCAAGGCCACGCCAAGTCTTCCCGCAAGGTCCTGCACGAACTGCCAGGCCACTCGGCCCGAGCGCGAGCCGCGCGTCGTCGCCCATTCCAAGGCTTCACGGTGAAGATCCTCGCCGCGGGCGGGAATCCCGTAATGGGCGGTATAGCCGTCGATCATCGCAAGATATTCGTCCTGGCTGCAGCGATGGAAGCCGAGCCACAGGCCGAACCGGTCCGACAGCGAGACTTTTTCTTCCACCGTCTCGCCGGGATTGATTGCCGTCGAACGTTCGTTTTCCATCATGTCGCGTGACATGAGGTGCCGGCGGTTGGACGTGGCGTAGAAAATGACATTGTCCGGCCGGCCTTCGATTCCGCCTTCAAGTAATGCTTTAAGTGATTTGTAGGCTGTATCCTCGGCATCGAAGGACAGATCGTCACAAAATACGATGAAACGGTGAGGTGCACCCCGTGTCAGGGCCATCAGCGCCGGAAGGCTATTGATGTCCTCGCGGTGAATCTCGATCAGCTTGAGCGGTCCCGATCGTCTGCCGGCGCGCAAGGCCGCGTTGACCCCGGCGTGAGTGGCTTTTACCAGCGAGGACTTGCCCATGCCGCGGGCGCCCCACAGCAGGGCATTGTTGGCGGGAAGACCTCTGGCAAACCGTTCCGTGTTTTCAACCAGGACGTCACGCACGCGGTCTATGCCCTTGAGGAGCGACATCGATACGCGATTCACGCGGGCAACCGGCGCAAGACGTCCGTCCGGATGCCAGACAAAGGCATCCGCGGCGTCGAAATCGACCGGTTCGTTGCGCTGCGGCGAGAGCCTTTCCAGAGCGGTGGCGATGCGCTCGAGAACGTCATTTTGGCCGGCCTGTCGGGCGACGTTCTTGGCCGGCCGCCGGCGCGAGGTTCTGGATTTCGATTTGGCCATCGGCATGTTTCCGGAAATTCGAGCTGCTCTTAGCGGGGCAGCGTAGGTCAAGCAAGCGGCCTTGCGGCAAAACGGCTGCAAACCGGCGGTTTTCGCGGCAGAAGCATCGTTGCAATTGGGCGTGCGGCCGCTATAGTCCGCGCGAAAATCAGTGCGCCGTCGGGCGCCGGGAAACCACGCAAGGAACACGCTTCAATGTTCATAACGCCTGCGTTTGCGCAAGGACAAGGATCGCTGTTTGGCGGCGCGGGGGGCGATGGCGGCATGCTGGTGTCGCTGCTTCCTTTCGCGCTGATTTTCGTCATCATGTATTTCCTGATCCTGCGCCCGCAGCAGAAGCGGGTGAAGCAACACCAGGAAATGGTCAAGAATGTACGGCGGGGTGACACGGTCATCACCAATGGCGGCCTGATCGGAAAGGTCACCAAAGTGATCGACGATGACCAGATTGAAATAGAGATTGCGGACGACGTGCGTATCCGCCAGATGCGGCAGATGGTCACCGACGTTCGCGCCAAAGGTGAACCTGTCAAGGAAGAGGCCCCAGCCAGCTGAAGCCGGCAGCCTCGACCTTTTTTGAGCCGCAAGTCGGGACGTCATGCTCTATTTCACGCGGTGGAAGGCGACGGCGATTGTCCTGACGGCGCTCGTGGTATGCCTCTTTGCCGTTCCCAATTTCCTGCCCGAGAAGCTGGTGCAGAGCTGGCCGAAATGGGCGCAACGCCATGTTGTGCTGGGGCTGGACCTTCAGGGCGGCTCGCACATCCTGCTCGAGGTCGACAGTGGAGCGGTCCGCAAGGAAAAACTGGAATCCCTGCGTGATGACGCCCGCCGCGTGCTTCGCGATGCGCGCGTCGGCTACACCGGGCTCGTAGTCCGCGGCAACAGTGTCGAAGTCCGAATTCGCGAGGGAAGCAATTTCGATCAGGCGCTCGACAAGCTCAGGGAGCTGTCGCAGCCGATCGGCGGTGTTCTCGGCAGCAGCACGGGCCAGCGCAGCCTTAATGTCACGACCGAAGCGGGTAACCTGGTTCGTTTGACCGTCACCGAGCCGGCGCTTACCGAGCGCATTCGTCAGTCGGTCGAGCAATCCATCCAGATCATCGAACGGCGCGTCAACGAACTCGGTACTGTCGAGCCGCTCATCCAGCGCCAGGGCATCGATCGCATTCTGGTGCAGGTTCCGGGCCTGCAGGATCCGACCCGGCTGAAGGAACTGCTCGGCAAGACGGCGAAGCTCGATTTCCGGATGGTCGATGTTTCACTGCCGGCGGAGCAGGCGCTGCAGGGTCGCGTTCCGCCGGATTCTGAAATCCTTTACAGCGCGTCGCAGCCACGGACGCCGTATCTCGTCGAAAAGCGGATTCTTGTATCGGGCGGGGATCTGACCGATGCGCAGCCGGGATTTGACCAGCGTACGAACGAGCCGGTCGTCAATTTCCGTTTCAATACGTCCGGCGCGCGCAAGTTCGCCCAGGTGACGCAGGAAAACGTCGGCAAACCGTTTGCGATCATTCTCGACAACCAGGTGATTTCGGCACCGGTGATCCGGGAGCCCATCCTCGGCGGTTCCGGGCAGATTTCCGGCAGCTTCACGGTCGAGAGCGCGAACGATCTTGCCATTCTGCTGCGTGCCGGTGCGCTGCCGGCACCGCTCACCATCATCGAAGAACGAACGGTTGGCCCCGGTCTCGGACAGGATTCGATCGCCAAGGGCAAGCTCTCGTCCTATGTCGGCGCGGCGATGGTGATCGTCTTCATGCTTGCGACGTACGGGCTTTTCGGGCTGTTCGCCAACGTCGCCGTTGCCGTCAACGTAGCCATGATCTTCGGCATATTGTCCATGCTCAATGCGACGCTGACGCTCCCCGGCATCGCCGGCATCGTGCTGACCGTCGGCATTGCTGTCGATTCCAACGTCCTGATCTACGAGCGTATCCGTGAGGAAGTACGCGGCGGAAGGACGCCGATCAACGCCATCGACGCGGGCTTCACGCGCGCACTTGCGACGATCCTCGACTCGAACATCACCACGTTCATTGCCGCCGCCGTGCTGTTCTATATCGGCACCGGGCCGGTGCGCGGCTTTGCCGTGACCCTCGGCATCGGCATCATCACGACGGTCTTCACCGCCTTCACCCTGACACGGCTGATTGTTGCCTATTGGGTGCGCTGGCGTCGCCCGCAACGCGTGCCCATCTAGGAATCCGCATCGTGCGTCTGCTTCGCATCGTTCCCGACGATACCAAGTTCGATTTCATGCGCTTCCGGCGCATCAGCTTCCCGATGTCGGCGCTGCTGTCGATCGTCGCCATCTCGCTGTATTTTTTCCACGGCCTGAATTTCGGAATTGACTTCAAAGGCGGCACGCTGATCGAGGTGCAGACGAGAGCAGGTCCTGCCGATCTCGCGAAGATGCGCGCCTCGCTCGGCTCCCTCGGCCTGGGCGAGGTGCAGCTGCAGCAGTTCGGTGCGCCGAACGACGTGCTCATCCGCATCGCAGAGCAGCCCGGCGGTGAAACAGCCCAGCAGGAGGCCGTCGGCAAGGTGCGCGGGGCGCTGGGCGCGGACGTCGACTACCGGCGCGTCGAAGTCGTCGGCCCGCGCGTGTCCGGCGAGCTCTTGTCCTACGGCGTCATCGGACTGATGCTCGCGATCGTAGGGATCCTGATTTACCTGTGGTTCCGGTTCGAGTGGCAGTTTGCGCTCGGCGCGATGATCGCAAACGTGCACGACATCGTGCTTACGATCGGCTTCATGTCGGTCACGCAGGTCGATTTCGACCTCACCAGCATCGCCGCGCTGCTGACGATCCTCGGCTATTCACTCAACGACACGGTCGTCATCTATGACCGCATCCGCGAAATGCTGCGCCGTTTCCGCAGGATGCCGATGCCAGACCTGCTCAATGCGTCGGTGAACCAGACATTGTCGCGCTCGGTCATCACGCACGTCACGGTGTCGCTGGCATTGCTCGCGCTGCTGCTGTTCGGCGGGCAGGCGATTCACAGCTTCACCGCGACCATGATGTTCGGCGTGGTGCTGGTCGGCACCTATACGTCGGTATTCATCGCGTCGCCGATCCTGATCTACCTCGGCGTCGGGACCGGCAGGGATTCGCTCAGCGCTCCGGACCGGGACAAGTAGACATGTCCATGGGCGGCCGCGCCGATGCGCCGCATTTGCCGCAGCCTGCGCCTATCGACGCCTATGGCGACGGCGGCTTCCGGTTTGCGGGAATGTCGCACCGCGGATCGCTCCTGTGCCTTCCCGACGGCATCTGGGCCTGGCCGGTCGACGATGCTGCGCACGTGACCGAGGCGGCTCTCGCCGCGGTCTTCGAGCGGGCGCAAACGCTCGATTTCTTTCTCATCGGCGCCGGGCGCGACCCTTGGGTCTTGCCCGAGCATCTGCGCAGCCGGTTTCGCGATCTGGCGCTCCCGGTCGACGCGATGCCGACCGGCGCTGCCGTGCGCACGTACAACATCCTGTTGGCTGAAAACCGCCGCGTCGGCGCGGGACTGGTCGCCGTCGCCTAGCTCAGGCGTTAGGCTGTCCGGATGAACGGGACCTTCGGATATTGCGCGGCGCTGGTCCGCGACGCCGATCACGGCCGATACCTTGCGACATTGTTCGCGCCGGCCGAGCGGCGTGACGCGCTGTTTTCGCTCTATGCCTTTGACATCGAGATTTCGCGGATCCGCGACCTGGCGCGCGAACCTATGCCCGGCGAGATCAGGCTGCAGTGGTGGCGCGAGGTGCTGGACGGCGAGCGGGCGGGAGAAGCCAATGCAAATCCGGTCGCAGCGTCATTGCTTGCGACATTGAAGCGGTACGGGCTGCCGGCAGGGCCGCTTGCCGGCCTGGTCGAAGCGCACCGTTTCGATGTCTACGACGAACCGCTGCCCACGATTTCAGCTCTGCAGACATATGCTGCGAGCACCGCAGGTACCATCTTTGCTCTTGCCGCGCGGATTCTCGACGCGACGGCCGAGACGAGGGCCGCTGTCACGGAGGCAGCCCAGGCGCGGACGATCGCGAATGTGCTCGCCTGGCTGCCGCGTCATGCGGCGCGCCGTCAGCTTTTCGTGCCGCTCGATATGCTCGGGCTATACGGAGCCGACGCGGAAGACCTCTTTGCCATGCGCGCGACCACCGAGCTACGGGCTGTGCTCGCCGAACTTCGTCTTCGCGCCCGCCGTCACCTCGGAAATGTTGCCAGGCTGAGCGCCGGACTGCCGGACAGTGTATGGCCGGCCTTTCTCTGCCTGGCACCGCTGCGGCCATGGCTGGCGGCAATGGAACGAACCGGCTACCAGCCGTTTCGGCCTCCCGTCATTTCGCCATGGCGGCGCCAGTGGTCTGTCTGGCGGGCTGCGAAATCGCTTGCACGGATTGGCGGCTAGTCATTCGGCGGCGACGGCCGGCGGTTCGCCGGCGATCCAGCGGTCGAGATCGGCAAGCGCGCGGGCGGTCAGGGCACGCTTGCGCGCCAGGGCTTTCGCGGCGGCACGCCCAAGTCCGCTTTTGCGGTCGACGGCAGGAGATTCGGCCAAAGGCGGAAACAGGCCAAAATTCACGTTCATCGGCTGGAAGGACGCCGGGCCGGCGTCGATCGTCTCGATATGGCCGCCGGTGATGTGCGCAAGGAGTGCCCCGTGCGCGGTAGTGGCGGGCGGAAGCTCGATGGCTTGTCCACGCCGCTCGGCGGCGGCGAAGCGGCCGGCAAGCAGACCCATGGCCGCGGATTCCACGTAGCCCTCACAGCCGGTGATCTGTCCGGCAAAACGCCAGCACTTGTTGACCTGTAGCCGCAAGGTCGCGTCGAGCAATTTCGGCGAGTTGAGGAACGTATTCCGGTGGAGCCCGCCGAGCCGGGCGAACTCGGCGTTTTGCAGGCCCGGGATGGTACGGAAGAGGCGCACCTGCTCACCGTGTTTGAGCTTGGTCTGGAAGCCGACCATGTTGAAGAGGGTGCCGAGCCTGTTGTCCTGCCGCAGCTGAACGACCGCATAGGGTTTTTCGCCGGGGCGATGCGGGTTTGTGAGCCCGAACGGCTTCATTGGCCCATGCCGCAGCGTTTCGGGACCACGCTCCGCCATCACCTCGATAGGCAGGCAGCCGTCGAAATAGGGTGTCGAGGCCTCCCAGTCATGAAAGCTCGCCTTATCCGCCGCGAGCAGGGCCGCTACGAACGCTTCATATTGCTCGCGCGACATAGGGCAGTTGATGTAGTCGGCCCCGGATCCGCCGGGGCCGGCCTTGTCGTAGCGCGACTGGAACCAGGCGCACCCGAAGTCGATGCTGTCGCGGTGCACGATCGGCGCGATGGCGTCAAAAAAAGCAAGCTGCGCTTCGCCGGTCAGTTTTCCGATGGTCGCGCTAAGGGCGGGGGACGTCAGCGGGCCGGTTGCGATGATGACGCTGTCCCAGTCGTCCGGCGGTGAGGTGATTTCTTCACGCCGAAGCTCGATCAACGGATGAGAAGTGATCGCGGCGGATACTGCTGCCGAAAAACCGTCACGGTCGACCGCGAGCGCGCCGCCCGCCGGGACCTGGTTTTCATCAGCGGCCCGCATGACGAGCGAGCCGAGCCGTCGCATTTCCTCATGCAGGAGACCGACCGCATTGTGTGCGCTGTCGTCGGAGCGAAAGGAATTCGAGCACACGAGCTCCGCGCAGCGATCGGTCTTGTGGACAGGCGTCGACTGGACCGGGCGCATCTCGTGGAGCGACACGGGGATGCCTGCCTGCGCCAGCTGCCAGGCGGCTTCCGAGCCGGCGAGGCCGCTGCCAATGACGTGAACCGGTCCCGTTTGCCGCGATGTCATCCGCTGATGGATAGGCTTTACGGCCGGAAGCTGCAATCCTGCCAGCAAGTTCCGCCGGCATCCGCAAGTAAGGCCTCAGGCGAGGAAGGGCGTCTCGCGTGGAAAAACGAAACGCCCGCGGAAGACCGCGGGCGTTTTCCGATAAAGGCGCAATCTGCCCGGTTAGTCGCGGTGCGCAGAGTTCCAGGCAATGCGCGGGATGTCAGAGCGGCTGATGCCGATGTCGGCAAGCTCGCGGTCGCCCAGGCGCGACAGTTCGTTGAGACTCTGGTTGTAGCGCTTCCACTCCTGGATGAAGCGGACAAGTGCGGCGATCATTGCAGTCCTTCTTTCCTTCGGTCCGGCTCAATACCGGTCGATTGTTCAACCGCAACATAGGCACGTTCGCTGCCATGAAAAGCAATATTGTTGCGCTGCAGCTAAGCGAAAAATGCATAGCTTAAAGCTTTGTATTTAAATAATTAATTTAGAATTTACCGTCCCGGCCGCGGCAACTCGCCGGGCAGAATTTGTGCAGTGCGACATGAGGGTGCCGCCGACGCGCGATTGTGTACATTGCCCCCCGAGTCCGCACCCGAGGGGAGAGACGCCATGAATTCGCGCGCCGGCCGTGCCGCGGCTTTCGCCGGCAACAAGGCCGAAACACAGCCGGCGAGCTGAAACGCTGTGGATTCGACGTTGATCAGTACGGCACGCCGCCTTGACCGCCGCCTTGTCATCACGGCTCTTGGCATCGGTCAGATCCTGGCGTGGGGAACCTCATTTTATTTTCCCGCGGTATTTGCCGAGCCGATCGTTGCGGAAACGGGATGGTCGCTCGGCTACGTGGTTGCGGGAACGTCAGTTGGCCTTCTCGTTGCCGGCCTGATATCGCCGCGCGTCGGCCACATCATCGACAGGCGCGGCGGCCGGCCGGTCCTGCTCGCGAGTTCGCTCTGCTACGCAGCGGGCCTGACCGCGATCGGTCTGTCGCCGGCGTTGCCGGTGTATTTCATGGCCTGGCTGCTGGTCGGCATCGGCATGGGCAGCGGGCTTTACGATGCGGTCTTTGCCGCGCTCGGCCGCATGTATGGCAGCGAGGCACGCACGCCGATCACCAATCTCACGCTGTTCGGCGGATTCGCCAGCACCATCTGCTGGCCGCTGAGCGCCTTCATGATCGACCACGTCGGGTGGCGTGCGGCCTGCTTGATCTATGCCGCCCTGCATCTGTTTCTCGTCCTGCCGTTGCAGATGATCGCCGTAAGGCCGGTTGCAATGGCCGCAAAACCAGCAGCGGCGGATGGCCAGGTGCCGCGCGGGCAACCCGCGCGCATCGAGCACGAAACTCTGATTTTTGCGCTGCTTGCCGCGGTGCTTTCGATCGCCGCGGGCATAGGGTCGATTGTAGTCGTGCATCTGCTTATTTTTCTGCAGGCGAGGGGGCTCGATTTCGCCGTCGCGGTCAGCTTCGGCACGCTCTTCGGTCCCGCGCAGGTCGGTGCCCGTGTCGTCGAGCGCCTGTTCGGCAGCCGTTATCATCCGATCTGGACGATGGTCGCCTCGTGCACGCTGATGGCCGCCGGACTGTTGCTTCTGTATGGGGCGGTGCCGGCGTTGCTGCTTGTAATCGTGCTCTACGGCGCAGGTTACGGAATTTCATGGATAGGCCGCGGCACGCTGCCGCTTGCCCTGTTCGGGCCGGTGCGCTTTCCGCGCCTGATGGGCAGGCTCGCATTCCCGAGCCTGATCGTTCAGGCCCTGGCGCCGTCTGCCGGCGCTCTGCTGATCGAGGCATACGGCGTCGATGCAACGATCGGGATTTTGACGGCGTTTGCCCTGACCAACATGGCATTGATCGGCGCGCTCTGGCGTCTCGGCCGCAGGCCATCTAGCGATGGAGCGTAGCCATAGTGGCGGCCGCAGCGTCCCGCTCGCTTTGCGCGGCGTTCAATGAAACCCCGAGGCCAAGCAGGGTCAGCGCGAAAACACTGATGGCGATACGAATGATCATCATGACAGCTATTGCATCCGAACAAATGACTGTAAGAAGCATCGGATTGATGCGTGATGCTTCGAGCAGGACTTTCTCGATGCTGCCCGCAGCCCAACCGCCGATCCGATAACGCGCAGAGCCATAGAATGTTGCCGCTGCAGATGCTTTATTTCGAGGACCTCTCGATCGGTATGACCGAGACGCTCAAAAAGACGATCGATTCCTCGGATGTTGTCGGTTTTGCGGAAGTTACCGGCGATCGAAATCCTATCCATCTGTCGGAGCATTTCGCGGCGAAGACGCCATTCGGGACGCGCATTGCGCACGGCCTTTACACTGCAAGCCTGATATCGGCCGTGCTCGGCACGCGGTTGCCCGGTCCGGGTGCCGTCTACATTTCGCAGACTCTGCATTTCCGTGCGCCGGTGAAGATCGGCGACACGGTAGAGGTGGTCGTCGAGGTGGCGGAACTTCTTCCCGAGAAGTCGCGCGCGCGGCTTGCGTGCCGGTGCTCGGTAGCCGGCGAGGTCGTGCTCGACGGTGAAGCCTGGGTCAAAGTCCCCTCGAAACAGGCGGGCGGGCGGCCATTGCCGCGCATTTGACTCAATGATGCGGTGCTTTTGGCGAACACATTGAAGGAACTTGAAAAGAAAACCTGCGCTCTTATGTCAAGGCGGGCATGAAACTTGCGAGGGAGGGTGACAACAGGATTGGAGTCAACGTCATGCCGATATGGCTGCCACCTAAAGCGCGCGCCAGGACCGGGCAGGCGCGCAAGGACAGGGCGGAAGAATCTTTCGACTGGCTTGGCGCCTGGACGTTGTCGCTTGGTTTTTGCGGGGTCAACCTTGCCGCGGTTGCCTATTTCGTGAACGGCGACAATACCGGCGCCTCGGCAATTCTTGTCGGCGCTGCAACGATCATGGCGGCGATTGTTCGTTTCGGCGGTTCACCCAAAGACTGACGCAGATCATAACAACACCTCCGTGGCCAAGGCGGCCACGACAGCGGGTATGCAGCCTTGCTCTACGTCCCGGGCTTCAGACCGAAGACGCAGCGTCTTGTGCCGTCCGGACGGCGGCAGATCGTGAGTTTGCCGTCGGGCGGTGCAACCGGCATCGCCTCGTCGAAGGGCACCAGTTCGCCTTCGACCATCCAGCCCGTCGGAGTTGACGACGTCCGCGTGTAACTCTTGCAGTCATAGTCGCCGCAGCACCATTCGCCGGCCGCATTTTTGAAGCCGCCGCGGTTGATCCAGCTATCGTGTGCGAACGCGACGTTGGTGACGAGAAGTGCAGGCACGAAAACTAGCAGTGAGCGCAACAAAGCTCGCGACATCGGTGGCCTCCATGAAAATCCCCCGGCGCAGCTTCACTGTGGTCCGTTCCGCTCCTCCTCCGCTTCCCGTAATGTTGGCCGCGTGATTTTGTTCCGTTGCGGCGGGACGTTTGCACGCATGCTTGTAGTCGCAACGAATCAACGCAATTTCAAAATGCTAGCACGGGCCTGTGATTCGAAAGGTTAACTGGCGGGCGCGAGAATCGGCGGCATTTGGTGCATTATCCGAAAAGGACGGGAAAACGGCGGCAGTTTTCATTCGATTTGCGCGATTTTGGCAAAAACGCTTCGATGTGTTCGCGATGCGGGATCCGGTGAAATCTTCCTGGCAGTTGTGGCGCGACCGTCGCGGCAGGCCGTCGCTGCTGCGCGTGGCTGCGCTCGCGGTGCTGCTTTTTCCACTCGCAAAAGCGGTCCTCGAGGCGGGCGCGATTGCCCACGGCGCGCGTCCGATCAACGAACTCATTCATCGCGCCGGTTTCTGGGCGCTCGTTTTCCTCGGGGCAACGCTGGCGGTGACACCGTTCCGCCGCGTATTCCGTTACGGCAACCTGATCGATATCCGACGCATGCTCGGCGTCGGGACGTTCTGCTACATCGCTGCCCATCTTGCCCTGTTCTTTGCCGATCAGGGTTACAGCGTCGCCAAGACCTTTCACGAGATCACGCACCGGGTCTATCTGATCATCGGCGCGATCGCCTGGGCCGGGCTTGCGGCGCTGGCGGCGACATCGACCGACGGCATGGTGCGCCGACTTGGCGGCGTACGCTGGCGTCGTCTGCACCAGGCGGTCTATGCCATCGCTCTGCTCGCGCTCATCCATTACTTCCAGCAGACCAAGGCCGACGTGACGGTGCCCACGTTCGCCGCAGGCCTGTTCCTGTGGCTGATCGCGTACCGGCTGTTCGCGTGGTGGCAGGACGCGGGCGATCTCTCCACGGTGAGCCTTCTCGTGCTTTCGATCGCGGTATCGCTGCTCACGTTTGCCGGCGAGGCAATCGGCATCGCCGTCGCGTTTCACGTTTCGCCGCTGCGCGTGCTCGGGACCGTGTTCGACCTTGACGCCGGCATCAGGCCGGGATGGCAGGTCCTGGGCGCGGGACTTCTCGTGGTGGCGGTCGATGCCGTGATGGCACGGCTGAAATATCGCACCGCGCGCCCGGGCGAGGCCGCGGCCGAGTGAATTCACGGCTGCCGCAGGTCGGCGTACTCGGGATGGCGCTCGACATAGGCCTTCGCGAACGGGCACACCGGGTTCACCTTCAGGCCTTGCGCGCGCGCGGCGTCAAGCACGCCGCGGATCAACGCGGAACCGATGCCGCGGCCCTCCAGCGCTTTCGGCACCTCAGTGTGCAGGATTGTGAGCAGCCCGTCGCTGCGCTTATAGTTTGAAAAAGCGATGTGGCCGTCGGTATCGAGCTCGAAGCGATGCAGCCGGGTGTTGTCGCGAACGTTACCGGGCATGGTGCCAGCCTTTGTCACGGTCTCTGCACATTGATGATCCACCCTCAGATCTGCTTTTGCCGTCGAACTTGCAAGGTGCTTTATGGCCAATATCACGCTTTATCATGCCGCGCCGTCGCGCTCTTCCATTGTACTGTGGATGCTGGAGGAAATCGGCGAGCCCTACGACATCAGGCTTCTCAAGCTGAGTGAGGGCGATAACCTCAAGCCCGACTACCTCGCCATTAATCCGATGGGCAAGGTGCCTGCGCTGCGGCACCGCGACACCATCATCACGGAAGTCGCGGCCATCTGCACGTATCTGGCGGACGAATTTCAGCAAAAGAAGCTCAATATTCCGATCGGTGATCCGCGGCGCGGCGTCTATCTGAAATGGCTGTTTTTCGGGCCGGGCTGTCTTGAACCCGCGGTGATCGACCGCGCCGCGCCGCGCAAGGAGCCGGCGCGGCGCGCCATGCTCGGCTATGGCGATTTCGACACGACGATGAATGTCCTGGCCGAGGCGGTGAAAAAAGGACCTTGGCTGATGGGCGATCAGTTCACCGCCGCCGACGTCGTCATTGGCTCCAATATTCGTTGGGGCACCATCTTCAAGCTGATCCCGGAGCGGAAGGAGTTTCTCGATTATTCGGCGCGCATCGCGGCGCGCCCGGCCGCGCAACGCGCGGATGACAAGGACAAGGAGCTGTCGGCGCAGGCGGCGTAGGCGCTGCCTGTGTGCCAGGACAATTGGGGAGGCAAGACACCGGCGTCTGGTATACTGGCAAATGATTGCCGCGTGCCGAGTCGACGGTATCGGACCTCGCCTGATTGCCTGAGCAATGGATCTGATCAGCACCATCTCCGTCTGGCTCCTGCCGCTGCTGTTTGCCATCACCTTCCATGAGGCGGCGCATGCCTATGTCGCGCGCTTTCTGGGGGATCACACCGCGTCGCGGTTGGGGCGTGTCAGCCTGAATCCGCTGCGGCACATCGACCCTTTCGGAACGGTTCTCCTGCCCGGATTGCTCCTGCTCGCGCGTTCACCGTTTCTCTTCGGATATGCCAGGCCGGTGCCGGTCAATTTCAACGCCTTGCGTAACCCACGCATGGGAATGGTCCTGGTTGCAGCCGCCGGACCGGTCATGAACATTGCCCTGGCCGTGGTTGCCGCCTTGAGCTTTCACCTCGTCATTTACCTGCCGTCGTCTGCCGCCCAATGGACCGCGCTCAATTTGAAGAACGCCGTTGTCATCAACGCGGTCCTGGCGGTGTTCAATATGTTTCCGCTGCCGCCGCTGGATGGCGGGCGCATCGCGGTGGGCCTGCTTCCCAATGTGCTGGGGCGCCGGCTGGCGCGGCTTGAGCCTTACGGCATGGCAATCCTGATCGGGCTGATCATCGTACTGCCGCTGCTGGGAACGCAATTCGGCGTCGATCTCGGATTTGTTTCTCACGCCATTTCGGCCGGAACCGGAGCCGTCATCAGGGTCATCATGCAGACGACGGCAAACATCTAGCCGCGCAGCGTCGGCCAGATCAGGGATCTATTCAATGATCTCGTCGGCCCTGACCTGGATTGACTGTGGAATCGTGAGACCGAGCGCCTTTGCCGCTTTCACGTTGATCGCGAGATAAAAATTGACCGGCTGTTCGACCGGAAGAGAGGATGCCGAGGCGCCCTTTATGAGTTTGTCGACGTAAACCGCGGCGCGCCGGTACACGACGTCGAGGTTCGGGCCATAGGCGATAAGCCCGCCGGCGGCGGCGAAGTCCCGGTAGATCGACACCACGGGGAGGCCGTGCCTGGTCGCCAGGGCAACGATTCGCTGCCGCTGTTCGGTCATTGCGCCATCATCCATCACGAAGAGCGCCTGGGCCTTTTCTTTTGTTGCCGTCTCGAACGCGCCCGCAAGGTCGGGCTCGCCCTTCACCGGAAGCCGTACGAATTTCAAGCCAAGCTGCGCACCTTTGCGCTCGACGTCGTCGATGATGATCACGGCTCCCGGGTTATGTCCCTGGTAGAGCGCCGCCATCCGCGTGATGTCGGGAAGCATCTCGTGCAGGAGCTCGACGCCTTTTGGCCCCAGCGCCTCCGGCATGAAGCTCAGCCCGGTGATATTCCCGCCTGGACGCGCGAGGCTGTCGATCAGTCCGGACCTTACCGGATCGGCCACGCGCATCATGACGACCGGGACTGACCTGGTGGCTTTTTGAGCAGCCAGCGCCGCAGGCGTGTTGACGGCGACGATGACGTCGACATTCGTCCGCAGCAGCTCTTCCGCAAGCGCGGGAAGCCGCTCGTTGTGGCCGGCGGCATTTCGCAGCTCGATGGTGACGTCTTTTCCCTCGGCGTAGCCCCGCTTCTGAAGTTCATCGCGAAAAGTCTCCAGCAGCCCCGGTTGCAGGTCCTGGGAAAGAACCCCGATGCGGTACGCGCGCTTTTGCTGGGCGCGCGCCGCGACCGGCCACAAAACCGCACCGCCTGTAATTTTGATAAATTGCCGCCGTTGCACCGCCGCCCCCCGCGAAAGCGACCATTGTAAGGGTTCCATCCGCCCCCGGAAGAGGCCGGCCAAGGTCAAATGCCGCAGAAAGCACGCAGCTTGGCAATGCGATGCGCCGCGGTTACGGTCTTTGCGGAACTGTGAGGGGACCTGACGTTTGTCCGAGACCGCATTGGCCGCGCGGCACGCCTGCGCCGCCGCTCCGCTGAGGCCCTGGTATCTCGTCGCATCGGCCGCGGCCTTTGCGGTGATGATTGTCGCGATCCTGAGTCCCAGCCTCTGGTTCCTCGATTTTGTGCACGTAATGACCGGCGCGCTGTGGACGGGCATCGACCTGTTCATGGGCTTCGTTGTCGGCCCGATTCTGCGCGGCGTGTCGCTCGATACGCGGCGCGCCATCATTTCGGGCCTGATCCCGCGCACGCTGATTTTGATGCCGACCCTGTCGATCATCACCTCGACCGCCGGCTGGTTCCTGGCCGTGCGGATCGGCTATCTCGATCTCGGCTATCCCGAATTCTGGTGGGTCATTGCCGCGCTCGCGATCGTCACGGTGCTTACGATACAGGGCCTCGGCTACCTGCTGCCGGCCAATCTGCGGCTCTACTTCGAGATCCAGAAGCCGCAACCGGATGCGGAGAAAATTGGCCGCTGGATGAGGACCTACGTCCATGTGGTGGCGGTGCAGGGAACGATGCAGGTTGCCATCATTGTCGTGATGGCGCGCTTTGCCACCGGGTTCTGACGGTAAGGCGGGGTAGTCAGGAAACAGACATGCGCGCAGGTGTCTCCAAGATCAATCCCAATCCTTTCACCACGCGGCCCGAAATCGAGGGCACGTTCGGTGTCGTTACCAGCACGCATTGGATTGCAACCGCGGTCGGCATGGCGACGCTCGAAAAGGGCGGCAATGCATTTGACGCGGCGGTCGCCACGGCATTCACGCTTCAGATCGTCGAGCCGCATCTCAACGGCCCCGGCGGGGACGTTCCGGTCATTTTCTACGACGTCAGGCGCGGCAGGCCGGAGGTGATCTGCGGACAGGGGCCGGCACCGGATGCGGCGACGATCGCACGCTTTCGCGATCTCGGCCTCGACATCGTGCCGGGCACCGGGCTGCTCGCCGCCTGCGTGCCGGGAATGTTCGACACGTGGATGCTGCTGTTGCGCGATTACGGCACCATGCATCTTGCCGACGTGCTCGGACCGGCCATTTCCTATGCGCGCGACGGCCATCCGCTGGCGGAGCGCGCGAGCGCGACGATCGCGACCGTCGAGGATCTTTTCCGCGAGCATTGGCCGACATCCGCGGCCGTCTATCTGCCGGGCGGGAAAGTCCCGCAGCCGGGCGAGATGTTCGCAAACCGCGCACTGGCCGACACCTACGGGCGCGTTCTGAAGGAAGCCGCGGACGCCGGCGGCGACCGCGTGAAGCAGATTGAGCGGGCGCGGACGATCTGGTCGCAGGGTTTCATTGCCGAGGCGATCGATCGTTTCTGCCGCACGCAGAAGGTCATGGATGTGAGCGGCACGCCGCACGGCGGCCTGCTCACCGGCGCCGACATGGCGCGCTGGCAGGCGCGCGTCGAGGCGCCGCTCACCTACGACTACGGCCGCTACACGGTCTGCAAGGCCGGCGTCTGGAGCCAGGGACCGGTGATGCTGCAGCAGCTTGCGCTTCTGCGCGGTTACGACCTCGACGGGATGGATCCTGCGGGTCCGCAGTTCATCCATCTCCAGGTCGAGTGCGCCAAGCTCGCTTACGCCGATCGCGAGGTCTTTTACGGCGACCCTGATTTCGTGAAGGTCCCGATCGAGACGCTGCTGTCGGAGAAATACAATGCCGAGCGCCGCAAGCTGATCTCGAACAGGGCCTCGCTCGATCTGCGACCGGGCGCGGTACCGGGCTATGGCGGCGTCATCCGGGTCCGGCGCGAGGAGGGGCCGCGCGCCGCCGTGGGCTCGCTGGGCGCCGGCGAGCCGACGGTCGGCCACGTCGGCGAAGTCATCGGCGACACGGTGCATTTCGACATCATCGACAAGGCCGGCAACATGGTCTCGTCGACGCCGTCGGGGGGCTGGCTGCAGTCATCGCCGGTCATTCCGGAGCTCGGCTTCTGCCTCGGCACACGCGCACAGATGTTCTGGCTCGACGAAAGCCACCCGGCGGCGCTGATGCCGCGAAAGCGCCCGCGCACCACATTGTCGCCGACACTCGCGCTGCGCGACGGCGAGCCGTATCTCGCCTGGGGCTCGCCCGGCGGCGACCAGCAGGATCAGTGGACGACACAGTTTTTCCTGCGCCACGTGCACGCGAAGATGAATTTGCAGGAGGCGATCGACGCGCCCGCCTGGCACTCGGAGCATTTCCCGATCTCGTTCTGGCCGCGCACGTCGCGGCCCGGCGTGCTCGTCGTCGAATCGCGCGTGCCGGAAGCGACGGTGAAGGAATTGCGCAAGCGCGGCCACGAGGTGGAAGTCGGGCCGGCATGGTCGGAGGGGCGGCTGACGGCCGCATCGCGTATCGGCAAGCGGCGCCGCGCCGCCGCCAATCCGCGCGGCATGCAGGGATACGCGGCGGGACGCTAGCGCACCAGTCAGTGAGATCGACGGTGCCGGGCGTCCCCGCGAAAGCGCGGACCCGTGGCAGCCGACCGGAAACCTCGAACAATGGCCCTGGAGTCCCGCTTGCGCGGGAATGAGCGGCATTGTCACGCCTGCGTGTGAGATCGCCGTCTAAAAATCGGTGTCTTCTTCCTCGTCGGCGGCGCTTGCAGCGCGGCGTTTCGTTTCACGCCGGTGTTGCCAGATCGCGAGGCCGATCGACAGAACCGATGCGGCGAGCATTGCGCCCGAAATCGGCCGGGTGATGAAGAGCCATGGATTGGCGTCGGTCGAGACCGCCTGGATCAGGTTGGCCTCGATCTGGTCGCCGAGCACGACGCCGAGGATCAGAGGCGCAAGCGGGATACGCGCCTTCACCATCGCGTAGCCGATGGCGCAGAAGAGGCAAAGCACGTAGACGTCCTTCATGCTGTTGCCGAGCGCGTAGGCGCCGATCACGCACAACACCAGTACGATCGGGATCAGCATCGACTTCGGCATCATGATGATGCGCATCCAGGCGCGCGAACCGGCCCAGATAACGGCGACCATCAGCGGCAACGCAATCAGATAGGCTGCGTATATGCCGTAAGCGACCTTGGGGTGCTGCGAGATAAAGAGCGGACCCGGCTGGATGCCGTGGATGGTCAGCGCGCCCATCATCACGGCGGTGACGGCATCGCCGGGAATGCCGAAGGCCATGATCATCATGAGGGAGCCCGCGACATTGGCGCTGTTGGAGGATTCCGACGCCATGATGCCTTCGGGAATGCCGGTGCCGAATTTCTCCGGCCGCTTGGAGAATTTCTTGGCCTGGTCATAGGCCATGATATTGGCGGCGCTGCCCCCGATCGCCGGCAGGACGCCGATGACGACGCCGATGAAGGTGCACCAGAGCAGGATGAACGGGCGGCAGAGAATGTCCCAGAACACCGACAGGTGCGAGACCTTCAGACTCACCTTTGTTTCGGCGGCTGCAAGCGCCTGCTGGCCGGCGTGGATCTGCTCGACGTCCGGCATCAGCTGCGCAAAGGCGAAGATGCCGATCAGCACCGGCAGGAAGTCGAAGCCCCCCTCGAGCGGATGAATGCCCATGGTGAAGCGCTGGACGCCAAGAATTGGGTCGGGGCCGACAATTGTCACGGCCAGGCCGATGGCGCCGGAGAGAAGGCCCTTCGTGACCGACCGCCCGACCAGGCCGGCGACCATCGACAGGGCGAAGACGAACAGCGAAAAGAACTCCCACGGCCCGAACTCGAGTGCGAGCGAGGCGAAGGGGCCCGTAAGCTCGATCAGGCAAAGTCCGCCGAGCGCGCCGCCGATGAAGGCCGACCAGACGCCGACCCAGACGGAGCGGCCAGCTTCGCCTTTTTTGGTCATCGGGAAACCGTCGAAGGTCGTTGCGACTGCCGAAGGCGTTCCCGGGATGCCGATCAGGCTCGCGGTAATGGAGCCGCCGGCAGAGCCGCCGACATAGACGCCGATCATTGCGGCAAGGCCCTGCAACGGATCGAGGCCGAAGGTGAACGGCAGCACCACGATGACCGTCATCGTGATGGTAACGCCGGGCAGCGCGCCGCCGATGACGCCGGCAATCGTGCCGACGAGCAACGGAACGAGGTACTGCGCATGCAGCACCGTCCCCATGTGGGTGAGGAGCAGCTCGTAGTGATTCACATGTTGCTCCACGTCCCGCGCGGCAGCAGCACCGACAGGTAATCCTGGAAGACGAGGTAGCAGACCAGGCTTGTTGCGGCGGCAACCAGTATGGCGAGCGCCCAGTGCCTGCCGCTGCGCGGCCATTCCAGCGTGACCTGCAGCGAAAGCACGAACAGGAATGTCGCGATCCGGAAGCCGAGCAGCGGCAGCAACAGGACGTACAGGCCGAATTCGATGAACGTCGCCAGCACCAGGCGATAGTTCGGCGCGGAGCCTGTTGTTGTCACGGCAGGCGCAGCGGCCGCGCGCGCGATGCGCATGGCCCGGACGTCAAGGGCGATCAGGATCACGCTCAGAACGATGACCAGCGACAGGACGACGCGCGGGTAGAACGCCGGCCCGATCGGAACGATCGTGGCCGGCGGCAGTCCGAACGTCTGCGTCATCAGGATGACGCTGATCGCGAGGCAAACGAGGCCCGAGACTCCGTCGCGGCTCAGCATTATTCGCGCTTGAGCAGTCCGAGAGCCTTGGCGATGTCCTTCGTCTGCGCGTCGGCTGTCTTCAGGTAGGTGGCGTAGCCTTTCGGATCCATGTAGCGGACCTCTGTGCCCTGCAGCAGCATCGCTTTGGCGAACTCAGGCTCCTTTGTTGCCTTCGCGCAGGCATCGTTGAGCTTGGCGATAATGTTGGCGGGCGTGCCCTTCGGCACCATGATGCCACGGTTGACCGAATACTCGACGTCGTAGCCAAGCTCCTTCAGCGTCGGCACATCTTCGAGGCCGGTCGTGCGCTTTTCCGACATATTGGCGAGGAAGCGCAGCAAGCCCGCGTCAACCTTGCCTTTCTGCGTGAGATTGCTGTCGCCGACGTCGATATGCCCTCCGAGCAGCGCGTTCATGCGCTTGGCCGTGCCGTCATAGGGAACGTACTTGAAGCTGACACCGGCGGCCTTGGCCGCAAGCGCAATCGAATACTGGCTGGTCGAACCGAGCGAGGCACCGACGACGATCTGATCGGGACGCTTCTTCGCATCATCGACCAGTTCCTTGAATGTCTTCCACGGCGTCTTGGCGCCGACGGTGATGACCGACGGCGTGGATGAGACCATGCAGACCGGCTCAAACGCCGCGTCATATTTTATGTCGATCATCGCGGCGAAGTAGACGGAATGAATGTAGTCGTGCGCTCCATAAATGGTGTAACCGTCGGGTGCGGCGCCAGCGGCTTCGCGCTCGCCAACGGTGCCCGAGGCGCCGCCGACATTGGCGATGACGACCGGCTGCCCGAGATATTTCTGCAGGAGCGGCGCCAGCGGCCGGAAGATGAGATCGGTATCGCCGCCCGCGGCCCACGGAACAATGAGTTTCAATGGGCGGTCGGGATAGTCGGCGGCAAAGCTGCTCGCCGTTGCCACGACGAGGGCGACCGCGGACACAAATGCCTTTGCTAGGCGCGATGCGTGACGCGTCATCTGAAAATATCCTCCCGTTCTCTTATGGTTCTTCTACGCGATAGGGCCCGAACTATAGCCCTATGCGGGGCCTGCTCAAGCCCTCCCGCCCATGCGGGAAACGTCCCCGCGGGAGCCCGCGAAGCACGTCAACCAAAAGCAGGATTCGCGTGAGCAGGACCGTTTGGCGGACCTAGTCGTCCTGTCGCAGGCGTTGAATGAGCCGTCGGCGCGCCCGCGCGAGCCGTGACATCACGGTGCCGATCGGGACTTCGGTCGCCTCGGCAATCTCGCGATAGTCGAGACCTTCGATGTCGCGCAACACCAGGGTTTCGCGAAATGGCGGGGGCAGGTCTGCAATCGCCGCGCGGAGTTGTTCGCCGTCGACCTTGGCGATGAGCGACGTTTCCGGGCTCTCGTTGCAATCGATCGGTCTTGTCTGTTCGCGTTCAACGGCATCCAAATCGTCTACCGCGACCACGGTCGTCGACCGATTCTTCCGCAGCCATGAGTAGGCGGTATTTCGCACGATACTCAGCAGCCACGCGCGCGGATTTCCACCGGCATAGCTCCGGATTGCGCGAAACGCGCGGAGCGAAGCGTCCTGTACCACGTCTTCTGCATCGGTGCCGTTGCCGGTGAGCCAGCGGGCGAGACGGTAGGCCTCGTCGATATGCGGCAGCACGACTGTCCTGAAGCGCGCGGCATCATCGAGCGCACCGGGCAAATCCTGCGGACCAGGCGTCACGAGGCGGACCGGCGGTCCGCTTTTATTGATCGGGCCGGCTCGCGGCCGCAGCGGCGCAATTGACATGACACTTGCTTCTTAGAGTTCGGTCGCACTGGTGCGAAAAAGCCGCGCGAAGGTCTCCAGCTCTTTCATTTCCAGATCGGAGATGGCCCAGTAGCTCATGCCATTCTCGGTCCAGCGCACAATATTGTAGCCGTCGATGCTGCCTGGCCCCCCGGCCGTCAGCTTTCCATCACCAGGCACGGCCGTGAGGCTGATGATGTGCTTGGCGTGGCGATAGACGAGCGTCGACACGGGAGTACGGCCAACGACATCTATGCGTCCGCCGACAAGCGGGAAATCGTCCATGGCGAGATCGACCACGCGCGGCGAACTTGGCACGCGGCCGTTAAACCACGGCTTGACCGTGTGCCGATCAGAGGAGACAACGTCGACCGGCTGCGCCGCCATCATTGCGCGGATGTGATCGGATACGAGCGTCTGTGCAACCAATGCAGGCCGCTGTTGGGAATCGACGACAAGCCACGTCGACGTGCTGGCGAGCATGGCGGTGACGGCAATGGATGCGGCGAGCGTCCGCCAGGATGCGGCCCAAGACGCTGTTTCCCGTCGCACCGGTATTGCGCCGATCGAGGACTCGATGCGCGCGCGCAGCCCCGGGGGCGCTTCTTCGCGCGGCAGACGTTCATGGATAAGCTTCTGCAACTCCTTCACGCGTTTGGCCTCCGCGGCGAGCGCCGGCTCCTGGCCCATCTGCTGCGCGATGCTCAAAGCGTTGGCGGGATCGAGTTCGCCGTCGAGATAGGCATGGACCAGCAGCATTGAACTGTCGTCGGACTTTGTACGGCTCATTTGTGATTCACCCAGTGGGAGCGATCGCTCGGCCGTTGTGCCGGTGGTTGGAATAGCCCAGCTTCGGCGCCAATCGCGATCACGTCGTCATCAAGACTCCGCGAGTGCTCATTTCATTCCCGGCCGCCATAAATTTGTTGAAAACAGGGTGGGCCCGGCCCGCCCTGTTTTCTTCACCTTTTCCGACGGTCAAAAGTTACGCAGCATCTCGTTATAGCCGACGCTGCCGCCGCCCGTGGATTCAGGAGAATTCGGTGCGGCTGCACCGTGGCCTTCGGAAGCGTAGGCCCGCAATGCGCGGTTGTCCGGTACCGTTTTGTTGTTCTGGGGCATGAAGGCCCTGTTGGCAAAGACCAGCACGTTGCCGGCGCCGTCACAGGTGCAGAATGACTGTGCGGAAGCTGGCCCGGCGCTGAGCGTGGCACCAAGCGCGATGCGAAGAACTGTAAAGATGACGGGAAGTTTTTTCATTATTGCGTCTCCTTTTAATGAGCAGCCGTGATGGCGGCATGCCCAAGAGACTGATCGACGCGCCGACAAATTTCGCACGGCAGCTGACTTTTTCGTGATGGCAATTGCGCGGGAATAAATCGCGGCCCGTCTCAGTCTCGTCTCCAGACATGCACAGTTATGGAGACGCGAGATGACTCAACACGATGACGGCATCAACCGGCGCAAGGTTCTCGAATGCATGACATGGGCCGGCACTGGCGTGCTTTGGAGTGTTGCCGGTGGTGTACCGACCGCACTCGGCATCATCGACGAAACAGTGGCGGCGCCGGCAAGGGGGTTTACCTTTCTGCAGATCAGCGACAGTCATATTGGCTTCGACAAGGGGGCCAATCCTAACGTTAAAGGCACGCTTGAGGAATGTATCGCGCGAGCAAGGGCGCTGCCGGTGAAGCCATCCTTCATGATCCACACCGGCGACATCTCGCATCTGTCAAAGCCGTCCGAATTCGACGATGCCGACCACATCATCTCGCAGGCCGGACTGCACGTGCACTACGTTCCAGGCGAACACGATCTCCTTGATGAAGATCAGGGCAAACTTTATCGCGACCGATATGGACGCGGAACCAAAGGCGCGGGCTGGTACAGCTTCGACGCCGACGGTGTACATTTCATCGGCCTGGTCAACGTCGTCGACCTGAAAGCGGGCGGCCTCGGTAATCTCGGCAACGAGCAGCTTGAATGGCTCGAGGACGATCTTAAGGGCCGCTCGGCATCGCAGCCAATCGTCGTCTTTGCGCACATTCCGTTGTGGGCCATTTACCCGGAGTGGGGATGGGGAACGGAAGACAGCGCGCGGGCGCTCGGTTACCTGAAACGCTTCGGTTCGGTGACCGTGCTCAACGGCCACATCCACCAGGTAATGCAGAAAGTCGAGGGCAATGTGACCTTCCACACCGCCCGGTCGACCGCCTTCCCGCAACCGGCTCCGGGAGCAGCTCCGTCGCCGGGACCGTTGAAGGTCGCGGACGAGAAGCTGCGCACGATGCTCGGTATTGCCTGCGTCACCTTCAAGCAGAACGAGCAGCGCCTCGCCATCATCGATACGGCTATCCAGTAAGGAGCGCGGCCATGACGATGAGCAAAGTCGTGACGAGATTGCTCGTAGCCGGCGCCGCGGCGGCGTATCTCCACGCTGTGGCGCCGGCAGCTGCGGAGGAAGTCGCGGTCAAGATCGGGAACTTCACCTTCGGTCCGCAGGACGTGACGGTGAAAGCCGGAACGACCGTCACCTGGACGAACGAGGATGACATCCCGCACACGGTGGTCTCACCAAATGCCTTCCGGTCAAAAGTGCTCGACACGGACGGGAAGTATTCCTTCACGTTCACGACACCTGGAACCTACAAATACTTCTGCTCTCTGCATCCGCACATGACCGGGACCGTTGTGGTTGAGGCGCAAACGGGCAGCGTGGCTGCAGACAAACAGTAAGGTCTTCACCCGACTGATCCCCGCGAAAGCGGGGATCCAGTTCGGCCGTCACCTTTGGATACCCGCGTTTACGGGCGCGAGCGCGCGATGCCGGCGGGCACCATGCGCGCCGGCGCGAGTTCAAATCTCGTTTTTTTGAATTTCAAAACCGCGCGGCATTGATAGTCTGAACACCTCTTGGAGCGGGCAGCCTGTAAACGCCCGCCCGATCGCGTTCCTTCAGGGAGGTCCCGATGGCTTCGTTCACTGTGAACGGCAAGCCGGTCTCCGTCGATGCCGATCCGAAAACACCGCTTCTTTGGGTCATCCGCGACATCGTCGGTCTGACTGGCACGAAATATGGTTGCGGCGCGGGGTTCTGCGGCGCCTGCACGGTGCACATAGACGGGCGCGCGCAACGGTCCTGCCAGGTGCAGGTTTCGGCAGCGGAAGGCGCGCAGATCGTGACGATCGAGGGCCTTTCGCCGAATTCCTCGCATCCGCTGCAGAAAGCCTGGGTAGCCGAAGAAGTGCCGCAGTGCGGGTACTGCCAGTCGGGGCAGATCATGAAGGCGGCGGAATTGCTCGCCAGCAATCCGAAACCCACCCGGCAACAGATCATCACCCATATGGACGGGAACATCTGCCGCTGCGGAACCTACAACCGCATCATCGCGGCCGTCGAGCGCGCGGCGAGGGAGGGCTAGGCCATGACAACAGCAACCCTCAAGGCTCCCGAGATCACCCGGCGCGGCATGCTTGCCGGTATCGGCGGCATGACGTTCTGCTTTGCATTTGGAACGGACGGCACGCACATCCTGCCGGCGGCCGACGCGGCCACCGGTCCGGTGGCGCTCTCGCCCTGGGTTCGCATTGCGCCGGACGGCAATATCACGATCCTCACGGTGACTGAAATGGGCCAGGGGTCCGGCACCTCCATTCCGCTGATGATTGCGGAAGAAATGGATGCCGACTGGAACAAGGTCACGCTCGAATGGGCGCCGTCGAAACCCGAGGTTTTCGGCTGGCCCGACCGCAGCGGCCGGCGGACCATGACCGTGACGGGCAGCCGCGCGGTCATGATGTACTTCGACGACCTGCGCACGGCGGGCGCGCAGGTGCGCAAGGTGCTGATCGCCAATGCGGCCGAGCATTGGGGCGTCGATCCCGCCACGCTGAAGACCGAGCCAAGCGTGGTCATCGATCCGAAATCGGGCAAGCGCTTGAGCTATGGCGAGATTGCGACATTCGGCAAGGTGCCGGCGACGCTTCCGGCAGTTGACAAGAGCGAGCTGAAGACGCGCAAGGAGTTCCGCCTGATCGGACGTTCGGTGCCGCGCCGCGACCTTCCGCTCAAGGTCAACG
Organism: Pseudolabrys sp.; assembly: GCA_035650955.1. Taxonomy (GTDB): domain Bacteria; phylum Pseudomonadota; class Alphaproteobacteria; order Rhizobiales; family Xanthobacteraceae; genus Pseudolabrys. The sequence goes on from DASRGR010000009.1 coordinate 61,436, forward strand.
GCACGGCGCAGTATTCCATCGACGTGAAACTGCCGGGCATGGTCTATGCCAGTGCCCTGCATTCACCGGTCAGCGGCAATGCGCCGGAGAAATGGAACGATGCCGCGATCAGGGCGATGCCCGGCGTGATCGCGACGGTGAAGTTGCCGCACGGCGTCGGCATCGTCGCGGAGAGCTTTCCGCAGGCCATGGCCGCGCGGCGTGCGCTGCGCGTGACCTGGACGAAGAACAAGGTCGACGGCTTCGACTCGGAAAAAGCGCTGGAACGTTATGAGGCGATCCACGCCGACGCGTCGGCGCCGGTGAAGATCGTCGACGCGAAAGGCGATGTAAAAGCCGCCTTTGCGGGCGCCGCCAAGGTGTACAAGGCCGAATATCGCAGTGACTACACCTATCATGCGCAACTCGAGCCGTTGAACGCGGTCGCGCGTTTCAACGCGGCCGGAGACAAAATCGAAGTGTGGGACGGCTCGCAGGACCTCGGCCGCAGCCGCGACCTCATCGCCAGAACGCTCGGGTTCAAACCCGAGCAGGTGGACGTCCATCAATGCTATCTCGGCGGCGGATTCGGGCGGCGGTCGTTCGCCGACTATGCCGCCGAGGCGGCGGTGCTCGCGCGTGAGGTAAAGCGGCCCGTCAAGCTCGTGTGGACGCGCGAGGAAGATGTCGCGCACGGCATGTTCCGGCCGATGACCTTCCAGTGCCTGGAAGCCGCGACCGACGTGTCGGGCAAGGTGGTCGGTTGGCGGCACTGCGCCGTCGGCGACGACGGCGGGCTCAACCTGATCACCGGCGGCATGCGCATCTCGTCATATTACGGGCTGCCCAATCAGCAGCTCGAACTGCGCAATGTGGATGAAGGAATCCGCATCAAGCACTGGCGCGCGGTCGCCCATAACTTCAACCTGTTCGCGATCGAGAGCATGGTCGATGCGATGGCGGAGGATCAGAAGCTCGATCCGGTTGAGTTCCGCCTGCAGCGCATGTCGCTGACGCCGAAGGCCCGGCGCTGTGTCGAAGCGGTGACGAAGATGGCCGACTGGGGCGCGAAACGCCCGGATGGGCACGCGCTCGGCTTCGCCATGAGCGAGCGCTCCGGATCGCTCGGCGCCTGCGTCGTCGAGGCCTCGGTCGAACATCGGGCCGGCGCAATCCGCGTGCACAAGGTCTGGATTGCGGTCGACGGCGGCATCATCGTGCAGCCGGAGGCATCGAAGGCCAATGTCGAGAGCGGCATCGTCTACGGGCTCTCATCGGCCTTGCATGAACGGCTGACGGTGCGCGATGGCGCGGTCGAGCAGTCGAACTTCGGCGACTACAGCGTGATGCGCATGTCGGACATGCCGGAAGTCATGCAGGTGTCGTTCCTCGAAAGCGACGCGCATCCGACCGGGCTTGGCGAGATCAGCACGCCGTGCATGGCGCCGGCGATCGCCAATGCGTTCCACAAGCTGACCGGCAAGCGGCTCTATCATATGCCGTTCACGCCGGAACGCGTGCTGGCGGCGCTGAAGGCATAGCGGGCGCCGGAAGGCAGGGGAGTACGTGCCCGCGCATAGCCGTCCGGTGGACGGCTATGCGTCTGCCGGCCCATGACGGCCGGGCAAAGGCTGTGGAAAACGGCCCCGCGGCTGCCCGCATTAAAAATCTTAAATCCCCGAGACAGATCGTCGTAATGCGCGTTGTGGCAAGTGATCCAGGTCACAACGCCATAGCCCAACGCGCGCTAGATATGTCCGCAGTCCGGATTCGAACCGGGGCCGGTGCGCCGACGGAGCATTGAGCCGGGATGGCCCATGGGAGGGTCAATATGGGACGCAAGATTCTGACCAAGGCCGTGCTGGCCACCATCCCGGAGATGGTCGAGCGGGGCGGCATGCGGGCGGACGACATCGCCGAGAAACTTGGCTGCAATCTCGGCACGCTCAAGGTGCGCTGCTCGCAGGCGAGGATCAGCCTGCGGCCGCCGGGCAGCCGCCGTGGACGGCCCAAGACCGAAGAGCGCACGATCAGGCTGAGCGGAGCCGCCCTGGCCCTGCTGCAAAGCCGCGCGGCCGCGAGCGGAAAAACCGAGGCGGCTCTCGCAAGGGAGCTGCTGGAAGCAATCGCGCGAGACGACCTTTACGATGCCGTGCTGGACAATGATTAGTATGGCGGCAGGCGCTCTGACCGCACCCCGCATCGCCCGGGCGCGGGCGGTCAGCTGATCGGCCCGCCCTGCGCGCGGGAGGCGCAGGCCCGTTACTTGCCCATGCAGTTCGCGATGAACGCCGGCCGTTGCCCCAGCGGCAGCTTCTGCGCGCGCGCCTGCTTGCTGCATTCGGCGCGCTTGGCGCGCTCGATTTTGACCTGTTCGATCCTTTGCCGGGTGTGTTCTCGACGTGCCTGCCTGGCGGCTTCGCGTTCCTGCTTTTGCTGTGCGCGGCGCGCGGCCTTTTCCTGTTTCGCGGCGGCCTTGCGCGCCGCCTGCCGCTTGAAGACGCACTCGGCGAAAGGCTCCACGTAGAGCCGCGGAACCTGCTTGGCGCATTCCTCGCTGTCCTGGCGAAGCAGCTCGCGCTTGCTCGGGGGTTTGGATGTCTGGGCCGGTGCGGCGGGGCTCGCAAACGCAAGGATGAGGGCAGCCGCCAACAGGGAAAGTGAGAAACGCATGCCGGATGCCCCCGATATGAACACGGCGAAATAAGCCTGCACCGCAGGATATCGTCCGGCCGCGGGCGAGGCTAGGGAGGTATTCGGCGACGCCGGCGCGGGTTGCGCCACGCTCGCAACGTCTTCGTCGGAATCTGCGCGTTTTTGCCGCGCGTCAGGGTTTGCGCTGAATCAATGCCGGGTTCGGGCGGGCGGACACACTGAGCGAAAAATATCCGGAAAGGACATGTGTCATGCCTCCCCATTGCGACAGTATGGATGGGCCCGTCGTCAGTGCCGCGCGTGAAGCGCTGGAAAAGGAAGACGTCAACCTGATCCTGCCTTATGTGAAGGAAGATGCCGGCGCCGATGTGAAACATGCTTTCGATAAGGCGCTGAAAGCCCGCAAGAGCGGTCCGGCGGCACGTGAGGTCGCCGATCTGTATTTTTACGAGACGGTCGTGCGGCTGCATCGCGCCGGAGAGGGTGCCCCGTTCACGGGACTGAAGCCGGCCGGCCTCGACGTCGGACCTGTCATTCCGGTGGCGGAAAACGCGATCAAGTCCGGTTCACCGGACGCGCTGGTCCGGCTGCTCACCGACACGCTGCGGCATGAGGTCGAGCACCGGTTCGAGCACATGCAGCACCTGCGCGGCCACAAGCCTGGTGACGTTGCGAAAGCCCGTGAATACGTGGAAGCGATGCTCGGTCTCGAAGTCTATTCGAACCAGCTGTACCAGGCGATGAAATCATCTCCCCACGAGGGAGCTCACGCGCACCACCACGGTTAGCCGGCTGCCTCAAGTATTACCGGCACTCAGCAAAACCGCAGCACGGCATCCTCGAGCGGAATGCCTGCGACCCTGGTCGTCCAGGTCTCGCCGGCTGCGACCGGCATCGCCTTGGTCAGCGTGCCGGTGGAGATGATCTCGCCGGCGGCGAGCGGCGGGTTATGCCTGTCCTTCGCCAGCATGCCGACAAGGTGGCGCAGCGCCGAGAGCGGGCTGTCGAGCACAGCCGCGCCGCCGCCGCGGTCGACAAGCCTGCCGTTGCAGGACAGCTCGGCGGTGAACGTCGCCAGCTCTCCGAGCCATTGCGCGCGCCGCGGTGCGATGGCGTGTCGCGGTCCGACGCAGAGCGCGCCGTGCAGTCCGTTGACGGCGACCGTGTCGGCGGCTGCGAATTTCCACGCCGGAAAAATCGACTGCACGATCTCGTAGCCGAGCGCGACCCAGTCGATGCAGTCGAGCAGGGCGTCTTCGCCCATGTCAGGCGCGGGCGTTGCCCTGAGGCCGAACATGATCTCCGGCTCGATGCGCGGCTCGGCGAAATCGGCGGTGCGAATGGCGGCCATGCGTCCTTCACCTCCCTCCGCTTTCGGAGAAGAAAGGTCATGCACCGTCGCATCCGTGACATAACCCCAGATCGGCGCGTAGACGCCGTACTGCGGCCAGATGCTGCGGTTGGTGAAGCCGATCTTGCGGCCGAGGACTGTTTCACCGCGCGCCTCGAACGCGGCGCGCAGCAGCGGCGTCACGCGGTAGGCGGCGTCGAGCGTGAGGCCGCCGGGCCGGGCGCTGAACGGGGCCGCCTGGCGGTGTGCGGCGAGCGACGAGAGAACCTCGTCGGCGATCGCCTGGACGTCGGCTGATGCCGTGGTGCTGTTCATGTTACTGCCGTCCTGCCTTACTGCATGTGATGACGCATGGCCGGCGCGTGTTCGTTGGACGGCACGCCGCCATAGCCGCGCAGTTCGCCGTAGCGGCGAACCTGCTCCGGGGTCAGCACGTCCATCATCGAGAGGTGGTATTTCAGATGCGTGGCGCGCAGCCGGCCCTGCGCGGCGCCGATCGTCGCGGTTGCCGAGGCAAGGCTCGCGGGCGTGATGGTACGGCGGGAAAACTGCCGGTCGAGCTCTGTTTCCGCCGCGATGAGTTGCTGTCCCAGCGGAATCGCTTCGGCCGTCATGGCATCGTAGAGCTGTTGTGTGCGCTGACGCTGCGCCTCGGTGAGATTGAGGCGCGTCGCGAGCTCCAGCACATGTTTCGGCCCCGGGTAGCCGTTAAGCTCAGCCGCGAGCGCGAGGCCCATGCCGCGGCCCGCTGTCAGGTCGGCGAGCTGCTCGTCGGACAGGGCCTTGAGCGGCCGCGCCTGCATGCCGGCGTAAGGTTGCGTGTTCTGCGCCTGCAATGAACCTGCCGCAAGGAATAGAACGGCGCCCAGAATGATGATTGCACGCGTCATGATCACGATCTCCAGCCCTGCAGCGAACTATAGCACGGCGAAACTCACGTGCCGGACGAGGCGGCGACCGCCTGGACACGCGGGCTCGAGAACAGCGTCAGCTGCCAAGTGGCACTGTGCTCGACGACGCGCAGGATATAGACGGCGCCGTCGTCGCCTTTGATCTTGCAGTAGCGATAGTCGGGGCCGAACCACTGGTCGACGACGCTCACCACCGTGACGCGGCGGCCGAGAAACTTGAACGCAAGCGGCAGCTCCCGGCCCGTGTCGCGGCTGGTTTCGACGTCGAGGTGCATGGCGTCATCTTATCCGATCTGGGTGGGCGCAAGACCGGCCGATCGCAAGGTGCGTTCGTACCCCGGCCGGGCAAGGCCATAATTTCGGCACGCGTTACCCTTAGCTGGAACCGGTCGCGCCCGGAGCAATGCATCCGGAACACGCCCTCGCGCGTTAACGGGAAGACCGAAAACGGAGTAACGATATGCGTTTTGTTCTGTGCGTTGTTGTTGCGGCGCTGCTGCCGGCGCCGGCCCTGGCCGCGAAGGGCGGCGGCTCCATGAGCTTGTCGCACGCGCAGGCCGCCGCGGCGAAAGGCGATGCGGAGGCCGCGGC
>DASRGR010000010.1:0-203300 GCA_035650955.1 Pseudolabrys sp.
GGCCGAATTCGGGGCACATCGACCGTCCATGCACGACAAGGTTCTGATCGTCGATTTCGGATCCCAGGTTACCCAGCTCATTGCGCGGCGGGTGCGGGAAGAAAAGGTCTATTCCGAAATCGTTCCCTACCAGAAGGCCGAAGTTGCCTTCCGCGAGATGAGGCCCAAGGCCGTCATTCTTTCAGGCGGTCCCGCTTCGGTTCTCGATAAGGATGCGCCGCTTGCACCCAGGGCCATCTATGAAGCCGGAATACCGGTGCTCGGCATCTGCTACGGCGAGCAGGCGATGGCGCACCAGCTCGGCGGCAAAGTGGAGGGCGGACATCATCGCGAGTTCGGCCGGGCGGAAGTAACGGTCACGGAAGACTCCCCTCTGTTCGAGGGTGTCTGGCGCAAAGGCGAAAAGTACCCGGTGTGGATGAGCCACGGCGACCGTGTCACAAAGCTCCCGCAAGGCTTTCGTGTCTTCGGCACGTCGCCGAATGCTCCGATCGCGATCATCGGCGACGATGCACGGAAGTTCTACGCCACTCAATTCCATCTCGAGGTGATGCACACGCCGCATGGCGCGGCGCTGCTGCGCAACTTTGTCCGAAAGATTGCCGGCCTTCAGGGCGACTGGACCATGCGCGCCTTCAAGGACGAGGCGATTGACAAAATCCGCAGGCAGGTCGGCAAAGGACGCGTGATATGCGGGCTGTCGGGCGGTGTCGATTCGGCCGTCGCAGCCGTGCTGATTCATGAAGCGATCGGCGACCAGTTGACCTGCGTGCTGGTCGATCACGGACTGATGCGCCTCGCCGAAGCGCAGAAAGTGATGACGCTTTTTCGCGACAGCTACAACATTCCCCTGATGCACGTGGATGCTTCCGAAACTTTCCTCAAGGCGCTCGCCGGCGTTGAGGATCCCGAACAAAAGCGCAAGATTATCGGCAAGCTGTTCATCGACGTTTTCGAACAAGAAGCCAAAAAGATCGGAGGGGCGGAGTTTCTCGCGCAGGGCACGCTCTATCCCGACGTTATCGAAAGCGTCTCGTTTACCGGCGGGCCTTCGGTCACCATCAAATCACATCATAACGTCGGCGGTTTGCCCGAACGCATGAACATGAAGCTTGTCGAGCCCTTGCGCGAGCTGTTCAAGGACGAGGTGAGGGCGCTTGGCCGGGAGCTCGGCCTGCCCGAGGCTTTCGTTGGCCGCCATCCTTTTCCGGGGCCCGGCCTTGCGATCCGCTGTCCCGGGGCCGTCACGCGTGAGAAGCTGGATATTCTCCGGCTCGCCGACGAAATCTACATCGAGGAGATTCGCCGCAGCGGACAGTACGATGACATCTGGCAGGCGTTTGCAGTGCTGTTGCCGGTCAAGACGGTCGGGGTCATGGGCGACGGACGCACCTACGACTACGTGGTCGGCCTGCGCGCCGTGACATCGACCGACGGCATGACTGCCGACTTCTATCCTTTCGACATGACGTTTTTGGGCGCGGTCGCAACGCGCATCATCAACGAAGTCAAGGGTGTCAACCGCGTGGTCTACGACGTGACCTCGAAGCCGCCGGGAACGATTGAGTGGGAATAGACATGCCTGTCACCATTTACGGTATCAAGAATTGCGACACGATGAAGAAGGCCCGTGCCTGGCTCGACAAGCACGGCATCGACTACGTCTTCCACGATTACAAGGCGGCCGGCATTGATCGCGCACGGCTCGATCGTTGGGCCAAGAAGGTCGGCTGGGACGTGCTGCTCAACCGGGCCGGAATGACCTTCAAAAAGCTGCCGGACAAGGAAAAGAAAGGCATCACAGCGACGAAGGCCATCACCTTGATGCTGCGGCAGCCGTCGATGATCAAGCGGCCGGTGCTCGAGGCGGGCGGGGGGCGGCTGCTGGTCGGTTTCACACCGGAGCAATACGCCGAGGTGCTCGGCTAGAGCCCGGCGCCGGCAGCAGGTCTGCCTGTGGCGCGCGCCGGACCCTTGATCCTGCCGGCTTTCCCTGCCACATGCGACCCATGAACAGACCGGTCGTTACGTCCGATTCAATCCCGGCGACGCCGCTTGCAGCGGAGGTCGACCGTAGGCGCACGTTCGCGATCATTTCACATCCGGATGCGGGCAAAACCACGCTGACCGAGAAACTGCTGCTTTTCGGGGGCGCCATCAATCTTGCCGGCCAGGTCAAGGCCAAGCGGGACCGTCGCTCGACGCGGTCGGACTGGATGGCGATCGAACGCGAGCGCGGAATTTCCGTGGTCACGTCGGTGATGACGTTCGACCACGACGGTCGCGTTTTCAATCTTCTCGATACGCCGGGCCACGAGGACTTTTCCGAGGATACCTACCGGACGCTCACCGCGGTCGATTCGGCGGTGATGGTGATCGATGCTGCCAAGGGCATAGAGGCACGGACGCGAAAGCTGTTCGAGGTCTGCCGCCTTCGCGATATTCCCATCATTACCTTCATCAATAAAATGGATCGTGAGAGTCGCGATCCGTTCGAATTGCTGGACGAAATCGAGAAGACACTTGCTCTCGATACCGCGCCCATGACCTGGCCGATCGGCAGAGGCCGGGATTTTGCAGGTACGTTTGACGTTTCTACAGGCGAGATGCGGCTTGTCAGCGAGGATGGCAAGACGGTCGAACGGCAGCCGCTTGATCTGCCGGGGCTTGCGGCCAAAAATCCGATGCTCGATGCCAAGGCGATTGCTGACGAACTGACCCTGGTGAAGGACGCATGTCGGGCATTCGACCTGAAATCATTTCGCGAAGGGCATCTGACGCCGGTCTTCTTTGGTTCGGCACTGAAGAATTTCGGCGTCAAGGATCTCCTGGACGCGCTCGCATCTTTTGCGCCGGCGCCGCGCGCGCAGATCGCCAATGTGAGGACGGTCGACGCGCACGAAAACGCGATGACGGCTTTCGTTTTCAAGATCCAGGCGAACATGGACCCCAATCATCGTGACCGGATTGCATTTGCGCGTCTGTGTTCGGGAAAGCTCAGGCGCGGCATGAAAGCGAGGCTTGCGCGAACCGCGAAACCATTGACGCTGTCCACCCCGCAGTTTTTCTTCGCCCAGGACCGCGCGCTCGCCGAGGAGGCCTATGCAGGCGATGTGGTCGGAATCCCCAATCACGGGACGCTCCGGATCGGTGACACGCTCACCGAAGGTGAGGATATCGCATTTCTCGGCGTTCCGAATTTTGCTCCCGAAATTTTGCGTCGCGTGAAACTGGGCGATCCGATGAAGGCCAAGAAGCTGAAAGAAGCGCTTCAGCAGATGGCGGAAGAAGGTGTCGTACAGGTATTTCGCCCGCTCGACGGGGCACCGGCCCTGGTCGGTGTCGTCGGTCCCCTGCAGCTCGATGTGCTCAAGGTGCGGCTGGCCGAAGAATACGGGCTGGGAGTCGATTTCGAACAGCCGGAATTCCAGCTTGCGCGTTGGATCGCCTCGCAAGACTCAAAGATACTCGAGGAGTTTGTGCAGGCCAATTATTCGAGCTGCGCCGAGGATCTCGACGGCGACAAGGTCTTCATGGCGCGCAACCAGTTCATCCTCGATTACACGAGCGAGCGGGCGCCGGGCGTGGTGTTTACCGATATCAAGGATGTTAAGGGCAGGTGTGCTGCCCCGGCATAGCGCGGCACTTGCAGTAAGCGCGCACAATCGCCTCTACTGTCTGCGGAGATACCCATGGGATTGATCATCCTCGTTCTCGGGCTCGTTATCCTGCTCGGCGCGCATGTTTTCGTGACGTTCCGGGACGCGCGGGCAGCGCTGATCGCGCGGCTCGGTCAGGGCTACCGGGTACTCTTCACGCTGGTGTCCCTTGCAGGACTGGCCCTGGTCGTATGGGGCTTCGCGGAGTATCGCGCATACGAATGGGTCCAGATCTGGTTGCCACCGCCGGTTATGCGTCACGTCGCAATGCCGCTCGTACTGCTCGCAGTGATCTTTCTCGTGTCTGCATTTGTTCCGTGCCATATCCGGAAATGGCTCAAACATCCGATGCTGACGAGCGTGAAGACCTGGGCGCTTGCGCATCTGCTGACCAACGGCGACCTCGGCGGAATACTCCTGTTTGGGTCGTTCGTGCTTTGGGGCGGTTATTCGCGAGCCGCCGCCAAGCGGCGGGGCGACAGCGGCGCGGCCGCCAAACCGAGCCCGACCGGCTGGACGAACGACGTCGTGGTCGTCGTGCTGGGTACAGCCATATTTCTCGCGCTCGGCTTCTGGTTCCATCCCAACGTGATCGGTGTACCGGTATTCTGGAGGTAAAGCGTGTCGGTTCAGGACGAGATCAGGCGGCTCACCGCCCCGGATATTCTTGCGCGCAAGGGAGGCGAGCCAATCGTATGCCTCACGTCGTACCACGCCCACACCGCACGGATCGTCGACAAATATTGCGACCTGATTCTTGTCGGTGATTCACTCGGAATGGTGATGCACGGCATGGAAACCACCGTGCCGGTCACGCTGGACATGATGATACTGCAGGGTCGCGCTGTCATGCGCGGCTCACGGCGTGCGCTTGTCGTCGTTGACATGCCGTTCGGCTCCTATGAGGAATCGAAAGAACAGGCCTTCACGAATGCCGCACGGGTGCTGAAGGAAACGGGATGCGGCGCGATCAAGGTCGAGGGTGGCAGGCGCATGGCGGATACCATCCGTTTCCTCGTCGAGCGCGGTGTGCCGGTCATGGCCCATGTCGGCTTGACCCCGCAGGCGATCAATACGATCGGCTCGTTCCGCGCGCAGGGGCGTGACGAGGCCGACTGGGCACGCATCGAGGAGGATGCGATCGCGGTGGCTCAGGCCGGCGCCTTTTCGGTCGTGATCGAAGCGGTTGCTGAGCCGCTCGCGCGCAAGCTGACCGCCGCCGTGACAATTCCGACCATCGGGATTGGCGCAAGCGTTGCATGCGACGGACAAATTCTGGTGCTTGAGGACATGCTTGGCCTGTCGCAGCGCGTTCCGAAGTTCGTCAAACGCTATGGCAACTTGGGTCCGGGCATCGAAAAGGCGGTTTCCGACTACGCCGCCGAAGTCCGCACGCGGACTTTCCCTGGTCCTGAAAATGTCTATCCGATGAAAGGCAAGGGGGCCTAAGGTTTTGAAAAATTAACGGTTGCTGTCTTTGGCTTTGCCTTAGGCACGCCACATCGCTAGGTTACGGCGCAATTCGGGCCCGGGGGTGGGCCAAGGCGGGTCAGGAACCATCGTGGCCGATATCTTTCACGAAGTGGACGAAGAAGTCCGGCGCGAGCAGCTCAAGAAGCTGTGGGAGCGCTACAGCCTCTACGTAATCGTGCTTGCGGTCCTCATCGTTGCCGGCATGGCGGGTTGGCGTGGATACGAGTACTGGGTTGCGACGAAAGCAGCGGCTGCCGGCGCCAAATTCGAGGCGGCGATTGCCCTGAGCGAAGAGGGCAAGCAGGCCGAGGCGGAGGCTGCCTTTGCGAAGGTGGCAACGGAAGCGCCAGAGGGTTACCGCATCCTCGCGCGAATGCGCGCGGCGAGCACGCTCGCACAATCCAAGCCGGCCGACGCTGTAAAGGCCTTTGATGAGCTTTCCGCCGATGCCTCTCTCGGAATTGTGTGGCAGGATCTTGCCGCAGTACGGGCCGGCCTGCTGTTGGTCGATACCGCGCCGCTCGCCGAAATGCGTCGGCGGCTTGAGCCGGTTGCCGAACCGACGCGTAACTTCCGGCACACCGCGCGTGAGCTGCTCGCGCTTTCAGCGTGGCGCAATCACGATATCGCGGCTGCCCGCAAATATCTCGACATGATCGCGGGCGATGCTGAAAGCCCGATTGGGGTCCGCGCGCGTGCCGATGTGCTGTCTGCGCTAATCACTGCCGAAGGCAAGGGTTGAACGTATGCGTGTGCCTCCCCGGATCCTCGTGCTGGCAATGCTTGCGGTAACTGCACCGGCACTGTCCGGCTGTGCGAATTTTGATCCCGACAGCCTCGATATTTTTCATCTCAACGAGAAAAAGAAGCTGCCGGGCGAGCGGAAGGACCTGTTTCCCGAGGGCGTACCCGGTGTAACGCAGGGAATTCCGCCCGAATATATGAAAGGCAACCAGCCTCCGCCGGAGACAGCGCAGGCTCTGCAGGCGCCCGCAACCGAACAGGACAAGACGGCGGAAGAGGCCGAGCCCGAAAAGAAGACTGCCGCGACCCAACCCGAGCCGCCGCCAAAGCCGAAGCCGAAACGTGCTGCGAAACCACGCACGGCGTCGCAACAACCCGCGCAAAGCCCGGGTCAGCAGCAGCAATTGGCGCCCTGGCCGCAGCAGGCGTCACCACAACAGGCGCAGTCACCGTGGCCCGCCCAGGGACAGACGGCACCCGCGCCATGGCCTTCGTCCCCGCAGCCGGGGACCTTCTCGCGCTGATGCAATTAGCAGGCTAAAAGTCTGCGCCGCGTAATGCGGCCGGACAATCATTAATGCCTTTCACAGTCGCCATCGTCGGTCGTCCGAACGTCGGCAAGTCGACCCTGTTCAACAGGCTGGTCGGCCGCCGGCTCGCGCTCGTCGACGACCGGCCGGGCGTCACCCGCGACCGCCGCGAGGGAGAAGGCAGGCTTGGCGACATCGCGTTTACCGTGATCGACACGGCAGGGCTCGAACAGTCCGCGCCTGAGACCCTGTCGGGCCGCATGCGGGCGCAGACGGAGGCCGCAATCGGACAGGCTGATGCCGTCTTCTTCCTGATCGATGCGCGCACCGGTCCGACGCCCGCGGATCAGGCGTTTGCCGAGGTTGCCCGCAAATCCGGCAAGCCGATTATTCTCGTGGCAAACAAAAGCGAGGGCACTGCCGGGGAGAGCGGCCGGCTCGAGGCCTACGCGCTCGGACTCGGCGAGCCTGTGCCGATCTCGGCCGAGCATGACGAAGGCATGTCGGACCTTTACGACGCGCTGCGCGCGGTAGCCCCCGAGCAGGCCGGGACGGATGGGTCGCATGCCACCGGCGATCGCGCGCATCCGATCCGCGTTGCGATCGTGGGCCGGCCCAATGCCGGGAAGTCCACATTGATCAATCGGCTGATCGGGGAGGAAAGATTGCTCACGGGGCCGGAGGCGGGAATCACGCGCGATGCGATTGCGGTCGAACACATCTGGAAGGACCGCAAATTCCGCATCTACGATACGGCGGGCCTGCGTCGCCGCTCGCGCGTCGAGGAAAAGCTGGAAAAGCTCTCCGTCGCAGACGCGCTTAACGCGGTCCGTTTTGCCGAGGTCGTCGTCGTTCTCCTCGACGCGGAAAATGCCTTCGAAGAACAAGATCAGCGCATTGCCGACATGGTGGAGCAGGAAGGCCGCGCGATCGTCATCGCCGTCAACAAGTGGGACCTGAAGGAAAAGACGGTCGGAGCGATCGGCAAGCTCCGTGAACAGGCGGAAGAGAAGCTGACCCAGCTCAAGGGTGTGCCACTGGTCGCCGTCTCCGGCCTGACCGGAGAGGGACTCGATCGGCTGATGCAGGCAATTCTCGATGCTTACGATGTGTGGAACCGGCGCATACCGACAAGCGCGCTCAATCGCTGGTTCGAGCAGGCGGTGAGCGCACATCCGCCGCCCGCAGTATCGGGCCGCTCGTTGCGGCTTAACTACGTCACACAGGCGAAGAGCCGGCCTCCGAGTTTCGTGATTTTCTGCACCCGCGCCGATGCAGTGCCCGATGCCTATAAACGTTATCTCCTGAACTCACTGCGGGAGACGTTTGACCTTCCCGGCACGCCGGTCCGCCTGACATTGCGCGAGAAAGACAATCCTTACAAAGGGCGCGCAAGGCGCAAACACTGACGAGGATGACCGATTACAGCGGGGCCTGAAACGATTTGAGTTTGCGGTCGCGGAAGTCATAGAGCTTGCCGGATTCCGCGAAGCTTGGCAGGCACATCGGCAGCATCGCCTTGGCGATTTCTTCCGGGGTGGGCAGCGTCATTGGATCGACGCCGGGGAACGCGCTGGCATACATGCGTGTCCGGGTGGGACCGGGACCGAACAGATTGGCACGCACATTCGTGCTCGCTGTCTCGGATGCATAGGTGCGCACGAGCGCCTCCAGCGCCGCCTTCGAAGCGGCATACGGACCCCAGTATGCGCGCCCCATATGCGCGACGCCGGACGTCAGAAATACGGCGCGGCCGGCTTCCGAACGCTGCAACAGGACGTCCATGCAACGGATCAGATGCCAGTTTGCCGTTACATTGACGGCGATCATGGTATCCCAGTCCTTGGGCTCGTAGTGCGAAAGCGGCGACAATGGCCCCAGTATGCCGGCATTGCCGATGAGCACGTCGAGGCGCTGGTAACGCTCGTTGAGCGCGAGCGCGAGCCGCGCGATGCCATCGGTATCCTTCATGTCGAGCGGCACCAGCGTCGAGGTGCTTCCAGCGGACCTGATCCGATCATCCAACTCCTCCAGCCCGCCGACTGTCCTGGCAACCGCGACCACGTGGGCGCCTGCCCGTGCGAGCTCAAGGGCGACCGCCGCGCCGATGCCGCGCGAAGCACCGGTGACAAGCGCAATACGATCGGCGAGTGGCTTGGAAGCGTCGGTCATGTCTGCTCATGCACGGCCCACGGCCGGCGATGACGATCGCTAAATGGCTTCTGCCAGAAGCGACAGCTGTCGCGGGCTTGCTTCCCGTGCGGCGAGGTCGGTGAGAGGCGTTGGATAGTCGCCGGTGAAGCAATGGTCGGTAAATTGCGGGCGAAGCGGATCGCGCCCTTCGAATCCCATGGCACGGTAAATTCCGTCGACCGACAGGAAAGCGAGTGAATCCGCTCCGATAAATTTGCGCATTCCCTCGAGATCGTGGGTCGCCGCGAGCAGCTTTTCGCGCTCCGGCGTATCGATGCCGTAGTAGTCCGGATGCGTGATCGGGGGCGACGCAATTCGGAAGTGAACTTCCCGGGCGCCAGCATCGCGCATCATCTGCACAATCTTGCGCGAGGTGGTCCCGCGGACGATGGAGTCGTCGACAAGCACGATGCGTTTGCCGGCGACCACGGCACGATTGGCAGAGTGCTTGAGCCGAACCCCCTGATCACGGATCGCCTGCGTGGGCTGAATGAAGGTACGGCCGACATAATGATTACGGATGATGCCCAATTCGTAAGGAATCTGGGCTTCCTGGGCAAAGCCGATTGCCGCCGGCACACCGGAATCCGGAACGGGAACAATCACGTCCGCCTGCGCGGGAGCCTCGCGTGCGAGCTGGGCGCCCATGGTCTTGCGCACCGCGTAAACGTGACGGCCGCCGACGATTGAATCGGGGCGGGAGAAATAGACGTATTCGAAGATGCATGGCCGCGCCGGCATTGGCGGGAACGGCTTGTGCGATTGCGCGCCGTCCTCGTCGAAAATGACAACCTCGCCATTCTCGACGTCTCGCACATATTGCGCACCGATGATGTCGAGGGCGCAGGTCTCCGAGGCGAGGATGGGACAGCCATCGAGCCGGCCAATGACCAGCGGGCGAATGCCGAGCGGATCGCGTGCCCCAACGAGCTTCTTGTTGGTAAGGCCAACGAAGGCATAGGCACCCTCGAGCTGGCGCAAGCCTTCAATGAAACGGTCCACAAAACGGTTCCGCTTGGCGCGGGCAACAAGATGCAGGATCACCTCGGTGTCGGTGGTCGACTGCATCATGGCGCCCTCATGCACGAGGTCGCGGCGCAGCTTGATGCCGTTGGTAAGGTTGCCGTTGTGGCCGATCGCAAATCCGCCGGCGTTTAACTCGGCGAACAGCGGCTGCACGTTGCGCAGTATCGTTTCGCCCGTCGTCGAGTAACGGACATGGCCGATCGCGGACATGCCGGGCAGGCGGTCGATCACCTCGCGGCGTGCAAAGGCGTCGCCGACAAGGCCCAGCCGGCGTTCGGAATGGAACCGCTTGCCGTCGAAGGAGACGATCCCGGCGGCTTCCTGACCGCGATGCTGGAGGGCATGCAGGCCGAGCGCGGTAATTGCCGCGGCATCGGGGTGCCCGAAAATTCCGAAGACCCCGCACTCCTCGCGCAGACGGTCTGCGTCCGGATCGAACGCCACATCGGATGTCGGCACGAAATCTTGCAAAGGTTTGTTCATTGTCACCGCGATCCGCTTGCCCCGGGTTGGGTGATTAACTCCGAACGCTGCTCGGGACCAGAGTCCGGTGCGTCCTGATCCTCAGGTTTCGGCCTTTTCAGCCTCTTTAAGATGGTGCTCTCGGGATCGTCCGGCAACATCGACATCAGCCATTGTCCGGTGTTTTGCAGAACGATCTTGGACTTGGCGCTGCGGACCCAGTCCGGCTGGCTGCGGTCCGGCACGAGCCAGGCAAAGAAAAGGAACGCAACGACAACGATGATCAGCCCCCGCCCCAGGCCGAACAGAAAGCCAAGCGTGCGGTCGAGCGCGCCGACCCGGCTGTCGAGGACCATGTCGGAGATCCGGGCGGTAACGATCGACACGATCAGCAGCGTCCCTAGGAAAACACCGCCCGCGGTGGCCCCGGCCGCAACCATATCGCTGTTGAAATACTGCTTCGCCGTCGGCAACAGCCGTGAATACGAGTAGAGCGTCAGCAGGGCGGCGACGCCCCACGCCCCGATCGAGAGAATTTCGCGCATGAAGCCGCGGATCATCGCGAGCAGCCCCGAGATCAACATGACTGCCAGCAGGATGATGTCGAGCAGAGTGATCGGCATCGGTAGCTCAGGCGCTCCGCAGGCTTTGGTACTTGCCGTAGCGCCTGGCAGGGGGCCAGCGCAACGAATCCGGGCCAGCCATAGCGGCTCCGGACAGGGGCGGCAATGTCGACCTTAAGTGCTTAATTTTTCGCCCATTTTTACGCTGGCGGCAGGGAGCCGAAGCGGCCGCCGGAGCCGGTTTTGACGCGCCCGTATATAGCGGGGCGCGGCAGTGCCGTCACCGGTTTTGTCCGCCCATTTTGACCAGCCGCGGGCCATTCCCCCGCGCCGCGATGTCGGCGACGAGACTGGAAAGGCCCGCAATATCGGTAACCTTAAGACCAGGTTCGGCCGTCTCGGTGCGTGCGGCCTCGGGAACGACCGCGCGAGCGAACCCGAGCTTTGCCGCCTCTTTGAGCCTGGCGGCGCTTTGGGCGACGGGCCGGACAGCCCCCGAAAGCGATATTTCGCCGAAATAGACTGCATCCGCAGGTAAGGGGGCGTTGGCGAGCGAGGAGACAAGCGCTGCCGCCGCAGCAAGATCTCCTGCCGGTTCCTGAATACGCATGCCGCCGGCCACATTGAGGTAAACGTCGTGCGCGCCAAGCCGCACACCGCAATGGGCTTCAAGCACCGCCAGCACCATGGACAGCCGGCTCGGATCCCAGCCGACCACCGCGCGGCGCGGTGTGCCAAGCGATGTGGGCGCGACGAGCGCCTGAATCTCGACGAGCAAAGGCCGCGTGCCCTCTATGCCAGCGAAGACGGCCGTGCCGGGTTGTCCGAGATCGCGCTCCGACAGGAATAGCGCGGATGGATTGGCAACCTCGCGCAGGCCCGAGCCGGTCATTTCAAAAACGCCGATTTCATCGGTGGGACCGAACCGGTTCTTGACCGCGCGCAGAATGCGGAATTGCTGCGTCCCTTCGCCCTCGAACGAGAGCACGGCATCGACCATATGCTCGACGACACGCGGGCCGGCAATTTGGCCGTCCTTGGTGACATGGCCGACCAGGATGATTGCAGCGCCGGTCCTTTTCGCAAAGCGGATCAGGGCCTGGGCGCTGCCGCGAACCTGGGTGACCGTGCCCGGGGCGGATTCGACCGTATCGGTCCACATGGTCTGGATTGAATCAATCACGATCAGGCGCGGAATCTTGCCTTCCGACAATGTTGCGATGACATCTTCGACCGAAGTCTCAGCCGCCAGTTCGATTGGCGCCTCGCGCAGGCCGAGGCGTTCGGCCCGCAGGCGAACTTGCGCCACCGCTTCCTCGCCCGAAATGTAGACGGCCCGATGCCCGGCGCGCGCAAGCGCGGCAGCCGTTTGAATCAGCAAGGTTGACTTTCCAATCCCGGGATCACCGCCGACCAGAAGGACGGAGCCACGCACAAAGCCGCCGCCGGTAACGCGGTCGAATTCGGCTATGCCGGACGCCAAACGAGGGGCTTCGTGTGCCTCGCCGACAAGCGCCTCCAGTGCAAACCGCCGGCCCCTGCCTGGCTTGCGACCGGGGCCACCCCCGCGCTCGCTGCCTTCCTCGCCCAGCGTATTCCACTCGCCGCAGGCCTCGCATTTTCCCTGCCAGCGACTGAACGCAGCGCCACAATTCTGGCAGACAAAGGTGAGGGTGCGTTTGACCATGCAGAATCGCCGCTCGACGGTTGCTCCGGACTTTAAATCGACGATGAGAACAATACAAGAACATTTTTAAAGAATCCGTTATTTTTTATGGATTTAAGCAGGGCCGGGTGTTTCGGCCGCAGGTCTTTCGCCAAGGGCCGCAGTAAGAGCGCTCGGGGCGCGCTTACCGATAGATCCGGTGGTACCGCCTGCCGAGGTTCACGAGGATCTCGTAGCCGATCGTGCCCGCCGCAGCCGCAAGATCATCCACCCCGATCGTGTCGCCAATGAGGGTCACCAGGTCGCCCCGCCGCACGGCGTTTTCCGGCAGCGCGGTGACATCGAGCGCCAGGAGATCCATCGACACCCGTCCGGCCAGCGGGCAACGCGTGCCTGCGACGATGGCGTCGGCGCCCGGCGTCGTATCGGAAGCGCTGGCGGCGCGGGGATAGCCGTCGGCATAGCCGACCGCGACCACCGCAATGCGCGTTGCGTGCTTGGCCGTCCAGGTCGCGTTGTAGCCGATCGTTTCGCCTTTCGGGACATTACGCACCTGAACGACGCGCGCTTGCAACTGGACGACCGGCTGCATCGGATTTCGACGACCGGGTGTGGGATTGACGCCGAACAGCGCCGCGCCCGGGCGGACCATGTCGCAATGCGCGCTGGTGCCGAGAAAGATTCCGGACGAGTTTGCGAGGGAAGAGGGGATACCGCGATACAGAAGACGGATATCGCGGAATAGCGCGATCTGGCGGTCGTTAAGCGGATGTTCGGGCTGCTCGGCACACGCGAGATGGCTCATGAGCAGCGTGATGCCGTGATTTTCCGTACGGATGCGCGGCGCCAGCGCCGCCGCCTCCTCCGCCGAAATTCCCAGGCGATTCATTCCGGTGTCGACGTGCAATGCCGCGCCGCCGTGCCACTGACTGGCGGAGCAGAACGCGTCCCATTCCGCGAGTTCGACCATGCTGCCGATCACCGGCTGCGCCAGCGTCTCCGCGAACGCTGGCGCCGTCCCCGGCAACAGCCCGTTGAGCACGTAAAGCGCGGCATCTGGGGCAACGGCGCGGACGCGCCGCGCTTCAGAGAGGTCGGCAACGAAGAACGTCTTGCAGCCGGCATGGCGGAGGGCCCGTGCGACCGGCTCGATACCGCAGCCATAGCCGTCGGCCTTGATGACGGCGGCGCACTCGGCCGGCATGGCTTGGCGGCCGAGCTGTTCCCAGTTCGCTGCAATGGCCGAGAGGTCGATGGTCAGGATCCCTCCGGCGTCCGCCGCCAGGCCGGGTTCGGCGAACTGCCGCGAGGCGGCCTCGGCAGGCAGACCAGGCTGCAGGGCGGTTTCGGTCATGGCGCTTCCGTTTAGCCGTCAGGATGCCGGCAGTCCATGCCGGGCGGCGGCCGGCTTTACATGCGCTCGGGCAAGTGGGTTTCGCGCGCAAGCGAGGAAAAACGCGTCACCGCGGCGTCGAACTGCAATTCGACCGTGCCGGTCGGCCCGTGACGCTGTTTGCCGATGATGACCTCGGCCTTGCCGTGCACTTTGTCGGCCTCGGCCAGCCATTCGGCGAACTTGTCGCGGTTGGATTCCAGAGGCTTGCGCATCTGGTGATAGTACTCCTCGCGATATACGAACAGCACCACGTCGGCGTCCTGCTCGATCGAGCCGGATTCGCGCAGGTCCGAAAGCTGCGGGCGCTTGTCGTCACGGCTTTCAACCTGACGCGACAGCTGCGAAAGCGCCAAAATCGGCACATTCAGTTCCTTCGCCAAGGCCTTGAGCTTGGTTGTGATTTCGGTGATTTCCTGCACGCGGTTTTCTGCCGAGCGTCGGGTCGAACCTTGCAGCAGCTGGAGGTAGTCGATCACCAGCAGGTCCAGGCCGCGCTGCCGCTTGAGCCTGCGTGCGCGGGCGGCGAGCTGGGCGACCGAGAGACCGCCGGTCTCGTCGACATAAAGCGGAATGTTCTGAAGCTCGATCGAATAATCCTTGATCTTTTCGAAGTCGCTTTCGCTGATGCCCCCGCGCCTGATCTGGTTCGACGGAATTCCCGTCTGCTCGGCGATGATGCGGGTGGCGAGCTGTTCCGCCGACATTTCCAGCGAGAAAAAGCCCACGATGCCGCCGTTGACCGTTATGGTGTGACCGTCGGGTTTGACCTCGCCACGCCAAGCCTTGGCGATGTTGTAGCCGATATTCGTCGCAAGCGCGGTTTTGCCCATGCCGGGACGGCCGGCCAGGATAACCAGATCGGACGGCTGCAGGCCGCCCATCATGCGGTCGAGATCGTCTAGCCCGGTGGCCAGTCCCGACAACTTTCCATCGCGCTGGAATGCGTGGGCAGCCATGTCGATGGCTGTCGTAAGGGCCTGAGCAAAACGCTGGAAACCGCCATCATACCGGCCGGTCTCTGCCAGCTCATACAACCGCCTTTCGGCATCCTCGATCTGGCTGCGCGGGGAATAATCGACCGGCGCGTCGTAGGCGACATTCACCATATCCTCGCCGACATGGATCAGCGCGCGCCGGATCGACAGGTCGTAGACCGTGCGGCCGTAATCCTCCGCGTTGATGATCGTCGTGGCTTCGGCTGCGAGGCGGGCCAGGTACTGGCTCACGGTGAGACCACCGATATCGATATCAGCGTCCAGGAATGTCTTGAGCGTGACCGGGGTCGCGAGCTTTCCGGCACGGATCAGGTCACGGGCGATCTGGTAGATCTTCTGGTGAATTGGCTCGAAAAAATGCGCCGGTTCAAGAAAATCCGAAACCCGGTAGAACGCCTCGTTATTGACGAGGATAGCGCCAAGCAATGCCTGCTCCGCCTCGATGTTGTGCGGAGCGGAACGGTAGGGCAGGGCAGGTTCGTCGACCTGCTTGCGGGCTGTCGAATCAGCGAGTGCCATGGATAGCGGTGCTTACCCGGAAAATGTGGCATAGCACGCGCTTTATGGCTGCAAGGCGCCGCTTCCGCGGATGTCCCGCAATTCACAAGCTGCAATCAACGGTGGGAAATGCCCGTTTTTTCTTGACCGTCGAGACAGCGTCGGCACACGGCCCGCAGACTATTCGCCGGCAAGGCGCAGCGGCGGTCGTCGGCTGCTTTCGGCGGCAGCAAGGCGCCGTTCTTCGCTGGCAATGTAGTCCCGCGTGATCGGGACGACGCCCTGCCGCTTGGTCAGCTGAATCTGCATCACCATCATATTTTGCTCGCGGAAGGTCATCTCTGACGCCGCGAGGTAAAATTCCCACATGCGAACGAAGCGGGGGTCATAGATGCGCTCAACGTCGTCCCGGTGAGCCAGAAAACGCTCGCGCCACGCCTTCAACGTTTCCGCATAATGCAGCCGCAGGATTTCAATATCGGTCACGAGCAGGCCAGCTCGCTCGATTTCCGGAAGGACCTCCGATAGTGCCGGAATATACCCGCCCGGGAAGATGTATTTGGCGATCCAGGGATTGGTGATGCCTGGGCCTTCGGATCGGCCGATGGAATGAAGGACCATGATGCCGTCATCGGCGAGCAGCGCTGCGCATTTTCTGAAGAAAGTATCGTAGTGGCCGACTCCGACGTGCTCGAACATCCCCACCGACACGATACGATCGAATGGCCCCTGGACATCCCGGTAGTCCTGCAGCAGAAAACGCGCGCGCTCGCCCAGGTTTCTCTCCGCGGCCCGTTCATTTGCGATCGCGTGTTGTTCTTGCGAGAGAGTAATGCCGGTGACCTCGGCGTTGCCGAATTCCGCAAGGTACAAGCCGAGACCGCCCCAGCCACAGCCGATGTCCAGGACGCGCTGCCTTCCGGTCAATCCCAGTTTGGCTGCAAGATGGCGCTTTTTGGCGAGCTGGGCATCGTCAAGCGAGGTGTCCGGCGTTTCGAAGTAGGCGCAGCTGTATTGCCGGTCGGCGTCGAGGAAAAGCGAATAGAGCCGGCCATCAAGATCGTAATGATGTGCGACGTTGCGGCGTGCGCGCCTGCGAGGATTAAATTGCGCGAGACGCCTGCCCACATAGCGCAACAGCCATTGTGGCCGTGCCCAGTTCGGCAACTCCGTTTGCTGTCCAAGAGCAATCGCGAGTACGTCCGCTATAGTGCCTTGCTCTACGACCAGCGTGCCGTCCATGTACGCTTCGCCAAACTTGAGCTCGGGGTCGAGCAGAATGCCGAGTTCGGCGGCTCGGGTCGTAAAACGAACGGCTACGGGCGTTCCTGTGCCATCGCCGCATGTAAACGTCCTGCCCCGCGAGGTGGTCAGCCTGAATGTCCCCCGCCGGATAAATCGACTGAGCAGAACCTGAAGCAACCGGTCCATCGGCCGCCTCCATCACCCAAATCCGCCGTGTTGTTCCGAGATTTGCCTCAAAAAGGCCAACGCGGCGGGTGCACAAACGTTCGGACCGCGATAATTAATCAAAGTTCCGCCGCCGCAGCAATCCTGCGTCCGCATTGCCGCTCCCGTTTCGGCGCAGGTCACAATGGCGGGGGAATGCGGTATTAAGGGCTTGGACTGCGCGTATGGGTGGAGGTGTGATGTCCTGGAATATGGTGCGTTGCGCTGTGGCGGCTCTGGCCGGCATGGGGTTGGCAAATCCGGCAGTTGCCCAGGAAAGCCTCGACAAGGGCAAGTCGCCCGCCCAATTGTTCGCGTCCGACTGCTCTCCTTGCCATAAATCACCACAGGGGCTGGCTAAATCGGGTGGCCTCTTTGGGCTCGACAGCTTCCTGCGCGAGCACTACACGGCCAGTCGCGAGACGGCGACGGCTATCGCAAACTATCTCAAATCGATGGACAGCGGACCGTCGGGTTCGGGGCGAGCAGCAAAGCGTTCAGCCAAAGGCGACGACAGGGCGAAGTCCGAGGCGAAGAAAAAACCGGCCGCAAAGGCGGACGAAGCCAAGGGCGGCGACAAGGCCAGCGAAAAGAAACCGGATGCGGCCGGCGAAGAACCGAGGCCACCTGCCGGTATATTGGCGCCGGAAAAGAAATCAGGCGATGCCAAGACAGGCGCGGCCGCCGCCGGGGAGCCAAAGCCCGCCGGGGATGGCAAGAAATCCGACTAGCGGAACTTCATACTCAGGCTTGGTCCTCGCTTTTCTTCTTTCCCCTGGCCGGTTTTGCCGCTTCAGCGGTCTTGGCTTCCGCTGGGTCAGACTCCGCATCAGTTTGGTCGCGATCCTGCCGCGCCTTCACTGCCTCCGGCTCGAACATCGCTTCTGCGACCGCAGCCGCTGCCGCCGCATCCTCCTCGGCCTGAGTGCGCCGTACTGTCACGTCCTCGCCACGTGCAATACGTTCGGCTTCGTCCGCACTGCGTGCAACCGTGACGGTGATTGAAATCTCGACCTCCGGGTGCAGCGCCAGCGGTACCTTGTACTGGCCGATCGTCTTGATCGGCGCATTGAGCACGATCTGCGAGCGGCCGACCTCCGCACCGTCCGCCTTGAGCAGGCCGGCAATGTCGCGCGTCGAGACCGAGCCGAACAGTTGGCCGGCCTCGCTTGCCTGGCGCAGGACAACGTAGGTCTTGCCGTCAAGCTTTCCGGCAAGCTTGCCGGCCTCTCCTTTGAGCTCGAGGTTCTTGGCCTGCAATTCGGCCTTCATATCCTCGAAGCGCTTTTTGTTGTCAGCGGTCGCACGAAGTGCTTTGCCGCGAGGCAACAGGAAATTGCGGGCGAAACCATCTTTGACGCGGACGACATCGCCCATTTGGCCAAGTTTGCCGACGCGCTCGAGCAGGATTACTTCCATTGTTTTTCTCCTCAGATGTCCGACTGGTGTCTCATGTTCAGGAAAAGGTAGGTGGGCCACGCTTCGCCAACACACGGCTGCGCAGCCCGATTGCTGTGTCAACGAGCCCGAGAAGGCAGAGGACGAGCATGGGCCAGCCGAGCAGGATCACGCCCGCGTAAGTGAGGCCGAGCAGGAACACGCGCGCGCTTGTTCCCTGGGTGATCGCGTGCAGCACGGCGAATCCGAGCACGCCATACGCCAAAAGCAGGCTCGCCGAGACAATACCGCCGATGATGCCGAGCATGCCGTCGAGAAAGCTCAGTGCGATGGCTGCCGCGAGCACTGCGGTTATCAGCGGCGGGAAGGTCATCGACGAAAGCTGCGGCCAGGGGCGCATCAGGCGGCCGGAGAATTTCACGACACGGGCCGCGAGCCAGAGATTGAGCAAATTGGTCAGAGTCGCAAGCACCGCGGCCGCGGGCGGGATTGTGTTGACCAGAATTTCAATCAGCCTGTCGGTACCGGCCGATGCTCCGGGTGATGGCTCGCTTCTGACACGAAGAACGGTGCTCAGCGCGTCACGCAGTCCGGCACGGAAAGTATCGGCATCAAGTCCGAAATTCGGAATGGCGGCGATTACGATCATGGCACCGACTGCCGCCGCCCACAAAACCAGTCTTCCGGGTGGATACCACTCGATAGAGACGCCGTTTTGCGGGTCGCCGGCGGCGGCCGCGACCGGGCGGGAGAGCAAAGCAAGATATCCAAGCCACCAGGCGGGTAAACCTGCACTCGCCGCAAAAGCAAGCAGGAAGACGGAGCCGAACACGAAGCCAAGACCCAGCGCTCCTGAAAGCGCAGCGGTCGCGGCCGCCCAGTGACTCCAGCCGAGCCCGGCGATCATGATCGGCAGCGGTGCAAGATAAAAGAGCGGAATCGACAGCCACACTCCGGACGTCACCGACGCGAACAGCAGAGCTGCGGCGATGCCGGCACTGATCCCTATGAGCGCAAAAAGCATTGTCACGAGCTGTCCCGCTCCTCACTGAGCGGTTAGAGACGAAGAACGGCTTCGCCCCAACCATCGGCACCCGGGTGTCCCCGGATCCCTCGTTTTAGGTTCACTGTATCACATAAGGCAGCAAGCCGAGAAATCGCGCCCGCTTGATTGCCTGGGCCAGCTCGCGTTGCTTCTTTGCCGAGACTGCGGTGATGCGGCTCGGAACGATCTTGCCTCGTTCGGAGACATACCGTTGCAGCAGCTTCACGTCCTTGTAATCGATCTTCGGAGCGTTGGCGCCTGAGAAGGGACATGTCTTGCGACGCCGGAAGAAGGGACGCCGCGCGCCGCCCTGTGGTGCGAATGCCATGGCCTATTCCTCTCCGCCATTGATGTCCGGCGCCTCGATCTCGTCGCCGTCTTCGCGGCGCCGGCGTTCACCGCGACCGCCGCGCTCGTCGCGGTCCCGATCGGATTTGCGCATCATTGCTGAAGGGCCATCCTCGTGTGCCTCCACGCGAATGGTGAGATAACGAAGTACATCTTCGTTGAGCCGCTCCTGACGCTCGATCTCGTTGAGCGCCGTCGCGGGCGCGTCGACGTTGAGCAGCGTCATATGCGCTTTGCGGTTCTTGCGGATTCGGTAAGTGAGCGACTTCAGGCCCCAATATTCGGTCTTGGTGACCTTGCCGCCCATCTGGCCGATGACGCCGGAGAGCTGCGTGGTCAAATCCTCAACCTGCTGCGCACTCAGGTCCTGGCGCGCGAGGTAGACGTGTTCGTACAACGGCATGAATGCCTTTCCCTTGTTAGTCCCGTATGTCCTCGATCCCGGCGCCAAGCCCCTCGAGCCCTTCGGGGAAAGGCTCGAATGCTCTGAAGGCGGAAGCACGGGACGCCGAGCCAAGTGGCCCTACCTGTCGATCGTACGTGACCAACAAGCCGTCCGTTCAGCTCCCAACCAGGATCGACGGAGCGCGTGGGTTATAGGGGGTTTCTATCAAAATGCAAGGCAAACGGCTATCAAAGCGATGCCGACGATACTGACCAGGGCCAGTTAGGCTGTAAATATTGGGCGCACGATGCGGTCAGGCGATTCACCTGTTTCGGCACGGAACTCCCGCGCATAATGATGGCAAAGGTAATCAATGCGCTGGGACTTCTCTGATCTGCCTCTGAAAGATACCGCTTTTAGCGGTAGGCCGATGACATTCATCGATCAGGAGCCGAAGAATTTTTTGGCCGCTATGATGGACGTCATAGCTATCGAGACAGGAAATCGCACTGCGCGTGAACATTGGCAACAGACTCAGATTGACAATTTATTGAGCTACGCCGGAAGAAAATCCGCATTCTGGCGACAACGCTTTGCCACGAGCAGCTTGCGCGCCGCTAATTTGGACAAACTTCCTATTTTAACCCGCGCAGACGTGCGCAGGCAGGTCGAAATGGAAGGATCGCTGCTCGCCGGCGAACGAATCAAGACGATCAGGCATTCGACCTCCGGATCGTCGGGAACGCCTATTGAGTTTTTCATCTCTCAGATGAACATGGAATATATAGACGTCAGGTCCGCCGCACAGTTCTTTATAGAAGGACGCGACCTAACTCTGAACAGCACGCGACTTCGTCCCGAGCCGAAAGCGGGCAAAGGCAAACACGGATTCACGGTTCAGATCAAAAACGACGCGCTCGGTAGCCTTGCCCGTTTCATGCAAGGTGGAAAGCAGAAATTCATCGAATATTTCCATCCAGACATAAGTGCTTTGTGTGAAGAGCTTGAAAAAGATTCGATAGGCTATTTGATTGTGCACCCCCACCTTCTAGACACGATGTTGCAGTCCATTGAGATTGAATTTTTCAAGCGCGCCGGAACTGCAATGTTGGTTCCCGTGGCCGGCGCAATGGATCCATTGTTGCGTCACGCCTTTGTTTCGGCGGGGATTCCAGTACGTGGGACGTATTCTTCCGAAGAGGTCGGTTTGATCGGCTTTGAGTGTGCGGAGAATCCAGCTGCGTATCATGTGGCAACAAGTAACGTTTTCGTTGAAGTTATCGCGGACACAGCAATTGCATCCCTTAACCCGGATGCCGGCCGCATTTTGGTGACTCATTTGCATTCCTACGCGACGCCTTTTATCCGCTACGATCTGGGTGATGTTGGCACGCTTCGCAAGTTCTGTTCTTGCGGCCACGATGGCCCAGTACTCGCGAACGTCTACGGACGGACGAAAGCCCTGCTCAAACACAGCGATGGACGGATTTCGATTTTCTTTCCCAGAGGCAAAGAACTGGCTGCAATTGCCAAGTTCGATGAATTTCGCATCCGACAAACGGACTTGAACAAGATTGTGCTCGAACTTGGTGGCAGAGATACTCTGACCGATGATGAAAGGTCTGCCTTGGTCAGACTGATCAGGCAGCACGCTGGAGATGAGTTTGCCGTCGAGGTCGTGGCGGTTGCCGCAATAGACTGGGGTAATAGCGGCAAGCGGCTCGGCTACTTTAGTGAGGTCCTATAAGCTACTAAATATTTGATTCTGTTCTCGTACCGGGAGAGAACGGTGGTCTGACACCTTACTAATCCGCGTACCGATTTTTGTGCAGTGTAACAAAATTGCCATAGGTACCTAGGGCTATTCGTGGAATTAATAATCTGGCTTAATGTTTGGGGTCCGGCACCGGTTTGCCGGTCGTAGCTTGTCAGGGGGCGCTGATGAAACGCAGTCTGTTATTGGGTGCCGCAGTGGGTGCACTCTCGGTGGCTGCTCCTGCGATGGCTGCCGACATGCCGATCAAGGCGCCCAAAGTGCCCGTTGCGCTACCCTACAGCTGGACGGGGTTCTACGCTGGCGCGAACATCGGCTACAGCTGGGGCCGCGCGGACACCGACTTTGCGGCTTCGAACCTTGTGCCATTTGGAATAAGCGGGTTTTCGGGAACGCAGCATGTCGATGGTGTGATCGGCGGTGGCCAGATCGGTTACGATTGGCAATATAATAATCAGTGGGTCTTCGGACTTGAGGCTGATTTCCAGGGCTCGGGGGAAAAGGACAGCGATCCGAGAGCTCCTTTGAGTTTCGGCGTAGACCTCGGGGAAACCACAGTCACCTTTGCTCTTAACCAGACGCTTGAAACCAAGATCAAATGGTTTGGCACCGTACGTGGCCGGTTCGGTTATCTCGTGACGCCGACCGTCCTCCTGTACGGAACAGGCGGGTTCGCCTACGGCAGGATTGAAGCAACCTCCACTCAGACCTTGTCGACGTCTCTTGGCACAAGTGTTTCATCCATAGTCGATGCGACGAAAACCAAATTCGGTTGGACAGCCGGTGCCGGAGTCGAAGGCGCAATTCCGAACACGCCCGATTGGACTTGGAAGGTCGAATATCTTTATATCGATTTTGGACACTTGGGTGTCGCCGGCTCAGACACTGTTCTCGGTACGTACAGCTGGAGTACTCACGTTACCGACCACATTGCGCGCGTTGGGTTCAATTATCGCTTTCACTAGACTGCATCTGCGTGCGAAGTCAGGAGCGTCACAAACCCCGGCCTAAAAGCATCGGGGTTTTGCTCAACGCAAAATTACGCATCTCTTGATCACTTGGCCGGTTTGTTTGACTTGACACAGCATCCCATGCGGTGTCTTTCGGCGCGATTTCCGCGCGGAAGCGTTGGTTAATGGAATTAGGCATGGCGATCGCGTTTGTATTTCCGGGGCAGGGCAGTCAGGCCGTGGGGATGGGCAAGGCCCTTGCAGCAAACTTCGCTTCCGCGCGGCAGATCTTCGAGGAGGTCGATAGCGCGCTTGGCGACAGCCTCAGTCGCATCATCTTCGAGGGGCCGGCAGACACCCTTACCTTGACGGAGAACGCCCAGCCTGCACTCATGGCGGTATCGCTGGCCGTTGTGCGGGTACTCGAAGCGGAGGCAGGGCTCGATATCGCACGTGATGCGAAATTTGTTGCCGGCCATTCGCTCGGCGAGTATTCCGCGCTGGCTGCCGCAGGTGCTTTCACGGTCGGAGACACGGCGCGCCTTCTGCGGACGCGCGGACAGGCCATGCAAAAGGCAGTTCCCGTTGGTGCCGGCGCCATGGCGGCCCTGATCGGACTGGAATTCGATGCCGCCGCTGCGGTTGCTGCCGAAGCTGCACAAGGCGAAGTGTGCCAGGCCGCCAATGACAACGGTGCCGGCCAAATTGTGGTTTCAGGCAACAGGGCTGCTGTCGAGCGCGCTGTGGAGATTGCAAAAACAAGGGGTGCAAAGCGTGCAATGCTGTTGCCCGTATCCGCACCCTTCCATTGCGCATTGATGCAGCCGGCCGCCGAAGTGATGGCCGAAGCGCTTGCGAAAACCGCGATCAGGCCGCCAGTTGTTCCTGTGGTTGCCAACGTGCTCGCAAAGCCAATTGGCGAGCCGGGTGAAATCGTGAATGCTCTTGTCGCGCAGGTTACGGGGACGGTTCGCTGGCGTGAATCCGTCATGTTCATGGCGGATGCCGGCGTTTCCAACTTTTACGAAATTGGCGCCGGGAAAGTGCTGAGCGGATTAATCAAACGGATTGCAGACGGTGCAACGGCGACCGCGATCGGAAATCCTGAGGATGTCGCCGCCTACAAGGCGGGGAGGAATCCATGATGTTCGACTTAGGCGGCAAAACCGCACTGGTGACAGGTGCCAGCGGCGCGATTGGTGGAGCGATCGCGCGCGCGCTGCATGCGCAAGGTGCAACCGTTGCAATTTCCGGGACACGCAAGGCCGCGCTTGACAGCCTGGCAGCTGCGTTGGGCAGCCGAGTGTTTGTGCTCCCTTGCGATCTTGCGGACAAGGAAGCCGTTGAGGCGCTCGTGCCCGGTGCTGAAGAGAAAATGGAAAAGCTCGACATTCTGGTCGCCAATGCGGGCGTCAACCGAGACAATCTATTCGTCCAGCTGCGAGACGAGGACTGGGACACGGTGATCGCCGTCAATCTGACCGCCACGTTCCGGCTTGCACGCGCCGCAGTCTCACGCATGATGCGCCGGCGGTGGGGACGCGTGATTGGCATATCCTCGGTGGTCGGGTTCACCGGCAATCCGGGGCAAGGCAATTATACGGCATCGAAGGCCGGTATGGTTGGCATGATCAAGTCGGTGGCTGCCGAATATGCCAAGCGCAATATCACGGCCAACTGCATTGCGCCCGGGCTGATTGCGTCGGCCATGACCGACCGGCTCAATGAAAAGCAGCGTGAGGCAATTCTTGCCCGCATCCCGGCCTCCAAGCTTGGCACGCCCGAAGACGTAGCGGCCGCCGCGGTCTTCCTTGCTTCGAACGAGGCGGCGTATGTCAACGGGCAGACCATTCACGTCAATGGTGGCATGGCCATGATTTAGCGTGTCGTGAAAAATGACCCGGGGCGCGTCCCGGGGAGCGCCTGAAGCATGGCGGCGGCGGAACGCACGGTTTAGAGGGGTTGCTCGCTTCGCCGTCACGCGCTAGTCAATGGATTTGAAGTATGGTAACCGACTTTCGGCCCGGCTGGGGCGGCTAGCAGCGGAGTAATATTCCGCAATTGGGGATCGTCTCATCACCGTCGACCACGACGAGGTCGGACCATGATGGTTGCGAACTAGGCCTGGCTCGCAACCCAATCTAATAAGCACGAGGTTGGAACGATGAGTGACATTGGCGAGCGGGTGAAAAAGATCGTCGTGGAGCATCTGGGCGTAGAGCCCGACAAGGTGAATGATCAAGCCAGCTTTATCGATGATCTTGGCGCCGACAGTCTCGACACCGTCGAGCTCGTGATGGCCTTCGAAGAGGAATTCGGGTGCGAGATTCCCGATGATGCTGCCGAGACCATTCTTACCGTTGGCGACGCCGTCAAATTTCTGGAAAAGAACGCCAAGAGTTGAGCGCGCGCCAGGCAGCTGCTCGATTGCTCCGTTCGTCATTGGCTTGATGGGCTGTACGCAGTGCAGCGACGGCAATAGATTCGTTCGGAGCCGGCCATGAGACGTGTCGTCGTCACTGGGATGGGGATGCTTACACCGCTCGGTTGCGGCGTCGAAGCTACATGGTCGCGGCTGCTCAAGGGCGAAAGCGGGGCGAAGAAGATCGACACTTTCGACGTGTCCGACATTGCCTGCAAGATCGCCTGTGTCGTCCCTCGCGGCGACGGGACCGGCGCCAGTTACAATCCCGATCAATGGATGGAGCCGAAAGAACAGCGCAAGGTCGACGAGTTCATCGTCTTTGCGATGTGTGCGGCACGACAGGCGCTCGACGATGCTGGTTGGCATCCGAAGACCTACGACGAGCAAGCCGAAACGGGCGTGCTGATCGGTTCCGGTATCGGTGGCATTGAAGGGATCGCCAGCACTGCCGTGGCGTTGCACGAAAGAGGACCGCGGCGGGTATCACCGTTCTTTATTCCCGGTCGAATCATCAATCTTGCGTCCGGCTTCGTGTCGATTGCATATGGTCTGAAGGGGCCGAACCACGCGGTCGTCACCGCATGTTCGACCGGCGCGCACGCCATCGGCGATGCCGCCAGGCTCGTTGCACTCGGCGATGCTGAAGTCATGGTCGCTGGTGGGGCGGAATCGCCGGTCAACCGCATCTCGCTTGCCGGATTTTCTGCCTTGCGTGCTCTCTCGACCAACTTCAATGATGACCCGACCCGCGCGTCGCGCCCCTATGACAGGGATCGCGACGGATTTGTGATGGGCGAAGGGGCCGGCATTGTGGTTCTGGAATCGCTCGAACATGCCAAGGCGCGCGGCGCCAGGATTTACGCTGAGCTGATCGGTTACGGTTTATCCGGAGATGCCTATCACATTACTGCGCCGGCACCGGATGGCGATGGTGCGTTACGCTGCATGAGTGCGGCGATCCGTCGCGCCGGGATTTCGGCAGGCGATATCGACTACATCAACGCTCACGGGACGTCGACGCCTCTTGGTGATGAGATCGAGCTTGGTGCTGTGCAAAAGCTGGTTGGCAATGCGGCTGGCCGCATATCGATGTCCTCGACCAAATCCTGCGTAGGACATTTGCTTGGTGCAGCGGGTGCCGTTGAGGCAATATTCTCGATTCTTGCGATCCGCGACCAGGTTATCCCGCCGACAATTAATCTCGATAATCCCTCGGTCGAAACTCCGATTGATTTGGTCCCGCATCAGATGCGCAAGCGCGAAGTGGACACGGCGCTTTCAAATTCATTTGGCTTCGGCGGAACAAATGCCTCGCTGATTTTCCGCCGTTATGTCAGCTAAAAAGCCGTCGACAGGCCCCCCTAGCTTTCGCCATAATTTTTTCTAACGTGCGACATCCGTTGGCATTTTCCGCGTATCGTTTCGCTGACGATACCGGTACAGAGTGATCGTGGCGAAAGGTGGAGTGGGCTTGGTGAATTCCAATCTACCGCCCGGTGATAACGGCAACAGGCTGCCGAGCGCCAAGCCGCCAGTACCGCGCAGTCCACGCGCCGCTCTCGAGCCTGAACGTGTGCCGATACCGGGCCGGCGTTCCAGTCGGGCCCGTCATCCGGTCGTTGTGGTCGGGAATGCGATCTTCACAATCCTGATTGTCATTTCGGTTGCCGTCGGGGCCGCGCTTTTCTTCGGCAAGAAACGGTTTGACGCGCCTGGGCCGCTGGCTGAGGACAAAGTGGTCAATATTCCCAAGGGACTCGGCACCAGGGATATCGCCGATGTGTTGCAGCGCGAAGGCGTGATCGACCAGCCTTACATCTTCATAAGTGGCGTCATCATTCTCAAGGCACGTGGCGACCTCAAATACGGTGAATATCAGTTCGGTAAGCACGCGAGCATCGCAGAGGTCGTCGACACACTTATCGAGGGCAAGGTTGTGCAGCATGCCTTCACGGTGCCTGAAGGACTCACGTCCGAACAAATCGTGGCAAGACTTCTCGAGAACACGACGCTTACAGGACAGATCAGGGAAATTCCGCGTGAGGGAACGCTGTTGCCGGAAACCTATCGGTTTACGCGAGGAATGACGCGTGAGCAGCTTATCCAGCGAATGCAGCAGGCGCATCGCCGCGTGTTGCAGGAAGTGTGGGAGCACCGGATGGCGGATTTGCCGGTCAAAACGCCGGAGCAGTTGGTTACGCTTGCTTCGATCATCGAGAAAGAAACCGGCCGGCCCGACGAACGCACGCGCGTGGCCGCGGTGTTCGTGAACCGGCTCAAGGCAAGAATGCGGTTGCAGTCAGACCCGACCATTATCTACGGCCTGACAGGCGGGAAGGGCTCGCTCGGTCGTCCGATTTTGAAAAGCGAGATCGACCAGCCGACGCCATACAACACCTACGTTATCGACGGCCTGCCGCCAGGACCAATCGCCAATCCGGGACGAGCATCACTTGAGGCCGCGGCCAATCCTGCGCGAACGAAAGAGATTTATTTCGTCGCCGATGGCAGTGGGGGGCATTTGTTTTCCGACAACTATGCCGATCACCAGAAAAACGTAGCGCGGTTGCGTGGGATTGAGCATTCAAACGGCGGGAAGCCCTAGTCGATCGCTCTTGTGACGGCTTGTTCTGGCGGCTAAGGTCGCCACGCTTCTGTATAGTATCGACGTGAGACCTTTAGGCCATGGCTCTATCGAGCATGACCGGATTTGCTCGAAGCCACGGCGTTGCCGGCGCCTACGTGTGGGCCTGGGAAATCAAGTCGGTCAATGCCAAGGGCCTGGACCTCCGCTTCCGCCTGCCACCGGGATGGGATGCTGTTGAAGTGCCGTCACGCATGCGTGGAACGGAGAAACTATCGCGTGGAACGGTCTATGCGAATCTCACTGTTGAGCGCAAAGGCGTGCTGCCCACGGTGAAGGTGAACGAGCCCGTCCTCGGTGCGGTGTTGTCGGCACTCAGGAGTCTTTCCGGAAAAGTGGAGGCGGCCCCGCCGACGCTCGATGGAATATTGTCGCTCAAGGGCGTGATCGAAGTCGTGGAGCAGGATGAGAGCGAAGAGGATCACCGTGCCGCCGAAGCGGCAATTGTCGCGGGTTTCGAGCAGGCATTGGCGGCGTTGATCAACATGCGCCAGGCCGAGGGTTCCACTCTGGCACGGCTTCTGTCGGCGCGTCTCGATGAAATTGCATCGCTGACGGCACGAGCCGAGAAGGCACCCGGCCGTAAGCCGGAAGCGATCAAGGCGCGCCTTGCCGAGCAGGTGGGATCACTGCTCGCGACAGCCGAGAGATTCGATTCGGACCGGCTCTACCAGGAGGCCGTCCTTCTTGCCACCAAGGCGGATATTCGCGAGGAACTCGACCGACTGGTTTCTCACGTCGCACAGGCAAGAAAGCTTCTTGCCGGCGGTGGCGCCATCGGCCGTAAGCTCGACTTTCTGGCGCAGGAACTTCACCGCGAATCAAATACGCTGACGGCCAAGGCCAATGACGTGGAGCTCACCAATATCGGGCTTGAGCTGAAAAGTGTCGTTGAGCAGTTTCGCGAGCAAGTGCAGAATCTGGAGTGACGCAATGGCGCGCCAGTCGCAACAGGCCAGTGTAACCCGGCGGGGGCTTATGCTTGTGTTGTCGTCGCCGTCGGGGGCCGGCAAGACGACGTTGTCGCGTAAATTGCTCGACGAAGATCCAAATGTGATGCTGTCGATATCGGTGACGACGCGCAAGATGCGTCCTGGCGAAAAAGACGGACTCGATTATCATTTCATCGATCGTCGGCGCTTTGACGCCCTCGTCGCAAATAACGAACTGCTCGAGTGGGCGGAAGTCTTCGACAATTATTACGGCACGCCGACAAAGCCGGTCATGGATGCTCTTGCCGCCGGCCGCGACGTCTTGTTCGACATCGACTGGCAGGGTACGCAACAGCTCCGGGAGAAAGCGCGAGCCGACTTAGTCAGCGTATTCGTGCTTCCGCCATCCATCCCGGAACTTGAGCGGCGCCTGCACGCGCGCGCACAGGACGATTACGAGACGATCCATCGTAGAATGGCCAAGGCGGCTGACGAAATGAGCCATTGGGCCGAGTATGACTATGTTGTCATCAATCACGATCTTAAGCAGGCTTTTGCCGAGGTAACCTCGATCCTTGCTGCTGAGCGCCTCAAGCGGGAACGGCAAACGGGACTGTCGGATTTCGTGCGGAACTTGCAGGCAAAAATTTAGGTCGTCAGCACGACCCGGCCGACGATTTTACCCGCACGCAAATCGTCGAGTGTCGTCGAGGCCTGCTCCAACGGCCGTTCAATAATAGGGGGCGGCTTGATTTTCCGGGCGCGTACAATATCGATCAATTCTCTGGCTTCTGAAAGCGTTCCGGTCGTTGTGCCTTCGATCGTCATCGCCTTGAGTGGAAACATTGCAACGGCGGTCGAATAGCCACCACCGATGAGGCCGGTAATGACGACCTTGCCACCTTTGGCCAGCACGCCAGTCGCGAAATTCAATGACGAATCCGACCCGGCAAAATCGCACACGCCGTAGATGCCGCCGCTCGCCCTCAGCAGCGTCTTGCGCGCGTTGGGGTCGGATGGATCAAAAGCCTCCGCCGCGCCACCGGCAAGTGCGGCATCGCGTTTCCTGCCATCGGGATCCGCGACAAAGGGAGCGGCGCCATACATCGCGCGTGCGAGCGCAAGCCCCATCAGGCCAACGCCGCCGAGTCCCACCAGCAAGAGCGGGGCACGTGATGCCCTGTCGGCAAGCCGCTTGAGCGCGGCATAGGCGGTGAGTCCGGAGCACATCAAGGCGCCGGCATAACCGGGCGAGAGCGGTGCGTAGTCGATCAAATAGCGGTGGTGCGGTACGAGCACGTGCGTTGCAAAGCCGCCGTCAACTGTAATTCCGAGATGACGCGGGGTAGCGCAAATGTTTTCGTCGCCCACGCTGCACGCAGCACAGTTTCCGCAGCCGATCCAGGGATAGACAGCAACTTTTGCTCCCGGTTTTACATCGGCGTCCGGCCCGCTGCTTTCAACTACACCGGCGATCTCATGCCCAAGGGTAAACGGCAAGGTACGTCCCGCACGCACATCGAGTTTCTTGCCCTCGCCAAGCAGAAAAAAGCCGTCCTGCATGTGCAAATCTGAATGGCAGACGCCACAGCGTTCGACCCGCACGAGGACTTGTGTGCCCTGCGGCTGCGGCGTCTCAACGATGGTCTCGCACAAAGGTGCGCCATAAGCATTCAGCGATTGGCGGCGCATTTGCATACGCGGACTTTACACGGGAGCTTCCGTCTGCTCAGCGAAAATATTCGCCAAGGCGACGAAGCCATCGACCGGAATTTCCTCGGCTCTCGCTGTCGGTTCAATACCGGCGCGCGACAACAAGGCATTTGCGTCCCGACCGAGACTTTTCAGGCTTTGCCGCAACATTTTTCGCCGTTGGCCGAAGGCCGCCTCGGTAACCCGCTGCAATGCAGCCACATCGCATGCCAGGGGTTCGGTGCGAGGCAGCAGGCGCACAACCGACGAGGTGACTTTTGGTGGTGGTACAAATGCCGACCGGGGCACGTCGAAAAGGATCTTTGCGTCCGTGCGCCATCCGGCAAGTACAGAAAGACGCCCGTAGGTCTTGCTCCCTGGTGAGGCGACAATTCGCTCCGCAACCTCCCGCTGGAACATTAAAACCAGCGAATCATACCAGGGCGGCCAACGCTCAACGGTGAGCCAGCCGGCGAGAAGCGGCGTGGCGATGTTGTAGGGGAGATTTGCCACCACGCGCGCTCGCCCCGATCCAAGGTGCTCGCGCGGGTCAAAGGCGAGCGCATCGCCGGAGATGACGGTAAGGCGCCCCGGATATCGATCGGCGATCTCTGCAAGAGCGCCAAGTGCGCGCGAGTCGCGCTCGATTGCGACCACGCGGTGCGCTCCGAGAGCCAGAAGGGCACGCGTTAATCCGCCCGGACCTGGGCCGATTTCGACTATAGTGGTATTTTCAATCGGCTCAGCTGCGCGCGCGATCCGTGCGGTGAGGTTGAGGTCGAACACGAAGTTCTGGCCGAGTGATTTTCTCGGTCTCAGCCCATACCGGCGAACTACCTCGCGCAGCGGCGGGAGGTCGTCAAGTTGCGCCATCACTTTGCAGGCACCAGCGCAGGTGCGGTAGCGGAGAGCCTGGCTGCAAGTGAAAGCGCCGCTACCAGGCTTGAAGGGTTGGCGGTACCTTTGCCTGCGATGTCGAATGCCGTGCCATGATCGGGCGATGTGCGGACAAAAGGCAGGCCGAGCGTGACATTCACCGCATGATCAAAGGCCAGTGTCTTGATCGGGATGAGCGCCTGATCGTGATACATACACAGCGCCACATCATAGGCTGACCGCGCCCGCTCGTGGAAAAGCGTGTCGGCAGGCAAGGGGCCAACTGCATCGATGCCTTCAGCACGCAACTGGTCGACGGCTGGCGCGACGATCGCTTCATCTTCCTCACCAAGCGCGCCGTCTTCGCCCGCATGTGGGTTGAGTCCGGCAATCGCGAGTCGTGGCCGGGCTATGCCGAAACGCTTAATGAGATCATGGGCGGTGATACGACCGGTCTCCACTATCAAATTGCACGTAAGCCGGGAGGCCACGTCTTTGAGTGGCAAATGAATGGTCACTGGCACGACCACGAGTTCCGGCGACCAAAGCATCATCACCGGTCTGAGAGATCTGCCGGTTGCCTCCTGGGTCAGCGTTGCGAGAAATTCCGTATGTCCAGGTTCGGCGAAGCCTGAACGATAGAGGACATTCTTTGCGACCGGATTGGTCACGATCCCGGCAGCATGGCCGGCGAGCACATCCGCGACCGCCCGATGAATCGAAGCGATAGCTGCGGGGGCGCTTGAAGCATCAGGCTTTCCGGGCGCGGCCGTAACTTTGATGTCAAGGGGTACAATCGGCAAAGCGCGCTGAAATGTTTCGATTGCCTCCGCCGGGGTCACCGTCCTCACGTTGATTTCGTGCCCAAGCAGGCGGGCGCGAGTTCGGATAAACCCGGGATCTCCGACCAGATAGAACGGCGGCAGCCTGAATTGTTTACGTTGCTGCCAGATCTCAATCACCAAATCAGGTCCGATCCCTGCCGGCTCGCCCAGCGTCAGTGCAAGCGGGAAGGTATCCGGCTTGCTCATTTCTTTGTCTTGTACTCGATCATTGCGGACTTGCGAATCTCCTCAAGAAATTTCTTCGACTCTGCCTCGAACCGGCTCAAAAAAATTTTTTCCCGTGTTTCCCGCCGCAACGGCGACTCCGATGTCGTTTCCTTTTTGCTGCAGACGGCGAACATTTGCAGTCCCTGAGTAGTCACTTCCGGAGGTGTCAGATGTCCGACCTCGATGCTTCCGAGAAGCTCACGCAGCTGCGGACTTAAATCCGCAGAGTTGCGCGTAACCGGCTCCCGCACGGCGACATCCCGCAGCGCCCGTGCCATTGCCAACCCCTCATTGCACGACGCAAAGCGGTTGCGCAGGTTGTCCGCCATGCTGCGCTTTGCCGATGCCGACGTTTCGTCAGCCCCGCGCGGCACGACGATAACGATGGGGTAAAGGGTGTAGATGTAGCCGACCGAAGAAGTGTCGGTTTCATTTGTATTTTTCAAAGCGTTGGCGATGTCGCTGTCGCCGACCTGCAGGCTTGCACCGAACTTGCCGCGGATCAACTGTTGCCAGGTCAACTCGGCGCGGATGCGCGCCTTGACCGTGTTTGGCGAGATACCGGCCCGCTCCAGAACTTGGCTGAACTGCTGGACCGTTATGTGCTGCCGGGTAGCCATATTTTCGAAGGCACTGTTTACGTCGGCGTCGCCGACTTCCAGCCCGTATGTTTTCGCCTTTGATATCTTGAGGCGGTCATCGATCAGATCATTGATAATCTGCTGGCGGCTCGCATTTTTATGTGAAGCGCTCGCCTCCAGCTTCATTCGTTGCTGGATGTCGTACTCGGTTATCGGAGAGCCATTCGCGATGACCACCACCTGTGCGGACACCGTAGCCGGGAAGGCGGCCACGACGATCAGTATCGCGCCTGCAACCCGCTGACATTGTCTAATCAGCATTCCCAGCATCAAAATGACTCTTATACTCCGGGCCTTAAACGCAGGGCATTCAGTTCGATGTCGGACGACCGACCGACTGCCCCACCGAAGTGCCGCCCAACGTACGCAGGCTTAGCTGCAGCATGACGGTGTGATTAGCGTGAACGTTACCGCTGTACGTGTAATTTGTAATGTAATTCAAGCCCAGTATCAGACAATCGTCGACATAGCCAAGCCCCACGCGTGTCTGGTCGAATTTCCCGGCGTTGATGTCGTACCGCGCCGACCCTAACAGGACCCAGTTGGCATCAAGCTTGAACAACCCCGTGCCCAATATGCCCTGCCGGCGATCCAGAAATCCAAGGTCTGGTTGTGCCGCGTAATCGCCATAAAGCAACGTTCCGGACCATCGGTCGAAATTTACACGGGCCTCAAGTTCGGTCCGCTGGACCTTGAACGTGTCATTGTCGAAGCGAAATCGCGACGTAAACGTGTAGGTGCTGTTGGGCTGGTAGGACACCCGCGCCACATAATCCGACCGCGTCGTGTCCAGGCCGCTGTCCAGTCCGGTATTGGAAGTGCCCCCGAATGCGAAAGAGTTCTGGCCAAACAGACTGTAGGACTGTCCGAAGAGGGCGTTGACAAACCCGGCCTGATTGACTTGCGCCGTGTACTGCACGCCATAGTTTGCTCGGCCGCCACCCTCGACACGGTCCCAGCCGGAGAATTTGTCAACTCTGAACAGGTTACTGTCATCAAAGATAAGACTTTGCGCGTCCTCGTTCGGCCAGCGGCCGATCTGCCGCTCGTCTGGTCGAACGATTATCTGTGCAATCGGCTCGACTGTCTGCGTGCCCCACGACTGCACGTTGATGAACGGATAGCGATACTCCAGGCCGACGGTGGGCATCGCACGCACGAGGTTGTTGTCGCCGGTGTCAATATAGTTGGCGACGCCCGGATCGTTTTTGATCTGCATCGCCGCCGCATCGACTCTTACGGACGCGAATGGCGTGAAGATCTGACCGAACTGATCAGTAATGCTGCGACGCCATTGGGTTTCTGCGGAAAAACGGCTGTATGTGCCGGGCACGCCGCGCAGCAGGCAGCTTGCCGAAGTCTTGATTGCCGGATCGGCCGTTTGCGTACAAGTACCGTTAAGAAGCGCACTTTGAGTGATCGCGTCGAAATTGGCCTGCTGTCGGGACAGACTCGTGAAGTTGATGCGATAACCAAGCTCGCCGCCCAGGATGGGACGATCGAAAATATAATTATAGTCAATCACTGGATGAATGACGGGAATTTGACTTTGGGCGTCGGCTTCCGAGAAGCCGAGATAATAAATCGATCTTGCGTCAAAGTAGCTGCGATTCCCCTTTCCAGTCAGAAAAGCCTGTGACGTTGCTTCGCTGGCCGGGTTCTGGAAAGGATCGTTTGTCCGATATCTCGACAGGTGCGGGTTGTAATCTTGGAGGAATGTGCGATCTGAAAGCATCGCCGCATCCCAACCCCATACCCACTTGTTATTGAGGGCAAACAAGCCCGTGCTTTCCAGACTGCCGCGCCAGTTACGGAAACCAGGTGTCGCCGTGCCATCGCTGCGGACGAAGTAATCCTTGTCGAGCTGGTAAATGCCCGCCGCGCGAACGGAATAAGCTCCGTTCGTCAAGCGTTGACGAAACTCGCCCTGCAGCATCGGCCCTTGCTTCGTGGTGATCATAGGCGCGAAGGTGGCGTCATAGTCGGGTGCCAGTGCCCAGTAGTAGGGTACTTCAACTGCCCCGCCGTAGACCGAGCTCGACGCGATTGACGGCATCAGGAAGCCGGTCTTGCGCTTCACTGTGGGATCCGGTGCCGAGAAGTAGGGTAGCCATGCGAGCGGTTTGCCAAAAAATTCGAGACGCGCGTCCTCGAAATAGATCATCTTTTCAGTTTGGTCGTGAATGATGCGTGCCGCCTTGACCTGCCACAATGGCGGCTTCCGCGGATCGTCCTTGCACGGGGCACAAGCGGTATAGACACCGTTGTGAAAGACCGTGAAGTTGCCGCTGGAACGTTCGGCGCGCGCCGCTGCCATGCGCGTCTGGTCCGGGGCGTCGAGACGGAGCGAATCGACAAAGCCGTCTCGATAGTCGTCCGACAGATCCATGACCTCGCCGTAGGTGACCTTACCGTCTTCTTCAGTCAGCCGGACGTTGCCCTCGGCGTGCAGGCGTTTGGTCTTCTGGTCATAGACGACGCGGTTTGCTTCGAGCGTCGATCCACCATAGTAGATCTGCACGTTGCCCACTGCGGCAACGCGGTTATTGGTGTAGTCGTAGTCGATCTCGTTCGCCTGAACGAGCATTTGCTTCTGGCCGGACTTTTCCCGCTCCAGAGCGATTTTGGATTTTTTCGGCGGCGGGGGACGCTGCGGGAACTGCAATTCCTGCGCAAGCACCGGGGCAAGCGCAACCAGCCCGTCAAACGCCAAGGTGGCAAGGACGGCCGCAAATATCGCTGCGCCGCGGGAATACGTGCGCGGCGCTGATGGACGAGCGCTGGGACGCCTCGCCATCACCCGTCCTCCTGATACAACAGCGCCGTGAAGCCCGTGAGGCCGCCGACGAGCACTGGAAGCCACGCCGCTGCCACCGGGCTCATCAGCTCGGCCTTGCTTAAATCTTCAGTCACTTTGGACAAAACGTAAAGCAAAAACCCGGCTGCAATGCCACTTAAAACCATTTTCTGGATTCCGCCGAAGCGGAAGAAGCGTAAACTTACGGCGGCCGCCAGAAGAACCATTGCTGCGAGCAGAAACGGGCGCGCCAGAAGCTTCTGGAACTGTAGTCTGTACCCTGAGGCCACGAGACCAGCGTGCTCGGCTATTTGGATATACACGGGCAATTCCCAGAACGGCACGGTTTCGGGGGTCGCGAAACTTTCCCGGACCTGTTCCGGAGTAAGGCTGGTCTTGAGGCGATATTCGGCCTCGGCACCGGGCACGACGCCGGGGCTGAACACGCGCACGTCACGCAAGACCCAGGCGCCAGGGATCAGCGTGGCGGCACGGGCTTCGATACGCTGCTTGAATCGGCCGTCATTGTCGAAAATGAAAACCGAGACACCGTTGAGATTGACGCCCTGATCTCGACTGGCGGCGGCGTTGATGATGGCCTGGGCATCATCGGTGCGTTGACTGACCCAGAATGTTCCGCTGCTCCGGGTGAGCCCGCTTGCTGTTTGTCCGAAGAGCTCAGCCTCGAAGCGTTTCGATCGTTCCTGCAACACGGCAGATACAGGATTGTAAATGGTTGTCGCAACGATGCCGAAAACGAAGGCCACGACCACTGCCGGTGTTACGAACTGCCATGCGGACATGCCGGCAGATCTCGCCACAACAAGCTCGAGCCGCCGTGACAGATTGAGGTAGCAGGACATCGCACCGATCAGCACGCAGAACGGCAAAATCCGTTCGACGACTTGCGGTACGCGATAGAACGAGGTCTTGGCGACCAACACAGTCGACACGTTCGGAACGTCGCCCGCGCGACGCATCATCTCGATGTAGTCAATCAGAGCGACGAGGACGAAAATTCCCAGAAAAACCACGAACACTGCGTTGATGAACCGCAATCCGAAATATCGCGCGAGTGTTCCTGTGACGATCGGCATGGCGGTCACATCATGATGTCGCAAAGCGCCGGCCCATGCGCTCGGTCAGGGCGGCGACCCAGTCGGTAACGAAGGCAGGTGGTTCGATAATCAGGCCGCGGCGTATGACATACAGCCCGGTCCCGAATGCAACTGCCATTGCCACGTATTGCAACGAAAGCAACCACGGTATGGCGGCACCGAAGACAATAGATGCAAATCCGATCAAACGTAGAAGGGCGACACCTCCTATCGCACCGAGCATCGACAGTGTGCGGCTCTGGCGCGTCGTCCGGGGGGCGCCAAGGTAAGCATATGCGATGACTACGAACGCGAGCGGGTAGAGGGGCGCCATCAGCCTGTCGTGCAACTCAGCCCGGAATTGTCCCGGCTGCTCCACGTAAAACGGGTCTTTTGGGTCGGGAAACAACAACTGCCAGAGAAATCGCTCTCGGATTGAATACCGGACGGCCTGTGGACCGCCGGCGAATTGCGACAGGTCAAAAGCGTAACGATCGAAAACGACCATCGCCGGATCACGCTGGCCCGCTTCTTGACGCTGGACGAAGCCTTTCTGAAGTATCAGGTACGTTCCGCTCTCGTTGTCCAGCAATTCGCCGACTTCCGAGAGGACAGTAATGCGCTCGCTTGGATTTCGACGATCGTCGAGAAATATGCCCGCAAGCTGCCCATTTGGCCGCCGCTCACGGATGTGAATGGTGACGCCATTTTCGATCGTGGTGAACCGGCCAGGCTGAACAATGCTGCTCACGACATTTGCGCGAACTTCGGTCAGCCAATCACGCAGCATACGAAGGCCTTTTGGTGCAAAATAGGCGCTGACCACGCCAACGAGCAGCGAGACTACAAGAGCCGCAGCCATAAACGCGCGAAACAGAACCCACGGCGACATGCCGGCCGCGTTCATGACGATGATTTCCGAGTCATTGGACATCTTGTTGAGCACGTGCGCGACGGCAATCAACAATGCGATCGGGGCTATCACGAGGACCAGAAGCGGTATGATCAGGCCCGTGATCCCGATAAAGACCAGGATGGTCTGTCCCTGGCTGGTCATAATGTCGATGTCGCGCAAAGCCTGCGTGACCCAGATCACGGCGGTCAAACTGACCAGTACGATCAGGAACGCGCTCAACGTCGTGCGCAGAATGTATTCGTTGATTGACCCCATCCGCAGCATCGTCCCCTGATCCGGCGCAAACCGGACCCCCCGCGCGGCTTCCCCACCGGGCGCGAAGCTTTCCGCCTGCAATCCAGCCCCCGTAAACCTTATTCTGATCGCCTGACAAAATGGCCGGGCAAAGGCAAAGCCGTTGAACATGCACAACAAAACGTAAATAGCCCAAGGATCCCAGCCGGCACGGGCCACGCCTGTGCAGGTGTTATAATACCACCAAAAAACCGATGCTTTTCGGGGCAAAATGAGCGATTTCGTGAGGAAAACGCCGGAAAAAGCGTTGCCGGGGCTTTGCACGTGCCGGGCGGGGGCGCCATATGGACGGCGCCAACCCCGGCTCTGCCCTGCCAAAAGGACCCCATCGGCGATGCCTAACGCCCTCAAGCTCGACTTTGGCCCCTTTGACGTCCCTCGAAAAGGCGCCCTCATCGTGTTCTGCGACGAGGGGCAGAAATTTGGTCCTGCCACGCGAAAGGTCCTGGGTG
The DNA here is from genome assembly GCA_035650955.1 of Pseudolabrys sp. Taxonomy (GTDB): domain Bacteria; phylum Pseudomonadota; class Alphaproteobacteria; order Rhizobiales; family Xanthobacteraceae; genus Pseudolabrys. The sequence goes on from DASRGR010000010.1 coordinate 38,373, forward strand.
AGGCGGCCAACGTCGTTACCCGCGCGGCGAAGTCCGAACGGTTTACCGCCAAGAAGGGTACGGCGTTGGAACTCATCATGCCGGCCGGGCTCAAGGTGCCGCGCCTGGTGGTAATCGGCGCAGGCAAGCTCGCAGAACTCAAGCCAAAGGATTTTAGTCGGCTCGGAGGACTTGCCGTTGGCAAGCTGCCGGGTTCCATGAGCGACGCCACGATTTTTGCCGAACTGGCGGGAGGCCCTATGGGGGTGGAGCAGGCCGCCGATCTTGCGCAAGGCGCGCGCCTGCGGGCCTACGAGTTCGACCGGTACAAGACGAAACGCAAGGACGACGAAAAGCCGGTCGGAACGCGCGCCGTCACGGTCGCGGTGGCCGATGTTGCCGCAGTGCGCAGGGCCTATGCGAAACGGGCGGCCATTTCCGATGGAGTTGTACTGGCCCGCGATTTGGTGAACGAGCCCGCGAACGTCCTTTACCCGGAGGAGTTTGCCCGCCGCGCCGGTGCGTTGAAAAAACTACGCGTGGCAGTCGAGGTTCTTGACGTCAAGGCAATGAAAAAGCTCGGCATGAATGCCTTGCTTGGTGTTGGTCAGGGATCTGCACGCGAGAGCCGCGTGGTCGTGATGCGTTGGAACGGTGGACGAGCGGGCGAGCCACCTGCCGCCTTTATCGGCAAAGGCGTATGCTTCGACACCGGCGGCATTTCAATCAAGCCGGCAGCTAATATGGAGGACATGAAGGGCGATATGGCCGGCGCGGCCTGTGTCGTTGGGCTGATGCATGCCCTTGCCGCACGCAAAGCGCGTGTGAACGCGGTCGGAATTGTCGGTCTGGTCGAGAACATGCCAGGTGGCAATGCGCAGCGCCCCGGCGACATCGTCAAATCGATGTCAGGGCAGACAATCGAGATCATCAATACGGACGCGGAAGGACGGCTCGTACTGGCCGATGTGATCTGGTACGCGGCGCAGCGTTTCAGGCCAAAATTTATGGTGGATCTGGCAACCCTTACCGGCGCGATCATTGTCGCGCTCGGCCAGGAATACGCAGGCATGTTCTCAAACAACGATCAACTGGCAGAACGTCTAACGAAAGTTGGAAATGAAACGGGGGAGCTGGTATGGCGCATGCCGCTTGCGCCTGAGTACGACAAGATGATCGATTCCAAATTTGCCGACATGAAGAACACCGGTGGAAGCCGGTGGGGCGGTGCAATCACCGCTGCGCAGTTCATTAAGCGGTTTGTTGACGACAAAATTCCGTGGGCGCACCTCGACATCGCAGGCACCGGATTTGATTCTCGACAGACAGACACCAACAAAAGTTGGGGCTCAGGCTGGGGTGTCCGGCTGCTGGATCGGCTGGTCGCGGAGTACTACGAAAAATAACGGCTGCCCGCTGAGAGACTCCAATGACTGAGGTCCTGTTTTACCACCTGCAAAGCCAGAAGCTGGAGAGCGTGCTGCCGGCACTGCTCGAAAAGTCGATAGAACGGGGATGGCGGGTAGTGGTCCAGTGTTCGTCAGAGGAGCGCATTGAGGCACTTGACGCCCATCTTTGGACGTACCGGGACGACGGTTTTCTTCCCCACGGAACGTGGCGCGAGCCGGAAGCGGCGCGGCAGCCCATCTTGCTCACGCCGGAGGATGACAATCCGAACAACGCGACCGTGCGGTTTCTCGTTGATCGGGCGCCAATGCCGTCTGACGTGGAAAAATATCACCGGATCGTGCTGGTGTTCGACGGGGACGACGAAGAGGCTTTGGCTGCCGCGCGAATGTGCTGGTCTGACGCCAAGGCAAAAGGCCTGGACGCGACCTACTGGCAGACGGACGAGCATGGGCGCTGGGCAAAGAAGGGCTGAAGGGCTAAGGACAAGAGCCATAGGCCAATGCACGACCGGCCAATGGCCGACAGACAGTAACCCTTTGAACGACCAAGGCTTGCGGGGCGCCATCGTGATGACGCAAAATCCGTCTTAAGGGCCGCCTTGGACGGGTAGCAGGGGATTTGCCAGTTGTTGCGTAATCGCGCCAGCCTTATGTGTGCGCTTGCCTGCAGTGCCGTGCTGTTGGCCGGCGGCTGCAAGAATTCCGCGCAAGTCCTGCAGGACCAAAACGAAGGTGGTTGGTTCTCAAAGCCGATCGATATTTTTCAAAAGCCGGATTGGGCTCGCCCCAGTACGGCAAACGTAAATCTAGGCCCTCATGGGCCGGTCGGCGCCGAAGACCTGGTGGGCGCGGATGGTCGGTGCGCACCGCCGCCAGCCGCCGCGCAAGCCTCGGAGAAGCCGGAGTCCGCCCAAGCGCCACCGGCGCCCGCCGACCGGGAAGTCGGTTCGGTTGCGGGTGACCTGGCCGACGCGCCAATGCCGGCTGCTGCGCCCGCATCGGCCACCCCCGAGCCAGCCCTCCAGACCGGACCTCAGGTTGCGGGAGGTATCGCACTCGGCATGACCGAATGTCAGGCTGTTCAGCGTGCCGGGACCCCGAGCAATGTTGCGATCAGCGCGGGCGAGAAAGGCGAACGCAAAACCGTCCTCACTTTTCTCAGCGGGCCATGGCCGGGAATCTACACGTTTGCCGATGGCCGGTTGAAGGTGATCGAGCGTGCTCCCGAGCAGCCGAAACCGGCCAACACGCCCGCAAAAAAACCACCCAAGAAGAAACCGAGCGCACCCAGAACGGCCAATCAGGATTTCCAGCGCAGCTACTTTCAGTAGCGGACGTTTATCAGTTGATCGTGCGCAATCCCCCGTCACCCGTCTGGCGCTGATAGATGATCAGGTCGAAGCTTGGCGTTCGCTCATTGCCGAGAATGCCGCTGACGAGCTGCGTGAGCCTGCCCACGATGGTGCGTCTGGTGATTGAAAAAATGATCGAGTGCGGGAGCGAGGGTCTGCTCGATGTCCTGCGGGTTGACGAAAGTCCGATATCGGATCGGTCTTAGGAGGGCGTCTTCATTCAGTGCTGCAACATAAGCAATGATACGTTCATCCTCGATGCGCCGCGCAGCACGCAAATCCGAGAAATCATCGTGAAGGATTGCATCCAGGCTTTTTGGGAGAACGCCTTGTGTTGTGAAACGCTGCATCCATATCCGGTCCCCCACAAGCAAATGATTGAGCGTGCCATGGAGGGACCGGAAAAACGCCCCGCGATCGGCGCGGTAGTCCGCGTCGGAAATTTGTGCAACGGCGTCGTAAAGGCGCTCGTTACACCATGCATTGTAGCCGGCAAACATCCGGTACCGGGCCAGCATTTTATCCTCCTATGCGGCGTTTTAAGGCTCTGACGGCTGACCTTGCCGCCTGATATGTCCCTCGGTATAAGCCGCGCAGTCCGGCCTCGCCAATGAAAGCCCCTAAACTCATCAATTACTTCCAGTGAAGGACAGCAGCATAATGGCAGTGGAGCGTACCTTTTCGATTCTCAAGCCCGATGCGACCCAGCGCAATCTGACCGGTGCAATCAATGCGATAATTGAAAAAGCCGGTCTGCGCATTGTGGCCCAGAAGCGCGTGCGAATTTCGCGCGAGCAGGCGGAGAAGTTCTATGCGGTCCACCGGGACCGGCCCTTCTTTCGTGAGCTAGTCGAATTCATGACTTCGGGCCCGGTCGTTGTGCAGGTACTTGAAGGCGAGAACGCGATTGCGCGATATCGCGAAGTCATGGGCGCAACGGATCCGGCAAAGGCTGCAGACGGAACGATCCGGAAAATCCACGCCAAATCGATCGGTGAAAATTCTGTTCACGGATCGGATGCGCCCGAAACCGCCGTGCGCGAGATTGCGCAGTTCTTTTCGGAGAACGAAATCGTCGGTTAGAAGCGGCAGCTCTTGTTGGAATGCGTCATTGACCGAGGACGTGACTAACCGTGTCGCCAGAACACGGGATTGGGGAAGGAGACACAAGTGGGCTCAATGTCACAGCTGATGGATCCGGCAAGTTGGTGGGCGATGGTCAGTTCGGGGTGGAGCGACCTGGGCCACGCAGAGTTCTGGATCGCGCTCGTCAAGATCATGTGGATTAATATCCTTTTGTCGGGCGACAACGCGGTCGTCATTGCGATGGCATGTCGCGGGCTTCCACATCGCCAGCGCGTCTGGGGCATGGTCCTCGGTGCGGGCGTTGCGGTCGGGCTGCGGATTATTTTTACCGGCGTCGTCGCCTCGCTCATGCTGCTGCCTTATCTCAAAATTGTCGGCGGCGTGGCGCTGTTTTACATCGCCGCGAAGCTCCTCGTTCCCGAAGATCCCGATGAAAGCGAAGCGGAGGCGGCCGAGCATCTCTGGCGCGCCGTACGCATTGTTGCGATCGCCGACATCATAATGAGTCTCGATAATGTGATCGCGATCGCCGCTGCGGCAGGTGGCAATATGGCGCTGCTCGTGATCGGCCTCAGCATCAGCATTCCGCTGATCGTGGCAGGTGCGGCCCTGATCATGTCGCTTCTTGACCGGTTCCCGATTCTGGTGTGGGCAGGCGCCGCGTTGCTTGGCTGGATCGTGGGAGAGGTGATCGCGACCGATCCGGTCATTGCGGACTATCTGACCAGTCAGTACGGTGCAGCAATCGCCCACAAAGTAGAGATCGGCTCCGCGGCGGTCGGTGCGGCTTTGGTCCTTCTCGTCGGCGGCCTGTGGCGACGTTCAAAACTCCAGCCCGAGAGCGAACCCTAGCGGACAATGGGCTATAGTGGGGATGCCATGAATCAAGCGGTGCGGCTCCCCAAGGCGGAACGGATCGGACACTCGGCTTGTCCGCATGATTGCCCGTCGACGTGTGCGCTGGATGTCGAAATTCTCGACGACCGCACGATCGGGCGCGTGCGCGGTGCAAAGGATAACGACTACACGGCCGGTGTGATCTGCGCGAAGGTCGCACGTTATGCCGAGCGCGAGCATCACCCTCTACGCCTGCTGCATCCGTTGCGCCGCAAGGGAAGCAAGGGCTCCGGCCAATTCGAGCGCATTTCATGGGATGATGCGCTCGATCTGGTGGCGGAAAATTTCGTCACGGCCGAGCGCCGATACGGCGCCGAAAGCGTGTGGCCTTACTATTACGCCGGCACGATGGGCCTGGTGATGCGCGATGGCATCAATCGCCTGCGTCACGTCAAGAGATATTCGGGGTTCCATTCCACGATTTGCGTCAATCCTGCCTATGCGGGATATGCCGCCGGTGTAGGCCGCATTGCGGGCGTCGATCCGCGCGAGATGTCGAAATCGGATCTGGTGATCATCTGGGGCACCAACGCCGTCAACACCCAGGTGAACGTCATGACGCATGCGGTGCGCGCGCGAAAGGAGCGCGGCGCCAAGATTGCAGCCGTCGACATCTACATGAATGGGACCATGGAGCAGGCCGACCTGCCTGTGCTGATCAAGCCGGGCACCGACGGAGCGCTGGCCTGCGCGGTGATGCACTGTCTGTTCCGCGATGGAAAAGCTGACTGGGACTATCTTGAAAAGTACACGGACGCGCCGCGCGAACTGGAAGCGCATTTGCGGACACGTGATCCGCAGTGGGCGTCTGCGATTACCGGCGCGCCGATTGCGGTCATCGAGGAATTCGCGCGCCTGATTGGCGAGCGAAAGCGTGCATTTTTCCGCCTCGGTTATGGGTTTTCACGCTCGCGCAACGGCGCTGCGAATATGCACGCGGCAAGCTGCATCCCGGCAGTGACGGGCGCATGGCAGTACGAGGGTGGCGGGGCGTTTCACATCAGTGCGGACATCTTTCAACTCGACAAGACCTTGATCGAGGGCCTTGACGCCTGGGACCCCACGGTGCGGATGCTCGATCAGTCGCGCATTGGCGCCATCCTGACCGGCGATCGCGAGGCGCTGCATGGCGGTCCGCCTGTCACCGCGATGATCATTCAAAACACAAATCCGGTGTCGGTTTGCCCGGACCAGACGCAGGTAAAGCGCGGCTTCGCGCGCGAGGATCTTTTCGTGTGCGTGCACGAGCAGTTCATGACGGAGACAGCGCAGGTAGCCGACGTCGTGCTGCCGGCAACGACTTTCCTCGAGCATGACGATATCTATCGCGGCGGCGGGCACCAGTATCTCATCCTCGGGCCCAAGCTGGTCGAACCGCCCGGCGAATGCCGCAACAATCACGAAGTGATCTGTGCACTCGCGCGGCGCCTCGGCGCCGAGCATCGAGGCTTCATGATGAGTCCGCGCGAACTTATCGACCAGATGCTGCGCGCCTCGAAGCGCGGTACGCTCGCCGAAATTGAATCCAACAAGTGGATCGACTGTCAGCCGCCATTCAGGCAATCGCACTATCTCGACGGCTTTCCGTGGCCCGACGGGAAGTTTCGCTTCAAGCCGGACTGGCCCAACGTCCCCTTCCGCAGTCCATACAGGAGTGGGCCGGTCGGCGAAATGCCGCGTTTTCCGGACCACTGGACGTCAATTGAGGTTGCCGACGAGAAGCATCCGTTCCGGCTGGCGACGTCCCCGGCGCGCGGATTCCTCAACTCGACTTTCAACGAAACGCCGACATCTTTGGCGCAGGAAAGCCGTCCGACCGTAATGATTCATCCCGATGACGCCAAGGCGTATGGGATTGCCAACAATGACTACGTCGTTCTCGGCAATCGGCGCGGCGAGGTGCGGCTGCACGCACGCGTGTTCGAAGGCGTGCGCCGGGGGGTCCTGATTGCGGAATCGATCTGGCCGAACGCGGCCTACGCCGACGGCTGCGGCATCAACACGCTTATCGGAGCGGATTCGATCGCCCCCTACGGAGGTGCCGCCGTTCATGACTGTAAGGTGTGGGTGCGCAAAGCGCGCGCAGGTTAGGTACCGCGCGCGCTTCCGACTTTAGGCCACTTATAGTTCTTTGCCGATCATTCGATCGACCGAGTAGGGGCCACCGCCGCGGATCGCAATGGCGAATAACACAATTCCGAGCAGGAGCACGAATTCGAATCCGCCCTGCGACACCGCAAAGCCTTTGCCAAGGTGCACCACCAGGAAAGCAATCCCCATCTCGATCGCCAGAGCAGCGGCGAAGAATCGCGTGAATAGTCCGACAATGAGGCAGACTGCGCCGACCGTTTCAAGGAACATTGCTGCCGCGGCAAAGGCGCTGCCGGGAACGAGGTTATTTCTAGCCATGAAACCGCTAATCCCGGAAAAGCCCGGCCCAGTGACCTTACCCCAGCCGTGCATGAACAGAATGTAGCCGGTGATCACGCGCACAACCGTGAAAGCGATGTCTCCCCATGCCGCATAAAAGTCCGCCAGCCCCGGAAATATCAGCTTCGTCTCGCTTTTCGCAGCCATAACGTCTCCCCCTTGCTTTTTTTGGCGACGCACTCTCGGGCGGTCGCCGACTACTTACGAAAGACTATAACACCGCGCGGGGTGTCGAAATTCAATTACCCGTGTTGCAACATGGGACAATTGTGCCGGCGGTCAGGCTTTTCGTGTCGGGTAGGGGTGCACCGTCGATGAGACAACGGCCACCCTCTATTTTCACGCGTCCCTCCGCAACGAGTTTTAGTGCCAGCGGATAGATCTGGTGTTCGACCTTCAGGACGCGCGCTGCGAGCGCCTCTTCATCCTCACCGGCGTGCACGGTGACCGCGCCCTGGGCGATGATCGGGCCCGAATCCATTTCGGCGACCACGAAGTGCACGGTGGCGCCATGGATTTTAGCCCCGGCATCGATAGCCCGTTTGTGTGTATCAAGCCCTTTGAACGCAGGCAGCAGCGCAGGGTGAATGTTGAGCAGCCGGCCTTGCCATTGTCCGACAAATCCGGCGGTGAGCAGGCGCATGAAGCCGGCCAGGCAGACGATATCGATGCGGTGCTGTTCGAGCAGCCGCTGCAGCGCAGCCTCAAAGCCCGCCCGATCTTTGCCGAATGCCGTGTGATCGACGACCTGCGTGGCAATTCCGTTTGCACGCGCGGTCTGGAGGCCGGCCGCATCCGGTCGGTTTGAGATGACGAGCGCAATTTCGGCCGGGTAGGCCTTGTCTTTGGCCGCTTCGATCAGTGCGGCCATATTGGAGCCGCGGCCGGAAATCAGGATTGCAACGCGCTTGCGACCCATTGCCTACCCAAGACCAAGCTTGCCGTCATAGACGACGCGTTCGCCGGGTGACGCTGTTATCACATTCCCCAGCATCACGGTCTTCTGTCCCGCGCGCTCAAATGCATCCGTGACAACTTCGGAGTCGTTGGCCGAGACAACAACGATCATGCCAATCCCGCAGTTGAATGTTCGCAACATTTCGTTCTGAGCAACGCCACCGACATTTGCGAGCCATTGGAAAACGGGTTGTATCGGTACGGCCGATAAATTTATCCGCGCGCCGAGACCTTTCGGCAGAACACGTGGAATGTTATCCGGAAACCCGCCGCCCGTGATATGGGCGAGTCCTTTGACAGCTCCGGTCTCGCGGATCGCTGCGAGACATGACTTCACGTAGATCTTCGTTGGCGTCAGGAGCGCCTCGCCAAGCGTGCGATCCGGCGCGAAGGGTGCCGCCGCGGTCCATGGCAATCCGGACCGTTCGACCACACTGCGCACAAGCGAATAGCCGTTGGAGTGGATCCCGGTCGAGGAAAGCCCAATGATGACGTCGCCTTCCGTGATATCCGCCCGTGGCAGGACGGCGCCGCGCTCGACCGCGCCGACCGCAAACCCCGCCAGATCGTAATCGTCACCGCGATACAAGCCCGGCATTTCCGCTGTCTCGCCGCCGATAAGCGCGCAGCCGGCCTCCCGGCAACCGATGCTGATACCGGCGACCACTGCGGCGCCGAGTTCCGGTTCGAGCCTGCCGCACGCGTAATAGTCGAGAAAGAAGAGAGGCTCGGCGCCTTGCACGACCAGATCGTTGACGCTCATGGCAACGAGGTCGATTCCGATCGTATCGTGGCGCCCGCTTTCTATGGCGATCTTCAGTTTGGTGCCAACGCCGTCGGTCGCCGCGACGAGAATCGGGTCTCGGTAGCCGGCCTGCTTGAGGTCGAACAGGCCGCCAAAGCCGCCGATCTCTGAATCGGCTCCGGATCGCGCCGTTGCCCGCACGAGGGGCTTGATCAGTTCCACCATCCGGTTGCCGGCGTCGATATCAACACCGGCCTGCGCGTAAGTGAGACCGCGCCGATTTTCTGCCATGATAGGCCCTCGCAAGCGCATGATCCGGGATGCCCGGATTCCGGAAAAGATCATGCGTAGGCAAAACGTTACGCCGGGGTCCTACGTTGGAATCGCAAGTCGCGCAATGGTCCAGGCGCCGTTATACTCCGCTCGAGGTGACGCTTTTCCGGCATCCGATGCCGGGGCGCGTGCGCGAGCCGGGATTGCCTTGAGTATTCCTAATCTCATTACTTTGGGGCGCATTTTGCTGGTGCCGATCGTGGTCTGGGCGATCGCCTCCGGCACGATGTGGATCGCATTTGTGCTGTTTTTGACTGCCGGGATCAGCGACGCCGTGGACGGGTATCTCGCCAAACGTTTCCATATGACCACCATGCTCGGCGCTTATCTCGACCCGCTCGCCGACAAGGCGCTGATTGTCTCTATCTACCTCACCCTCGGCATCAACGGCCTGATTCCAGGCTGGCTGGTGATCCTGGTGGTGTCGCGCGACATCATGATTATAGGTGCGGTGATGCTGTCCTGGCTGGTCGGCTCACCGTTGACCGTCAAACCACTACTGGTGTCCAAGCTGAACACCGTCGCGCAGATTGTGTTCGCGTGCGTAGTGCTCGGCACGCTCGGTTTCGGTTACAAGCTGCCAATGCTTACGCTCGTGCTCATGGGACTTGTGGCTGCGTTGACGCTCCTGTCGGTTGCCGCCTATGTGGCCGAATGGGTTCGTCACATGAACTCGACGGCGGCAAAACCATGAGCCAGCGCCCCGTACCGCGTCAGCGCCGCAAACCCGTCCTCGACCGCGGTGCGGTCGAACGTCAGATCGTTTTCTGGCTGACCGTTCTGACGATTGTCGTTCTGGCGTTGTGGCTCCTGAGTGAAATTCTTCTCCCGTTTGTTGCGGGCCTTGCAATTGCCTATTTGCTTACGCCGCTCACGGATCGGCTCGAGCGTCTCGGCATCAACCGGCTGGCTGCAGCACTCCTCATCATCACCGTCGTCGTGCTGCTGCTCGTCTACATCATCCTTCTCATTGCGCCGATAATCGGGGCGCAACTGGCCTCCTTCATTGAAAGTGTGCCTGGTTACGTAACCAAGCTTCAGGCCCTGTTGGGGGATCCGAGCCGGCCCTGGTTACAGAAATTGCTCGGTGCGGGCTTCAGTGCGGACAAGTCGATTACCGATCTGGTGACACAGGGTGTCGGTTGGCTGACGACATTTCTGCGTTCGCTCTGGTCGGGAGGTCGCGCACTGGTGTCGGTGTTTTCGCTGGTCGTCGTGACTCCTGTCGTCGCCTTCTACCTCATCTACGACTGGCACCGGATGGTCGGCAATGTCGACAGCTGGATCCCGCTTCAGCACCGGGAAACCGTGCGTGAGCTTGCGAGGGAAGTAGACGCCGCAATTGCCGGGTTTGTGCGCGGACAGACGGCGGTATGTCTCATTCTCGGGTCGTTCTACGCGGTAGCTCTCACTCTCAGCGGCCTTAATTTCGGTCTCTTGATCGGTCTCATCTCGGGGCTGATTACGTTCGTTCCATACATCGGATCGATGACGGGTCTCGTACTTTCGCTGGGCGTCGCGGTGGCGCAATTCTGGCCAGCCTATGGCTCGATCCTTTTCGTGCTCGGAATCTTCCTCGTCGGTCAGTTTGTGGAAGGCAATGTGCTTTCGCCAAAGCTCGTAGGTGAAAGCGTCGGTTTGCATCCTGTATGGGTGATCTTCGCGCTGCTCGCCTTTGGCTATCTCTTCGGCTTTGTCGGACTCCTGGTGGCGGTGCCGCTTGCTGCCACAATCGGGGTGCTTACTCGGTTTGCCTTGCGTCGCTACCTGCAGAGCTCGTTTTACACCGGGGAAGAGACGGATTGAGCGGTATGAACAATTCTGCGGTTCCGCGCCAACTCCTGCTGGCGCTCGAACACTCCGTAAGCTTTGCGCGCGAGGATTTCCTGCAGGGGCCATCTAACGTCGATGCGCTCAATCTGATTGAGCGCTGGCCTGACTGGCCGGACCGCATCGTCGCCATGGTGGGTCCGCCGGGGTCCGGCAAGAGCCATCTCGCGGCAATCTGGGCGGAACGCGCAGGGGCCCGCGTGCTGTCAGCAAAATTGTTGACCCAAACCGACTTCTCTTCAGCTTTCGCAACTGGCGCACTGGTGCTTGAGGATCTGCAATTCGATGGTCTTGACGAACGTGCGTTGTTTCATTTTCTCAATCTCGGACGCGAACAGACCGCCTATGTGCTGATAACGTCCCGCTCGCCCTTGACGACCTTTCCCGTGGCAATTCGCGATCTCGCGTCCCGTATGCGCGCGATTCCAGGCGTATCGCTGGCCGCCCCGGATGATGCATTACTGCGGGCGCTGATCGTCAAGCTTGCCATTGACCGCCAGATCGCCGTTGACGAGGCGCTGGTCGGTTACCTTGCCAATCGCATTGAGCGGTCGTTTGCGGCAGCGCACCAGGCCGTCCGGTGGCTTGATGAAGAAGCGATGCGGCAGCGCCGTCCGGTGACGCGGGCCCTGGCCGCCGAACTGTTTCGCGTTCCTTAACCTAGTTCTGCGAGGCTTGACCGGTGCGTTTCGCCGGCGCGAACTGTCATGCAGCGGTCATTTTTTTCCGCTAGGGCCTTGCTTTCAGGACGTCTCCATTATGGCGGACCACGCGCAAGCTATTGGTTTGGTTGAGGAAACTGCATCAGCCGTCAGCCAACCGGGCACGGTTGCCCCGGGCAAGGATGAGCGGTCTCCAACGCTAAGGTCGCAGCCTGAGCGGTTCATCAATCGCGAACTCTCGTGGCTGCACTTCAACCGCCGCGTTCTGGAAGAGGCGGCAAATCCGCAACATCCGTTGCTGGAGCGCGTCCGGTTTCTTTCGATCTCCGCGAACAACCTTGATGAATTTTTCATGGTGCGCGTGGCGGGCCTCAAGGGGCAACTCCGCCAGGGCATTCTTACGCAGAGCCCCGATGGATTGACGCCCGCCGAGCAACTTTCGCGTATTGGCGAGGCCGTATCCCAACTTGCGCATGATCAGCAGCAGCGCTGGATCGAACTACGACCGGAATTGACCGCCGCAGGTGTGGTGCTTGTGGACGGTGCCGATATCAGGAAATCGGAACGGAACTGGCTGGAGGAACACTTCCTGACGCATATTTTTCCATTGCTGACGCCGCTTGCAATCGATCCCGCGCATCCATTTCCGTTCATTCCGAACCTGGCCTTCTCTATTGCGTTGCAGCTCGCGCGAGCGAAGGATGGCAAGGCGATGAATGCCTTGATCCGCATGCCGCAGAAAATCGAACGCTTTATCAGGCTCCCCAACAGCGGCGATCAGGTCATTCGCCTTATTACGCTCGAGGACGCAACAACGCTATTCATAGCCCGGTTATTTCCTGGCTACATCGTCAAAGGGCACGGGGCGTTCCGGGCTATTCGGGATTCCGAGGTTGAAATCGAGGAAGAGGCCGAGGACCTCGTGCGTCTCTATGAGACTGCGCTGAAACAACGCCGCCGCGGATCGGTTATCCGCCTGGAACTCAGCGCTTCAATGCCCGCGGAGCTGTGCGACTTCGTCCAGCGTGCTTTGGCCGTTGCGGACGACGAGATTTTTAAGGTCGATGGGGTGCTGGCGCTTAATGACCTCGCGCAGCTCACAAGACTTGACCGCGCTGACCTTGAATTCGTGCCATACAACCCGCGATACCCGGAACGGATACGCGACCATGGCGGCGATTGTTTTGCGGCGATCCGCCAGAAAGACCTTGTTGTCCACCACCCTTATGAATCCTTTGATGTGGTCGTGCAGTTTTTGCAGCAGGCGGCACGAGATCCGAATGTTGTTGCAATCAAGCAGACGCTTTACCGCACGTCGGCAGAGTCTCCGATCGTGAAGCAACTCGTCGAAGCTGCCGAGGCCGGGAAATCCGTGACAGCTTTGGTCGAATTGAAGGCAAGATTCGACGAGGAAGCCAACATTCGCTGGGCGCGGGATCTCGAACGGGCAGGGGCGCAGGTTGTTTATGGGTTTATCGAGTTGAAGACCCACGCCAAGCTTTCGCTGGTCGTACGTCGTGAGGCTGGCGAACTCGCGACTTACGTGCATGTCGGCACGGGCAACTATCACCCGGTCACGGCGCGTGTTTACACCGACCTGTCATTTTTTACGGCCGACGCCGTCATAGGCCGCGACGTTGCGCGCATATTTAACTACATCACCGGCTATGCCGAACCCGCCGAACTCGAACGCATGGCAATTTCGCCGATCAATCTGCGCAAGCGGGTTCTTGACCATATTGCACAAGAGATTGCGCACGCCAAAGCCGGCCGGCCGGCTTCGATCTGGATGAAAATGAACGCCCTGGTCGACCCGGGGATCATCGATGCTCTTTATGACGCGTCGGCGGCGGGCGTTTCAATCGATCTTGTCGTGCGTGGAATCTGTTGCCTGCGCCCCGGGGTGCCCGGCCTGTCGGAGAATATCCGCGTCAAATCAATAGTCGGAAGGTTTCTCGAGCACGGACGGATTTATTGCTTTGGAGCCGGTCACCCGCTGCCGCACCCAAAAGCCGCAGTATATATCTCCTCAGCCGACATGATGCCTCGCAATCTCGACCGGCGCGTCGAAGTCTTGTGCCCGATACTCAATGCCACGGTCCATGAGCAAGTCCTGGGCCAGATCATGGTCGCGAATTTCAAGGACAACGAGCAAAGCTGGAAGCTCTTGCCGGATGGCAGTTCCACGCGCATAAAGGCCGCCCCGGGCGAAGAAGTCTTCAACGCCCACAAGTACTTTATGACAAATCCGAGCCTTTCGGGTCGTGGCAAATCGCTCAAAGAATCCTCGCCGCGCAGCCTTATACGCCGCCTCATCGAGGGCGCGTAAGCGCTCGGCGGCTATCGTCCCGAAGGGCCAACTCGATCACGGGCCGCCGATTGCGGTGATCGATATCGGATCGAACTCGATCCGCTTGGTCGTTTACGAAGGTCTGACCCGGGCGCCGACGCCCATTTTCAATGAAAAGGTCCTTGCCGGACTTGGTCGGCAGGTCCAGTCGACTGGGCTGCTTCCGACTGATGCCATCGAGACCGCGCTCAACGCGCTGCATCGCTTCAGGGCATTGTGCGACATTCTGCACGTGCGGCGTATCTGGGCGATCGCGACGGCAGCCTGCCGGGATGCGCGCAATGGGCGTGCGTTCATTGCCGAAGCAGAGCGCATCTGCCGCACGCGGATCACCGTTCTTTCGGGCAAGCGTGAGGCCTATCTCACGGCTCTCGGTGTGGTTTCGGGTATCCACAAGCCGGATGGCATCGTGGGCGATCTCGGGGGCGGCTCGCTCGAGTTGGTTGACGTTCGCGGCACGCGCGTGCGCGATGGCGTGACGCTGCCCCTTGGGGGGCTTGCGCTGCAGGACATTGCAGGCAAATCGCTGAAGAAGGCCGAAAAATTTGTCGAGCAGGCCTTCGACGGGCTCGGCATGTTGCGGCATGGCGAAGGCCGGACACTTTACGCGGTTGGTGGTACCTGGCGTGCGTTGGCGCGCTTGCACATGTGGCAGACCGGTTACCCGTTCCATGTCATGCACAACTACAGGATTTCAGCGCGAGAGGCGCAGGAATTCTCTCGCCTTGTTCACCACGTGGACCCAGAGACACTCTCGAAAATCGAAGTCGTCAACGCAGCGCGGCGACCGCTGCTCGCCTATGCAGCGCTGGTCATGGAAAACCTGGTTCACATCGTCAAGCCCAGGCAGGTGATCATCTCCGTGCTCGGTGTGCGCGAAGGGTTGCTCTATTCCCTGCTCAATCGGCGCGAACAGGTTCGCGATCCGCTTATTTCGGCAGCGGCCGACCTCAACGTACTACGCTCGCGTTCGCCACGGCACGGTGAGGAGCTGATCGGGTGGACTGACAGGTTCATGGAATCGTCGGGCCTGGAAGAAACCGCCGACGAGCAGAGGTTGCGTCACGCTGCCTGCCTGCTTGGCGACATAGGCTGGCGTGCACACCCGGATTATCGTGGCGAGCAATCAATGAATATTATCGCGCATGGCGCATTCGTCGCGATCGATCATCCGGGTCGGGCCTATCTGGCACTCTCGGTTTATTTTCGCCATGCCGGCCTGAGCGAGGAAGATCTGTCGCCGCGCCTTCGCGAACTCGCAACGACGCGGATGCTCGATCGCGCCAGGGTCCTCGGAGCCGCGATGCGCGTCGCCTATATTCTCACGGCTGGTCAGGCTGGCGTGTTGCCGAAGGCGCCCATGCAGGTCAAAAGCGGGAAACTCGTTCTTCGGCTTCCCGGCGCCTATGGGCAACTTGCGAGCGACCGGTTGGCCGGCCGATTGCGCCAACTTGCGCGCCTCATCGGGCGTGAGTGGGCGATCGAAACGTAGCTACGCATCATCACGCAAACACTGCAATGGACGTGGGGCATCAGTCCTTGGCTACGGTCACAACCCTTCCCTTATCCACGGCAAGAGCGAGGCGGCCGTGCTTGAGGGCGAGCGCGTTTTCACCGAACAATTCACGCCGCCAGCCTTTCAATGCGGGGACATCCGCCGCGTCGTCGGCTGCGATCCGATCGAGCTCGTCAACGGTTGCAATCACCTTTGCCGCAACGCCGTGCCGCTCCGCCGTCATCCTGAGCAGAACCTTCAGCAATTCTACTGTCGCGCTTCCATTTGCGGCTGGCCGGAATCGCTCCAAACGCGGTAAGGTCTTCTGGTCGCGTCCGAGCCCCCGCTTGACCGCTTCAATGATTTGGTCACCCCAGCGCGAGCGTTCGAAACCTTTCGGCAGTGAGCGAAGCTGACCGAGCCGCTCCAATGTGGTCGGAGCCTGCACAGCGATATCGCCGATGACCTCGTCCTTGAGCACGCGTCCGCGCGGCACATCGCGTGCCTGCGCCTCGCGCTCACGCCAAGCTGCGACCTCGATCAATACCGCAAGCTCTTTCGGCTTGCGCACGCGGCTTTTGAGCCGCTCCCAGGCTCTTTCCGGATCGGCGCGGTAAGTGTCAGGGGAGGTGAGCACATCCATTTCCGCCTGCACCCAGCTGCTGCGGCCACGTTTTTCGAGGTCCTCAACCAGCTTGAGATAGACGGTGCGCAAATGCGTCACATCCGATAGCGCGTACGCAATCTGTGCGTCGCTAAGTGGACGACGCGTCCAGTCGGTGAACCGGTGTGACTTGTCCAGTGTATCGCCGGTGATGCGCTGGACCAGTTGATCGTACGAAATCGAATCTCCATAGCCCAAAACCATCGCGGCGACCTGCGTATCGACGATCGGGTTGGGGATCGCGTGCGCCATATTCCAGACGATCTCAATGTCCTGACGCGCGGCATGAAAGACTTTCGTGATTTTCCTGTTCGTCATCAATTCGAAGAATGGCGAAAGGTCGATGCCATCAGCCAAGGCATCGATGACGACGGCCTCGTCGGGGGAGGCCATCTGCGCAACGCACAGCAGCGGATAATAGGTTGTCTCGCGGAGGAACTCGGTATCGACCGTCACGTAAGGGTGATTCGCCGCTCGCGTGCATGCCGCCGCAAGTTCATCGGTGGTGGTAATAAGGTCCATTGGCGGGGTGAACCTAACCCGATCAGGGTGCATCATGGCAACAGGCCTTAATCCCCGCGCACGCGTGGCATCTGAATGAATTCCCACGGGCTTGGCATGGCCCCGACCGGCACCTCGATAAGGGTCGGCTCGCGCCGCGCGAACGATTCGCGTAAGGCGACGCGCAATTCTTCGGGGTCGCGGGCGCGTCGCCCGGCGGCACCAAAGCTTTCCGCATACTTGACGAAATCTGGGTTGACGAGGTCGCAGGCGATCAGGCGATTCCCGAACTGTTCCTGCTGGATCCGGCGGACGTTGCCAAAAGCGCCGTCGACAAAAACGATGGCGATCAGCGGGATACCATGCCGCATGGCCGTCGCAAGCTCGTTACCGGTGTACAGAAATCCGCCGTCACCATTGATTGAAAGAACCGGGACATCGGTTCTTGCGTGCTGTACGCCTAGCGCGGTCGCATAGCCCCAGCCGAGATTGTCCTGGTAACCGGGGGAAAGAAACGTGCGTGGTTTGTAGACGGGGAACGCAAGGCGGGCGGCAAAGCCGACTTGGGTGACTTCGTCGACATAGACGCCATCCTCGGGCAACTCGGCGCGGATGGCCTCAAGAAAGGCGAGCTGCGGCGCTAGCTTGGCGAGCCGCTGGCGCAGCTTCGCCTGCCGCTCCAGCATCTCGTCGCGACGCGGTTCGCGGCGACGATTGTACCGGGCGAGTTCATCGGCAAGCGCGTGCAGGACAGGTGCGGCATCGCCGACTAGGGAGACTTTCGGCCTACTGACGCGCGCCGGCTCTTCGCGGTCGGCATCGACGCGCACGATCTGCAGGGTCTTGTCGATGCCCCATTGGGTCACCGGAGTGAGCAGACGCGTGCCGACCGCGAGCACCGCATCTGCCTCCGCCCACAGATCGCGCCCCAGCGGCAGGGTGACGCTGAACGGATTCCGCGAATCCAGAACGCCGCGGCCGCGCCGGTAGGCGAGCACGGGCGCCTGCAGCATGTCGGAAAGCAGGGTCACTTCGCTCGACGCGCCCTGCGCACCGCCGCCCGCGACAATCAGCACCCGCCGCGCCTTGCCAAGCACTTTCGCTGCCGCGCGTACCTTGCCGATATCGACTTTCGGTGGACGAGACGCCGCGGGTGTCGCGATCGGCGGCACGCGCGCGCTCTGACCCCACACGTCGATCGGGCATTCGATTGCCGCTGGTCCGGGACGCCCTTGGCTCATGGATTGAATGGCTTTCGCAACCTTGGCGGACGCTTCCTTCGGGTTCCGGACAATGGTCGAATGATCGACGAGGCGGGCGACGACGCCGGCCTGATCGCGGATTTCGTGCAGGTGGCCGTGGGCCTTGCCGATCGCCGAGGCTGGAATTTGTCCGATGATCGCGAGGACAGGCGCATTCATGCCGTAAGCGGTCAGCAGGGCCGCGCCGGAATTGAGCAGTCCGGGCCCGGGCACGACGGCGTAGGCCTGCGGCTTTGCCGTAGCCAGGGCTGCGCCGAGCGCCATATAGGCGGCGCCCTGCTCGTGGCGGGTGTGAATTACCCGCAGGCTTGCGGAGGCACGCTGCAGGGCGTCGAACAGGTGGTCGTTGTGGATGCCGGGAAGCGCATAAACGGTATCAAGCCCGTGCCCGATCAGGGTCGCGACCGCAGCCTCGGCGGTTGACATTTCCGTCCCCGCCGGGCGCGCCTTCTTCGTCATTTTTCCGGCTTTGCCCATCAGTGCCGCTCACTTAAAGCCAACTGCACGACCTGCAGCAAGCGCGGGTGAGCGGCCACCGGCAGCCCCGGTTTTTAAGGCCGATTGCCTTGACAAAGGCGACCCCCCATGCGCTTTTCGCGCGCTTCACACTGAAGTCCTGACTCGTTCCCGCCAAGCCCCAAGCCATGACAATGCATCGTTATCGCTCCCATAAATGCGGCGAACTTCGCGAGAGCGATATCGGAAAGACCGTCCGGCTTTCCGGATGGTGTCATCGTATCCGTGATCACGGCGGTGTCCTGTTTATCGATCTCCGGGACCATTATGGCCTGACCCAGATCGTGGCCGACCCGGACAGCAAGGCTTTCAAGCTCGCCGAGACACTGCGATCGGAATGGGTGGTGCGCATTGACGGCAAGGTGCGCAGGCGTCCGGCCGGCACCGAAAATCCCGAGCTGCCGACAGGACAGGTCGAGGTCTATATCGACGAGATCGAGGTGCTCGGTCCCGCGGCGGAACTGCCGATGCCGGTGTTCGGCGAGCAGGATTATCCGGAGGAGATCAGGCTCAAGTACCGGTTCCTCGACCTCCGTCGCGAACATCTGCACAACAACATCATGTTGCGCGGCAGGGTCATTGACTCGATTCGACGGCGCATGAAGGAGGCGGGGTTTTTCGAATTCCAGACGCCGATCCTGACTGCCTCTTCGCCCGAGGGCGCGCGCGATTACTTGGTGCCCTCGCGGCTGCATCCCGGAAAATTCTACGCGCTGCCACAGGCGCCGCAACAGTTCAAACAACTGATCATGGTGGCCGGCTTCGACCGCTACTTCCAAATCGCTCCCTGTTTTCGTGACGAGGATGCACGCGCTGACCGTTCGCCAGGCGAGTTCTATCAGCTTGATCTGGAGATGAGTTTCGTCACCCAGCAGGATGTTTTCGATGCAGTCGAACCCGTGATCCGTGGCGTGTTCGAGGAATTCGCGAACGGCAAGCCTGTGACGGCGAAGTTCCCGCTCATTCCCTATGCCGACGCATTGCGCAAATACGGCAGCGACAAGCCTGACCTGCGCAACCCGATCGTGATGCAGGATGTGAGCGAGGCGTTTCGCGGCTCCGGATTCAAAATCTTCGCCAAGATCCTGGAGACGCCCGGAAACGCAGTTTGGGCTATTCCGGCGCCCAAAGGTGGTAATCGCGCCTTCTGCGACCGCATGAACTCCTGGGCGCAGGGTGAAGGCCAGCCCGGCCTCGGTTACATCTTCTGGCGCGAAGGAGAGGAAGGCGGGGCCGGTCCCCTGGCCAAGAACATCGGCCCGGAGCGCACGAAACAGATCGCCGAACAAATGCAGCTCGGCATCGGTGACGCCTGCTTCTTCGTGGCCGGAAAACCGAAGGACTTCGTGAAATTTGCCGGTCCTGCCCGTGCCAAGATCGGCGAGGAGCTCGGTCTTATCGATAAAAGCCGTTTCGAGTTTTGCTGGATCGTCGATTTTCCGATGTACGAATGGAACGAAGAGGAAAAGAAAATCGACTTCTCGCACAATCCGTTCTCGATGCCGAATTTGCCGGTCGAAGAATTCCTGGCCCTTGATCCCAAAGACCGTGACAAGCTTCTGTCGATCAAGGCCATCCAGTACGACATCGTCTGTAACGGTGTCGAACTGTCATCCGGCGCGATCCGGAATCACCGTCCGGAAGTGATGAAAAAGGCCTTTGCGATCGCCGGCTACAGCGAAGATGTGCTTGAGACAAAATTCGGCGGCATGCTGCACGCGCTCTCGCTCGGCGCACCACCGCACGGAGGCATCGCGCCCGGTATCGATCGCATCGTGATGCTTCTCGCCGGCGAGGAAAACCTGCGTGAGGTCGTCCTTTTTCCGATGAACCAGCGCGCCGAGGACCTGATGATGGGTGCTCCGTCGGAGGCGACAGCGAAGCAGCTCAAGGAACTGCATATCAGGCTGGATTTGCCGAAGAAGTGACGCCCTTCTGGCGTGATGGCCGCCTCAAAGGCGGAGCGCCGTCACCGCTCTGGCAGGGGAATGAATTCGATCTCGTCGCCCGGCACCTTGCCGAAGTGGCCGGCCTTCCAGTCGGCCTTGGCCTGCTCGATGCGCTCCTTGCGCGATGAGACGAAATTCCACCAGATGTGGCGCGGACCGTCCATCGGCGCGCCACCGAGAATGACAATATGGGCGTTGTTGACGGCTGTTATGGTCGGGGCGTCGCCCGGTCTGAACACCAACAGCCGTCCCGGCTCGAACTTGTCGCCGGAAATGTCGATAACGCCTTCGATGACATAGATCGCGCGTTCCTCGTGATCCGCATCAAGCGGCATCGAGGCACCGGCCTTTAAATGTACGTCGGCAAAGATCGTCTCATGCGCGGTCGGCACCGGCGACGTTGAGCCGAAAAGCGAGCCGACCACAACCCGCACGTTCTTGCCGTTATCGTTGATAACCGGAAACTCCGCCGCTCCGTGATGGGCAAAGCCGGCCTCCATCTCTTCCTTTGCGACCGGCAGCGCGACCCACATCTGCAGGCCGTGAATCGGCTCACCATCGACGCGGCGCTCAGGGCGCGTGCGCTCGGAATGAACGATGCCACGTCCGGCGGTCATCCAGTTGACCTCGCCCGGTCTGATCGCCACGGCAGTCCCGAGGCTGTCGCGGTGCATGATCTCGCCGTCGAAGAGGTAGGTCACGGTGGCCAGCCCGATGTGGGGATGCGGGCGCACATCGAGTCCGTTGCCGGCCCGGAATTCGGCCGGTCCGAAATGATCGAAGAAGATGAATGGACCGACCATGCGGGTGCGAGCGGAAGGCAAAGCCCGCCGGACGGCGAAATCGCCCAGATCGACAGTACGGGGGACAATCACCTGTGCGATTGCCTCACACTGGTATGCATCCCCTGCGGCGGGATCCTTGCCGGGAAAGAAACTCATGACTGCTCCTATGCACTACTCGCGCCGCAGCCCGAACAGCCGCATCGCGTTACCACTTGCAATCCGTTGCGCCTGATCAGCCGGGAGCTCGGCCAGCCATCCACGATACTCCTTGAATATCGTATCGTAACCGAACCAGCGCTCGTTGATCCAGGTATCCGAACCAAGGAGAAACCGGTCCGAATACCGTGCAAATAGGTTGCGCCAGTCGCTTGTCAACTTGCCGTCGCTGCCCGCAATGCCGCCGCGATAGGACAATTCGCCCCAAAGTGCGTCCTTGTGCTGGTCAAGCAGCTCCGCCAGCCGGGCAGGTGGGACCGAAAATCCCGTATGTGCCCAGATGATCCGGGCCTTCGGATTGTGCCTGAACAGAATGAGCAAAGCTTCCTCGTCGCAATGCGCATGCAGGAACAGGTTTCGCTCGACAGCAAAATCGACCATCTTCTTCACCCAGCCGGACTCCGCGGCCTTTCCGTAGATGTGAAATTCACCGATTCCGCGGAAATAGCCGCGGGCATACTCGTTCTTGATCAACTCGAAAATTTCCGGGTCGTTGAACCATGTCTGGATGTCGCTGCGCACCCGATAGGGCCGGATGAATGGTACAACCTTGAGTTCCGGCCATTTCGCATCCACGAGTTCGTGCGTACCTTTGTTCGGCCGGCTGGTGGCGATGATGCCCATAATGCCGTTGCGCCGGAACACGTCACGGACCTGGTCAAGCGAATAAAACGGCTTCGGCTCCTGGTTGTAATGGAGGTGTGCGTCAAATATCTCGATACGCTCCTGTGCGGGAGCGCTGAGTGCCCCGGTCAGAAGCGTCGCGACAAATGCGGGCCAGGCAATCAGAGCTCTCATCTCGAACCTCCGGGGTCCAGACATCTGTGCAGGCAAGGCCGATAGCCGGCCCTAATTTAACCCATTGCTAACCATAGTCGCGCGGCCGGTTCCACCGTGTGCTTTGGCTGGGGTCACATAGCCTTAAGCTTAAGGTAGTCTTTACGGCGGCGTGGCTGACTGGGAGTCCAGGATCGGGGCCCCTGGCTGTGGAGTCGGGATGGGGTTTCTTGTGCGCGCAGCTAGGCGCCGGAATTTATTTGCGGTTATCGTCGGCGTCGCGGTCGTCGGCGCTCCTTTCATCGCCTTCAATTTCTGGCTCGAAAATCTCATTGAACGTCAGGGCGGATCCGAAGTCGGCACCGCCGCCAAACGCGCGATAGCACTCGCCGAAGCGCGCGTCCGCGACGCGGTAAGCACGCTCGACAGTTTGGCGGCAGCGGGCATCGGGTCATGTGATCCTGGCGACATCGAGGCGATGCGATATGCCGTGTTCAATACGATTCCGGTCAAGGAAATTGCCATTATTGGTGGGGACGGAAAGACCCTGTGCAATCATCTTCAGCTGCCCCCGGGGGATCGCACGTTAATTTCCACCGAACCACTGTTCGGTGTCGGCGGATATCATCTCGACATAATTTCGCTTTCCGGCGGCGAGCGAATGGTGCGCCTGCGCCGCGACTCGGCGAGCGGTCCCAACGTCATCAGCGCCCTGGTGCCGGCGGTTCTGTTCCTGCCCCAGGTGTCGACGCGGGGCGGCCCATTCAGCGGCTATGCCCGTATCGTGACGGCACAGGGAACAACAATCGGGGAGGTCGGCAAGCAAGCGGCAGGCGATGCGCATACAAGCTTTACTGCGGATATGCGCTCGGAGAAATTCGGATTTGACGTTGAAATTCGCAGTCCGCGGTCACGTATCGAGGCGGAGCATGCCGACTTGAAGTGGTTTGCTCTGTTCGCGGCAGGCATCATCACAATCGCGGTAACCGGACTGGCGATGCTCATGCCGCGTCAGTCGCCGCCCAACCCGGTGGCGGAAATCGGACGCGCGCTCAACGCGGGCGAATTCATTCCGTATTACCAGCCTGTTGTCGATATTCGCTCGGGGCGGTTGCGGGGGGCGGAGGTGCTGGTTCGCTGGCGCAAGCAGGACGGCACGTTGGTGTTGCCTGGCGCATTTATTCCGTTAATGGAATCGAGTGGTCTTATCGACGATTTGACCCGTAATCTCATGCGAAAGGTCTGCACCGAGGTTGGTCCTGCGCTCGGGCGTCGTCCGGACCTTAGGATATCCTTCAACTTTGCCGGCAAACTGTTCAGCGAGCCGTCGATCGTCAACGATGTGCGCAATATCTTCGTGGATTCGCCGATTAAATTTTCCCAGGTTGTGCTCGAGGTGACTGAACGCGACCCCATCGAAAACTTCACGGAAACCCGGCAGACCATCGCCGCGTTGCAGGGTCTTGGCGTTCGCATCGCGATTGACGACGTTGGCACGGGTCACAGCGGGCTTTCGTACATGCTCAAGCTTGGCGTCGACATCATCAAGATTGACAAGATGTTCGTCGATGCCATCGGCACTGACCGGAACTCGACCACCATTGTGGAAACTCTTGTCGATCTCGCGCGCAACATGCGCATGGACGTTGTTGCCGAAGGCGTCGAAAACTTCGAGCAGGTTATGCACCTGCGTGCCCTCGGCGTACGGTCGGCACAGGGCTATGTTTTTGCGCCGCCGTTGCCGGGGAGTTCGTTCCTGCAGCTTGTCGAGGCGATCGATCCCCTGCAGCCCGCCGGCAACGAAGTCGGCGGTGGGGCAGATGCTCGACGCTTGGCGGCCTCCGCCTGAACGCGCCTCGCCGTCGCCGGTGCGATGAAAAGGGGCGGCCTTGCGGCCGCCCAGTTAAAACGCCACGCGGGAGGAACCTCTTGACGGGTCGGCCATTGCTCAGCCGGCCCACGTGACCGAATGTCGTGTTGACAATCCGTCATGGGCCCATCGATTCGTCAATCAAATTTTTCAGAAATATGACGGAAGATTCCCTTTGTCGGGCCGCCAAGGTTGCTCTCCCGCGCACAGGTGATTCGGCGGGGTAGCGGCTATGAAGCCGCCAGCTCATTCTCGATCGCCGCGATCACAAGGGGATCGGTAGGCTCGATTGCCGATGCAAAGGCGGCCTTCAAATGGCCATCACGCCCAACAAGGTATTTATGGAAATTCCAGCGCGGCGTCTCGAATGGCCCATCGGCGGCCGCCCATCGGTAGAAGGGATGGGCATTCTGACCCTTCACGGCCACCTTCGCGGTGATCGGGAACGTGACGTGATAGGATCCTTGGGCGGTAGCCCGAATGTCGACCGCGTTTCCAGGCTCCTGGCCGCCGAAGTCATTGGACGGCACGCCAAGAACGATCAGTCCACGATCGCGGTAGCGGGTCCAAAGCTGCTGCAGGCCGGCGTACTGCGGCGTGTATCCGCAGAGCGATGCCGTATTGACCACAAGCAGGGGATGGCCGGCATAGGACGAGAGCGATATGTCGTCATTATCCAGGCCCTTGAACGTAAATGCGTACGCCGTGACACGGCTCATGCTCGCAGCATGGGCAACGCGCGGGCCTAGTCCGGTAAGCGGGATGGCGGCCAGGAGGCAGAAACGCCGTCGATCGATCATACACGCCAGTATAGCGGACAGCGCCCCTTCTGCTGAGCAAAATTCCGTGAAAATCCCGGCAGTCTGGGCGCGGGCGCTACGCTGCGGCAATGCGTACCGTTGTCTCGAACGAGGTACCACATGCCTCGCATTGCCACAGATGGCGAACGCGATTTCCATCAACGCACTCGGACCATTCTGGAATGTAGATGCGCTGACCGCACTGTGCGCATTCAATCACGGGCCGCGAACGCGCAAACTTCGTGATGTCACCGGACACTTCCATGGGCCTTCCTCCCGATACTGACGGCCCCGACCCCGTCGCGTTTGTTTTACGTCTGCACCTTAGTGCCGTGGCCGCGAGCGAATAAAGCAGAACAACTGACGTAAAATACGCGCGGCTCGTGAATTTTTTGCGGCAGAATGAAAGCTCGAATCAATAATCGGCTCTTCGGGAGCTCTTGCGTTCCCCCGGCACCGGATCACAACGTGACGCCGAACTTCTGCAGAACCCAGATTGTCGTCAGATAGAACGCAAAGGTGAGTGTGCAGCAGACGGCAAGTGTCGGCCAGAATCCTATCCCGTGCCGCAGCATCGCAGGCATCACAAGGAACATTGGTAGTGTCGGAAGCACATACCAGAATGTCGATTGTGCGTGTGCGGCAATCCGTTCAGCGTCGCCGGTATCATGCCACAGCCACAGAATGCCAAGTATTGAAACCAATGGCAGCGAAACGATCAGCGCGCCGAGAGTGGGCGAGCGCCGCGCCACCTCTGACACGATCGCGATAATGATGCCCGACAAGGCGGCTTTGATGACGAGGTAGAGCATGGAGGGCTCCAGGAACGGAACTCGGCGTTTTGACGATTGTTGAACCTACATGGTCCAAAGAGGGACAGCCATGCGTGTTGCACTGCTTGCGGTCTGTTTGATGTGCGGAGTCGTTACGGCTCCAGCGATGGCGCAGACCGGAGAGAAGCCGTCCGGTAAAACCGAGTACAGCACAGGTTGTACGAAGGCCCCGGAAACAGCGGGGCAGAAACAGCCCCGAGGCTGGACTGGACCTACTGAAACCGGTTCCGGCGGGGCCGCCTGCGGCAAGCCCACGGGGGCAGAGCCCGCCCGGGATGCAGGCCGCTCCGGAAAGCTCGTCGAAAACCACTGTGGCACCGGACAAGGATAAACAAGCCGGTTTGTCCGCGATAATGCGCAAATTGAGGTGTTTAACCAAGCATCGCGTTTGCGGCATGGCAGGGGTCGCGCCGCCGAGTAGTGGGATTGCACCCTGCAACTTTAATGCGATAATTGGTGCGGGGACGGAGGCTACAAGGTCACGGCTTCCGATGAACGTCATTGGGAGTGGGGGTACTCGCCGTCAATTCCTGGCGACGGCGACCGCGTCACAGGCGGACAAGCGCGTAGCGGTGGTCATCGCCGCTGTCAGCCTTATCGCCTTCGCTGTGGCGGTGCCTTTCGCGCGCACGCCGCTTGCGCCGATGCCTGCCTTTATTCCGAGCTACGAAGCGGCGCTGTTTCTCATAGATTTGGTCACCGCCGTCCTGCTGTACGACCAGGCGATCCGGGTCCGTTCGTACGCAGTATTGGTGCTCGCGGCAGGTTACCTGTTTGATGCACTGATCATTGTTCCGCATGCACTCAGCTTCCCCGGCGCATTCGCACCCGGTGGACTGCTGGGCGCGGGTCCCCAGACGACGGCTTGGCTCTACGTGTTCTGGCACGGCGGCTTTCCGCTTTTTGTCATCGGCTACGCCATAATGCGCCGTCATGAACCTTTCCGGGGATGGCCGTCTGCACTTGGCGTCAAGCTTTCCATCCTCGCATCTGTCGTCATCGTCGCCGTCGTTGTGCTTCTGCTCACTCTGCTGGCCACAGCCGGGCACGATCGGCTGCCAACCGTGATGCGAGGCAGCGACTACTCGCTTCTTGTCAGCAAAGGTATCAGTCCGGCAGTTTGGGTTCTCACGCTCATCGCTGTGGCGGCGCTTTGGCGGCGGCAGTCGCTCGTTGTGGACCTGTGGTTGATGGTCGTGATGTGGATATGGCTTTTCGACATCGCGCTCGCCGCAGTCATCGGATCGTCACGCTATGATCTTGGCTTCTACGTCGGGAGGATTTTTGGACTGGTCGCTGCGGGCTTTCTGCTGATCACCTTGCTGGTCGAGATGGCACGGCTCTACGCTGGCGCCGTCGGCGCTGCAGACAATGCGGAAAAGAAGCTGCTCGCCTTGCTTCGCTCACAGACACCATCAACCAACCGTACGGGGAAAGGGAAAGGCACGGATTCCTTCGTGCAGCAACAGAATATCGCTCACTATCGCGCCCTGCTCGAGGCAGGCAAGCTGGACGACCGCCAACATGCTGCGATCAGAAAGTTGCTTGCCGAGGAGGAAGCAAAGTCGACTGGAATGCGGTCGGAACCAGAGGCACAATAAGGTCAATGGCGGGATACCGGTTCAGGGGAGACGCCATGTGAGCCAGAAGATCCTTGAAAAACCTCGGACAAAAATAAGATCGAAGACACAGCGTCCGCCGCTGTGGAAGGTGATCCTTCTTAATGACGATTACACGCCGCGCGAGTTCGTCGTTCTCGTGCTCAAGGCGGTATTTCGCATGAACGAGAGTCACGCCTACAAGGTTATGATGACGGCACATCAGAAGGGCGCTTGCGTAATTGCGGTTTATACGCGCGACGTGGCCGAAACCAAGGCAAAGGAAGCAACCGAGATGGGGCGCGCGAAGGGCTATCCGCTCTATTTCACGACCGAGAAAGAGGATTGAGCGGCCACGTGGTGGCGCGACGTCTGGTCCCCAGCCGTGCCTCCACACGTGGTTGTGAACACCTGGCAGGGACGGCTTGAGGGTATTGAGAGGTTTTCAATGCACGGGACGTACCGACAACAAGTGAGTGTGGGCACTGCGTATGACTCAAGGCTGGACAGGAACTCCGATGGATCAGGATGTGTGGTCACGTTATGCGCCACAGGTGCTGAGCATCGTTCGCATCATGGTTGCGCTTCTATTTTTTGAACATGGATTGTCGAAGCTGTTCGGTTTTCCACAAGCTTCACCGTCTCCGGCACTTTTCTCGCTGTCATGGCTTGCGGGCGCAATCGAACTCGTCGGCGGGGCACTTCTCGCCATCGGATTGTTGTCAAGGGTGTCGGCATTCATCATGTCGGGCGAGATGGCGTTCGGCTATTTCATCAGTCACGCACCGCGGGACTTCTTCCCAATCAACAATCGCGGCGATGCGGCGATCCTGTATTGCTTTATCTTTCTCTATTTCGCCTTTGCCGGGGGCGGGCCATGGAGCCTCGACGCGCTGCTGGCACGGCGGAATTCGGCGCTAAACCCGGCAAAATAGGCAATTCCCCGATCGATCAGGGCGACAGGCCCGACGAAGTATTTGCAGGCGTCACTTGAACATGGACGCAGATTATTGAATGATAATTTTATGAAAAGGACCGCGATTGCAGTGTTTGCTGTGCTGCTTGCGCAGCCTGGGATCGCCATGGCGGGTGGAGGCGGTAAAGGCGGCCACGGTTTCACCTCTGGCGGCCATCACCATCACCATCACAAGCACGGCACGCATTCCAGCAAGTGGTGGTGGTATTACGGTTACGGTGGCATTTACGCGACCGCGCCTTTCGTTACCGAGACCGTTGCCGTGCCGGTTGCGGTCGCGGCCGAGACTGTACGGCCATGCCAACGTGTTCAGCAGCCGATCACCGTCCGTTCCGAAGACGGTGGCGAACGCGTCATTTCGGTCACGCGCTGCCAGAACTGACCGCCGGTAACCATTGCGCTTAACGCTAACGCGCGTTTTCCTGCGTTCGTACGATTGTTGGCCGTAGCCCGCTTGTTATCTTCCCGCGCAATTTCTCGGAGTTGGCTGATGGTTGAAAAGAGAAAAACCATGCGTTCGCGAACACTGCTTGGCGGCAGCATCGCATTCAATAATCGCGCATCGACCATGGACTGCCAGGTGCGGAATCTGTCGCAGGGCGGTGCCAAGGTAACGTTCACGAACACAGCTGTTGTGCCTGACCAGTTCGATCTGACGATCGCCAACAGGCAACGTTCATTCCGCGCGCGCATGGTATGGCGTGCTCCTAACGAAGCCGGGGTCGCATTCCTGAGTGAATATGACCACGATGTGCCGGTTCCGCTTGAACTGGCCAGGCGCCTGCGTGACTGCGAGGCTGAAAATGCAGCTTTGCGCCGACGCGTCGCGCAATTGAGCGAAAGCGGCGGTGCCTAGTACCGGCCGGGCGTCTTATCTTGTCTCGATCAACGTAATCGGCTGACGCCCGTCGTTTCCTGCCGCGGGTTCGGGCGTTCGTATTTCAGCTGACCGAGTAGGCTGGGTTGCCGGCGAGACCGCAACGGTCCGTGGTGAGAGCGCTGCATTGACCGGCCCGATGACGGCCGCGATCGCCGGCGGAAGGCCTTGTAACAACGACGCCTGCTTCTTGTTTTGTGCATAGAGGTAGAGGCCGGCGAGCACGATCACGATCACCACCAGGATAACCAGCGTATTGACGGTCGTATCATCACTGACGCGCCGCCTGCGCGACGTGGGCTTGCGACTTCCCCGGCTGCTTCGCGCTGCCTTTCGCTTCTTCGCCATGGCGTAGAGCTCCCTCGATGGTGTTGCCAACGCACGGCACTGCACCTCAATTCACTCAAACCCAGGGCACCTCGCTCCAATACAAACCCGCTCCAGGGCCGAACCGCCCCGGCGCGCAGGCTTACCGAATCAGTGCGCGGAGATTAGCCGATTCGGCGGTTTCAAGGGTGAATGCGGGGCGGGCGCTCCGGGGGCTGGCCGTTGTTCCTTGCCCGCCGGTGTGATCTCATCGCAGCCGGAACCATGGCGCAACGTGTCCTGATAACGGCCGGGGCCGCCGGCATCGGGCGAGAGTTTGCACGTGCCTTTGCGGCCCGCGGCGCGAAGGTTTTCGTTTGCGATATTGACGAAAAGGCGCTCGCCACGATCACCGGTGAAATCCCGGGCCTGATCGCCTGGCGCTGCGACATGGCAATGCGCGCCGATATCGAGCGCATGGTGCCCGAGGCTGTTTCCGCCCTCGGCGGGCTTGACGTTCTCATCAACAATGCCGGGATCGCCGGGCTGACGCTGCCGGTCGCCGACTATCCGCCTGATGATTGGGACAAGGTTGTTGCGGTCAATCTCACGGCCATGTTCGACGTCTCGCGTCTCGCCATCCCGCATCTGAAAAAGTCGAAAGCGGGCTGCATCATCAACATGGCGTCGATCGCGGGGCGCTACGGATTTCCCAATCGCAGCCCCTACGCGGCGACGAAGTGGGGAGTCATCGGGTTCACCAAGACGCTTGCGATGGAACTCGGTGAATGGGGCATCCGTGCCAATGCCATCGCGCCCGGAGCGGTCGAAGGGGATCGCATCGTTCGTGTCTTTCAGGGCCGGGCACAGATAAGCGGGCGCACCTTGGAAGAGGTGAAGGCCGACGCGCTGGCGGCAGCCTCGATCAAGGCCATGGTAGATCCAAAGGATATTGCGCAGCTGGCTGTTTTTCTTGCTTCCGACGCAGCCAAATCGATCTCAGGCCAGGTGATCCCGATCGACAACGACCGGCAGAAGGCGTGAGGGCTCCGTCGGCCGATCGAGCCCCAGCGTATCGCGCCTCGATTTGCTGCGCCGTCGCCATTTCACGCGCATGCATATCTGCATGAAATGCGAATCTGCGCGATTCCGGGGGCTGACCTGGCCACCGAGCGGTCAGTGCCGCAAATTTACCAAGGAACGGGCCCGGAAAAGCATCGTCTCCGGAGCCTTAACGTTACCTGGTGTGCTTACCCGGTCGAGTCGCTAGCGCTGTCAGGCACAAGCGGCTAGTCCTTAATCCTTCACACGAGAGGCAAAAGCGGAAAACACCGTTCCCACGGCCCGACCGCTTTTGGAAGGATGGAGTGATAGCGTTGAAGAAATTAACGATCGTAGTTGCAGCGCTGGTTTCAATTGGCCTTGTAGTGAGCGCCTATGCGACTCCAAGGCACGGGCATCAGCGCCAGCACCGCCTCACAATCACGTGCGATCTGCGCGGCTGCTCCGACAGGGTACCGCAGGAGCGCGCTGCGTATGCCGACGCAAGTGCGGCGGCCGATGCCAACGGGGGCGCGGTAGTCAGCCGGAGGCCGGAAGGCTGTCCGCACGCGTTCTGCGGCTGCGAAGCCTCGCTCTATTTGTTCGGCAAGATCCGGCCGGAACTCAATCTGGCTTCGAACTGGATCCGCAAGTTTCCGCGTACATCGCCAGCGCCAGGAATGGCTGCAGCCCGCAGCGGGCACGTCATGGTCCTGATGAGCCATGTCGAAGGGGACAACTGGGTGGTCCATGACGGCAATTCCGGTGGCGGCCTCACGCGCGAGCATGTCAGGTCGATCCGCGGCTACGTGATCGTGAACCCACGCGGGGCTTACGCGGAAAATCCGGCCGCGGGGGATTCGAACACCAACTAAGCGCTGATAATCGCCGGACTTTCGCTCGGTACCGGTGATTACGAGGTTTCAGCGCACACGGTGCGTGCACCAAAAAGGGCTGCAGTGCAGCCCTCACAATTTAAACTCAAGCCGGCGACAGCTTCGGGGGAGGGAATCGGAGCGGGCCGTCGCCGGCTAAGGCCCAAGCCACGCCCCGTGGTCCTCAGACGCTGCAGCCCTTTAACGATAGCCGCCGGCAGCGGCGAGACGCTCGCCGGTCATCCAGGCCGAATCGTCCGACGCAAGGAAAACGGCAACACGGGCGATGTCGTCGGGCCGCCCCAGCCGGCCAAGTGCCGTTCGCGCGACCATCGCTTTTTCGAAATCGCTGCCGACGATGCCTGCCGCATGCAGGCCTTCGGTTTCCGTGCCGCCGGGCGCAACGACATTGACGCGGATTTTGCGCGGGCCGAGCTCGGCAGCAAGCGCGCGGGTCAGCGTGTCCACGGCTCCCTTGGTGGCGGAATAGACCGATGCCGTCGGCACCGCATCGACGCTTGCTGTCGACCCGATGTTGATGATGCTGCCGCCCTCAGCTCCGAAGTATTTTGCTGCTTCCTGCGTCGCCAGAACGGTGCCGAGAACGTTGGTATTGAACTGGCGGTGGAACTCTTCCTCCGTGATCTCTTCAAGCGGCTGGAAATGATAGACGCCGGCGTTATTCACCAGCACGTCCAGTCGACCGAATGCTTTCTTCGTTTCGTCGAACAGATACTTGACGTCAGCCGCCTTGGCGACGTCAGCCTTGACGGCAATGGCCCTTCCGCCTTTGGCCTTGATGTCGGCGACAACGCGATCAGCGTCGCTCTTGCTGGAGGCATAATTTACCACCACCGCAGCTCCAGCGGCGGCAAGACTTTTGGCAATGCCTGCGCCAATACCCTTCGATGCCCCCGTAACGACCGCTACCTTGTTTTTCAGATCACTCATGGAACCTTATCCTGTTCTTAATCTGATGTTTCGATCGTCATCGAAATAAGAAGCGGTGCGAGCCGGCACAAGGGGGCAGACCAGGGAAGACGCCGTGCCGTCAAATGTCGGCAAGCCGATCGAGATAGGCGCGCAGGACCCGGCGCTGGAGCACAAGGTGGGCGAACTTGCCTTCGCGCAAAATCCTGATCAGCCCGGAAGTTTCGAGTTCCTTGAGGTGGTGAGAGAGCGTGGCCGGGCTGATCTTGTGGTTTTTGTGGAGGGTGCTGCAAGCCATAGGCCCTTTGCAGGCGCCGATCGCCTTCAGCATTTCAAAACGCCGGGGCTCGGCCAAGACACGGGCGATCCGTGCAAATTGCCGCTCGGTGAGACGACGGTTTTTTCCTTTTGCCATGTTTTGAAAGTAGTTGCCGCAAAATGAATGTCCAGCGAGGCATGGGCGCGACGTGGCCAAAAATGGGCGCTGCCGCCGGGTCGCCGCCGGCGCCATTGCGGCACTTGGGGAACCAGGCGCGGCGGCCGGGCGGGTTAAGGAACGAAACCCTTGGAAACATGATTACAAGGGCGGATAATCCGCTCGAGAGACAAGAGCCATGAGGCTTCAGCCGCTCTTGCGCGTCGGTTCGACCCTTGCGCTGCTGTCCGTGGGCGCGATTTGGGTTGCGGCACCGGCGTGTGCCCAAGTCTTCGACTTCGGCCAGATCGACGCATTTGAATCACTCGGCTCAGGCACGCAACCCGGCGGGTCGCCACCGAAGACGATCGTCGACGACGGCGAGCGCCATACCGTTTTGTTTACGATCATCGAGTCCAACACAGAGGCGAGGATCTATTGGCGGTCACCGGACGGCCCACAGACAACCGTCATGCGTGGGCAAGGGCTGCGGGCATTTCAAACGACCGGCGAATTCAAAATCGAGGCTGCCGGCGACAAGAATCGAAGCTTCAAATACGGGTACGTCCTGTTCCGGCTGAAACCGGATACCGGCGTTCAGCAAGACAAGATCTGACCCCGCCTGTTGCCGGTTCAGGCAGAGACCCGGGTTATCGGCCTCTGCTTCGCGCGCTCGCAGCGCGTTGCCGGCATTCGAAATATTCCCTCGATCCGGGCTGACCGTAAGTACGGCAGCGCGCGTCGTCGATTGAAGCGACCGTTTCTTCGCCCTGCTGCTGCTGCACCATCTGCTGATGACCCATCGTGCCAGGTGCACAGTCCTTGGTACCGGTGCCGGTGACGCATTCGGGCGAATAGCCTGCGCATCCGGTAAGGAGCAGGGTGGTGCCAACAATGATCAATGCTGCCAAGCGCATGAAGTCCGGACATCGTGAACGAATCAGCTGCGAGGCAAAGAGTGTTGCCCCAAACATGCGGCGGAGTCGATTTCTGCACGGCGGGATACCCACTGCCCAGCGAAAATTGGCTGACCGGGTTTATCCCGGTCATGGCGCATCAAAGCTTTACGAACACCCCGTCGTTGACCCACACGTGTCGCACTTCATGCAGGTGCCGTTGCGCACCAGCGTGAAGTTTCCGCATTCGCCGCAAGCCTCGCCTTCATAGCCCTTGGCGCGGGCCTCGGCGCGCTTCTCGGAGGCCGCAGCCTTGGCGTAAGCACGGGCGTCCTGTGTGTCGACACGTTGCTCGAGCTGCTCGGCCGGCGAAAGTTTTGCGTCAGGCTCGGCCTTGAGCGCGGTGGTGCCGGCCACCTCGGCGCGGGCACCGCCGACCGGGGCCAGCGCGGTGACGTTGCCGCCCGCCGCCGGAGTGGGCGACGCGACACCGCGCACGACCGCCAGGCGATCGGTGCGCGAGCGGGTGAGGCCCTTCGAGACGTAGTTGGTCGCCGGTGCGGGCTTGCCTTCTTCCACGCCCTTGCCAAGCGCGTCGAACCCGCCAGCCTCACTCGGATCGACATGTGCGAGATCGAAACGCTCCAGGTAGGATACGGCGAGTTCGCGGAACACATAGTCAAGGATGGAAGTCGCATATTTGATCGAGTCGTTGCCCTGCACCGGACCCGACGGCTCGAAACGGGTAAAAGTAAAGGCATCGACATACTCTTCCAGCGGCACGCCGTATTGCAGGCCGAGCGATACCGCGATGGCAAAATTGTTGAGCAGCGAGCGCAGCGCTGCGCCCTCCTTATGCATGTCGATGAAGATCTCGCCCAGCCGACCGTCGTCATATTCGCCGGTGCGCAGATAGACCTTGTGGCCGCCGACGACCGCCTTCTGGGTGTAGCCCTTGCGGCGGTCGGGCATGCGCTCGCGTTCCCGGAGTACGGTCACGCGCTCGACGATCTTCTCGACCACCTTTTCCGCAAGGCCGGTCGCGCGGGCTGCCGCCGGGCGTTCGAGGAAAGTTTCCACCGCGTCGTCCTCGTCGTCATCGTCAGCAATAAGCTGCGCATTGAGCGGCTGCGAGAGCTTCGAACCGTCGCGGTAGAGCGCGTTGGCTTTCAGTGCGAGCTTCCACGACAGCAGGTAGGCTGCCTTGCAATCCTCGACCGTCGCCTCATTCGGCATGTTGATGGTCTTGGAGATGGCTCCCGAGATGAAAGGCTGTGCCGCCGCCATCATGCGGATGTGACTCTCGACCGAGAGATAGCGCTTGCCGGTACGGCCGCACGGATTGGCGCAGTCGAACACCGGGTAGTGCTCGGCCTTCAGGTGTGGCGCGCCTTCGACCGTCATCGCGCCGCAGACGTGGATATTGGCAGCCTCGATCTCGCGCTTGCCGAAGCCGAGCGCACTGAGCAGATCGAAGGTCGGAGACGCAAGGTCCTCGGCAGAAATTCCGAGCTTGTCGCGGCAGAAATCCTCGCCCAGCGTCCATTTGTTGAAGGCGAACTTGATGTCAAAGGCGGTCGGCAACGCCTTCTCGACCTTGGCAATCGCCTCGTCTGTGAAACCCTTGGCTTTGAGCGTGGTGTGGTTGATCGCAGGCGCCTGTGCCAGCGAGCCGTGGCCGACGGCATAAGCTTCGATCTCGGCGATCTCGGCTTCGCTATAGCCGAGCGTACGCAGCGCTTCCGGCACCGCCCTGTTGATGATCTTGAAGTATCCGCCGCCTGCGAGCTTCTTGAACTTCACCAGCGCGAAATCAGGCTCGATGCCGGTGGTGTCGCAGTCCATGACCAGGCCGATCGTGCCTGTCGGCGCGATTACGGTCGCCTGCGCGTTGCGGTAGCCGTGCTTTTCACCGAGCGCGAGTGCGCGGTCCCAAGCAGCCTTGGCGTGGGCGATCAGCGTCTGATCGGGGCAGGCGGCGTGGTCGAGCGGTACCGGAGGTGTCGCCACCTTCTCATATCCGCTGCGCTCGCCATAGGCGGCACGGCGGTGATTGCGCATCACCCGCAACATGTGCTCGCGGTTCTTCTTGTAGCCGGGGAACGGACCAAGCTTTTCGGCCATTTCGGCAGATGTCGCGTACGACACGCCGGTCATGATGGCGGTCAGTGCACCGCAGAGGGCGCGGCCGGCATCGGAATCATAAGGGATGCCGGAGGTCATCAGCAGGCCGCCGATATTGGCATAGCCGAGGCCGAGAGTGCGGAATTCGTAGGAGAGTTCGGCGATTTGCTTCGACGGGAACTGCGCCATCATCACCGAGATTTCGAGAACGATGGTCCACAGCCTGACCGCGTGCTCGTAGGACTCGATATTGAACTTGCCGGTCTTATCGTCGCGGAAGGTGAGGAGATTGAGCGACGCCAGATTGCAGGCGGTGTCGTCGAGGAACATATACTCCGAGCACGGATTGCTGGCGCGAATCTCGCCCGATGCCGGGCAGGTGTGCCAGTCGTTGACCGTGGTGTGATATTGCAGGCCGGGATCGGCCGATGCCCAGGCGGCGTAGCCGATCTTCTCCCACAGCGCGCGCGCATCGACAGTCTTCGCGACCTTGCCGTTCTTGCGGTAGGTGAGGTCCCATTTACCGTCGGCCTCGACCGCCTTGAGAAAGTGATCCGTGACTCGCACCGAATTATTCGAATTCTGTCCGGAGACCGTCAGGTAGGCTTCCGAGTCCCAGTCGGTGTCGTAGGTCGGAAAATTGATATCCTTGTAACCCTGCTTGGCAAACTGGATCACGCGCTTGATGTAGTTGTCGGGCACCATTGCGCGCCGTGCCAGCTTGATTTCGCGCTTGAGCGCCGGATTTTTCTCCGGCGAGAAGCAGTCGTCGCCCGAGCCCTCGCAGTTCACGCAGGCTTTGAGAACCGCCTTGAGGTGTTTCTGGTTGATTTTCGAGCCGGTGACGAGGGCGGCCACCTTCTGCTCTTCCAGTACCTTCCAGTCGATGTAGGTTTCAATGTCGGGGTGATCGATATCGACAATCACCATCTTGGCCGCACGGCGCGTCGTGCCGCCGGATTTGATGGCGCCGGCCGCGCGATCGCCGATCTTCAAAAACGACATCAGTCCGGACGATTTGCCGCCACCGGAAAGCTTCTCGCCTTCGCCGCGCAGTCTGGAGAAATTGGTGCCGGTGCCGGAGCCGTACTTGAACAGCCGCGCCTCGCGCACCCAGAGATCCATGATCCCGCCTTCGTTGACGAGATCGTCGGAGATCGACTGGATGAAGCAGGCGTGCGGTTGCGGGTGCTCGTAGGCGGACTTCGAGCGTGTCAGCTTGCCGGTAAACGGATCGACGTAATAGTGGCCTTGGCCCGGTCCGTCGATGCCATAGGCCCAGTGCAGGCCGGTATTGAACCACTGCGGCGAGTTCGGCGCGCACATCTGCGCAGCCAGCATGTAGCGCAGCTCGTCAAAGAAGGCCTGGGCATCGCTTTCGGTGTCGAAATAGCCGCCTTTCCAGCCCCAATAGGTCCACGTGCCGGCGAGACGATCAAACACCTGTTTGGAGGATGTCTCGCCGATGTATCGCTCTTTCTCGGGGAGCGCGGCGAGCGCATCCTCGTCGGCGACCGACCGCCACAGGAACGAGGGAACCGAATTCTCTTCGACTTTCTTCAGCCGGGCAGGGACACCGGCCTTGCGGAAATATTTCTGCGCCAGGACATCTGAGGCGACCTGGGACCAGAATTCCGGCACCTCGACATTGTCGGCCTTGAACACCACGGAGCCGTCCGGGTTGCGGATCTCGCTGGTGGTGAGGCGAAACGCGATTCCTGCATAAGCCGACTGTCCGTCCTTGGTGTAGCGCCGTTCAATTCGCATATGTTTCTAGCCCCAAATTTCCGGACGGTTGACCACCGCCCTTTTGTCTTCGGCAGACTTGTCCTTCATCCGCCGCCATTGCTCGAACTCCATAGACGCCACCACACCCCATTTAAGCGCGGTGCTCTCAAGCGGCACCGGCCCGATCCGGGGTTTTTGGCCCCGGGCACAAAACAAGCCCCTCTCCCAAAACGCCATGTTCTGGCGTGGGTTGAGCTCATCGACTGAAAAGCCGTTCTGAGGGTCCGGAGGGAACCTGAAACTCAACGCCACCGAACATACGAAAGCTAAGTGGACTCGCCGTACTCGTCAACAAGAGATAGTCGGTAAATCTGAATCAAACACTAAATCTTGTGTCCGACGGTGAACTTTGGGGACAATCGGACCGTAAGAACCGGGGCAGTATTGGGCGATCCCGTGCATCCGAAAAGCATTTTTCTGGGGAGCGGAGCCTAGGTTTTTATGCCTCCGGCCATGACGGAAAAATGACGGAAAAACGGGACTTGCATGCGCAAGCTTCAAAAACCCGCCCGGCGGCGGGGCGGGGGACAGGAAGGGGAAAAAGCACGTGCCCGAGCCATCGGAGTCTCTGATTCTCCTAACAAAGTCAGCGTGTTAGAGCTCGACCGCGACATCAAGTTATGTTCCTCTGCAAAACCCACGCCTGTGAATTCGCGCCTAAGGATTTGCATCGACCTCGCGCCGCCAAGCCTTGGCAGACCTTGCGTGCCTGGCGCCATGCGACGGCCGGTCAGGCAGGCCCGCCGCTAAAACCGATCTGCCGCGCGTGCGGCAGCGCTTCCGGATGCTCTCGCTGCAGGAAATCAACAAGCTTCTCGCGCACCTCACAGCGCAAATCGAAAGTCTGCCCGGACGAACGCGCGCTCATCAGCATGCGCACCTCCATCGTGCCTTCCTTGAAGTCGGTGACCTGCAGCGCAGCCACCTGACCGTCCCACCGTTTTGATTCCTTCAGGATCGCGTTGAACTTCTCCCGGATGACATCCACCGGCGCGCGGTAATCGAGATAGATGATCACGTTGCCAATGAGAGACGAGCTATCACGCGTCCAGTTCTGAAACGGCTTCTCGATGAAATAGGTAAGCGGCACGATCATGCGCCGCAGGTCCCACAATTTCACGACGACGTAAGTTGAGGTGATTTCCTCGATCGTGCCGTACTCGTTCTCGACGATGACCGCATCGTAGAGCCGGATCGGCTGCGTCATCGCAAGCTGCACACCGGCCATGAGATTGCTCAGCACCGGTCGTGCTGCGAGACCGGCGACAATGCCTGCGACGCCGGCGGAAGCGAACAGGCTCACGCCGTATTGGCGGACGGCCGGAAATGTCATCAGCGCCGCGCTTAAGGTAAGCATCACCAGCAGTACGTCGATTGTGCGGGCCAGCACGCGCACCTGTGTGTTGTGCTTGCGCGCCAGCAGATTATCGTCGATATCGAGGCGGAAGCGACGCAGATAGAGATCGGCGGCAATGTGCAGGGCGATGATGGCGGCCCATCCGATCAGGCCGATGACGGCGACGCCCATCAACCGCGCGAGAAGAGCGGCCGTCTCCGCCGGCAGCGGCGCGACAGGGATGGCCACCATCATTGCCAGGATCAACAGCGCTGCGCGGGTGAGGCCGCGCGTCTGCGTGAAAACCGAAAAAATGTAGGGGTACCGCTCGCCGAAGGCCCGCCGCACCAGCTTGCGTGCCCAGCGGTGGAGCGCGAGTGCGACGAGTACCGCGATTACGAGGATGAGCAACGCCACGACCGGATCGGGCAGCCAGTCGAGCATGTCCTTGACCCAGGTCAGCGCGGCTCTGAGCGAATCCATGCGGTTTTCATATCATCCATGCCCGGGTGGCAATATGGCCTATCGCCCCGAGGCTTCAACACTCCTTCGCTGGACAAGGCGGCGATCAGGTGGCAAAACGCGCTCCGTTGCAACAGGATTTGGTGCGCGGCGCCGATGAAAAGTTTCCTGCTCAAGCTGTTCACCTGGTGGAATTCGCAGACATTCGGGACACAGTTCTGGACCTGGATGTACGGTGAATTCGTCGGCGAAGACGAGTTCGGCAACCGCTATTACCGGACTCGTGGCGGCAAGATCGACAAAACACTCGGCTTCGAGCGACGCTGGGTAATCTTTAACGGCTACACGGAAGCATCCTCCGTGCCGCCGTCGTGGCACGGGTGGCTGCATCACACCGTCGACACGCCGCCGACGCAGGAAAGCTACAAGCCCCGGCCGTGGCAGAAACCGCACCGGCCAAATATGACTGGAACCCCCGCCGCGTATCGGCCTCCCGGTTCGACACTTGCCGCCGGCCGCCGGCCGAAGGCGACCGGCGACTACAAGGCATGGTCGCCTAACCAGTAGGTCGGCCCAGATTCGCCGGCGCTTGGCCGACGTGCTCATGCTCAAGACGTACAAAAGGCGCCTCGCAATCGCCCTTCCACCGCCGTATTCGCCGTGTTAACCGGACCGCTGCTAGCGGCCTGAAGGCGAACTCACCTTGGACAGGGCTGCAGCCGGATCCTGATGGCGCGCCAAATCCGTCCAGTCGTGTTGTTCATGGTGGCCGCGTTTGCGGCATCACCCGCTTATGCGCAATTCGGCTCGATCTTCAGCGATCCGCCGCCGCGGCCGCCTGCGGATGTGCCAAGCGCGCCGCCCTCGCAACAGCAACAACCGCCGCCCTACTACCCCGGTGGCCGCGACACGCCTCCGTCACAGCCGCTGCCGGCACCGATGAATTTGCCGCCTTCGAACAGGCCCGGCGCGGGCTCCATCCAGTCGCAACCGCTGCCGCCGCCAGGCGGAATCGTCGCGCCGGCTCCGCCTCAGGATCAGCGTCCGCAAGGCGCGGCCGGGCAACCGCCGGCGGCTTTGCCACCGGGACCCGGCTCGCCGCGGAACGCCCCGCAGCAGACCAACACCACGCCGCAACCGAACGACGAAGTTGTGGTGGAGCCGCCGCCACAGCGCATTGCCAATCCGACCGCCGTGTTTTCCGGCCTCGACAAGATCACGGGACGCATCATTTCGTTCGACGTCGCGATCAACGAGACCGTACAGTTCGGCGCGCTGCAGGTTACGCCGCGCGTGTGCTACTCGCGGCCGCTGACGGAGACCCCGAACACCGATGCCTTTGTCGAAGTCGACGAGGTTACGCTGCAAGGCGATATCAAGCGGATCTTCACCGGCTGGATGTTTGCAGCGAGTCCGGGCCTGCACGCGGTGGAACATCCGATCTATGACGTCTGGCTCACCGACTGCAAAGGCGGGCAAAGCCCGAGCGTGGCCGAGGTGCCGGCGGAAGCGCCCAAGCCGCCGACCCGGCCGCAGCAGCAACAGCAACAGCAACGGCGCACCCCGCAGCAGCCGCAACGCGCGCCGCCGCCACCGGGCTTCTTTCCGCCGCCACGCTAGGGGAAGACGAATAGTAAGTAGCGAGCAGCGGAGAAATCTTCCGGCGCGCTCATTGTTGGCCATTCACGATAGACAGCGCTTCCGTCCCGCCAATCGGCCGGTCAACGGGCAGAGCAGCGAAATCGGCCTCGCCGTGCAAGGCCTCCTCGAGCAGACGATGATAGCGGCGTTTTGGAATTTCGACGGCACCGAATGTCTTCAGGTGGTCGGTGACGTACTGCGTGTCGAGAAGCCGATAACCTCCCACCTTGAGCCGTGCAACAAGATGAACGAGTGCTATCTTCGACGCATCGCGCGTGCGGTGAAACATGCTCTCGCCGAAAAAGGCACGACCAAGTGACACGCCGTAAAGTCCGCCGACCAGGCGTTTACCGTCGTAGACTTCGACCGTGTGGCAATGACCGCGGTCGAACAGAGACCGGTAGATGCGCCGGATGCGGACATTGATCCAGGTCCGTACGCGGTCCTGTTTTGGTTCGGCACAACCTTCGATCACCGCATCGAAGTCACGGTCGATATGGATCGTGTAAGGAGTAAGGCGGATTGTGCGCGCTAGCCGTGCCGGAACGTGGAACCGTTCGAGCGGAATAATGCCGCGCATGTCCGGCTCTATCCAATACAGGGCCGGATCGTCAGCGCTTTCCGCCATCGGAAAGATCCCGCAGGCATAGGCCTTTAACAGCACGTCCGGCGTGATCTCGATAAAGGTATTTTCGCGGTTTGCCATGGCAAAGGTGACGGGCTCGACCAACCGTAGCTCAAACACGAAAAGGAAACATCAGCCTTTAAACCGTCTCGTACAGGCAGCCCACACGGCAAATGCAGCGAATTTCCGGATTTGCCTGCGGGCAGGGTGACGCGTCGTGTCGCGCGCGTGCTGATCAGGCTTCCATGCCGCCGCGCGCGAGAAACTGCTCCAGCCAGTGGATGTGGTAATTGCCGTCGATCACGTCCTTTTCGCGTACCAGTGCGCGGAAGAGCGGTAATGTCGTCTCGATGCCATCGACCACGACTTCATCGAGGGCGCGCTTGAGGCGCATCAGGCATTCGGTGCGGGTCTTTCCGTGGACGATGAGCTTGCCGACCAGGGAGTCGTAGTAGGGCGGAATGCTGTAACCCTGATAGACGGCGGAATCGACACGGACGCCCAGTCCCCCGGCAGGATGGTAATGCAGGATTTTTCCCGGCGAAGGCCGGAAGGAAACGGGATTTTCCGCATTGATGCGGCACTCGATGGCGTGGCCGTGAAACGTCACGTCGCTTTGCCTGATGGAGAGGCTGCTGCCGGCGGCGACCCGGATCTGCTCGAAGATCAGGTCGATATTGGTGATCATCTCGGTGACCGGATGTTCCACCTGGATGCGCGTGTTCATCTCGATGAAATAGAATTTCCCGTCCTCGTACAGAAATTCGACGGTACCCACGCCAAGATACTCAATTTCGCGCATCGCCCTGGCGACCGTTTCGCCGATCGCGTCGCGGGCACCGGCGTTGAGGGCCGGCGAGGGGCCCTCTTCCCAGACCTTCTGGTGACGCCGCTGCAGGGAGCAGTCTCGCTCGCCGAGATGGATTGCATTTCCATGGCCGTCGCCCAACACCTGAATCTCGATGTGACGCGGGCGGTCGAGATATTTTTCAATGTAGACCGAGTCATCGCCGAACGCGGCCTTTGCTTCGGCGCGGGCTGTCGCAAGCGCGGCCGAAAGTTCGCCGGCCGAGCGCGCGATCTTCATGCCGCGGCCACCTCCGCCGGCGGCCGCCTTGACAAGCACCGGATAGCCGATCTCGCTCGCAACGCTGCGGGCCTCCTCATCGGACCTGATCCCGCCTTCGGAGCCGGGCACCACCGGGATGCCGAGCTTCCTGGCGGTCCGTTTGGCCGCGATCTTGTCGCCCATGATGCGGATGTGCTCGGGTTTGGGGCCGATAAACTGCACGCCGTGCTCGGCAAGGATTTCGGCAAACCGGGCGTTCTCCGACAGGAACCCGTAGCCGGGATGGACGGCATCGGCGCCGGTGATCTCGCAGGCCGAAAGAATCGAAGGAATATTGAGGTAGCTGTCCTTCGCGGCCGGCGGGCCGATACACACGCTTTCGTCGGCAAAGCGCACATGCATCGCGTCAGCATCGGCAGTGGAGTGCACCGCGACGGTGGGAATGCCGAGTTCCTTGCATGCGCGCAGCACGCGCAAAGCAATCTCGCCGCGGTTAGCGATCAGGATTTTATCGAACATGTGTTCCGTTTTGGCGAATAGCGAGCGTCGAACAGAAGCAGTTTCTCACTGTTCGCCGTTTCGCCACGCACCGTTCGCTTCTATTCAATGATCACCAAGGGCTCGCCGAACTCGACCGGCTGGCCGTCTTCGAACAGGATCTGAATGACGGTGCCGGCGCGCGGCGCGGGAATCTGGTTCATCGTCTTCATTGCCTCGACGATCAGCAATGTGTCGCCCGCCTTGACCGTGCTGCCGACGTCGATGAATGGCTTGGCGCCCGGCTCGGGCGCCGCATAGGCGGTGCCGACCATCGGGGAAATGACGACGCCAGGATGTTTTGCAGGGTCGATCGGCTTTGCCTCGATTTCCGCGGTCGTCTGCGGCGGCGCCACTTCCACGCGCACGGCCGCAGGCGCTGCCGCTGCCGCGGCGCCGCGGGCGACCCTGACGCGCCGGCCGTCCTGCTCAATCTCGATCTCGGTAAGGCCTGTTTCGTCCAGAAGCCTGGTCAGCTCGTGGATGAGCTCATGGTCGACGATCGACTTGGGCGATTTTCCCATCGGGCGCGCTCAACTCTTCTGCTTGGCGCCGACCAGCGCGGCAAGCCCCGTGATGGCCAAGGCGTAGCCCTCGATACCGAAGCCGGCCACCACGGCTCTCGCTGCCTTCGAGATATACGAATTGTGCCTGAACGTTTCACGCTGATGGATATTGGTTATATGGACTTCAACCGCGGGCAAGGTTGCCTGCACCGCCAACAACGCATCCATTATGGCGATCGACGTCGTTGTGTAGCCGGCGGGGTTGATCACGATTC
The DNA here is from genome assembly GCA_035650955.1 of Pseudolabrys sp. Taxonomy (GTDB): domain Bacteria; phylum Pseudomonadota; class Alphaproteobacteria; order Rhizobiales; family Xanthobacteraceae; genus Pseudolabrys. Next base: position 82,348 of record DASRGR010000010.1, read on the forward strand.
CGGCAGCCTTTTTCGCGTGGGCTTCCTGGATCCAGTCGACCAGTTCGCCTTCCCGGTTCGACTGGCGGCAGATCACGTCCATGTCGAAGCGTTTCGCGGTTTCCGCGCAGAGCTTCTCGACGTCGGCGAGCGTGGCGCGTCCGTACTTCTCGGGCTCGCGTGTACCGAGCAGGTTCATATTCGGTCCGTTGAGGACGTAGATCGTCTTGGCCATGAAATCCCCGCCCGGCTCGCGCCTGAGGGTTGATGCGCGAGAAATTGTCGAACTTTATAAGTGCCCGGGGCGATAAGGGGAAGCCCGAACGGCGTTCAGGCACACGGTTTAGGCGGGCAGACCGCTTGGGTTTCGGCCGCCGCCCAGTCGATTACGTCCTTCAGCGCCGTTAACCTTCTACGGCCGGCGGCCCGGGCCTTGTCGAATATCTCGATCTGACGATCGGCGCTGGTGCCATGGGCGGCAATGGCGTGCACGTTCCTGATTTCACCGGCGCATCCGAGCGCCTCGACATCCTCGGCGATGAAATCGAAGACCTGATCCAGCCATTGCGCGAGCGTGAGCGGAGAGCGCGAAAACGGTTCGATAAAAGTGGCCGCGATACCGTAACGTTGCGCGTGCCATTTATTCTCCTGGGTGATCGCCCTTCCAACGCGGTCAAAACCCGCATTGAGCGCGCGGTCGCGGTCGAGCGCGCGCACGAGGCAGCGAAAGAGTGCCGCGATGGCGATGGCGTCTTCGAGCCGGGTGCAGCTGTCGGCAACCCGCAGCTCGATTGTCGGATTGTTGAGCGAGGGACGCAGGGCCCACCAGATGTATGTCGCGTCCGGTATGATCTTTGCCCACGTGAGGGCGGCGATGAATTCCCGGTAATCGTCGTTGGTGCGGAACAGCTCGGGCAAGCCGGTACGCGGCAACTCGTCGTATGCAGCCAGCCGATAACCGACCAGCCCTGTAAGATGACCTTGCCAGAACGGCGAGGACGTCGAAAGTGCGAGCAGCAAGGGCAGGTACGGCGTAAGCCGCATAATGAGATTGATACGAGTGTCGACGTCCGGCACGGCGACATGGACGTGCATTCCGCACAGCATATTGCGGTAGCCGATCATCTGCAGGTCATCCATGATGGCGCCATAGCGTGCCTTGGGCGTCACCTTCTGCTCCGGCCAGAAGGCGAGAGGAAACGTGCCCATGGCGGCGAGGCCGAGGCGGTGCTCGGAGGCGATCTTGCCGAGCGTCTGTCGGTAATATCCGAGATGGTGACGAGCCTCGTCCATGCTGGCGCAGGGCGGAGTGGCGACTTCAAGCTGCGATTGCAGCATTTCCGTCATCACGTGACCGCCGAGCCGGTTTTGCGCGTGCGCGAGAAACGTCCTGTTCGCGCGACGCACGGTATGGCGCGTCTCGGCGTCGAACAGGAAATACTCTTCCTCCATCCCGAACGTGTACATGCGCGCAACAACCTGCCCGGGTACGATCGGGTTCCTTCCGTCACGGACGAGAAACACTTAAGGACGGTGATTCGAGTGCGAACGATCAGAATTCAGCGCGAAAACGCGGTACCGGCATGTCTTTTGGACTTCGCCATGCTGCGGGCCGCGCCGGCGGGACCATGAGGTTGGCGTCAGCAACTCGACTTGCCGCAGCGCGACGTATTGACCTTTTCCTTCAACGCTTCGAGGCCGACCGCACCGACCACGACGTTGTCGCCGATCACGTAACTGGGCGTGCCGTTAAGACCAAGAGCTTCGGCAAGCTTGAAGCTTTCCTGCAACGTGGCTTTCACCTCGGGACCGGCCATGTCCTTCTCCAGCCGCGTCATGTCGATGCCGATGTCCTTGGCGACTGCGAGCGCACGCGCTTTGTTTGCCTCTCCGCGGCCGCCGAGCAGCTTCTGGTGGAATTCCAGGTACTTCTTGCCTGTCTTGTCCTGCATGCGCACGCCGACCGCCACCTGTGCCGCTTCTACCGAACCCGGTCCGAGCACGGGGAATTCCTTCAGCACGACCTTCAGTTTGGGGTCATCCTTGAGCAGCGTGAGCATGTCGTCCATCGCACGCTTGCAGTAGCCGCAGTTGTAGTCGAAGAACTCCACGAAGGTGACATTCCCGTCCGGGTTGCCAAGAACGACCTGCCGCGGCGAACTGAACAGGGCTCGCGAATACTCCTTGATCGCAGCCTTGTGTTTCTCCGCCTGGGCCGCCGTCTGCCGCCTGTCGAGTTCGGCCATCGCATCCTGGATGATTTCCGGATGTGCAATGAGATATTCGCGTACAATGCGCTCGACTTCGCCACGCTGACCGGCGGACAGTTCGTCGGCATCTGACCGCTCCGGCGCTGTCAGACTCAGCACGGTCACACAGGCGGCTATCAAACAGCGCGAAATCGGTGTCATGATCTTGGTCCTTGTGGGCTAATGAACGCCTGCGTTGATGTTGGGGGGCTTGACGTTGACGATGTCGTCGGCGCGCACCCAGGCCGGAGAGCCGACCGGGAGGCGGGTCTTGGCGCGCGCGGCCAGCTGGCGGGCGGTCTTGATGTCTCCTCGCGTAAATGCGGCTTGGGCGGACGCAAGATCGGCATTGGCGAGATCGCCTTTGCGTCCGTAAGCCACAGCGAGCTGCGAGTAGGCATGGGGCGCCTCCGGTTCGCGCATGATCGCGGACCGGAGAAGGGCGACCGCCTCCTCGGAGAGTTTCGGATTGCCGGAGGCATTGAGCGCCTGCGCGAGCAGGATCTCGATGAGCGCATTGTTGTGCGACAGCTGCACGGCGTGGCGTAACGGCGCGACAGCCTCGGATGGGTGTCCGCCTTCCAGCAAAGCCTGGCCCTTGAGCTCGTAGAAATACGGGTTGTTCGGTTGCGCCTGAATGAGGGAATCAATCTGCGCAATTGCCTGTCGCAGGTCAGAGTGCCGATAAGCCGAAATAGCGCGCGCATACCGCGCAGGCAGACTTTGGTCGCTGGCCGGATAGCGACGTGCAACGGTGTCCGGACGCTCCAGAAAGCCGGAAAGTTTGGCGCGCATCATGTCGTGACGCAGCTGCAGTTCCGGAGGATCCTTGCGGTCCCAGTAGGGGCTCGCCCTTGCCACTGCCTCGAGCGCGGCAACGCGATCTGACGGCATCGGGTGCGTTTGCATATAGGGGTCAATGTAACGTGAATTAAACAACGATTCGTTGCTCAGCCGCTTGAACAGATCAACCATGCCACGCGGCGATTGGCCGGTGGCATTAAGGAATTTCACGCCTGCGTGATCGGCCTGATCTTCCTGGGTGCGCACGTAGGAAAGCATCGAGCGCATGATCGCGGATTGCGGCGCCAAGATCGCGGCGGCGCCGATATCCGCCCCGCCACCTCCCGACCGGGAGCCGGCGACCGCCGCGCCGATACCGGCGAGCAAAGCGATGATCGAAGCGGTTTGTGCGGAGGCAAGCTGCTCGCGTAGGCGCTGAAGATGACCGCCGGCAAGGTGGCCCGTTTCGTGGGCGAACACGCCAATGACCTCGTTTGGCGTCTTGGCGTCGAATAGAGCGCCGGCATTGATGAAGATATGCCGGCCGTCCATGACAAACGCATTGAATGAGCGGTCCTGGAGGACCACCACTTTCACGTTCTGCTTTGCCAGCCCTGCCGCACGAAGGACTGGCTGTGCATAGTCGCGCAGCAATTGCTCGATTTCGGCATCGCGAATGAATGGCATGCCGCGCGTGGCGCTGTCCTGCGCGCGTGCCGGCGCAACGCCGGCCGAACCGACGGCAGCTGCGGTCAGCAGTGCGATCGCCTTGGCTGCTGGCGTCCTGCGCCACGTCCTGATAGGTGTGCCGTCTGAGGACATGCCGATGTGCACCGAATGCGCGTGAAAACTATTGGCGCCCTTGCAGGCGGTCAACGCGGCCTGCGATCACGACCCGGTCATGATGGCGCCGGTCGCAGGCAAGCCTCTGAATGCGGCGGCAGCGGGGCAGGGGAACAGGGCCCATCGACGGAAAACGATGCTTGAGGCGGCAAAAAGGCTTCTGGGACCATCGAAACGGAGCGATGTGCCGCCGTTCATCGTCATGGACGTCATGGCGGCGGCTGCGCAGCGCGAGGCGCAGGGCGCAAATATCATCCACATGGAGGTGGGTCAGCCAGCGGCAGCGGCACCATTGACGGCAATCAGGGCGGCGCAGGCCGCACTGGCACATGGCCGCATAGGTTACACCGAAACGCTCGGAATACCGTCGCTGCGCGCACGCATTGCACGCCACTACAAGGACGTTTACGGCCTTGCCCTTGATCCGGCGCGCGTCGTGGTGACGACCGGTTCGTCCGGGGGGTTCATCATGGCGTTCCTGTCCCTTTTCGAGCCGGGCGACCGGGTCGCCTTGGCCAACCCCGGCTATCCTCCCTACCGTCACATCCTGTCCGCACTCGGTTGCGAACCGGTGCTCGTCGAAACATCGGCGGAGACACGTTGGGCCCTGTCGGCCAAGGCACTGCTCGCGGCGCACCAGCGAAAACCGGTCAAGGGCGTCGTCGTCGCCAGTCCCGCCAACCCGACCGGGACCATGATGGAAGCCGATACGCTTGCCCGGCTGATTGCCGTTGCGGAAGCCGAGGGCATCCGTGTGATCTCCGATGAAATCTATCACGGACTCGACTATGCGTTCGCGGCAGAGACCGCAGCCAAGATTTCCGAGCAGGCGGTGGTGGTCAACTCGTTTTCGAAATATTTCTGCATGACCGGCTGGCGCGTCGGCTGGATGGTCGTGCCGGACGTTCTTGTGCGCACCGTTGATCGCCTTCAGGGCAATCTCGCGATCTCGGTCCCGACGCTCGGGCAGATTGCTGCCGAGGCCGCGTTCGAAGGTCGCGACGAGATGGAAGCGGTCAAGCAAGGGTATGAGGAGAACCGCAGAATTCTGACGGAGGGTCTGCCGAAGGCCGGACTCGACAAGTTTCTGCCGGTCGACGGCGCATTTTACCTCTACGCGGATATTTCACGCTTCTCTGATGATAGTCTCGATTTTGCGAAGCGGATGCTCAATGAGGCGGGCGTTGCGGCGACCCCCGGCATTGATTTTGACCCCGAACACGGAAGGCATTTCCTGCGCTTCTGTTATGCAGGATCGGCAATGGAGATGCGGGAAGCCGTCGTGCGCATCGGGAACTGGCTAAAGCGCTGACCCCGACCCGAGGCCTGCGGCCGTTATCTCTTGAACGCGCCGAGAATGGCCCGAATGCGTTCGCGATTGATGTTTTCGGAAGGCGTGGTGTCGCGTTCTGGCTCGAGCCGCGCGTCGCAGTTGACATAAGTCGTTGAAACCATTTTCCCGGTCCGATTGTCGAAACGACGCTCTTCGCAACGGCCCTTTTTGTCCGTCTCCAAAACTATGGCTGCGACCCGGCTCGCCGCTTCGCCGCCCTCGGTCGGCTGAAGCGGGGTCACCTTCGACACGGAGCCCATCGCCTGACGCTCGTTTGACAGGTAGGACCCTGCAGTCACGAAAGCGGCGAGAAAAAACAGCCCCGTGAGCGCGGCCATAACGATGATGGCGCGCCGGCCTTCACCCGCTGAAAGGGCCCCACTGCGAACCTGTTTTGTCTTTGCCTTGCGCATTTGGCCTTTGAAGTGAATTTGACGTGTTTCCGCAGGACTTTACCTGTGCAGACTTGATGAAAGTTAAACGGAACCCGTCAATTTGATTGACCTTGGACCGAACCCTTGGGACGCGCGCAGGAACGAGGCGGGGCTTTTATGACCCACCTTTTCTTTAGGGCGGCCGATACCTACATCACCATTCGTTCCACCTGACCCCGATACTCCAATGCTCGATTTTGCATCGTCGCCCGGTGTCCGGGACGCCGGCGAATCGCCGTCGCTCGCCGAGACTGAAATCATGGACGCTTACTCCCGTGCGGTTACTTCCGTGGCCGATGCGGTAGGCCCCGCGGTGGTACGCGTCGAGGTTCGCACTAAAAACGGCCGCTCTGCGGGCGTGGGATCCGGCGTCGTTATCGCGCCCGATGGTCTCGTGCTGACCAACAGTCACGTCGTCGAGGGCGCCAGGGAAATTTGGCTGCAGGATGCCGAAGGGCACTTGATGGAGGCGCGCAGCCTCGGTGAGGATCCCGACACCGACCTTGCCCTGCTGCGGGCAGGATCGGCGCGTGACCTGCCAAGCGCCTCGCTTGGTGATTCCAAGGCGCTCAGGAGAGGCCAACTGGTCGTCGCGATCGGAAATCCGCTTGGATTTGAATCGACAGTGACTGCGGGCGTGATTTCGGCGCTGGGCCGTTCGCTCCGCTCGCGCACCGGCCGGCTGATCGAGGACGTAATTCAGACCGATGCGGCGCTCAACCCCGGCAATTCGGGGGGACCGCTTGTGTCCTCGCGTGGTGAAGTGATCGGAATTAATACGGCAGTCATCATGGGTGCCCAGGGCATTTGCTTTGCCGTAGCAAGCAATACGGCCAGGTTCGTCTTAAGCGAACTGATACAGCATGGCCGTGTCCGGAGGGCCTACATCGGCATATCCGCACAGACGACAGCCGTCCCGCGGCGACAGGCGCGCGCGGCGAATATCGACAACACATCCGGGGCGTTGATCACCGTGCTCGAGCCGCAGGGACCTGCGGCGCAGGCCGGGCTGATGAGCCTTGATACGATCGTGCGGCTCGACGGGGTTGCAGTCACGGGCATTGACGATCTGATACGCATGCTCAACGGCGACCGTATCAATCGTCCGACCACGTTCGAGGTACTTCGACGTGGACAGTTGCGCGTGTTTGACGTGAAGCCACTGGAGCGGCCCGCGGTACGCGTCGCTCCAGCGCGTACACGATAGATCCGGCGCTACTTCTTCTGATCCGGCTGGGCCGCATTTTTCCGGGCAGGCGGCTCGTAATTTCCCTGCGCCATGCATTTCTTGATGAAGGCCGAGCGTTTGGCACCCTGAAGCTGCTGGCTGTCGGCGCCGACTTTGCACGTCTCCATTTTTTCCTGCGACGTGACGGCCGCGGATGGAGTTGCCGCGAGCAGGACCGGGATAAGGGCAATGGCGAAGGTTCGCAGCATCAGATCAGCTCCTTGTGGATGGCGACGCAATAGTTGAAAAGATAGCACGCTTCTTGGAGGTGAGGGGTGACCCGCGAGGTTACGCGGGCCTGATGCTCCTGATCGGCGGCGATCACCCTTTGTCGCCCAGCAAACGCTTGCCCCACCAGCCACGCTTGGGCGTGGCCGGTTCTTCCGTGCCTGAGCTTGAGACGACTGGCGTTGGCTGGGGAATGTTCGTTGACGGCGGCGTACCTTCTCCGGAGAGCGCCGCCGGTTCGCGAACTGTCGAACGGCGGCGCGATGTGTCCTGTTCTGCCACCGGAAGCGCCGATCGTTCGGGTGACGGGGCAGGATTTTGATCTGCCGATGGTACGTATTCGTCGCCGCTCTCGTACACAGGCGGGCGGTCCATATCCTCACCCGCGTCGTGAAGTTCCGGGTGCTGGGACTCGCCCGCAAGAGGCGGCCTTTCTCCGTTGCGTTGCCGGTTGCGTCGGCCGCCGCGTCGGCCACGCCGGCGCCGGCGTCGGCCGCCTTCGCGGGCCTCGCCCTCGCCAGGCTGAGGACCTTCGTGGTGCAACTGGGCGTGACCCAAACCTTCGTCTTCGGGCGAGCCGCCGTTATGGTCCTCATGCTCGACCATATGCTCGGGCACGGTGTCGTGAGCGAAAACCTGGACATCGTCGCGAGGCTCGCCGCCCCGTCCACGCCCGCCGCGGCCGCGCCGCCGCCGGCGGCGACGTCCGCCTCCATCGCGCTCGCCACCCGCCTGATGCAGCTCGCTGCCTGCGTCGGCTGCGGCAAACTCGGGTACCTCGTCGTGTTCGCCGGATTCGGTCGTCTCTTCTGCTTCGTCTTCCGCGTCTTCGACGGCCGTAACGGTAGAAGGTTGCTGAGCGGCCAGGCTGCGCGCGGCTTCCGGCGTATGCACCTGCTCGCCACGATCGATGACGTAGGATTGCTGCCCGGTCACCGCAGGATCGGCCGAAACCGTTATGGTGATGCGAAAGCGTTCTTCGAGCGCGCGCAAATGGGCACGTTTATGGTTGAGAACGTAAAGCGCGACCTCGGCACGCGTACGCACGATCAGGTTGTGTGTCGCCCCCTTGATCAGCATCTCCTCGACCGCGCGCAGCAATTGCAGGGCAACCGACGATACCGAGCGGACATGTCCGCTTCCCCCGCACACGGGACATTTCTCAGTCGAACTTTCCAGCACTGAAGTACGGATACGCTGGCGCGACATCTCAAGCAGGCCGAAGTGCGAAATACGGCCAACCTGGATGCGCGCTCGATCATGCTTGAGCGCCTCTTTGAGCCGTCGTTCCACCGTGCGGTTGTTACGGCCCTCGTCCATGTCGATGAAGTCTATGACGATGAGTCCCGCAAGGTCGCGCAATCGCAGCTGCCTGGCGATTTCGTCGGCGGCTTCGCAATTGGTTTTCAGTGCGGTGTCCTCGATGTGATGCTCACGCGTCGCGCGACCGGAGTTCACATCAATCGCCACCAGCGCTTCCGCCTGATTGATCACGATATAGCCGCCGGACCGCAACTGGACGACCGGCGAGAACATCGCGTCGAGCTGGCTCTCGATGCCGTGCCGCGTGAAAAGCGGTTGTGTATCCTTGTATTGCTTGACGTTCTTGACATGGCTCGGCATCAACATCCGCATGAATTCGCGGGCGTCCTTGTAGCCTTCCTCCCCGGATACGATGATCTCTTCGATGTCCTTGCCATAGAGATCACGGATCGATCGCTTGATGAGCGAGCCTTCCTCGTAGACGAGCTTCGGCGCGGTCGACTTGAGCGTAAGATCCCGCACCGTCTCCCACAGCCGCAGCAGATATTCGAAATCGCGTTTGACCTCGGTTTTGGTGCGACTTGCGCCCGCCGTACGCAAAATCACGCCCATGCCCTGTGGCACTTCGAGTTCCTGCGCGATTTCCTTGAGTCGCTGACGGTCTTCCGCGGATGTAATTTTTCTGGAAATGCCACCTCCGCGCGCGGTGTTCGGCATCAGCACCGAATAGCGGCCGGCGAGTGAAAGGTAGGTCGTCAATGCTGCGCCCTTGGTGCCGCGTTCTTCCTTGACCACCTGCACCAACATCACCTGCCGGCGCTTGATCACCTCCTGGATCTTGTACTGACGCCTGAATCGTGGGAGCCGCTCCTGCACTTCCTCAAGGGCATCGGCGCCGCCGACTGACTCCACGGCTTCTTCGTCGACGTGTTCTTCGCCATTGTCCTGCGTCTCGGCGCCGCGGCTTTCGACGTCGGTAGCCTCACCAGCCATGGGTTCGGTGACGAGCGCACCTTCAGCGGGGGCGGATGGCTGTTCGCCTTCGGCGGTTGCCTCGTAAGACGCCTCGACTATCGGACCGCTCTCATGACCTGCGGGAATTTCAGGCTGCCCTCGCTCGTCTCCGGTGATCGTCTCTGCCGACGTCGCTTCGAAAGCAATGGGTTCATCGAGAGCAATGGGCTTATCGGAGGTCTGTGCAGCCTGGTCCTGCGCTGCCTCGGAAGGCCCGCTTTCGATCGACGGAGGCTCGCCGGATTCGGCCGGGAGCCCGTCAACGGAAACGGCCTCACTTTGTATCAAGTCCTGATCGGGGCGGCGTCCGGCAGTTCGGTGACGATGGCGGCTGCGGCGTCTGGCACGATGGTCCGCTTCCGCTTCTGCCTCACGTTGGTCGCGCTCTTCCTGGGCGATTAGTGCCTGTCGGTCGGCAATCGGAATCTGATAGTAATCGGGGTGAATTTCCGAGAACGCCAGAAAGCCGTGGCGGTTTCCGCCATAGTCGACAAAGGCCGCCTGCAATGACGGCTCAACGCGCGTTACTTTTGCCAGATAGATATTACCGCGAAGCTGTTTTCGGTTGGCGCTCTCGAAGTCGAATTCCTCGACGCGATTGCCGCGGAGCACGACGACCCGGGTCTCCTCCGGGTGGGTCGCGTCGATCAACATTTTGTCGGCCATTTGAAAATCTCACTGTGCCACGATCGCCCGCGTTCTCGCGCGTAGCAGACGGCGCAAGTTGTTCTTCGGGGGATCGGGCCTGATAGGTGTGGAAGGGAAGGGCCGCGCGGCCAAGGACCACATAGTCGCTCGCCATCACGATGACGGCGTGCGAAATGGGGACCTCAAAATACCTTTGCTGCGTCTGTGGCAGCATGAAACTTGCGACCCGTAGCGCTGCGGTCGCGCCATCCTAGGCGCGAACCGAGGTTTCTCATCGCTTACGGCCAGTTCACGAACGGCATTGGGCCGTCGCGCGCTGATCCGGGTGCCTTCACAAGGGCTTCGGCTCGGTTCACTTGGCCGTCCGCCGACCTCCTCGAGGGGGGCGGTACTGGACCTAAGCGGCCGGGGCCCGAACACGGCACAACCGGAACTCTGACCGTCAGCAAAACCTTACATACGGCCCGGCGCCCTGACTGGCAAGGGACGCTTTGCACTTGGGCCACAGTAACGCGCGGATTAGGCCCATAACTCAAGTTCCGTTTACCGAACCGCCCTCTAATGGGTTAAAAAAAGCTCGTCATCGGGGTTCAGATTCGTGACAGTCCGCGCCATTGGAATCGCGACCGTCGGCCTTGTGCTTAACGTACTGGGCAACTCGTCAGGCGTTGCCGCCGAGAGTGCCGGGGCCGAGAGTGTTTTGGCGGCTTCTGTGGAGCAGGAGGTCGTCGCGACGGATGTCCGTATCGGTGGCGATGACAGGCAAACCCGGTTTGTTGTCGACCTGAACAGGAAAATCGATCTTGCCGCCTTCACGTTGGCGGATCCTTACCGGGTCGTCGTTGACCTGCCGCAGGTGAACTTCAAGTTTCCCGCCAAAGCCGGGGCGCAGAGTCGGGGCCTTATAAAGGCGTTTCGCTTCGGGCTCATTATGCAGGGCGGCTCTCGGATCGTACTAGACACCAAGGGACCCGTCCGTGTCGAAAAAGCCTTCGTCCTGGATGCTGCGGAGGGGCAACCCGCCAGATTGGTGATGGATCTCGTAGCGACTGACCGGGCCGCGTTTATGCGGAACATATCGCTGCAAACGCGCCCTAAACACCAAACAGCCGTCAAGACCGGCGAACCGCCTGTAAAGGCTGATGACGATGGTCGGCCAATGGTCGTAATTGATCCCGGTCACGGCGGCATCGACAACGGCACGAAGGGATCGAACGGAGAGCTGGAAAAAGACATTGTCCTCGCGTTCTCGCAGACGCTGCGCGAAAAGCTTGAAGGCGGCGGAAAATATCGAGTCGCGATGACGCGTTCCGACGATACCTTCGTCCCGCTTGCAGAACGGGTGAAGTTTGCTCGGACGCGCAGTGCGGCGCTTTTTATTTCAATTCATGCAGATGCTCTGCCGCGCAAAGAGGGCCTCGCCGAAGGCGCAACCGTCTACACACTGTCCGAGACGGCCTCCGACGCGGAGGCCGCAAGACTCGCCGAAACCGAGAACAGGGCCGATGTCATTGCGGGCGTCGATCTTACGGCCGAGCCCGACGATGTGGCCAACATCCTCGTCGACCTCGCGCAACGTGAAACCAAAACGTTTTCGACGCAATTTGCGCGTACTGTTGTTGACGAGCTCAGGACCGCAGCCAGGTTGCACAAGCACCCTCTCAAATCTGCAGGCTTCAAAGTTTTAACGGCTCCGGATGTACCCTCCGTATTGATCGAACTCGGGTATATGTCGACAAAGGATGACCTCAAGCAGCTCAATTCGCCGGCATGGCGTGCCCGCACGGCGCAGGCCGTGGTAAGGGCTGTCGACGCGTATTTTACACCGCGGGTTGCGGGAACCGGTGGGGGGCGTCGCTAGGATGTGCGCCCAGCCTCAGTTTAAACATAAAACCCAGCAAACACAGCACGATGGCTGCACGTCGGGCAAGGGTGGCCGGGTAGTGATACAGTACGAAATGCGGCACAGGATCATGCAACCATGAAGCTTCTGTTTCGCTTCCTTGGCTTCCTGTTTGCGGCCGGCACCATTCTGTTTGTTGTCGGTGTGGCGGGCGTAGCCGGTCTGCTGTGGCACTTTTCAAAGGACTTGCCGGACTACTCGCAGCTGCAGGATTACGAGCCGCCGGTAATGACACGTGTTCACGCTGCCGACGGCTCTCTGGTGGCTGAATACGCGCGCGAGCGGCGGCTCTACATCCCGATCCAGGCGGTACCGAAGCTCGTGATCAATGCGTTTCTCGCGGCCGAAGACAAGAATTTCTACGAGCACGGCGGATTGGATTTCACCGGAATAGCGCGTGCAGCGGTCAACTATCTGCAGAATTACGGGTCGAGCCGCAGGCCTCAGGGGGCGTCCACCATTACCCAGCAGGTCGCGAAGAATTTCTTGTTGACCAACGAACTTTCGATCTCGCGCAAGATCAAGGAGGCGCTGCTCGCGCTCAAAATCGAACGCACCTACAGCAAAGAAAAGATTCTCGAGCTTTATCTCAACGAGATCTATCTCGGGCTTGGAGCTTACGGAATCGCCGCAGCCTCGCTTGTCTATTTTGATAAGGCAGTGAACGAATTGACGGTTCCCGAAGCCGCCTATCTGGCTTCGCTGCCCAAGGCTCCGAACAACTATCATCCCTTCCGGCAGCGCGAGCGGGCAATCGAGCGTCGCAATTGGGTCCTCGATCGGATGGCGGAGGCAGGCTTTGTGAAAACTGCCGATGCCGAAAAAGCGAAGCGTTCGCCGCTCGGCGTCACGACGAAAGTAACAAGTGCGCATACTTTTGCTGCCGAATATTTTGCGGAGGAAGTGCGGCGCGAACTCTATGAGCGCTACGGCGAGAAAAAATTGTATGAAGGCGGCCTGTCCGTGCGAACGTCGCTTGATACCAAGCTTCAGGTACTGGCGCGCAAGACGCTCACCGAAGGCCTCGTGCGCTTCGATCAGACCCAGGGTTGGCGCGGCCCGGTAACGAAAATCGACATTAGTGGTGATTGGGGTGCCAAGCTTGCCGAGGTAAAGGCCCTGTCGGACGTGGCACCATGGCGACTGGCGGTAGCCCTTGAAGTCGGTGACCAGTCAGCCCGCATTGGTCTGCAGCCCGGGCGAGAGCCCGGCGGCTTCGTCAGCAAGGAACGCACTGTCGGTATCTTGCCGCTCGACGGATTGAAATGGGCAAAGACCGCGGGCAAGGCTCCCGCAAAAGTGAGCCAGGTGGTCAGCCCCGGCGACGTCTTCTATGTGGAGCCTGCAAAAACCGAGGGACAATTTGCGTTACGACAGGTACCGGAAATATCCGGTGCGATGGTTGTCGAAGACCCGTGGACCGGGCGCGTGCTCGCGATGGTCGGTGGGTTCTCCTTTGATCAAAGTCAGTTCAATCGCGCGACGCAGGCGCTTCGGCAGCCAGGCTCTTCATTCAAACCCTTTGTCTATGCTGCCGCGCTGGACAATGGTTATACGCCGTCAACCATCGTGCTCGATGCGCCGCTTGAGATCGACCAAGGCCCGGGCATCGGGGTCTGGCGGCCTGAAAATTATGAAGGAAAATTCTACGGACCGTCTACACTGCGTTTCGGCATCGAGCACTCGCGCAACGTCATGACGGTGCGATTGGCTCAGGATATCGGCATGCCGTTGATTGCCGATTACGCGAAACGCTTCGGCGTATACGATGATTTGCCACCTTATCTTTCTTTTTCGCTTGGGGCGGGGGAGACCACGCTCCTGCGCATGGTGACGGCGTACGGGATGTTTGACAACGGCGGCAGGAAGATCAAACCCACCCTGATTGACCGCATTCAGGATCGCTACGGCCACACCGTTTACAAACATGATGAGCGCGAGTGCATCGGCTGCGACGCCAAGAAATGGGAAAATCAGCCCGAGCCCTCACTTGTCGACCGGCGCCAGCAGGTTCTCGATCCGATGACCGCCTATCAGATTACTTCGATGATGGAAGGCGTCGTCCAACGCGGTACGGCAACGGTTGTGCGCGAGGTCGGGCGGCCGGTAGCGGGAAAAACCGGCACCACAAATGATGAAAAGGATGCATGGTTCATCGGGTTCACGCCCGACATCGTAGTCGGTGTCTACCTGGGTTACGACAAGCCCCGCCACATCGGACGCGGTGCGACCGGCGGCCACCTAGCGGCGCCCATTGTGAAGGACTTTCTCAAGGTAGCGCTGGCCGATAAGCCGGCCGTGCCTTTCCGCGTTCCTCCCGGGATCAAACTGATCCGCGTTGATCTGAAGACCGGCGCACGCGCGGGCCCTGAGACCCAACGGGCGATTCTCGAAGCTTTCAAACCGGGCACTGCGCCGCCGTCAGACGGCTATTCGGTCGTCGGAAGCGGCGACGGCCGCGATATCGAGCGGCCATGGGGTGTAGGCGTTAGTCCGGATACCGACCGTGCAATTCGCTCTGGAACCGGTGGACTTTACTAGCCGTCGCGTTTGCGGTCGGGAATGGATTTCGCTTGGCCGACCCATGCGGCCTTCGTGTCGACGTTTCGCTCTGCGGCCGACGTCAATCTGGCGAGACGTTCGACGTGATTTCCGGTCGTTCCAAGCTGCGCTTCGAACTCTTGCTCAAGGGCCGTGGTCGGAAGCCTTTGCAACCATCTCTGGCAGCGCCTGCACGATCTGTTTTCCTTGGTCAATGCGTCCGCAAAGTCGTTGTTCCGGCGCGACCGGCGCTTTCTTTCGGCCGGCAAAGGGAGGGTTGCAGCGCGAGTTCAGGAACGCTACATGCGAAACAATTGCGGCAAAGGACGAATCGATGCGCTCGGAAACACAGAATCTGGTTGAGGAAATCAAGCAGTCCGTACGACTGCTGAGGAGGCATCTTTGACGTCGACACGGCGACGCGGCGCCTCGCCGAGCTGAACAAGGAATCAGAGGACCCAAATCTCTGGAGCGACCAGGCGCGGGCACAACGCGTGATGCGCGAGCGCGATGCGCTCGACGACCGGCTCAAGGCAATCGGGCGCATTGAGCAGGAGCTCGACGACCAGCTTACCCTCATAGAGCTTGGTGAAGCCGAGAAAGACGAGAAAACGGTCAGCGAAGCAGAAGCAGCGCTTAAACGCCTGAAAGTCGAAGTGGCCCGGCGCGAGCTTGAGGCACTTTTGTCGGGCGAGGCCGACGCCAACGACTGCTATCTCGAAGTACATGCAGGAGCTGGCGGAACCGAAAGCCAGGACTGGGCCAACATGCTCATGCGCATGTATGTACGGTGGTCGGAAGCGCATGGGTACAAAGTCGAGTGGATTGAAGAAACGGAAGGCGAGGGCGCCGGCATCAAGTCGGCGACTGTCGTGGTAAAAGGGCATAATGCATACGGGTGGCTCAAGAGCGAGAATGGCGTGCATCGCCTGGTCCGTATTTCGCCTTTCGATGCGAATGCGCGCCGGCACACCTCGTTTGCCAGTGTGACCGTTTATCCGGTGGTCGACGATCGGATCAAAATCGACATCAAGGAAAGCGACGTGCGAACCGACGTCATGCGTTCGGGCGGAGCCGGGGGGCAGCACGTGAACAAGACCGAATCGGCCGTTCGCTTGACGCATATTCCGACCAATATCGTGGTGAAATGCCAGAGCGATCGTTCGCAGCATCGCAACCGGGCGATGGCGTGGGACATGCTGCGTGCAAGACTCTTCGAGATGGAAATGAAAAAGCGTGAGGAAAAAGCCGCAGCCGAGCAGGCGGCCAAGACCGATATCGGCTGGGGCCACCAAATTCGCTCTTATGTGCTTCAGCCGTACCAGATGGTGAAAGATCTTCGGACCGGCGTGTCGACTTCAAATACGGCGGGAGTGCTGGATGGCGATCTCGACGAATTCATGCAGGCAGCGCTCGCCCAGAAGGCCTTCGGTGGCGGGCCGGACAAGGTCGAAGACGTCGAATAATCCGAAAAAGTTCAGATGTTGCCCAACCTGAGACCCGCGCGTAGGAATTTCTGCGGATCGACCGCCTCTCCATTGACGCGCGTTTCGTAGTGCAGGTGAGGACCGGTCGAGCGCCCCGTCGAACCGATTCGTCCAATGACTTCGCCGATCCGGACGAACTGACCGACTTTGACGCCGATCTGCGACAGGTGTCCGTAGCGGCTCGCAAGACCATTGCCGTGATTGATCTCGACCATGTTGCCATAGCCGCCCTCGCGTCCCGCGATCGTCACTTGGCCGCTGGCGGTCGCACGAACCGGCTCGCCGGTCTCTCCGCGAAGATCAATGCCGGTGTGGACCGCAGGGCGGCCCAGAAAAGGGTCCATGCGCATGCCGAAAGGGGAACTCATGTCCACTTCACCCGCGATCGGCTTGCGAACGGGCACTGTGACGAGAATGTGGGCGTACCGGTCGATTTGGGCGCGTGCGACATTAATGCGATAAAGCTGGCGGTCGAAGGCGCTGGCACCGGTTGGTGGCGGCTTGACCGGAACGAATGGTCCACCGACCGGACCTTGGCCGCGCGACTTGGCAGATTCGACACCAAGATCGGTAAGGACGCCGCGTATGCGGCGTGCTTTGGTTTCAATGTGCTCTTCGAGATTGGCGAGTGTTGCTGCCTGTTTCTGCTCAATCCTGTCCAGGGAGAGGGAAATGCGTGCGAGGATTCCCGTAAGACCGCCGCTTGTCGTTCGTTCTGCAATTTGCGTCGCCGCTGCAGGCAGTTCGCGAGAATAAAGTCGCGCCTCGCGATCGGGTGGCGCCGTGAAGATTACTGTGTCGTTGATCGGTGACGGCCTTGGGGACCGTTCAGCCGATCCAGGCGGCGCAACCCGTGATGGCTTGATGGTGCCGGTTGCCAATGGCTCGCCGCCAAGTGCGGACGTTCGCTGTTCAAGAGTTGCTTGCCGCTGCAGCAGTGCATTGAGCTTTTGCTCGAACTGCTCTTGGTCAAGCAATTGTCGACTCATGACGCGGTCCACCTGCGCGCGCAATTCGGCAATTCGGTCTTCGTAGGCGAACTGCATCTCGGCCTGACGACTGATCAGGCGCGTCAACACGTTCTCCCGAAAGGCAAAGTAGGTGCCGGTTGCGATTGACCACACGCCCATAATCACGAGAGCACCGACGACGATCCAGAACGCAACCGGACCGATCCGAATCTGATGGCCCGCATGTGCAAAAGTATAGGCGTTGTTGTGGCGCTGAAGATGGTTGGACATCGCCGCCGCCGACGCACGCAAGTGCGTACGGCGAGCGACCTGTTCGGATGCCGGGTAGTACGGCGACGACGATGGGTACGACATTCCAGTGGATATCAATCCCGATATGGTTAAGAAACCGGTAATCGGATTGAGTTATCGGTGAGATTCGTCAGCAGTTGCCGGGGATTACATGTCGCGGGCGGCTAGCAGGACTTCCCTGGCATGCCCACGCACGCGGACTTTCGGCCAGACCCGAACGATGCGACCTTCCTGGTCAATCAAAAACGTCTTTCGCAGGACACCCGTAAATTTTCGGCCGTACATCGATTTCTCGCCCCAGGCTCCGTACGCTTGCAGCACTTTTCTGGCTTCATCTGACCCCAGCGTGATTCCCAGGCGATGCTTGGATTTGAACTTGTCTTGGGCGGATACCGGGTCCGCCGAAACACCAAGAATGCTGGTGCCGGCTTTGGCAAAATCGGCGCGAAGGCGGGTGAAGTCGGTCGCTTCCATTGTACAACCAGGGGTGTCGGCCTTCGGATAGAAATAGAGGACGAGCTTGCGCCCTTTGAAATCTTTCAACGAAACCTTGCCGCCCCCGTCGGTCGGGAGGGTGAAGGCCGGGGCCTTCGCACCCGCAACAAGCTCGCGGCTCATGTGCCTTCCTTTCGTCGTTTTCGAGCGGTCTTGTCGGACATGCCATTTGCGTCGGAGGGGCGCAACGGGTTCCGAACACATGTGTCGTAAGCCGCAGCGATTGCTTGTCTGCTCGGCAATACCTTACGCACGCTGCGTCAGACGAGGGGCGCGACTTAGCGCATGACAGGCGCCGAACACCAGCACGGACACCGGGCCCACCATGCAGTTGCTGTCGGGCACATGCCGCGTGCCCGCCGTGTGATGCACCGGCTGGCACACCGACGATGGACCGGCCTCCGCCACGCTTTTTCGAGTCTGCTTCGCAGGCGCTTCTTGCGGCGCCTTCTTCTTGGGACCGTGATCTGCGCTGCCCTGACGGTCTTAAGTGTTCTCGGACTGTGGTGGCGATTGTCGAGCGGTCCTATCGAATTCGACGTGGCGACTCCGTGGCTCAAAGCCGCCATAGAAGAAAATTTTGGCGGCAATCACTCAGTTGTTGTCGGCGGAACTCAGCTCGAGCGCGACGAAAAGGGACGAACGTCGTTGCGATTGCGTGACATCGTTGTGCGTGATCGTGACGGAGCGATCGTCGCGAGCGCACCCAAGGCGGAAGTTGGACTTTCCGGCAGAAGCTTGATCATCGGCCAGCTGCGCGCACAAAGTCTCAATCTTGTCGGCGCGGAAATGGCAGTCCGCATCGAAACCGACGGCCGCCTGACCGTTTTTGCAGGGGCGGACAAGCGACCCATCGCGACAGCCGTCACGCGCGGTGCGATTCAGCAAGGCGATAACTCGGATCCCTCAGTCAGTTCGCAGGGCGTGTTGCATGCCGAGTTCGAAAAGCTTGCCTCGATCATGGCATGGATCGACGCGCTTGGTCAGACGGGGCTCGACGGGCATGACCTGCGAGAGTTGGGATTAAAGAACGGCAATCTGGTCGTGGACGATCGCCGCAACGGCAAGCGCTGGACATTCGACAGCATCAACGCAAGCCTGACGCGGCCACGACGAGGCGGTGTTGTCTTTCGGCTTGAATCCGGCAACGCCGATCGACCATGGGTATTGAGTGCGGCGATGCGTCCGTTGAGCGATGGTGTGCGGGCGGTCGGCATCGAGGCACGAAAGGTTTCGTTGCGGGACATTCTCCTGGCGTTACGCCTTGACACTGACGACTTCGATCTCGACCTGCCGGTGTCAGCAAGCATTCGTGCCGACGTGCTTCCGGATGGAACGCCCCAGGTTGTGCAAGGACAGTTGTTTACGGAAGGCGGAACAGTCGTCGACAGGAATTACGATAAGGTCAGCTTCACCATCGATCGCGCCGATGTGAGATTTAACTGGGATAGCCGCCGCCGTAGTCTTGTCGTGCCGTTTCAAGTTCAGTCCGGCGGTAATCAGTTCACGATGCGTGCGACTGTGGAAGCGCCGATCGAACAAAGCGGCATCTGGCTGATAAATCTGACCCGGGGCGATTCAGTCATTGATCCAGTCATTCTCGGTCCGGGTGCGTCACCTGAAGATGAGGGTATCGCTCTCAATCGTATCGCCATTCGCATGAAGGTCGATACCAGCCGCAAACGGATCGACCTTGAGCAGGGCGACATCAGCCGAATTGATACGCGTCCGTCACATAATATTGGCCTCGCAATTACGGGCCGGCTGGATTACGGGGAGAAAGAACCGCGCATTGCTTTTGGTGTGGCGGGCACACGTATGCCCGTATATGCGGTGAAACGCATTTGGCCCATCTTTGCGGCAGTCGATGTGCGTGACTGGGTCGAGACACACATTTCCGGCGGGATGGTGGAACGGCTGGTCGTCGCCGGTAATGCAGCCGTTGAGAACTTCAAGCACAATGGGCCCCCGACGCCCGAAGACGGTTTCTCCGTAGACATTGAAACAAGTGGCACGACGTTGCGTCCGATCGCGAGCCTGCCGGCCATTCGCGATGCCGACCTGAACGTGCGAATTGCCGGTCGCGCGGCCGTTGTCAACCTTGGACGGGGTACTGTGGACGTTGCACCCGGTCGCAGGTTGAATATTGCGGGCGGCGTTTTTGAGGTTCCTGACACGTTTCCCAAGCCTGCGCCTGCGCGGGCGAATTTTCGAATCGACGGCTCGGTGCCGGCGGCACTGGCGCTGCTATCCAGTGAGGGCCTGCGCGACACCGTTGGAATGACGCTCGACCCCGGATCCAGCCGGGGGACGGTTACGGCCCAAGTCGCGGTCAAACTGGCGCTCGCGCGGGTGATGTCGGACGATTCCTCGTCATATACGGTCAACGCCGACCTTGCCAATTTTGCTGCCGACAAAATGCTGCTCGGCCAACGGATCGAGGCCCCGCTACTCAAGGTTACTGCGACGGGAGACGGATATCAGATCAAGGGCGACGCCAAGATCAACGGCACGCCCGCGTCTATCGATTTACGCAAGCAGACCGGACAAGCCGACGCCGAGTTGCGCATGCAGTCGGTCATCGACGATGCCGCCCGTCGCCGACTCGGCATGGACAGCGGCAACGCGATTACCGGATCTATCCCGATCAAGTTGACAGGCAAGATCAACGATAGCGGCAAAGATGAAGGCCTTAACGTTGAGGCTGACCTGACGCCGGTCAAAATCGATAACCTGTTTCCCGGCTGGGTAAAGGCAATGGGCAGACCGGCACGGGCGACCTATACAATGCTCAGGACCGGCAAGAGCGTCCGCATCGACGACTTAAGTATCGATGGTTCCGGCGCAACGATCCGTGGCTCCGTCGAGCTCGATAGCTCAACGAACGACATCGTTTCCGCGAACTTTCCGGTATTCGCCTTGTCTGAAGGCGATAGGGTTTCACTGAAGGTCGACCGTGCGGCCGACGGCGTCCTGCATGTCTCGATGCGCGGCGATATCTATGACGGGCGGAATTTTGTGAAATCATCGTTGGCGGGCTCTTCGGCCGACAAAAGCAAGCAGAAGCAGGCCGACCTTGACCTCGATGTGAAGGTCGGAACGGTGGCCGGGCACAACGGCGAGACCTTGCGCGGTTTGGATCTGAAGGTTTCGCGCCGAGGCGGCCACATCCGTAGCTTCGCTATGACCAGCAAGATCGGTCGCGACACCCCCTTCAATGGCGACCTGCGCATACGATCGCGCGACAATCACCAGGTCGTCTATTTCGAGACAGACGACGCGGGCGCGCTGTTCCGCTTCACCGACATGTACCCGCGCATGTACGGAGGTCAGATGTGGTTGGCGATGGACCCGCCGACTCAGGAACAGTCGCCACAGGTCGGCACGCTTTATATCCGCAGATTCGCTGTGCGCGGCGAGCCGACGCTCGACAAGATCGTGGCTGGGGCGCCGAATGCGCACGGCTCGTCAGGTGTCGATTTCAGCGAGATGCGGGCGGAATTTACGCGTTTTCCCGGCAAGATGGCTATTCGCGACGGTGTTGTGCGCGGGCCTCTGGTTGGCGCTACGGTTGAAGGGAACATTGATTACTTGAGAGATGACGTTCACCTGCGAGGAACGTTCGTCCCGTTTTACGGCATCAACAATATGTTCGGACAGATCCCAATTGTCGGTCTGTTCCTCGGTGGTGGCAACAAAGAGGGCCTGCTCGGCATCAACTATGAGGCGGTTGGTCCGCCCGGTGCACCGCGGATTACGGTCAATCCAGTGAGCGCGATTACACCGGGGCTGTTGCGGAAGCTTGTTCCCTCTCCAGGAACTTTCGATCCTAAATTCGCCCCAACGCCGGGTGCATACGACCGGAACCTTGTTCCACCGTCGCGTTGAAAATCAGCGCGGCTTCAGTAAGACGTGCTGTTTCTTTCCGAGCGATAATTTAATGACACCATCAGGCGTTACATCCTTCTCGGCGACAACGTGTTTGTCGCTTGTAATCCGGACGTCGTTAACGGCTACGGCGCCGTTGCCGATGGCGCGGCGTACTTCGCCGTTGGAAGCCGCGAGCCCTGCTAGGACAAAAGCGTTAAGCACGCCGATACCGGCCGCAATGTCCTTTTGCGAAACAGATACGGTTGGCAAAGTCAGTGAAGTGCCGCCGTCCTCAAAGGTTTTCCGTGCGGTCTCGGCGGCCTGATCCGCAGCCGCACGGCCATGCACCAGGGCCGTCGCCTCGGTGGCAAGAATCTTCTTGGCATCATTGATCTCGTTGCCTTTAAGGACGGCAAGGCGCGCAACTTCACTCAAGGGGAGCACGGTGAAAAGCTTGAGGAAACGCGCAACGTCGCCGTCCTCGGTGTTGCGCCAATATTGCCAGTAATCGTACGGACTGACCTGGTCAGCATTGAGCCAGACCGCACCGGCGGCAGTCTTGCCCATCTTGGCTCCCGATGATGTCGTGATCAGAGGCGCCGTCAGAGCGAACAACTGTACGTTCGACATTCGCCGTCCAAGATCGATACCGTTGACGATGTTGCCCCATTGATCCGACCCGCCCATCTGCAGAATGCAGCCATAACGTTTGTTCAGCTCGACGAAATCGTAGGCCTGCAGGACCATGTAGTTGAACTCGAGAAACGACAGTTCCTGCTGACGATCGAGACGCAGCTTCACCGAATCGAAAGCAAGCATCCGGTTGACCGAGAAGTGACGTCCTACGTCGCGCAGAAAATCGATATAGTTGAGGTCGTTCAACCAATCGGCATTGTTGGCCATGATGGCGCTGCCGCCAGCGCCTTCAAATTTCAGAAATTTGGAGAATATCGCCTGGATGCCTGCGAGATTTCGATTGATCATCTCGTCGGTGAGAATCCGCCGGCTTTCATCCTTTCCCGATGGATCGCCAACACGTGTCGTGCCGCCGCCCATCAGGGCAATAGGCCTGTGCCCGGTTTGCTGCAGCCAGTAGAGCATCATGATGGGGAGGAGCGATCCAACATGGAGCGATGCGGCCGTGCAATCGAATCCGATGTAGGCGGTAATGGCGCCCGCCTTCGCACGCGCATCCAGTGCCTCGGGCTCTGACACCTGTTGAATGAAGCCGCGTTCGGCCAGGACGTTAAGAAAATCTGATTTGTACGCGCTCATATCGGATCTCGTGCTGCCGGCCTTGTCGCATGCGCCGCCGGGTGGTGTAACAGGTCCGGCGTCGGATTCAACAACGCATGGTCGTTCCGGGGGGCGGACGCCAGTCTCCGGGTAAAGGTCGCGCAAGGCGCGGGATGGGGTCGGGGTTGGGGGTAATCGGGGCAATCGGGCTGATGAGCGGCACCTCGCTTGACGGTGTCGACGTGGCGCTGATCGAAACAGATGGAGAGCGTATCGGCCGCTTTGGTCCGACGGGTTACCGGCCATATAGCGACGCGGAACGGGATCTCCTGCGGCAGGCTCTGGCGGAGGGCGCCAATCTTTCGGACAGACGGGAGCGGACCGGAGTTCTGAAGGAGGCCGACAATTTCGTCACGCGGGTCCACGCGGAAGCGGTCGATACATTTATCAAAGCGCAAAAGATCGACAGGGGGACTATCGGAATTGTCGGCTTTCATGGGCAGACCGTTTTGCACCGGCCGGCGGCTGGGCTGACGGTGCAAATTGGCGACGGCAAAGCACTGGCGGCACGCCTCAATTTGCCTGTCGCGTATGATTTCAGAGCGGCGGACGTTGCCATGGGAGGGCAGGGCGCGCCATTGGTGCCCGTGTTCCACCAGGCTCTTGCGCGAACGCTGGATCGCCCGCATCCGATTGCCGTCCTCAATGTCGGCGGGGTCGCCAATGTCACATTTGTCGACGGCGGTGATCCGATTGCCTGCGACACCGGGCCGGGAAATGCACTGATCGACGACTTCATGCGCGCGCGTACTGGAGCGCCACTCGACCGCGATGGTGATCAGGCGGCCAGGGGATGTGTGGATGAAGGTTTCGTTGCCCGCGTGCTCACCGACCCATTTTTCGACAGGCCTTGTCCGAAATCACTCGATCGCAATGCCTTTGCTCTCGCCAACATCGGTTTGCCGGATTTTTCGGTTGCTGACGGTGCTGCAACGCTGTCTGCTTTGACCGCCGCAAGCGTTGCCCGGATCGTCCGGTTGCTGCCGAGCCCGCCGCGTGCCTGGATCGTGGCGGGCGGCGGGGCCCGCAATCCCACCCTGATGCGAATGTTGACGGAACGCCTCAAGTCGGCCACCGTCGAAACAGCCGATGCGGTTGGCTGGTCTTCCCAGTCAATGGAGGCACAGGCCTTCGCGTATCTTGCTGTGCGCACGCTGAGGAATCTGCCGATCACATTTCCGAAGACGACCGGTGCGCCGAAACCGCTGCCCGGCGGAATCATAGCGCGGCCCTAGAGCGTTCGCGGCGAGCGCCATTTCTTCTTCAGGAAGGCCGCGCAAAAACCCGCATCGAACTGTCGATAGTCGTTGGTAATTTCTTCGCCTTTGCGAATGGTCCGGCTCGCGACGATATAGCCGTTATGCCAATGCGTGTTGGCGTTGTCGGAGTGATTCATGTGATGATCGTGATCGATGGTGAGAAGAATCTCTCCGTCCACGCGATATCCGTAGTTCCAGATGTAATCGCGCGCAGGCTTGGGCAATTTGGCAAACTCGGTGGGCGAATAGACTCGATCAAAGCCGTCGACAAATCGCCAGACCTTGGTGCCTTTGCGAATGACTTCCGCCGCAAAAACACCAAGGCCGTGGATGGCGCTCTTATCGAGATAGGTTTTGACAAGGAGCATGTTTATTCCGCGGACGGTGATCCGCGTGTCGCCGATTCCTCCGCCAGACACGAACCAAACGCTGCGACTTAGGGCTCCGCCAGGGTTCTACGCCGCCGGCTTGCGCTCAGTCTTTAGACGCTTGTCGAGATAGGCGCTGATCGAAGTAAGCAGCGCTTCGACCTTGCCGTCAAAGAAATGATTGGCGCCTTGCACAACCTTTTGCTCGATGACGATCCCCTTTTGGGTCTTCAGCTTATCGACCAGAGTCGTGACGTCTTTATGGGGGACAACCGCATCCTTGTCCCCGTGGATGATGAGGCCCGAGGATGGGCAGGGCGCCAGGAACGAGAAGTCATAAAGGTTGGCCGGCGGGCAGATGGAGATAAAGCCCTCGATTTCGGGGCGCCGCATCAAAAGCTGCATGCCGATCCAAGCACCGAAGGAAAAGCCCGCAATCCAGCAGCTCTTTGCCTCCGGATTGATGGTCTGCGCCCAGTCGAGGGCTGCCGCGGCATCCGATAGTTCGCCCTGCCCATGGTCGAACGACCCCTGGCTGCGGCCCACGCCGCGGAAGTTGAACCGCAGGGCCGAAAAGCCGCGATGCACGAATGCATAGTACAGCTGGTAAATGATCGGATGGTTCATCGTTCCGCCGAACTGCGGGTGCGGATGAAGAATGATGGCGATCGGTGCGTTCTTCTGCCGTGCCGGGTGATAACGCCCCTCGATGCGCCCGGCGGGGCCGGCGAATATGATCTCAGGCATAGTTCTAACCTCGGACGTATGTGCCCTGTTACCGCGTCAAGATTTCCCGTGGTTCGGACACAGCTTAGCGACCAGCATTAGATTGGAATTATTCTAATTATATGATTTCCGCTGTCCCCAGCTTCAACACACGCTATAAGAACCGGGTGATTTGGGGCTTCTAGCACGACCCCTAGGGCAAAAAGCAAGCTTTTTGCGGGTCTGCCTGAAGCCAGATCGGTAAAAACCAGGCGAACGGATGGCTAAGCGGGCTTATTTTGACTGGAATGCCACAGCGCCCCTGCGAAACGAAGCGCGGGAGGCGATGTGGGCTGCCCTCGGCCTCACCGGCAATGCCTCCTCGGTGCACGCCGAAGGCCGCTCGGCCCGTGGTGTCATCGAACGAGCCCGCGAAGCGGTGGCGGAGCTTGTCGGCGCCGAGCCAAGGAACGTTACGTTCACCAGCGGTGCCACCGAGGCAAATTGCCTGGCGCTGACCCCGGCCATTGAGATTGGCGGGCGCCGCGAAGTGCGGGATCGCCTTTTCGTTTCCGCCATAGAGCACCCCTCGGTGCGCAGCGGTGGCCGCTTCGGCCCCGGTCACGTCGAGGAACTGCCGGTTACCTCCAAAGGTGTCATCGATCTCGACGCACTTCGCGCCGCACTTTCGAGGTCGAGGCGGCCCATGGTTTCGGTCATGATCGCCAACAATGAGACGGGCGTCGTCCAGCCGGTCGCGGAGGTTGCGGAGATTGTGCACGCGGCTTCCGGCGTGCTTCATGTTGACGCAGCGCAGGGGCCCGGCCGGATGGATTGCGACATCGGCGCGCTCGGCGCGGACCTGATGTCGATCTCGTCCCATAAGCTCGGCGGTCCGCAGGGAGCGGGCGCGCTCGTGCTGCGCGGCGATATCCATATAGCCGACCCGCTTATCCGCGGAGGCGGACAGGAACGGGGTCTGCGTGCCGGGACTGAAAACGTTGCCGCCGTCGCCGGGTTTGCGGCTGCTGCATCGCTCGCCAAGCAGGCCGATCGCCAGCGGCTGGCTGCCTTGCGGGACCGCTTTGAGGCCGGCCTGCGGTCATCGACGCCCCAGGCCCTGATATTCGGAGCAGGCAGCGAGCGGCTCCCCAATACGAGCCTGTTCACGGTTCCGGGCTTGAAGGCGGAAACTGCCGTAATCGCTTTCGATCTCAACGGGATAGCCGTGTCGTCAGGCTCCGCCTGTTCTTCAGGAAAGGTTCAGACGTCACACGTGCTCACGGCGATGGGCGTGGAACCCGCGCTCGCGCGGGGCGCGGTGCGCGTCAGCCTCGGCTGGAGCACGACCGAGGCCGAAATAGATGCCTTGTTAACTGCTTGGAATAAGGTTGTTTCGCCATTACTTAACAAGCAGGCCAATGCCGCCTGAGGCGGCGCCAACCAGGATCGATCGCGACGCATAAAGCGAACCGACCATAACCGACAAATCCAACCCGCGGTCCTTGCAACCGTGAGCGGAGGGAAGAATGCCGGCCGTACGAGAGACCGTCGAGCAGGTCCGCCGTATCGACGTTGATCAATACAAGTATGGGTTCGAGACCAGGATCGAGTCCGAAAAGGCGCCCAAGGGCCTTGCGGAAGAGACGATCCGATTCATCTCGGCCAAAAAGAACGAGCCGGAGTGGATGCTCGCCTGGCGACTTGAAGCCTACCGGCGCTGGTTGACCATGCGCGAGCCGACCTGGGCGCGGGTGAAGTATCCGAAGATCGACTATCAGGACATCTACTACTACGCGGCCCCGAAGGCGTTCAAAGCGCCGAAGTCGCTCGACGAGGTCGATCCCGAAATTCTCAGGACATACGAGAAGCTCGGCATTCCGCTGAAGGAGCAGGAGATCCTGGCCGGCGTGCGCAAGCAGGGCGAGCCGAGCGCGCTCGATGACGAAGCTACCGGCGGCGATTTCCGCTCCGGCCGCGTTGCCGTCGATGCCGTATTCGATTCCGTTTCAGTCGCTACCACGTTCAAGGCCGAACTGAAGAAGGCCGGTGTGATCTTCATGCCAATCTCCGAGGCAATCCGTGAGCATCCGGAACTCGTGAAGAAATATCTCGGTTCGGTTGTGCCCACCTCGGATAACTTCTTTGCGACGCTTAACTCGGCCGTGTTTTCCGATGGTTCCTTCGTTTACGTTCCGGAGGGTGTGCGCTGCCCGATGGAGCTGTCGACCTATTTTCGCATTAACGAAAAGTCGACCGGCCAGTTCGAGCGTACGCTCATCATCGCGGACAAGGGCGCCTACGTGAGCTATCTCGAAGGCTGCACCGCGCCGATGCGCGACGAGAACCAGCTGCACGCGGCCGTGGTCGAGCTGATCGCGCTCGACGATGCCGAGATCAAGTATTCCACGGTGCAGAACTGGTATCCTGGCGACGCCGAGGGCAGGGGCGGGATCTTCAACTTCGTGACCAAGCGCGGCGACTGCCGCGGCAGGAATTCGAAAATCTCTTGGACCCAGGTCGAGACCGGCTCAGCAATTACCTGGAAATATCCGAGCTGCATCCTGCGTGGCGACAACTCACGCGGTGAGTTCTATTCGATCGCCATTTCGAATGGCCACCAGCAGGTCGATAGCGGCACCAAGATGCTGCATCTCGGCAAGAACACCGTGAGCCGCATCATCTCCAAGGGCATCGCGGCGGGCAAATCGAACAACACCTATCGTGGACTGGTGTCGGCGCACCGCAAGGCCAAGGGCGCGCGCAATTTCACGAACTGCGACTCGTTGCTCATCGGCGATCAATGCGGAGCTCATACGGTGCCGTATATCGAGGCCAAGAATTCGTCGGCTACCTTCGAGCACGAGGCCACGACGTCAAAGATTTCGGAGGACATGCTGTTCTACTGCCGCCAGCGCGGCATGTCGGCGGAAGAGGCGACCGCGCTCGTCGTCAACGGCTTCGTCAAGGATGTGCTGCAGCAGTTGCCGATGGAATTCGCAGTCGAGGCGCAGAAGCTCATTTCGATCAGTCTGGAAGGAAGCGTGGGTTAATTCAATGCCGTTTCTTGAAGTCCGAAATCTGCATGTCGAGATCGAGGGTAAGAAGATTCTCAATGGGCTGACGCTGTCCGTCGAAAAGGGTCAGGTCGCGGCGATCATGGGCCCGAACGGCTCCGGAAAATCGACACTCGCCTATGTACTGGCGGGAAAGGACGAATATACCGTCACCGAGGGCGACGTGCTGCTTGACGGAGAGAGCATCCTTGAAATGGCGCCGGACGAGCGTGCCGCCAAGGGTGTCTTTCTCGCCTTCCAATACCCCGTTGAGGTTCCAGGTGTCGCTACGATGACGTTCTTGCGCACCGCACTCAACGCCCAGCGCAAGGCGCGCGGAGAGGGTGAACTGTCGACGCCGGAATTCATGAAGCGCGTGCGCGATACGGCAAGCCATCTCGGCATCAGCCAGGAGATGCTGCGACGCGCGGTCAATGTCGGTTTCTCCGGCGGTGAGAAAAAGCGCAACGAGATTCTCCAGATGGCTGTGCTGCAGCCTAAGCTTGCGGTGCTGGACGAGACGGATTCCGGCCTCGACATTGATGCGCTGAAAGTCGTGGCCGACGGCGTGAACCGATTGCGGTCGCCGGATCGCTCGATGGTCGTCATCACGCACTATCAACGGCTGCTCAATTACATCGTGCCGGATGTGGTGCACGTGCTGGCAAAGGGCCGCGTCGTCAAATCAGGCGGCAAGGAGCTTGCCCTCGAGCTCGAGGCCAAGGGTTACGCGCAATTCCAGGGTGAGGCGGCCTGATGAACGCGGAGGTGCGTGCCATCAAGACTCCGGCCGAGCAGGCGCTGAACGCTGCCTATACGGCCGCCCGGACCATGCTGCCGGGCAAGGGAGCGATCGCCGATCTGCGTGAGGCCGCCTTCCAGCGCTTCGATGCCGCAGGCCTCCCGCACCGTCGGATCGAGGAATGGAAGTACACCGACCTGCGCGCGCTGATGCGCGAGGCAAAGCCGCTCGCGGAGCCGGCCAAGGCCAAGGGTAAGGTGCCGGCGCTGCCGGGCCTGGCGGCTGGCCGGATCGCCATCGTCAACGGGCGCTACGAGCAGGCGTGGGGCGATTTCAGAGCGGGCCCGGGCGTCGAACTGAGCGACGTGTTTGCAGCCGATCAAAGGAACTATCGTCTCGGCGAAGTCCCGGGCAGCGACGACATTGCCTTCTCGCTCAACACGGCCTTCATGATGGGCGGGGTAGTGCTGCGCGTGACGAAGGACGCCAAGGTCGCCGCGCCGGTCGAAATTGCCCATGTTTTTGCCGGTGAAGCGGCGGCCGCAATGTATCCGCGCTCGGTCGTGATCGTGGAGCCGGATGCCCGACTGACGTTCATCGAATCGTTCAACGGCCCTGCCGGGGTCGACTATCAGGTCAATTCAGCCCTTGAGTTGGTGATCGGTGATGGCGCGCATGTCGATCATGTCATGATCGGCAATGACGGGGACGCTGCGCTGCGCATTTCCACGTTGGGCCTGACGGTCGGGGCCAGGGCGACCTACAATGGCTTCATTTACACGGCTGGCGGCGCCGTCATACGCAATCAGGTTTTTGCGCGCTTTGAAGGCGAGGGAACCCAGGCTTCGATTGGCGGGGCGACGCTGCTGAAAGGACGTCAGCACGTCGACAATACCCTCGTTATCAGTCATGCCGCGGGTGGCTGCACCAGCCGGGAGCGCTTCCGTACCGTTCTCGAGGATGAGAGCCACGGCATTTTCCAGGGCAAGATCATTGTCGAGCCGCACGCCCAGAAGACCGACGCCAAAATGGCGAGCCATGCGCTTCTGCTCTCCGACGAGGCGGAAGCGGACAACAAGCCGGAACTCGAGATCTTCGCCGACGACGTGCAGTGCGGCCATGGCGCGACGGCCGGTGCCATCGACCGCGCGCTGAAGTTCTACCTGATGTCGCGTGGTATTCCGGAAAAAGAAGCTGAGGCTTTGCTGATCCAGGCCTTCGTCGGCGAGGCGATCGAGGGGATCGCGCACGTGAGTATCCGTGAGGCGCTGCTGGGCGCGGCCGCTCAATGGCTGAGTGCGCGGGGATAGCATGATGCATCCGGCTGCCAGCAACGGGTCATACGATATCGCCAGGATCCGGGCGGATTTTCCCGCATTGTCCATGCGCGTCTACGGAAAGCCGCTTGTCTACCTCGACAATGCCGCGTCGGCGCAGAAGCCGAAAGCCGTGCTCGACCGGCTTGAGAGGGCCTACACCAGTCAATACGCTAACGTGCACCGCGGTTTGCACTACCTCGCCAACGAGGCGACGGAAGCCTATGAGGCCGCACGCGAGACGGTTCGTGCCTTCCTGAACGCCGGCCGCAAGGAAGAGATCATATTCACGCGCAACGCGACCGAGGCGATCAATCTTGTGGCCTATACTTTCGGCCGCGAGCGCATCAAGGCAGGTGATGAAATTGTGCTTTCGATCATGGAGCACCATTCCAACATCGTGCCCTGGCATTTCCTGCGCGAGCGCCAGGGTGCCGTCATCAAATGGGCGCCGATCGACGAGGATGGCAACTTCCTGATCGAGGAATTCGAGAAACTGCTGACGCCGCGCACGAAGATGGTGGCGATCACGCACATGTCGAACGCGCTGGGCACCATCGTTCCGGTGAAGGATGTCGTCCGCATTGCGCACACGCGCGGCATCCCGGTACTGGTCGATGGCGCGCAGGCCGCGGTGCATATGGACGTCGACGTGCAGGACATCGGCTGCGATTTCTACGTCTTTACGGGACACAAGATTTACGGGCCGACGGGGATCGGGGCGCTCTATGGCAAACATGAGCACCTGGTGGGGATGCCGCCGTTCAACGGCGGCGGTGAAATGATCCACGAGGTCTTCGAGGATCGGATTACGTACGGCGAGCCTCCGCACAAATTCGAGGCGGGCACGCCGGCAATCGTACAGGCGATCGGTCTTGGCGCCGCCATCGACTACGTCAATTCGGTGGGCAAGGGGCGGATCCGCGCGCACGAGCGGGTTCTGGTCAGGTATGCGCACGAGCAGCTGGGCAAGATCAACTCGCTGCGCATTATCGGCAACGCCGTCGAAAAGGGCCCCATCGTATCGTTCGAAATGAAGGGCGCGCATCCGCACGATGTCGCGACCATTATAGACCGCGCCGGCGTCGCGGTCCGCGCCGGGACGCACTGTGTCATGCCCTTGCTCGCCCGCTACGGATTGACGGCGACGTGCCGCGCTTCATTCGCAATGTACAATACGACGGACGAAGTGGACGTGCTTGCCGCCTCGCTCGTCAAGGCCCGGGAATTTTTCGCATGACCGACGATACGACCGAGAATGCGCCAGTTGCGGAAAAGCCGCCGGAGAACGCCGCCATCACCGGCTCGTCGGCCTTGCCGCAGGAAGAACTCAACAAGCTCACCGACGATATCGTCGCTGCGCTCAAGACCGTCTACGACCCGGAAATACCCGCCGATATTTACGAGCTTGGCTTGATCTACAAGATCGATATCGGCGATGACCGCGGTATAAAGATCGACATGTCCCTGACGTCGCCGAACTGTCCGGCGGCGCAGGATCTGCCAATCATGGTCGAGAACGCCGTTTCGAGCGTGCCAGGGGTCAAGGAAACGAAGGTTTCGGTTGTTTGGGATCCCCCGTGGGATCCCAGCCGGATGTCCGACGAGGCCCGGCTGGTACTTAACATGTGGTAATCTACGAACGCATGCCTAAATAGGATTCGTGAAGAGGGTGAAATGGCTACCGCGAGACCCAGACCTCAGGTGATGCGACTGACCGATGCGGCGGCGATGCGCATCAAGTCGGTGATGGCACAGGCCGGCAAACCGGTGGCCGGCATCAGGGTCGGGGTCAAGAACGGCGGCTGTGCGGGTATGGAATACACGATGGAGTATGCAGACGCCGTAAATCCGACCGATGAGGTCGTGGAAGACAAGGGCGTCAAGATCCTTATCGATCCAAAGGCGGTCCTATTTCTTCTCGGCACCGAGATGGACTACAGGACGGAAAAGCTTTCGGCCCAATTTGTCTTCAACAATCCGAACCAGACCAGTGCCTGCGGCTGCGGGGAATCCGTACAGCTGACCGCGGCGAAGCCTTCGGACTGAACGGCTCAGGCGACCTGCGCTGCGGTGCCAGGCGAGGCGATTTCAGGATCCGTTTCACACACGACGCGATTGCGCCCATTCCGTTTTGCCGCATACAGGCAGGAGTCGGCGCGCTCGATCAATGATTGAGGCGTGTCGCCCTTGTGCAAGGTTGCAACGCCGACGGAAATTGTCACGTGACCGAGATGCTCGCCCGTTGAGCGTTTCATAAGTTCCTTCGACATCACCTCGCGCCGGATGTGATCAGCCACCGTTGTGGCCGCGCGCAGAACGGTGTTTGGCAGCACGACGGCAAACTCCTCGCCGCCGTAACGGGCCGCGGTATCCTTGCCCTTGACGTTATGCTTCACCGACAATGCCACCAGCCGCAGAACCTGGTCGCCGGTCAAATGCCCGAAGCTGTCGTTGAATTTCTTGAAGTGGTCGACGTCGGTCATCATCAGGGACAGCGGTTCGCATTTCTCGAGCGCATCAGAAATTGCCTTCTCAAGGGTAATGTCAAAATATTTTCGATTGGCAAGCTGCGTGAGCGGATCCATCAGGCTTTCGGTGCGTACAGCTTCAAGGCTCGACTGAAGTTCGTTGATCTCTTTCTTGGATGCGATCAGGCGCTCTTCAAGCTGTTGATTGGAGCGTTCCATCGCCTTGGTCGTCGCAACAAGATTCTCGACGATGGCTCGAAGTCCTTCCCGGTCTTTTGAAAGGGCAAGTTGTTCGGTGGCACCTGCGAGGCTTTCCGAATAGCTGCTCGCGTTTCCCGCCACGGCATCGATCATGGTCATGACATGATCGATCTCGTTCTTGACCTGACTGCCAACCTCATCAATTCGGTTGGTCAAACGCGAAGGCGAAAGATAGTCGTCGTAGATCTGCGCGAGATCCGCCTCGGTGATTGTGCCTTTGGCCTTCAGCGTCGCGTTGATCTGCGTGTTCAGGGCCGGGTGATAGCCAGTTGCGTAAGTGTACCAGATTTCATAGTTGCGAGGCGTGCATGGATGCCGCAATGCTTTCATCTGCCCGATGGCGATGTCGGCATAGCCTATCGCGCGCTCATAGTCTTCGGCACGCCCCGTCATTTGCTAAGACCCCCGAATGCAGGTCTGGCCTGCAGAGGACGGCACGCACTTCGTCTCTCCCGCCAACGGTATTCGACGGATATGAACGAGCGGTAAATTTGGAACTTGGACGTCGCTGGGCCGAAAACTGGCCGCGAGTTAAGCCTTGAGCGGTACCGGGCGCAGGAGAAAAGCCGGTAAGTGGCCGTTGGCGTCGTCTTCGCGTTCGGGATCTCGCTTCTGGAGCGAGCGAACCGGCTTTTGTCCGCGTCGAGGACGGGTAACTGCCGGCTTTGACGCGGGTTGGCGAGGATTTCGCGTGTCGTGGGTTTCGGATGGACCGGCAGGCGGCAGTCCGTCCATCCAGGGAATTGACTGCCCGATCAGCCGCTCGATAGCGCCGATGGCCTTTCTGTCAATCGGTGCGACGATTGTGATTGCGGTACCGCTCCGGCCGGCGCGCCCTGTACGGCCGATGCGGTGCACGTAGTCGTCGGGGTGGTGCGGCACGTCGAAATTAAGAACATGGCTGACTTCCGGAATATCCAGCCCTCTCGCGGCCACGTCAGACGCAATCAGCAGCTCGACTTCCCCGCGCCGGAAACGGTCCAGTGCCGCCATCCGCGCCGGCTGGTCCATGTCACCGTGGAGGGCAACCGCGTTGAATTTGTGACGCAATAACGAGCGATGAAGGTTCGCAACCTCCCGTTTCCGGTTGCAAAAAATGATCGCGTTCTTGAAGTTTTCGGCAGTACGGATCAGGCGGCGCAACGTCTCGCGTTTCTCGTGAGGGTCGCGCCCGGTTGCGACCAACAGCTGGGTGATTGTGGCGGCAGTGGTGGCCGGTTTGGCCACCTCTACGCGAACCGGATTGTGAAGGAACGTGTCGGCAATGCGTTGGATTTCCGGCGGCATCGTCGCCGTGAAGAAAAGCGTCTGCCGCGTGAATGGGACCAGTTTTCCGATGCGTTCAATGTCCGGGATAAATCCCATGTCCAGCATACGGTCCGCTTCATCAATGATCAGCAACTCGCATCCTGAAAGCAGCAGCCGACCGCGTTCGAAGTGATCGAGCAGGCGGCCCGGCGTTGCGATAAGGACATCGACACCGCGCAAAAGTTTTGCGTCTTGGTCGTCGAATGACACGCCGCCGATTATCAGCGCAACATTGAGCTTGTGATTCTTGCCGTACTTTTCAAAATGTTCGGCAACCTGCGCAGCGAGCTCGCGTGTCGGCTCAAGGATGAGCGTGCGCGGCATGCGCGCACGTGCGCGCCCTTGCTCGAGCATCGTGAGCATCGGCAGCACGAATGCCGCTGTCTTCCCGGTGCCCGTCTGTGCGATGCCCAAAACGTCCCGCCGCGCCAGCACGTGCGGTATGGCCTGGTCCTGGATAGGTGTCGGAGTTTTGTAACCGGCGGCGTCGATCGCCGCGAGAACCTTGGCTGACAGGCCGAGATGAGAAAAAGCCATATAACCTCAAGGATCGCCCGGATCGCGCCGGACGGAAAACCGATTGCTATGCGCGGGGGCGACCGAATCCTCGAAACAGATCGGTTGCCGGGAAGATAGGGTGGGATACGCTAAAGTCAATGCCACTCTGTCGCATAAGTCGCATTAATTCTTAATCTTTTGGCGGCCGGTATCGCATTTGTGCAACAATTTCCGGCGTTCGTCCCTTTGCCACTGCCGCAAGCGACGCCTATACGTCGATCCCGTTCGGCAAGGACTTCGTTATGCGTACTCAGGTCGGAATCGTCGGAGCAGGCCCGGCTGGTCTCATGCTCGCGAGGCTCCTCCACCTGCAGGGCATTGAATCAATTATCGTCGAGAACCGCAGCCGCAACTACATCGAAAACCGGATTCGTGCCGGTCTTATCGAGCACTGGGCGGCAGATCTTCTCACCGAGCTCGGCGTCGGCGAACGAATGCAGCGTGAAGGCATGCTTCACTGGGGCATCAATATCGGCATCAATGGTGACCTTCATCGCATCGACTTCAGGGCCCTGGTCGACAAACGCGTCACGATCTACGGCCAGCAGGAAGTGGTGAAGGATCTGGTCGACCGCCGGTTAACCGACGGCGGTGCGCTTCTGTTCGAAGTAAGCGATGTGAGCGTCCATGATCTCGGCGGGAAGCAACCCAGGATCAGATTTCAGCACGAAAACCGGCAACAGGAAATCAGCTGCGACTTCGTCGCAGGATGCGATGGTTTTCATGGTGTTTGCCGGCCCAGCATCCCAGACGGCATTCTCAGCGTGTTCGAGCGCGACTATCCGTTCGGTTGGCTTGGGATACTCTCTGAGAGTCCGCCGCCGGATCACGAGCTGATTTATTCATATACCGATCGCGGATTTGCGCTCTACACGATGCGG
This sequence comes from Pseudolabrys sp., assembly GCA_035650955.1. Classification (GTDB taxonomy): domain Bacteria; phylum Pseudomonadota; class Alphaproteobacteria; order Rhizobiales; family Xanthobacteraceae; genus Pseudolabrys. The sequence continues at coordinate 118,129 of DASRGR010000010.1, forward strand.
TCGCCAGCGCTGGCTCGTCTTTATCTGCAATGCGATCACGACGAGGATATCGAGAATTGGCCCGATAGCCGCATTTGGGACGAGCTTCACAGGCGGCTCGGGGGAGCCCGCAAATTGCGGGAAGGCAAGATGCTGCAAAAGGGCATCACACCGATGCGCAGCTTCGTGGTTGAACCGATGCAATACGGCCGACTGTTTCTTGCGGGCGACAGCGCCCACATTGTCCCGCCTACCGGTGCCAAAGGTATGAACTTGGCGTTTGCCGACGTGATGATCCTGTCGCGGGCGCTCGCCGCCTTTTACAAAAACAAGCGAAGCGATCTTCTGGAGAACTATTCAGCGGCGTGCTTGCAACGGGTGTGGAAAGCTCAAAGATTTTCATGGTGGATGACGCAGATCATGCATCGTTTTCCGCACGAGACGGCCTTTGACCGCCGCCGTCAGCTTTCAGATCTCGATTATCTGACCAGCTCGACCGCGGCCGCGACGTCGCTCGCCGAGCAGTATGTAGGGCTTCCGCTCGATTAATTCCGCAGAACCGAGCGCAGCGGAAGACGCAGCAGTGCAATTGAAGCGCCCGCGCCAGCAGACACGGCTGCGAGCATGAGGAAAAATTCGACCTTTCCCATGTTCGACCAGAAACTGCCGAGGTAGCCCGCCAGAAAATTTCCCGCGAAGCTCGTCGCCAGCCAGACACCCATCATCATTGAGAGCAGGGATTTTGGAGCCACTTTGGTGACCAGCGAGAGGCTCGTAGGTGAAAGATACAGCTCGCCGATCGTAATGACGCCAAAATAACACAACAGCCAGATCCAGCTCGCTTTGTCGGTGCCGGCGTTCCAGGCCGCGGCTGCCATGATAAGATACGCAAGCGCTGTAAGGGCGCAGCCGATCGCTAGCTTCATGGTTGTCGGCGGCTCGTTCGACCCCTGATGCCGCCAGAACGCCACGATGAACGGGGTAAAGGCAAAGATCATGAAGGGGTTAAATGCCTGAAACCATGTCACCGGAATCTCGCCCCCGAAGATTCGGCGGTCGGTGAACTGGTCGGCCCAGAGCGCGATCGTGTTGCCTTGCTGCTCGTAAGTAGCCCAGAACAGGCTGACAGGGACGAACAACAGAAGCAAGCCGGTGATTGATCGCCATCCGTCTCTGTCGATTGGGGTGTCCGGCCTTTCTCTCGGAACAAGGGCGTCTTTCGGTAGATGCGGTATCGCAAGCAAATAGATGACAAGCCCTGTGGTCATCCCGACGCCGGCGGCGGCAAATCCGAATTGCCAACCGAATTTTTCACCGAGCGTCCCGCACGCGAGCGGCGCGAGAAATGCACCGAGATTGATACCGACGTAAAAAACCGAAAATGCACGATCACGGCGAGGATCGCCGGGCGCGTATAGCGCGCCGACCTGCGTGGATATATTCGGCTTGAACGCGCCATTACCCAGAATGAGAAGGCCCAAGGCGAACAGAAAAAGCTGTTCGAAAGCCATCACGAAATGACCAACGGCCATCAGGGCCGCGCCGACAATCACGGTACGGCGCCGCCCGAGCACGCGGTCGGCTAACAGCCCCCCCAAAACCGGCGTCAGGTAGACCAATCCCGTATAGAAGCCGTATATGTGGGAAGCGAAAGGCTGCGTCTCCAATGCTCCAAATAGAATCTCGAAAGCCGTCTTGAGGACCGAGAGCCCGACGACATCGCGAGCCCTCTCCGGTTCGAGCAGGTATTTGACCATATAGAGGACGAGCAGCGCCCTCATTCCATAATACGAGAAGCGCTCCCACATTTCCGTTGCGAACAGATAGCTCAGAGCGCGCGGATGGCCGAACAGGTCCGTGCGCGGGTGGCGGCCGCCCGGCGCGCGCCTGGCGCTCATATCGGCCTCGGGCAGGCTCGTTGAAGGCGAAGCAGTGCCATGGCTGACAAAAGCATTTTCGAATGAACGGGGCCAGTGTACGCTTCGCCAAGCGTAACCGCGGAGGATCGGTGTGCAAAAGGGGGATGCGATGAACAAAATACAAGGCAGACTGCTTTGCGCGATTGCGGCTCTCGTTGTTGCCTTCGCCGCCGGTAACGTGCGTGCCCAGACCGATTTTCCCAGTCGCCCGATACATTTTATTGTCGGGTTCGCCGCAGGCGGTGGAAACGACCTATTTGCGCGGCTCGTCGTGCAGAAATTCCAGGAAAATACCGGCGCAACTGCGGTGATCGAGAACAAAGTTGGTGCCGGGGGGCGCATCGCGGCGGATTTTGCGGCCCATCAGCCCGCCGATGGCTACACGGTTCTCGTCGGCGCCACTGGACAAATGTCGATTGCGACCGCGGTCATTCCGAATATCGGCTATCATGCAAGTAAGAGTTTCATTCCACTCAACATGATTGCATCTTTCCCGTTGGTCCTCGTCGTTCCTGCAAATCACCCGGCCAAGACCGTGAAAGAACTCGTAGCCTGGGCAAAAGCAAACCCCGACAAGTCGAACTACGGGACGTCGTCACCGGCTTTCACGATCACAACCGAATTGTTCAAACTTAAGAGCGGAATGCCGGCCGTGGCGATTCCGTACAAGAGCAGCAACGAATCGAACCTGAGTGTAGTATCCGGGCAGAGCCTTTTTACGATTTCGGACGGCCCGCCGGCGATTCCGCTGGTCAAGGGCGGAAAAACACGGGCCCTGGCGGTCACCGGTTCAGAACGTTCACCCGAATTGCCTGAGGTGCCAAGCATGGCCGAAGCCGGATATCCTGAGGTCAATACACAGCTGTGGAGCGGCTTCTTTGTGCCGGCGGGTACGCCGGCGCCCGTCGTCGCCAAATTGACTGCCGAATTGGGTAAGGCCTTGGCCGACCCGGCGGTACAAGAAGGGCTGAAGAAGATGGCGGTGAAACCGGGCGGACCGACAGGCGATGCCTTCAAGAAGCGCATCGATGAGGATATCAAAACATTCGCCGACGTGGCGAAAGCTGCCAACCTGACCTTTAAATAGTCATCAACATTCCGCCAAGGTGGTGGCGTCGTGCGGTGCCAATTGAACTAAATCAATTGCCGCCGCACGGGCCGCTGCTATTCTTACAAAATTGGAGCTTCGGCAATATGCGTTTGGTGGCGTTCCTCGCACTGGTTACGTCGGTTGTGTTGTCCAACATTGCAATTGCTGCTTCCGTTGAAGAGGTGTTTCAGGAATTTGGCCTGTTCGGCACGTGGGCGACGGATTGTGGTAGCCCGGCCACACCCAGCAATCCTCATGTGACTGTCACCATGCCCAGTACCGGGCTCGTACTCGAGGACCACAATCTCGGTCCTGACTTCGCGATTAACCGTTACAGCGTGTTGTCGGCTGAGCGGCTATCTCAAACGAGTGTCGCGGTGCAGGTGATTTTTCAGCCAGGCACTGAAGTTGAGGACCGTCAGCGGCTTGTATTTGCCGTCAGTAACAATACCCGGCGTACTATTTTCAATCAGAGCGACGGCGGTGCGGTAAGGGTGAAAGATGGTGTTGCCGTCGCGCGCGGAAGCAAGACACCCGTGTTGCGGAAGTGCAGCGAAGACAGGGTCAACCGCTGATGTGGCCGACTAGACATCCAACAGGTCGACGCTGGCGAATTCCGCCCTTTCCTGGATAAATTCAAAACGCGCTTCCGCCTTAGTGCCCATGAGGCGCTCTACGGCACGGGCGGTCGGTTTCGTTTCCTTGTCAACAAGCACCACACGCAAGAGCGTACGTTTGCCAGGATCCATGGTCGTCTCTTTGAGCTGCGACGCCATCATTTCACCGAGGCCTTTGAACCGGCTCACCTCGACCTTCGCATTGGCGTGAAATTCCTTCTTGAGCAACGCGTCCTTGTGTTTGTCGTCGCGGGCATAAACGATCTTGCCGCCGTGCGAAAGCCGGTAGAGCGGCGGTACTGCTAAATAGAGTCTCCCGCCCTCGATCAGTTTCGGCATTTGGCGGTAGAAAAACGTGATCAAAAGCGATGCGATATGAGCCCCATCGACGTCGGCGTCCGTCATTACAATGACTTTTTCGTAACGCAAATCCTTCTCATGATAATGCGAGCCTGTTCCGCACCCAAGCGCCTGGACCAGATCTGCAAGCTGGGCATTCTGCGCCAATTTGTCCTTGCCGGCTGAGGCAACGTTCAAAATTTTTCCGCGTAGCGGCAATACCGCTTGGGTTCGGCGGTCGCGCGCCTGCTTTGCGGACCCGCCCGCACTGTCGCCTTCGACGATGAATATTTCAGAACCCTCGGACGCCGACGAGGTGCAGTCCGCAAGCTTTCCAGGCAATCGCAGTTTGCGCACCGCGGTTTTGCGCGCGATATCCTTTTCCTGCCGCCGGCGAATGCGTTCTTCTGCGCGTTCAATGACAAAATCCAGCAGCTTGTTCGCTTGCATCGGGTTCGCGGCGAGCCAATGGTCGAACGGATCCTTGATTGCCTGTTCGACCACCCGTTGCGCTTCTGCAGTCGCAAGTCTGTCCTTGGTCTGCCCCTGGAACTCGGGCTCGCGCACAAAAACGGAGAGCATGCAGCCGGCACCCGTCATGACATCGTCGCTCGTGACTGGTGCCGCACGCTTTTCCTGCCCGACACGCGAAGCGTGATCCTTGAGTCCCCGCAGCAAAGCTGATCGCAGACCGGATTCATGTGTGCCGCCATCGGGGGTAGGGATCGTATTACAATACGAGTTCAGAAAGCCGTCGGTATCGGCAGTCCAGGCGACCGCCCACTCAACGGCGCCGTGTCGACCGGTTTTGCCGACCGAGCCGGTAAAGATTTCAGGGTGTACCAGCGTCGCGCCGGTCAGGTTTGATGCCAGGTAGTCCTTCAAGCCTTCGGCGAAATGGAAGGTTGCCTTCTCGGGCACATCGTCCACGCCCTTCAGCAAGGTCTTGTCACAGCGCCAGCGGATCTCGACGCCACCGAACAAGTAGGCCTTCGACCGGGTCATCTTGAAAATACGTTCAGCCCTAAATGCAGCCTTTGGCCCAAAAATCTCCGGGTCCGGCTTGAAGCGCACCATTGTGCCGCGACGGTTTGGTGCGCGTCCGGCCTTTTCCAGCTTGCCTTTCGGTTTGCCCCGCTCGAATGCCATTCGGTAAAGCTGCTGCTCGCGCGCGACTTCGACTTCCATGCGCTCAGAAAGCGCATTGGCAACGGAAACGCCTACGCCGTGCAGGCCGCCCGATGTCTCGTAAACCTTCGAGTCGAACTTTCCGCCCGCGTGCAGGGTGCACATGATCACTTCGAGCGCGGATTTGTTTTTAAATTTTGGATGCGGATCGACAGGAATGCCCCGGCCATTATCAGTAACACTTACGAAACCGTTGGCCTCCATCTCGACTTCGATCCAGTCGGCATGTCCGGCAAGCGCCTCGTCCATCGCGTTGTCAATGACTTCGGCGAACAGGTGGTGCAGCGCCTTTTCGTCCGTGCCGCCAATGTACATTCCGGGCCGGCGGCGGACAGGCTCGAGACCCTCGAGTACCTCGATATGCTTGGCAGTATAACCTGCTTCAGCGCCTGACCCGCGCGCAGGTGATTTTGATCTTGTGCCGACCGTGCGGGCCGACCCTTTTGACACTTTGCGCGCGGATGACTTGGCGGCTCGCGGCAAGTCGAAGAGGTCGGGCTGCCTTGCGGGCTTCTTTTTGGTCACCGTTTTGGCCATTGAGTCCTTCAGATAATGTCGCAGCGAATCGGTCGCTACCCACTATGCCACGGCGGCGCAATTGTGACCGGTCCAACTTGCGCCTTGCAGGTTAAAGGAAGATTTCAAGGCCGGGTACGGCACCTGCCAAGGTGAAAGGCGAATCGAAAGGCCATTGTCAAGGCTGGAGAAATATAGGTGTCGCAGCACGGTTCTAGCGGTAGACATTGAGCGTGCGCTTCTCATCTCGGGTTGTGTACTGGCGCCAATGTCAGCGACGGGCTAGACACAACATCCGGCCGATCCTCCATGGAATTTGAAACCGCCGTCCAGCAGACCGTCGATTTTGTCCGCCACAATCAGGCTTGGGCGGTTCCGATTGTTTTCGCGCTGGCATTTGGCGAATCGCTGGCGTTCATCTCGCTCCTGTTGCCGGCCTGGGGCGCGCTCGTCGCGATCGGAGCCCTGATCGGGTCAAGTGGAGTCAAGTTTTGGCCGATCTGGATTGCGGCATCGCTGGGTGCCGCAATGGGCGATTGGGTTTCCTACTGGATTGGGCTCAAACTCGAATACCGAGTTGCGCATATGTGGCCGTTGTCGCGGCATCCCGATCTTATTCCGCAAGGCGAAGCCTTCATGAAAAAATGGGGCATTCCGGGAATTTTCATTGGCCGTTTTTTCGGTCCTTTGCGAGCGATTGTTCCGTTGATTGCGGGAATCTTTGAAATGCCTTTCTGGCATTTTCAAACCGCAAATTTCATTTCAGCTTTTGTATGGGCCGCTACGCTGTTGACGATTGGCGATGCCATTACAAAGGTGCTCAAGTGGCTGTGGTGACGATGACGCTGGCGACAGCGGCATTGCTGATGCCGCAGCACCAAACGGCAGACAACCGCCGGGATTTCCACCCCGGCGGTTCGCTTTACAAAAATGACCCGCAGTCTTTCATTACTTCAACGCGGCAGCGCCGGCCTGCGACACAACATCGTCTTGCGATCCCGTGCCGCCGCTCACGCCGATTGCGCCGACGACTTTGCCGCCAGCGACGAGCGGATTGCCACCGCGCGAGCCGACAAAGCCCGCCCCGAGCGTCGGCAGGTAAGCGAAGTACTGGCCCTTTGCGATCAACCGTTCGAAGACCAATGTCGGGCGGCGATAACGTGCTGCCGCCCGCGCCTTACCTTGCGAAATGTCGATCGACGCGAACTGGCAGTCATCCTGCTTTTCGAAGTAAACCAGATCGCCGGATGGACCGACAATTGCGACGCAGAGCGCGTTCCAGTTCCGCTTCTTCGCTTCTGCAATTGCCGCCGCGGCTACTTTCTTGGCGTTTTCAATATTGATCGTTTCGCCGTAGGGCATTGGCTTCATTGCTTCCGGCAGGTTTTCGTTGGGATTGTTCGGGTCAGCCGGTACTTGCGCAAAAGCAGCTGGAGTCAGCAGTAGCGCGGCACCGAGGGCGCTCGCCAGGACAGTCAAACGACGCATCTATTTCCTCCCAAATCGTTGATTTGCCGGTCAATCCGGCTTGGGTCTACCCTTGCCAAGCTGGCTCGGGATAAGCACAGCTTATCGAACCGTTCGGCCTGCGCCTATACGGGGGTCCCTTCGGTGGTCAGAATTTGGTTCAGATACGGAATAACGCACCTTAGGATGGGGTTAGTGCGCGCGACGGGGAGGCGCATTGGTCGACCCGAGAAGACATTGTCGGTGAATTGATGCAACGCCTAAAATTAATGAACGAACAAGTCGAAAAGTAGGGAGCAAGATCATGACGCTACTGACACGACGCCATCTATTTGCCGGCGCGGCCGCTGCCGGTGCCGTTCTTGCCGGGTCAAAGGCACTCGTTTCTCCGGCTGCTGCTACAGCGCCGATGGCAGGCAGGCAAAATGCTGGCTGGTATCGCTACAAAGTCGGCGAATTTGAAGTAACAGTTGTCACTGACGGCCAAGGCAGCAATCCGCTGGGTGATAGCTATGTCGTCAATACGCCAAAGGATACCGTATCTAAGGATCTTGAGGCGCAATTCCTGCCAAAGGATAAAGTGGTCCACACTTACACGCCGGTTGTGATCAACACCGGAGCAAAGCTGGTTGCTATCGACACAGGTTTAGGTCTCGGCACATTTGCACAGTCAAAAGGTGCGCTTGGCCAATATCAGGCGAATCTGAAGGCTTCTGGGATTGACGCGAATACAATCGACGTCGTCATCATTTCGCATTTCCACGGCGATCATATCAACGGGTTGATTGGGCCCGACAACAAGCCAATGTTTCCGAACGCGGAAATTATGGTGCCGGAGACCGAATGGGCGTTCTGGATGGACGAGAGCAACGTCAGCAAACTTCCGGAGCCTGCGAAGGGGCAGATACAGAATCCGAAACGTGTCTTTGGAGCCCTTGGCAACAAAGTAACAAAGTACCAGGATAAGAAAGTTCTTGTGCCAGGCATTACGGCCGTTTTTAGCCCCGGTCATACCCCTGGGCACTATTCGCATATCGTTTCATCCGGCAACAGCACATTGCTCGTTCAGGCAGATATCACAGCCGGCGCCGCCACGCTTTTCGTGCGCAATCCTGACTGGCAGTTTGTGTTCGATACCGACAGGCCACAGGCCGTTGCGACGCGCAAGAAACTCTACGACATGGCAGCGACCGACAGGATGATGGTGCAGGGCTATCACTTGCCGTTCCCTGCGGTCGGCTATATCGAAAAAGCCGGCAACGGTTATCGCCACGTGCCGGCGACCTGGCTACCCTCGATTTGATCCGACCGATGTGTAAAAAATGGAAGGCCGCCGGAATCGGCGGCCTTCTTGTTTGTGGCGGACCACGGTAAACTTCAAATCCTTCGGCATTTGGATTCTTTTATGGTCGGAACGGCATTCGAACAGGCTTTGGCTTTGCGCACGGCCGAGATGCTGGACGCCTGTACACGATGTGGGAAATGCGTTGACATTTGCCCGATCACAAAGCCAGCAGGTGTTGGTGATGCCGCGCCAGGGGATGTGATTACGGGCGTGCTGGATATAGTACGCACAGGGGAAGGGCCTGCCGCGTCGAAAGCCTGGGCGAACGGCTGCGCGCTCACAGGTGACTGCATTGCGGCCTGTGACGAGGCTGTCAACCCGCGTTTTTTGCTGGCGATGGCGCGTGTCGCGATGGCAAAACGAGCTACCGAACTAAGGGACAGGCGCAAACGCGGTGTCGAGAATTTCCGCTTGGTTGCCGACGGGGTAAACGTCCTTGCACGCATGCAGCTCAACCAGGATGAGCTGGCCCGCCTCGGACAGTATGTGAGCGAGCGTCTGGAAAGAGGGTCGACGGCAGGACCCAATGAACGTCCCGACTTTGTTTTTTACACGGGCTGCAACGTGCTCAAGACGCCACATATGGCGTTGACCGCACTCGACATCATGGATGCGCTTGGCGTGTCGTACCGTGTCATGGGAGGTCCGACACATTGTTGTGGCGTGATTCAATTGCGCGCCGGCGACACGGAAGTCTCAGGTCGCGTGGCAACGAGTTCACTCGACAAACTGGCGGAAGGCAAAGCTGGCGTAATCTCCTGGTGTGCGAGCTGCCATGTCCAGTTCACCGAAACAACGATCCCCACGATCGAGAAAGTCAGGGGATCGCGGCCCTTCGAGATGACTCCCTTTATGCTTTTTCTCAAGACCCGGTTCGAAGACATTCGCCCGATGTTGAAAAATCCGGTCCGGATGCGGGTTGCTCTGCACAAGCACCCTGGTGTTAAGGGGGTGGTTGAGGCCGGCATCGAACTTCTACGGATGGTCCCCGGTATAGAAATCGTTGACCTGCAACAACCTGTGGTCGGCCTTATGAGCAACTCGCTTAACGCGCTGCCCGGTTACAAGCGCGGTCTTCAATTGGCTGAACTCGAGGCTGCGGCGGCAGCAGGAGTCGACGCGCTGGTTGCAATCTACCACGTCGACCATCGTGAACTTTGCGCGCACGAGCGCGACTGGCCGTTCCGGATCGTCAACATTCTTGACATTGTCGGCGCGAGCATGGGCATGCCTCACGAGGATCATTTCAAGCGTTTGAAGATAATGCAGGATGCGGATGCGATCGTTGCCGATTGCGAGGATATGGTTGCTGCTTATGGCATCGAACCCGGTTTTGCACGGGAGGTTGTTATCAAGGCTATGCTGAAAGAGCAGCCGTTGCCGCTGCGTGGGACGAGAGTTGACGGATCTCGGCTGGCAGCTTATATGCCGCGTTCATGACGATACTTTTGGCAAAGAAAGAGCTGCGCCGCCGCCGTGCCAGTCCGGCACAGGCGTAGCGTTGTCGTTACCCGTGCCGCCGGAATTGAGGTTGCGGCACGTATCCCCAAGATAATCCGTGCAGTTGGCCTTCTTCCGGTAGTTCTTTAAGACTTCTGGATAAGGATCGATTCATGGCTACGAAAGCAAAGATCGGTGTCTTGGGCGCTTCCGGCTACACGGGCGGCGAGCTGGTCCGGGTGCTGCTGCGGCATCCGCGTGCCGAACTTGTCCTGCTGACTGCGGAACGTAGCGCCGGCAAGGCGATGCGCGAAGTTTTTCCTCAGTTTTCACCGTTCACATTGCCGCAACTTGTCACGATCGAAAGCGTCGATTGGTCCAGCGTGGCGTTGGACGTCGCGTTCTGCGCTTTGCCGCATGCGACAACGCAGAGGGTCGTCAAGGAGTTGATGGCAAAATCACCCACCACCAAGGTAATAGATTTATCGGCCGATTTTCGACTCTCCGAAGCGGCGGTTTACGCGAAATGGTACGGACACGAGCATTATGCGCCGGAATTGCAAAAGGAAGCCGTCTACGGGCTTACCGAAATTCATCGGCGCGAAATCAAGCATGCGCGGCTTGTCGCCAACCCCGGATGTTACACGACCTGCGCACAGCTGCCGTTGATTCCGCTTATCAAAAATAAGGCAATCGATCTTGACGAAATTGTCATTGATGCAAAATCCGGCATGACTGGAGCAGGGCGGGCAGCCAAGGAGGCTATGCTCTTTTCGGAAGTTTCAGAAGGATTTCACGCATATGGAGTCGGACATCATCGCCATATGGCCGAACTTGATCAGGAATTCTCCGCCGCGGCCGGACGCGAAGTAATCGTAACATTCACCCCGCACCTGGTGCCGATGAATCGGGGCATTCTCTCGACGATTTATGTGCGGGGCCGGCGCGGTCGGACCGCCCAGGATCTTCATTCAATACTGTTAAAGTTCTACATTAAGGAGCCGTTCGTTCACGTACTTCCTTTCGGGGAAACGCCGCAGACGCGGCATGTTCGGGGGTCGAATATGACTTTTATCGGTGTGGCCAACGACCGTATTGAAGGCCGCGCCATCATCGTCTCTGCGCTCGACAATCTGGTCAAAGGAGCCTCGGGACAGGCGATTCAGAACATGAACCTGGTCATGGGCTGGCCGGAGGCGATGGGACTCGATCAGGTCGCGCTGTTTCCCTGATTCTGCACTAAGTTCTCTGCGTTCTTGCCGGAGACTTGCGACCCATGTTTGAGGTCCAGAACCAGCCGCCGCCACTTGAGCCCTACAATCTTTACTCAAGCGATGCGGTATTGCGCGAGGCTGTGCGGCGTGAGGGCGCCAGTTGGGCGGAAAGCGATTTAAACGCGCTTGGCGCGAAGCTGGGCACGCCCGAGACGGTGCAACTCGGCTTCGATGCCAACAGATTTCCGCCCCAGCTGCGCACGCTCGATCGCTATGGCCACCGTCTCGATGAAGTCGAATTTCATCCGGCCTGGCATGCGCTGCTCGATGTTGCCCTTGCGGCTGGCCTGCACTCAGGTCCGTGGGCAAACCCAAAACCCGGTGCACACGTAGCGCGCGCTGCGGGCACCTACATGCTGGCTCAGATCGAAAGCGGGGTTTATTGCCCGCTGGCCATGACCTATGGCTCGGTGCCGACCTTACGTCACTCCCCCCGAATTGCCGACGAGTGGCTGCCGCGAATTTACTCACGTGAATACGACCGGCGCTTTCGTCCGGTACGGCTGAAGAGCTCAGCCCTGATAGGCATGGGCATGACGGAAAATCAGGGGGGATCGGATCTGCGGACCAATACAACGCAAGCCAAACCCTCCGCAGACGGCAGCTTCCGCATTTATGGCCATAAGTGGTTTATGTCGGCGCCAATGTGTGACGCGTTTCTGGTGCTGGCGCAGGCGCCAAATGGCCTGAGCTGCTTCCTGCTGCCGCGCTGGACGCCGGACGGAGAAAGAAACTCAATCTTCATCCTTCGTCTGAAAGAAAAGCTCGGCAATCGCGCGAATGCATCGAGCGAGGTCGAATTCCAAGGGGCCTATGCGCAGCTCGTCGGTGAAGAGGGGCGTGGCATACCGACCATCATTGAGATGGGCAACTATACCCGCCTTGATTGCTGCATTGGCTCCTCAGCGCTGATGCGGCAAGCGGTCACCCAGGCAGTCCATCACGCGCGGCATCGCGTTGTATTCCAGAAAAAGCTTATCGATCAGCCATTGATGGCGAACGTGCTTGCCGACCTTGCGCTGGAATCCGAGGCGGCCACTGTCCTGACGATGTGGTTGGCACGAGCCTATGACGAAAACCATGAGGCGGCGCTGGTGATCAGGCGCGTGGTCACACCGGCGGCCAAATTCTGGATTTGCAAGCGCACGCCCGTGGTGACCTATGAGGCAATGGAGGTACTTGGCGGCTCCGGCTATATCGAGGAAAGCATCATGCCGCGCCTGTACCGTGAGGCCCCGGTCAATTCGATCTGGGAAGGCTCCGGCAATATCATGTGCCTCGATGTACTGCGTGCGATACAGCGTACCCCGAATGCGGTGGAAGTCTTGTGTCAGGAATTTGCCGAGTGCAAGGATGATCGGATCGGATCATATTCCGAGCATCTTGCAAAAAGGCTCACTAGCAGTGAACTCGCCGACGAGTCGCAAGCGCGAACGCTGGTACGAAATCTCATTCTCGCCCTTCAGGGCTCGCTGCTGGTCAGAAGCGCGCCCGCGAATATTGCGGACGCATTTTGCGCCTCGCGGCTTGGCGGTGACGCAGGATCGGCTTTCGGGGTGCTGCCGCGCGGGCTCGATATGCGCGGAATTGCGAACCGCGCAGCTGCGAACGGCTAAAGTTTTCCGAAGACCGCCAGCACAAGTGCGGCCTGCGCAAGAAAGCCGACGGTGAAGGCAAGCGTCCGCAAAACAGGAATTCCGATGGTGTAAACGATGGCGTGCGCCAGACGCGCCCAGAAGTAAACCGCGCAGGCGGCCACGGTGGCGTCGGTTGAGTGGCCTTGAGCGTCAAGAATGAGTACGAGCGGCGCGAATATGATCAGGTTTTCAACCGCATTGGTATGAGCGAAATAAAGGCGCTGCGCCCATGCCGATTGCGGTTTGTCGTGTCTTGACGGGTTTGCCATGCAACCCATCAATCCGCGCACCATGGCACGATCTACAATATACGGCACCCACAGCAGCCCGGTGACGATGATCGTCAGCGTCAGCCACATCAATTCCTTGGTCATCGGTACTCCCCGCGTTTGATGCTCCACATGGTGCAAGAATAAAGGAAAGCCCGGCCGCTGTCGCGTCGGCTTGGATCAATGGTCTGTAACTCGCGATGCTGTGCTAGTATTGCCCGCCTATGCTTGCGAGTGAATAGGAGCGCGTCATGGCCGCATCCAACCGTCCCGAGGTCAAGGCGTTTTTTGACGAGCCAACCAACATGATCAGCTACCTAGTCTGGGATCCATCTACCAATGCGGGTGTGGTGATCGATCCTGTGCTCAACTTCGACCACCGTAGCGGTGAAGCAACCGTTGAATCTGCGAACGAAATGCTGGCGGAAGCGAGCAAACTTGGTATCGCCGTCAAGTGGATTCTTGAAAGTCACGCTCACGCCGACCATCTGTCAGGGGCGCCGTACATCAAGCTGAAAACCGGCGCTCCAGTTGCGATTGGAGAGCATATCAAGGACGTACAAAGAATTTTCCGTCCGATCTTCAATGCGTCCGACGTGTCTGGTGATGGCTCGGAATTTGACCATCTATTCAAGGATGGCGAGCGTTTCAAGGTCGGCACCATCGACGCCGAGGTGATGTATACGCCCGGTCACACGCCGGCCTGTGTTTCCTATAAAATCGGCGATGCGGTGTTTGTCGGAGACACCATGTTTATGCCTGATTATGGCACGGCGCGTGCCGATTTCCCGGGGGGCAACGCCCGCCAACTTTACAGGTCAATTCAACGTATTCTGGCGCTGCCGAAAGAAACTCGGCTTTTCATGTGCCATGACTACAAGGCGCCGGGCCGCGATCAGTATGCCTGGGAAACGACCGTCGGGGAGGAACGGGCACGCAACGTCCATGTGCACGAAGGCGTTTCCGAAGATGAATTTGTCAAGATGCGCGAGGCGCGAGACGCTACGCTGGCGACACCGCTACTGCTGCTGCCGTCGATTCAGGTCAATATTCGCGCAGGCAAGTTTCCGCCCGCCGAAGCCAACGGTGTGCACTATTTGAAGGTGCCGGTAAAAATCGCTTCCTAGTGCGGTCTCAGACCCAGCTCTTCACCTTAACATAAGAGCCGGGTGCGTCTTCAATCGGCGCGAGCTTGCCGCCGCCGATCTTACGCGCCGGCACTGTTTCCGAATCTTGCTCCTTGAGCCAGGTGAGCCAGTCCGGCCACCATGACCCTTGATGCTCGGTGGCATTTTTCATCCAGGCTTCGACGCTTGCCCCGGCAGGTTTGGCGCCCGTCCAGTACTGATATTTGGGCTTGCTCGGCGGGTTGATGACGCCGGCGATGTGGCCCGAACCTGCAAGAACGTATCTGACCGGGCCGCCGAAAAACTGCGAGCCGTAAAGGACCGATTGGGCAGGCGCAATGTGATCCTCGCGCGTCGCAAGGTTGTAGACGGGCACCGTTACGTTATGAAGGTCGAGTCGGATACCGGCGATTTCCATCTTGCCCTTCGAGAATTTGTTGTCGAGATAGCAATTGCGCAAGTAAAAAGAATGGTTCGCGGCTGGCATGCGGGTGGCGTCGGAATTCCAGTAGAGGACGTCGAACGGCGTTGGCTTTTTGCCGCGCATGTAATTGTTGACGATATAGGGCCAAATCAAATCATTTGAGCGCAGCATGTTGAACGTGTTGGCCATGCGCGAGGCTTCAAGGTAACCTTGTTTCTTCATGTGCGTCTCGAGTTGGCGGACGCGCTCTTCGTCCACGAACACCATGAGGTCACCCGCGTAGGTGAAATCGACCTGCGCCGCGAACAAAGTTGCTGATCTGACGCGCTCCTGCTTTATTGCCGCAAGATATGCAAGAGTAATCGACAGCAACGTTCCGCCGACGCAATAGCCGACGGTGTGCACCTGCTTTTCGCCCGTAACGTCTTGTACGGCATCGAGGGAAGCAATTACGCCTTCCCGCATATATTCTTCGAAGCTTTTCTCGGCGAGTCGGGCGTCGGGATTGACCCAGGAGATTACGAAAACCGTTATGCCCTGGTCGACACACCATTTGATGAATGATTTGTCGGGTGTGAGGTCGAGAATGTAGAATTTGTTGATCCACGGCGGCACGATGAGAAGAGGGCACTTGAGCACGTTCTCGGTCGTAGCTTCGTATTGAATAAGTTGCATCAACTCGTTCTGAAAGATGACCTTGCCCGGCGTTGTGGCAAGCGTTTTTCCCACCTCGAACATTGATGGATCGGATTGCCGGATCTTGAGAACGCCCTGGCCAGCCTTGATGTCCTCAGAAAGCATGTGCATGCCGCGCACGAGATTTTCGGCATTGGATGCGAGCGTCTCGCGCAGCAATTCAGGATTCGTAAGCACGAAATTCGACGGCGAGACCGCATTCGCGATCTGCTTGACGTAAAACTCCGCCTTCTTGCGCGTGTGCTCATCGACGCCAGCGGCATCTTTCACGAGACGGTCCGCCCATCGCACGGTAAGCAGGTAAGCCTGCTTCAAAAAGTCAAAGAACTGGTTTTGCGACCATTCCGGGTCGGAAAACCGTTTGTCCTTCGGGTCGGGCGCAACGACCGGCTCGGCCTGCTCGCCCGCCATGCGTTTGACCGCACCGGCCCAGAGATCGAGATAAGCCCGGCCCAGTTCGGTCTGAAGTTCGAGGGCGCGCTGAGGATCAGAAAGCCAGTACTCGGCGACTCGGCCGACGGTTTTGACCGCGTCAGTCACGTCCTCGGCGAGATCGCTTCGTATTTTGCCTTCTTCGCGGGGCTTTAGATATGCCGCAAGAGCCTTGCCGCCTTCCTCGATCAGGCGCGCGAGATTATGCGAAAGCGCCTCGATATCGACTTCACCGAGTTTGGCAGGTTTGGTGCTGGGCCTATCCATCCCGTCGGTTCCCCCTGCCGAAAGAGTTGGCGCGCCCGGCGGCCTATCGCAAGACGCGTTTGCGCGCATGGTTTCGGCCCCCTTCAGCCGACCGGTTAGCAAGCTATGACCTTGCTGCAGCCATATTAGCCCGTTAACGCGACGGTGATATAATTCATTGAGTGTGCGCCAGTTTTCTGCCTTTGCGCGGTACACCGGCGGAGAAAGGTGTCTGGTGGGCAAACATCCTTCTTGGGTCGCTGTCGGTTTTGCCGCGGTGCTGGGTGGCTGTTCCCCGGGACCGATGATTGACCGGCTGCCGGCCGAACTGGGCTTGCCCGCCGGCGCCCCCGCACGTCCGGCGGCCCCCTACGAGTACCCGGCAGTGCACGACATGCCGCCAGATCGTGCCACGGCGCCTTTGAGCGAAGAAGAACAGGTCAGGCTCGAGAAGGAGTTGGCAAACGCTCGCGATCGCCAGGAGGGCCGCCAGCCGGCGGCCAAAAAGGCCACGGTGACGGCGAAAAAACCGGCCAAAGACGCCCAAAATAGTCGGACCGATGGCGCCAAGGCGAACCCGTGATAAAAGCCAACCGGGGTCAATCGTGATGGCTGACGAGGGCAGCCGTCGTCTGAGGTTTTGAGCCGATGGAAGACTTCTACCGTATTCGCCGTTTGCCGCCGTACGTTTTCGAAGAGGTAAACAAGGCCAAGGCGAAGGCTCGCAACGCGGGCGCAGACATCATTGATCTTGGCATGGGCAACCCCGATGTACCGGCGCCCGCGCACGTTATCGAGAAACTCAAAGACACTCTCGGCAAGCCACGCACTGATCGATACTCGGCCTCGCGGGGTATTCCCGGATTGCGTCGGGCACAGGCGGCTTACTACGAGCGCCGCTTCGGCGTGAAGCTCAATCCCGACACCCAGATTGTTACGACGCTCGGGTCAAAAGAGGGTTTCGCCAACGTCGCCCAGGCAATCACCGCGCCGGGTGATGTCGTGTTGGTGCCGAACCCGAGCTATCCCATCCACGCTTTCGGTTTTCTGATGGCCGGCGGCGCCATCCGCTCAGTTCCTTCGGAGCCTACGCCGAACTTCTTCCATACGCTCGAGCGCGCGGTCGTGCACTCGATCCCAAAGCCGACTGCGGTTGTCGTCTGTTATCCGGCGAACCCAACCGCATATGTGGCAACGCTCGACTTCTACAAGGATTTGGTCGCTTTTGCGAAAAAGCATGGCATTTTGGTGTTGTCAGACCTCGCTTACGCGGAGGTCTATTTCGACGGCAATCCACCGCCGTCGTTGCTGCAGGTACCCGGCGCAAACGAGGTTGCGGTTGAGTTTACTTCGATGTCGAAAACGTACTCGATGCCGGGGTGGCGCATCGGCTTTGCCGTCGGCAACGAGCGGATCATCGCGGCGCTGGCGCGGGTGAAATCCTACCTCGATTATGGTGCCTTTACGCCGGTGCAGGTGGCGGCGACCGCTGCCCTCAACGGTCCGGATGATTGCGTGAAAGAAATGCGCGAAACCTACAAACGGCGCCGTGACGTCCTGGTCGAAAGCTTCGGGCGCGCAGGCTGGCATGTCCCTTCGCCGCGGGCATCGATGTTTGCATGGGCGCCGATCCCGGAACCGTTCAAGACGTTGGGCAGCGTGGAATTTTCCAAATTGCTGGTGGAAAAGGCGGATATCGCAGTATCGCCGGGTATCGGCTTCGGAGAATACGGCGAAGGTTATGTCCGCATTGCCCTTGTTGAGAACGAACAACGTATTCGCCAGGCCGCGCGCAACGTGCGCCGTTTCCTCGACAGCGCACCCGAACAACTCCACAACGTCGTCCCGCTTGCGACGCGGCGCTAACAACAGGCGCGCACGTCTATGGCATCACCGCTGAAAGTGGGCGTCGCCGGGCTGGGCACGGTGGGCGCAGCACTCCTTGCCCAGATTATGCATCAGCGCGATGCGCTGGCCGCGCGCTGCGGGCGTCCAATCGAAGTCGTTGCAGTGTGCGCGCGATCGCGCAGCAAGAAGAGGGGTGTCGATCTCAAGAAGATGAAATGGTTTTCCGAGCCGTCGGCGCTCGCGCGACAAGCTGAGATTGATGTTTTCGTCGAGTTGATCGGCGGGGCCAGTGAGCCTGCCAAAAGTGCGATCGAGGCGGCGCTCTCGTCAGGAAAATCGGTTGTCACAGCCAACAAGGCGCTGCTGGCGCGCCATGGTGTGAGGCTGGCGGCGCTCGCCGAGCGCAATCACGTTGCACTCAATTTCGAAGCTGCCGTCGGCGGCGCGATACCGATCGTCAAAACGTTGCGTGAGGGCATGGCGGGGAATTCCTTCGAGCGCATCTACGGAATCCTCAACGGTACCTGCAATTACATCCTGACCAGAATGGAGCAGGAAAAACTATCCTTCGCCGAATGTCTAAAGGATGCGCAACGTCTCGGCTATGCAGAAGCTGATCCAAGCTTTGACGTTGAGGGGCATGACACCGCTCAGAAGCTTGCGATCTTGGCAAGCCTTGCGTTCGGTACCAAAGTTGATCAAGGCGCGATCTATGTGGAAGGAATTTCCTCGATAACGCCCGCCGATCTTTCGGCTGCCGATGAACTTGGATACCGCGTCAAGCTTCTTGGCGTTGCCGTGAGGACGGCGAAGGGCATCGAACAGCGCGTGCATCCGACGATGGTGCGAAAAGACTCCGCCATCGCGCAGGTCATGGGCGTGACCAATGCGGTGACGGTTGATGCCGCGGATATCAATCCCTTGACCCTCGTCGGCCCTGGTGCGGGCGGAGCCGCGACAGCCTCAGCGGTTCTTTCCGATATCGGCGATATTGCGCGAGGCGTGCGCACGGCGCCTTTTGGCCGCCCGACGGCGCGGCTCAGCAGCGTGCAGAAGGCGCCCATGCAACGGCACGAGGGTGGCTATTACATTCGACTCCTTGCCCGCGACAAGCCCGGCACGGCGGCTACCATCGCAAAGCGGCTTGCGGAACAGGACATTTCGCTGGAATCAATTGTGCAACGCCACGAAGCCGCACATTTGGCGTCCGACGCCAAACCCGGTTCCGTCCCCGTTATCCTCATTACATATGCGACAACCGAGGATGCGGTGCGCAAGGCCCTTGCGGCAGTGGGCCGCGATAGGGTGATCTCAGGTCGTCCGCAGGTCATTCGAATTGAAAAGAACTAATCCGACCCAAGCGTTATGAGGGAGGGGAACGCCAGATGCCGAGTATCACCGTCCAGCCGGAATTGCTGCTGGAGCGCATCCTCAGCCTTGAAATTGTGCGCGTGACGGAACGCGCGGCAGTTTCCTCGGCCCGGCTACGCGGACACGGCAAGGACAAAGCGTCCGACCAGGCGGCAGTCGACGCCATGCGGCGAGAGCTCAATAAGCTGCCCATCGATGGCACAGTCGTCATCGGGGAGGGCGAGATGGACGAGGCGCCGATGCTTTTTATCGGCGAAAAGGTGGGCACCAAGGCGGGACCGAAGGTCGACATTGCCGTCGATCCCCTCGAGGGAACAACGCTCTGCGCCAAGAATATGCCGGGTGCTATTGCGACGCTGGCGATGGCCGACGCCGGGACACTGTTGCATGCACCCGATTGCTATATGGACAAGATCGCAATCGGTCCCGGCTATCCCAAGGGCACCATCGATCTCGATGCGCCGCCGGAAGAAAACATTCTCTCGCTTGCGAAAGCCAAAGGTGTGAAACCGTCAGAAATCACGGCGATCCTGCTCGATCGCCCGCGCCACGCCGACATCATCGCCGCCGTACGCAAGACCGGCGCTGCGGTCAGCCTGATAAGCGATGGCGACGTCGCCGGCGTGATCCATTGCGCCGATCCGAAAACCGGTATCGACATTTATCTGGGGATCGGTGGCGCACCGGAAGGCGTGCTAGCCGCCGCGGCTCTGCGTTGTATCGGCGGACAGATGCAGACGCGGTTGGTCATCGATACTGAGGAGTTGCGTGAGCGCACCCTGAAAATGGGAATCAAGGATCCGAAGAAAAAATACCAGATCGAGGATATGGTGAGAGGTGATTGTCTGTTCGCGGCGACCGGAGTTACGTCCGGCCCCATGCTCAGCGGTGTGAAATTCGGTAAGGACGTTATTGAAACCGAAACCGTCGTAATGCGTTCGGTGACAGGAACGGTCCGGAGAGTTTTGGCCGAACATAGACAGTTCGAAAAATTTCATCTCGACTGAACCTCGATGCGTCACATCCACCTTGTCGGCAGCGTGCCACTTCGCGACGCGCGTGACGTTTTCATGAATGTAAGCCAGGCCCTTGGGCCGTATCTCAAACGCATCCCGGATGGCGAAACTGGTGAGCGATCCGATTGGATTACTTGGCTCGAGCCGGTATTTGCAAACAATCCGGCGCTAGAAAAGTCCGGCGAGCTCTTTCGTGTGCATGCCTCCGGCACGGGACGTGTCCGTTATAGGCTGCGTCAAGGCAAGAGCGCCGACGACGTGCGCTTCGACGACCTTTTTTACGCGGATATTGCCGAGGCGTCCTATGCGGTGTTCTCGGCATTGAAGCGCGAGGGGGTCGTACCGAAAAACTGCCGCTTTCAGATCGATCTGGTGCCGGCACATTCCGTGATTTGGTTGTTCCTGCAGGACAATCTGCACCAGCCGCTTGATCCGATCTACAACCGAGCACTGAAACGGGAAATCGACAAGATCGCCGAAGTGCTGCCGCATGGCGAGATTGCAATCCAGTTTGATGTTGCCTCGGCCGTGTTCGCTCGTCTGCAGCGAGGGCAGCCCAGCGCCTATGGCAAAACGCGCGCGCAGATGCTGGAAAAATTCGCAGCAATTCTAAGCGATTTGGCGGAGCACGTTCCGCCCGCGATCGAACTCCTGTTTCATTTCTGTTATGGCGACTCCAATCACAAGCATGTCGTTGAGCCGGTCGATATGGGCGACATGGTCGACCTTGCCAATCGGCTTTGCGCCAACATCAAACGCACCATTGAACTTATCCACATGCCGGTGCCGAGAGACCGCGGCGATGATGACTATTTCAGCCCGCTTGCACGGCTTCGTCTCAAGCAGGAAACCGAACTCAGCCTCGGTCTGGTTCATTTTACGGACGGTGTTGCCGGCGCGCGCAGGCGACTTGCAACGGCCGAACGGTACACAAACGGCTTTTCGATTGCGACCGAGTGCGGGTTCGGTCGGCGGGACCCACGGACCATACCAGAACTGCTCCGGATCCATGCAGAGGTAGCGGCCTGACGGGCTGGCCTGTCCATGCGGTCTTCGCCACTATTGGACTTCCGCCACCGATTCCCCTTGCGGCCTGCCTGGCCGCGCAAGATCAGCTGACCGGCGATGGCCTTACCCGCTGCAGAATTGGTCGACAGTAACCGCCATTTCCTCGGCGTCGAACGTTCGCTTACCGGACGCCCTTGGCGCGATCGTCTTGATGCCAGGGGAGCGGCGCTTGCCCTTGCGATCGCCCAGCGCCACGGCCTCGATGAACTGCTTGCGCGCGTGTTGGCGGGGCGCAATGTCGGCGTGAGCGACGTCGAAAGTTTTCTCGACCCGACGATTAAAAGATTACTACCCGACCCGCACACGATCACTGATATGCAGGCTGCGTCCACGCGTATATCGCAGGCCGTGATGAACGGGGAAAGGATCGCGATTTTCGGCGACTATGATGTCGACGGCGCGACAGCAGCAGCGTTGCTATGTCGCTATTTGCGCGATTGCGGCCTTGATCCGATCGTTCACATTCCTGACCGGATCTTCGAAGGTTATGGGCCCAACGTGGACGCAATTCGCTCGTTCGCCGAGCGTGGCGTGAAGGTACTTGTTACAGTCGATTGCGGCGTGACGAGTCTGGAGCCGCTTGCGGAAGCCAAGAGACTCGGTCTCGACACTGTAATTATTGATCATCATCAGGCTGACGAGAACCTTCCCGAGGCAATCGCGATTATCGACCCGAACCGCGCCGACGATTTGTCCGGACTCGGTCATCTCGCTGCGGTTGGCTTGGTATTCGTGACACTCGTCGCTGTGGCGCGCGAACTGCGCCGGCGGAATTTCTGGAACGATGGTCGTCCAGAGCCGGAGTTACTTTCGTTGCTTCACTTGGTGGCGCTCGGAACGGTAGCAGACGTCGTTCCGTTGCACGGCCTTAACCGCGCATTTGTCGCAAAAGGGCTCATTGCGCTCAGGCGCCGCGAACATCCGGGGATTACCGCATTAATGGATGTAGCCCGGCTCGCAGGTCCGCCGGAGCCGTGGCATCTCGGATTTCTGCTCGGCCCGCGCATAAATGCGGGTGGGCGCATCGGCAGGGCCGATCTTGGTGCGCAGCTGCTTCTGGAAATGAACCCTTCGGAAGCTGCCCGTATCGCCGCTGAACTCGACCGGCTCAACCGGGAACGACAGCAGATCGAGCAGGCCACCCTGGCGCAGGCCGAAGCGGAGGCGTTTGCCGCGCTGGGCCTTGAGGAAAATGGCTCCGTCGTCGTTACGGCGGCCGAGGGATGGCATCCGGGGGTTGTTGGGCTGGTAGCCGCCCGCCTGAAAGAGCGGTATGGACGTCCAGCCTTTGCCATTGCACTGGAACCGGGCGGCGTTGGCACAGGCTCCGGGAGGTCAATCGCAGGGGTCGACCTTGGCCGCGTTGTTCGTCGCGCGGTACAGGAAGGGCTTTTGCTCAAAGGTGGCGGTCACGCAATGGCTGCCGGCGTGACGCTTAAAAAGGATGCGCTTGGGCCATTTCGCGCCTTCCTCGAAGATGTGCTCACCGCACCGGTAGCGGCGGCGCGACGCGATCCGGCGCTTTTAATCGATGGTGCCGTTGCCGCCGGCGGCCTGAATTTTTCGCTCGCCGACCTTTTATCACGCGCCGGACCTTATGGCGCGGGCAATCCCGAGCCACTGCTCGCGCTTCCCGCCCACACGATCGCTTATGCGAATCCCATCGGGGAGAGCCACGTTCGGACGCGGCTCCGATCCGCCGACGGAAAGTTCGTAGATGCCATCTCTTTCCGTGCCGTCGGTCAACCGGTCGGCAAGGCACTACTGGAAAATCGTGGTCGCTCAGTACATGCCGTCGGCCACATTGCGATCAATCGCTGGCAAGGAGAGGAGCGCGTACAAATGCGTTTAGTTGATGTGGCAGCGAGCCGGTGAAAACAGAAAACGCAGATAACACGAACGCTGCCAAGGTTCCCGAGCCGCTCGAGGATATGTTAATCGCGATTGGCATCTATCGCTGCAGAAAAAGCGAACTAACCGTCCGGGACCGCTGATTGATGCCGCGGCCGCGGCCATGCGCTGATTCTTGGCGCACTGGTTTTTACTCTGCAAACTGTGCAAAGTTCTGGATCAGCCGCTTCCTTTCAGCCGATAAGATGCCGCCTCGCATTGAGCCGGATCCGTCGTCACGATAGCCTGCGTTGTTTGGGCGATTCGTGCGCCCGAGTTCGCGTCGCGTTCTCGCGCACCGTCGAAAATGACGCCTTTTCAGGGAGCGCCCATGGCACTCAACTTCCGGTCAATATTTCCATCGGATTCAGGTGTCCGATATGAAGGAGCGCATATAGCGCATCGGTACGATCCGCTGGTCACTGCGTGTGCCGCATCCCTTGCCCTTCTGGTCGTGGCAGCTATTGCCGTTTTGATAGGGATGGTCTGACCCGCGCCGCTTCAGTGTGGCTAAGTTGCCATCTACCAACAGAGCCAAGGATCCCGCGCGACCCGGAAGCAATTTGACCGTGCCACACGATCGCAAGTATTCCTGTGAGCAACTGAGTGGCCGTTGCGTAGGAGGTTAGGCGATGCCGCAAAATATCACGCTTGGATATAAGGCCATGTGCGAGGCCGCTGAGCGAGAAATCGAAACGCTGCCGGCTGAAGAAGCCATCAAGCTCGCGAACCGTGATGATATCGTGCTGGTGGACATCCGTGACATCCGTGAGTTGCAGCGAGAGGGCAGGATACCTGGCGCCTTCCATTGCCCACGTGGGATGCTGGAGTTCTGGATCGACCCGCAAAGCCCCTACCACAAACACGTATTCGCCGAAGACAAGAAATTCGTATTCTTCTGCGCCGGTGGGTTGCGCTCTGCGCTTGCGGCACAGACGGCCCAACGCATGGGGCTGAAGCCTGTCGCACATGTCAAAGGCGGGTTCGGTGCCTGGAAGAAGGCTGGCGGCCAAGTCGAAATGCACAGCGATGCTTCGAAACAAGCAAAAAAATAACGTTTTAAAGCTCAGGTTGTGCGGATCGCGAAACTGCAATTGTTGCTGCGCCGTTCGGCATCGGGCGCGGGTGGAGAATTGTTATGACGCTGACGTTGGTCCTCGGAAACAAGAACTACTCGTCGTGGTCATTTAGGCCATGGATAGCCATGAAAGTGGCCGGAATTAATTTTGAGGAAAAGGTCATTCCCCTTTACGAACCGGGCAGTCGCGAGCAGGTTCTGCAGTATTCGCCGGTCGGGAAGGTACCTGTGCTCGTGGATGGCGAGCAGCGGATTTGGGAATCTCTCGCCATTCTTGAGTATTTGGCGGAGAAATTTCCGAGTGCGAAGCTTTGGCCGGCCGATGCCCGCGCGCGGGCCCATGCTCGTGTCGTTGCAACTGAGATGCACGCCGGATTTCAGCCGCTACGCAAGAATTGCCCGATGAATTTCTGGCTGCCCGTGAAGTCGCGTCCGCAGCCGGAAGATGTGATGGCTAACGTGCAGAGAATAGAATCTATATGGGCCGATTGCCGGGCGCGCTTCGGTCAAGGGGGGTCATTTTTGTTCGGCCTCTTTGGCGCGGCAGATGCTATGTTCGCGCCCATTGTCTCGCGATTGCATTCGTATGGGTTCACGGTCGGCGATGGGACGCGCCGATACATGGATGCAATGATGGCGTTGCCGGCCTGGACTGAATGGCGAAATGCCGCGCTTCAGGAGACATGGATTCTAAAAGATGACGAGCCGGATTGGCCACTCGTGCGTGGGATTCCAGTCATCTAGCGAGGCCACCCGGAAGCGCCCCGAGACCGCCGCATCCTTCCAAAATTTTGTCAAAATTGCGCGCACGATGTGCCACGCGTTTTACGGTTACGAGTCGTGCCTTCCACTGCGGGGCGACGTTCATGCGGGATTTTTGATTCCGTACGGGGTTGCTTGTCATGCGGTACTGTCTGGCTGCGCTGGTTTCGCTATTGCTTGTATTTGCGGGGTCGGCAAACGCCGATCCGCCAAAAGACATCAAAGGACTATTCCTGCTCACGGACTATCCGGCGGTTACCGTGCAACCCGGCACGACGTCCATCATCGCCCTCAGGTTGCGGAATTACGGTCTTGTCCCTGAGCGGCTCTCGTTGTCTGTGTCGGGTGTTCCGTCCGGGTGGACCGCTACCTTGCTGGGCGGCGGCCAACCGATCGGCGCGGCCATGCCTGCAGCTGACGAGAGTGTCTCGCTGGACCTTCGGCTCGATATTCCAAAAGATGCGGGCGCCGGCACACACACACTAACAGTGATCGCCGAGGGTGCCACGTCACAAGTATCTTTACCGGTGGCGGTAACGCTCGCCAAACAGCTGCCGGCAAAGCTCACACTGACACCGCAATTGCCGGAGCTACGTGGGTCGTCGCATTCGAATTTCGAATACACTCTCACGATTAAGAATGATAGCGGCAAGAAACTGCTGGTTAGTCTTGCGGCTCAAGCGCCGCGCAATTTCGACACGTCATTCACCGAGGCGTATGGAACGCAGCAGCTTACGGCCATTCCCGTCGACGCTGGCAAGAGCAAGGATGTCAAGCTCAAGGTGACCGCACCGGATACGGTTGATGCCGGCCACTATCCAGTGCAAGTCCGCGTTGCAGCCGAAGATGCCAGCGCCATTGCCGAAGTGGCCTTGGACATCACAGGGCAACCGAAGCTGACACTTGCCGGCCGAGAAGGGATTTTGAGCGCACGCGCGACGGCAGGTCGCGACAGCACGATACCGGTGACGGTCACCAATACGGGAACGGCACCCGCCGATAATATTCAGCTTTCAGGAACGGGACCGAGCGGCTGGAAGGTGACTTTCGAGCCGAAGACCATCGATCGCATCGCGCCCAATCAGCACCAGGAAGTACAGGCAACGATTCATCCTTCCGATAACGCGATTGCGGGCGATTATGTGACAACGCTGACCGCGGCCAGCCGAGGGGAAACGGGTACGGCCAATTTCCGGATAACGGTGACCACATCGACGATGTGGGGTGTGGCGGGAGTTGGGATTATCGGGGCCGCTCTGCTGATCATGGTAGGCGCCGTGGCGCGCTATGGTCGCCGATGACCACGTTCGTTATCGAGGCGAACGGCCTCACAAAGCGTTATCGGACCGGCACAGCTGTCGACAACGTAACATTTGGCGTGGCGGCGGGTGAAATTTTCGGGATGCTCGGGCCGAACGGCGCGGGGAAAACAACTACAATCCTCATGCTCATCGGGCTCAGCGAGGTCAGCGCCGGAACCGCGCGTGTGTTTGGCCGTGATCCGAAACGCGAACCCCTCGCGATCAAACGGCATGTCGGATATCTGCCCGATTCGGTCGGCTTCTACGATCACCTGACGGCAGCGGATAATCTGCACTATACGGCCCGACTGATGGGGCTGGAGCCGGAGGTGCGTAAAGCCAGGATTGCAGCGGCGCTGGAGCGTGTCGGTTTGAGCAGTGTCGCGGACAAGAAAGTTGCGACGTTTTCTCGCGGCATGCGCCAGAGACTTGGGCTTGCAGAAATCGTAATGAAGGACGCGCGCGCGGCAATTCTTGATGAGCCGACTAACGGTCTTGATCCTCAGGCAAGCGTCGAACTGCTCGAGCTCATTCGATCGCTCAAGACGCAGGGCGTTACTATTCTCCTGTCTTCTCATCTGCTTGATCGCGTACAAAGCGTGTGTGACCGCGTAGCGTTGTTTAACGAAGGCCGCATCGCGCTGATGGGTACGGTAGCCGATCTCGGTCGCCAGGTTCTCGGGGGCGGGTTTGCGGTCGAGGTCGAGGCCCAAGGTGGGACAAACGTCGCCACGCATCTTTCGTCTTTGCCGGGGGTACGTAGCGTAGAGCAACCGGCACCCGGAAGGTGGCGCCTGACATGCGATCGTGACTTGCGCGCGGAAGCTGCGGCGGAGGTGGTTGCGGCGGGCGCACGGCTCAGCAAGCTCTCGCTCGATGAACCCAGCCTGGAAACCATTTATACGCGCTATTTTCAGAGCGCACAGGAGGTTCCACGTGCGGCGTGAAGGGTCGGCCTTTCAGGGTCTCGGCATAGTGTTGTTGAAGGAACTGGCGGATCACTTTGCCAGCGCGCGTATGCGCGTGCTGGAATGGCTTGTTGTCCTGACGGCCTTGGCGGCAGTCTATGGTGCCATTCAGCAGGTGCGCGACGTTACTGCCGAAGATCCCTTCCTTTTTCTTCGCCTGTTCACGACTGCGCGCGAGCCATTGCCGTCGTTTGTGTCTTTCCTCAGCTTCCTGATCCCTCTTATGGCGATCGGGCTGGGGTTCGATGCAGTCAACGGAGAGCACAATCGGCGTACGCTATCGCGCATCCTGTCGCAACCGATCTACCGCGACGCGTTGCTGTTCGGGAAATTTCTCGCCGGGCTGGTGACCTTGTCTGTCAGTCTGCTGTCGCTGTGGTTCCTCGTGATCGGCCTTGGTCTGATCATGCTCGGCGTTCCGCCTGGCGGCGAGGAGATGGCGCGTGCTTTTGCATTTTTGGTCGTGACGATCGCTTACGCGGGCGTCTGGCTTGCGCTCGCGATACTGTTCTCCGTGGTATTTCGGTCGGCTGCGACTGCAGCGCTCGTGACGCTCGGTTTGTGGCTGTTGGTGAGTGTCATCTGGCCGGCATTGTCGCCTGCGATAGCCGAAACTCTTTTTTCGGGGGCCGATCAGGCGACGCTGGTGGTTGGTGGCCAGATGCTTGCCCGCCTGTCGCCTGCGACGCTGTTCGGCGAATGCGTGCTGGCGTTGCTGCATCCGACGACACGAACGCTCGGACCCATTTATCTCAGCCAGCTGCAGGGCGCGGTTATGGGTGCGCCGCTGCCTTTTTGGGATAGTGTGATGGTCGCCTGGCCGCAGATTGTGGGATTGATTGCTGCGACAATCCTGCTCTTTGCGGCGGGTTACGTCACTTTTCAGCGCCAGGAGGTGAGGGCGTAACCGGGTCGGCAAGGCCGGGCCTGGCGTGTCGGTCAGAGCTGTTCAGATGACGAATAAGCTCATCGATAAAGGCACGCTGGCCCGGCAGGATTTTGCGCCGGGCCGTTGCAGCATTGAAATAGGCCACTCGGTCGATCTCCGGAAAGCTTTGCCTTTTTCCCGAACGTGGCGGCCATTCCATTTCGAACTGGTTGGAACAAAATGCGCGGAGGTCGAAGTCGGCCTCCATTGCAAACGCATGGACCATTTTTCCGCTCTTCTGGCGCAAGGGCGTGAGAGCGATGAAAGGGCCGGTCGGCGTAAGACCGGTCTCCTCCGTGAATTCACGTTTTGCGCAAGCTAGGAGATCGCCGGACTCCACGTTGCCTTTCGGAATGGACCATGCACCTTGATCCTTGTTACGCCAATATGGCCCACCGGGATGCGCGAGCAGGAATGCGAGTGTAGGCCTCCTGCGGAACGCGAGAATCCCTGCGCTGGTCTCCGACCGCCGGGTCACGGTACTACCACGGCCGTTCGACGGAATTGGTTACGTGATCACGGTCGGGCGCGGTAAGGCACACGCCAACACAGAGGTACGGTAGCTCCGGATGCGGATTGTGTCCGCGGTGAAATTTCGCAATCGGCTCGGAATAGCAGTCGCCGGCTTTCGCCTTCACCAAAATACCTTCCTGAAAATGGGCCTCGAAGAGACCCTGGAGTGCGACGAAAAACGTGGCGCCGTTGTGACAGTGCCAGTTGGTGTATCCGTTCGGCACAATTTCGGCATTATAAATCTGGACTTTCACCTGCGGATCGCGGGGAAGGGATGCGTAAAGCGCATCGAGAAGCAGATTGCGATGAAAACCGTGCCCAGGCGGCACGATCCCATCAAGCTTGAGCTTGAGGTCTTTGTAGTTATCTGTTCTGCCGAGCATTTCGCGCCCCCGAATAGGAAAACACCCAAAGCCTATTACGGCGGTAGGCCCTGAGTGAAGCGTCGAACAAAAAGCCCCGGCGCGCGTACCGGGGCTGTTGCCGAATATCCGCGCTGTCGATCCAGCTAGTCTTCGGCGGTTTCCTTTGCGGCGTCTTTCATGCCGCCAATCGTATTTTGAATTTTTCCTGTCGTTTTTTCCAGCTTGCCTTCCGTTTCGAGCTTTGAGTCTCCGGCCGCCTTGCCAGCAACTTCTTTGAGTTTTCCTTTCACGTGCTCGATGCTGCCCTGAATACGATCTTTGTTCATGATGATCCAGTTGCTGGTCCTCAACGCCGCAGCGACAGGCTCGTTCCAGCCCGACAGTAGACTGTGAGATTGCGCACACGTATGCGGCCCCGTGCCGGAGCGATCCCGGCACAGGGCGTTAGGCACGTTTGCAGGTATGCGAAACTTACTGCTTCGAGCCCGTTGTGCTCTTTTTCGGATTTGCCGAACAGCTTAGATTCTGCGCTTTAGCGTCCTTTTCGCATGCCGCCATGCTTGCATATTTGCAATTGAGCAGGCCGCCCGGGGACGTGGTGATACAAAATGCTGCATTTCCGGTCGTCTGCGGCTGCATATTGCCGCCGCTCGTGGAAGAACCGGGTTTCCCCATTGTGCCCTGCGCTTGGGCAAGTGCGACGCCCGCAAAGAGCGCCGCTATGGCGGTCAGCGTGATCAAGGGTTTCATTATCTGCCTCCTCGGAGAAGAATGCCGCCACATGGCGGCACGCCGCAACAACGGCAGGGAACACAATGGTGTTCCGGGAACCCGGGCCTCCGGGGGCAAAAATTTACGAACGACGACGGCCGGGATATTCCCGGCCGTTGCGACTGTCCATTGGAAATCGGAAATCAAAGGCTACGCATCGAGGACCGCGGCAATTTCGTACGTCAGCGAATCAATGGCCACTATCTGAGAACCCTCAAGGATGTAGTCAAAGCCTAGCCATTCCAGATAGACCTCGACAACCTGCACCGGAAGCGGATTGAGATGCACGCGTTGGCACGCGGCCGCCGACGGTCACGGATATATTCAGCTGCGTTGGCTCGACCTTGTTCTGCCTAATGATTGACGTGATCTTTGTGCGCTGCTCGCTCGAAAGCTTGGCCGCGGCCGGTGGCCGCCCCCTGGTCCGTAGTTGTCGTGCGGATTTGCTCTCTGCTCCAAGTGGACTTTGACGAACCACCACATTTCGCTGGGCTGCAGGGGTTTGCCCGGCGTGTTCTTCCCCGGCACCTTGTGCCGAATTTCCGATAATCGGGACCTCGCTGAAGCGACGTTTCGCCAGGCTTGCGGGTTCCGAAAGTTGCGAATTCGCAACGAAATCGTCCGCCATTGCGTTCCCGGTTCCGCCAAGGCACTTTCCCTGCTTCAGGGGGAGGAGGCCTTGGCGATTCTTTCGTCGATAGTCGATAAAAACGCTGCGGACTTTCGTGCAAACGCCGGGCGAATGCGCGCCCTCGTGGAAGAGCTGGAGGCGCGTCGGGCGGAAGCAGCTCGCGGCGGATCTGAGCGTGCCCGCGAGCGGCATATGGCACGTGGAAAGTTGCTGCCGCGCGATCGCGTCATGAACCTGATCGACCCCGGTGCGCCATTTCTTGAGCTGTCGCCGCTTGCCGCAAACGGAATGTACGACGATGCGATTCACGGGGCAGGCCTCATAACAGGCATAGGCCGGGTCGAAGGAAGGGAATGCGTCATTATTTGCAATGACTCGACCATCAAAGGTGGCACCTATTATCCAATGACCGTGAAGAAGCATTTGCGCGCGCAGGAAATAGCGCGCGAAAACCATTTGCCGTGCATCTACCTTGTCGACAGCGGTGGCGCCAACCTCCCGCACCAGACTGAGGTTTTTCCGGATCGCGAACATTTCGGCCGGATCTTCTACAACCAGGCGACTCTGTCGTCGCTCGGCATTCCGCAGATTGCGGTGGTCATGGGCTCATGTACAGCGGGCGGGGCTTACGTTCCCGCGATGTCGGACGAGACCGTTATCGTCAGGAACCAGGGAACGATTTTTCTCGGCGGCCCGCCGCTGGTGAAGGCGGCGACAGGAGAAGTCGTCAGTGCCGAGGACCTCGGCGGCGCGGACGTCCACGCGCGCAAGTCGGGCGTTGCCGACCACTATGCGCAGGACGATCATCACGCGCTGACCATCGCCCGTCGTATAGTCTCGAATCTGAACACGAAAAGAAAAGCCGACATCGCGCTCGTGAAGCCGCGCGAGCCTGTTCTCGATCCAGCCGAACTCGACGGCATCGTTCCGGTCGACCTGAAAAAGCAATATGACGTGCGCGAAGTCGTCGGACGCATCGTCGACGGGTCAGAGTTCGACGAGTTCAAGGCGCTCTACGGGACGACGCTCGTGACCGGATTCGCCCATATTCATGGAGTTCCGGTCGGCATTCTCGGTAACAACGGCATTCTGTTTTCGGAAAGCGCCTTAAAGGCCGCACACTTCATCGAACTGTGCTGTCAGCGGCGCATACCGCTGCTGTTCCTGCAGAATATCGTCGGCTTCATGGTCGGGCGCGACTACGAAGCGGGCGGGATCGCGAAGGACGGAGCAAAGATGGTGACGGCGGTCGCCTGCGCGCGGGTGCCGAAAATCACGATCATCATCGGAGGGTCCTACGGCGCGGGAAACTACGGCATGTGCGGACGGGCTTACGGACCGCGGTTTCTGTTCATGTGGCCGAATGCACGAATCTCGGTCATGGGCGGAGAGCAGGCGGCCAGCGTCCTCGCAACGGTCCGGCGTGAAAACATCGAAGCGGGCGGAGGCAAATGGTCGGAAGTTGAGGAGGAAGAGTTCAAGCGGCCGCTACGCGAGCAATTCGAGCATGAAGGCAATCCGTACTACGCGACAGCGCGTTTGTGGGACGACGGAATCATCACGCCGTCGGAAACGCGGCGGATTTTGGCGCTTGCGTTTTCTGCGACGCTGAATGCGCCGATACCGGAAACGAAGTTCGGCGTGTTCAGGATGTGATTGGGCGCACCTGACCGGCTGCGCTCCCGTATTTTGAATTAGACAAATTCCAATGTTTTATTGCTGGCTTGAATTTGTTGCCGCGAGGTGACAGTGATGACGGCACGTCGGGTGTTTATTTGCGGAAAGAGAAGTCCCGTGCGCCGAATAATTTTTCTGGCATCCCTTATTCTTCTTGTGGCATCGCTCCCGCTTGTGACCGACGCGCAGCAGTCGACTCCGGCCAAAGGAGCAGCCGCGGACTCCGCAAGGAACGTACCGAAGGCCTATGTGCCCGGTCTCGAGCAATTCATGAACGTCATTCTGATTGAGCACAACAAGCTCTGGTTCGCGGCGAAGGCACGCAACTGGCGGCTTGCCGAGTACCAACTCGGCGAGATCAAGGAGATCATGGGCGACATTCAGGATCTCGTGCCGACGTTCAAAAACCTGCCGCTGGCGGACATGCTTGACGCCGTCATCACGAAAGAAATTGTTACGCTTGAAAAGGCCATCGAGGCAACGGACTACGAAGCCTTCGTGAGTGGTTATGACAGGCTCACGCAGGCCTGCAATGCCTGTCACCGGGGCACGGACAACGGCTTCATCATCGTTCAACGTCCGACGCGGCCTGCCTTCACCAACCAGGTCTACGGGCCGCGCCGCTGAACTTGTCCGGCGAGGCGGTGTAGCCACCGTAGCCGCCGCACAGCCCCCGTGCTAAACCGGACTGCAATGACCAGTCCGGACGACCTCAAGCAATTTGCCCCGACGGGGACGCTGCGCGGCGGTGTTGTTGTAGCACCGGCGGCGTCGGCCTTCTTCGCCATCAAGGATGGGAAGGGCGAGGTGAAAGGCGTCACCGTCGACCTGATCCGCGGCTTTGCGATGGCACTGAAGCTGCCGCTCGCCTTGCAGGTCTACGACAATTCCGGTCAGGTCACCGATGCGGTCGCGAACGGTGACTGCGATCTCGCGTTCATGCCGCAGGATGCGGAGCGAGCGAAACGGGTCGATTTTGGCCCGGCGTACTATTTCATTGAAAGCACCTACCTCGTGCCGGCCGGATCGCAGATAAGAAGCATCGAGGAGGTCAATCGGCCCGGTCGCCGGATCGTCGCGATCGCCAACACGACGACCGCCCGCAGCGCGCGCCGAACTGCGCCCAATGCCACCGTCGAGGAAGTTCCCAGCGTCGACCGGATGACTGAGATGGCTCGGCAAGGACAAGGCGATGCCTTTGCACTATCGCACGATTCGTTTGCAGGCCTGCTGCCGAAGCTTCCCGGCGCACGCGTCCTTCCCGGCAATTTCCAGCAAACTGGGATTGCGGTTGCGGTACCGAAGGGGCGGCCGGTGGCCCTGCAGATCGCGACCGAATTAATCGAGGTTGCAAAGCAATCAGGAGTGGTCCGACGCGCCCTCGATTCTGCCGGATTTCCTGACGCGGTGGTGGCGCCGCCGGCCGCGGACCCGTAAGCTTCGATGGCGCTATAGGGGCCGAAGGACGCGGAGGCCATCGCCTTACATCACCAGCAGGACATTGCCGAGGCTGCCCCGCTCGACAGCCTCGTGCGCGGCCACGATCTCATCAAGCCTGAATTTCCGCTCGGCAATCCGGTTCAGCAGAGCGCCTTGCTTCAACGCATTGTCGATTGTCGCAAGCGCATGCTCGCGCTGCTTTGCGTCAAGCTCATAGACCAGAAAAAACTGCAGGAGAATGGAGTTGATCAGGCAGAAAGCGGCTGGAAGAGTCGCTTCCGGACCTGTCCCGTACACGATGACGGTGCCCTTTGGCCGCAGGACCGCCGGAATGAGCTTGGCGTTTGCGGTCAGGTCCATTTCTATCAGAACGTCCACACCGTGCTTCCCTGTGATTTCCATAACGCGGTCACCGACATTCTCCTGTTTGTAATTGATGGCATGGTCGGCGCCGGCGTCGCGGGCCGCCTTGGCCTTCTCGGACGAAGAGATGGTTGCAAGACACACCGCACCCTTGGCCTTTGCAAACTGGATGACGTACTGACTGACGGCGCCCGCGCCGCCCGACACAAGCACAGTCGAACCGCTGCTCAGACCGGCAAGGGCGACCGCGTGCGCGGCGGTCATCGCGGGTATGCCCAGACACGCGCCTGCCTCAAAAGTGACCTTTTCGGGCAGGGGCACAGCTTGCGCCGACGGAAGCACGATGAACTCAGCGGCCGTGCCGAACGGGCGCTTCCATTGGCCGTTCCACACCCAAACCCGCTCGCCGATCCGCGATCGCGAGATGCCTTCGCCGACTTCGTCAATGACGCCGGCGCCATCGCTGTGGGGGATTACTCTCGGGTAGGCGATCTTCCGCGTCGAACCTTGGCGTGACTTGACATCCGACGGGTTGACACCTGACGTCGCAAGTTTGACGCGGACTTCGCCCGGGCCCGGACGTGGCGTGTCGACTTCACCGACCTTGAGGACGTCACGCGCGCCGCCGTTGCGTTCGTAATAAGCAGCTCTCATGTTGTCACCCCTTTCAACAACGATAGCACGCTGTTCCGAATAAGAAATCGGCGGGCAAGAAACCCGGGCGCGGGCCCTGGGTTATCGCCGGTGGGCCATTAAATAGGATAACCGGTCGTGATCGTTTGAAGCGGCCCGCCAAAAAATATGAGGTTGATGATGGTTTATCGCATTTACAGCGGCCCAAGAGGGTCCGCCGATATATCGGCGCTCGAGAAATCGCAAATGCTGTTTAAGGAAATGGCCACGCTCGACGAAGCCATATTGTGGGCGCGGCACGTCGAGCGCACGGGCAGGACACCGCTTTTGATCGAGGGCGACGATGGCACGCGCATGGACCGTCGTGCGATCGCGAACGCACTTAAACTCGGCGGGCGGGAGGTCGGCGGACTGTCAGCCGGCTAGGGCCACCTTACGATGAGCTGGCGATGCGGTTCCACTCGGCCCGGGCGCGGGCCGCGAGGTGGTTCCATTTGGTGCTGACAACGTCCCAATTCACCATGGGACGTTGCGCCCCAGCGGAAGGAGGACTTGCACCGGCGTTCGTGTGTGAGTCGTAGAGATAGGCGCCGCCGACGGTTAGAACGGCACCGAGGACGATCCCGATGAGAACACGCATGGAAGCCTCCTCCTGCCCAACCCCAAATGCGCCTTCGGCGACAAGTGTTCCGAGGCGCGTCTTGCCCATTTGGGCGAGCAAAGAGGACAATTTTGGGTCATCCGGCGTTAACTGTTGAAAGTCACCAAGCGCAGCTTAACCCTTTGAGAATTCTACTATTCTTGCGTCAAAAACTTTGCCCGCAAACAAAATTTGCTGCTATATTGAAATTATGAGCAGACATTCAGCAAAAGCGGCCGGACGGTCAGCGAAAACCGCCCGGCGTTCCGCCAAGAAGAGTACGAAAAGCGTACGTTCTGCGGCAAAAAAAGCGTCCAAATCCGCGCGCGTGCCTGTCGGCAAGGCTGGCCAGCCAGTTCAGGCTGCAGGCGCAACGGCAAAAATGATCCGTACGCCGAGCCCGCCGGTGCAGCCGGTGGCCGCGCACGAGATTCCCGTGCGCGCCCACAAATACCAGGTCGGTGAGACCGTCTACTACACATCGCCAACATTCGGACGTGCGGCGGCAACCGGCAGCTATACGGTTGTGAAGTTGCTGCCGTCGGAAGGCGACGACTATCAGTACCGGATCAAAAGCTCCGGGGAAGCCTTCGAGCGCGTGGCCAAGGAAAGCCAGCTTGATCGCGCCTGATTGCGGTCTGACGATTTTGTCTTCGAGCGCCTTCCTGCAAATCTTCGGACCGTGCGATTCCCGCGCCTGAGGACGAAAAAACGAATGCTTGCAGCCGGTGCCGGCCATGCGGCCGACTTTTTTGGTCGGCACGTGGCGCGTAGCGCTTGCACAGGAGGAATAAACGTAAGATTTAGAGCGTTGTAAATAATCAATCTAAATAAGCCAATCGAGGGGAGGACATTCATGCGCGTGCTTTTCCGTCTGGCAGCTTTCATGGTGCCGGTTCTCCTGGCATGGCCAGCCAATGCACAAAGTTACCCTAACCGAACCGTCAAGCTGATCGTGCCGTTCGGCGCGGGTGGGCCCGCCGACGTATACTCAAGGGTGCTGGCGCAGCACCTTTCCGAAGAGACGAAGCAGTCTTTCGTGGTCGAAGATCGGCCGGGAGCCGGTTCGATTATCGGAACCGATGCGGTCGCAAAGTCGGCCCCAGACGGCTACACACTGTTGGTTATGTCGAACACGCATACGACCAACGAGTCGCTCATTCCAAACAAGCCGTTTCAGTTGATGCGTGATTTCGTACCGGTGGCGACAGTCAACTATTCGGACTTGCTCATGGTCGTCCACCCCTCGGTTCCTGCCAAGAGCGTGAAAGAATTTATCGATCTTGCAAAAAAAGATCCCGGCAAGCTCAATTATGCATCGTCCGGGCCGGGCACGCCGTATCATATGGCCGGTGAATTGTTTAAGGCCATGAGTCATACCGACATCGTCCATGTCCCTCACAAGGCATCCGGTGACGCGCGAAACAGCGTAATATCGGGTACTGTTCAGATGATGTTCGACGCGGTAACCACGATGACTGCGCTGGCCAAGGGTGGACAAGTGCGTGCGCTTGCAACCACGGGTGCCAAGCGTTCGGAACTTACGCCCGATCTGCCGACAGTCGGCGAAACCGTTCCCGGTTATGAAGCCACGATCTGGCTTGGCATCATGGCGCCCAAAGGCACGCCGAAGGAGGTTGTTACCTTCCTCAACAGCCACATCAACAAAGTGATCAACAAGCCGGAGGTGAAGGAAACGTGGCTTAAGCAGGGTGCGATTCCGCTGGTCAAAACCCCTGAGGAATTCGACGCCTATCTCCGCAAGGACATCGAAAAGTGGGCCAACGTGGTAAAAATATCGGGAGCAAAAATCCAGTAGGGCTTTTGTAAAATCGCACACGATGCCAACAATCAACAGCACCTTTATCGACGGGCTGCTCTCGACGCCGCTGGTGTTGCCGGCCCCGGTGGCCGGCGCGCTGGCGGCGTTGTTTGTTGTGGCGGTTTTTATTGCGATCCGCCGCGCAGCCCGCGGAAATGCATCGCGTGTGATGATGCCGCTTTTTGCAGTCCTGGTGGCGGGCGTGGCGGTCATCGCTGTACTCGCAAGCCTCGAACGCTACGATCGTTCCGCTGAAAGGCGTGCGCTTCTCGAGCGGAACGTCCAGCTCGGTCTGAGTGCCGGTGCCCCCGGATCGGCGCTTTCATGCCTTGATGGCCTCGCCGGTGAAGATGTCGAGAACGCCTGTGAAAAGGCCGTCTTTGCGGATCCGCAGAGTGCGGCAAGGGCGGTCGGGTACGTCAGCGCACGGCTCTCGCTTCTGGCCGATGCCGCCGCATTCGCACGGCGGGGTGGGGCCGACTTGGAGGCGACATTTGCCACGGCAAGACGCGCCATAGAACTGGATCGCTACGGCATTGCTGCTCATGTGCTCGCGGTGCGGGACGGCTGCACAGCGGAAAAATGTGCGGCGTTTGCCCTGTTGCAGGACGCCGGCACGTTGAAGGCCAATTTGAGGGTTCACGCATTCGAAACCTATGTGGCCCGTTATGCCGCCGCGTGGGGCAAAGGCGAAGCAGCGCCCGAAAAAGTTCCTCAGGCGTCTGCTTCCGATGCCGGACCGGTGGCTGCAGCAACGGAGCCGCTGTCACCAATGCACCCGCTCGACAGCCGCTACGATTTCCCATCCGCGGCGTCGATCCCACCCGTCAGCATCATGAACTCCGAGCCGGCTGTCCCCAAGGAAGCAGGCGGCTCGCCGGCAAGCCACGCCGGTACGGAAAAAACAGGGACAACTCCTCCGGTCCCGCCTAAGCGTCCGCAGGCCCAGGCGGCGTCCCCGCCGGCGCGGTAATATCGAGGCCAAGCTGCACGGGCCTCATGTTCAAATCTGTTCTGATTGCCAATCGTGGCGAGATTGCTTGCCGAATCGCCCGCACCGCGCGACGGATGGGGCTTCGCTCAATCGCCGTCTATTCTGATGCGGATGCGGGTGCGCTCCACGTTCGCCAATGTGACGAAGCGTATCCCATCGGCCCGGCGCCGGCTGCTGAGAGCTATCTCGTCATTGAAAAGCTGATAGCCACGGCAAAGCGGGCCGGGGCCGAGTGCATCCATCCGGGCTACGGATTTTTGTCCGAAAATGCCGATTTTGCCGAGGCCTGCCTCGCGGCAGGGATGAGTTTCGTCGGTCCGCCCGCCGAGGCCATCCGTAACATGGGGCTCAAGCATCAGGCCAAGGCGCTCATGGAAAAAGCGGGTGTGCCCGTGGTACCCGGCTATCACGGCGAAATGCAAGAACCGAAATTTCTCAAGCAGAAGGCCTATGAAATTGGATACCCCGTGATCATCAAGGCTTTGGCCGGCGGCGGCGGCAAGGGTATGCGTCGCGTGGATCGCCATGCCGATTTCGATACCGCGCTGGAAAGCGCGCAACGGGAAGCAAGTTCGTCGTTCGGAGATGCCAGGGTCCTGATCGAAAAATACGTAACAAGGCCGCGCCACATCGAAATGCAGATTTTTGCGGATGGGCACGGCAATGTTATCCACCTCGGCGAGCGCGATTGTTCGTTGCAGCGAAGGCACCAGAAGGTCGTCGAGGAAGCTCCGGCGCCCGGAATGACGGCAGCCTTGCGCGCGCGCATGGGAGCGGCGGCGGTCGCCGCCGCGAAGGCGGTCGGATACATCGGCGCAGGAACGGTGGAATTTATCGCCGATGCGACCGACGGGCTGAAAGCCGGTGGCTTCTGGTTTATGGAAATGAACACGCGGCTTCAGGTCGAGCATCCGGTCACTGAGGCGGTGACTGGACTCGACCTCGTGGAATGGCAGTTCCGGGTCGCGGGCGGCGAAAAATTACCGCTGGCACAGGATCTGGTTGCTTGGAACGGCCACGCGATCGAGGCGCGTATCTATGCCGAAGACCCCGAGCGCGGGTTTCTGCCGTCAACCGGCCGACTGGTCGGCTTGCGGTTTCCGAATGTCGACGGACTGCGCATCGATACCGGAGTGGAAGGCGGCAGCGAGGTGACGCCGTTCTACGATCCAATGATTGCCAAGCTCATCGCGCACGGAAAGGATCGCGCCGACGCTTTCGAGCGGCTGACCGCCGCGCTCGAGCAGACGGTTATCGCGGGCCCGCGCAGCAATGTCGGCTTTCTGACGGCACTTTGCCGCGCGCGTGCGGTCCGCAAAGGCGACTTCGACACCGGATTTATCGATGCCAACCTTGCGGAACTTTGTGCCGTACCGCAGGGACTCGATCGTGCGGCCGCCGCGTTTGGCGTTCAACACTTGCTCGATCAGCCACGCCCTGGTGCCCCGCCGGCAGGCGGTGTTGAGGCATGGGTCTCGCCTTGGGACGCGACCGATGCTTTTCAGATATCGGGCATACGACGTCTGATGTTGCCGATAGTCGCCGACGGGCAGACGGCCACGGCCGAGATTGTGTACCGTCCGGAAGGTCGGGAATTGCGGGTCGATGGCGTCGCTGCCGCGCAGGATGCAGTCGCGATTTGCGGCCCGGACACCGTCTATGTGTTGCGCCACGGTCGGCAGACCACGGTGAGCATGCGCGACCCCGCCCTTGTCGAAGCCGGCGATC
The DNA here is from genome assembly GCA_035650955.1 of Pseudolabrys sp. Classification (GTDB taxonomy): domain Bacteria; phylum Pseudomonadota; class Alphaproteobacteria; order Rhizobiales; family Xanthobacteraceae; genus Pseudolabrys. The sequence goes on from DASRGR010000010.1 coordinate 157,941, forward strand.
TGGACAGAAGCGGGCTTGTCCGCGCGCCGATGCACGGGAAGGTGCTGGCTCTGCTTGTAGAGGAGGGCGCGCGGGTAACGCGCGGGCAGCGAATAGCTGTCATCGAAGCCATGAAAATGGAGCACACAATCGTTGCGCCAGTGGACGGAACCGTAGCAAGTATTCTCGTTAGCAAGGATTCACAGGTCGCCGAAGGCGCCAAGATGATGCTGATTGCGCCCGCGAAGACGGGAAATGCGACTACCGCAGGAAAGGCAGGTGGGGAGAAGGTGCCCTGATGGCTTTTCCATGCCCTGATTGCCCGGTATTCATGGGGCCAGTCAGGGACTTTGCGTTTGGTTGTGGGTTCCGCAGAAATGCCGCTTCATCTGATCAAATTGTGCGTCGGTTGCGATTCGGTCGCCGACCTTGAGGATTGGATCAAGGAAAAGCTGAAGGAAAAGAGGCGGCGCGGACAAAAGGCCGAGCATATTCACACGACCCGCATGGTACCGAAGCGTAGCGTGGAACTTCGCGACGGGGGGTCGCTGTATTGGGTTATTCGTGGCCAGATATCATGCCGCGAACGGATTCTCGACATTCGCCCGTTCACGGATAAAGATGGCGTCGGCCGTTGCCGCATTGTGCTTGACGGAAAGGTAGTGCTGGTCGAACCGCGGCCTCGGGCGGCGTTTCAGGGTTGGCGTTATCTGGAGGTCAAGGATGCCCCGCGGGACCTTTCCCGGGTTGCACCAGGTGCGGCGAGAATGCCGGAACACATGCGACGCGAGTTGCGCGAGTTGGGCCTGCTTTAGACGGCTATATTGTCGATCAACCGAGTTTTGCCCAGCCGCGCCGCAACGAGCAGCCGAACTGGCCCATCTTTGGGCGATGCGATAGGCGCGAGCGTGAGCGCATGGCGGGCTTCGAGATAATCAAGCCCGAATCCGGCCAGATCTATTTCGATCCGCCCAACATTTAGGACCCGGTCAATTTTTTCACCGCTCTTGATGCGGGACGCGCAGCCTGTGAGGACCTTGTAGAGCATAGGGGCAACGGCCCGCTCTGCCGAGGACAGATATACGTTGCGGGAGGAGAGAGCCAATCCGTCCGGTTCGCGCACCGTCGGAACCCCGATGACCTTCAGCCGCAGGTCGAGGTCCTTGGCCATCTGCGTGACCACCCGCAGTTGCTGATAGTCTTTCTGTCCGAAAAACGCAAAATTCGGTGAGACCTGCGTAAACAACTTGGCAACCACCGTGGCAACCCCGCCGAAAAAATGCGGACGAAACTCGTCTTCGAGTCCCGCCTTGGCCGCTCCTTCGGGTGCCAGGCGTGTGGCAAAACCGTCCGGATACATGACCTCGACTGTCGGCGCCCATACGACATCAACGTCCGCCTCACGCAATACTTTGACGTCAGCTGCAAAGCTGCGCGGATAACTTGCAAAATCCTCATGGGGCGCAAATTGGGTCGGGTTGACAAAGATCGAGACAACGACTCGCTTTGCGCGTCGCTTTGCCTCTCGGACGAGCGCCATGTGGCCGCGATGCAACGCGCCCATTGTCGGCACCAGTGCAATTGTGGCGCCGGCATTTCGATACAAGTCCAGTGTACGGCGAAGCGACGGAATCGTCCGCAAGATTTTCGGAGTGTTACCCATGACGTTCTAATTAATCGGCGAAGTGTCGCAAAACCGCAACAAGAGGCGTAAGGCGGTGAAATGTGACCTGCGTGGCGAGGATAAAACGGGATTAACTTGACTAACGTACACGAATATTTTGACAATTGGCAGCCGGAGAGGGGCGGCATGCTGATTGAACCAATTCAGGATTCCGGACAATCTGCTCACGTTGTCGTTCTCGGAAACGAGAAGGGCGGGTCGGGAAAATCCACGACCGCGCTGCATATAGCAGTTGCTTTGCTGAAGGCGGGCCAGCGCGTTGCAACAATCGATCTCGATTCACGTCAGCAGAGTTTTACCCACTATATCGACAACAGGCGAGCGTGGGCTGAGCGCGCGCGGATTTCGCTCGAGCTGCCGACACATTATTGCATCACACGTGCGGAGGGTAATTCGCTCGAAGCCAACGAAGCCCGAGAGTTCGAAAATTTCTCAGCTGCAATCGCGGCGATCGAGCATAACCATGATGTGGTCGTGATCGACACGCCCGGTGCCGATACGTACCTTATGCGCCTTGCCCATTCGATGGCCGATACGCTTGTCACGCCGCTCAATGACAGCTTTCTGGATTTCGACGTACTCGCGACACTCGACCCCACGAATTTCACAGTAACCGGTGAGAGCCATTATGCCGAAATGGTGCGAGAAGCGCGCCGTCAGCGGCGTCTGGTGGATGGACGGCTTACCGATTGGGTCGTCATCCGTAATCGCCTGTCCAATCTCGCCTCGCGGAACAAACGCCTCGTAGGCGACGGAATCAATGAACTGTCGAAACGAATGGGTTTTCGGTGCATCGAAGGTATTGCGGAGCGTGTTGTCTATCGGGAGTTTTTTCCGCGCGGGCTCACGGCGCTTGACGATCTGGACGAGGAAACGCTCGGCACACGTCCAAACCTTTCGCACGTGACGGCACGCGAGGAGGTCATCGCGCTGCTCAATGCCCTGCAACTGCCGCTGTCGGAGAATGGTAAACGACGAGCAGCCGCCCGTGCGGAATGGTTCTCCGTCATGGGCCAGCCCCTCCAGGTCCACGATATAATCGGCTAAGTCCGCAGGCTTGCCATCGCGCGCTTATGGGGCCATCTGAGGGGCTATCCGGAAGCCGCGCGACCACCCGCGGTTCGGTGTAAAGTTGATATTATGGGCAAGGACTCCCAGCAGAAGACGCCTGCGCCGGTCTCCTCGAAGCCGGAAATCGAGGCCTTTCTGGAACGCGTGCGCGCTCTTGGGCCGTCGAATGCGCACGGCGGCCGGGGTCGCTTGGTGTTCGCACTCGATGCCACAATGAGCCGACAGCCGACTTGGGACACGGCCTGTTCGCTGCAGGCCGATATGTTTCGAGAGGCGGCGAGCATCGGCGGGCTTGACATACAGCTCGTTTATTTCCGTGGCTTGAACGAATGCCGTGCGTCCAATTGGGTTGCGAGCAGCAAACCTTTGGCAGAGCTCATGTCGCGGATCGATTGTCGAGGCGGCCAGACACAAATCGGCAAAGTTCTCGGTCATGCCCGCCGGGAGCACGCACGCAGGAAAATTCAGGCGCTTGTCTTCGTTGGTGACGCGATGGAGGAACCGATTGACGACCTGTGCCGGGCGGCGGGGGAACTGGGGATCCTCGGGGTGCCGGTCTTCATGTTTCAGGAAGGAGAAGACCCCATCGCGGAAAACGCATATCGCGAAATCGCACGCTTGTCGCGCGGTGCTTATTGCCGATTCGACGCGGGGTCTGCGCATCAGCTTGGAGAATTGCTGCGCGCCGTTGCCGTCTACGCTGCCGGCGGAATGCGGGCGCTCAAAGAATTGTCAGCCAGGCGCTCGGCAGGCGCGCAAAGGCTGCTCGCTCAGCTGAAATAAAATGCCGGCACTTATTTTTGGCGCTCTGGTCTTGGTGCTCGCGCTCTGGGCGCTCAATACAATTACGAAGGTTGATCCGCGAATCGCGGCACGTGTCACAAAGATCGGTGGCGGCCTGCTTTCACTCGGGCTTGCGGTTTTCCTCGGCCTGCGAGGTGAAATCGGGATCGCCATCCCGCTCGGCGCTTTTGGCCTTGGGCTGCTTGGCTGGGTGCCGTTCGGACCGGCGGGGTTCAGCGCGCGTACGCAGAAGACCGGCGGTCAGACCTCGCGGGTGCGCTCTGCCCATTTCGAGATGGAGCTCGATCACGACACCGGTGCGATGCGTGGACGCATTATTGCGGGGCGAAATCAGGGGGCAGAGCTCGCGGATCTCGATATCGAGACACTTATTGCGATGCTTGGCGAGGTCGACGACGAAAGCCGGGCCTTACTTGTTGCGTATCTTGACCGCCGGGATCCCGCTTGGAGTGAGCACGCGCAGGCGAATGCGGCAGCGGGGCGGCGCGCGACGGCCGGTGGAAAAATGTCTGAGCAGGAGGCTTACCAGATCCTTGGCCTGGAGCCCGGTGCGAGCGCCAACGAGATCGCCCGCGCTCACCGTACCCTTATGAAGAAACTCCATCCCGACCAGGGGGGCTCGACGTATCTGGCGGCCCGCATCAACGAGGCCAAAGAGATCCTTCTTCGCCGTCATCGCTGAGATACTCCACAAACGCGACCATCGGCGGCTCCTGGTTTTGCGCGTCCCTGTTGTTTGACTTTTTAATTAAAGATCAGTCTTTCAGCACCATGCACGGAATGTCGCTGCGCTTGAGGTGTTTGCAGGCGGCTTCGGCCTGGTGTCTATCCAACCCGGCAAACCGTGCGCGGAAGAGAATTTTATCGCCTTTCTCGATGCGTTCGGTGAAAGGGTCGGCCTTGGCGAGAATGTCTCGTGCTTTCATCAGCGCCAGATCAAGTCGCTGTCTGGCTTCTTTCTCTTCAGGCAGTGCGCCGATCTGAATGATCCATCCGGAGCGCGATTTGGCTGGCGGCTCGGCCGTAGGAGGAGGGAGCGGCACGCTTTCAGAAATGGCAGCCACTGCGGCAACCGGAGCAGGGTCAGGCTTTACGGCGGCCAGCTCGCGGATGTTCAGCGCTGACGGAGTGGGAGTATCCGGTGCAATTGCCGGGACCTGTTCACTCTTTACGGTGCTTATGGTCGTGATCGCTGTCCGTGCGGATTCTGCCGGCATCGGCGTGAGCTGCCGGGCTTCGATGGGTAACGGCGACAATGCTGCTGTTCGCATTGTTCCGGGATGGACGGCAACGGTCTTTACCGCATTGGGCTTGATCGGTTCGGTAGAACCGGGAAGTGGGGCGTCAGAGGATGATCGTGCCACGGATGCGACACGTATGGGGGCAGAGCCGGTATGGTCGTCGTCCTTCTCTCGGTTCCTGCGCTCTTTACGGGCCTGTGCGATCTCCCATCCCTCGACGATAGGTGGCGCTGTGCGTTTTACCGCGGCAATGTTGATGTTGTTGTCGATCAGGCTTCGCACGCGTGCATCACGCGCTTGGGCACTTCGGCCGCCGAAGACCACCGCAACGACGTGATGATTTCCGCGGCGCACTGACGTGACAATGTTGAAACCGGAATCTTTGATGTACCCGGTCTTGATGCCGTCGACACCATCGATCGTTCCAAGTAGGTGGTTGTGATTGCGAATTTCGTGTCCGCGATAGCTGAACGTACGAGTCGCAAAATAATGATAGTAGTTCGGAAACCGGTCCTGGATTGCGCGACCAAGAATGGCCTGATCGCGTGCGGTCGTGATCTGCTGGTCGTCCGGCAGGCCTGATGCATTGCGATAGACCGTTTGATTCATGCCAAGTGCCCGGGCCTTCGCGGTCATCATCTTCGCAAATGTCGCCTCGTCTCCGCCAAGCGCTTCCGCAACCACGACGGCGACGTCATTGGCCGATTTGGTCACGATGGCGCGGATCGCGGTTTCCACCCGAATTGACTCGCCTGGCTTGAGGGCAAGCTTGGACGGTGCCTGCGCTGCGGCACGGGCGGAGACGGGAAGTTCGGTGGTCAGTTTGATTTTGCCCTGCTCAAGACGTTCGAAAAGGAGGTAGAGCGTCATGATTTTGGTCAGCGAAGCGGGGTGCCGCGGCGCATCGGCGTTGCTCGCCTGCATGACCGCGCCCGAATTGACGTCAACCACGATCGACGAGTAGGGGGGATCATAGCTTTCGTCCGAATGGCTGCGATGGGAGCGGCGGGCGCAGGCGTCGGTGGCAAGAGCGACAAGCGCGGCTACGGCGGCAAGGGCGGCAATGCTGAAGCGGAAACCGCGCTGAAACAGCCCTCCCCGAAGCAACATCAGCTCCCCCCGAAATCCGGTCTCCCTGAGGCTGTCCCTAGGCAGCCATCGTGGCCGATTTATAGCCTCACCGCGGTGCGATAACCCGCGACCCTAGGAGACCGTAGTTTACAAATTGCTAAGGCAATGCCCTGAATTGCAAGCGGTTTTTGCGGTGCAATATTAACGGTTGACTTTATTGTGCAGTGCAGTATAAGGGCGGCCAGTCCTGGCAGGGCCAGGGTCCGAAATTTTGCACAGTGGCGCCGCATCGCGGGCCGGGAAGGGATGACATGGTGAAGAATTTCGAAGACCTGCAGCAGGTCAGCAAAGACAACGTCGACGTGGCACTGAAGGCCATGGGTGCGCTTTCCAAGGGTACCCAGGCGATTGCAGTTGAAGTCGCGGACTATTCAAAGAAGGCGTTCGAAGACGGGACAGCCGCCCTCGAAAAACTTTTCGGTGTGAAATCCTTCGACAAGGCGATCGAAGTTCAAACCGAGTATGCCAAGACCGCCTATGAGGGGTTTGTGGCCAAGGCGTCTAAAATCGGCGAGCTGTACGCCGATCTGGCGAAGGAAACGTACAAGCCGTTCGAATCGCTGTTCGCAAAGAGCAAGTAATTCGTCCCGACCAGTGTGACGTAGAGTCAGTTCGAGTAAAAAAGCCCGGCTCTTTCCGAGCCGGGCTTTTGATTTTTGCATCGGCCTGCGATGGTGCAGGGCCGACCGCTCTATTGCGCCACCCGCAACTTGGTGAGGTTGGTGCCGATGGTCTTGAACGTCGCCGTCATCTGGTCCGCCGACGTCAACAGATAGAACTTCTCCGGGCTGCTGGCACAGTTCTGCAGCAGCGTCGAGGTTGGATCGCCACCGGTATTTACCTGGATGGTGTAAAGGTCGATCTTGGCTGCCTTGACATTGTCGCAGGTAATTTTCTGACGCGCATCGATGTCGGTATCGTCGCTGTACCAGCGGTCCTGCGTGTTCAAGCCGTCCGTCAGCAGAATGATGACCTGCTGGTACTTGAAGTTTGCATCCATGGCAGGAACCGTGAACGGACCGCCGCCGACCAGCGACATCCAGCCCACCTGCAGGCCTATTGCCTGATTGGTGTTGCCAGCCGGCGTCATGCTGTCGACCAGGGCCTTCATGGCATCCCAGTCGTAATTCAGCCCCATCACCGCCTTCGGGCAGGAACTGTATTGCTCGGCCGCGTACAACGATGACCACCTCGGCGTCACCGGATCGGGCGGGAGCGCGTTGGTGTCGTAGTTGTACGTCGTATCCGGGTCGTCCGGATTACCGCGATCCATCACGCAGCCGTTCCAGTTGGTGCTGTTGTGCGCCTTGGGCGTCCACACTCCCGTTGACGTCCATACACCGTTGAATGAAGTCCAGGTGTTTACAGTCCAGGTGCCTCCGTGGCTCTGGCAGCTGCTTTTTTTCGTATATTGCGACTTCGAGCAGACGCCATGGCTTACACAGGTGCTCTGCGTATGGTAGTCGGAATCACTGCACATGCCTGAACTTGTGCAGGAATCCGCATTGGTATAGCCGGCAACACTGCAGGTTCCGACATTTTCGCGGCACTTGGTCCGTGTATTCCAGCCCCCGCTGCTGCAGGTGCCGTTGTTCGCGTCCCAGGAGTTGTCGTCGGCCGCGCCGGGATCCTGCGCCGCACTCCCCCAATAAATCCAGTCCGCACTGAAATTCGATTTGTCGAGGTTGACGTCCTTGGCGAAGGGAATGATCGACACATAGACATCGCCCGCCGTTGTGACGGCACTCTGCAGCTGGTCGATCAACCCCTTCGTTGCCGTCTTGAGCGCGGTCATCTTCCCGGCGTCGGCCATCGATCCTGTATTGTCGAGCACCAACGCGACGCGCAGGCGCGTGATACCCCACTTGGCGGTGGACGAGGCTTTCAGATGGAACGTGTCATAGCCGAGGACTTTCACGAAAGCGGCGTCAAGCGCCGCCGTGGCCTCAACCTTGATGTTAGAACCGCCCTCCGTGCTGTAACTGACCGTTATGTTGACGTCTTTCGCGTCCTCATGGTTGAAGACCGCCGTAAAATATTTGACGGCATTTTCCTTGAGCTGGTCTTCGGTATCGCTCGCGGCCTCCCGGGCCAGCATCAGCGCCGTTGAATCGAGCGCGGTCTGCAGCGCGGCTTTGAGCGAATTGGCGCGACTGTAGTCTACGGCTGCGCCGACAAAGCCGAAGATTGGCACAGTTGCGAGAGCAAAAGTGATTGCAACGTTGCCCGCCCGCGCGGTGCGGAACGTCGACAACGCGCGGCAAAACTTCTTCCAGGCGATCATCATGGCGACCCACCAGAAATGATTTGGACCGGTTGCCGTGTTAGACCCCGGTACTAAAGGCCTGGTTTATGTGATGTCGCCGAATCCGTAAGACGTCGTAAGGATTCAAGGGCCCTAATGCGAATTGCCGCTGCTTTTTCAATCGGTTCGATGGTAAACGACATTTGCGGCCAAACAGAAAAATGCGCGCAACTCTTGTGATCTGTCCTTAACGTGTCCTTGGCCGAATGGTGGAGTTGCAAAGAAAATCCGGCGCGGCACCCCCGCGAGCAAGTCGGGGCGCCGCGCCGGATTATTATTCGCTACATCGCGAGACGGAGTTTGGTAAGTGACGTGCCGATCTGACCGAACGTGGTCACGATCTGTCCGGCCGAAGTGAGCAGGAAGAACTTTCCTGGATCGCTGGCGCAGTTCTGCAGCAGCGTCGAGGTTGGGTCGCTGCCGGTGTTGACCTGCACCGTGTATACGGTGATGCCAGCCGCCTTCACGTTGTCACAGGTTTTCTTCTGGCGGTTGTCTATCGAGGTCTGCGAGCTGTACCAGCGGTCTTCAGTGTTGAGACCGTCGGTGAGCAAGATGATGACCGTCTGATACTTGTAATCGGGATCGATCGGAGGCACCGTGAACGGCGCCGCCGTCAAGGTTTGCCAGCCGACCTGCAGACCGATGGCCTGGTTGGTGTTGCCGACCGGCTGCATGGTGTCGATCTTCGCGTTCAACGCCGCCCAATCGTTGGTCAGGCCCATCAGTGGCTTTGAGCACGATGAGTATTGCTCTGCCGGATAAAGCGTCGCGCCGGCGACAGGGGCGTCGTTGGTTGTGTCGAAATTCTGGTCACGGTCGGTGACGCAGCCGTTCCAAGTGCTATGCGGAGCGGGCGTCCAGACTTTTCCGTGTGACACGCATGTGCTTTGTTTGTGGTAGCTCGAATCGCTGCAGGTGCCGTTGACTGCGTCCCACAGATCCCAACGCAGCCAGCTCGCATTGTAATTTTCAGGGCCGAAATTCACATCCTTGCTGAATGGAACAATGGAGACGTAGACGTCTTCCGGCTTGAACGCGGCGTCTTTGAGCTGGTCCAGAAGCTTATGCGATGCCGTTTTGAGGGCATCCATCTTTCCGGCACTCGCCATCGAGCCGGTGTTGTCGAGCACAAGCGCTACCCTGAGACGCGTATTGCCCCAGGAAGCAACGGACATTGCGCTGATATTGATCTGATTCACGCCGATGACGCCGAGGAAATTGGTGTGGATGACACCTGTGCCATGAAGGGTCAGTTGCGACCCGGCGTCCGACGTATACGTCGGAGTGACGGTAACGTTGGTCACTTCCGGACGCTTGAAGATCGAGTTGAAGGTATCGGTAGCTTGTGCCTGCAGCGCAGCGCTGTCTTCATTCGCCGCGCTTTTTGAGAGCATCAGTGCCGTCGCGTCCAATGAAACCTGGAACGCTGAGCGGGCGGCGTTCGCCCGCGTGTAGTCAACGGCCATGCCGACCGCCGCAAGGACGGGAACGGCAATCATGGCCATGAGGGGGGCAACACCGCCCCGGGTGTTCATGAGAAATCGGGCCAACATGCGGGTTCACCCAGTATTTGTGAATACGACCTACCAGCAGAGTTTCATCCTTATGAGGCTACCCCCTTGAGAAAGCGTGAGAACGGCGCGCCGAATTTGGGGGAAAGTCGCCTCAATTTGCCCGCAAACGGGTTGCGATCGCTTAAGCAATAGTTATCTGCTTTTCGGCGCGGTAAATGGCGGGGGATTCGGCCCCTGTCCCGGAACGGGGCAGCCTCAGGCGATTTGCCGGCTTGGACTGGCTGTACCGAGGTCACTATTATTGGTCGCGGTCACGTGACGGCGTGGCCAGGTACAGCCCCGGAATACACGCTTCGACCATGATCCTTTCGTACGCAAAAGCCTATCCTGCACTGCAGGGCGTCGCTCGCGGTGAGACGAGGATGGCGGATGACGACCGCAAGCGCCGGAACGAGCAGGGCGGTCCCGGAACCGCGGTTATCACCAAGACAAAGCCGCAGACCAAGCGGCCAAATATGTACCGGGTCCTGATCCTCAACGACGACTACACGCCGATGGAATTTGTCGTCCATGTGCTGGAACGCTTTTTCGGCAAGGATCACGAAGCCGCCACAAGGATTATGTTGCATGTTCATCACCACGGGATCGGCGAATGTGGCGTCTACACGTACGAGGTGGCGGAAACCAAGGTCACGCAAGTCATGGACTTTGCGCGTAAACATCAGCATCCTTTGCAATGCGTGATGGAAAAAAAGTGAGTCGCGGGAAGAGACGGTCAGGACAAACAGGAATGGAACGCTAATGCCGACTTTCTCGCGTAGCCTCGAACAATCCCTTCATCGTGCTCTGGCACTGGCTAACGAACGCCACCACGAATACGCGACACTCGAGCATCTGCTGCTGGCCTTGATCGACGATCAGGATGCGTCCGCGGTAATGCGCGCCTGCAATGTCGACCTGGACAAGCTGCGACGCAGTCTTACGGCCTATCTCGAATCCGAGTTGGAGAATCTGATTACCGACGGCGCGGAAGATTCCAAGCCGACGGCAGGTTTCCAGCGCGTCATCCAACGCGCGGTGATCCATGTGCAGTCGTCGGGTCGCGAGGAGGTGACTGGCGCAAACGTGCTTGTTGCGATTTTTGCGGAACGGGAAAGTCACGCCGCCTATTTCCTGCAAGAGCAGGACATGACTCGCTACGATGCGGTCAACTACATCAGCCACGGAATTGCCAAGCGGCCGGGCCTCTCGGAATCGCGCCCCGTGCGCGGTGTTGAGGAGGAGGCCGACACGAAAGGCGGCGACGAGCCGAAGAAGAAAGGCGACGCCCTTGAGGCGTACTGCATCAACCTCAACAAGAAGGCAAAGGACGGGAAAATAGATCCGTTGATCGGTCGTGATGCCGAGATCAATCGTACGATCCAGGTCCTCTGCCGCCGTCAGAAGAATAATCCGCTTTTCGTAGGCGACGCCGGCGTAGGCAAGACGGCGATTGCCGAGGGACTGGCACGCCGGATCGTGCACGGCGAAGTTCCCGACGTGCTTAAAGGCGCGACCGTATTCGCGCTTGACATGGGTACGCTGTTGGCAGGCACCCGCTACCGCGGCGATTTCGAGGAGCGCCTCAAGCAGGTCATCAAGGAAATCGAAGCCTATCCGGGTGCAATCATGTTCATCGACGAGATTCACACCGTGATCGGTGCCGGCGCCACCTCGGGCGGGGCAATGGACGCATCCAACCTGCTGAAGCCCGCACTCGCGTCCGGAACGATCCGTTGCATCGGCTCGACGACGTACAAGGAATACCGGCAATATTTCGAGAAGGATCGCGCGCTTGTGCGACGATTCCAGAAAATCGACGTCAACGAGCCGTCTGTCCCCGATGCGATTGAGATCCTCAAAGGGCTCAAGCCCTATTTCGAGGATTATCACAAGCTCAAATACACGAACGAGGCGATAAAGGCGGCGGTCGAGCTCTCGTCCCGCTACATCCACGACCGCAAGCTGCCGGACAAGGCGATCGACGTGATCGATGAATCCGGCGCTGCGCAGATGCTGCTGCCGGAGAGCCGGCGAAAGAAGACGATCGGCATAAAGGAAATCGAGACGACAATCTCGACGATGGCGCGGATTCCGCCCAAGACCGTCTCGAAGGACGATGCCGAGGTGCTGCAGCATCTTGAGCAGACACTGAAGACCGTCGTCTACGGGCAGGACAAGGCAATCGACTCGCTCGCGGCATCAATCAAGCTTGCCCGCGCAGGGTTGCGCGAACCGGAGAAGCCCATCGGCTGCTACCTCTTTTCGGGGCCGACCGGCGTCGGCAAGACCGAAGTGGCGAAACAGCTTGCCGCCTCGCTTGGCGTCGAACTGATCCGCTTCGACATGTCGGAATACATGGAGCGGCATACCGTCTCGCGGCTGATCGGCGCTCCGCCCGGATATGTCGGATTCGATCAAGGCGGACTTTTGACCGACGGAGTCGACCAGCATCCGCACTGCGTGCTGCTGCTGGATGAAATCGAGAAAGCTCACCCGGATCTGTTCAACGTTCTGCTGCAGGTCATGGACCACGGCAAGCTCACAGATCACAACGGCAAGCAGGTCGATTTCCGCAATGTGATTTTGATCATGACCACGAATGCGGGCGCTTCCGATCTCGCCAAGCAGGCGTACGGATTTACGCGAAGCAGGCGGGAAGGCGATGATCAGGAAGCGATCAACAAGATGTTCGCGCCGGAATTCCGCAACCGGCTGGACGCGATCATCACGTTTGCGCATCTGTCGCAGGAAGTGATAGCGAAGGTGGTCGAGAAGTTCGTGCTGCAGCTTGAGGCGCAGCTCGGCGACCGCAACGTGACCATCGAATTGTCGGAAGAGGCTACACGCTGGCTGATTGCCAACGGTTACGACGAGTTGATGGGCGCCCGGCCGATGGCACGCGTGATCCAGGAGCACATCAAGAAACCGTTAGCGGACGAAGTGTTGTTTGGCCACCTGAAGACTGGCGGGCATGTGCGCGTGATTGTCGACAAGGACGAGCAGGGGCGCGACAAGCTGGGCTTCCAGTTCCTCGAAGGGCCCGTGACGCCCAAGCCGGAAAAGCTGCCGGTGCCGAAGGCAAAGGCCCGCAGGCGCGCGACAACGCGTCCGAAACCGAGGCGCGGGTCGGTGCCGAAAGTGCCGTTGGCAAAAGTCTAATTCGTGTGATTGGCGCCGTAAGGTCGGGCTCCGCGCCCGGCCTTCGCTTTTCGCAAGTGCCGCATGCGAGTGTGGCCGGTTGCGGCGCCGCGGACGCTGTGGGACACGTGGGTGCCCGCCATGTCCGCGCCCGCCGCCTTTTCATCGTCTTCTGCCGCCTTTCTAGCCGGCCTCAAGACCGCTCTGACGTCCGTATTCGCACTGGTGCTGGCGGGCACCTACATCGGCATCGGCGCGCTGACGCATGATTTCGGTTTGAGTTCCTGGTGGCTGGCGATATCGACTGCTCTGGTCTGGGCGGCGCCTGCGCAGGTCATCCTGATCACGACGTTGACCTCCGGCGCCGCGTTGTTCGAGATCGCACTTGCGGTCACGCTGAGCGCCGTTCGGCTGTTTCCCATGGTCGTGGCTTTGATGCCCGTACTGCGCGGACCGACAACGCGGCTGCGCGATCTCCTGCTGCCGACGCATTTCACCGCGGTAAGCATGTGGGTCGAGTCCCTGCGGCTCCTGCCGCGCATCGCGCACCAATGGCGCATCCCGTTCTGTAACGGGATGTCGTGCGGTTACATGACCACCGCGGTGGTCTTCGGGTTTGTCGGCTTCTACCTGGCCGCCGGGCTGCCAGCACTGCTCGCCGGCGGCCTGCTGTTTCTGACGCCGATGTCATTCCTCATGTCGACCGCACGCAACGCGCGCATGATGGTCGACAGGCTCGGCCTGGTGTTCGGACTGGTCATCGGACCTTTATTGACGGTGCTCGACGTCGGTCTCGATCTGATGTGGACAGGTATTGTTGGCGGTACGCTTGCCTATGTCATACACCGCGCCCGCGAGGCGATGACATGAATGCCGTGCTGAACGAGCTCTGGCCGTATTTCCTGATGATCCTGGTCGGGTATTTGCCGAACGAGGTTTGGCGCGTGTTCGGTCTGATCCTCGCGCGCGGGCTCAACGAGGAATCCGAGGTCGTAGTCTGGTCGCGGGCGGTCGCGACCGCGATCCTTGCCGGGGTTATTGCCAAGCTGGTTCTGTTTTCGACCGGCGCGCTCGCTGCAGTACCGCTTCCAATCCGGATCCTCGCGACTGCGGTCGGTTTTATCGTGTTTCTCGGCGCCAAGCGATCGGTATTCGCAGGGGTTTTCGCCGGCGAAGTAGCGCTGCTGCTTGGCGCGTTTTTGTTCGCCGGCTAGCTCAGCCACTCGCAATGGCGGCGGCAAGTATCTTGGCATGCTCGGCGAGAACCTCGGGCTTTTCCTTCTCGCTCGCGGGAGGCTTCATGGCAACGCCGGTCTTTCTGGGTATCACATGAACGTGCAGGTGAAAGACAACCTGGCCGCCGGCCCCTTCATTGAACTGCTGGATCGTGATGCCGTCCGCAGAGAATGCCTTGATGGCGGCCTTGGCAACTTTCTGGACCGTCAGCATTACATGGGTCAGTTCGTCCGCGCCGATATCAAGAATATTTCTGGCGGGCACTTTCGGAAGGACAAGAGTATGTCCCGGTGAGCGGGGCATTATATCGAGAAAGGCGAGGGTCTTTTCGTCCTCGTAGACCTTGTGGCTCGGCAGCTCGCCGCGCAGAATCTTGGCGAAGATATTGTTCGGGTCATAACTTGGCATCGGTTCCCCCGGCTAATCCTGCGGCTAATCCTGTTCGACCAAATCTTTGCGGAACGGCGCTATCGCCGCAAGCTCCTCGGCTGCAGCTTGTACATAAATCCGTTCACGAGCGAGATATTCCGAAACGGCGCGGCGCAAGGCCGGATTGACAATGAAATGCGCCGAATAGGTGGTGTGGGGAAGGTAACCGCGCGCAAGCTTGTGCTCGCCCTGCGCTCCCGCCTCGACCCGTTTCAACCCGTGCGAGATCGCATAGTCGATTGCCTGGTAGTAACAGAGTTCGAAGTGCAAAAATGGATGGTGTTCGATGGCCCCCCAGTTCCGCCCATAGAGCGCATCGGCACCGATGAAATTGATTGCGCCCGCGATCCATCGTCCCGAGCGGCGGGCCATTACGAGCAATATACGGTCGCGCAGTTTCTCGCCAACGATCGAAAAGAATTCACGCGTAAGGTAAGGGCGACCCCACTTTCGCGATCCGGTTTCCATGTAGAACGCGAAGAAAGCATCCCATACCGATTCCGTCAGATCACTGCCGGTCAGCCAGCGGACTTCCAGACCCGCGCGCAGGGCTTCCTTGCGTTCCCGCCGAATGGTCTTTCGCTTGCGCGATGCGAGCGCGGCCAGAAAGTCATCGAATGATGCATAGCCGGCGTTCTCCCAATGGAACTGTTGATCGGTGCGCCGCAGGAACCCGCGCTCGCCGAGCGTGTGCCATTCCGTCTCGGTGAGAAAGGTGACATGGGCGGACGAAAGGTCGCTTGCGGATGTGATTTCGGCCAGCGCATCGGCCAAGGCGTCGCGCACTGCCAACATTTGCGGGCCCGATCGGGCGAGGAGACGCGGGCCGGTCACCGGGGTGAACGGCACGGCGACCTGAAGCTTGGGATAGTAACTGCCGCCAGCCCGCTCGAACGCCTCCGCCCAACCGTGATCGAAAACATATTCCCCGCGCGAATGCGTTTTCACGTAACAGGGCGCCACTCCCAGAATCTCGCCATTGATGTCTTCGGCGACCAGGTGGCGCGGCTGCCAGCCGGTCCGTCCGCCAACCGAACCCGATTCCTCAAGCGATGACAAAAAATGATGGGAAATAAATGGGTTATCTACATTTCCTTGTGTTGATGATAATGGGGAAAAGTTTTCCCCAACTGTGGATTTCCTCTCGGAAACCGGCGCCGTGGCCGTGCCGCCAGCACACATATCCCAGTCGCCTGGCGGGATATCGCCAAGCGACTGGGCAATACGAATGCGTAGCTGGAGTTCGGTCATTGAACGGTGTTTCGTTCCCCAACTTTACGCACGACCTCTTGGAAATCCCATCCCGTCACCCTGGCCGGCCACGCGGGTAGCGGCAGACAACGATATCGAAGCCGGTGGGAATTCCATCCCAGTTGTACCCCGTCTGTGGGTGGCAGCCGGGCGGGATTCTGTGACAGCCACTGACCGTACATGCGATCTGCCCGGCGTCCTGTCGCCGGACCGGCTTTGCCTTTTTCGTGGCGGCCGAAATCGTGGCCACTTGCGGCGCGGCGTACACCGGAACGGAAGCGGCAAAAGCCATCGCAAGGCCGGCAATTGCAACCAGGCGGATCATCGGGGTCTCCAGGCTTTGCCAAGCAAGCTCATTTACTGCGGATGTGTTGGCAAATTATGGCCGCCAGCCTTCAAAAATGATCTGGTCAGTCCAACGGGCGGCCCGCACGCGATCGTCATCGCTGCGCACGGTCCATCCCAGCAAAGGCAGCCTGCACAGGGAACTGACGAGCAGAGGAGGCGCGGCTGGCAAGTCCCGCACCGAATAGGCAATGAATTGAGGTCGGCTCCGTGGAACATGCAACATCCAGCCCATGCTTCGTCTTTGGGAGGCTGACAGTGCCTTCCACTCGCTCTGTAAATAATGCCTTTGCGCGACGATGCCACGGGCCAGCACAGGCCGCGCATAGCGCGTAAATTCAATCAAACCGGGATCGAACGACATGACGGCCACCGGCCCTGAATAAGATGAAAGAATGTCTGCGGTCCGCGTGACGAGACGCGTGTCATCATTAAAGTGACTTTTGAGCTCAAGCAGCAAAGGCGTTCGGCCGCCTGTGAGATCGCACAATTCACCGAGCGTGAGCATGCGGTCGGCGGTCCCCTTGAATGGAACGGCCTTGAGCTGCTCTGCGGTCAGATCGGCGAGATAGCCGCGCCCTTCGGTAAGACGGCCAAGGGAATCATCATGATGCACCATGGCCTCTCCGTCCGTGCTGATCTGCAGGTCGGTCTCGATGCCATAGCCGTTTGCAATTGCCGCAGTGAATGCGGCGGCGGTATTCTCAACGATACCGCGTTTCGCGTCGTGCAGGCCGCGGTGGGCGATAGGCCTGACGGTGAGCCAATCAAGGCCGGTCATCGGAAAATCACGAGACCTCGAACTGGCCTTCGACCTCGACGGCCGAATTGGCGGGCAGTGCTGCGACACCGACAGTACTGCGCGCGTGCCGGCCGTTTTCGCCGAACGCCTCGACCATGAGGTCGGAGGCGCCGTTCATGACTTTGGGCCCATCGGCAAATCCGGGCGCTGAATTAATGAAACCACCCAGACGAACGACACGCTTTACCTTGTCCAGGTCGCCGAGCGCAGCCTTGATCTGCGCCAACAGGTTGATCGCGCACGCGCGCGCTGCCCTTTGTCCATCGTCGATCGAAACGCCGCCGCCCAACTGGCCCGTTGCGACAAGCTTGCCATCGGCACCGAAGCAAAGCTGTCCGGATATGACGAGCATGTTTCCGCTGCGTACAAACGGAACGTAGTTTGCGATGGGGCTTGCCGGCGTCGGCAGGTTGATGCCCAAGCCGGCGAGTTTCTTTTCGACCGATCCCGACATGGCGTCCTCCGGTTGGTTCAGGCGATCCTTGGCCGATCGGAGGGACCGGCGCAAGCCAGAGTGTGCAGGAGTTGCCGGAATTCCCTGCGGCCTCTATGTTGCCCAGATCGTGCGTCTTTCTCGCCTTCACCATTCAGGCTCAAAGGGAAGGTTTGCCATTAATGAGTTTCGCGACCGCGACGACTTCCATACCTGTCGTGCTGTCGTCCTGCCTTGCGGTTCTGGCGGGCCAGCAACCGGTGGCCGCCGCACCACCCGCCGATCGCGTTCTGCTCGCGCCGCACAGGGCGATCTACGATCTCAAACTGGCAAAGTCGCGCGGCACCCGCGGGATCGAGAGTGTACGTGGCAGAATTCTGTATGACTTCTCGGGCAGCGCCTGCGAGGGCTATCAGTTGCAGTTCCGGCAGGTGTCCGAGCTCGACTCCGGTGAGGGCAAGCCTGCACTGAGTGACCTGAGGTCGACCACCTGGGAAGACGGAGATGCCAGGCGATTTCGCTTCACTTCAGAAAATCTGTTTAACGAACGGCGGACCGATATCGTCGATGGGCATGCCGATCGTGATGCGAAGGCAGTAACGGTCAGTCTGGCAAAGCCCAAGGAAAAAAAATTCACGGTGCCAGGCACAGCCGTCTTTCCGACCGAGCACATGCGGCGGATAATCGCGGCGGCGCGTGAAGGCAAATCCGTTCTCGAATTTCCCGTGTACGATGGTTCGGAAAGCGGTGAAAAACTGTACAATACGCTTACCGTTATCGGTCACCCCATCGAGCCGGGAAACCGAGCGCCCGACGATGCGAGTGCGAGGGTGCCGGACCTGGCAAAACTCGTGCGCTGGCCCGTCACCATAAGCTATTTCGACAAGACGGATAAAAAATCCGAGCAGGGCGGAGAAGAGGTCCCCGTTTACTCGATCACATTCGAGCTTTACGAGAACGGGATTTCGCGGGCTCTCACTCTTGACTATACCGACTTCATCATCAGCGGGGAGATGACGTCGCTTGAATTGAAGAACGCCAAACCCTGTCCCTGAATGCCCGCGTTTCAGCTGTCGTCAAACGACAGCCCTTTCACCACGGCACCGCGTCCGAATTTCGAGCGCAGCCTGTCGACCGCGTGTTCGGCGTCGGCGGCCCTGCGATCGATCAAGTCGGCAAGATCGTCTCCGGCGGCGTCTTCGAGATTGCTGACGCCGATTCCGATAAGGCGAAATCGGGTCGTGCCCACCTCATGCGACAGTAAATCGCGGCCGGCGGCAAAAATGCGCGTTGCGAGCTGGGTAGGGGCACCCAGGGCGCGTGCCCTGGTGCGGATCTTGAAGTCGGCACTTTTCAGTTTGAGGGTCACCGTCGATCCGGCAAGCGCGCTTGCCTTAAGTCGTGCCGATATACGCTCGGTGAGGTCCCATAGACACTGCTCAAGCGGGCGGAATTCACTGATGTCGCGGTCGAATGTCGTCTCGGCTGAGATGCTCTTGGTGTCACGCTCGGGGTTCACCTTGCGTGTGTCGATGCCGCGCGCAAGCCGCCAGAGTCGCGCGCCTTCCTCGCCATACCGACGAACGAGGTGGCTCTCGTC
Organism: Pseudolabrys sp.; assembly: GCA_035650955.1. Classification (GTDB taxonomy): domain Bacteria; phylum Pseudomonadota; class Alphaproteobacteria; order Rhizobiales; family Xanthobacteraceae; genus Pseudolabrys. The sequence goes on from DASRGR010000010.1 coordinate 176,949, forward strand.
GGCCTTCTGCAGGTCGGCGATCGTGTGGAAGCCATCAGCCGCAAGCTTGGCCGCGCTCATCGCACCCACGCCGTAGATAAATCCCACCGGCTTGGTTGCAAGAAAGGAAACCGCTTCGGACGTACCGAGCACCGCAAAACCGCGCGGCTTATCGAGATCGGAGGCAATCTTGGCCAGAAATTTGTTGGCGGCCAGACCTATCGATATCGTAATGCCGAAATCGCGCTCGACCTGCGTCGCAAAACCGGCCAGGGCCTTTGCCGCGCTCTTGCCGTGCAGCCGCTCCGTGCCGCTGAGGTCAAGGAAGGCCTCGTCAATCGACAGCGGCTCGACGAGCGGCGTCAGCGCAAGCATTGATTTGCGAACCGCGCGGCCGACTTCGACGTATTTCGCCATGTTCGGTTTTATGACCACGGCACCGGGGCATCGTCGTCTGGCCTCGAACATCGGCATGGCGGAACGGATGCCGTAGGTGCGCGCCACATAGCATGCCGCGGCAACAACGCCGCGTGTACCTCCGCCGACGATGACCGGCTTGTCGGCGATGTCGGGGTTGTCGCGCTTCTCGATCGTTGCATAAAAAGCATCGCAGTCGATATGAGCGATCGTCAGGCTGTCAAGTTCCGGATGACGCAGCAGGCGGGGCGAGCCGCATGTTGCACACCGGCGGGCACTCCGCGGCACGTCGGCGAGGCAATCGCGACAGAAGCTCATGGAACATCCCGTTCCCATGGTTGGCCGGCAAGCAGTGCGCGACCGCGATCGATGTCGGCAGGGTCAAGACCCGACTCGGCAACGAAATCGGCGATCAACCGTTCGTCGGATGCCAGATATTCGAGAATGCCCCCTAAAAACCCTGGCTCACGCGCCGCCGCCCGAATCTCGTTTGGTCCGATGCCTGTGACCGCCAGGAAACGGCCCAGCCTCTCGCCGTCATTGGCGATGAATGTAAGAGCCTGAATCGCAAGTGCTTCCGCCTCTTTGCGCGCGAATCGAGAGCCCTGTGGCATCGGCCAATTTGCCTTTCCGTAAGAAATCGGCACTAGCTTGCCCGATGATGCCTGACTACGGCGGGGCGCAAAAGGACGGAAGGGGAATGCCAAAGACCGTCCTGATCGTGGAAGACAATGAGCTCAATATGAAGCTCTTCCACGACCTTCTGGAGGCTCACGGCTACCAGACGGTGGGAACGCGCAATGGGATCGAAGCGCTCGATCTCGCACGCAGGCACCGGCCGGATCTGATCCTGATGGATATTCAGTTGCCGGAAGTGTCCGGGCTCGAGGTTACCAAATGGCTCAAGGACGATCCGGAGCTCAAGCGCATTCCGGTCGTGGCCGTCACTGCATTCGCAATGAAGGGCGATGAAGAGCGCATCCGCGAGGGTGGGTGCGAGGCGTACCTGTCAAAACCAATTGCGGTCGGAAAATTCATCGAGACCATCCGCCATTTTCTTGGTGCGGCGTAACGGATTCGCACCTGCGGCCGCGCCGCCACGTTACGGCGCCCAATCACGGCAACCAACGGCACCATGTCCCGGCCAGGTGATTTTCCAAGCCATTCCAGCGCCTTATTGAGGCAATTGGTGAGCCGGGACGGGTAAGGTACCTTTGCGACGAAGGCGACTGAGTCTCATTCGCCGCGAAGCAAAGCAGATTTCCATACCCTGCGGAGTGCTCAGGTCCGCCGCATCTCCTGGGTCCGTGGGGTTCGGCCGGTTCGGGAGTGGTGCGAGTGGCCTCCTCATGTCGCCGCTTTCGGCCGGCCACCTTTTTTGGGCAATCGCTACGGGCGGACGATGGTCCAGCCCTTTTCGCCAAGCTCGATCAGCGTGACCACGCCGGCTTTCACGCGCTCGGCATTCTCTACCAGCGGGGGCTCCTTGCCTTCGTTGCGGGCCATAGACTCGAGCGTATTCTCACAGGCCATGAACGATACGTTCGGCATGCCTTGCTTGAACGACTTCAAGCGTTGCTTCACCGGCGATGTGTCCTCACGCAGCATGTGAAGTCCGGCATTGAAGGCAACGATCTGAATATCGACTTCCTCGCCCTTGTCCGAATAATACTTGGAAACATTCGCGGCCACGTTGAGGACCGCGTTCATTTTCGCAGGGTCGTTGTCGCTGATCTGCAGCGCGAGCTTGTGCTTTTCAGCGGCGCCTGCGGGTAGAGAGGCGAGTGCTGTCAGCAGCAGGGCGGCAAAAATCGTGCGAAGCATTCGACCGCTCCGACGATCACTTGATCTTGGATTCGGTATATTCGACGTGCTTGCGCGCAATCGGATCGTATTTTTTCTTCTTCATCTTGTCGGTCTGCGTGCGCGAATTCTTGCGCGTCACGTAGTAATGGCCGGTACCGGCGCTCGAAACGAGTTTGATCTTGAGACTGATGGCCTTGGCCATGGAATTTACCTTTTGACGTGAGGTGCCTGGGTGCTTGCGGCGGAAACTAGCGCCGGAGCGAGAAATGTCAAGAAATGCAGATTTTTCGGCATTTACAACAGCTCGCGATAGAATTGCTGGTCGATCATATAATAGTACGGCACCGGAAGGTCGTGACCCATGCCGGCCTCCACGCGGGCGAGCAACTCTTCGAGCACGATGGCCGTTATTGTCGGCATGTCGAGGCGGGCAGCATCCTCGATCGGCACCCAGGCAAGCTCGACAAGTTCGGAATCCGGCCCAACGACTCCTTCAATCCTGTGCGCAATCGCGGATGCATCCGCGGTCAGAAAACGTGTGTCGAAACGGCGCGGCCGTCGAGGGGGAGTGACCGCGCGGGCGATGAAGTGAATCTGGCCGAGATCCGGATGAACGCCGGCTTTTGCGAACTCGGCCCAGATTTCGCCGGGCACGGCAGGCGGCTGGTCGCGCTTCACGCCGAGCAGAAGGCCGGTCTCCTCCGCCGTTTCCCGTACGGCGGCGAGCGCAAAGGCGCGGGCATAGTCGGTGCTGGCATCTGTCACGCGCTCCAGAAGCTTTTTCTCAGCATCCGGGTGCAACTCGCTGATCGCAGTCATTTTCCGGTCGAGCGGCTCGATCCGACCGCCGGGAAAGACGAATTTCCCGGGCATGAACTTATGGCCGGCATGACGACGTCCGAGCAGGACCCGCGGCGCCGGACCGGAACGGTCGATGAGCATCAATGTCGCAGCATCTCGTGGCTCGCTGTCGGGGAACGACTGATCACGTTCCGCCTTGGTCATACGCTCGGCCCAGAGTTTTCCGAAATCCTTGGTCATCGTGTCTTCCGTTGCTTGCCGCGTGAGCGGCGATAGTGTGGCTCGTGTCGCTGGCGCGGAAACGGCCTGCCACGCCGGCCTTCCGACAAGAGCTCAAAGCGCAGCGCACCGGCAACCGGAGCCGCTTCGACCAGCTTTACCGAGACGCGGTCGCCAAGCCTGTAGTTCGTGCCGGAACGCGAGCCGACCATGGCATGACCTTTTTCGTCGTATCGGAAATATTCCTCACCAATCGTGCGCGCCGGGACAAATCCGTCGGCCCCGGTGTCGTTCAACCTGACGAACAGGCCGGCGCGGGTAACGCCGGAAATGCGCCCGTCGAAAATCGCGCCGACTCGATCGGCGAGAAAGTGCGCGATCAGCCGGTCGCTGGTCTCGCGCTCGGCCAGCATGGCACGGCGCTCGGTCGCGGAAATCTGCGCGGCGATTTCCGCCAATGCTTTCTGGTCGGTTTCGCCGGGCAACCCGTCGGAGCCGAGCTTCAGGGCGCGGATCAGTCCCCGATGCACGGTCAAATCTGCGTAGCGGCGGATCGGTGAGGTAAAGTGCGCGTAACGCCGCAGATTCAATCCGAAATGTCCGTAATTTTCAGACGAATACTCGGCCTGGGCCTGCGTACGCAGCACCACCTCGTTGATGAGCTGCTCGGCATCGCGCCCTTTCACGCGCGCCAACACACGGTTGAACGCTTCCGGCCTGAGTACGCCGCCTTTGGCGAAAGGGATGTCGAGGCTGGCGAGGAATTCACGCAACGCCTGCACCTTTTCCATCGCCGGCTCGTCGTGCACGCGATAGATGAGAGGCACGCGCGCCCGCTCAAGCGTTTCGGCGGCGGCAACGTTGGCCAGGATCATGAATTCCTCGATCAGACGATGCGCTTCCAGACGTTCCGGCACGATCACGCGATCAACGGTTCCGTCGGACTTGAGCAGGATCTTGCGTTCCGGAAGGTCAAGATCGAGCGGCTGCCGCTCGGCGCGTGCGCGCGCCATGGCAGCGAAGGCAGAGTAAAGCGGCCTGAGCGCGGGCTCGACGAGTGCCGCGGTTTCCTCATCGACGCGCCCCGCAATCGCCAGCTGTGCCTGCTGATATGAGAGACGCGCTGCCGATCGCATCAAGATGCGGTGAAACGTGTGCGAACGCTTGCGCCCGTCGGCGCCTATGATCATGCGCACGGCGAGCGCGGCGCGATCTTCATTCGGGCGCAGGGAGCAGAGGTTATTCGAGATCCGTTCGGGCAGCATCGGCACAACCCGGTCCGGAAAATAGACGGAATTGCCACGCGCAAGCGCTTCGCGGTCGAGAGCCGAGCCGGGCCTGACATAATGCGCAACATCCGCGATGGCGACCTCGACGATAAACCCGCCGGGGTTGTTCGCGGCCGTGTCGGGCGCGGCGTGGACCGCGTCGTCATGATCTTTGGCATCGGGAGGATCGATCGTGACGAAGGGTATCTTGCGCCAGTCCTCGCGGCCGGCGAGCGTGGCCGGCCGGGCGGCCTCGGCCTCCTGCAGCGTTTCGCGCCGGAACACCGACGGGATACCGTGCGTATGTATGGCGATCAGGCTGACTGCTCGCTCGCTCTTCAACGAGCCCAGCCGCTCGACAACGCGTCCAGTCGGCAGGCCGAGGCGTCGTGCGCGCGAGGTCTCGACGGCAATCAGATCGCCATCTTCGGCATCGGCGGTAGCGCCGGAGGGAATCGAAAGCTCCTTGCCGAGCATTTTCTTGTCGACCGGCTCCAGGCGGCCGCCGCCGTGGGCGACCTTTCGGAAGATCCCCAGCACGCGGTGTTTGGGGTGATCGATGATCTTGATGACGCGGCCGCGGTGACGGACGCCGGCCTCTTCATCTGTCTCCTCGACGCGAAGCAGGACGCGGTCGCCGACGCCGGCGGCTTCACCAGGATGCGTCTTGCGCAGAACGGGAATGCGGATTCTGGGTGCGGGCCCGTGCGCATCCTCGTCCCATTCGTCGGGCGTGGCGATCAGGTCACCGTCGCTGTCACGGGCCGTCACGTCCGCCAGGACGGTCGAGGGCAGGGTTCCCGGGTGATGCAGCTTCCGGCGCCGCCGTTCGATTGACCCCTCGTCGGCGAGTTCGCGGAGCAGCCGCTTAAGATCGGCGCGCAGGGCGTTCTTCAGCCCGAAGGCACGCGCGATCTCGCGGGTTCCGACCCTACCGGGGTTGTTGCCGATGAAGGCGAGGATGTCGGTCTTGGAGGGGAGGGTCGGCGTTCGTCTGGTTTTTCTGTTCAATATGGAAGTCCTGCGCCGAAACGGCGCCGCTGCGGGCAGATGTCAAAACGGCGCTGCCATGCCGAATGTAGTGGCGGGAAGCGGCGTCCGCCAGCTATTCGGCGGCGGTGACCTTCGCCGCCTTCTTCGCCGGCTTTTTCCGCGGCTTTGCCGACTTCTCGGCTTTCTCCGCCGGCTCCGTTATCACCTTCTTGCGGCCCTTGGGCGCCTCGGATGGCTCGCCTGCCTTTTTGCGGCCGGCCGCGCGCCGCGGCTGGGAACTGAGCTGGTCGGCGCGCGCATCCAGCAGGACGATGGCCTCGGTGAGCGTGATCGTCTCCGGCGTCTTGTCGCCGGTGATCGTCGCGTTGATGCCGTTGTGGCTTACATAAGGACCGTAGCGGCCGTTTTTGACAACAACCGGCCCGCCTTGATCTGGATGCTCGCCGAGCACCTTGCCCGGGTCGGCGCCGAAGCGGCGGCCTTTCTTCGGGTTCGCCTTCTTCTCCGCAATCAGCGTCACGGCGCGGTTGAGGCCGATTGTCAGGACATCGTCGCCATCTTCGAGATTCGCATACGTTTTGCCGTGTCTGACATACGAACCGAAGCGCCCGATCCCGGCGATGATCGGCTCGCCATCTTCCGGCGACAGGCCGATCTCGCGCGGAAGCGACAGAAGGCCGAGAGCCTTCTCCAGGTCGATGTCGTCGGGCGAAACGCCTTTGGGAATGCTTGCGCGCTTGGGCTTTTCAACCTCGGGCTTCTTTTCGCCTTTCTTCACTTTCGGCGGCTTCATTTGCTCGCCAAGCTGGAGATAAGGTCCGTAACGGCCACCGCGCAGTGTCACCTCAAAACCGGTGACGGGATCTTCGCCCAGGACTTTCTTGCCCTGAATGCCGTCGGCGTTTGGCGTGATCTGCCGCGTGAAATTGCAGTCAGGATAGTTCGAGCACCCCACGAAGGCGCCAAAACGGCCTGTCTTCAGCGAAAGCTGTCCGGTTTCACACTGCGGGCACTGACGACGCGGTTTGCCGTCCGTGCGTTCCGGAAAAATATGGGGTTCGAGCAGGTCGTTAAGCGCGTCGAGCACGACGCGGTTGCGGACTTCCTTGATGTCGTTCACGGCGCCGACAAAGTCCGCCCAGAATTCGGCAAGCACTGCACGCCAGTCGATCTTGCCTGCCGAAATCTCGTCGAGTTTTTCTTCGAGGCTCGCAGTAAAATCGTATTCGACGTAACGCGTGAAGAAGCTTTCCAAAAAGGCGATGACTACACGACCCTTGTCTTCCGGGATAAGGCGTTTCTTGTCAATGCGCACATAGCCTCGATCCTGCAGGACCTGCAGGATCGAGGCATAGGTCGAGGGTCGGCCGATACCGAGCTCTTCCATGCGTTTCACGAGAGCCGCCTCAGAGAACCGTGGCGGCGGCTCGGTGAAATGCTGCGACGACTCGATCGCCTGCTTGATGAGTGTTTCGCCTTCCGACATGGCAGGCAGGCGGCGCGATTCATCGTCGTCGGATGTTTCGTCCTGGCCTTCCTGATAGAGCGTAAGGAAACCGTCAAATTTCACGACCTGACCGGAGGCACGCAACTCGATATTTCGATCACCGGCCCTGGCGATGATGTCGACGGTCGTACGCTCGAGCTCGGCAGACTCCATCTGGCTTGCAACCGCGCGATTCCAGATCAATTCATAAAGTCGCGCCTGATCACGATCGACGTATTTGGCAACTTCGGCCGGCGTACGGCTCGCGCTTGTCGGGCGTACCGCTTCGTGAGCTTCCTGTGCATTCTTTGATTTGTTGTGATACTCGCGCGGCGAAGCGGGGACGTACTCCTTGCCGTAATTGCGGCCGAGCATCGCCCGAATGTCCGCAATGGCTTCCGGCGCCATGTCGATGCCGTCGGTACGCATGTATGTGATCAGGCCCGTGGCTTCACCGTTGATCTCCACGCCCTCATAGAGCCGCTGCGCGAGACGCATGGTGACTGCCGGGGCAAAACCGAGCTTTCGGCTCGCCTCCTGCTGCATGGTCGACGTCGTAAACGGCGGCGGAGGATTTCGACGTGCCGGTTTTGCCTCGACCGAAGCGACCTTGAAGATGGCATTTTCAAGATCGCGCGTGAATGCTTCGGCCTCCGCGCTTGATCCGATATCGAGGCGTTGGATCTTTTGCCCGTCGGCGCCGACTAGGCGCGCTTCGAATATTTCATTGCGTGGCGTCACCAGCTTGGCGACGATCGACCAATATTCCTTTGCGACGAACTTCTCGATTTCAAGCTCGCGGTCGCAAACAAGCCGAAGTGCGACCGATTGGACGCGGCCGGCGGAGCGGGCGCCAGGCAGCTTGCGCCACAGCACGGGCGAGAGAGTGAATCCGACGAGATAGTCGAGTGCGCGGCGCGCGAGATAGGCATCGACGAGTGCCGCGTCGATCTCGCGCGGGTGTTTCATCGCGTCTATCACCGCCTGCTTGGTGATTGCGTTGAACACGACACGCTCGATTTTCTGATCCTTGAGCGCTTTCTTTTCCTTGAGCACCTCAAGTACGTGCCAGGAAATCGCTTCGCCTTCGCGATCAGGGTCGGTCGCGAGGATCAGCTTGTCTGCTCCTTTGAGTGCCCGCGCGATCTCGTTCATGCGTTGGTTGGACTTCGAGTCGACTTCCCAAAGCATATGGAAATCGTTGTCGGGATCGACCGAGCCATCCTTGGGCGGCAGGTCCCGAATATGGCCGAACGAGGCCAAAACCTCGTAGCCGGAGCCGAGGTACTTGTTGATCGTCTTCGCCTTAGACGGCGACTCGACTACGACAATATTCATGAAAATCCAATGGGTTAGCCGCCAAGCCTGTTGAGAATCAAGGCGGAATCGGCCGCATGTTTGGCTCGGAACATGGGGAAGCTGACCCCTACTGTCAAATACGCGGGTTAAGAACGCGTGTCAGACCAGCCAAATAGGGCACGAAAGAGACGGGCGGAGTGTACAATTATGAATTGTATAATATTCCTTGATCCACTTCCAGTGGCGAGCACGGTTGTCCGCTCCGTCCGCATTCACCGCCCCCTCACGCCGAGCTTTTCAAGCAATGTGGTCGTTGGGTGCCCATCCGGTACCAGTCCGAGCCTCTTTTGCTCCGCGCGGATGTTGTCGCGCAGATCAAAATCAATGTGACCTTCGAACTCCTTCACCTTGTAGCCGAGGGCCGCCAATTTTTTCTGCAACGCGATCCGCGCGTCGCGAGAGAGCTGGCGATCATCCTTCGGCCAGGGTGCCGTGATGAGGCCACCACCCTGAATCGGTCTGCAAGGTGTCCGACCGCAATCGCGTAGGCGTCAGAGTTGTTGTATTTCTTCAACACATCGAAATTTTCCGTGACAATGAAGCCGGGGCCACCTGCGCCACTCGGGAAAAACAGGATTGCCTGGCCGGAGTCCGGGAACGCCTTCCCGTCGGCTCGACGCAGCCCGAGTGCCTGCCATTCGGCGAAACTCGCCCGGCTGCGCATATAGTCGAAGCCCTGCGGAACGATGACCTCGAACCCCCAAGGCAGCGCGGAATTCCATTTCCATTTGCGCAGGTAGTTCGCAGTGGACGCAAGCACGTCTGGAACGTTGGTCCAGATGTCGACACGCCCGTCGCCGGAAAAATCCACCGCATAATCCACGAAATTAGACGGCATGAACTGCGTCTGACCCATCGCGCCAGCCCACGAGCTCACCATTTTCTCGCGGGGAATGCGGTACTCCTGCATAATTCGCATCGCCACCAGCAACTCATTGCGAAAATATGGATCGCGATATTTTACGTAAGCGAGTGTGGCGAGGGATCGAAATACATCCCATCGATCCTTCTCGGAGCCAAAATCGGATTCCATGCCCCACAGGGCAAGCAGCACGGCGCGGTCGACCTGAAATTGTTTCTCGATCGCATCGAATACCTTGGTCCATTGACGCGCCTTGAGTTGCGCATCCGCGATGCGACGTTTTGATACTATGGCGTTAACGTAATCACCTACAGGCTTGCCGTATTCAGGCTGGCGCTGAGTTGCCGCGATTACCCGTTGATCTGGCGTGAATCCCCTCAAAGCAGCATCGAACGTCACTCGGTTGATGCCTTTCGCCTGCGCATCCGTCCATAACGTGTTCAGAAAAGCAGAGAGAGCCTGTTCCTGCGCGAAACACGGCAAAGACAGAGGCATCAAAACGATCGCAACGGCAAGGCATAATCGGGCGGTCATGAGGGATTCCAATGTAACAGGGCGAATTCGTATCGCAACGTTACACGAGTGACACCAACCCCGCTCCGTGACGCTCTATCCGGCCGGCGATTTCAAGCTCGAGCAGGGCGGCACGCACGATCGTGGGCGAAACTTGCGCCAGCCGGACCAGTTCGTCGATCGATACAGGAGTCGGCCCAAGCAATGCGATGATTTGACTGCGCTCACCGGTATTCAGCTGGATATCCGAAGGTCCCAGCGGTTCCGGCAACGGCTCCTGCGCAGAGGCGGAATGGACGGCATGGCCGAGGATGGGCTCGACTGCTGTGATGACATCTGCAGCCTCGGTTGCCGGGATTGCGCCTTGCTTGAGCAATGCGTTTGTGCCTTCGCAGCGCGGGTCAAGTGGCGAGCCGGGGACGGCAAAAACCTCGCGGCCCTGTTCGCCGGCAAGGCGTGCAGTAATTAGCGATCCCGAGCGCCGCGCGGCCTCCACCACGATGACGCCGACGGAAAGTCCCGATATCAGCCGGTTGCGGCGCGGAAAATCATGTGTACGTGGCTCCCTGCCGAACGGCATCTCCGTCACAGTGGCGCCTTCGGCCGAGATGCTCTCCGCAAGTTCGCTATGTTCCGGCGGGTAAATATAGCGATGACCTCCGGCAAGCACGGCGATCGTGCCCGTCTTCAGGCTGGCACGATGGGCGGCGGCGTCGATACCGCGTGCGAGACCGGATACGATGACGAAACCCGCATTGCCGAGATCGCGCGCCATTCGTTCGGCGAACTTCACGCCAGCTGCGGAAGCGTTGCGGGAACCGACTATTGCAATTTGTGGGCGTTCCAGCACCTCGATCTTTCCGCGCACTGCAATCAGTGGCGGCGGATCGTCGATCATTTGTAAACGCGCGGGATATGCCCGCTCACCCAGAGCGATGAACTCCACGCCCGCATTGCGGGCCGCTTCGATTTCGACAGTCGCCTGATCTGCGGAACAGATGCGCAGCGACCTGGCCGAACCCCCACGGTGCGCAAGCTCGGGCAGCGCCTCAAGTGCGGCACGTGCACTGCCAAAGTGCCTGATGAGATCCTTAAACGTTCGCGGACCGACATTGTCCGTTCGAATGAGGCGGAGCCAGTCGAGCCGCTCGTGATCGCTCAGCCTCCGGTTATCGGTCAACCTGTCACCGTCCGCGTTTGCGCGGTCAGCACTACAGCCTATCCGGGCAGAACACAACCTGTAGTTTAGTTTGTGCTGGACGCGTGTGCGCCGATTTTGCCTTCGCTGCCATTCAGCAGACGTCCGATATTGGCGCGGTGCATGACCCACAGCAAAACCGTAAGCAGCAAAAACAGGACGGCGACGTTCGGAAGGCCGAAATACCAGATCTCAAAGGGCGTAAGCGCGCTGGCGATAAGCGCTGCGAGCGAGGAATAACGTGTAGCTGCGGCAACCGCGAGCCAGATGATGCAGAAGAACAGTGCCGCCGGCCAGTGGAGGCCGATGAGCAGGCCGATATAGGTGGCAACGCCTTTGCCGCCCCTGAATTTCAACCAGACCGGAAACAGGTGTCCGAGGAAAGCGCCGAGCGCGGCCGCCGGTCCGGCGTCCGTTCCGTAACGGGCTGCAGCGATAACAGCGACCGTACCCTTAAGCATGTCGCAAATAAGGGTGGCAACGGCGAGCGTCTTGTTTCCTGTACGCAGAACATTGGTCGCGCCGATGTTGCCCGAACCGATCGATCTGATATCGGGGCCGCCCGCCGCGCGCGTAAGCAGGAGACCGAAGGGTATCGAGCCCAGGAGATAGCCGAAAACGAAGGCGAGGGCGGCCGTCATACGTATTCGTACACAGTTCGGCCGGCAACGATTGTGCGGACGACGCGGCCGGTGAGCCGGGCTTCATCGAACGGCGTGTTCTTGCACTTCGACTTGAGTTCATCCGGATCGAGGATCCACGGCATATCGACATCGACGACAATGACGTCGGCCGGCGCTCCGCTTTTCAGCGTACCGCCAGGAAGGCCGAGCAGCTCCGCCGGACGCGTCGACATCGCGCGCAGCAACGTCATAAGTTCCAGTTCACCGCCATGAACCAAGCGCAACCCGGCAGTGAGCATCGTCTCAAGTCCGATCGCGCCGGGCGCCGCCTCGGCAAAGGGCAGACGCTTGGTTTCGACGTCCTGCGGATTGTGGTCGGACATCACCACGTCAACGAGGCCGCTCGCCAATCCCGCAACCAGCGCTTTTCGGTCATCTTCCGCGCGCAGGGGCGGCGAGAGCTTGAGAAACGTGCGGTAGGGACCGATGTCGTTTTCGTTGAGGGTGATGTGATTGATCGACACCGACGCCGTCACGTTCAGTCCGGCATCTTTGGCGCGCCGCAGGACATCGAGCGTTTCCGTGCATGTCACGGATGCCGCGTGATAGCGGCCGCCAGACAGCGCGACGAGACGCACGTCGCGCTCGAACATGACGGTTTCAGCCGCCTTGGGAATGCCGAGAAGGCCGAGGCGCGCGGCAAACTCGCCTTCATTCATGACACCGTCGCCGACCAGGTTCGGGTCTTCCGTATGGTGTACGATCAGCGCATCGAAATCGCCCGCATAGGTGAGCACCCGCCGCATCACCTGCGCGTTGGTGATGCTTTTCGTACCATCGGTAAACGCTACGGCGCCGGCCGCCTTTAGCAGCCCGATCTCCGTCATTTCCTTGCCTTCCAGACCCTTGGTGATCGCCGCCATGGGATGGACATGCACAATTCCGGTGTCGCGGGCGCGGCGCAGGACGTAGTCGACGGTCGCCGGATCATCGATAGGCGGCGAGGTGTCCGGTTGGCAGATGATCGTGGTCACGCCGCCTGCAGCGGCAGCTTGGCTGGCTGACGCCAGCGTTTCGCGACTGGCTTCGCCGGGCTCTCCGATGAACGCGCGCATGTCGATCAAACCGGGAGCGACCAGCTTGCCGCGGCAGTCGATCACGTCTGTGCCTTCAGGTACGCCGGCTGCGCCGATTCCTTTTTTGGCTTCGCGCACGACTCCTTCGGCGATGAGCAGATCACCAACGATGTCCAAGTCACGCGACGGATCGACGATCCGGGCATTTGCAAGCAGGATCGGGCGACGTTCAGACAGCATCATTGTCATGCGTTCGGCAAATTTCGTGACAGCGCCTCAAGGACCGCCATGCGCACGGCTACACCCATCTCGACCTGTTCACGGATCAGGGACTGCGCCCCGTCGGCGACGATGGAGTCGATTTCAACGCCACGGTTCATCGGTCCGGGGTGCATCACCAGCGCGCCAGGCTTTGCGTAAGCGAGTTTTTTTTCGTCCAGGCCGTAGTACTGGAAATACTCGGACATTGAGGGGACGTACGACCCGTTCATCCGTTCTTTCTGTAGCCGCAACATCATCACGATATCGGCGTCGGCAAGGCCTTCGCGCATGTCGCGCGCAACCTCGACACCGAAGCGTTCGATACCGGGAGGCAGCAGAGTGGAGGGCGCGACGACCCGGACACGTGCTCCCATCGCGTTAAGAAGAATGATGTTCGAACGCGCGACGCGCGAATGAAGGATGTCGCCGCAAATTGCAACCAGAAGTCCTTCGATGTGCCCCTTGTTGCGGCGAATAGTCAATGCGTCGAGCAGAGCCTGCGTTGGGTGCTCATGTGAGCCGTCACCGGCATTGATTACGGAACAGTCCACTTTCCTGGCAAGGAGTTCCACAGCGCCGGAAGCGTGGTGGCGTACCACGATAATGTCGGGATGCATGGCATTCAGCGTGATCGCCGTGTCGATCAGCGTCTCGCCCTTGCGCATGGACGACGAACTTGTCGACATGTTCATCACATCCGCGCCGAGACGTTTGCCCGCAAGCTCGAACGAGGCCTGGGTCCTGGTCGAGACTTCGAAAAACAGGTTGATCTGGGTTCGCCCGCGCAGGGACGTGCGCTTCTTTTCGACCTGGCGATTGAGGTCGACAAACTCCTCCGCAAGATCGAGGAGGCCTGAAATGTCGTTTTGGGAAAGCCCCTCGATCCCCAACAAGTGCCGTCTGCTGAGGACGAACGAAGGTTTCGGCGAAATGGTCATTAAAGCAAGACCTATAGGCGCAACCTGCTGTTCCGGCAAGGCCGCTGCGTCCCGATTCACAAGTCCTCCGGATGATCGTTAATGGGGCGCTCCGACACAAACCCCCGGATTTGCGGCGTCTTAGAGTCAAATTTGACAACAGCGCGGCGAGGCGCGACGGCCCGTCCTTAATATCCCGCCGGCACGATTTGCCGTTGCGCCCCCGCAACCAATGGACGCTTTGCGAATCCGGACTTGTGGAATTTGACCCTGAACGGGAGTGGGCCGATGCGGCCCGATCCTGTCGTGGTTCTCAGCCGACCGGCCCCACGGAATTGTGAACCGATGTGCCGCAATTCGTGACGGCAGGGATTGCAAGCGACAGGAACCGTCGATGGTTTCCGGTGTTCTCGTTGGATACGTCAGGACCGAGAAGGAGAGAAAAATGAGAATGTTGGCCAAATACAGCGCCGCAGTTGCGCTGACCGGCGTGCTGGCGCTCGCAGCTGCAACCCCGAGCGATGCGCGGCATGGCCGCAATGCTGCCGCAATCGGTTTCGGCGTAGGCGCCGTGGCTGGCGCAGCCATCGCCAGCTCCGCGTACAACGGCTACTACGGCTATTACGACTATCCGGCATACGGCTACGCGTCCGGCTATGCCTACGGTCCATACGTGTACGATTCATATGCCTATGTGCCAGGTCCACGGTACAGCGAGGGGTATCGCTGGTCGCGTGAGCACAGCACGAACAATTTCTCGATCGATTCACAACGCTAGGTCGGGAAAACATCAGACGACCGGGAAGCCGCACTTCGAGCGGCTCCTTTTTTAAAGCCGCGCGAGGCGATCGAGTGCGCCTTGTAGAATGAAGGCGGCTGCATGCTGGTCGACGACGGCGGCGCGCTTTCGTCGGCTCACATCGGCCTCAATGAGCTGTCGCTCCACGGCGGCGGTCGAAAGACGCTCATCCCAGAGCGCAATCGGCAGCGTGGTCAGCTTGGCAAGGTTGCGGGCGAAAGCGCGTGTCGACTGTGCGCGGGGGCCTTCGCTTCCATCCATGTTGATGGGAAGACCCAGCACCAGTCCGACGGCAGATCGTTCGGCCGCGAGCGCGAGCAGCCTTTGGGCGTCGGCCGAAAAAGTTTTCCGAGCAATTGTCTCAATGCCCGTCGCCAGTTTGCGGTCGGGGTCGCTTCCGGCGACTCCGATTGTCTTCGTTCCGAGATC
The DNA here is from genome assembly GCA_035650955.1 of Pseudolabrys sp. Lineage (GTDB taxonomy): Bacteria > Pseudomonadota > Alphaproteobacteria > Rhizobiales > Xanthobacteraceae > Pseudolabrys. The sequence continues at coordinate 191,955 of DASRGR010000010.1, forward strand.
CAGGCCCAGCAGCACACCGCGCGGCGGGAAATATGCGGCGGCTTCGGCGAGGGGCAGGATGACGGCCATGCTTTTAGCGCTAGCACGCGGCCTTCGTCGCGCCAACGGATTCAAGGAATGGTGCCTGCCGGGAGATCTTCCGCACAGGCGGCAATCTTGCCGGCCGTGGTGAACCAGACGCTGGGGCCGGCATGATCCACAATATGCTTGAGCGCGCGGGCAAGATGTTTGAAGCGGTGCGGCCATCCGACGATATAAGCGTGTAGCGCGATCCCCATGACCAGCGGTCGCTTTTTGCATTCAGCCTGCATCACCTCGAACGCGTCGACGATCATGTCTGCGAATTCGGATCCTTCCCGCTTGCGTGCGATGATCTGAGGAATGTCGTTGAGTTCCTGTGGGTAAGGTAGCGACAATATGCGGCCCTTCCGCGTTTTCATCCATATCGGCTGATCATCGTGACACCAGTCGAGGAGATAGCGGTAACCGGCTTCATGCAGCAGATCGGGTGTCTGCGGAGATTGTGAAATCCAGGGGCCGAGCCAGCCGTGCGGGCGTTTGCCGGATTGCCTTTCGATCGCCTCGGTCGTTTCGGCGATCAGGGCGCGTTCTTCTTCCTCGCTCAGGGTGCCCTGGCGCTCTGAATTCGTGCGGCCATGCCCGACGATCTCTGCATCGTGGAACGCGGCGATCGTCTGCGGCGCGTGGTTGAATATCTCCGCGTTGACCAGAAGCGATACCGGCAATTTCAACGCGGCGAAAAGCTCGGCTAACCGGAATACGCCGACGCGATTGCCGTAGTCGCGCCAGGCGTAGTTGAGCACGTCCGGCTGCGGGCCGCCCGGTGCAAGTTCTGCGCCAAGGCCTTCGCCGAACGAGAACCACTCGAGATTGAGGCCGACATAGATCGCGAGGCGTTTGCCGCCCGGCCAATCATAAATCGGGCGGGCAGAGATCGGAGAATATGGATATCGATCATGTGTTCGCATTGCCACCCTTCGTCCGAGTCGCGGTTAAGCCGCAGCGAATTCATCGGGAACCATGAAAGCGTTAATCCTGATCGGTGCGCAATGGCCGGAACGTGCGATGTGGTCCCATCGACGACTTCTTGAACTTCCCATCTTGCAGGCGCCGACAACGGGAGCCACCGACGCGGACGCTGCGATCGCGGTTGCAGGGGCGGGAGGCCTTGGGGCCCTGCCGGCAGGCATTCTTGCGGCGGGTGGCCCTGCACGCTCCGGAAATCCCGTTGTCGCGGTGAAAGGCCCTCTGCTATAGGCTGGCCAGGGTCATCACTTTCCGGACATCCAATGGCCGTCGACGCCACCACTGTACGCCGCATCGCGCACCTTGCCCGCATCGCCGTGGCCGAGGAGGAGATCGAGCATCTCAAGGGCGAACTGAACGCCATATTGGCTTTCGTTGAGCAACTCTCCGAGGTGAACGTCGAAGGTGTCGAGCCGATGACTTCCGTGATGCCAATGGCGATGAAAAAGCGTGCCGACGCCGTGACCGATGGCGGCATCGCCGAAATCATCGTCAAAAACGCGCCATTGACGGAAGACAGCTTTTTTCTCGTGCCGAAGGTGGTCGAGTGATGTGTATCGCCTGTGAGCTCGGATATTGGTCGATGATCGATGCGCTCGCGGCGGAACGCCGGGCTTCGAACACAGAGGGCGACGCTGACGACCTTTCTTTTGTGTGCGAGCCGACTGTCCGGCAAACGGATCCGGAGCCGAAGGCGCGTGTACGGAGCCCGGCAGACGAGCCGACATCGTGACTGAACTGACATCGTTGAGTCTGGCGGAAGCGCGTGACGGGCTGAGGAAGAAATCCTTTTCAGCCTTCGATCTGTCGTCTGCGTATGTCGCGGCCATCGAGAAGGCGCGTGCCCTGAATGCCTTCGTGCTCGAAACTCCGGAACGCGCGGAAGCAATGGCCAAGGCATCCGATGCGCGCATCGCGTCGGGCAATGCAGGACCGCTCGAGGGTATTCCGCTCGCCATCAAGGACATGTTTTGCACCGCCGGCGTGCGCTCGACGGCGTGCTCGCACATTCTCGACAATTTCGTGCCGACGTATGAATCCACCGTGACATCGCAGCTCTGGCGCGATGGCGCGGTGCTGCTCGGCAAGACCAATTGCGACGAGTTCGCTATGGGTTCGTCGAACGAAACGTCGTATTTCGGCCCGGTACATTCCCCGTGGCGGCGCAAAGGGTCGAACACGCCGCTCACGCCCGGCGGTTCGTCCGGAGGTTCTGCTGCCGCCGTCGCCGCAAAATTGTGCTTGGGCGCAACCGGTACGGATACCGGCGGCTCGATCCGGCAGCCGGCGGCATTCACCGGCACCGTGGGGATGAAGCCGACTTATGGCCGCTGCTCGCGCTGGGGTATCGTCGCCTTTGCCTCGTCCCTCGACCAGGCGGGCCCATTCGCCCGCAGCGTACGCGACGCCGCGATCCTGCTGCGTTCGATGGCGGGGGCGGACCCGAAAGACACGACGTGCGCGGATCTGCCGGTGCCCGATTACGAAGCCGCAGTCGGGAAATCGGTCAAAGGTCTGAAAATTGGGATTCCGAAAGAATACCGTCTCGACGGCATGCCCGCGGAAATCGAAAAAATCTGGGAGAACGGCCGCAACTGGCTGAAAACAGCGGGCGCCGAACTGGTCGAGGTTTCGCTGCCGCACACCAAATATGCGCTGCCGGCCTACTACATCGTCGCCCCCGCGGAAGCGTCGTCCAACCTCGCGCGCTACGACGGCGTGCGCTACGGGCTGCGCGTTCCCGGCCGCGATATCATCGACATGTACGAGAAGACGCGCAGCAGCGGCTTCGGCAACGAAGTGCGAAGGCGTGTCATGATCGGCACATACGTCCTCTCCGCCGGCTATTACGATGCCTATTACCTGCGCGCGCAGAAGGTGCGAACGCTCATCAAGAAGGACTTCGAGGACTGCTTCAACGTCGGGGTGCACGCGATGCTCACCCCTGCGACGCCCTCGGCCGCGTTCGGGCTCGGAGAGAAAGGCGGTGCCGATCCGGTCGAGATGTATCTGAACGACATATTCACGGTAACGGTGAATATGGCCGGGCTGCCGGGCATATCGGTGCCCGCCGGCCTCGACAGCCAGGGGCTGCCTTTGGGGCTGCAATTGATCGGTCGCCCGTTCGACGAAGAAACGCTCTTTGCTCTTGCCGCCGTCATCGAACAGGCGGCGGGACGGTTCGAGCCGCGTCCGTGGTGGTGACGTTTACCTGTCGGTCGTGGTCACCGGCGGAAGGTCTTGATCGCCCTCAACGGTTTTCTTTCCGCCGAACTCGCCCCCGCTGAGAATAAAAATAACAGCAATCGCGGCGACCACGCCGCCGACGATGATACCGAATGTGCCGTTGCCGTTGTTTGTCATCGTATTCGTCCAAACGTTTGCCGCTTGCGCGAGTTCCGGCTGAATGCATGCGAATTCGGTAAAAATCGTTGCAGAATTTGGGCCATTTGGAGGTACCGAACTGCGCGGTTGGCAACTCAGCCTTGCTGGGTGCGCACACGGGGCCCTTGCGGCAGAATTTGCGGAACTTGCCGGGCGCTGGATGAACCGCTACCAGATGCCTCTCGGCTTTTCCGAGGAGTTAAGCGGGCGAACACATGAACGCTGCATCCGGTGCCCGGAAACTCGTCAAGGGCGCGACCGGTGACTGGGAAGTCGTCATCGGGATGGAAATCCATGCGCAGGTGACGTCGGAGTCCAAGTTATTCTCGGGCGCGTCGACCGCGTTCGGCGGTGCTCCGAATTCGCACGTGTCGCTTGTCGATGCAGCAATGCCCGGGATGTTGCCGGTCATCAACGAAGAATGCGTACGGCAGGCAATCCGTACCGGGCTTGGATTGAAAGCCAGGATAAACCTGCGATCCGTTTTCGACCGGAAAAATTATTTTTATCCCGATCTGCCGCAGGGGTATCAGATCAGCCAGTACAAGTCGCCGATTGTCGGCGAGGGGGAGGTCGCCGTCGACCTCGAAGACGGCAGCCGTGTGGCGGTCGGCATCGAGCGCCTCCATTTGGAGCAGGACGCCGGCAAGAGCCTTCACGACCGCCATTCCGAATATTCGTATGTTGATCTTAATCGCTCGGGCGTGGCCCTCATGGAGATTGTCTCCAAGCCCGATCTACGATCGTCCGATGAAGCGAAAGCATTCATAGCGAAATTGCGTTCGATCCTGCGCTATCTCGGCACCTGCGATGGCGACATGGAAAAAGGCAATTTGCGCGCCGACGTGAATGTGTCGGTGCGCCGTCCGGGCGAACCGCTCGGCACCCGGTGCGAGATCAAGAATGTCAATTCCATACGGTTCATCGGGCAGGCGATCGAGCACGAGGCGCGGCGACAGATCGACATCATCGAGGAGGGTGGGACGATCGAACAGGAGACCCGGCTGTTCGACGCGGCACGCGGCGAAACGCGCTCGATGCGCACAAAGGAAGAGGCCCACGACTACCGATATTTTCCCGATCCCGACCTGCTGCCTCTTGTCTTCGACCAGCCTTACGTCGATGCGCTTGCCGCGAATCTCCCGGAATTGCCTGACCAAAAGAAAGCGCGCTTCATAAGCGATTTCTCGTTATCGGACTACGACGCGGGGGTCCTTGTCGCGGAACGTGAGACCGCTGAATTTTTCGAGGCCGTTGCCAAAGGACGCGACGGCAAGGTTGCCGCAAACTGGGTAATCAACGAGTTGTTCGGGAGGCTGAACAAGGAAGGCAAGACGATCGCTTCGTCGCCGATATCGGCAGGTCAACTCGGCGCCATACTCGATCTGCTGCGTGACGGCACGATATCCGGAAAGATCGCCAAGGACCTGTTTGACATCGTCTGGATGGAGGGTGGCGATCCGCGAACGATCGTAGAACAACGCGGCATGAAGCAGGTCACCGACACCGCCGCAATCGAGAAGGTCGTCGACGAGATTATCGCCAACAATCCTGAAAAGGTCGCCGATGCCCGGTCAAATGCGAAAGTGATCGGCTGGTTTGTCGGACAGGTGATGAAATCCTCGGGCGGCAAGGCCAGCCCGCAGGCCGTCAACGACATCCTCAGGCGCAAGCTCGGGCTGTGACGCACGGTCGATGCGGTTAGATGTTCGACAAGCGCGGCATCAACTGAAATTTTCGGGCGCAGCGTAGCTTTGCACCGGCTTGCGATCGCAAATCGGACTTCACGGCGGACCGAATCACCGCGAATCACCCGGCACTGATTCGCTCGTTTTTGATCGATTTTGATGGTTCACGGGGCATGCAAGCTGTCGTCTGTGCAAAAATTTTTCTTCAAGCCGGTGTCGTGCTCGGGCACATCGTTAACGCAGAACATGGCGGTCCGCGCGCACAGTTTTTTTCGCCGAGTCGTGGTTGCCGCACTTCATCGTCGTGACAAAAATCCTTATTTCATCGTATTTTTTGCAATGATGACGACGCGCTTGCAAACGTCATTGCGTGTTGCGCATACGCGTTGTTGCCGCCGATCTTTCGTCAGTCGCATCCGCTGATGCGTGTCGCGACCGACGCACGTACACGTTTCGTTAAGCGGTAACGCTGTTTTTTTCGTTGTGCTGTAGTAAACCGAATGCAGCGCGCGTCGATTCGCGATGCGTGCTGATGCGACACCCGCCATGATCCATGGCTAGGAGGGCAGCAATGGCTAGACGTAGGAAGAAGGCAGCGGCGAAAGCAGCGAAGAAGACGAAGCGCCGGAAACGGAAGCTTTAGTCTGACGCTGCTTCCCGATCTTCGACCTTACGTGTCGGAGATTGCGTCATACGGGCCGGTGTGCGTCATGGAGTAGCGAGCGCAATGCGGTTGCCCCGCGGCGCCCCGGTTCGAATGACAAATGAGGGCGTCGGCGAGACTTGCGGTCTCGCCGACGCCCTCAACTTTTTCATACCGCGAGATGTGCAGGCGCGGGAAAAATTCGAAGCGGGTTATTTCACAGCTGACTTGAGCCGCTTGTTGCAGTCGCTCCAGAATTTCGGCCAGGTCGCTCCTTTTTCGATCTTGCCTGCGGCCTTTGCCTCCTTCCATTCGGCTGCGCATTTTTTCTGTCGGTCGCGCGCAGCGATTTGGCCGGCACTCGGTTCTCTTTTCGACTTTGCATTTTTCGCGGATGCGGCTGGCTGTTGTGCGGACGCCGTGTAAGAGGATTGCGGCAGCGGAGCCGCGAGCAATCCGGCAGCGAGCAGACTAGCAAACATGACTCTGTGCATACGTTATTTCCCTTTAGGTGGCGCTCGGCGCGGTACCGCCCCCTGATGGGATGGAGCCCGCAACCTGCAATCCAGCATAACGCGCAGAGGTTGTAATTCACTATCCTGCAATCGCATGAGAATTCGCTTCTGACGGTGGTTGAAGAGTTCGGCCGCAAGTCCTAGGTCTGGAACACAGTGTTGCGGCATTTCAGATCCGGAGCAGAACATGGCGCGCGGCGGGAAGAAAAAGCGTGTGACGGCAAAGCGGGCACGGAAAACGACAACAGGCAAAGCCAAGGGACAGGCAAAGCCGATCGAGCTTTATTATTGGCCGACGCCGAATGGCTTCAAGATTTCGATCATGCTTGAGGAATGTCGGCTGCCCTATGTCATGAAACCGGTGAACATTTCGAAGGGCGAGCAGTTCAATCCGGATTTTCTGAAGATCGCGCCGAACAACAGGATGCCGGCGATCGTCGACCCGCAGGGGCCGGGGGGACGCCCGATTTCCATCTTCGAGTCCGGCGCAATCCTGCAATATTTCGGCCGCAAGACCGGGAAGTTTTACCCGTCGGACGAGCGCGCGCGCGTCGAAGTCGATCAGTGGCTGTTTTGGCAGATGGGGGGGCTTGGTCCGATGGCCGGGCAACTCAACCACTTCAAGCACTACGCGCGCGAAAAGCTTGATTACGCAATCAAACGCTATGACGACGAAGTGAATCGACTTTATGGAGTGATGAACACTCGGCTCGCGGACCGGCCTTTCCTTGCCGGCAAGTATTCGATTGCCGACATGGCGTGCATAGGCTGGGCCAATCTCTGGCAGCGGCAAGGCCAGGACATTGAGCAGTTTCCAAACCTGAAACGGTGGTTGGAGACGGTGAAAGCACGACCTGCCGTCCAGCGCGGTATGGCGCTTGGCCTGGAGCTACGTCAGGGCATCGATATGAAGGACCCAAAGGTGCAGTCCGTGCTTTTCAACCAGCGGGCACGGGTGGCCTGAACGCAGCAAACGCCGTCAAAAGGTCAGTTAACCCGAATCCAGGTGTGTGCCCTGCACATGAGCGCGAGGGCGCAGCCTTCGACTCTTGCGATGCCATGGCCCTGAAGTTCCACACGGGCTTGGTAGGTACGCCCATTGCCCACATTGTAGACCAGCCCTGACCACTTATTCGGTCCGCTCGGCGTCAGCCCGTACACGACCTGCAATCCGATGAGCCGACGTGCGCGTTTGGCCGGGTCGGGATTGTGTTTGTCGGTCTTTGGTTTTCCTGTTGCAGGATCGTTGGGCTCGCCAAGCCAAACGACCGTACCGCACAACCGGTTCACACCGCATGCCGACATGTGGACCTTGGCGCGGCCGTCCTGTGAAATCCAGTCGCCCTCCGGTGGCGCCGCCAGGACCCCAGCCGACAACATACAAACTCCGGCGACCGCTGATGTCAGAATTTTCATCCCATTCAGTCCTGCCTGCACCATCGCGCATCTAACGCAGATCGCGCGTAAGCGGGCGACACCGGATCGTTTGGTGGTTAGTCGCGGCTGAATGAGTTCGGTTAGCGAACAGTCAATCCATGCGTCGTGCACGCTATTTGCAACGGTAATACGGCACAGTCAGCAACGTGCGCACGCAGGCCAGCACGACGTTCATTTTCGATTCATCGCTTCATTTAAACTGTCATTCAAATTTTCTCCCGAAAATCACACCCGTTCGGACAATGCGATCCGGACAACAGGGGACGTCGACAGTTACGTGAACGGTCAGTTGGGTGATCGGCCGGTGCCGGGTGGCAGCGGTCGAAAATGGGGAGCCAAAATGACAAGCGTGGAAATTGCTGCGGCAAGCTGTGAGCCGGCCAGCGCCGAGGAGTGCTTCGGACTCGGTATGGTTTTTTCCTCGGGGGCAGGGGTACCGGTCGACCTGGTGGAAGCCCACAAGTGGTTCAACATCGCCGCGATGCGCGGTCACAAGGATGCCGCGAAGCTGCGCCGCGAAATTGCGGAGCAGATGAGCGATTCAGAGATCGGCTGCGCGCAGCGGGCGGCCCGTGATTGGCTCAAGGTCCATCCGCAGGTGCCAGCCACTGCCGCTGCAATCCGCGTCGCGGCCTGACACCGAGGCTATCCTTTTGCGGTGATGCGTCGCAACGCGTCTCGCAGCCCCGCGATGACGTTCGGCCAGTCACCAGGCGTGCGCTGCCGGAAAAGCCGCACCTGGGGGTACCAGGAACTATGCTCGTTTGCGAGCGTCCAACGCCAATCGGGTGAAAACGGAAGCATCACCCATGCCTCTCGCCCCAATGCGCCGGCGAGATGAACGACGGACGTATCGACGGAAATAGTGAGGTCCACAAGCATCAAGATTGCGGCGGTGTCCGCCATGTCCGTGAGGCGCGGCCCGAGATCAGCGACGCCCGCCTGTGCAAGCTTTGCCGCGTCGCCGTCGCGTGGTTCGCGCTGGATGCTGACAAATGAAATTCCTTCGCATGCGAGCAGCGGCTCAAGCAGCTTGAGGTCAATTGACCTGTTGCGGTCATTGACATGGCGGGGATGGCCGGCCCACGCCAAAGCAACGCGCATTCCGGAGAGCGCCGCAAGAGCAGGCTGCCATTTTGCGATGTGCGCGTCGTCGGCACGCAGATAGGGGATGGTGGCCGGGATCGACGACGATTCGCTCTTGAGCGCGAGCGGGAGGCTGCCAAGCGGGCAGTAGACGTCAAAGGGCGGCAGCGTTTCGCCACGCGCGTGACACGACGCGACGCCCGTTACCGATGACAGCAACGTCTTGAGTTCCGGCTGAACCTCCAGGATGACATTCGCGCCGGCTTGCGCCAGCAGCGGTGCATAGCGTACGAACTGAATGGTGTCGCCGAGGCCCTGTTCAGCCGAAAGCAGAATGGTGCGCCGATCGAGCGGAAATTCGCCGAGCCAGAGGCGTCCGCGGTGGCCACGCTGCGTATCGGTCATGCCGGTGCGCGCCCATCGCCACTCGTATTCCGTAAACCCGCGGCGCAAATTTTCCAGCGTCAGCAGTGATAGCGCGGCGTTGAAGTGTGCATCGGCGCAGTTCTTGTCTATGGCTATCGCCTTGTCGAAGCTGGCGACGGCTTCCTCATGACGATTAAGCGCCTGGAGCGCACGACCGCGATTGATCCAGGCCCGCACATGCCGAGGGGATATCGCGACCGCCTTGTCGAAAGCCAAAAGAGCTTCGGCAGGGCGACCTAGTTCGATCAGAGTTGTTCCTCGATTGTAGAGGGCATCGGCGTCGTCCGGCGCACGCGACAGAACGGTGTCAAAGTCTGCGAGTGCGTGTTCATACCGGCCGAGAGCCGCACGCGCGACACCGCGATTGAGCAACGCGTCCCGGTGCGCGGGATTGTGCGTCAGAACTGCATCGAAACACGGCAACGCATCGACGTAGCGGCGGAGGACGTTCAACGCATTTCCGCGATAGAGCAGCGCGTCCGGATCCCCTGGCCGAAGTTCAAGCGCCTTGTCGAGATAAACAAGTGCCTCATCGTCGCGATTGAGGCCGTGCAATACGTTGGCAAAATTAACGAGAACGTCAGGAACGTCTGGATTGATCTTCAGCGCCGACGACATCAATCGATACGCTTCGCCCATCCGCCCGCTCTGCGCCTTGACCAGCCCGAGCAGGTGCAGTGCGTCGAAGTTGTCAGGCGCTGCCTTGAGTGCACGCGTATAAAGCTTTTCGGCCTCGCGCAGCCGTCCCTGTCGATGCAGGGTCACCGCCTCTTGCAGAAGTTGCGCAATATTGAATGGCCTCGGCTGCACGGCCGCGAAATTGCGCACGTCGACAGGGAGCAGTCAATGGATGGAGGACGTTAACGTGCCTGCCGCTTCCTGGGCCGCTCAGCTCCGCCGCGCGGATTGTAGAATTGGTTGGGTTCGCAAAATCCGCCGATGCCGCTCACTGTCGCCATGCATTGCTGCCATGTGAGGAAGCCGCAATTGGTTCCACCGCCGCTGCGTCCGCCGTATACGGCACACCATGGATAAGGATCATACGGATAAGGTTGTCCCTGCGCCCATGCCGGAGCAAGGGTCGCTGCAATGATTGGCACCGCCAATACGATCGATCGATATCGCATGCGATTCTCCTTCATGGACCGGAGCAGCCACTGCTGCCATGATATTAACGCCACCCGGTATCGCGATTGAGCAGCTTCAATTCAAATGCGCGTGAATCGGGTATTCAACGTCGGGAACGACCGCGCGCTCGTACAGCGGGCCGCGCCGGATTGTAAAATTGGTTCGGTCCGCAGAACCCGCCAATCCCGCTTACCGTAGCCCGGCACTGCTCCAGCGTGAGAAATCCACAATTGGTGCCGCCGCCTCCATCGCCTGAATAAAAGGCGCACCAGGGATAAGGATCGTAAGGCAAGTCATACGCATGCGCGGAACCGGACGAAGTCGCGGCAATCGCAAGCGATGCCGCGAACGAAAATAATGTTCGCCGCATGAGGGCCTCCTTGGTTGTATGCCCGCGAGAATCCAGTTTATCCGCCTCGGTTCGCTTCCTCGCGTCAATTCTCAGTTATCGCGATTTCTGTATCCAGAACTGGTACATCCCTGAAAAAGTGTCCGCCTTTTTTGCTTCAAAGACATTCCAGCGATCGAGATCGGTCCATGCCCAGCCCAAAGACGCGAAGTGATCCCTGTAGTGCTGCAGTGCCATGGAAGAAAATTCAAAGCCGAGAAATCTCACTCCGTGCTCGGCGAGAAATGCCTTGATGGCTGGAATTCCCAGGCGGGCCTCGTGCACGTGAAAGAGCAGGTCGCGGCATTCGCTCATCATGAAAAAGTCCGCAAATCGGGTGACGCTGGCCAATGGCGTATCCAGCAATTCCTGCCGGCATCTCCGTATGTCGTCAGGCGTGGCCGCGAGGCCGCGCTCCGCAATGAACTTGCGCGCGTCCCAGACGTCACGCCGGCCTGCTTCGCTGTACAATCCGACATGCATGACGCCGCCGGGCCGCAGTAACGTCAACAGGATTCGCCAGCCTTCAAATGGATCGGCCATGTGGTGCAGGACACCGGACGAGTCGATCACGTCAAAGGTCCGCTCGAGTGACGCAAGCTT
>DASRGR010000011.1:0-3548 GCA_035650955.1 Pseudolabrys sp.
GGATGGCAAAGCTCATAACACCGTCTTTAAATCTAGGCCTCAGGAGCGGCTACGCGGTCTTATCCTCATGCCGGCCGAGGATTTGCGGCGGCGGTTTACCCTTGGCGTGCATAGAATTAGAAGGGGGGCCAAGCGACTAGCGTCCAGGATGCGCTAGCTCGCACAATTTTTGTCCGACCTACTTTGTGCGCGCAATTTGTTCCTGTGATGTGGCCTGCACCCGGTTCGGTTGACACCCGCCTAAGCTAATCCCGCCTGCCGTTCGAACTCCATGGGGCTCATGTAGCCGGTTGTGGAGTGCCGACGTTTAGCATTGTACAACAAGGCTTGAGAACGCCCACGGAACCGAGTTTCGCGAAGTCTTGTATCCCTGGCATCCGTGGTACGGGCTTCGGGTCGGCGTTCACGATGCGATCGACAAATCGGATCGCGTTGTATTTCGCTGCAGCCTGAGCGGTTTGGGCACTGATCGTTGGCTTGAAGTTCCGGCCTGGATGTTCGACCGCTCGGCATGCGTCCGCACCGGTGTGGCGGCCGATGCCCATATCGACATGGCCGCGCTCAGCACACTTGCAGCCTTGTTGCGGCAGGTGCTGAGCGATCGGATTGCATCATCGAATGCCCCGCTTTTGCGCGCATCGATGCTCTCTCGCGATCAGAATCGGGGAGAGCTTCATGCCACGCCGGACAAAACCGCTACGCCCGCGCCGCCGCACGCCGCGCCAAATCGACCTTTTCGAAGGACCGCAGGCCGGCATGCCGGGTTGGTTCGGGCTACCGACGCAGACGCAAGCGGCGCTCATCGAGCTGATGACGCGATTGATCCGTAAGCGGAGCTTGGCCCCCATTGATTTGAGGACTACCGACGCCTGCGACAGCGTTTCATTCTGCGGCGGAGTCACGCCGGAGGATGGCATGAGTACCGACGCTCGCGTGGTCGAAGATCAGGTGAACGGTTTTGCCGGGCGGGTTGAAGTGATGGAGGGGCCGAGCGGGCGCCGCGCTTGGCCGGACGAGGTCAAGGCACGGATTGTACGCGAGAGCCTCGAGCCTGGTGTTACCGTCAGCGAGGTGGCGCGTCGGCATCGGATTTCGCCGCAGCAATTGACACAGTGGCGGAGAGCAGCGCGGCAGGGTCGCTTGCCGGTTTCCGTTGGGTGTGACGAGAAGATCGGTGGGGGGTTGTTTGTGCCACTTGCCATAGACATGGATCGGCGGGAATCGGCTTCGGTCGTGACCGACCTGATCGTGATCGAGATGAACGGCATGGTGTTGAAGCTTCCGGCGCAGACCGCGGCGCGCCGGATCGCCGAGATCGTATTTGCGCTGGAAGCGCGCCGGTGATCGTTCCCGGGCAACGGCTGCCGATCGTTATTGCGACACGCCCGGTGGATTTTCGGCGTGGTCACGATGGCCTGGCGGCAACGGTTCAGAACGAACTCGGGCTTAACCCGCATTCCGGGGTGACGGTGGTATTCCGCTCCAAGCGTGGCGACCGGGTGAAGATCCTGGTGTGGGACGGCACCGGTCTGGTGCTGACCTACAAGCGATTGGAGAGCGGCCAATTCACCTGGCCGCAGATTCGCGATGGCGTGATGCGATTGTCGCGCGCACAATTTGAAGCTTTGTTTGAGGGCCTTGACTGGCGGCGCGTCTCTGTGCCGTTGGTGCAGGTACCCGCTGCGGCAGATTGAATCATCCAGCGGGTTTGCGTGGTCACACCAGGACGGATCAATTACGCTTCGCGCATGGTCGACGCTATTGATCCTGCTCGTCTCGATAGTTTGCCGGCTGATCTGCGAGCGGCATTCGAGGCGCAAGCCAGGGCGCTCGCCGAGACGTCCCTCCAACTCGACATTGAACGCAAGGCGCGGCTGCATAGCGATGCCGAGAAGTCCGATCTCGAAGTAAAGAACTCCGGTCTCGAAGCAAAGAACTCCGATCTCGCCGCCGAGAACGCCTTTCTCAAAGAAGTCAAAGCGCGGCTTGAGTACCTGGTGCACGAGCTGCGCCGGGCGCAGTTTGGGCCGCGCTCGGAGAAGCTCGATCTGGATCAACAGCAGCTGGCCTTTGAGGACATCGAGATCGCGATCGCAGAAGTCCAGGAATCCGTCGGAAGTCGCGCCGGGGCACCTGACGAGACAGCCGATGAGACCGATCTCGAGCATCGGCAACGCCGTTCTCGCGCTTTGCCCAAAGAGCTGCCACGCATCGAGCAGGTAATCGAACCCCCAAGCATCGCGTGCCCTTGCGGCTGCGGGAGCATGATCAAGATCGGCGAGGATCGCAGCGAGCGGCTCGATGTCACGCCGGCCCAGTTTCGGGTGATCGTCACCATCCGGCCGCGTTACGCCTGCCCGAAGGGGCGCGCCGGCGTCACCCAGGCGCCGGCGCCGGCACGCCTGATCGAGGCCGGACTGCCGACCGAGGCGATGATCGCCCAAGTGATCGTGTCCAAGTATTCCGAGCATTTGCCGCTTTACCGACAAGCCCAGGTTTTCGCCCGCCACGGCGTTGCCATCGAACGCTCGACCTTGGCCGACTGGGTCGGACGCGCCGCTTTTCATCTGGCACCCATCGTCGAACGGATGGCCGAACTGCTCAAGCGCTCCGGCAAACTCTTCATGGACGAGACTACCGCCCCGGTCCTCGATCCAGGACGAGGCAAAACCAAGACCGGTTATCTGTGGGCACTGGCACGCGACGATCGTCCGTTCGGCGGTACCGATCCGCCGGGTGTCGTGTTTCGCTATGCGCCCGGACGCGGCGGCATGCATGCGCAAGAGATGCTCGCAGGCTTTGACGGCGTGCTGCAGGTCGACGGTTTTACCGGCTACAATCGGCTGCAAAAGGCCGACCGCCAGGGCGGCTCTCCATTGCGGCTCGCCTATTGCTGGAGCCACGGCCGGCGCGAAGTGATCAAGGCGATCCCGGAAGTCGGCTCGCCTATCGGCGACGAGATCCTGCAGCGCATTGCCGGTCTCTACGCCATCGAGAAGCAAATCCGTGGCACGTCCCCCGACCAGCGCCGCGCCGTCCGCCAGCAACGCGCCAAACCGCTGGTCGCCGACCTCGAAGCCTTCATCCGCGCCCAGCGCGAGCGGCTGTCGCCCAGGTCCAACATGGGCCGTGCGCTCGCCTATTTGGCCAACCATTGGGAAGGACTCTGCGTCTATCTCGATGATGGCCGGGTCGAAATGGACTCCAACCCGGTCGAAAATCTGATCCGCCCACTGACTTTGAATCGCAAGAATTCACTGTTCGCGGGCCACGACGAAGGAGCCCAGAACTGGGCCCGGCTGGCCTCGCTCGTCGCCACCTGCAAACTTAATGGCGTCGAACCGTTCGCCTATATGAAGACCACACTCGAGGCGCTGACCGCCGGTCATCGCAACGCCGAACTCGATCAGCTGCTGCCGTGGAATTTTGCGCCGCGCGTCGCGGCTGCGGCCTGACCCGCCCCCATCCGCCAAACCTGCCGCAAAGCTTTGCAACAAATATTGCAACCTTTGTTGCAAACGATGTCGCCTCAAGCTTCGGCGAAATCG
>DASRGR010000012.1:0-19795 GCA_035650955.1 Pseudolabrys sp.
TCACGCAGCATCCGCTCATTGCGGATCAAGGCTGCGTGGCGCCCCTCGTGCTGCCAGTCAGCTGGAAACTCCATGAGCTCGATGCCTCTGCCGCGCGCCCAGGCGCCAGCTATCCGATCAACGCCGCGGGCGTCGCCTTCAATCAGCGTCGTGAAACGGTACTGCGCATGAAGGCGATCAAGTTGCGCATGGATGAAGGCCTCATCCGTAAAATCGCGACCGCCACACACCAGGACTTTCAAATGTTGACCTCCGGTTGCAGTTCAGGACGCCGAAGCTAGACCGGCGGGGGTCGGCGACCTCCTTGCCCGGCTGCACTTCGTTCGGGTGCGTCTGCTCCCAGAGCTGTCGGGCAATACGCAATACAAATAAATGTCTAAGTAAAAGGCGGTTATTGGTTCACTACAAATCAATAAAAGATGCGTAGCGCGATACCCATTCGGAAAATAATCCTAGTGTCACTGCGTTTGGCAAAACGAACCTACGCCTTCTTTGCCTCCGGTCCGGGCGCGGGCTTCTCCAGCACGTCCGCCTGCTTGATGAGCGCGCCCGCCATTTCGCGGATCGCCTGCGGCGGCAATGCGTAGGCGGTCTGCCGCTCGGTCTCAGGGTCAAAGACCATAACCACCACGTTGCGTTCGGGAAGCGGCCGCGCCATCCAGCGCTTCGGCACGGTCACCTCGACGCGGTTGCCGGCGCTGCCGGCGGGCGCGGGCTTCGCCGGCTTTTGCGGCGCGGGTGGTACGGCGGGCGCCGCTGCCGGCGCGGCGGCCGACGCTGCCCGCACGGGCTGCAGCTTCTGCAGATCGCCGATGAAGCCGTAAAGCGACTGCACCGGCAGCGCATAAAAACGGCGCTCCGCGGACTGCGCCGTCGCAAAGGAGACGATGAGCGTTTTGCCGTCCGGGGCATAACGCTCGGCCTTGAAGTCGACGATGTCGAGCGGCGGCGGATCTGGCTGGGTCATGACGCGGTCCAAGACGCGGGGCGAGGGAACATGTGGTCGCGTGCACTATAGACCGCGGACGCGGGCCCCGCATCCAAAGCGGACCTTCTTTATGACGCGCATTTTAAGTTCGCCGCGGCCGGGCGCGGGGAACAGCGAGGCCGCTGCGGCGTTCACCGCGCGAGGAGGGGGCGCGTAAGGAGTAATCGATGCGAAAGACACTGCAGTTGCTGGCAACAGCGGCCGTCACCGTGTTCGGCGCGCACATCGCGCTGGCGCAAGGCGGCAGGACGGATGGTGCGGCGACGGCACCTCCGGCCGCAGAGAAGAATTCTCCGGCGGACCTGCGCGGGCCGGACGGCTTCACGCCGCAGGAATCGAGCCCCGCGAACGGCGGCCTCAACGTGCGCAGCACGACCGGGCAGGGCGCGGCCAGCGCGCCGAGGCTCTCGGCCGAGCAGCGCAGCAAGATCGTCGGCATCTTCCGCGAGCACAAGGTCACGCCGGCGAAACTCGACCGCCCGGTGCATCCCGGACTCCAGATCCCGCAAGACATCCGGTTCTACCCGCTGCCGCCCGACGTCGTTGAGATCTGTCCGCAGTGGCGCGACCACAACTTCATCCAGGTTGCGAACGAGATCCTGATCATCGATCCGGGCACGCGCGAGATCGTCGAGATCATCCAGCTCTGAGCAAGCCGCATTGCCGGTTGCAGGCCTGGGGCGACGAAACCGGTCATCCCTTTCAAGGAAAGGAATGACGCCCGATATAAAGTCGCCGCCGCCGTCTCGCCGGCATCGTCCTGACCAGCGCCGTTACGCGCAGGCCTGGCATCGCCCTGCGGCGCGGAAAGAGGGCTGACGCAATCCGCGCCAAATCGCCTGAGTCACCCGCCTTCATCGTGGAAGGTATCGCCCGTTGGCTGGGCAATTTTAACTTCCACATGAAGTTGCGGACATGCGGGGAAAGCTGTGTCAACGCTTGTGAAAGTGCTCGTGCGCCGTCCAGAGCGAGGTGAGCATCCAGCCGCTCGAAACCCCGACAAAACCGCCGGCGATCACGTCGCTGACGAAGTGGTAATTGGCGCCGATGAGCCCGGTCGCGACGGTCAGCACCGCAAGCACATAGAGCGCCCGCCATTTCGGATAATAGACCCAGAGCACCGAGATCACCGCGCAAGTGACGGCGGTGTGGCCCGACGGGAAAGACGCATAGCCGTGCCCGCCGTGAAAGAAATTGAAACCGTAGACGCCGTCGCGCAGGAAAGACGGGTTGTTATTGGTCCAGGTGTCGGGCCAGGTACGCCCGAATACAAGCTTGAGCTGTGCCTTGGTGATCTCCGCGACGATGAGGCTGAGGCTGCAGAGCAGGGCGCATGTCTGTGGCCGCGAAAGGGCGCGCCCGGACAAATTCATCAGCCCAAGCACGACGAAGATGGCAGCGGCGAGCGGCACAAGCACGTCAGGCACGGCGGTCAGCTTCGCGAATGGCTCCGGACGCGCCACTGCATAATGGAACAGCAGCGCGACCGGCCGGTCGACCCAGACAAACGCGACGGCCGAGGCGACTGCGACCGCGGCGAGGCTGACAATCCAACGGCGTATGGGACCAGTCACGGCGGCCCTTTCTTGCGGTCTTTCCCGGACTGCATTTTGACGGCCATCACTCATCTATTACATTAAGTCGGGCTGCACATCGGGATGCGGCTTGCGCGGTCCGGTAGGCTGCGATAGCAGGGCCCGCCCTCTCGTTGCAGGTCAATCGGGCCGTCATTAAGGCTAGTCCGGGCGGTGCAACGGGTCAGGTTTTCCGCGGACCGCCGCGGCGTTTGCGGGTGTAGCTCAATGGTAGAGCAACAGCCTTCCAAGCTGATGACGAGGGTTCGATTCCCTTCACCCGCTCCAGCCTGCCGCGCCGGCCCGGCCGCCTAGACCCCGAAAATACCTCGTTTACCGGCCTTTCATCCCTTGCCAAGGCCCGATGTATAATGCATGACAACACGGCGGCGGACCCTTATATGGTCCGCCGCAACCGCTTCCGGAGGAGTGTAGCTCAATGGCTAGAGCACCGGTCTCCAAAACCGGGGGTTGGGGGTTCGAGTCCCTCCACTCCTGCCAGTGTGCGGACCGGACACATAGATAAAAGAGTTGGATGAAGAGCGAGTACGAATGAGCGATCAAGCGCCGGCAGAGGTGCGACGCAAGCGGGTGAGCCCCTTCCGCTTCCTGCAGGAAGTGCGCGAGGAAGGGCGCAAGGTGACCTGGCCATCGCGCCGTGAAACCGCGATCACCACCGGAATGGTGTTCGTGATGGTTGCGATCGCGTCCATTTTCTTCCTGGTCGCGGATCAATTGATCCGCATTGCCGTCACCTTCGTGCTCGGCATTGCAGGCTGAAGGTTCGGAGAGCGATGAACGATACCGCCGAGACGACGACGTCGACCAAGCCGAAGCGCTGGTACATCGTCCACGCCTACTCGAATTTCGAGAACAAGGTTGCGGATTCGATCCGCGAGCAGGCCAAGCAGCGCGGGCTCGCCGAGCACATCGGCGAAGTCCTGGTACCGAAGGAAAAGGTCACCGAGGCGCGGCGCGGCCGCAAGGTCGAGACCGAGCGCAAATTCTTTCCCGGCTACGTGCTGGTGAAGATGGATCTGACCGACGAGGTCTATCACCTCATCAAGAACACGCCGAAGGTCACCGGCTTCCTCGGTACCGACAAGAAGCCGATGCCGATTTCGGATGCGGAAGCCGACCGCATCCTGCACCAGGTGCAGGAAGGCATCGACAGGCCAAAGCCCGCGGTCTCTTTCGAAGTCGGCGAGCAGGTGCGCGTTTCGGACGGGCCCTTCGCCTCGTTCAATGGCGTGGTAGAGGAAGTCGACGAGGCGCGCTCGCGCGTGAAGGTCGCGGTGTCAATCTTCGGCCGCGCGACGCCGGTCGAACTGGAATTCGGACAGGTGGAGAAGATATAGTGAAGCGATGAGTAGTGAATAGCGAATAGACCTTATTCGCCGCTCACTATTCGCTCAACACGTGGGAGGTGAGGCGGCTGCCAACCGCCAAGATCCGCACCACGAATGGAGTAAACGATGGCAAAGAAAGTCACTGGATTCCTCAAATTGCAGGTGCCTGCGGGCGCTGCCAATCCGTCGCCTCCGATCGGGCCGGCGCTTGGCCAGCGCGGGCTCAACATCATGGAGTTCTGCAAGGCGTTCAACGCGCAGACCCAGAAAATGGAGAAGGGCATTCCGATCCCGGTCATCATCACGACGTATCAGGATCGCTCCTTCACCTTCGAAATGAAGACGCCGCCGGTGTCCTATTTTCTCAAGAAGGCGGCGAAGCTCGAAAGTGGGTCGAAGACACCCGGTCGTGACATGGTGGGCCAGGTCACGAAGAAGCAGGTGCGCGAGATTGCCGAGCAGAAGATGAAGGACTTGAACTGCGACACCGTCGAGGCGGCGATGAAAATGGTCGAAGGTTCCGCCCGCTCGATGGGCCTCACGGTGACGGAGTAACAGCCATGGCAACCGGAAAGCGCATGAAGGCCGCCCGCAACGGCATCGACCGCGAGAAGGCCTACCCGATCGCGGAAGCGGTCAAGCTCGTGAAGGAGCGCGCCAAGGCAAAGTTCGATGAGACCATCGAGATTGCGATGAACCTCGGTGTCGATCCGACGCACGCCGACCAGATGGTGCGCGGCGTGGTGACCCTGCCGAACGGTTCCGGCCGCACGCTGCGTGTCGGTGTGTTCGCGCGCGGCGCAAAAGCCGACGAGGCAAAGGCCGCAGGTGCCGACGTCGTCGGCGCCGAGGATTTGGTCGAGAAAGTGAGCAAGGGCGAAATTGATTTCGATCGCTGCATCGCCACGCCCGACCTGATGCCGCTGGTCGGCCGGCTCGGCAAGGTGCTCGGACCGCGCGGTATCATGCCGAACCCCAAAGTCGGCACGGTCACCATGGACGTCACCAATGCGGTGAAGGGTGCCAAGGGCGGTTCCGTCGAGTTCCGTGTGGAGAAGGCCGGCATCGTCCAGGCCGGAGTCGGCAAGGCCTCGTTCCCGGAGGACAAGCTCATCGAGAACATAAAGGCCTTCGCGGACGCCGTGCAGAAGGCAAAACCACCCGGGGCCAAGGGTCATTACATCAACCGGGTGGCAATCTCTTCGACCATGGGCCCGGGTGTGAAGGTCGAGATTCCCAGCCTGTTCGGAACCGGCGCCGGACATTAATTCCCGGTCGGAAGGGCCTTATTTCCCGGGTGAATTTCCTTAGATTCCCCTTGGCAAACCGGCCCTGAAGGTCTAGATGAAGCGTGTTGGGCGTGCCGGCCCATTTTGTCGGCGCGCCTTTGCGCGTCTCTGCAAAAGCATGGTGATCGGACCTTATCTCTTCCTTTTGGAAAACCCGGACGGGATCTCTGAAGGGAAGAAGGCCGGTGCTGCTGCAAATGAAGTGATGCGCACGGTCGTCCCGGCAACGGAACGGCCACCTGTCCAAGACTGCCGGCGCCGAGGCGAAAGCCGACGCTTAATCCCGGCCCACCCTGCGTCAGCAGGTCGGGCACACGAAAGTGGGGGCCAGCACAGACGGGGGACACGACCCGAGTTTGTGCGCCGATTAAGGCGCACCGGTTTGGTTCGAACCCTTGAGACCCGGTCGCGGCCGTAGGGCGTGGATCGGGGGGCAGGCTTGTCGAAGCGTCGTCCTGCCTTGGTTCGCCTGCGCGTGACCTTGAAGAAGCGGGACGGCTGGTAGCAACCCGGCGGCTCCCGCGGATCACGCGGGGTAAGCCGTCAAACAGAAAGAGCTTGCAGTGGATCGAGCGGCCAAAGCGGACTCCATCAGCGAACTGAACGGGGTTTTCAAGACCTCCAACGTTGTGGTGGTGGCGCACTATTCCGGCCTCACCGTTGCCCAGATGCAGACTCTGCGCAAGCAGATGAAGCAGGCGGGCGCGCAGGTGAAGGTCGCAAAAAACCGTCTGGCCAAGATCGCGCTCAAGGACACCGACGCTGCCGCCATCGGGCCCCTCCTCAAGGGGCCGACGCTGATCGCCTATTCGGGCGATCCGGTCGCGGCACCGAAGGTGGCTATCGACTTCGCCAAGGCGAACGAGAAGTTCGTCATCCTTGGCGGAACGATGGGCAAGACGGCTCTGGACACCAACGGCGTCAAGGCGCTCGCCGCTTTGCCGTCGCTGGACGAACTGCGTGCCAAGATCGTCGGCGTCATTCAGGCTCCGGCGACGAAGATCGCGCAGCTCGCCAACGCTCCCGCGGCCAAGGTCGCGCGCGTGGTCCAGGCCTATGCATCCAAGGAATCCTCGAGCGCTGCGGCCTGATGGCTCAACACGCATTCTCTGGTTCGAACCGATAGGAACTGAACAATGGCTGACCTGCAGAAGATCGTCGACGAATTGTCGGGCCTGACCGTCCTGGAAGCGGCGGATCTGGCGAAGATGCTGGAAGAGAAGTGGGGCGTCTCGGCTGCCGCAGCGGTTGCGGTTGCGGCGGGCCCTGCGGCCGCGGGCGGCGCCGCCGCCGCGGCTGAAGAGAAGACCGAGTTCACTGTCGTGCTCGCCAGCGCCGGTGACAAGAAGATCGAGGTGATCAAGGAAGTACGTGCGCTCACCGGCCTCGGCCTCAAGGAGGCCAAGGACCTGGTCGAGGGCGCGCCGAAGACGGTCAAGGAAGGCGTGGCCAAGGACGAGGCCAACAAGATCAAGACCACGCTGGAGAAGGTTGGCGCGAAGGTGGAATTGAAATAGTCCGTGACTATTTCAATTCTCCCCGGGCAAGCGAGGCGAAGCCGAGCGCGATCCGGGGATTGAGCGAAATACGGAATCTCCGGGGCAAAAGTCCCGGAGGTCCCGGACAGGAGAGACGTCGTAGGTCCGTGCTGCGGCCACGGCGAGATGTAGTGTGCGGCGGTTCGGGCCAGGCCCGAATCACATAGAACCGGACGGTTTCGACGCCTGTCCCGATGGTCGCGATGGATTGCGGCTGTTCGGAGAGGCGCCCGCACCGCCCGCCGAAATCGAATCGAGAGAGAAACGATGGCGCAGACGTTTACCGGTCGCAAGCGCGTAAGGAAGTTTTTCGGGACAATCAAAGAAGTGGCGGAGATGCCGAACCTCATCGAGGTTCAGAAGGCATCGTATGACCAGTTCCTGTTGGTGAAGGAGCCCGTGGGCGGGCGTCCGGACGAGGGCCTGCAGGCCGTCTTCAAGTCGGTTTTCCCGATTTCCGACTTTTCCAATTCCTCGCAGCTCGAGTTCGTCAAATACGAGTTCGAGCCGCCGAAGTACGACGTCGACGAGTGCCGCCAGCGCGGCATGACCTATGCGGCGCCGCTCAAGGTGACGTTGCGCCTGATCGTCTTCGATATCGACGAGGAGACGGGCGCGCGCTCGGTCAAGGACATCAAGGAGCAGGATGTCTACATGGGCGACATTCCGCTCATGACCAACAACGGCACCTTCATCGTCAACGGCACCGAGCGCGTCATCGTTTCGCAGATGCACCGCTCGCCGGGCGTGTTCTTCGACCACGACAAGGGCAAGACCCATTCCTCCGGCAAGCTGCTGTTTGCCGCACGCATCATCCCGTACCGCGGCTCGTGGCTCGACATCGAGTTCGACGCCAAAGACATCGTCTATGCGCGCATCGACCGCCGCCGCAAGATTCCGGTGACGTCGCTGCTGTATGCGCTCGGCCTCGATGGCGAGCAGATCCTCGCGACGTTCTACAAGCACGTCATGTACAAGCGCCAGAAAGACGGCTGGCGCGTGCCCTTCGATGCCAACCGCCTAAAGGGCTACAAGGCGGTCAACAACCTCGTTGACGCCGATACCGGCCGCATCGTGGTCGAGGCGGGCCACAAGCTCACCGTGCGGCAGGCTCGCCAGCTCGCCGAGAAGGGCCTCAAGGCGCTGCGCATGACCGACGACGAGCTCATCGGTCACTACGTCGCGGAGGATCTCGCCAACGGCCGCACCGGCGAAATCTACATGGAGGCCGGCGAGGAGATCACCGAGAAGAACCTCAAGATCCTGATCGAGGCCGGCTACAAGGAGCTGCCGCTCCTCGATATCGATCATGTCAACGTCGGGGCCTACATTCGCAACACGCTCGCGGTCGATAAAAATATGACACGCGAGGACGCGCTGTTCGACATCTACCGCGTCATGCGTCCGGGGGAGCCGCCGACCGTCGAGACGGCGGAGGCGATGTTCCGCTCGCTCTTCTTCGACAGCGAACGCTACGATCTCTCCGCAGTCGGGCGCGTAAAGATGAACATGCGGCTCGACCTCGACGTGCCGGATACCGTACGCGTGCTGCGCCGCGACGACATCATCGCGGTCATCCGCACGCTTGTCGATCTTCGCGATGGTAAGGGCGAAATCGACGATATCGATCATCTCGGCAACCGCCGCGTCC
Source organism: Pseudolabrys sp. (assembly GCA_035650955.1). Classification (GTDB taxonomy): domain Bacteria; phylum Pseudomonadota; class Alphaproteobacteria; order Rhizobiales; family Xanthobacteraceae; genus Pseudolabrys. The sequence continues at coordinate 8,390 of DASRGR010000012.1, forward strand.
GCTCCGTCGGCGAGTTGATGGAGAATCAGTATCGTATCGGCCTGCTGCGCATGGAGCGCGCGATCAAGGAGCGCATGTCGTCGGTCGATATCGACACCGTCATGCCGCAGGATCTGATTAACGCGAAGCCCGCGGCAGCCGCGGTGCGCGAGTTCTTCGGCTCCTCGCAGCTATCGCAGTTCATGGATCAGACCAATCCGCTCTCCGAGATCACGCACAAGCGGCGTCTTTCGGCACTGGGTCCGGGCGGCCTCACCCGCGAGCGTGCCGGCTTCGAGGTGCGCGACGTGCATCCGACGCACTATGGCCGCATCTGTCCGATCGAGACGCCGGAAGGACCGAACATCGGCCTCATCAACTCGCTCGCAACCTACGCGCGGGTGAACAAATACGGCTTCGTGGAGACACCCTATCGCAAGGTAAAGGACGGGCGCGTCACCGACGAGGTCGTCTATCTCTCGGCGATGGAGGAGGCGCGTCACGCGGTGGCGCAGGCGAACGCCGCAATCGACAGCCGCGGGCGTTTCACCGAGGACCTTATCGTCTGTCGCCAGGCGGGCGACGTGCATCTCGTGCCGCGCGACAAGGTCGATTTCATGGACGTGTCGCCGAAGCAACTTGTCTCGGTTGCCGCTGCACTCATTCCGTTCCTCGAGAACGACGACGCCAACCGCGCGCTGATGGGCTCCAACATGCAGCGCCAGGCAGTGCCCTTGGTGCGCGCCGAAGCGCCCTTCGTCGGCACCGGCATGGAGGGCGTCGTGGCGCGCGATTCCGGCGCGTCAATCGCCGCGCGGCGGAGCGGGGTCGTCGACCAGGTCGACGCCACCCGTATCGTCATCCGTGCGACAGGAGAAACCGACCCGACCAAACCCGGTGTCGATATCTACCGGCTGATGAAATATCAGCGCTCGAACCAGAACACCTGCATTAATCAGCGGCCGCTGGTGAAGGTCGGCGACACCGTAGAAAAGGGCGACATCATTGCCGACGGGCCGTCAACGGACCTCGGCGAGCTCGCGCTCGGGCGCAACGTGCTCGTCGCGTTCATGCCGTGGAACGGCTACAACTTCGAGGACTCGATCCTGCTCTCCGAGCGGATCGTGAAAGATGACGTGTTCACGTCCATCCACATCGAGGAATTCGAGGTGATGGCGCGTGACACCAAGCTCGGCCCCGAGGAAATCACCCGCGACATCCCGAATGTGTCGGAAGAGGCGCTGAAAAACCTCGACGAGGCCGGCATCGTCTATATCGGCGCGGAGGTGCACGCCGGCGACATCCTGGTCGGCAAGATCACGCCGAAGGGCGAAAGCCCGATGACGCCGGAAGAGAAGCTTCTGCGTGCGATCTTCGGCGAGAAGGCTTCCGACGTGCGCGACACGTCGCTGCGTGTGCCGCCGGGCGTGCAGGGCACCGTGGTCGAGGTCCGCGTCTTCAACAGGCACGGCGTCGAGAAGGACGAGCGTGCGCTTGCGATCGAGCGTGAAGAGATCGAGCGGCTCGCCAAGGACCGCGACGACGAGCAGGCGATCCTCGACCGCAACGTCTACGGCCGCCTTGCCGAGATGCTCGAAGGCCGTACCGGCATCGCCGGCCCGAAGGGCTTCAAGAAAGATTCCAAGATCACCAAGGCGGTGCTCGACGAATATCCGCGCTCGCAATGGTGGCTGTTTGCCTCGCCCAACGACAAGCTGATGGCCGAGATCGAGGCCATCCGCAAGCAGTACGACGAGTCGAAGAAGCTGCTCGAGCAGCGCTTCCTCGACAAAGTCGAAAAACTGCAGCGCGGCGACGAGCTGCCGCCGGGCGTGATGAAGATGGTCAAGGTCTTCGTCGCCGTGAAGCGCAAGATCCAGCCGGGCGACAAGATGGCCGGACGTCACGGCAACAAGGGCGTGGTGTCGAAGATCGTGCCGGCCGAGGACATGCCGTTCCTCGCCGACGGCACGCCTGTCGATATCGTGCTCAATCCGCTCGGCGTTCCGAGCCGTATGAACGTCGGCCAGATTCTGGAGACGCATCTCGGCTGGGCCTGCGCCGGCCTCGGTCTCAAGATCGGGCAGGCCGTCGATGCCTACCACAGCAAGCAGGACTCGCGGCCGCTGAGGGACATCCTCAAGAAGGTCTATGGCGACGACGAGACGATCAAGTCGCTCAATGAGGAGGATCTGATCGAGCTTGGCGGCAACCTGCGGCACGGCGTGCCGATCGCGACGCCGGTGTTTGACGGTGCGAAAGAGGACGACATCGAGAAGATGCTCGACCTTGCCGGCCTCGATCACTCCGGGCAGGTCACCGTCTACGACGGGCGCACCGGCGAGCCTTTCGATCGAAAGGTCACCGTCGGCTACATCTACATGCTCAAGCTGCACCATCTCGTCGACGACAAGATCCATGCCCGCTCGATCGGTCCTTATTCGCTGGTCACCCAGCAGCCGCTTGGCGGCAAGGCGCAGTTCGGCGGACAGCGCTTCGGCGAAATGGAGGTGTGGGCGCTCGAAGCCTACGGCGCCGCCTACACCTTGCAGGAGATGCTCACCGTGAAGTCCGACGACGTCGCCGGCCGTACCAAGGTGTACGAGGCGATCGTGCGTGGCGATGACACGTTTGAGGCGGGCATTCCTGAAAGCTTCAACGTGCTGGTCAAGGAGATGCGATCGCTCGGCCTCAACGTCGATCTGCACAATTCCAAGCAGCAGCGGCAGGGGCCGGAAACGGCCGAGGCGGCGGAGTAGTGGAAAGCTTCGCGGAGCGGCGAGGGCGCCGCTCCGCATCTGAAGGTTTAACGACGGGTGGGGAAATGGCGGTTCCCCGGTCGAGGAGAAGACAATGAATCAAGAGATCATGAATCTTTTCAGCCCGCAGGTTCCGGCACAGGTCTTTGACCAGATCCGGATTTCGATCGCGAGCCCGGAGAAGATTCTTTCCTGGTCGTACGGCGAGATCAAAAAGCCGGAGACGATCAACTATCGGACTTTCAAGCCGGAGCGTGACGGCCTGTTCTGTGCACGAATCTTTGGTCCGATCAAAGACTATGAGTGCTTGTGCGGCAAGTACAAGCGTATGAAATACAAGGGCATCATCTGCGAAAAATGCTCGGTCGAGGTCACGCTATCGCGCGTGCGCCGCGAGCGCATGGGCCACATCGAATTGGCCGCGCCGGTTGCGCACATCTGGTTCCTCAAGTCGCTGCCGAGCCGCATCGGTCTCCTGCTCGACATGACGCTCAAGGACCTCGAGCGCATCCTGTACTTCGAGTACTACGTGGTGCTCGAACCTGGCCTCACTCCGCTCAAGGATCGGCAGCTTTTGTCCGAGGACGAGTACCTCAAGGCGCAGGAGGAATACGGATCCGACAGCTTCACGGCCATGATCGGCGCGGAAGCTATCCGCGAGATGCTCAAGGCCATCGACCTCGAGAAGATGCAGGCCGAGCTGCGCGCCGAGCTCGCCGAGTCCGACAGCGACATCAAGAAAAAGAAGATCGCGAAGCGGCTCAAGCTGATCGAGGCCTTTATCGCCTCCGGCAACAAGCCGGAATGGATGATCCTTACCGTTGTGCCGGTGATTCCGCCCGATCTGCGGCCGCTGGTGCCGCTCGACGGCGGACGCTTTGCCACGTCCGACCTCAACGATCTCTACCGCCGCGTCATCAACCGCAACAATCGTTTGAAGCGTCTGATCGAGCTGCGCGCGCCGGACATCATCATCCGCAACGAGAAGCGCATGCTGCAGGAGGCGGTCGACGCGCTCTTCGATAACGGCCGCCGCGGCCGCGTCATCACCGGTGCCAACAAGCGGCCGCTGAAGTCGCTCGCCGACATGCTCAAGGGCAAGCAGGGTCGCTTCCGGCAGAACCTGCTCGGCAAACGTGTCGACTATTCCGGCCGTTCGGTGATCGTGGTCGGTCCCGAGCTGAAACTGCATCAATGCGGCCTACCGAAAAAGATGGCGCTCGAGTTGTTCAAGCCGTTCATCTATTCGCGGCTTGACGCCAAGGGTCTGTCTACGACGGTCAAGCAGGCAAAGAAGCTGGTAGAGAAGGAAAAGCCGGAAGTCTGGGACATCCTCGACGAGGTGATCCGCGAGCACCCGGTGCTGCTCAACCGCGCGCCGACCCTGCACCGCCTCGGCATCCAGGCCTTCGAGCCGGTGCTGATCGAGGGCAAGGCGATCCAGCTGCATCCGCTGGTATGCGCCGCCTTCAACGCCGACTTCGACGGCGACCAGATGGCGGTGCACGTGCCGTTGTCGCTTGAGGCGCAACTGGAAGCGCGCGTGCTGATGATGTCGACCAACAACATCCTGCATCCCGCGAACGGCTCGCCGATCATCGTGCCGTCACAGGACATCGTGCTCGGGCTCTATTACCTCTCGCTGATGCGCGAGGGCGAGGCGGGCGAAGGCAAAGTGTTCGGTGATCTCGCCGACATCGATCATGCGCTGCATGAGAAGGTGATCGGGCTGCACAGCAAGATCAAGTACCGCTGGGAAGGCGTGGACGAGAAGGGCAAGCCGTTCAGGAAGTGGTACGACACCACGCCGGGACGCGTCGTGCTCGGCAGCGTGCTTCCGAAGAACGCCAAGATACCATTCGACATCGTCAACCGCCTGATGACCAAGCGCGAGATCTCGTCGATGATCGACACGGTGTATCGCCATTGCGGGCAGAAGGAGACGGTCATCTTCTGCGACCGCATCATGTCGCTCGGCTTCTACCACGCGTTCAAGGCAGGCATCTCGTTCGGCAAGGACGACATGGTGGTTCCTGAGTCGAAGTGGAGGATCGTCGAGACGACGCGCGAGCTCGCGAAGGAGTTCGAGCAACAGTACAACGACGGTCTGATCACCCAGGGCGAGAAGTACAACAAGGTCGTTGATGCCTGGTCGAAATGCACCGAGCAGATCGCCGAAGAGATGATGAAGGAGATCTCCTCGACCAAGAAGGACAAGGACGGCCGCGAGCATCAGGTCAACTCGATCTACATGATGGCGCACTCCGGCGCGCGCGGCTCGCCCGCGCAGATGCGCCAGCTCGCCGGCATGCGAGGCCTCATGGCCAAGCCGTCGGGCGAGATCATCGAGAGCCCGATCATCTCGAACTTCAAGGAAGGCCTGTCGGTGCTCGAGTACTTCAACTCGACGCACGGCGCCCGCAAGGGTCTTGCCGACACCGCACTGAAGACGGCGAACTCGGGCTATCTGACACGGCGTCTGGTCGACGTTGCGCAGGACTGCATTATCACGGAGGAGGACTGCGGGACGAAGAGCGGCATCAAGGTGCGCGCCATCATCGACGCGGGTACCGTGGTGGCCTCGCTGGCGAGCCGCATCCTCGGCCGCACGACGGCGGAAGATGTCAAGGATCCGTCGAGCGGCAAGACGATCGTCAAACGCGGCACGTTGCTGCAGGAGCCGGAAGTCGAGCAGATCACCAACGCGGGCGTGCAGGAACTGCGCATCCGTTCGGTGCTCACCTGCGAGACCAAGAACGGAGTGTGCGGCGCATGCTACGGACGCGATCTTGCCCGCGGCACGCCGGTCAATTTGGGCGAGGCGGTGGGGGTCATCGCGGCGCAGTCCATCGGCGAGCCCGGCACGCAACTCACGATGCGCACGTTCCATATCGGCGGCGCTGCGCAGATCTCCGAGCAGTCCTTCATCGAGTCGAACTTCGACGGCAAGGTGAAGTTCAAGAGCAAGAACGTCGCCAAGAACTCGGACAACGAGGTCGTGGCGATGGTGCGCAACATGGTCGTGGCGGTCGTCGACCCGGACGGTACAGAACGGGCGCATCACCGCATCCCGTACGGCGCGCGGCTGCGCGTCGAAGACGGCGAGAAGATCAAGCGCGGCCAGCGTATCGCCGAGTGGGATCCCTACACGCGGCCGATCCTCACCGAGGTCGAAGGCGATATTGCCTTCGAGGACCTCGTTGACGGTGTGTCGATGTCGGAAGCACTCGACGAATCGACCGGCATTGCCAAGCGCGTCGTCATCGACTGGCGCACGGGCTCGGCGCGCAGTCAGCAGGACCTGCGTCCGGCGATCGTCATCAAGTCGGGCAGCAAGATCCTCAAGCTCGCCCGCGGCGGCGAAGCCCGCTATCAGCTCGCGGTCGATGCCATCATTTCGGTGGATCCCGGCAGCCATGTGAAAGCCGGCGACGTCATCGCGCGCATTCCGACAGAGAGCGCCAAGACACGCGACATCACCGGCGGTTTGCCGCGGGTGGCTGAGCTCTTCGAGGCGCGGCGGCCGAAGGAGGCGGCGATTATCGCCGAAATCGGCGGTACGGTGCGGTTTGGCAAGGACTACAAGAACAAGCGCCGTATCACCATCGAGCCGTCGGCAAAGGGTGAGGAGCCGAAGGAATACCTGATCCCGAAGGGCAAGCACATTCACCTTCAGGACGGCGACGTCATCGAGAAGGGCGACTATATCGTCGAGGGCAACCCTGCTCCACACGATATTCTCGCCATCAAAGGCGTTGAGGAGCTCGCGGCTTACTTGGTCAACGAAATCCAGGAGGTCTACCGGCTGCAGGGCGTCAATATCAACGACAAGCACATCGAGGTGATCGTTCGCCAGATGCTGCAGAAAGTCGAGATCGATGATTCCGGCGACACCGAGCTCTTGCAGGGCGAGCAGATCGACAAGGTCGAGCTCGACGACATCAACGCCCGGGCGGAGGCGGAAGGCAAGAAGCCGGCGAGCGGACATCCGGTTCTGCTTGGCATCACGAAGGCCAGCCTGCAGACGCGTTCGTTCATCTCGGCGGCATCGTTCCAGGAGACCACGCGCGTGCTCACCGAGGCCGCCGTCAACGGCAAGGCCGATACGCTCGATGGACTCAAGGAGAACGTCATTGTCGGCCGCCTGATCCCGGCCGGCACCGGCGCGATGATGAACAAGCTTCGCGAGGTGGCGACCAAGCGCGACGCGCTTATCCTCGAGGAGCGCGAAAAAGACGCGGCGAAGGCCGCCGCCAAGCCGGAGGAAGCTCCGGCTTTGCCCGCCGCGGAGTAAGTTTCGCGCCATGCCATTTAAAAAGGGCCGCCCGTGAGGGCGGCCCTTTTCTTCGCCCGGAAATCGGCGAAGATGCGCCACTTGCACCCAGGATTCCCTGAATGAATCTTCTTGTTCTTGCCGGTGACGGTATCGGCCCGGAAATCACCGCCGCCACGCTCGCCGTGCTGCGTGCCGCCTCGGAGCGCTTCGCGCTTGGGCTTCGTATAGAGGAGGCATCGGTCGGCCACGCTGGCCTTCGCGAGCGCGGCAGCACGATCCATGCGGACATTGTCGAGAAGGCGCGCAAGGCCGACGGCATCGTGCTTGGGCCGACCGCGACGTTCGAATTCAAGGATCCCGGGCGCGGCGAGATCAACCCGTCGATGACACTGAGAAAAAGTCTTGATCTGTTTGCCAATATCCGGCCGGCACGGACCTATGCCGGATTTCCGCTACGCAGCGGCGAATTCGATCTTGTCGTTGCTCGCGAAAATACTGAAGGGTTCTATGCCGATCGCAATATGGAAGCCGGCAACGGTGAGATGCTGGTCACGAAAGATGTCGCCATATCATTGCGGCGTATCACGCGGGTCTGCAGCGAGCGTATTGCGCGTGCGGCATTCGATCTGGCGATGACGCGGCGCAAGCATGTGACGATCGTGCACAAGGCCAATGTCCTTAAGGTAACTGATGGACTTTTCATCGACGCGTGCCGGGACGTTGCAAAGGAATTCCCATCGGTTGTCGTCGACGACGTTATCGTTGATGCAATGATGGCGCATGTGGTGCGCAACCCGCAGCGGTTCGATGTCATCGTCACGACCAACATGTATGGCGACATCCTTTCCGACCTCACCGCGGAACTGTCGGGCAGCCTCGGGCTTGCCGCGTCGCTCAATGCCGGCGCCCGGCATGGCATGGCGCAGGCGGCGCATGGATCGGCTCCCGATATCGCCGGCAGGAACCTCGCTAACCCGCTGTCGCTGATTTTGTCTGCGGCAATGCTGCTTGCCTGGTATGGACGCCGCAGCAAGACCAATCGGTTCGAAGCAGCGGCAGCCGCAATTGACAAAGCCGTCGAGGAGGCAATCGCCGCAAAGGAGTCGACGGTGGATATTGGCGGGCGGTTGGGGACGCGAGAGACCGGCGAGGCGGTAGCAGCGCGGCTCGTCAGGTGAACGCACAATGCGCTGCGACTGTCATGTTCATATCGTCGGACCGGTGGATCGGCATCCGCAAGCCGCCGGTCGTACCTACCTTGCCGATGTTGCAACGCTAAGACAGCTTGAAACGGCCGCCGCGTCGCGTGCGGTAAGGCGGTTCGTCATTGTGCAACCGAGCTTTTACGGCACTGACAATACCGTTCTGCTCGAAAGCCTCGATGCATTGGGGGAAAGGGGGCGCGGCGTCGCGGTCGTCGATCCCGACACGACATCCGCGCGGATGCTTTCGGCAATGAGCACACGAGGCGTGCGCGGCGTGCGTCTCAATCTTTACAGTCCGCTTCGGGAAACGGCACCGCTTGCGGCGCGTTTCGAGGCCGTGGCCGGCTCTGCTTATGAATTGAATTGGCACATCGAGGTCATCGCCCCGATCAAGATGCTGATCGAAAATACCGCCCTGTTGCGCGACTCGCGTGTCCCGGTGGTCATCGATCACTACGGACTCTACGGGGATGCGAGGCCGGGCCAATCCGAAGGAAAGGCGTTGCTTGGACTCCTCGCGTTGCCGCATGTCTGGATCAAACTGTCGGCACCATACCGCGTCAGTGCGGACGCGCTGGCGGTCAAACCTGATGCTGACTGGCTGGCTGCTTTGCTCGCGAGCGCTCCGGATCGTTGCCTTTGGGGAAGCGATTGGCCGCATACGCCGCCGCACGACCGGCACGAAGGCGGCGATACAGTCGTGCCTTATCGCAGTCTCCGCTACGACAGGCTGGTCGACGAATTCGTTGCGGCGACCGGATCCGAGCAACTGGCCGAGCACGTCCTGTCCGACAACCCGGCAAAGCTGTACGGCTTCGGGGATTCTCGTAGTACGCGATAGAGAAAAAAATAAACGTGTAAGTTGTGCAAATCGTTAGCTGAGCGGTGGGTCCCGCCTAAATTCCGCATAAACGGCCGTATTTGTCCGATGGCTTTTTGCGCGCTGGTAGTATTGTACAAGCGTGCTGCCGGAGAAGCGGTCCCCAAGCAAAAAAACCGCGCGCGGGCAGCGCTTCAGAGGGGGTGGGTTGTTGCCTGATCGTCATCGTGACCATTCGCCCGACCATGTAACGGGCGAGCGGGCTGGCATGCTCGATCGCTTGCATGCGGCCGTCAGGACGTCTGCGCTTTTCGTAGAATCCGCCTTCAGCGCCAGCCAGGCGCGCGCTAGAGCCGGTAAACAGACGATCTCTGCCGATGCCGCCGCGGTGCCGGTGCGGCGATGACCCGTCAATACACGCCACCGACCGGCGTCCAGGTTCGCGCCATCGCGCACGATCATGCGAACGCGACGTCGCTGACCGTTCCGGACGCGAGTTTTTTGTTCTCCGCCGAGTTCAAGCGCTCGGGATCGGATCTTGTCCTCACCGGACCGGACGGCCAGAAATTTATTGTTTTTGATTATTTCCGTTTTGAGAAACGCCCAGACCTGGTTACGGGCGAGGGTGCAGTGCTCTCCGCAAAAGTCGTGGAAGCGCTCGCCGCCGCGAGCACGCCAACCCAGTACGCGCAGGCAACGCCGCCAGCACCCGCCGCTCAGGTTATCGGAAAGGTGGAGAAGGTCGCGGGTTCGGTGACCGCGATCCGCAATGGCGTTGCTGTGACCCTCAACGTCGGCGATACCGTGAACAAGACGGACATCGTTCAGACCGGAAGCAATTCCAATCTTGGGATTAGTCTGCTTGACGGAACCGCCCTCAATCTGTCCGCGGACACGCGGATGGCGCTGAATGAATTCATTTTCGACGTCAACGCCAGCACGGGAAATGCCGGTCATCTGACGCTGGTCCAGGGCACATTTGCATTCGTCTCGGGGTTGGTCGCCACAACCGGGGGCCTGAATATCGAAACCCCGGTCGCAAATATCGGTATTCGAGGTACGGTCGGCGGCGCAGCGTGTTCGACGTCCGGACGATGCGAATATTACGCCGGTCCCGAGATCACCGGGCCGAATACTGGTCAGCCCAGCACGTTCTCGCTGCAGACCGGCGGAAGATACGTCAATGGCCAGTATGTCGGAGGCACGACGATCGGTTCCGTGACCGTCGGCGCGAACGCCCAAGTTACGGCGCTCGTCAATGCCCCGCCGCAGATTACGTTCGTGCCCGCCGCTGCTGCGGATCCGGGGTTGGCGTCCGTGACGCAGCAACTGATTCAGGTTTTCCCGCAGTTCACGCCGGGGCCGCAAGCGCCGCAGGGCCCGCAGAGTCCGCAAGGACCACAGGGACCGCAAACGCCGCAGGGCCCAAGTCCGCAGTCGGGACCAAGTCCCGGGAGTTCGACTCCTCCGCCACCGGACAATCCCAACCCGGACGTCCATCCTCCGCTAACGAGCATTCCGCCGCCCACCCAGCCGACGTTAACAACGGTCGTTTTTACACCGCCCGCCGACACGGCCCCGACGTCGTCATCGACGAACAATACGGCGACCGCCGACGCCGCAATTGTGCAGTCGTCGGCGCCTCCGCCGCCTCCGCCGACGATCAGCATCGCAATCACCACCGATAGTGGCCAGACGGCGACCGTTGCAAACGGTGGAACGACAAAAGACAACACGCCGACGCTGTCGGGTTCGGTCAGCCCCGGCATTGTCTCAGTAGACGTAATGGAGGGAGCGACCAGCCTGGGCACGGCGACACCCGATGGAGCGGGCAACTGGAACTTTACACCCGGGCCATTGACGGATGGCGCCCACACTTTCTCGGCAGTGGGCACGAGTTCAGATGGAAGCACAATCACCGCGGGCCCAATAACGGCGATCATCGACACCGGTGTTCCGGCGGCCCCTGTCATTGCAACGGGTGTCCCCGCACAAAACACTGCACCTTCAATCGATATTTCGGGAAGCGCCGAGCCCGACAGCATCGTGACGCTCTATAACGGCGCCACTGTCGTGGGAACTGCGACAGCAGACGCCTCAGGCAACTGGCATATCGACGGCATCGTCCTGGTCGGCGGCTCGGATTACAACTTCACCGCAACGGCAACCGACGCGGCCGGCAATACCAGCGGCCCTTCGAACCTGCTCGCGTTCCACGAGGACGCCGCCCCGACGGTAGCGAATGCGATAGCGGACCAGGTTGCGGCGCAGGGGAGCGCATTCTCGTTTGCGTTTGCGGCGAACACGTTCAGCGACGTTGATGTGGGGGACACGCTGACCTACACGGCGACGCTGGACAGCGACGCG
>DASRGR010000013.1:0-82497 GCA_035650955.1 Pseudolabrys sp.
GAACCATGCCTCGAACACGTCGAGCTCGGCGTCGATGATCGGCACAGGGTTCGGCCAATTCGTCCGTGACCGTCCACGCTCGACATTATGCTTGGCCGGGCGTCCGATGCGAGGCCAGGGCTCCGGCTCGATGTAAAGATCGTCGGGCAGAACACCGAGGCTGGCGCGTGGTCGAGACATCCCCACAGTATCGCGTCGCTCGGCTCGCAAGCGAACGACCGATTTCTATCCGTCAGCGCGCTTGTCCCTTCCGGCAGATCGGTCAGGAGCGGAGCGCCTGCGCTCATTTCGAACCTTGATCGCTTGGCGAGCCTTCGCCGGACCGGCGACAGCCGGTCAAGGCCGAAGCCGCGAAGCGGTGGCGCGGAACGCGCCAGCCTTGACGGGCTGGCGATGGTCCGGCCTGCTCGCGCCCAAGCGGTCATGGTTCAACTCGCCTTGCGCGACAGCGTGAGCGGCAGGTCCAGCTCCACGCGGTCGTGCATCACCTTCGGTGTGATCCGGCCACGCTCGCCGCGTTCGAGGCGGACCAGGCCATAGCCTTCCATCGTCCTGAGCGTGCGTGACAGATTCGACTTGGCCTTGCCGGTGATCCGCGCCAGCTCGTCGAGCGAGCCGGGCGCCTTCTCCGCGATGACGCGCAGCAGCTCGCGGTTGCCGGCCGACAAGACCTTGGCGAAGGACTCGGTTGAGGTGAACCAGACCTTGGGCTCGTCGGCCGCTACACGACGCTCGCCGCGCGCCACGGCCATGGTGCGCCCCTTCATCTCCTCGTAGCTCGCGATGCCGACCTTCAGCGTCGTCATGGGATCACTCCTCTCTCGCGCAACACTGCGTCCACGGTTTCCCAGAAGTCGGCGAGCAACGTCGCTGCCTCTCGGTACTCGTAAGCCCTGATCGCCCGCAGACGGTGGCGATGATCTTGCGGGGCACCGCGCCTCTGCCGGCCGACCGGATGGGCGTTGTCGAACCCGACCAGCCGCTCGCCCTCCGGCCCATGCAGCGTGAGCGAGTAGTCGATGCCGTGCGGCTTCTCTGGCGACACCGGCACCCGCGTCACCACGAACCGGACCCAGTGGCCGCCTTCCGGGTCCACCACGAGAACCTGCCCGTCGAGATCGAGAAGCACATCGAGGGTCGGGTCATGTGGCTCCGTCACGGCATATAGTTATCATACTGAAGCAACATAAGCAAGAGAGGGCTTTGGGCGGCGATAGGACGGGCGGCTGGCGCTCGGAGCATTGATATCATTTAACTTTTGGCTAGAAGCGCCAGCAGGGGGTGTAGGGACGGAGTCCAAATATCCCAATTGACCCAACCACATAGGCCGGACCGACGGTCGGCCTTTTCCCTTGCCGTCCGAATCCAAGCCCGCTCTTCCCGCGTCGTGCTAAAAAATATCCTTGTCGGAAGAGGGCGAAGCGCCGACACCGGAATAACCGCCAGATGGCGCTTTGCGGGCATATTCGTGGGGGTGAACCGAGCTTGGGGACGACTGCTGCTGTGCCGTGGCACTACACAACTCCCGTTGATCTCGTCGACCACTGGCAAACCCTGATCGCTGGGCTGATCGCGTTGATCGCTGCGATCATCACCGTTGTCTTCACGCTGAAGGTCGAGAGACGGAAAGTCGATCGCGGGCTGGATGCGCTGCGCAAGTCACTCGCCGTAGAGCTTCGCCAACTGGTTCCGCGAGCGCTCGGCGTGCATAGTTCTCTCACAAAACTGGGCGCCAAGACGGACGGGCCGATTACGCCAGGATGCTGGAAAGTCTGTCGCGAATGCCGGCTCCGATCGTCTATCCGGCGAACGCGCACAAGATCGGGCTCCTCGAAAAGGACGCCATGGATGTGGTCATCGTCTATGGACTGCTTGACATCGCACGTGACGGCGTGGCGCGGCTCATAACGACCTACAGGACGCCCGACGACATCAGTCCAAAGGTCGTCCTGAAGACAGCTGAGGCGTTCCTGGAGGCATGCAAATATGCACGAAGCGTACTCCCTAAATTGCGTACCGGCGTCGCTTCGCACGACGATCGAGACTCGGAGTTACTGCAAATAATCAGCACTGCGGCGGCCTCTCAGCTTGCAAGTGACCAGCATCCGTCTGGTTCGACGACGGAAAACTAGGGATGAGGACATGCCGAAGCTTTTGAGGTCCAGCGAGACAGCAGGTTGCGGCGCCACGATCGAATTAGACAACGGCGAGGTCGTGTACGTGTCCATCGCGCAGACCGGCGTGTTGGTGCGCAGATGGGACATGAACGGAGGATTGATCAAATCCTTGCTGAGCAACTTCTTCGGCCCGAAGCTGTACAACGAGAGTAGCGTCTACAAGAATGCGCAGACGGCGCGAGCGCTCAGTCTGATCTATCCCGAACAAGCGTTACCGCTCTCCTTCCAGAATCCCGTGTTGGCCGCGTTCTCTAATGCCATATGGCATTGCTCATCGGCAACCGAAGTTTGCACTGTTCTCAACGAAGCTGTGGCAAAGTTTCCGGACGCGGAGAGAGCGGCCGAAGAGGTGCCCGCATCAAGGGGCTTCAAAAATAGCGACGAAAAAATAGTCTCTGATCTGGCAGACCTCATGGCAGCGGGTGAAGTAAAACCGGATGCGTTTTACGACGTCTCGGTGCTGCCGCATCCGAAGGAAGACATTCTCCTTGCAATCGAACGAGAGATACTTCGCGAACCGTCAGACGCTCGCGTCGAGTGGCTTGCAGTTGGTGCAGCATTTTTGCCTTCCTTTCAGCCCGATATCGGCACCAAGCCATTGTTTTGGGTCGGCGCTGATCTCGCCGAACTTCAGCGCTCTACACCGGATGTGAAGGAGCAAATGAGAGTCCTGGCGCATAGCCCCGGTCGCGAGCGAGCGGAACGGCTCTTGGCGCATATGAGGGTCGAGAGTGAACAGATCCAGGCTCGCATCAGTGCCGCCCGGCGGTTGCGGGCGGCGCGAATGAAACATTCGACCTTAGGAAGTGAGGACACGGACGCAGAGGCCCACTTCAAAATGGGCAACAAGCATATCGCCGGCCGAGACGTACCCCGGGATTATGTCGAAGCAGCCAAATGGTACCGCAAAGCCGCCGAGCAAGGTCACGCGATGGCACAGAGTCAGCTTGGACTGATGTACGCTGTTGGGCAAGGCGTCCCGCAGGATTTCACGGAAGCAGCCCGCTGGTGTCGTGCCGCGGCTGAGGCGGGAATCGCCGAGGCACAATGTCAACTCGGCGATATGCATATTAAGGGCCAGGGCGTTTCCCAAGACGATGTTGAAGCGGCAAAGTGGTGCCGCAGGGCGGCCGAGCAGGGAAACGCTATGGCTCAAATGCTTCTCGGGGCTATGTGCCACAATGGGCAGGGCGTGCCGCAAGATTATGTACAGGCGCAGATGTGGCTAACCCTCGCCGGCGCCGGCTTTCCGCCTTCCCGGCAAGGCAACCGAGAGACGGCGGAGTCGCTTCGCAAGGTCGTCGCCGCCAAAATGACCGAGACGCAGATCGCGAAGGCCGAGCGCTTGGCTCGCGAGTGGAAGCCCCGAGCGAACCATGCCCGTCGCTAGACATCGATCGCCGGATTTGAAGTGGAGCTTCGATCTTCCTGACAGACTGAAGATCGCGATCGCTGATGCAATCGTGCTCTACAGTCGGATCGAATCCTGCTGCGTCGAAATCATTTGGGAACTTGAACAGGCCAATCTCGAACGCAAGAAGCAGATCGCGAAGGCGTGGGGCGATCAGAATTTTCGACTCCTCAAGCAGGCCGTGGATCAGATTCCAGGGGCCAAAACGGACAAAATATGGCCCGCCCTGAAGTCGCTCACAAAGGAACGCAACATTATCGGGCATGGCGTTTGGATGTGGACGAACGAAGAGCGGCCAATGTTCGTCTGGCATTCCAAATTCTTGGAGGAGGACGATTGGATCGGGGCCGAGTATTTCGATTGGATGAGGTTCGATCACTTCATGAAACGAGCGACGGTGCTCATGAATACATTCGCCCAATTCAAGCTTCTTGTTGTTAAGGCCGTCGATGAGCAGAAGCAGGGGCAGCACAAAGATGCCCCTCTGCCACCAGGAGCCAGTACCGACCCCTCATAGGGCTATGGCGTAGACATAGTGCTCATCATCGTCGGGCGTGGCCCGCCAGTCCGCGTGCCGAGCCGATGGTGGGCGTGACGATCGTCCGACAGGACCGCGTCTTTATTCCCGATCGAGCCAATGCTCTCCGTTGCGCGAGGCAGCGCTCGCCTCCGTTCAGCCTTCCGTGTTCGGCTCTCCTGCGGAGTCCGCATCATCGGGTCGATCACCACCTGCTTGTGAGCCGTGGGATGCCCGCCTGCCCGATCGCGTTGGCTTCCTGGGTTGAGTAAATCCCTCGGGAGTGCTCACAAAAGCGATGAGGAGTGCGATAGAGGCCAACGCGGCAACCGAGCTACGAAGAAGCGTGCCTAGCATCGCAATTTTCTTTCCTCTCCTGAAACAGAATCATTTTAGCACATCGCCAGGCGGGATGGCGCAACAGTCGGTGAAACGATCCGTGAAAGCCGCTCAGCGGGCTCCCGATTGCTAGTCCCACGGAAGCTCGATCGGCAAATATGGTCCAGCCATCGTGCGACACTCGCGCTGGCAGTAGCGATGGCATTTGTCGGTACGCTTCAGACAATGCCCCTGCGAATCCTCGCGCAGGCAACCGGCCATGTTCCAGGAACAATAGGATCCGCATTCCTTCCAGCAGCGGTCGGAGGCCCATACCGACGCGGAACGCTTGCTGCGTACAAACGGCGATTCCTGGTCGTGCATGTCAAAACGCCACGATCGCGCGCGCTCGCCGGCGATGGCCGCGCCCGCAGCGGCTCCGATTAAGAAAAGGGCCAAGGCCACGCGAAATCGTTTCACGGGTGATTCACCTCGCCCGCGACGATACCGCTATCGTATGCATAGCGCCAACGCACCAGCGGCATGGTTGGAAAACTTCCGCCCATTCGCGTCCCTTGTTATCGTATTGCAGGCACTCCCGGGGTGTTGGGGGCTAGGTCAGGAGAAAACTCTTGGCTAGCATCGCAGGGCCGCACACTGGTCACGACGAGGTTCCGGCACAGAAATTCGGAACTGCCGGGATCAGGCCGATGGTGCGTCCCAGCCGGCTGACGCGGTTCTTCATGCGCATTGTTGCCGGCGCTGAAAAACTCAACCGTGGCCTGAGCGCAGTGGGCAATCCGCCAATCTATGACACGGCAGTTTTTCCCTGGGCGGCACAGATCGAGCGGGAATGGCCCATCATCCGCGCCGAGCTCGATCGCCTGCTTTCTCGCAAGGATGAATTGCCCGGCTTTCACGAACTGGCAACCGATGTGTCGACAATCAGCCAGGATCGCGGATGGAAAACCTTTCTGCTCGCCGGCTACGGCTATCGTTCGGAAAAGAACATCGCACTCTGTCCGGAAACATGGCGGATCTGCCGCAATATTCCCGGGCTGATTACGGCCATGTTTTCGATCCTCGAGCCTGGCAAGCATCTCCCGCCGCATCGCGGTCCTTACAACGGCGTGCTGCGGCTGCATCTTGGATTGATCATTCCGGAGCCACGCGAGCAGCTCGGCATAAGGATTGCAAAGAATATCTATCGGTGGCGCGAGGGCGAGGTGATCATTTTCGACGATGCCTACGAGCACGAGGCCTGGAACCACACTGCTTGCACGCGGGTGGTGTTGTTCGTTGATTTCCGTAAGCCGCTGCGCTTTCCGGCAAACCTCGTAAACTGGATACTGCTGCATCTGGCCATGTTTACCCCCTTCATCCGTGAAGGCATGGACAACCAGAAGGCTTGGGAGAGGAAGTTCTATCGCGAGGCGGAAACGCTGCGGAACAGCTGAAAGCGGCCGGGTTGCCATCCCGCGAAATTCCCATTAGCTCCTTGCGGGCATGGCCAATCCTGACAAAAAGCACGACGCGCCGCCGCCAAAGGTGAGCTTTGTCTCCCTCGGCTGCCCGAAGGCGCTCGTTGACAGTGAACGCATCATCACGCGCCTGCGCGCTGAAGGCTATGAGCTCTCGCGTGACCACCAGGGCTCCGACCTCGCCATCGTCAACACGTGCGGCTTTCTCGACAGCGCCAAGGCGGAATCGCTCGCTGCTATCGGCAAGGCGCTCAACGATAACGGCAAGGTCATTGTCACCGGCTGTATGGGCGCCGAACCGGAGAGCATATCGTCCGCCTATCCCGGCGTACTCGCGATCACCGGTCCGCAACAATATGAAACCGTCGTTGCGGCTGTTCACAAGGTGCTGCCGCCGAAACATGATCCTTTTCTCGACCTGGTTCCGCCGGAAGGCATCAAGCTCACGCCACGCCATTACGCCTACCTGAAGATTTCCGAAGGCTGCAACAACCGCTGCACTTTCTGCATCATCCCGCGCCTGCGCGGCGACCTGGTTTCACGGCCGGCAGCGGACGTGCTGCGCGAGGCGGAAAGGCTGGTGAAGGCGGGTGTGAAGGAGTTGCTCGTCATCTCGCAGGACACGTCCGCCTACGGACTCGACATCAAATATGCCGCGAGCAAATGGCGCGACCGGGACGTGCGTGCGCAATTCGTCGACCTTGCGGCTGCGCTGTCCGAGTTCGGGGTCTGGGTGCGCCTGCATTACGTCTACCCCTACCCGCACGTCGACGACATCATTCCGCTGATGGCTGACAAGAGAGTACTGCCCTATCTCGACATACCGTTCCAGCACGCGTCTCCCGAGGTGCTCAAACGGATGCGGCGCCCGGCTGCCCAGGAAAAGACCCGCGAGCGTATCGAACGCTGGCGGCGCGAGTGCCCCGATCTCACACTGCGCTCGACCTTCATCGTCGGCTTTCCCGGCGAGACCGATGCCGATTTCGAAATGCTGCTTGCATGGCTGGAGCAGGCCTCACTCGATCGCGTCGGCTGCTTCAAGTACGAGCCCGTGCGGGGCGCGGCGGCAAACGATTTGGCGGCTCCGGTCGACGAGGAGGTCAAGGAGCGGCGCTGGCACCGGTTCATGCAGGTGCAGCAGAAGATCTCCGCCCGGCGGCTGAAGCGTAAAGTCGGCACCCGGCAGAAGGTGATTATCGACGAAATCGGGCCGAGCGTCGCCAAAGGGCGCTCGATGGCCGATGCCCCGGAGATTGACGGCGCGGTCTATGTCGCAAGTCGCCGACCGCTCCGGATCGGCGAGATCGCGACGATAAGGATCGAGCGCGCCGATGACTACGACCTGCACGGGACAGTCGTCGGCTTCTAGCCGACTTCAGATACGATAGAAATTCGCCGCATTGTCGTGGAATACCGCGCGCTGCTCGGCCTCGGTGTATTCGGACAACACCTTGCGGTATATCCCAAAGAAGTCCGCATAGCTTGCATGCAATTTCTCCAAAGGGAAGTTGCTGCCGTAGATGGTGCGCTCGATGCCGAAAATCTGGATGACGTCGCGGATCACCTGCCGCGCCTGCGGCAGTGTGATGCCATTGCTGTACATGCCGAGCCCGGAAATCTTGACATGGAGATTGGGAAACGCGGCCATCGTCGTAAGAGCCGTACGCCATTGATCGATGGCTGCTTGCGTGCGCGCCGTCAGCATCCCGGCGTGAACCAGAATCATCTTCACGTTCGGGAACGCCTTGACCAACTCGACGGCATAGGCCGCTTGCCCGGCATAGACCTGCAGCTCGAAATGCAGGCTATGCTTTTCCAGTAGTGCGAAGCCGCGCCGGAAATCGGGCGAATTGCAGAAATCCGGCCGAGGCGCCGCCTGCCGCACGGTGTCACTGTCCCAGTAAAGCATCTGCCGCACGCCGCGAAGGTTCGGAAACTGCTTCTGCGCCTTGAGGGCATTCTCGACATCCGGGTCAGCCAGATCGGCATTGCAGACGATGCTATGCGGAAACCCATGTCTGTCGGCGACCGTCTGCAGCCAGCGCGTTTCCTCAAGCGCGCGGCCCGGGCCCCACATCGCCGTGACGTGGACCGATTTCGTCACGCCGTGCGGCCTAACGTCGTTCATGAATTCCTCAACCGGGTAATCGCGGCGGATGCCGAAATAATCGCCGAACATGCGCGGGATCGGCGGGTCGGCGAGCCAGCCCACATCCTTGCGAAGCCAAATATGATGGTGAGTATCGATGACTGGTCCGCTGTAGGCCATTCCGTCTCCTTCGGCTCTTCAGGGTTGGAGGTCGCGCACGACCTTGACGACCGCATTGATGAGGGTTGCAAGCTCGTCAGATGAAATCGTGAAGGCGGGCGTCAGGTAGATAACATTGCCGATCGGGCGGATGAATACGCCTTCCTCGATAAACCGAGCACGCACGGCATCAAGATCGCCGATCCGCTCGAGCTCGACGACGCCGATTGCCCCCTTTACGCGCACGTCCCTGACCCCTTTCAGGCCGCGGCATGGCTCAAGGCCGCGCACAAAGGCAGCGGAAATATCGGCAACCTGCCGCAGGCGCGGCTCGCGCGCGAACAGATCGATTGAGGCATTTGCAGCTGCACAACCGAGTGCATTTGCCATGTATGTTGGCCCGTGCATCAGCGCCCGTTGCGGATCGTCGGACCAGAACGCGTCGAAAACCGTCGCGGTTGTGACCGTCGCGGCAAGCGGCAGAGTCCCGCCTGTAAGCGCCTTTGACAGTGCGATAATGTCGGGCGCAACACCGGCCTGGTCGCCGGCAAACATCGAGCCGGTGCGGCCAAATCCGGTGAAAACCTCATCAAAAATCAGCAGGAGATCATGCCGGTCGGCAAGCGCGCGCAGGCGCCGCAGTACGTCGGCGTCGTGAAACCTCATTCCGCCCGCGCCCTGTACGAGCGGCTCGACAATAATCCCGGCAATGGCATCGCCTTGCTCGTCGAGCCGTTTTTCGAGCGCCGCTATGGCCGCCGGCTTATCCGGTAATTCGACGAGCTGCTGCACAGGCACGACACCGGCAAAAGCCGCATGCACACCGCCCTCGATGTCTCCGACCGACATCGCGCCGAACGTGTCGCCGTGATAGGCGCCGCGAAACGCGACGAATTGCGTTCTGCCGCGGACACCGCGGTTGATCCAGTATTGGACGGCCATCTTCATGGCAATCTCGACCGCAACCGACCCCGAATCGGAGAAAAACACGCGTTCGAGTCCGTCCGGCAGCAGATGCGAAAGGCGCGTGGCAAGGCGCAACGCCTGTTCGTGGACCAGCCCGCCGAACATTACGTGCGGCATGGCGGCAAGCTGCGCCTCGATGGCCTGTACAATGTGCGGGTGGTTGTAACCGTGACAAGCCGTCCACCAGCTTGCGATGCCATCGATCAGCTCGCGGCCGTCGGCGAGCACGATACGCGTGCCCCGCGTCCGGACAACCGGCATCGGCGGGCGCACAGTCTTCATCTGGGCATAGGGCAGCCAGACATGTGCAAGGCCCGGATCGTACCACCCGGGCGCGCTGTATTTGCTGCTCTGGCCCGTCATTTGACGTTTCCCCGCCCTATTCGTGCTAAGCATTTGGCCTCAGCCGTGGCAAGAATACCCGATGCATTCGCTTAACGCCTACGCGCAAGACAAGCTCGCCTCGCTCCGGCAACGGCATCTCTACCGCGAGCTGAATGAAACGCTGCGCGAGGATGGAATATGGGTCGAGCGAAACGGCCGTCGCCTGCTGTCGTTTTCCTGCAATGACTACCTCAACCTGACGCAGCACCCCGCCATCAAGCTCGCGGCGGCTGCCGCCATCGAAAAATACGGCGCTGGCTCGGGCGCCTCCCGCCTGGTGACCGGTAACCACCCGCTGTATGCGAGGCTCGAAACGCGTCTCGCCGAGATCAAGCGTACCGAGGCGGCCTGCGTCTTCGGCTCGGGCTATCTTGCCAATACCGGCATCATTCCCGTGCTGATCGGACCTAGCGGGCTGGTGCTGATCGACGAGCTGTCGCACGCGTGTCTTTATGCCGGTGCGCAACTGTCGCGCGGAGAGGTCAAGACTTTCCGTCACAATGATGTCTCTGAAGTGAGCAGGCTGCTTGCGGCCCACCGTGCTGCGCATGATCGTGTTCTTGTCGTCACCGACGGCGTGTTCTCGATGGACGGCGATCTTGCACCGCTCGAGGATCTGCTTGCGGTCGCCGAGCAATACGACGCATGGCTCATGTCGGACGACGCGCATGGGATCGGCGTGACCGGCGGTGGCCGCGGCTCGAGCTTTTCCGCCAACACGCACACTCCTGTGCCGCTGCAGATGGGCACGCTGTCAAAGGCGATCGGTTCCTATGGCGGTTATCTTTGCGCGTCGGCGCCGGTGATAGACCTTATGCGTAACCGCGCGCGTACCCTGATCTATTCGACAGGACTTCCGCCGGCCTGCGTTGCGGCTGCGCTCGCAGCGCTTGACCTGATCGAGCGCGAGCCGGCCTATGCGGCATTGCCGGCTGTGAAGGCAAAAATGTTCACCCGTCGCGCCGGTCTTTCGGAGGCCCAAAGCCCTATCGTACCGGTCATCATTGGCGACGAGGATGCCACCCTCGCCGCATCACGCCTTCTGGAGGACGAGGGATTTCTCGTTGTTGCCATCCGGCCGCCGACAGTGCCGGCGGGCACCGCCCGCCTTCGTCTGACTTTCACGGCGCAGCACCCAGATGATGAAATTGTCCGCCTGGCGGATGTCGTCCGTAACCGGATATTGGCATAACCGTGGCCGCCTATTTCGTCACCTCGACCGGCACCGACATCGGCAAGACATTCGTGACGGCCGCGCTCATTCGCTATCTGCGCGAGTCAAACCAGCCGGTGGCGGCGCTTAAACCGGTCGTGAGCGGCTACGACTCGTCCGTGGCAGATACAAGCGACCCGGCGGTGCTGTTGACGGCCCTCGGCCGGCCCGTTACAGCGCAGGAAGTCGACCGGATCGCGCCGTGGCGTTTCCGTGCACCACTGTCGCCGGATCTTGCCGCCGCGCGTGAAGGGCGCCGCATCGACTTCAACGAGCTGGTCAAGTTCAGCCGCGCTGCAATCGATGCGGCAACCGGACCGCTCTTCATCGAAGGCGTAGGCGGGATCATGGTGCCGCTCGACGGCAGCCGCACGGTCCTCGACTGGATGGCGGCGCTGCGGATTCCGCTGCTTCTCGTGGTCGGAGGTTACCTCGGGACCATCAGCCATACATTGACCGCGCTCGACGTGCTGACCCAGCGCAAGCTTGTCGTCACAGCGATCGTCGTCAGCGAAAAAGATCGTGATACCGTCGCGCTCGATGACACGGTTGCCAGCATTTCGCGGTTTGCCGGACCGACCGGCGTCGTAGGCCTGCCGCGCCTGCCGGCAGGCATCTATCACCACCCTGCCATCGCCAGAATTGCCGCGCTGCTGTGAGTTTGCTGCGGTCAGTGACTGAGCGTGAGAAAGGTTTCAAACATGCCTTCCATGTTGACCACAGCGTGCAGCAGCATTGTCAGCAGGGTCGATCCGGTAGCCCACCGCGTCCATCCGAACAAAACGCCGAAGGCGAAGACCTGGCAGATCAGGAACCAGTCGTACTGCACATGGATGATGGCAAAGAGCGCCGCCGTCACAAGAATGACCGGCCAGGCGGAGCGCGGCGTCCGTAGCCAGCCGCGCATCAGGAAACCGCGAAACAGCGTTTCCTCCCCGATCGGAATCAGCACCACGACCGCGAGCAGAAGGAGCGGCAGCTGGTCGACGCTTTTTGCAGCATGATAGATGTCGGTCTGAAAGCGATCGACGATACTGCGGCCCGCCGCCCAGGTGATTGCGTCTCCAACGGCGATCAGCGCGACAAGAATGATCAGGCTGAGTACGGCCTCGCCGCGGCGCGGCAGTTTGTAGCCGAGATAATCGGCAACATTGCCCTTCTGCGCTGCGGCCAGAGCGAGGATCACGACCTGTACGGGCGCAGATGCAAAAATGAACAGGATGATGGCGCCGCCGTGCTGGCTCAACGTCGGGACGTTCCTGAGCTCGAACCCGTACCAGCCGACGATTGCGGCGATACCGGCAAGCTGACCGGCAACCAGCGCGATCGCGCCGAGAATAAAAGTGGCAAATATGCCCCAGGGCGTCACGCCGCCGTTCACTGTAGCGCCTTCAGCCATCGACCGAGCATAGCACGCTCGTCGTCGGTCATGCCGGTCCGGTTGCCGAGCGGCATCGCCCGGGTCTGCACCGTCTGCGCGTAGACCTGCGCGGCATGTTGCCTGATGTCGGCAACCGTCTCCAGGCGGATATTTTTGGGCGCTTCCTGGACGCTTTCGTGCACGGGGTGTGCCGCGTGACACATCACGCAGTGAGTGTGCATCAGGGCCAGCACCTTGCCGTCGTCTGCAGCGCCGGCGTGAGCCGGCGGAACGGTGGCGACGACCAGCGTCACCGCCAGCGCACCTGGCCGCACCTGACGGCCTACGGAACCAGGATGGATGAACCGGTCGTGTCGCGGCCTTCCATTTCCCTGTGCGCCTTGGCCGCGTCCTTGAGCGGATATTTCTGGTTGATCGGGATCTTCACCGCACCCGATCCGACAACCTTGAACAGGTCAGCGGCTGTCGCGATCAGATCCTCGCGTTTGGCGACGTAATGATTGAGGGTCGGACGTGTTGCGAACAGCGAGCCCTTGGCCTGCAGGATGTTGATGTTGAACGCGTCGATCTGTCCCGATGCGCTGCCGAAGCTCACGAAGTAGCCGAGCGGCCGCAGACAGTCGAGCGAGGCCGGGAACGTGGATTTGCCGATACCGTCATAGACGACATCGCAAAGCTTGCCGCTGGTGATCTCCTTGACCTTCGCGACAAAATCCTCGTCGCGGTAAAGGATCGTGTGGTGACAGCCGTTCTTCTTGGCGATGTCCGCCTTTTCCTTGGAGCCGACCGTACCAATGACGGTTGCACCGAGATGATTGGCCCACTGGCAGGCGATCAAACCGACGCCGCCTGCCGCGGCATGGATCAGGCACACGGTGCCCTTCTCGACCTTGTAGGTGCGGTTGAGCAGATACTGGACGGTCATGCCCTTGAGCATCATGCCCGCGGCCTGCTCGTAGGAAATGTTGTCGGGCAGTTTCACCGCCCGGTCCGCCGGCACCAGCCGTTCGCCCGCGTAGCCGCCGAGCGGTCCGACGAAAGCCACGCGGTCACCGACCTTCACGTCAGTCACGCCCGGTCCGATGGCGATGACCTCGCCGGCGCTTTCGTTGCCGGCAATAAACGGCATGCCCACCGGCGAGGGATACATGCCCATGCGGAAATACGCGTCTATAAAATTGACGCCGCAGGCATGCTGCCTGATCTTGATCTGGCCTTGGCCGGGTGCGGGGATCTGAACATCCTCATAAGTCAATGCTTCGGGACCGCCGGGTTTGTGTACGCGCACTGCCGCGACCATTGTTTCACTCCCTGGAATACGATTGTGCCGCTACGGAAGGAATTCGGCGGCGATAATAGGCGGCAAATTGCGGAGCGCAAGGCGGTCAGCGCGCGCCTGACACCCGCAGGTTGGCGCCGTTGATGTAGGACGCGGCATCCGACAGCAGGAACAGTACCGCCTCCGCGACTTCGTCGGCATGACCCGGCCTGCCCATCGGCAGCATCGGCGTCACGCGCTCGATCCGACCCGGCGGCTGGATGTCGGTATCGATGACGCCCGGCGTCACCGCGTTCACACGCATGCCTTCCTTGGCGACCTCGCGCGAAACACCGATCACCATGGAATCGACGCCGGCCTTGGCCGCCGCATACCATACGCATTCGTTGGCGCCACCAAGCGGGGCCGCCATGGACGACAGCATCACGACGGCCCCGCCCTTGCCGCCGTGCTTTCTCGACATGCGCCGCACGCAGGCGCGCAGGCACAGAAGCGCTCCGAATGTGTCCACCTCGAGTACCTCGCGGATGGTTGCCGCACTGGCCTCGTCGAGCCGCGAATTGTCTCCGATGATCCCGGAGCTGTGCACGAAATGCGTCAGCTGCCCGAACGTATCGCTCGCAGTGTCGAACACGCGCTCGATGTCGCTCTCCAGCGCCATGTCGCCCTGGATCGCGACGGCCTTGCCACCCGCCTTTTTCACGGCCTCGACAACACCCGCCGCGGCGTTCGAATTACTTTTGTAGTTGACCGCGACGTCGTACCCGCGCGCGCCCGCAAGCTTCGCGGTGGCGGCGCCAATGCCGCGGCTGCCGCCGGCAATAAGCAGAACTGGTCGGGACATGAATTTACTCCGGATTTTTCCGGCGGCGATCGAACACGATCACGCGGGCGTGCGCAACAACCCGGCCAGAAAAAAATAGGCCGCGATGAGTGAAAGCGGCAGCGTCACGTATGGACCCGGTGCGAGATCATGCACCACCGCAACGAAGGCAAGTACCGCCCAGGCTGCGAGCAACGCGATGTTCACGGCTCGCCAGCGCTGGACGCGCAACGGATGCAGGAATTTGATCGGCGCAAAGCTCAGGCCGGCCAGAGCGACAACGGCGACAGCCGCCGCCCATTCCGGCGGCTCAAGCAGGTAGAGATAGAATGCCGCCAGATTCCACACCGCCGGAAAGCCGCGGAAGTAGTTGTCTTTCGTCTTCATCTCGCGGTCGGCGAAATACAGCGCGCCGCTGATCACCACGACGACCCCGGATGCGATGGCCAGCGTCTGCGGCAGCAGACCGCTCGCGGCGATCGCATAGGCGGGGACGAAGACGTAGGTCGTGAAGTCGACGACGAGGTCGAGCGTCTCACCCGACCAGCGCGGCAACAGCCGTTCGACCTCGAAGGCGCGCGCCATCGGGCCGTCGGCGCCGTCAACCAGCAATGCCATCCCGAGGCAGAAAAACATGCCGGACCAGTGACCGCCGGTTGCCAGGATCAGCGCCAGCAGGGCAAGAGCGGCACCCGTCGCGGTAAAGACGTGCACGATGAAGGCGCGAATATGCGGAAAGGCGGTCACCTAGCCGTTGCCCCAATCAAGCCTGACGATTTCGGCCGAGCGCCCCGCGAGATTCCAGTTGCGACCGAAACCGCGGAACCGTGACTTGTCCGCACGCGACACGATGACGTCGGGCCCAATCCAGTAGTCGCTGTTGTGGATCGTTACATTCTGCCCGGGCACCTTGCCGCGGACCGGCGTGATGGCACCGTCGACATAATCCTTGATGCGCACGATGCGCGTTTCACCTTGCGTTTCGTAGACGATCGGAACCTGGCGCACGCCCAGAAATTGTCCAACCAGGATCGACAGCAGGTGCGTGGTACCTCCCACCCGTCCGGTAAAAATCCGCGTCAGCCCTTTTACGGCATAGGCGGTGGCATGATCGTCGACGAACAAAGCGGCTGTCCAGTTGCCCCGCGACATGATGCCCGGCAGATCCATCATCAGCCCGACCTTGATTCCAGTCAGGTCCTCGCTGTCGAAATGGCCCTCGTCGATCCGGATACCAGCCCAGGTCTGGCATCGGCTCTCGGTCGGCGGATGGTCACCGCGCGACAAAACGCATGGGCAGAAGACAGTGCAACTGCACGACAGTGCCAGCTCCCCTTTCAGACTCCAACTCTCACGCAACGTCCCACTCCCGTTTCCTGTTTACGCCTAACCAACCCGTGTCGGCCAATGTGCCGTGACTGCCCCCATCGCGACAACCATGCCGACGGCAATAAGCGCTACGCCGACGGCATGGGTAAGGCGCCGGCCGCTTTGCAACTTCTCGGCCGTCATCACGATTGCAAGCCCCGCCATCCACACCACGTTCATGACACCGACCGCAAACATCACCAGCATCATCGCCCAGCAGCAGCCGAGGCAGTAGAACCCCTGTCTCGCGCCAAGACGGAACACGCCGCGCGGGGTCGTTGCCCAGTTGACAAAGAAGAACTGGAACGGCTGCCGGCAATGCGCCAGACACGCGTGCTTGAGCCGCGAAAACTGATAGAGGCCCGCACCGATGAATATTGCGGCGGAAAAAAGCCCGCCCGCCGACGTGATGCCCGTATTCAGCAAGACCGCCCGCGCAAGAGCAAGTTGTGCCACGGTTGCTCCGGCCGAGAACCCGAGCCAGACGCTCGCATAGCCTGCAGCAATAAAGAGCGGCGACACGATTGGCTCGCCTTTGCGGGCGGCGGTTTCGGCAATCTCCGCATAGGTCAGGATCATGGGCGCGGCGCTTGGAAGCATCATCGCCAGCGTCATCGCGCTCCACATTGATGCGGTGGCGGCGATAGCGGGGCCGTGCCAGACGTCGCCGGGAAAAGCACGGCAGAGCGCCTGCAGTCCGTCGACCCACGCACCCCGCGTGCCGTTGAATGCGGTGCCAGGCGCGGCAACAAGCGCCACGTAGAACCAGCCGAGCCCCGCAAGCACGATCACACAGGCGCCGGCGATTGCTTTCGGTCGCGCGAAGACAAGGCCAAGACTTGCCGCGGCGGCGGGCAGGTGTGCGAATTGACGGTTGCCGTTCCCAATCATCATCGCCATGCATAGCGCATCGCGGGAGGCCGGGGTACCGCAACAAATTGACGTGGTTTCCGCATCCCGCCCGCCGTGCTACTGCGGTTAACGTCAATGAGGGACAAGGCGTGATGTCGATTGCCAAAAGCCAAGCAGCCATCGTGATCGGCGGCGGTCCTGCCGGCCTCACGACTGCAATTTCGCTGGCGGAGGGCGGTGTCAGGACCGTTCTCGTGCGGTTGCACCCGGCCCGGCCCGACAACCGGACTACGGCCCTGCTCGCGGGCTCCATCACGGCGCTTGAAGCGCTCGGCGTCTGGTCGTTGTGCGCCGACCGGGCCGCGCCGCTCAGTACCATGCGCATTGTCGATGATACCGGTCGTCTGTGGCGGGCGCCGGAGGTTAAATTCACCGCGCACGAAATTGGCCGCGAGGCGTTCGGCTACAACATCGAGAACCGGCATCTCGTCGAAGCGCTGGAAAAGCGTGCGCGGGACCTGCCCGCACTGCAGATCATCGACGATGAAGTTGTCGGTCTTGCGCCGCGGACAGACGCCGTCGTCATCGACCTGAGAGGCGGCGACATCCTGCATGGGCGGATCGCCGTAGGCGCCGACGGACGCAAATCAATATGCCGCGCCGCCGCCGGCATAGCGCTCGACGAGCGCAGCTATCCGCAGGTCGCGCTGACGCTGTGCCTCTCCCATACGCGCCCGCATCACGATACATCGACCGAATTCCACACCCCGAACGGGCCGTTCACGCTCGTTCCCCTGCCCGGCAACCGCTCGAGTCTTGTCTGGGTGCTCGATCCCGGCGCGGCGGACGCGCTTGCTGCGCTCGACGACGCAGCGCTTGCGGCCGCCGTTGAAAAGGCCTCGCACTCGATACTCGGCAAATTGTCCGTCGAACCTGGCCGTGGCCTGTTTCCGCTCAATGTCGCCACGGCCCGCTGCTTTGCACGAAACCGGATCGCCCTTGTCGGCGAGGCCGCGCATGTGCTTCCGCCGATTGGCGCGCAGGGACTCAACCTCGGCTTGCGTGATGCGGCGACGATCGGCGAACTCGTCGTCGCCGCACACCGAGATGGACGCGATATCGGCGCCGACGACCTGTTGTCCCGTTACGAGCGCATGCGCCGCGCCGATGTCGACAGCCGCACGCTCGCAATCGATTTGCTCAATCGCGCGCTGCTGAGCGACCTACTGCCGCTCCAGGGCGTGCGTGGCCTCGGTCTCTATCTGCTCGACCAAATCGGCCCGCTCCGCCGCGCGGTAATGCGTGAGGGCATCGCTCCTGCGGTGAGCCAGCCGCGCCTGATGCGTGGCGAGGCGCTCTAGCCGGGCGCCGGAGCTTTTTTGGTCCCAGGCGGGGAACGAAACGCCGGCGCGATCGGAAGTGGCAGCGCCGGAAGTGCTTTCCCCGACTCCATGCCGACACGGTGGGCGAAAAGGCCGCGCGCGTTGAAGTGCGGGTCGCGCAAAGCCTCCTCGAGCGACACGATGACGGTGGCGCAGCAATCCGCGGCTGCAAAAATCGGCCGCCACTCGTCGGACGTTCTTGCGGCAATGAGCTTTGCGACTGCCTCGCAGGTCGCCCGCGGATTGCGGGCGTCGTCGACGAATTCGGCCGGCAACCCGATCGCCGCGGTGAAAGCGGCCCAGAACTTCGGCTCGAGCGCGCCGCACGCGACCAGCTTTCCATCCTTGGCCGGGTAGATCTGGTAGCGGGGAGAACCGCCTGCCAGCCACAGTTCTCCCGATTTGGGAAACCGTCCGGTCGCCGCGCCGATCGCCAGCGCAGCCCAGGTGAAGGTAAACATCGCATCGCTCATCGCGATATCGATGTGGCACCCGTGGCCGCCCTTGTCGCGGGCACGCAGCGCGAGCAGGATGTTGATCACCGCGGGAAAGCTGCCGCCGGCAATATCGGCCGCGAGCATCGGCGGAACGACCGGACGGTCTGGCGGTCCCGGCTGCAGGTCAAGCAGCCCGGTGTTGCCGATATAGTTGATGTCGTGTCCGGCTTCGTGGACACGCGGGCCGCTTTGCCCATAGCCCGATATCGAGCAATAGATCAGCCGCGGGTTGATGGTCTTGAGCGCCTGGTAGCCGAGGCCGAGACGGTCCATCACGCCAGGGCGAAACTGTTCGACAAGAATATCAGCGCGCTCGACGAACGGAATAATTCGCTCGATCCCGGACTTGGTCTTGAGATCCAGCGTCATGCTCCGCTTGCCCCGGTTGAGGATCGCAAAAGCCGCGCTTTCGCCGTCCACGAACGGAGGGAAGCCCCGCGCGTTCTCGCCGCCCGGCTGCTCTATCTTGAGCACGTCGGCGCCCGCCTCGGCGAGCATCAGCGTGGCGAGGGGACCGGGGAGCAGCGTGGTGAAATCGAGGACAAAAAGGCCGGAAAGCGGTTGCATGCTGTTTCGACCCACGTTGCGGGCGCGGCCTCAAGTTTGTCACGCCTGATCTGCGGCGTCACGGTGCCGCACATTGCCAGGCGTGATATCGGTGGGCAAAGTGGCCGCCAAAATTGGTGGAGTAAGCCTGAATGAGACAGCTGCCGCACATGGGAATCGTGCTCGGCATGCATGCTCACGCCTTTCCTGACAAGGTGGCTGCCAGCGATCTCGAAAGGACAATGACCTTTCGCAGCTGGCACGGCCGGTCGTGCCGCCTGGCCAATGCCCTGATGGGGCTCGGCCTGTCGAAAGGCGACCGGATCTGCGTTCTCGCCTACAACTGCGTGGAATGGCTGGAGATCTACGCGGCGACGGCGATGGCCGGCCTCGTCGCGGTACCGATCAATTTCCGGCTGGTCGGCGCGGAAATTCAGTACATCGTGGAAAACTGCGAGGCCGGCGCGATCATCGTCCAGGATCAGCTTCTCGATGCCGTCGAGGCCATACGTGACAAGCTCTCTCTCGCCCCCGACAGATTCATCATCTTCGGCGGAACGCGCCGACATGCCGGCTACCGTGGCTACGAGGAGCTGATTGCCGCAGCCAGCGACAGGCCGCCGGATGTCTCAGTGACGGCAGATGATCCATGGACGTTGATGTACACCTCCGGCACCACGGGCAAGCCCAAGGGCGCCATTCGTTCGCACGGCAGCGGTGCGATGCTTTCGCTGGTAACGGATGTCGAGCTTGGCTTCGGCCCTCACGACACGGGATTGCTGGTAATGCCTATGTGCCATGCCAACTCCCTGTTCTTCTTCGGCGCGTTCTTGAGTTGCGGTGCGGCTTGTACCGTCTACAGCCGCAAGAGCTTTGATCCGGAGCATCTCGTGCAGACGCTTGCTCGTAGGCACGCGACATTCACTTCGCTGGTACCGACACATTACATCATGATGCTCGGATTGCCGGCAAACGTGCGCGCCAGATACGACGTTTCGGCGGTAACGAAGCTTATGATTTCTTCCGCACCCGCACGCCGCGACACCAAGCTCGCAATCATGGACTATTTCAGGAACTCCGGACTTTTCGAACTTTACGGCTCGACCGAAGCAGGTTGGGTCACCATGCTCCACCCGGATGAACAATTCTCGAAATTGGGCTCGGTGGGACGCGAATGCATCGGATCCAGGCCCATTCGGCTGCTTG
Source organism: Pseudolabrys sp. (assembly GCA_035650955.1). Lineage (GTDB taxonomy): Bacteria > Pseudomonadota > Alphaproteobacteria > Rhizobiales > Xanthobacteraceae > Pseudolabrys. Next base: position 20,050 of record DASRGR010000013.1, read on the forward strand.
ACGCCGATGGCAACGATGTGCGGGCGGGCGAGCCCGGCGAACTTTACTCGTGTAATTCCCACACTTTCGACGGCTACTGGAAGATGGCGGAAAAAACCGCGGAAGCTTTCCGTGGGGACTATTGCACGGTTGGCGATCTCGCCCGCCGCGATGAAGACGGCTACATCTATCTCGTCGACCGCAAGAGCAACATGATCATCTCGGGCGGAGAGAACATCTACCCGTCCGAAGTGGAATCGCTTGTCGGCGGGCATCCAAAGGTCAAGGACGTAGCTGTGATCGGCATTGCAGACGAGAAATGGGGCGAGCGCGTGCACGCCGTCATCATTCCGCGCGACGGTGAAGTGCCTACGGCCGGCGAGATTCTCGACTGGTGCAAGGATCGTATTGCCGGCTACAAGCGGCCGCGTTCCGTATCTTTCATTCGCGAGGACGAAATGCCGCGGACCGCCACCGGAAAGGTCCTGCATCGGGTCCTGCGGGCGAAATTTTCGGCATCGCACGAGCGCGAAACCGCGCCATCCCCCTCAACCGGAGCAATACCATGACTGCCGCAGCCCCTTCGCAGGATCTTAATGCCGACCTGCATTCCTGCGCGGCCTGGGTCGCCCGATTCCTGAAGGCGCGCGGCATCGACCGAATTTTCGGGCTCCAGGGAGGTCACATCCAGCCGATCTGGGATCACATCGCCCGTCAGGGAATTCGGATCATCGACGTTCGCGACGAAGGTGCCGCGGTCCATATGGCGCACGCCCACGCAGAGCTGACCGGACAATTCGGTGTCGCGGTGGTGACAGCGGGGCCCGGCGTGACAAATACGGTCACAGCGGTGGCCAATGCGTCGCTTGCGCGCATTCCGGTACTTCTGATCGGGGGATGCACGTCGCGTCCGCAGGCGAACATGGGCCCGCTGCAGGACATTCCGCACGTCGACATTCTTCGTCCCATCACGCGAACGGCGCGCACGGCACGCGTCCCCGAACAGGTCGTGCGCGAACTTGACGAGGCTGTTGCGCGAGCCATGGGTGATGCCGGGGAGCCAGGCCCCGTCTACATCGAAATTCCGACCGACGTGCTGCGAACGCATGTACCGCAGCAACTCGTCCTCGATGAATGGATAAGCCCAAAACTGCCCCGGACACTACCACCCGACCCGGCGGCGGTCGCCGAGGCTGTCGAAGTGTTCTGGTCGGCGCGACGCCCGATCGTGCTGACGGGGCGCGGCGCGCGACAGGCCGGCCCCGCACTCGTGCGCCTGCTCGACGCCACCGGCGCGCTCTATCTCGACACGCAGGAAAGCCGCGGCCTCGTCCCTGCCGATCACCCGTCAACGGCGGCCGCCGTCCGCGCCGCCGCGATGGCGGATGCCGACGTCGTATTGCTTGTGGGTAGAAAGCTTGACTACCAGGTCGGTTATGGCTCGCCGGCGGTTTTCCCCAACGCGCGCTTCATCCGGGTTTCCGACAGCCCCGGCGAGCTGATCGATAATCGTCGCGGTCGACCGGAACTGCTTGCCTCGCCGCATCTTGCGCTTGAGGCGATGGTTGCCGCGGCCGGTAACCGCGAAAGTAGCGTCGACAGGGCGTGGGCCGACGACCTTCGCCGTCGCCATCGCGAGCGCATTGCTTCGGCGGTGTCCGGCAAGGACCGCCCTCTGATCGGCGCTGACGGAAAAATCCATCCGAGGGCCATCTTCGACGCAGTCGCTGCCGTTGCGCCGCCAAACTACATCGCCATCGCCGACGGCGGTGACCTCCTGAGTTTCGCACGGACCGGCCTGCGCGCCGGCACCTACATGGATGCCGGCGCATTCGGATGTCTTGGTGTCGGCGTGCCGTTCGCTGTTGCGGCCGCACTCGCCTTGCCGGACCGGCCGGTTATTTCCGTCAACGGCGACGGCGCATTCGGTATCAACGCCATGGAAATCGATACCGCCGTCCGCCACGGCGCGAAGGTCGTCTTCATCGTCTCAAACAACGCGGCGTGGAATATCGAACGTCTGGACCAGGAAATGAACTATGGCGGACGCGTCGTCGGCACCACACTTCGCCATTCCGACTATGCCGGTCTTGCGCGCGCCCTCGGCGCCCACGGTGAGCGGGTCGAGAAGCCGTCCGAACTGGAGGGGGCGCTGCGCCGTGCCCTCGAGAATGCACCTGCGCTCGTCGACGTCGTCACCTCCCAGTCCGTCCTCTCGTCAGACGCCCAGAAAGGGCTCGGCTTCGTCTACGATTACCAGGCTCTGACTGCCTGGGACGAAGCCGAAAGAAGGCGTCGCACGCAGCGTTAACTTCACGGCACTTGGCGCGGCCTTTGCATTCCTCTAAACGGCAGGCCGGACATGCAGGAAATGCCGATGAAGCTTCCGCGCCAGTTCTATGCACCGCTCGCCGTCGGCGCGCCGGCACCATTGCGCGATCTGCCCGTGCGCCTGGAGCGCATGATTCATTTCGTGCCCCCGCACGTCGACAAGGTCCGTGCAAAAGTTCCGGAGCTGGTCCGGCAGGTGGACGTCGTCCTTGGCAATCTCGAGGATGCCATTCCGGTGGAAGCCAAAACTGCCGCGCGCGACGGGTTTGTCGAGATGGCGCGATCGACCGATTTCGGAGCAACCGGACTTTGGGTACGTATCAACGCCCTCAATTCCCCCTGGGCGCTCGACGACATCACCAGGATCGTTGCCGAGGCCGGCAATCGTGTGGACGTGATCATGCTGCCCAAGGTCGACGGGCCATGGGACATTCATTATCTCGATCAGCTGCTGGCGCAACTTGAGGCCCGTCACAAGCTGGAGAAGCCGATCCTCATCCACGCCATCCTTGAGACCGCACAGGGCGTCAACAATGTCGAGGCGATTGCGACCGCCTCCCCGCGCATGCACGGCATGAGTCTCGGGCCGGCGGATCTTGCGGCTTCGCGGGCAATGAAAACCACGCGCGTCGGTGGCGGGCATCCCGATTACAGGGTGCTGGCCGATGCCCACGGCAGTGCACCGCGCGCGTCGTCGCAACAGGACCTGTGGCACTATACGATCGCAAAAATGGTCGACGCCTGCGCGGCCGCCGGCATCAAGCCCTTCTACGGCCCGTTCGGCGATTTCGGCGACCCTGTCGGCTGTGAGGCGCAGTTCCGCAACGCCTTTCTGCTGGGCTGCGTCGGCGCATGGTCATTGCACCCCTCGCAGATCGACATCGCGAAGAAGGTGTTCTCGCCCGATCCGGCCGAGGTGGCCTTTGCCAGGAAGATCGTTGCCGCGATGCCCGATGGAGCCGGCGCCGTGATGATCGACGGCAAGATGCAGGATGACGCCACCTGGAAACAGGCAAAGGTGCTGCTTGATCTGGCGCGGCTGGTTGCGGCCAAGGATCCCGAGATGGGAAAACGCTACGAACTGTGACTGCGTGATGGAATTGCAAATGGAAAAAATGCGCAAAGCGAAATTCAGGATTGGCCAGGTGGTGAAGCACCGTGTGCACCCGTTCAGGGGCGTCATCTTCGATATCGACCCCGTGTTCAACAATACCGAGGAATGGCTGCAATCGATCCCGCCCGAAATCCGGCCGCACAGGGATCAGCCGTTCTACCATCTTTTCGCCGAGAATGCGGAAACCGAATATGTCGCCTACGTGTCCGAGCAGAATCTGCTGCCGGATACCTCGGGAAAGCCGATCCGGCATCCCGATGTCGCAAAGGTTTTCGAGCGCGACGACAGCGGTACCTATCGTCCGCGCAACTCGCAGATGCACTAGACGGAAGCAAAAAAGGCGCGGCCCGGTGCCGCGCCTTTCGCTTGGATGGCGATCGCCGCCCGCTACTTCTTCTGCGCCGGTGGTGTCGCCGGTGCCTGGCTCTGCTGGCCCTCGAGTTTTTTGCGCGCCTCTTCAGCCTTCTTCTGCAGTTCCTCCTGAAGTTTGCGCTGCTGCTCCTCGAACGCCTTGGGATCGGTCGGGGGGCCATCATAGGCTTTTGCAAAATCGTTGAGCGGGAGCGGCAGACTGATCGGCGTCCCCTGCATGTTGATCGCCTGCACGATGATGTTCTGGCCCTTCTTCATCTTGGCGATCATGTCGTCGGTGACGGGGTAGTCCGACATGCACCCGACCGGAAAGCAGATCTTGTACGGCTGCTGCGCAGGCTGCTGCTGATCAATGATCAGCCGCGTGCCGTGCGCGAGTTGCATCCCGAGCGGCACGGTCACGCGCAGCACCTTCGGCTCGCCTTCCGGTTCGAACAGCTGCACGATGGCGACCGGCATTCCGTTCTCGAGACGGCCGTCCTTGGTGATGACGCACACCTGCTTGTTGTTCGTATCCTGTCCCTTGCCGCAGACTTTCATCCAGGGCGAGTACATCAGTTGCGGCTGGTCCTGGGCCTGTTGCTGCGGCTGCGCCGGCTGCAGAGGTTGCGCCGGCTGTGCGGGCTGCGCCTTCTGTGCCGGCTTTGCGCCCGCTTTCGGCTGCTGCTGAGCATAGGCCGCGCCCGCGAACAGCATTGCTGCCAGAGTTATGACCGTGGTGGCGGTCGACGCCCGGCCCCACGGCCGGACCGATGCGGTCCGATGAGTCATTGCGATTGTTCCCTTGTTATTCCCGTCCGCGGCGCGTGACCCCCGGAAATTGCCGCTGGATGCCCGGCTCTGTCCGGGTCAAATGCGGCGGGAGCGTGACGCTCGGCTGCTGCCTGATAGCCGAATTCGCTCCTGCAATAAAGCCACGAATGCGCTGAAAATACGGCCTGGCCTGCCGTTCCGTGCCTTATGATAAATTGCCGAAAAACCGGAACGAATCGCATTCGCCTCGAGCCCATGCCGCCTTCGCCTGCCTCAGCGGGGACGCCTTTGCGTCCGTCGCGACGTTTTGTCGTGCTCGGCGCGTGCTCGACCGCCGCCGCTATTCATTTCCCGCCGGCGTCCGCTCAAGGCACCGGACACGCGATTGCAATGCACGGGGAACCTGTGTGGGGTCCGGACTTCAGTAATCCGCCCTATGCCAACCCGCAAGCGCCAAAAGGTGGACAGCTCACGCACGGCGTACTGGGCACCTTTGACTGCCTTAATCCTTTTATCGTCAAAGGCATTCCGGCCGCAAACATTCGCGGCTATGTGATCGAAAGCTTGCTCGCCCGCGGATACGACGAGCCGTTCACACTCTACGGCCTGCTCGCCGACCAGGTCACGACTGACGCCGGGCGCACCTACGTGACGTTCAGAATAAATCCGGCAGCGCGGTTCGCTGACGGCACGCCGGTCACGCCTGCTGACGTGATTTTTTCGTGGGAACTTTTGCGCGACAAGGGACGGCCGAATTTCCGGACGTACTACATCAAGGTCGTCAAGGCTGAGGCGGTCGATTCACGCACCGTGCGCTTCGATCTGTCCGGCGCCGACGACCGGGAACTGCCGCTCATCATCGGCCTTATGCCGGTATTGGCAAAGCATTCTGTCAATCCCGCCACTTTCGAGGACACCAGTTTTGTCCCGCTGCTCGGCAGCGGCCCATACAGCGTCACTAATATAAAGCCGGGCGAAAGTGTCACCTTTACCCGCAACAAAAACTATTGGGGACGCAACCTGCCCATCAACCGCGGCCTCTGGAACTTCGACACGATACGTTACGACTACTATCGCGACGGCAATACGCACTTCGAAGCTTTCAAGAAGGGCCTTTACGACCTGCGTGTCGAAACGGATCCGGGCCGGTGGCAGACGGCCTACGAATTTCCGGCCCTGCGCGAAGGTCGCGTGGTCAAGGAGGAGCTGCCGTACGGACTGCCCAAAGGCATGCAGGCCCTGGTCTTTAACACGCGGCGGACGATCTTTTCCGACATCCGTGTCCGCGAGGCGCTCCTGCAGCTGTTCGACTTCGAATGGATCAACCGCACCTATTTCTTCAGCCTGTACAAAAGGACGGCCAGCTATTTCGACGGCTGCGATCTCTCGGCACACGGAGTCCCGGCCAACGCGCGCGAACGCGAGCTGCTGGCTCCCTTTCCTGGTGCCGTACGATCCGACATCATGGATGGTACATGGTCGCCGCCCGTCACCGACGGGTCGGGGCATGATCGCACACCGCTTCGCCGCGCTCTTGCCCTGTTCAAGGCGGCCGGCTACGAGCTCAAGGGTACGCAGCTTCTGCATTCGGCGACCGGTCAACAGCTGTCGTTCGAGATTCTCACAACCACACGCGATCAGGAACGCCTGGCCCTTGCCTTCGTCCGCAACCTCAAGCGCGCCGGCATCGACACACGCGTCCGCACCGTCGACGCGACCCAATATGAACGCCGCCGCATCGCCTTCGACTTCGACATGATCGAATATCGCTGGGAGCAGTCGCTCTCTCCCGGCAACGAACAGCTGTTCTATTGGGGTTCCGCTGCCGCCGATCAACAGGGCAGCCGGAACTACATGGGCGTCAAATCGCAAGCGGTCGATGCGATGATCGCCGCGATGCTCGGTGCGACAACGCGGGAAAGCTTCGTTGCCGCGACACGCGCCCTCGATCGTGTGCTTTTGTCAGGCTTTTATGTCATTCCGCTCTATTTCCCGCCGGTGCAGTGGGTGGCGCGATGGACACGAATCGCGCATCCCTCACGGACCTCGCTGTTCGGCTATTTGCCGGAGACATGGTGGCAGAGGGACCTAAAGCCTTGAGGGGCTGGCGATGATACTCGGCGAGATCAGGCAGGCGGCCGGCATTGCCGCCACGCTCGACGATCTTTTCCGCCGCGCCGGCGTCCGCCACCCTGATGCGCTCGCGCTGGTCGATCCTCCGAACCGCAGCAGCTTTACCGACGGACCCCCGCGTTCGCTGAGTTACGCCCAGGCCGACCACGCCATTTCCGCATTCGCGTCGCGTCTGCGCGGACTGGGCCTCCAGGCCGATGCTGTCGTGGCGCTGCAGCTGCCTAACACGGTCGACAGCATCATCGCACTTCTCGGCGTCTTGCGCGCCGGCATGATAGCGGCGCCGTTGCCTTTGCTGTGGCGCCGCCACGAGATAGTTGATGCTCTTCGCCGTGCGGGTGCCAAAGCCATCATTACGTGCGCACGCGTCGGCGATACCAAACACGCCGAAATCGCGGTACACGCGGCCGCTGAACTGTTTCCGATCCGTCATATCTGCAGTTTTGGCGAGAACGTCCCCGACGGGGTCGTATCGACTGATGACATCTTCACCACGAGTATCGTCGACGCGTCCGCAGCGCAGACCCGGTCCGAATCCGCTGCCGCGCACGTCGCCGCCGTGACGTTCAATGTCGGGGCGCTCGGTGCCATCCCCGTCGCACGCAATCACATCGAGCTCATCAGCGGCGGCGTTGCTGTTCTTCTCGAAAGCGGGGTCACACAGGACGCGCGGTTGCTGTCGACGATCCCGGTAAGCACATTTGCCGGCATGGCACTCACTCTCGTGCCCTGGCTCTTGTCGGGCGGCACGTTGCATCTGCATCACGGCTTCGATCTATCCGCGTTTGCTGCACAACTTGACGCTGCGAAGTGCGCGATGCTGACACTGCCGGCGCCGGCACTGGCGTCATTTGGCGATGCCGCCTTTCCCGGCCACGAGTCCTGTGTGGTGGCCGCACTATGGCGCGCTCCCGAACGGTTGAGAACCGGGAGTCCGCAGCCCGGGACGATGTCCATCGTCGACGTGTCGAGCTTCGGGGAGGTTGGCATTGTTGCAGCTCGCCGCGAAACGCTCGACAGGCCGGTTGCAATTCCGCACGGCGTCATCAGTGTGCCGCGGGGTGCGATTGGCGCGATGACGGTGATTGAAACGGCACGCGCCAACACGGGGACGCTGCTGCTGCGGGGACCAATGGTCCCTACCGCGGCATTCCCCCCCGGCGCCGGAAGCGACGGCACCGCGCACCTGGCGATCGACCGGTCCGGCTATGTCGATACCGGATTCGTTTGCCGCCTCGACGTGCAGACCCAGTCGCTCACCGTGACCATGCCTCCTCCCGGCATGTTCAATGTCGGCGGCTATTACCTTTGCCAGGGTGACGTCGATGCGTGCGTCGGGAAGGCCGCGCCCGATGCAGCCGTCGTCCCGCTGCCCGACCGTAACCTCGGGCATCGGCTCGCCGGTACCGCTATCGATCGCAATAACGTGGCCGCTGCCCTGGAGCGCCAGGGCGCAAACGCCCTGATAGCAGGTGCATTTCGCCGGATTGGCGCCGGCCAGGCTGCGTAGTTTCGGCCTTTCGTTGACGAGGTATTAACAGCGCTCATTTAGGGTCAGGCTGCCTGTCAACCGCCTGTGCGCCCCGGATGTCGCTGCAAGGTCCGCTTATCGTGGTCGCCGAACAAACGGCGACCGAACTGGTGCAAGCGCTGAGCGCGGCCGGTGCATTTCCGATCGTCGAAACAAAATGGGCGGACGCTCCGGCCGCATTTTTGACCGTCAAGCCGTCGGCGGTTGTCATCGCCGACCCGGGTCCGCCGGTCAACGTCGCTGCGGCGCGCATGCTTTGCCTGCAGGTTGCGACCGTGAACGGGCCGATCGTGCCGGTGATCGCTCGCGTTTGCGGCAACGACGATGCGGCCGTTCCGATCGCCGTGCAGGCCGACGCGACGCTGCCGGTTGAGCGGCTGCTCGCGCGCCTGCAGTTTGCCATGCGTGTACGGGCTTTGCATGCAACTGTTCTGCGTCGCATAGAACTGTTCACGTCACATGACGGCAAGCTGCCCGCGCTGCCGGTCGGCGACGCACTCGAAGACGCAACTGTGCTGATTGCCGGGCGGGGTCCGCTCTATCCGACACTGAGCGTTGCCATGGGTGAGCGCGTCAAGGTTGCCGGCGCCCTGAGCGTCGAGGCGGCGGCACGTCATCTGAATATGCGCGATATCGACGGGATCGTGGTCGGCGACGGCTTTTCTCCGCGCATGGTCGAGGCGTTCCTGACCGTCGTCGCGCAAAATCCAAGGTTCCGCGATATCCCGGTCGCGGTCATCGGAGAAACGCCCCCGGAGTTTGCCGAGGCGTTGACCAACATCGACCAGGTTGCGGCCGATCCTGCGCGCCTCGTGGCGCGGATAATCCCTCTCGTCCGCATGCGCGCCTTCGAGGCCCGACTGAAGCGCATGCTCAAATCGCTTGATACCGACGGAATATTCGACCCCGAAAGCGGCCTGCTGACGCGCGACTCTTTCTGGCACGACCTGAAAATTGCCATGGCTGAGGCAACCGATCGCAGCGTACCTCTGTCAGTCGCACGCTTTTCCTTCGACAAGGAACTCAGCGAACACGCCACGCTCGACGCGGCCCGGCTGATGTCGCGCCTTATCCGCAACATCGACTTTGCCACACGCGATGAAGAAGGAGCCATCCTGGTCGCCTTTACACAGACCGACCTGCGTAACACTCACGTCATCGCACGGCGTATCGCAAGCTCGCTGAAACGCATGGTCCTCACGCCCCAAAGCGGGGAGCCGCCCGCGGTCAGCGTGACGCTCGCAACGCTCAAGGCCGGCGACACCCTCGACACGTTGATGATGCGGGTCGTAGGCAGCCGTATGGTTGCAGCCGAATAGTTGGCAGCCTAGGCTCCCTCCAAAGGGAGTTTTCGCCATGCCCAACCAGCAGCCGGTTCGTATCGACGTCATTTCCGATGTGGTCTGCCCGTGGTGCTTCATCGGCAAGCGGCGGCTCGAAAGGGCGATTGCGCTCAATCCCGACATCCCTGTCGAAGTCCACTACCGGCCCTATTTTCTCAACGACTGGATTCCGCGTGAGGGCATTTCGCGGGAGCAGTACCTCACCACCAAGTTCGGCTCCCCGGAACGTTATCAGGGCATCGCGCAGCGTGTCCGCGCCGCGGCCGCGTCGGAGGGCCTCGATTATGCCGTCGACAAGATCAGCCGTCAGCCCAATACGCTTGACGCGCATCGGCTGATCCGTTGGGCCGACGGCATCGGCAAGGCCGCCGAGATGAAGCAGCGGCTGATGGAACTTTATTTCACGGAAGGTGCCGATCTCACCAACCACGCCGTCCTGATCAGAGCTGCAGCCGATGTCGGCCTTGATGCGGACGATATCCGCGAAGCGCTTGCGAGCAACAAGGACGTCGCGGAGGTCGAGCGCGAAGCCCTGTCGGCCAAGGAAGCCGGGATCGAGGGCGTGCCCTGCTTCATCTTTGCAGGAAAGTTCGCGGTGTCCGGCGCGCAGGCGCCTGAATATCTCGCGGAAGCGATCGCCCAGATCGCAGGATCCGTCGAGTAGTCCGGGATCACCCGATGAAGATAACCGCCGCGGTCGTGCACGAGCGCTCCGGCCCTTTTCTCGTTGAAGAGCTCGACCTCTGCGACCCGCGAAATGACGAACTTCTGGTGGAGGTCGTCGCCAGCGGCATGTGCGCGACGGATCTGCACGGTCGCGACGCCTACTATCCGACGAAATTTCCGAAGGTCTTTGGACATGAGGGCGCCGGCATCGTGCGCGCCGTCGGCAGCGGGGTTACGAAATTCCGGCCGGGCGATCATGTGGTCATGGCCTATCCGTGGTGCGGCGAATGCCCGAACTGCAAGTCACAAAAGCCGAGCTACTGCCTGCACGCGTTCGATTTGAAGATGAACGGAACGCGGGCCGATGGTTCTACTCTTCATTCGAAGGCGGGCAAGCCGGTCTACAGCGCCTTCTTTCAGCAGTCATCATTCGGAACTTTCACAATTGCCAACGAGCGCTTCGCGGTGAATGTGCGCAAGGACGCACCTATCGAGCACGTCTGTGCGCTCGCGTGCGGCGGCCAAACCGGCGCCGGTGCGGTTCTCAACGCGATGAAGCCGCGCGCCGGCGAAAGCCTTGTCGTCTTCGGAGTCGGCGCCGTCGGCCTGTCGGCGTTGATGTCGGCAAAAATCGCCGGATGCGACCCGATCATAGCGGTTGACGTACATCAGCATAGACTTGAACTTGCCCGCGAGCTCGGCGCGACGCATTCCATAAATCACACTGATCATACTGATATTGTCGACGGCATTCGGAAAATCACCGGGTCCGGCGCGCGCTATACGCTGGAGACTTCGGCGCTCCCTTCCGTCTTTCGTGAAGCTGTTGATTGCCTGATGCCGGGCGGCACCTGTGTTCTGCTCGGCAGTGCGCGCAAGGGTACTGAAGTCTCATTCGAGATGCCGTTCCTGCAGAACGGACGGACCGTTCGTGGCGTCATTCAGGGCGACAGCGTCCCCCAGGAATTCATCCCCGTGCTGGTCGACCATATCGTGGCGGGCCGCTTCCCGGTCGAGAAGATGATCACGTTCTACCCGCTCGCCGAGATCAACCGCGCTGCCGCGGAATCGGCTTCGGGTAAAACGATCAAGCCGGTCCTGCGCATGCCACACTAAGCCTAGGCCGCCTTGGCCTGCTCGGCGATGCCTGCAAGCCGGCGCAATACCGCTGTTGTGCCCTTCAGGCGGTCCTCGGGCCGCGGCCATTCGTCGAAGAAGACGAGCTGCTGACCTTTCGGGTTCTTCGGGTCGGCGCGCATGCGGACGCCTGACCCCTGTTCGTGAATGAACGCAATCAAACCCTCCGGGTTGGCAAAAATATTGTCGCGGAAGGACAACACGATACCCTTCGGGCCAGCCTCCACTTTCTCGACATTGGCGCGGCGGCTCAGTGCCTTGATGGCGACGACCTGCAGCAGATGTTCGACTTCCCGCGGCAGCTTGCCGAACCGATCGACAAGCTCTGCGGCGAAGGCATCGATGTCGCCCTCGTTTTCGATCTCGGCGAGGCGCCGGTAGAGTGCAAGCCGCACCGAAAGGTCCGCCACGTAGTCTTCGGGGATGAGCAGCGCCGTACCGATCGTGATTTGCGGCGACCATCGGTCGGCGACCGGGGCGGTTATCCCGGCCTTCAGGCTCATGACAGCCTCTTCCAGCATCTGCTGGTAGAGCTCGAAGCCTACTTCCTTGATGTGGCCCGACTGCTCTTCGCCGAGCAGATTGCCGGCGCCACGTATATCCAGGTCGTGCGAGGCGATCTGGAATCCCGCACCGAGCGTGTCGAGCGACTGCAGAACCTTCAGACGGCGCTCGGCCTGCGGCGTGATCGCCTTCTGCGTCGGCAGCGTGAGCAATGCGTAAGCGCGTAATTTGGCGCGCCCCACCCGCCCGCGAAGCTGATAGAGCTGCGCCAGACCGAAGCGATCGGCACGATGCACGATCAGGGTATTTGCCGTCGGGATGTCGAGACCGGATTCAATGATCGTGGTCGAGAGCAGCACATCATATTTGCCGTCATAGAACGCGGACATGATGTCGTCGAGCGTGGCAGCGGGCATCTGGCCATGTGCGACCGCGACACGGACCTCCGGCACGTTCTTGTCGAGAAACTCCTTGGCTCCCGCGAGATCCTCGATACGCGGGCAGACATAGAATGCCTGCCCGCCGCGATATTTCTCACGCAGCAGCGCCTCGCGTACCGTGACTGGATCGAAAGGCGAAACAAATGTGCGTACGGCAAGTCGGTCAACCGGTGGTGAGGCGATAATTGAAAGGTCGCGTACGCCCGTAAGGGCGAGCTGCAGCGTCCGAGGGATCGGCGTCGCGGTCAGTGTCAGGACGTGCACCTCCGAGCGCAGCGCCTTGAGCTTTTCCTTGTGGGCGACCCCGAAATGCTGCTCTTCGTCCACGATCAGCAGCCCCAGATCCTTGAACTTGATGTTCTTGCCAAGGAGCGCGTGCGTTCCGATGACGATATCGATGCTGCCGTCGCCAAGACCCGCTCTTACCTTCGCAAGTTCGGCCGGCGGAACCAATCGCGAGGCCTGAGCGATATTGACCGGGAAACCGCGGAACCGTTCGGAAAAGGTCTTGAAATGCTGGCGCGCCAGCAGCGTGGTCGGCACGATCACCGCCACCTGCTTTCCGCCGATCGCGGTAATAAAAGCCGCCCGCAATGCGACTTCGGTCTTGCCGAATCCGACATCGCCGCACACGAGGCGATCCATCGGCCGACCCGAGCCAAGGTCCTTGACCGTTGCATCGATCGCCGCGAGCTGATCGTCGGTTTCTTCGTATGGAAATCCGGCACAGAACTCGTCATAGGCACCGGGCCCGACGGCGAGGCGCGGCGCTTCGCGCAGTTGGCGTTCCGCCGCGATCTTGATGAGCTCGCCGGCAATCTCGCGGATCCGGCTCTTCATCCGCGCCTTGCGCGCTTGCCAGTTGCCTCCGCCCAGGCGATCAAGCTCAACGCTCGCCTCCTCGGAACCGTATCGCGACAGGAGATCGACGTTTTCGACCGGCAGGTAGAGCTTGGCACCTTCCGCGTAGTGAATTTCCAGACAGTCGTGCGGCGCGCCTGCGGCTTCGATCGCCTGCAACCCTTCAAATCGTCCGATCCCGTGGTCGACATGCACCACAAGATCGCCCGGCGCGAGGCTGGTTGCTTCCGCAATGAAATTTTCCGCACGCCGGGTGCCGCGGCGTGGGCGCACAAGGCGGTCGCCGAGGATGTCCTGTTCGCTGATGATCGCCGCGTCGTCGGTCTCAAATCCGGATTCGATCCCCAACACGGCCAGCGCCACGGTCGTCTTTGGCAGCAGGCAGGCCGCATTCCAGTCGGTAACCGGTGTGAGATTGCGAAGCCCGTGGTCCGCAAGCACATGGCTCATGCGTTCACGCGCGCCTTCGCTCCAGAGTGCGATTGCCACCCGCTTGTCGGCCGTCTGCAGCGCGAGCACATGCGCGCTTACCGCTTCGAATACATTCGCGCCGGGTTCTGCCCGTTCAGCCGCAAAATTCCGCCCGCCCCGCGTGCCGACCTCGATTGCCCCAGCGTCGGGCACTGCAAACGGCGTAAGTCGTGCCAAGGCGCTGTTCGCCAGCCTGTTTTTCCATTCCTCCTCGCCCAGGTAGAGGCGGTCGGTGGGCAGCGCCTTATAGACAGGCATCACTCCCTGGCGGAGCGCGTCGATACGCGCATCGTGATAATCGGCGATTTGGACGAGACGCTCATGCGCAGCGTCCTCGGCCAGATGTTCCAGCGCCACCGCTGTGTCCGGAAGAAAGTCAAAGATCGTCTCGAGCTTGTCGTGAAATAGTGGCAGCCAATGCTCCATGCCGGGATAGCGACGGCCTTCAGAGACCGCCTCGTAAAGCAGATCGTCCGGCGCCGCAGCGCCAAATTCCGCGATATAGCCTGTACGAAACCGGCGGATCGTCTCAGTGACGAGCTGAAACTCCGAAACCGGAACGAGGTCGAGACGACGCAGCTGCTCCTCGCTGCGTTGTGTCTGCGCATCGAACGCGCGGATCGTTTCCAGAGAGTCACCGAAAAAATCGAGCCGTACCGGCATATCCATGCCAGGTGGAAACAGGTCGAGGATTCCGCCACGTACAGCGTACTCACCCGGCTCGCGTACCGTCGACGCACGAACGAAGCCATTGAGCTCAAGCCAGTCGACGATCCCCTGCATGCCTATGACGTTGCCCGGCGCGACCGAAAGAGCGTGCGTGGCGACGAAATCGCGCGCAGGCACCCTTTGCAGGGCCGCATTCACCGTCGTAAGCAGCACGGACGGACGGTCGCGGCCCTTTACGCGCACCAACTGCGACAATGCCGTCATACGTTGCGCGACGATGGCGGCATTGGGCGAAACCCGGTCGTAGGGCAGACAGTCCCAGGCCGGGTACTCTATCGTTTCGATATCAGGACCGAAAAATGCCAGCGCGCGCGACAATGCCGCCATACGCTGGCCGTCCCGACAGACGACGGCAAGTGAAACTGCCGGCGCCGTTTTGCCTGCGGCCACAGCCCGCGCAAGGTCCGCAAGCACAAGGCCTTCGGCACCATCGGCAACTTGCGCCAGTACCAGCGGGTGGCCCGCTTTCAGGAGCGTGGCCGGGGACCTCTCGGTTCTGCTCACGCCGTCTCCTTACGGCGGAAGTCACGCAACCGACGGAAGAGCGCCGTATCGAACTCGTCGGGTATCCCTTCTGTTCCATTGACCCAGGCAAAAATCAGCGGATCCGGGACTTCAAGCCAACGTTCGACCTCGTCGAGTTCTTTCTCGGTCAGCGACTTCAGTTGCGAATCGGCAAAATTTCCCAGCACGAGGTCCATCTCGCGAATGCCGCGATGCCGGCAGCGAAAGAGCAGACGGCGGCGGCGTGGATCCAGTCCTTCACTTGACAGGTCTGTTTCCGTGGTCACCCAGATTCTCCAACGCCAAAAACCCGGACGGGGCCGGGCGCGGGTTATATAAAGACCTGTGGGCGTAATGTCAGCCGTTCCTTTGCACAGGGCTGCATTGCGCCGACACTCCACCCAAGCCAGCATGTCGTGTCATGCGGCCAGCAGCCCTCAATCCGCTCTTCGGCTCACTGACCAGCTTGCCAGGCATCGGTCCAAAGCTGGAGAAGCTCTACGCGCGTCTGCTCGATCGAAAGACGCCGCGGATCGTTGATCTTCTGTTTCATTTGCCATCGGGCGCAATAGACCGTCGCGCACGCCCGAAGTTGCGCGATGTGCAACCGGGTCAGGTTGTCACGGTATCGGTGACTGTCGACAGGCATCGGCCGGGACCGCCTCATCACTCGCGGGCGCCCTATCGGGTTTACGCGCACGACGACACTGGCGACATCGTTTTGACCTACTTCAACGCACGCAAAGACTACCTGGAAAAGCTGCTGCCGGTCGGGGAAACCCGGTACGTCTCCGGAACTGCCGAGTTCTATGACGGCATGCTGCAGATGGTTCATCCCGACCGAGTCGTCGACGAGGAGGGCTTTGCCGCACTGCCGCTGGTTGAACCGGTCTATCCGCTCACTGAAGGGCTCGCGCTCGGCAACGTCCGCCGGGCAATGGATGCAGCATTGACCAGGATACCTGCTCTTCCGGAGTGGCAAGATGAAGCATGGCTCGCGCGTGAGCGTTTTCCAGGCTTTGCTTCGGCTCTACGCCACCTTCACCGCCCTGATGACCCTGCGGATATTGCGCCCGGGGTTTCCGCCTGGACGAGGCTTGCGTATGACGAATTGCTTGCTGGCCAACTCGCGCTTGCGCTTGTGCGCGCCCATATGCGCCGGCAGCCCGGTCGTGGCAGCGCCAGCGAGGGGCGCTTGCGGGCAAGAATACTGAAGGCGCTGCCGTACACGCTGACGCATTCGCAGCAGAAGGCGCTCGATGATATCACCACAGACCTCGCTCGGCCGCAGAGAATGCTGCGTCTCCTGCAGGGCGACGTCGGGTCGGGAAAGACGGTCGTCGCTCTTGCCGCGGCAGCGGCGGTCATAGAGGCCGGCCGCCAGGCAGCATTCATGGCACCGACCGAAATTCTGGCCCGGCAGCACCTTGCAACGATTGCGCCTCTCGCCGAAGTTGCTGGCATTCGTGTCGCAATCCTGACCGGCCGCGAGCGCGGGTCGACCCGCAAAGAGATTCTGAACCGCTTGTCGCTCGGCGATCTCGATCTTCTGGTAGGAACGCACGCGTTGTTCCAGGAGGATGTCGCCTTCCATGATCTCGCACTCGTTATCGTGGACGAACAGCACCGGTTCGGCGTTCACCAGCGGCTGGCGCTTACTCAAAAAGGCGAAGCTGTAGACGTTCTGGTCCTCACAGCCACGCCGATTCCGCGTACGCTCGTGCTCACCTGTTTTGGCGACATGGATATCTCTGAATTGCGTGAAAAACCGCCCGGCCGACAGCCCGTTGATACCCGCGCGATACCGCTGTCCCGTCTTGATGAGGTCGAACAAGCCGTCGGACGTGCGCTTACCGACGGCAAGCGTGCCTATTGGGTTTGTCCACTGATCGACGAGTCCGAAAAAATCGACCTTGCAGCCGCGCAGGCCCGTTTTGAGGATCTAAGACAAAAGTTCGGCGACAAGGTCGACCTCATACATGGGCGCATGAAGGGTGCCGACAAGGATTCTGTCATGGCGCGTTTCTCCGCGGGTGAAACGCGGCTGCTTGTCGCAACGACAGTCATTGAGGTTGGTGTAGACGTCCCTGAGGCGACTATCATGGTTATCGAGCACGCCGAGCGTTTCGGGCTTGCGCAATTGCATCAATTGCGAGGTCGTATCGGGCGCGGGAGCGAAGCCTCGACGTGCCTGCTGCTTTATAAGGCTCCGCTTGGCGACACCGCAAAGGCGCGTTTAGCGATTTTACGCGAGACCGAGGATGGCTTTCGTATCGCCGAAGAGGACCTGCGACTGCGTGGCGAAGGTGACCTGCTCGGAACGCGGCAGAGCGGCTGGCCCGGTTTTCTGGTAGCGCGCCCCGAAATACACGGGAAATATCTCGGCGCCGCGCGTGACGATGCGGCGCTTTTGCTTTCGCGCGACCCCACCCTGTCGGGCGCTCGCGGTCAAGCATTGCGCCATCTGCTTTATATCTTCGGAAAAGACGAAGCCGTCAAACTTATAGGAGCCGGCTGAACTACTCGGCCGCCTCAGCCTTGCGCTTTGTCCGCGCAGCTTTGGCTTTGACGGCAAGCGCCGCAAGATTTTTTTGTACCTCGCCTTCAGGCTGAACCATGCCGGCGGAAATCAATAACGTCATCGCGTTCTCGACCGAGATATCAAGCTCGATCAGATCCTTCCGCTTCACGTAAAAAAAGAACCCGGTGGTCGGATTGGGCGTGCACGGCATGAATGCGGAAACGTGCTCCCCCTGCGGCAATTTGTTGGCAACGTCGCCACCTGGCGGCTGCGACAAAAAAACCAGCGACCACATCCCCGGAGCCGGGAATTCCACCAGAGCTACCTTGCGGAAGCTTGAACCGGTCTTCGAGAACAGCGTCTCGAAAATCTGCTTCATCGTCTTGTAGATCGGCCGCACGATCGGCATGCGGCTCAGCAGCCCTTCACCCCAGCCGACCAGCGTGCGCCCGACAAGGTTTGCGGTGAGAAATCCCAGCAGGGTCAGGGCAACGACCGCAATGATCAGACCAGTGCCGGGAATGGGCCAGGGAAGGTAACTTTCCGGTCTGTATGCCGGTGGGATGACCGGGCGCATGAAGTTGTCGACCCAGTTGATCAAAGACCAGATCAGCCAGGCCGTAATAGTCAATGGTCCGGCAACAACCAGGCCGGTCAGGAAATAGTTGCGCAGCCGGCTCGCCACGCTCGTGTGCGAAGCCGTGATCTTGGCAACGTCGACGGTTAACGAGTCGTCCGGAGCGGGTTCTGCCTGTGTCATGAAGCTAGTCTATTCCACCGTGACCGATTTCGCGAGGTTCCTCGGCTGATCCACGTCGGTACCGATGGCAGCAGCAGTATGATAAGCGATCAGCTGCACGGGGATGGCATAGACCAGGGGTGTCACCGTCGAACTCATGTCCGGAAGAACTATGGTCTCGATGGACTCAATTGCGGCGCTCCCTGCCCCGCGCGGGTCGGTCACCAAAATGATCTTGCCGCCACGGGCTGCGACTTCCTGCATGTTCGAGACTGTTTTTTCGAAGACAAGGTCATATGGCGCAATCACGATCACCGGAATCTTTTCGTCAATCAGTGCTATCGGACCGTGTTTCAGTTCGCCTGCTGCGTAGCCTTCAGCGTGAATATACGAGATTTCCTTGAGCTTTAACGCGCCTTCGAGTGCGATTGGAAAGCTGGTGCCCCGTCCGAGATAAAGTACGTCGTGTGCCTTGGCCAGATTCTGGGCAAGTTTCTCGATCTGAGGTTCAAGGGCCAGCGCCGCCGCCATCAGTCGCGGCACCTCCACAAGCGCATGCACCAGGCGCTGCTCGTCGGCCGCCGACAGCTCGCCGCGGGCGCGGCCTGCCGCAATTGCCAGGCAGGCCAACGTGCAAAGCTGGCAGGTGAACGCTTTGGTCGACGCAACCCCGATTTCAGGACCCGCCAATGTCGGCAGTACAACGTCGCTCTCGCGCGCGATCGTCGATGTCGGAACATTGACCACCGACAGAATGTGCTGCTTCTTTTCCCTGGCATATCGCAGGGTCGCCAGCGTATCCGCGGTCTCACCCGACTGCGAAATGAAGACAGCGAGGTCGCCAGGTTCAAGCGGGGCACCGCGGTACCTGAATTCCGAAGCAATATCGATTTCAACCGGCAACTTCGCAAAGCGCTCGAACCAATATTTGGCCACGAGGCCCGCGTAGAAGGCGGTGCCGCAAGCAGAGATTGATATCCTTTTCAGCCGCCTCCAATCGAATGGCAACGTCTGCGGCAACGCCACGCGCTCATCGATCATGTCGATATAGTGTGCAAGCGTGTGACCGACGACTTCCGGCTGCTCGTGGATTTCCTTTGCCATGAAGTGCTTGTGGTTGCCCTTGTCCACGAGCTGTGCAGACGCGGTAGACTTGACGATCGGCCGATCCACCTTTCGGTCGTGCTGGTCATGAATCTCGGCGCCTTTCCGGGTGATCAGGACCCAATCACCATCCTCAAGGTAGCTAATCGTATCGGTAAAGGTTGCGAGCGCGATTGCGTCAGAGCCGAGATACATCTCGCCATCGCCATAGCCGACAGCCAGCGGCGAGCCTCTTCGCGCACCGATCAAGAGATCGTCCTTGCCCGTGAATAGGAACGCGAGCGCAAACGCGCCACGAAGCATTTTCAGAGCCGCTGCGACCGCATCTGCAGGTGACTTTCCGTTCCTGAGCTCTTGCGTGACGAGATGTGCCACCGCTTCGGTATCTGTGTCGCTTACGAACTTACAGCCGCGCTTGCTCAGATCCTCGCGCAACTCCCGGAAGTTCTCTATGATCCCGTTGTGAACAACCGCAACGAGGTCAGTTGCGTGCGGATGCGCGTTATCTTCCGTCGGTCGCCCGTGCGTCGCCCAACGCGTATGGCCAATGCCGATTGTGCCTTCGAGCGGTTCTCTGTCGAGGCGGCTCTCAAGCGCGCGAAGCTTGCCCTCGGCGCGTCTTCGCGCCAGCACGCCGCGCTCGAGCGTTGCCACACCTGCGGAGTCATAACCGCGATACTCGAGGCGCTTTAGCGCATCGACCAGCTGGCCAGCTACCGGCTTGCTTCCGACAATTCCGACGATCCCGCACATCCGTTGTGACGGCCCCTTCACCCACCTTTTACGGTTTAGCCGGCGTGGCTGAACACAAGGAAATCAAAACGCGTTTCGCCGTGTGACAGTTTCTTCTAGCGCAAATATGCCGGCTCAGGAGGGCTTTTTCGCATTCTTTCGGCTCAGATTTTTACGCAAGGTCTTTACCTGCCGCAGACGTTTTGCCCAGCCTTCTTTGACGGTCTGCTTGGCGCGGGCAATCGCCAGGGCTCCTGCCGGAACGTTCTTGGTTACGACCGTGCCCGTACCGACATATGCATTGTCGCCGACTTTGACAGGCGCCACGAGCGCCGAGTTCGAACCGATAAACGCGCCCTTCCCGATTTCGGTACGGTGCTTCGTCACGCCGTCGTAGTTGCAGGTAATCGTACCGGCGCCAACATTCGCGCCCTCGCCCACGCGCGCGTCGCCGATATAGGCCAAATGATTTGCCTTGGCGCCCTCTTCGATCTTGGCCTCCTTCACCTCCACGAAATTTCCGATATGTACGTCCTTGCCAAGGTCGGCACCCGGACGCAGGCGTGCAAACGGACCAACTCGTGCACCCTTGCCCACGCGCGCGCCCTCAAGATGCGAAAAAGAGCGAATTGTTGCACCATCCTCTACGACGACACCGGGTCCAAACACAACATTCGGCTCCACGGTGACGTCCTTGCCGAATTTCGTGTCGGCTGACAAAAATATCGTCTCTGGCGCGATCATCGTCACCCCCGCGTCCATCGCGGCCGCACGCAGTCGGCGCTGCAGGACGGCTTCGGCCTCGGCAAGTTGTGTCTTCGTGTTGATCCCGCGCACATCGTCCTCCGAGGTTTCGATCGCCTTTGCTTTCAAACCCATATCGCGCGCAATGGCAACGGCATCGGTGAGGTAGTACTCACCCTTCGCGTTCTTGTTGTCGATGCGCCCGAGGATGCCAAGCGCATGTTTTCCCGCAATAGCCATCAGCCCGCCATTGCAAAATGTAATGCTACGCTCTTCCGGAGTTGCGTCGCGATCCTCGCGGATTGCCACCAACTCATCTCCCTGCATTATGAGTCGACCGTAGCCTCCCGGATCTGCCGGCCTGAATCCGAGCACCGCGACGGCGGCGCCGTCAGCAAGGGCGGCGCGCAGCATCGTGAGCGTTGCTGGACGGACCAGAGGCGTATCACCGAACAGCACGAGAATGTCGCCTGTGCTGCGACGGATGAGCTTGCGCGCCGAAAGGACGGCATGCGCGGTGCCACGTCGTTCGCGCTGTTCGAAGATCTGCGCCTTCGGCGCGACTTTGCGCACCTCGTCGCGAACGGTATCTTGGTCTGGCCCGACCACAATAGCCAACTCGCGCGTACCGGCCGCCTGCGTCGCGCGGATAACGTGAGCCAGTAATGTCCGCCCGCCCAATTCGTGCATAGCCTTGGGCGTGCGTGAGCGCATGCGCGTGCCTTCGCCGGCGGCGAGGATAATGGCAAGGCACGTTCGGCGTGGCATTCGATTTTGACTCAATCACTTGGCAGACCGCGCATCCAATAGCCGAGCCAACCGTCTGGCAAAAGCCTCTTGCCTGTCACCCTTTCGGTGCGGGGGCGAAAGCGGGTTTCGGCGGATTCTGTTAATGTTTTCAATGATTCGCCCATCGAGGAGCTCATGCCGATCGAGCAGGCGCCGGTCGCGATCAATCTCCGCGAGGCCCGCAAGCGCGGGCGCGATTTTTTCACCCTCCTCTGGCTGTTCGGATGGGGCGTGGCGACTGCCATTGCGCTCAGTGCCCTTGCAATAACCAGCCAGACGGAGACTGCAAGCCAGCGCCTTCGGTCGATCTTTGCCGCCGAGCCAAGTGCCGTTGCGCAAATGCCGCCGCGGCTCGCGCACCTCGAAGCCGAAAGCCAAGTGCTGGCTGAGCAGATCCGTGCCCTTAATGCGGAGCGCGACCGTCTGGCCGGGCGTGTCGCCCTGCTCGAAAGCAGCATCGACGACATGACCAGCACGATCAAACGACAGGCGGCCTCAACCGCGGCCGCGCTCGCAGCAATCAAGATCGCGCCGCCCGCGCCCGGCGCCCCTGCCGCGGGACCCTCCGCGCCGACGAACACGCCAACCGTCAACGCGGCCGTGCCTGCGCCTTCGGTGCCGCCCGTGGCGGCCGTCTCCGCGGAAACCAAGGCGGACCCCGTTACAACCTCGTCGGTGCCCTTGCCCCCGGGCCGCAATCCACCTTCCCAGACAGCTGTCGAGGCCGACGCGCCTGCTGCCAATTCGAGTGAATTCGGGCTGGATCTCGGCGGCGCGGCAACACTGGACGGCGTGCGGCAGCGCTGGACAACGGTCAAGGCAAATTTCGGACCGATCCTGGCCGGCATGCATCCGCTGGCCGCGCCCGACCGTCGGCAAGGCAAACCTGGGTATCGTCTCGTGGTTGGACCGCTGCCGAACAGCCCGGCGGCCGGTGCCATATGCGCTCATTTCAATGCCGCTCACACCGCCTGCCGGCCTTCCAAATACGAAGGCGAGCAGATTTTGCAACGTTGATCATCACGCCGCCACACCGGCATACTGACCGGATGAAACTGTTCCTTCCAAGCGCGCGTGCCACGAACTGGTTGCTGATCATCGGGTTTTGTTCGATCGGCTATGCGCTCTACATGCGTTACCTTGCCGTCGAACAATCGAGCGTCGGGCTTGCGTGCCAGGCCGGGCTGAATACGTGGCTCTGCTTCACTCGCCAGATCACGATCATGCTGTTCACCTACTCGGCTTTCGGCTGGACGGCGCTCGTCGTTGCGGTGCTCAACCTGATCAGACCATCGCTGCTGTTGTTCGCAGTTGCGCTCGCGGCTGCCTGCTGCGGAATTGTACTTTACAATATCGGACTGTCCTCGCTGGCTGCCGGCGTCCTCGTGCTCAGTTTTGCGCGTCGCGCGCCTGAGCCAGATTGAGCGCCAGAAGCGCCAGGGTTGCGCACAACCACAACGATTGCCAATTGGCAAAGCCCTCATTGAACGCGATGTAAACAACGGACACCGCAAGCACGCAGGCCGCCGAACTCTCTGCGACGCTTCGCGTACCTTTGGATCGCTCCACAAGAAGACCGTGGACAAGAAACGGCACCACCGCGCCGGTGAGCGGCGCAAAAGGAAAGTCGCGGTATCGCGGATCGAACACGAGGCCAAGCGCAATCATGAACGCGAGCAGCATTGTAACAAGCAGAATATAGCCCGCTGCGCGCGCGAGGCCCGCACCTGCTCGCTGTGTTCTCGGCCCGATCAACTTGCTGAAGCTCGGGATCGCGGTCTTTTTCACGATCGCGGCGCTTATGACGGGTGGCGCGGACAAGGCAACGGCGGCGAGCGTCAGAGAGCGAAGCCAGCCAGCAATCCCGAGGCTCTCGAGCGGGATGTTTTCGAATGTCCATCCGATGAGCGCACCGCCGGCAAGCGCGTTTATGCCCACGCCAAGCCATTGCAGCATGGAGGCGTCCGGACCCCGCGCATAGACGGCTGCGCCGGTTACAATTGCGGCGAACAAAATCCCGCCGAGGCCCTGCCAAATCCAAAAAGGATGATTGGACACCGCCTGCGCCCACTCAAACTTCGGTGTCCGGGACTCGCCATCGAGCAGCCCCCAATGACCGCCCACCGTTCCCTCGAGAGCCCGTTTCCAGGGCTGGTCAAACGCTTCTATGACGTTGACGTTGAAGCTCTCCCGTTTGCTCAGCGCCAGCACATCCTGGATGACCTTGGCTTGGTTGACCGGTGAAGGCAGCGCACCCTCGCGCATCCGTCCGGCGCTCGGCCAGCCGACTTCACCAATGAGAACCTCCTTTCCCGGAAACGCATTCACCACCTGGCGGCGTATCGTTTCGACATGCGCGGCGGCCCGATTCGCGGGTATCGGGAAGTCTTCCCAGTACGGGAGTATATGAATGGTGACGAAATCGACCGCGTTGGCAACGTCGCTGTTGCGCAACCAGAATTCCCACACGTCTGCATAGGTCACCGGGACATGGACGCGCGCCTTGACGGAACGAATGGTTCTCACCAGATCGGCGGCCGCCATGTCGCCCCGCAAAAGGACCTCGTTGCCGACGACGATCGAGCGGATGGTCGCCGGATACTTGTTTGCGAGCGCGATGGCCGTTTCGATCTGGTAGTAGTTTTTTGCCGGGTGGCTCGACAGCCACAGGCCCTGCATGACCCTCAGGCCGTATTTGGCCGCGATCCCCGCGATCTGGTCGAGCCCAAAATCGACGGAGTACGTCCGGACGCAGTCTGTGATCGCCGACAAGCGGGCCAGGTCGTCATCGATCTGGGCCGCCGGAATCATCGTGGAAGGGTCGAGCGGCGTCTGCAGACCGCGGAACGGGGTGTAGGAAATGCAGTAAAGCTTGTTCGCGTGGCCGACCTGGGGGTACGGCATCAGAACCGGGCTGCCGAGCCAGACCCACACACCGGCGATCGCTGCCCCCGTCAGGGCGAGGCATGTGAGAGCATGGCGCATTGGTTACCCGCACAATATGGTCAAAGATCGCGGCGCCGACTTATCGCGCACCGCCGGCCCTGCCAAGGTGACCGTCCTTAAGCAAAGCTCCGGGTTATGCTGGACAAACCGCCCGTGTTGAGGCCAAGTCTTGTCGATCGCAAATTCAGGTTAATGCGAGCGGTCTGCAGTGTGGGGCAAATTTACCAGCTGAAACATCGCCGTATTGGCGTCCCAATCCGGTTGCAGACAGGACACAAGGGGCGGCCGACGGGCCAGGGCCAACATTCGACGGGGACAATGCTTACATTCGAGTTGCGTCAGTTGCTTGCCGCGTTCTGTTTCGCGAGCGCTTTAAGCCTTGTAGCCCCCGCCGTGCACGCGCAAAGCGGTAATGGGAAGCCGGCAGAACAGCAAAAGCCCGCAGCCGATACGACCAAGGAAGGCCAGAAGAAAATCGACGAAATTGCAGAAGCTTCTCGAATTTTATCAGGTCCGGCAGGCAATCCGGAATGCGTTTGGCTGGGCCGCCGCGTGGTAAGTCTGCTGTGGCGGGACGATTTGGACACGGCCTTCCGGCACCTCGATCTTTACGACCGGTTCGGCTGCCCCAGCCCCCATATCCAAGCCACTTTTCGTTGCCTGGTCCGGCAGGGAAACATCGACCCGAAACAGCAGGAAACGCTTAACGGTCGGGTTCATGCCTGCTGGCTTAACCCCAGCCTGGAGCCGGCCCCGGCGACGGCGGCCGCCCCAGCGCAGCCGCCGGCGGCAACGTCGGGAGGAACCACCCAGCGCTAGGCGGCGTTCTCCAATTAAAGAAATTTATTTGGGCGCCATGCGACTGCCTAGGATTTGCCATGTCGGCTAATTACTTGAATAGCTACCTTATGCCGCGCTACGTTTTGCCTGCGCAGACGGAGTATCGGCTGAGCCCAGGGGACGGGCTCGGGGGTCTGCCATCCTGCCCCGCTTGGTTTTGAGTTCTATGCGCACCGTTGCTGCCGTTGTCGCCCTAGTGGCGTGCGTGCATGCCGGGTTGTGGGCGTTAATGCGTGATAACGTTCGCGCCCCCAACTTCGACGGACAGCTTGCCAGTGTTTCTTACGCGCCGTTCAAGGGCTCGGCTCACCCCGATTCCGGCACCACCGCGCAGGCTGCCCAGATCCGGAGCGACCTCAAGCTTCTTGCTCCGCTGACGCGGGCCATTCGCACCTACTCGGCGACCGGCGGCGTCGAACTTGTGCCTGGCATCGCCTCGGAATTCGGCCTTCGGGTCACCGCGGGCGCATGGATCGACAAGAACCAGGACCGCAACGAGCGTGAAATTCGCTCGGTGATCGAATTATCGAAACGGCACAGCAACATCAACGGCATTATCGTCGGTAACGAAACGATCTACCGCGACGAACAGAAAGTCGGCGACCTGATCCAGATGATCCAGCGCGTGAAACGCGCAACCAGCGTTCCGGTTACGACCGGTGAAATCTGGCACGTCTGGATCGAACATCCGGAACTGGTTTCGGCAGTCGACTACATCGCCGCGCACATTCTTCCTTATTGGGAAGGTTTTTCTGAGACACAGACGGTCGACCAGACCGTGATCATCTACGACAAGCTCCGCAAGGCCTATCCGGGCAAGCGCATCGTTATCGCAGAGTTCGGCTGGCCGAGCGCCGGATACAATATGCACAGGGCCAACCCCGGCCGCATCGAGCAGGCCGTAGTGCTGCGTGATTTCGTGACGCGCGCAGAAGCATACGGGATGGACTACAACATTGTCGAAGCAATCGACCAGCCGTGGAAGACGTTCGAAGGTGGCGTCGGGCCGTATTGGGGTCTCTTCGATGCCTCACGCCATCCAAAATTCAGCTGGACTGGTCCGATCACCGACCCCGACCACTGGCGCCTTGCAGCGATCGCCATTCTCGTCAGCGTGTTGCTCTCTCTTCCCTTGCTTGCAATGAATGCGGTGACGCTCTGGCAAGCCACAATGCTCTCGGGCGCCGCCAATGTTGTAGGCGCATGGTTCGCCGCCGTATTTGCGTACTGGAACGGGCACTACTTTGTTCCGGGTGCGGCGTTTGCGCTGGGGCTGGGACTGCTGCTGCTCGTTCCGCTGATCATAATTGCCTTGGCACGGATCGAGGAAATTGCGGCCATCGCTTTCGGACACAAGCCGTTGCGGTTGATCGCCGGTCCGCCGCTGGTACCCGACGCTTACGTGCCCAAGGTCTCCATCCATATTCCTGCGCACAACGAGCCACCCGAGATGCTGAAGGAGACTCTCGACGCGGTCGCGCGGCTCGACTATCCGAACTACGAATGCGTCGTTGTGATCAACAACACGCCCGATCCGGCATTGTGGCTCCCGGTCGAGGAGCATTGCCGCATGCTTGGCGAACGCTTCAAGTTTGTGCGCGAAGATCATCTCGCTGGTTTCAAGGCTGGCGCCCTGCGCCTTGCACTTGCGCATACCGCGCCGGACGCCGAGGTGATTGGCATTATCGATGCCGACTACGCGGTGCACCCAGACTGGCTTAAGGACCTCGCACCTCTCTTTAGTGATCCGGCTGTCGGCCTCGTGCAGGCCCCGCAGGATCATCGCGATGCCGATCGCAGCCTCATGCATTACGCCATGAATGGCGAATACGCAGGCTTCTTTGACATCGGCATGGTCCAGCGCAACGAGTTCAATGCCATAATCGTGCACGGCACGATGTGTCTGATCCGGCGCAAAGCGATCGAAGAAGCTGGCGGCTGGTCGAGCGACACGATCTGTGAGGATACGGATCTTGGGTTGACCCTCCTCGAACTCGGCTGGCAGGCGCACTACACGAACCGCCGATATGGCCATGGGCTGCTACCAGACAGCTTCGAGGCGTACAAAAAGCAGCGCAACCGCTGGGCTTATGGCGGATTCCAGATTCTAAAGAAGCACTGGCGGCGTTTCCTGCCAGGAGCGAGCCGGCTCAATCGCGATCAAAAGCGAGAGTTCGCGCTCGGCTGGCTCAACTGGCTCGGCGCAGAAAGCATCGGTGTTGCCGTTGCAATTCTTAATATTCTCTGGGTGCCCGTCGTGGCCTTCCTCGACATCGCGGTTCCCGACCGTATTCTGACGACGCCGATCATTGCGAGCTTCATCGTCTCGATCGTGCACTTTGCCACGCTCTATCACCTCAGGGTGCGGCCACGCATGGGCCAACTTCTTGGCTCGGTCTTCGCCGCGATGTCGGTGCAGTGGACTGTCGCCCGCGCAGTTGGATTTGGCCTGGTAAAAGATCGTCTTCCGTTCGTGCGCACATCAAAAGGCGGGCTACGCCGCACGGCGGACTTCCACGCGTTCTGGGAAGCCGTCATGGCAGGACTACTGATCCTCGGCGCAGTCGTCCTGGTCTGCACAAATTACAAAGAAGTGCGGGAAATCAATATTTTCGCCTTGGTACTGCTGGTCCAGAGTCTGCCGTTTATCGCAGCAACCGGCCTTGCGGTGATCGAGCGTACGCGTCTCAACGACTTCGCATACTGGCGTGGTGTCGAAGCGCGCGTCGCCCGGCTGCTGCCGGCACCGCGGCGAAGCGGCACGATCGCGGCTGAGGCGACGCACCCTATCCCCGCGCAGAAACCGGGGGAACTGGTGCAGTAAGCTTTCGTTCAGGCGGGTAGCGCTGTCTCGACCAGCTTGACCCAATACGATGTGCCGAACGGGATAATCTCGTCGTTGAAATTGTATGACGGATGATGGAGTCCGGCACTTGCGCCGTTACCAATCCAGATAAACGCGCCGGGCCGCGAATTGAGCATGAAGGAAAAATCCTCCGCACCCATCATCGGCGGCAGCCCGATATCGACCTTGTCTCGCCCCGCGATCTGCCCCGCAACGGACGCGGCAAACTCGGTCTGCCGCTCATGATTTACCAGTACCGGATAGCCTCGTTTGTAGGTGAGCCTGGCCTTGGCGCCATACGCGGCCGCCGTGTTTTCCACCACCATGGGCAGGCGGTTTTCCAATAAATCGCGGATCTCAGGCGCAAGGCTGCGCGCCGTGCCACGCAACTGAACAGTCTGCGGAATGACGTTGTCAGTATTGCCCGCCCGGAACATGCAGATCGACACGACTGCCGATTTGAGCGGATCGACGTTACGCGACACGACCGACTGCAATGCGTTGATGATCTGGGCCCCGACGAGCACCGTATCGACACCAAGATGTGGACGCGCGGCGTGGGCGCCGATTCCCTCGATGTCGATCGTCAAGGCGTCCGCGGCCGCCATCATCGGGCCGGGCCGAATGCCAAAGGTCCCGACCGGCATTCCAGGATAGTTGTGCATCCCGAACACCTCTTCGATGCCGAAGCGGTCCATCAGCCCATCCTCGATCATAGCCTTGCCCCCGCCACCCCCCTCTTCTGCCGGCTGGAAGATGACGACGGCCGTACCGGAAAAATTGCGCGTCTCGGCAAGATAGCGGGCGGCTCCGAGCAGCATGGCAGTATGGCCATCATGGCCACAGGCGTGCATCTTTCCCGGAACTGTCGACTTGTACGGAAGGTCATTGGCCTCGTCGATCGGAAGTGCGTCCATGTCAGCGCGAAGGCCGATAGTCTTCCCCGACTTGCCCTTTTTTCCGCGGATAACACCGACTACGCCGGTGCGCCCGAGCCCGGTCACAACTTCGTCGCAACCGAACGCCTTGAGCTTTTCGGCAACGGACGCGGCCGTGCGGTGCACGTCGTACATCAGCTCCGGATGCATGTGCAGGTCGCGTCGCCACGCTGTGATCTCGGGATGAAGGTCGGCAATGCGGTTCACGATCGGCATGGCAGTCTCCGGGCGGCACGGGGCCGAACCTACAGTTTATCAAATATCCCACGTTGAGCGAGTTAGGGGATGTACCATGCCTATTGACCGCGCGGGCGGGCGCCCCTACACAGCGCGCAAGCGCTTGATCCCGAAATGGTTGTCCGTGATCCGTCAGGATGGTCACCGGTTCGGCCTGATCATGCGCGGTGGCGAGCGCGTAGCTCAGGCGGTAGAGCAACTGACTTTTAATCAGTAGGTCCCGGGTTCGAGTCCCGGCGCGCTCACCAAACAAATCAAGCACTTAAGCACGAGAACAAATTGAGGCGCAGCCTGCGTAGGTACGGCGTAGGCACGGTCGCGCGACGAAAAACGCGCCGCGAAAGTCGTCCACCAAAATATTTTTGGTCAATGGATCGAGCGCCCTTGCCTTCGCGACGCGCGTCACCATTTCAATTTTAGAAGACGTAGTTCT
Organism: Pseudolabrys sp.; assembly: GCA_035650955.1. GTDB lineage: Bacteria > Pseudomonadota > Alphaproteobacteria > Rhizobiales > Xanthobacteraceae > Pseudolabrys. Next base: position 49,786 of record DASRGR010000013.1, read on the forward strand.
TGCCTCGCTCAATTTGCGAGCGCTGTCCTGCCCTTTATGTGGCGGGCGTTTTCCAAACCAAGGTCTGGCTAGGGCGGTGATTGCGCGGCGAACCTTTTGGTTCCGCGCGGTCGTCTCCCACCCGCGCGTATGTCTCCCGAGAGACCGCGCATAGCCGGTCCGTCAATTTGGGAGACAACAGCGATGAACGGCACTACCAAGCCACGGCGCACATTTCAAAAGCGCAGCAAGACCGCCGCCGACCTCGGCGTCGGCCTCGACAAGATCAGACAGTATGAGAACGCGAAACTGCTGACCGTATTTCGGTTCGGCAAACGCAACGTCAACCACGACACAGCCGAGGTTGCGCGGTTGGCTGAGCAACTCGCGCGTCAGCACGCCAACGCCCCCCTGACTGTACCAGTCCCGCCGCCATGTCCGGGAACGAGGCGAGATTGTGGCGGTGGGTACGTCTCCAAATCGAAACCAAATTCGAGGGGAGACTGAAAATGGTTCGCGTCGTAAACACACCAGCTAAGGTCAACTTGCCGCGCTACCAACCGACGACGCTCGGCTTTGAAGATGCCGTACAGCAGGCCAAAGACATACTCTATCAAGCCGATCGGGCGTCGCTTCGGCTTGGCGAAATCGCCGACCGGGTCGAACCCCGATACGGCGACGAGACGCTCAAGAAGCTCGCCAATACAATTGGCGTCAGCCCCAGAACGTTAGAACGTCACCGCGACGTTTTTCGCGCGTGGAAAGAGATTCCCGCTCCGGAGCGGGAATTGGTGACCTACTCGATCGCGAAAGAGTTGGAAACCCATCCCGACCGGTTCAAGATCATCAAAGGCAATCCGAACCTAACAAAGGTCGAAGCCCACCAACTGATGCGCGAATACCGTCAGCGGAACGAAGGCAAGACTACGGCCCAAGCCGGGGACGACGAGCGCGAAGCCAAGGTCAAATGGCAATCTGACCTGCCGTTGCGTCTCGACAAGGTCTTGGGCGACCTCGACCTAGACGGACATTGGTTACTTGATGACCCGCCCGACGCCGACCTCGTCGATCGCGCTGACCGGGTTGTCGAAGCGGCACTTAAACTCCGTGGGTACCTAAAATGGGCGCACGAGGCGACGCCGGAAGAACTTGAGGAGGCTCGCCAAGGCCATGTCAACAAGCAATCTCGTGAGCAGCAGACGGATGACCGGCTAGAGATTCCTGACTTCCTGCGTAGGGCCGCGTGATGGGCCGCAAAGCCGGTTGGTGGGACAATACGTGGAACCCGGTGGCTGGCTGTAAGGCCGTAAGCGAGGGCTGCCTGAATTGCTACGCGGCAACGCAGGCAGCCACGCTACACGTGGAGCGTCGTATCTGGCTCTACGAGGCGCTGACTAGGTGGCTACGCGGGCGACCGATTTTCAACGGCCGCCGCAAGGTGTTGCCGCCCTGGCACCCAGCTTGGCGCTGGCCTTTGACCTGGAAGGGCGACACGCATCCGAATCTTGGGCCCGGTCAGCCCAGTCTGATCTTCGTCTGCGATATGTGTGACCTGTTTTATCACGAGCGCCCGGTCATCGACCGGGTCGTCAGGACCGTCGCGCATTCGCCTCACATCGGCTTGATCCAGACCCGCTACGCGGGCGCGATGGCTGGCTATTTCCGTCAGCCAACGGTTGACCGTATGAAGGGCTGGCGACGGAAATTTTGGCTCGGGTTTAGCGCCGAAAACCAGAAATGGTTTGATGCGCGCTGGCGTCGGATGCGCCCACTCGCTGAAGCGGGCTGGCTTGTATACGTAGTCGTCGCGCCGATGCTGGGACCCGTCCGGCTGCCGGCGGACTTCCTAGCCTTCGGTGGACGCGTGTGGGTCATCGTCAGCGGCGAACGGCATCGCGACCATCATGGCCGACCGCCGCGCCCGATGGATAGCAACTGGGCCCGGGCTCTACGTGACCAATGCCGCGAGGCTGGAACGCCTTACTTTTTCAACCAAATGTCCGGTTTAGCGCAGATTCCTGAGGACCTTCGCATTTGGGAATTTCCGGAGGTAGTCAAGTGATCGTCAACCTCAGAGGCACCTCAGGCAGCGGCAAGACCACGATCGTGCGGAGGTTGATTGCGAATTACGACGCCAAGCCGGTCTACGGAATGCTCGGCTGGCGCCAGCCGGAAGCCATCAAGCTCTTACGGCCCGCACCCTTGTATGCCCTCGGCCCTTACCCGGCGGCTGGCTGCGATGCCGTTGCCTCAGCTCTCGGCGTCGAAGGCGTGATCCGCTTGCTGGAGAAGTACGCCGCTCGCGGCGACGTGATCTTCGAAGGGCTCATCATCAGTTCGATGTTCGGCGCGATAGGCGCTTGGCTGAGGGATCACCCTCCGGCAATTATCGCCGTGCTGGATGTGGGATTGGATGAGTGTCGGGCCGGATTAAGCGAGCGCCAAGGCAACCAGCAGCGGGCGGCTAGGACACAAGAGGCGCACCACCTCCGCACGCTTCAAGTAGCCGATAAGATGCGGGCGGCGGGTATGCGGGTTGAAAAGTTGAATCGTGAGGAAGCAGTACCAGCCATAATAGCCTGGCTGACGGGTAAGAATTAGCCCCGGTTCGGGATCAGCCGAACCGAGGCTTTGAACCATATGGAGGGCGATGTGCGCGCCCTGAAACGAGACATACTCGGCCTACTGCCGCCAGTAAAGCCAGCCGCAATCAATTCGCGCCTCCACACGATTGAACTGTTCGCACACACGCCGCCAGCAGGCTTCAGATCGGAAATTGAACGTTGCCTTGGCCGTAAAATCACCATCACGCCTTGTCGCGATAAATCCGGTTACGTTCACGGCTATCGAGCGATCATTAACGATCCGCCGCTAGCCGTCCTGCCTGTGCTTCAACGCATCGTTGACGCCAACAACGATGTCTCTGTTCACCGCGTTGATATCGCCCTCGACTACAAATTTTTGAACGAAGTCGAAGCCCAGCTATGGCGAATCTTCTTGAACAAGCATGTGCTATTGAAATGGCCGCCTCGAAACGCGCGCCGAAGCTATGTTGGAGACAGCGAATATTTTGTCCATATCGAAGCGGGCAGCAAACGTCCGCGGCGCAACGGCATCATCTATCCCAAGGAAGGCGGCTTGGTCGTCCGCTTCGAATTGCGCTTTCTCGGAAGCGGTCCGGTTCGACGTGCCGGGCTCGCGGAGCCAAAGAGATTGGCGCGAATAAATCCGGCGGAGAAGTTCGAGCGCCACGTTAGGGTCGCAAGCATAAAGCCGAGCATGCTGAAACGGCTATTGCGTAAGAGTCGCGCCGTACGTCGCGCGCGCACCGTAATTGAGCGATTGACGATACAGGAGTTTATTGATGGTCGGCGCAGGCCTGAACGGCTGCTACTCCGTCATCCAATCTCTATATTGAATGTGCCCCGGCGCATCACGGAGTGGGCCCCACAGGTAATCACCCATAAAGATGGCCCCGCTTTATTTCAGTACACCAGCGCGTTCAAACCATTACCCGCACCTGGCGATACGGAGATTTCGGATCACGACCTGCGCTCTCGTCCCCGCGAATAGTCGTGAATGAACGTCTCCAGATAATCGAGGTCGCGGATACAAACATCGATCAGAACCGGCCATGTGTAACTACCTGTCTTTGCGTTAATAGCACGCTGAATATTTCCGCAGTGACGGTAAGCGCTACCTTCCGCCATAGACGATAATTCTTGAATCTTATGCATGATCTCAATTCGCAATGGTTCGATGGTGGCCTTCCATGAGCTCTCAATAAAACGTCCTTCGCTGACCTCTTTTTCCATGGCGATTCTGTAGCGCCCGATTGTTTCCCGGAGCGCGGCAATCGCATCGAGAAGTAGACGTTTCTTTTGATCGTATTTAACCATCTTGTCGTGTTCAATCTTCCAAACTCGATAAGCGGTTACCCAAAAACAAACGAACGCGGTCACTCCAAGCAAGATTTTTGCTGTGTCGTTCGACACCCAAAGCGCCAGAGCCGCCGCCGGTACGCTGAGCGGGCCGCTCATCCTGGCGAGCCAGTCGCCAAGCATCGCGCGGGTGAAATCTTTGAGATCGCTCATATCGGTTTTAGCCCCACGCAAATCGCCGCCAAAAGAAGTTAGCAGGTCGGGCAAACAATCTTGATCCCCATACACAGCGCGGAGAGCCCGCTGAAAAACGCGGCAAACCGATTCATCTTCGCGGAAAACTTGACGGCCATGTAGAATGGATCGTTCGGCGGCGTGAAATCGTAATAGGCGACCATCGCTGGTAATTTCCCACGCGCCGAAATAAACCAGAACACAGCGGCCGCAAATGCGGTAGTTGCCGCCCCGATATCGAGATAGCTCATTGCATCCTCCCGCGCTTCCGAGCAATTCCGATAATGAGGTAGTTTCTCAGTCTTGTTAACCGGGCCTGTTATCCCGCGACCGGTTGAAATCGGGTCCCGACCGTCGCTCCGGACAGCACGGCCATAAAACTTCCGCCCCGCCTCAACGCCAGCGACACATCGCGCCGGGCACACGTCCCTGCCCGGCTACTAATTATTGATAAGCAGGTCTCGCGCCACAAAGCCCAAACGTACCAGACACCTTGTTAACTGGTCGATAGACGTAGGTACGGTCGTAGGTTAAGCCGCCTCTCGGATCGCACAATCGCGAGCGTACCGAGAATGACGCAACTAGACGCCGACTACGCCACAGACAGCGCGCCGATATCGCGCCGGAACGCGCAATCGCGCCTGCGTAGCCTTGATGATCTCGACGGCAGGACCAAGGCGGCGAGGCGCGCGCAGGCTCTAGTCGCACAGATCGAAGCTGACCTAGGCGGCACAGATCAATTATCGACCGCGCAACGCGAATTGATCCGTAGCGCCGCGTTGCTTGGCGCGATGACGGAGGATCAGGCCGCGCGTTGGCTGGAGCGCAAGCCCGCAGACCTGACGCTGTTCGGCACGCTCGTTGATCGGCAACGCAGAATTCTTGAGACGCTGGGCCTGAGCCGCAAAGCGCGCGACGTGACCGGCCAAATTATCGAACGCATCAACCGGGGCGACATATGAGCTTGAATGGGCACAACGGTCACGACCCCGCGGAAACCGCATACATCAACGCGCTGCTCGCTCCTCTGACCGGGCAGGAACTGGACCGCTTAGACCGCGCACTCGCCGAGTTCGAAGGCGCCGGTCAGCAGAACGTCGACCTTGAACTGCTGATTGATACGATCCGCACCGCGCCGCCGTCGCGGCACGAATTTTTCGCAACGCCCGAAGGCTCCGGCGGTCGCAGCTACGAATTGTTGCTGATGGGTCTGTCTGAAGACGAAATCGATGCGCAATATCGAATTGAATGCGTGGAAGTCCAAGTGATGGTGGCCGCCGGAAAGTCGGTAGCCGATGCGTGGGCCGAAATCCGCCACCGTTACGGAGACGCCAACACAGGCCTCCTTCAGCCCCGCGCCGCTGCGGAGGATGCGCCGGGAGCAAACGGCCACGATGGGTCTGTAACTCTGCCTGCGCGGGTTCGATTCCGCAAAAGGAGCGCCGATGCTTAGTCCTTTGGAAATCGACCTGCTCGAACGCCGCCTGCTCACCATCGACAAGCTTCTGGCGGAGAATGCTCTGCGCCTAGCCAGCGCGCCGCCGCATTCACACGACCACAACAATTATGAACGGCAGGAGTACGAGAGCGAGCGCCGCGAACTGCTCGACCTGCGCGACAACACCAAACGCAAATTGAACGAAGCGCACAAACTACTCGGTGAGCGCTTCCGTGTGTTCCGTCGCCGCAGGCCTGATCCGCAAACAGCGCGCCAAAGTGCCACGTTGGACTCGTTGGAAGCTGAGCGCAGGGAAAGCATCGCACAATTTGTGAAGCGGTTGGAAGCTGAAGGCGACTACCGCCAAGCCCGGCTGTGGCGCCTTGAATCGGTGACCGCCCGCGCTGCGTTGGCCCGTGAATACGGATTTGTGTGAGTGACCGACCAATGCCGCACCTTCTTGATAACCTGAAGATCACAGAATTGAGCTTGGTCGATAACCCGGCAAACCCTTTCGCGAAGGTATCCCTGTTCAAGCGCGCCGACGACAAACCTGCGAACCCGCTGCTGAAAGGCCGCCGCCAATCTGTTGTTGAGACGCCGAGCGCAAAGCCGCCGAAGGGCTCTCCGGTACGCCGCGATTCCGAGGCCGAACAGCGCCTGGAACGCGCCCGCCGCGGCACCAAGGCAACCCCGGCCGAAGAGCGGCGCCTTGCTCAGGCGTTTGACGATGACGATGAGGACGAAACCATGCCCAAAGATTTCGAAGCCGCAGTAAACAAGATCGCCGCCCGCGCGGGCTCCAAGACTGCCGCTATGCGTGAGGCTCGCGCTAGACACCCTGACCTCTACGCAAAATATCAAGCCGAGACCGCGGACCTTGTCGCCAAGGCGCAGCCGCAGCCGGTCGAGAAATCGGACAGCATCAAGAAATTCGAGCAGTTGGTTGACCGCGTTCAGAGCCGCGACGGTTGTTCGCGTCTTGAGGCGCTAACGCGCGCCGCGCGTGAACATCCAGAGGCGAGGGAGGCCTACGCCAGCGCGTTGAGTTGATGGAGTTAGGGGCGGGCCCGTCTTGGCTAGGGCCACGCCTCCAGAGGGTTTGCGCGGCTTTCTCCCTCGCCCCCCAAAAAGCCGCATCAAGTTGTGTGGCGCCGCATTCCCCTTTCCTTGGCGGCGCCGCACCGGTTCCCCGAGCCGGGCCTCTCAGGCTAAGGCGAAGTCGGGCGGACCAGCGCGCAGGTGTCCGTGAAAACAGCGCGCAGTTGCGCCACGCCAATTTGCTCCGGCGGGGGCGCACAAAGAACGCAGGCGTTAGTGTCCGCTTCCGCCTGCGTTCTGAGGTGGGAACGACTAGGCGCGGGTTTCGTCGTGGGGACCCGCGCCTCTCTTTAAATCCTATGGTTTTGAAGCCCAAAGCGTTTCGCCGGGTATGACGTTTTTGACGGTTTTGTCATCAGTGCCCGTTTTGAATTTGGCGCGAGCAATCAACTCAATACCGCCCTTCGGTATACGCATAACGATTTCCTGCGTCGCAGTCGGATCGTAGGGTATTTTGATTAGTTTTGCGATTTCGATTCCAGTTTTTGTAAGTAACGCGCATTTCAAATTGATTTTTTGCTGTGGTTTTCCCAGAATGAAAATGCCCCGAGACTGATTAATAATGACGAATTTGCCGTCGTCACTCAGCTCTATAATTTGAGATATCAACCCGCCCACTCCGGACAACAGTCCCGACTCTTGAAGGTGGAGAAGTTCGTCTAGCGTCTCACCCTCTAACTCATCTGGGGTGGGTATCGCCTCTCGGTTACAAATAAAGGGTGCGTACTTTTCAAATAGCTTTGCGGTTTCTTGGTCTAGCTCCGACACAAATCGAAGGGTTTTCAGTGAAAATGCTTTCGGACTACGAATTTCACCGGCGAGGATGCGGGCCCAAAGGTCCTGCATACGAGCATTTGAAGCTTTCTCCGCGTATTGTTCGAACACATTGAGCCAATCGTCATCAACTGGACCTGGCGACGCCGACACTTGTTGATCTGGCGCGGGTAACGCTTTTGTCTCTTCCTGCAATATTTCTATCGTTCTCCGCGCAATATCCTCCTTGTTTTTCTGGTGGCGATACTCTTTTGCGAGGAGGTTATGGGCCGCCCGCGCAACGATGTCGGAATCGCCCGCAGCAAGCTTCGCGGCGGCTGAGGCAACTTCTTTGTTTACGAGCGTTTTGGCTTCGGTCTTGTCTTTGATGCTTTGGGCAAAGCTATCGAGGTACGCGGCAGGGATTTCAACTGCGCCCGCTACCAGCCGCGAAATCGCTTTACCCGCCGGGCCAGCGATCATTTCCGGCAAATTGAGTTTTTCGACAAAGGCTTCTATCGCGGACTTTGGCCCCGCCGGAGTGAGATCATTTGCCAAAACGCGCCTTCCCCTGCCCCTACAAGAGCGGGAGGCAGCAAAGCACAACCATTCGGTGTGTAAAACCCCCGGGAGGTCAGCGCCGCGCGGCTAGATCGACCACATTATCCTTCGCGGGCGGATTTAGGATCGTGCCGACGAGCGCGGCCAAGGCGTCTAGCGTTTTGCCCTTTTCCTCAAAGTAGTCGTACCTGTTGTAAACGCCCTCCACGCCAGCAATCGCGTGGCCGAGGGTGCGCTCCGCGATATTGTCGGCCACCCCGGCCCGCGCCATCAGGCTCTTCGCAGTCCGACGCAAATCGTGCTGCGTCCACGCAAGAATCTTAAGCTTGGCGTCTAGCTCTTCCTTGCGCTGGCTAAAGGAATTGAACGGGCCGTCGCCTACTGAAGCCGCAAACACGTAAGGATTGCCCTCAATTTCGGGCTGCGCCTCTATGATATCGAGAGCCATCTGGGGAAGCTTGACCCGGCCCACGTGTCCCTTTTCCCGGGGCGACTTAACCGGAACAGTCCAGACGCCATCCTTGATATCGCGCCAGCGCATCGTCTCCACCTTTTCCTTACGCTGCGCCGTAAGCAGCAAGATCCGTAAAAACGCGCCGTAAGTTCCGGCATCGCCGCAGGCCGACCAAAGCGCGCGAATTTCATCGTCGGTCAGAGTGCGTTTGCGCTTCCGTTCATCCGCTGGGCGCTGGTCCCGCTTCATCCCCCGCACGATAGGGCTGACGTAATTCTCATCGCGCGTCTCGTACCAGTTACAGAGTTTCCGTAGGGTAGCCAGCACCCCATCGGCTTGAGAGGCGCCATTCCTCTCAACGATCTTGTCTAACAACGCGTTTACGTCGCCTCGCCTAATCTCGAAAAACGGCCGCGTCTCCCATTCCGGGTAGACGTAGACCTTCAGCATCCGCTCAATCTCGTCTTTGCTGAGAAGCTTTTTCGCGTGCACGTGGTGCTTGATAAAGCTCTCGGCCACGGCCTTGAAAGAGCCCGCCGCTGCCGAAGCCATCGCTGCCTTAGGGTCGAAATTGTAAGCCGCTTCCCGCGCCACCTTCACCGACATATCGGGCCAGCGCCCTATCGTCTTGGCCCGCGCTTTGCCGTTGACGTACCACACCACCCTCCAGGCCTTAGTGCCGCCGTAGCTGATCCGCAGGACTAGCCTGCGGCCTTGACGTAGCTTCTCGAAATACTCCATCTGCTCGCCCTCGGCGGGCAGCAAATACTTTTTGACCGACGCTTCCGTGAAGATCGTATCCATAATTTTCTCCCCAAAATTTTAGGCGCGGTTTAGGCGCGGTGAGATGCTCGATATAGGCTATCGAGCGGGATCGCCTATAGACATACTCGCGCCAGTAATTATTGAGTTTTGGAGAGGAAAGCCGCGCGATTGCGCGCGGTCGTAATGCTAAACAACCTTACTTTTAATCAGTAGGTCCCGGGTTCGAGTCCCGGCGCGCTCACCAAAATAACAGGAAATATCGCGACGCGAGAATCCGGCGCGCGGTATCAATTACAGACCATCCAGCACTGGCCATACCAGTTGCAAACGCGGTGAGCATCCAGACCGCCGCAGGCACTGTAAAGCGGTCGTTTTCCCGAATGACGCTCGAACACGTATTTGCGCCGGCAAATGCCGCGTGAATCCCGATACCGGTTGATACCACAACCGTCGGCAACCGGAACTGCGACTGTCGTATGTTCAGCCGGCACGACCGGCATTGCTTTTCCGCCTGCAGCCAGCAAGCTCGCAGCCGCAAAAAACAAAATGCGCACAAACAAATTACGCATCAACTCACCCCCCGCGCAGCAAACACCGGGGCTAGGCAATAATAGCCCCCAGCGACTGGATGTCCAACCCGCCACTGTCGCCGAACAAGCCGCGACATGTTACTAGTCCTCATTGGCTCGAAAGCGTCGACATCGGCAAAATCCATGGCGGTATCGTTGGCACTCGTCCGCGCCTCGAGAAACCAGGACGGAGAGTGGTCTGCGGACGACTATGATGTGTTCGACGGAAAGCAGCTTGTCGGCCGGATCATGCTGACGTCGGAAGGCCCTGAAGGCCGACCTTGGTTCTGGACAATCACGGTGCGCGCGCAAAGTAGTCAAAATCAGGGGTATGCCGTCAGCCTCGAACAGGCCATGCGTGAATTCAATGCACGGTGGCTCAACCCCGCCCGATTCTGAACCGCGCATACGCGCGCCGACGAATTGGACCCCATTGTCGTGCAAAATCGTCGAAAATTACCGTTCCGCGCCTACCCGCTGTTACGCGCCGCAGATCAGGGGGCTCTGATAGTGCAAAAATTCGCCTCTACTTTAGTGGCGTGACGTGTCTTTAGCTGTCGCAAAACTTTATCGATCTGGCCATCACAGTTTCATCAAAGGGTCGCGCCCTTGCCAAGATATGCCGTTAGGTAGCGGGCGTAGATCGGGGAGAAGGAAGAAGGAACAGGAGGCCGAGACATGCAGCTTCACGGCTATCGGACAAAACTCTCCGCCATCCGCAGCTTTGCCGCTCCCACACAGTGCCCGCGCTGCGGCGACGTTATGGTTGCACCGGTATCGTCGGAATTCGTCGAGGGTGGCGAGATTCGTCATCACTGGGAATGCGAATCCTGCGGTGAGCTGTCCAGCACGTCGATTCCGCTCACCTCTCAGTAACGGCTTCCCGGGAATAGGTGCCTGTGAAAGGTGTTCCCTCTTTGCAATGCGTTTTCTGCATTCCAAAGGGAGGAGCCGTTATGAGGACGACATTTGCGCGGTCAGGCTTGGCCGCCCTCACATGCACCGCGATGATCGCGCTTTCCCTGCCGGCCATGGCCGCCATGGTCAATCTGAAGGCCGACCTGAGGGCCTCGAATGAAGTTCCCCCGGTCGACAGCAAGGCTAATGGTTCGGTCACTGCGACTTTCGACACGGCCAGCAAACAGCTGACATGGAAAGGCAGCGTGTCGGGCCTCACCGGACCGGCGACAGCCGCACACTTCCACGCCGGCGAAGCCGGCAAGAATGGACCCGTGGTCGTGCCCATCACGGGCGCCGACAAGGGGTCCTTCGAGGGCAAGGCGACACTGACCGATGCGCAAGCCGACGATCTTATGGCAGGCAAATGGTACGTGAACATTCACACGGCCACCAACAAGGCCGGAGAAATTCGCGGTCAAGTGACGAAGTAACCCGCAGACAGCCGTTCAAATTTGACGTTGGCAAAACCCGCCTGCACGCAGGCGGGTTTTGTTTTCATAGCTCACATGCTTTGCGTTGGGCGAGTTCAAGTTTTATGGTTCGGCCCGTTATCGTTCTGGTACTTTCGAGGTAATCCCATGGCACGCACGAATGGCGGGTCCGCCCCCATCCTCATCTCAGGCGGCGGCATTGGCGGTCTGATCGCCGCTTACGCGCTTGCACACAAGGGATTTCCGGTACGGCTTTTCGAGCAATCGCCGGAATTTCGCGAGGTTGGCGCGGGTATCCAGCTTGGCCCCAATATCTTTCGCGTGCTCGAAACGGTCGGCCTGAAGGACGCCGTCCTGGCCGATGCGCACCGTCCGCCAGCACAAGAGATGCGCGACGCACTCACCGGCAAACTTATTACAAGGATTCCGCTCGGCGAGGCATTCTTCAAGCGGTTCGGGCAGCCTTACGGCGTAACCCACCGCGCCGACATACATGGCGCCTTTCTTAAGGCATGCCAGAGCAGCAATCTGATCACGCTTGAAACCAGCCGTCGCGTTGATTCATACGAGGATCATGGTGACCATGTCAGCGTCACGCTCAACAATGGCGAGACGGTCGAAGGCCGCGCGCTGATCGGCTGCGACGGCATGTGGTCGAAGATCCGTGAGCGCGTGGTGGGTGACGGCAAACCGCGCGTTTCCGGTCATATTGCCTATCGTGCGGTGCTCAAGCGGGAGGATGTCCCGGAGGATCTCTGGCGGCCCGACGTCGTGCTGTGGGCAGGGCCCCGCACGCATTTCGTGCACTATCCCCTGCGGCGCGGTGAACTCTACAACCTTGTCGCCGTCTTTCATTCCGACCATTACGAGGAAGGCTGGAACGCGGAAGGCAGCAAGGAGGTGATGTGGCAGCACTTCAAGATGCAGGTGCCGCAGGTGCTGCGCATGCTCGAGCGCATCGAGACCTGGCGCATGTGGGTTCTCTGTGACCGTGAACCGGTCAAGAACTGGTCGAAAGGCCGCGTTACCTTGCTTGGCGATGCTGCGCATCCAATGCTGCAGTATCTTGCTCAGGGGGCGTGTATGGCGACGGAAGATGCCATCGTCCTCGCCGACAAGATCGCAGACTCGCCCGACGATCCGGCTGCCGCCTTCAAGGCCTATGAACAGGCCCGCTATCTGCGGACCGGCCGCACGCAGATCATGGCACGCGTCTACGGTGAATTCTATCATGCGCGTGGTGTTGCGGCGGAGCTGCGCGAACTGGCCCTATCGCCGCGCACACCGGAACAAAGCTACGACGGGATAGCCTGGTTGTACGGCGGCCCCTGACTACGCCGCCTGCATCTGAGGATGCGATGCCGGCTGATCGAGGTTCGCGTTCCACGCGTCGTAGCCGTAGAGCCAGCTGGTGTCGCCGTCACCCTCGCGCATCCATGTGTTCGCGCTTGAAATCGCCTGTACCACCGACGTGCGCGGCTTACGGTGCGCCTCATAGCGTCTGAAAGCACCTTCGACATCTTCACCATTCACCGCCTCGAGGCAGCGCGCGAGGATGGCAGCATCTTCAATCGAGGTCGCCGCGCCCTGTGCCATGTAAGGCGTCATCGGGTGCGCGGCATCTCCGAGCAGCACCACGCGTCCATCGCTCCAGCGCCGAAGCGGCTCGCGCTCAAGGATCGCCCACTTGTGGCAGTCGGGGCAGGCGTTGAGAACGTTGCGGACGTCGTCGTGGAAGCCGTCGTAGGCGGCGCGCAGCTCCCTGACGTCGCCCTTGGCCGACCAGGATTCGCGCGTCAGCCATTCCGCCGGCTCCGGCACGCTGGTGACGAAGTAGACTTCGCTTTTCGCCCTGTTGGTGTAATAGATGACGATGTGGCGGTCGCTGCCCCACCACTTCGTGCGCGACGGGCCGATGTCGAAGCCGCCCATCAGCCTTGACGGGAATACCGCGCGATACGCGATGCGCCCCCTGTGGATCGGCGCGTCGGGGCCGACGACGATGTCGCGCACCACCGAATGCACACCGTCGGCGCCGACGACGGCATCGGCCGCCGCCGTGCTGCCGTCCGCGAAGCGCAAGGTGACGCGCCCGCCCGCCTGATCGAGCCCGACCAGCTTCTTGCCGAGATGAATGATCTCCGCCGGCACGACCGATGCCAGCGCGTCATGCAGGTCGGCGCGGTGCATGCACAGGTACGGCGCACCGTAGAGCGTCTCCGGCATCGGCAGCTCGCGCGTCACCTCGCCGGTATCCGCGATGCGGTTGAGATGCGAATACGGCGCAAACGACGTCGCGCGCAGCCGGTCTTCCACGCCGATCCCGCGCAGAACCTTCATCGAATTCGGCATCATCTGGATGCCGGCACCGATACGGGCGAAACGGGCCGCCTGCTCGTAGACCGCAACGTCGAAGCCGGAGCGCCGCAGCGTCGCCGCGGCCGCTAGGCCCCCCATGCCGGCACCGACGATCGCGATCGAGAGTTTCGTCCTGCTCATTTTCTTTCCTGACGCGCTGCCGGCGCGACCGTTCCGCCCCGTTGCCCGATTGCTCCGTGGAGCACCAGATAAATTACGACCGCATTGAGGATATGCCAAAGGAAATGTGTCCCGACCGGCAGCAGGGCGCATATGTCGAGATCGATGATCCGGAAAACCAGCGATGCGATGAAAACGGCGGCGGCGGTCAGCATGGCGCGGCCGGCATCGCCTGCGCGCGTGAGCCAGCCGATCACCAGCAATGCCGCCAGCGCAGGAAAGTAGCCCGACGAGCCGTTAAGCACGCTGCGCGGCACCCATGACGCAAGACCGGTCGACAGAGCCGCAAATCCGGCAAGCAGCATCACGGCGAGCGGCCATGACAGCACAAGAATTCGGCGCAGCGCAAACAGGGTATATCCGTAGATGAAGATCCCGATCGGAACAACATCGAGCATCATCGCGCCACGCGTCGCCAGCGTGTGGAAGGCGAAAGAGCCCAGTCCGACGATGGCCGCTGCAGCGACGAGCGCAAGCACCGCGCGATCGCCAGCCCCCTTTTGCCGCCACTCGACAAAGGCAACGGCGGCTGCGAGCAGGAAGGCAATGTTGCTCCACGCGTTCACAGGCTCCGCCCAGAACGCAGGGCCTGTCCGCTCGCAGTAAAGATCGATGGGCGCCGACCACATTCTCGAGCGACGGGCCCGGATTGCACACCCGGGCCCCCTCTTCAGCGCGTCACGAATGTCCTGCGCTATTTCCTCGGAATGCCGGCTTTGTCGATCACGTCATTCCACTTCTTGATGTCGCCGGTGAGCCTGCTCATCATTTCCTGCGGCGTGCTCGCGTGCGCGAGGACGCCGACCTTGGCGAACTGCTCCTTCACGTCCGGCATCGCAAGCACTTCGTGCATCGCCTTGTTCATGGTGGTGATGACCTCCTTCGGCGTGCCTTTCGGCACCCCGATCGCATTCCAGGAGATCACCTCGAAGCCCTTCACGCCGGCCTGATCGACGGTCGGAATGCCTTTAAGCAGCGGCGACGGTTCCGGGCTCGACGTCGCCAGAACGCGGATCTTGCCGTCGTTCACCTGGCCCTGGACCGCCGGCGGGAAGTCGACCTGCATCTGGACATCGTTGCGAAGCAGCGCGACCACGATGTCCGGCGAGTTCTTGTAGGGCACGATCTGAACGTTGAGGTCGGCCATCGACTTGAACAATTCGGCGCCGAGGTTCTGTGTGCCGCCGACCGCGATAGTCCCGATATTGAGCTTGCCCGGCTGCGCCTTCGCCGCCTTGATGAAGTCGCCGAGCGTCTTGTATTCGGATTGGCTGTTGACGACGAACACCAGGTCGAAAGTGCCGACCATCGACACCGGCTCGAAGTCCTTGACCGGGTCGAACGGCAGGCTCTTGAAGGCCGCGACGCTGATCGCCGTGCCGTTGGTGACGAGCGCCATGGTGTAGCCGTCAGGCGGCGACGTGATCACCGCGCGCGCGGCATTGATCCCGCCCGGGCCGGGCATATTCTCGATCACGACGCGCTGGCCGAGTTTCTGGCTGAGCTTGTCAGCCATGATGCGCGAGGTGACGTCGGCGACGCCGCCGGCCCCGAACGGCAGAACGATCTTGATGGGCTTTTCCGGCCACGCCGCCTGTGCGGTGCCCAACGGCGACAGCGCCAGAATTGCGGCCGCCGGAAGAAGAAGGCCACGTGCGATTTCGAAAATCCCCCTGAACATGTGCATTCCTCCGCAAGCGTTTTTGTTATGAGCCAAAACCATAGAGCCGTGCCGGATTGTCTACCAGCAGTTGCCTTTGCGCCAGCGGATCGGGCGCAAATTGCGGTACCAGATCAACCAGATCAGCCTCATCCGCCTCGTGCGTCGCATTCGGATGCGGGAAGTCGGTGCCCCAGAGCACCCGCCCGGGCGCCGCCTCGACCAATGCGCGGGCGATGGGCACGGCAGCCACGTAAGGAGGCATGGAGATCCGCTCCGAGCCGCAGACCTTGATCCAGCAGTTTTCCAGGCGCGAAAGCTCGATCAGCGCCCGCAGCGGCGGCTGGTCGACGCCGGCCGCGGAGGGCACGCGGCCCATGTGATCGACGACAAACGGCAGCGGCAGCCTGCGCATCATGTCCGACAGCGGAATAATGTCGGGTGCATCGACATGCAGCACGACATGCCAGCCACGCCCTTTGATGCGATCGATGACGCGGTTGAACACCGCCATGTCGGGCGCGCCGCCGAGATGCTTCACGAAATTGAAGCGGACGCCGCGCACGCCGCCCAACGCGAGCCGGTCGAAGTCCCGGTCGGTAAACCCATCGTCGACAATCGCGACGCCGCGGTAGCGCTTCGGATCGGACGCGATGCAGTCGAGCATTGCCGCGTTGTCGGTGCCGTGACAGCTCGCCTGCACAATGACGGCGCGCTCGACGCCGAGATGGGCGTGCAGCGCCGCCAGCATTTCTTTCGGAGCGTCGGCCGGCGTGTAACGCCGGTTCGGCGCATAAGGAAACCTTGCCGCCGGTCCAAACACATGACAATGGGCGTCACAACTGCCCGGCGGCAGCGTGAAGCGCGGCTTGCGACGATGTGAGAGAAAGGATGGCTGTACGTTCATGGGCTGCGTTTAGCGAAGCCGTGCGCACCAGACAATCCCTTGCCGGCCGGGCCCCACGGGCTAAAGCTCCGGCAGGTCGCCCTGCGCCCAACCGGCCTCGGTCGCTTCCTGATATTCGGCGAAACGTCCGCCCGCGATCGCCTCGCGCATGCCCGCCATCAGCATCTGGTAATAGGCAAGGTTGATGGTCGAGAGCAGCACAGCGCCCAGGATCTCGTTGGCTTTCGTCAGATGGTGCAGGTAGGCGCGCGAATAGGTGCGCGCGGCCGGATGCGGGCTTTCCTCGTCGAGCGGGCGCGGATCGTCGGCATGGCGCGCGTTGCCAAGATTGATCGGACCGAAGCGCGTAAAAGCCATACCGTGGCGGCCATTGCGCGTCGGCAGCACGCAATCGAACATATCGATCCCGCGCTTTACAGATTCAAGCAGGTCGTGCGGCGTGCCGACCCCCATCAGGTAGCGCGGCCGTTCGGTTGGCAAGGCTGGCGCGGTTTCGGCAACCACCCTCAGCATCACGTCCTGCGGCTCTCCGACCGCGAGACCGCCGATCGCATAGCCCTGAAAGTCCATGTCCGTAAGCGCACGTGCGCTTTGCGTGCGCAGCGCGAGGTTATCCCCGCCCTGCACAATTCCGAACAGCGCGTACCCTTCCTTTGCCCGGCCCTCGAAGGCGCGCTTCGAGCGCTCGGCCCAGCGCAGTGAAAGCTCCATCGCGCGCGCAATCTCGTCCGTGGACGCCGGCAGCTTCAGACATTCGTCAAGCTGCATCGAAATATCGGCGCCGAGCAGTGCCTGGATCTCGATCGCGCGTTCCGGCGTGAGTTCGACCATGGCGCCGTCGAGATGCGAACGGAAGATCACCCCCTTGTCGTCGACCTTGCGCAGATCCGAGAGGGACATGACCTGGAACCCGCCGGAATCGGTGAGGATCGGAAGCGGCCAGTTCATGAACGCGTGCAGGCCGCCAAGGGCGGCGATGCGTTCGGCGCCCGGCCGCAGCATCAGATGGTAAGTGTTGCCGAGCACGATCTCCGCCCCGGTCTTGCGCACGTCGTCCGGCATGACGCCCTTGACCGTTGCCTGTGTGCCCACCGGCATAAAGGCCGGCGTCCGCACCGTCCCGTGCGGCGTCGCGAATTCGCCGCAGCGGGCGAGCCCGTCGGTCTTGAGGACGCGGAAAGAGAAGGGTCGGTTCATTTTTCCGGTCTTGCCCGGCCCGGGGCCGGGCGTCCACGTCTTGACACCGCATCTCCGCAAAGACGTGGATGGCCGGGACAGGCCCGGCCATGACGACGTCTAGGTTTGAGGATACAACAAGCACGCATCGCCGTACGAATAGAAACGGTAGCCGGCTTCGATCGCATGGGCATAGGCGCGTTTCATGGTGTCGAGCCCGCTGAAGGCCGCGACCAGCATGAACAGGGTCGAGCGTGGCAGGTGAAAATTGGTGAGCATCAGGTCGACGGCGCGGAATTGATAGCCCGGCGTGATGAAGAGTGCCGTCTCGCCCGTAAAGGCCTGCAGGTGCCCGTCTCCGCCCACCGCACTTTCCAGAAGCCGCAGCGCGGTCGAGCCGACAGCGACGATCCGCCCGCCTCGGGCGCGCGCCGCGTTCAGGGCGGCGGCAGTCTCCGCCGATACCGCGCCGAACTCCGCGTGCATGGTGTGTCCGGCTGTATCGTCGGCCTTTACCGGCAGAAAGGTGCCGGCTCCCACATGCAGCGTGACCTTCTGCAGGCCGACGCCGCGGTCCATCAAGCTTTTCAGCAATTTCTCGGTGAAATGCAGACCCGCGGTCGGCGCGGCGACAGAACCGTCTTCCCGCGCGAACATGGTCTGGTAATCGTCCCGGTCCCTTTCGTCGGGGTCGCGGCGCGAGGCGATATACGGCGGCAACGGCATCTCGCCGCGCTCGGCGATGGCCTGGTCAAGCACGGGCCCATGGAAGGAAAATGAGAGGGTTATTTCTCCTCCCTCATCTTTCTGTGAAACCTGAGCATCAAGCTCCCCCAGGAAACAGACCTTGCCCTCGGTACCGAACCGGAGGGTATCGCCCACCTCGAGTTTCTTGGCCGGCCTGACAAAGGCCCGCCAATGCGAGCCGTCGAGGCGCTTATGCAGGGTTGCCTCGATCGCAGGCTCCCCGCTGCCACGCCCGATGCGGCGGCCATGCAGGCGCGCCGCAATGACCTTGCTGTCGTTGACCACCAGGCAATCGCCGGCGCGCAGCAGGTCCGGCAGTTCCGAGATCGTCCGGTCTTCAAAACCCGGCGGGACGCCCGGCTTGACCACGAGGAGTCTTGCCGCATCGCGCGGGCTCGCCGGCCGCAGGGCGATGCGGTCGGCAGGCAGATCGAAATCGAAAAGGTCGGTGCGCATGGTCTACCCTCTCCCATATAGGGAAAGGGCAAGGAAGGCCCTCAGGCTCCCATTGTCGCCCTGACGATCTTGTCGGGGTTCTCGACCGGCTCGCCGCGTTTGATCTTGTCGACGTTCTCCATGCCGGAAATCACTTTCCCCCAGACGGTATATTGGTTGTCGAGGAAGCGGGCATCGTCGAAGCATATGAAAAACTGACTGTCGCCGGAATCGGGATTGCTGGCGCGCGCCATCGACACGGTGCCGCGCACGTGCGGCTCCTTGTTGAATTCCGCCTTGAGCTTCTTGCCCGAGCCGCCCATCCCGGTGCCCTGCGGGCAGCCGGTCTGTGCCATGAAGCCGTCGATCACACGGTGAAACACGATGCCGTCGTAAAAGCCCGACTTGACCAGTTCCTTGATGCGCGCGACGTGGTTTGGCGCAAGATCGGGGCGCATTTCAATAACGACATTGCCTTTGGTCGTCTCCAGCGTCAGCGTGTCTTCCGGGCGCGCCATAACACTCTCCATACTCTCAGTTACATTGCCGCATTGCGTCAGCGCTCGATCGTCGCCTTCCGGATGTAATCGAGGCGCGGAAATTCCTTCGTCAGATAAGCATTGCCTTCGTTCTGTATCCGGCTCTGATCGGGGCCGCGTCCGCGCGGCGCGCCCTCCCCGTACTCGGCATTGATCGAGTCCACGACATTCATGCCCGAGATCACGCGACCGAACGGTGCAAAGCCCATCTTGTCGAGCTGCGAATTGTCGCCGAAATTGATGAACACCTGGCTGGTCCGCGTGTTGGGGCCCGCCGTTGCGAACGTGATCATGCCGCGTGTGTTGCTCTGGGTGACGGGATCATCGGGAATCTGCGCGGCGCGCCAGCGCGCCATGATGCCCGGATCGCCGTTGATTCCGAACTGCACCATGAAACCGGAGATCACGCGGAAGAAGCGGACATTGTCGTAGAAACCGTTCTTGACGAGATTATAGAAACGGTCCGCCCCCTTCGGCGCCCACGCGCGCGTCACCTCGACCACGAACACACCCTTGGTTGTATCGAAGCGCGCCTTGTACGCCGCCGGTGCCTGCTCCCGCAGACCCGCCGGATTTTCCAGCAGCGATTGCGCGGCGGCAGGAAGGGCGCAGGATAAGAATGCCATCGTCGCGCAGAACAATGTGAAGACCGGGCGGCGGAAAATCATTGCGTTCCTCGTTGAAGTCGGATGTGGCATCAGCGCGCAAACTTCTTCTTCAGGCGCGCCACGACTGCGGGGGGCACGAAGGCCGAGACATCGCCCCGCATGCCCGCGATCTGCCGGACCAATGTGGCGGTGATCGGGCGCACGGCCGGCGAAGCCGGCAGGAACACGGTGACGAGATCGGGCGCCATCGCCCCGTTCATGCCTGCCATCTGCATTTCGTAGTCGAGATCGGTGCCGTCCCGCAGGCCGCGGATCAGCATCCCCGCACCGGCCTTGCGCGCGGCGTCAACCACCAGGTCCGCGAAGGTGATACAGGAGAGCTCGCACTTCGCCCCGCTGGCGATCGGGCCGCAGGTTTCCTGCAGCATGGCCACCCGATCCTCGGCCGAAAACAACGGGCTTTTGCCGGGATGGACGCCGATGGCGATCACCAGCCGGTCGGCAAGCCGGACGGCCTGCCGCACCACGTCGAGATGGCCGTTGGTGACCGGGTCGAACGACCCCGCGTAAAGGGCGATTCTCGCCATAAAGCGGGGTCTAACCCGACCCTTGCAGCCCCGCAAGACCGGCCCCGTTTGCCTTTGAACCTTTTCCCCGGCTGCCGCGACCAAGCGTAACGGGGGCTTTTTATTGCGTCTTCCTGTGACCCCGGTCACAGCGGTGAATGCAGCCCCTCCCTAATGTGATTGTCGCCGAGAGCGAACGCTCCGGCGATTGCCTGCAACAGGGGGCAGTTATGTTGAAATCTCTCGCCGCAGTCGTCCTCGCCGCGCTCATTGCCGCCGCGATTACCATTCTTTCCGCACCCACGACCGGAGTGGTCGCCGACCCCCTGCCGAAGCCGGCGGCCGATGCAATCAGAGCCTGCAAACAGCAGCCCTGGCCCTATCTCAACTGCGTCGGCACCGAATTGGGCAACCCGCACGTGCGTGTGATCAGTCTCGATCGCGCCGGCTGACAGGCGCCTTACCCGTTCGCGAACGCGGCGCTAGGCTTCCCCCCGGGCCGATTGTCCAGAGGAGACCGCCGATGCGCCGCGCCGCTCTTGCCGCCGCCCTCGTCCTGCTCGCCGCCGCTGCAGCCGCCGCCCAGGATTACCCGAACCGCCCGATCCGCATCCTCGTGCCGACGCCTGCCGGCGGACCGGTCGACGTGATGGCACGAGTCCTCGCCAACGCGCTGGCGCCGGTGCTCGGACAGAACGTCTTCATCGAAAACAAGCCCGGTGCCGGCAATACCATCGGCTCGCGAGCCGCGGCAGCGGCCGACCCCGACGGCTACACCCTGATAGTTTCATCCGCGAGCGGTCTCATCATGAGTCCGATGATCCACAGGAACGCCGGCTACGATGCCTCAAGCTTCGCGGCAATTGCACTCGTCGCGGAAACGCCGCAAGTGCTGGTGGTCAATGCCCGAACGCCGTTCAAATCCGTGGCCGATCTCGTGGCCTACGCCAAGGCAAACCCGGGCAAGCTGAATTACTCGACGGGCGGCGTCGGGACGCTGCCGCATCTCAACGCCGAACTTTTCAAGTCGGTGAGCGGCACGAACATCCTGCACGTGCCCTACAAGGGCGGCGGCCCGGCCCTCACCGCGGTCGTCGCCGGCGAGGCACAGATGACCTTCGACACCGTCAGCACGTCGCTGCAGCTCGTCCAGGACGGACAATTGCGCGCACTTGCCATTGTTGGCCCGAAACGCGCGCCGGAACTGCCCGACGTGCCGGCAATGCCCGAGATCGGCTTTCCGTCGGTGACCAGTGGCGCCTGGACCGCGCTCATGGCGCCCCGCGACACGCCGCCTGCGATCATCGCGAAACTGAACGCTGCGACCAACGCCGCGCTTGCAGGCGGCACGATGAAAGCCGCGCTGTCAAAACTTGGTGCGCAACCGCGTGGCGGCACGCCACAGGATCTCGCCGACCACATCCAGCGCGAATCCGCGAAATGGAAGCCGATCGTGGCCGCACTGAACCTGACGGTCGATTGAGCGTCCCATTCGCGGTGACGACACATTAATTGTTTGTGGAAACCATTCAGGCCGGACAACCATACCGGCCGTTTCGCCGTCGGATCTACGATAAGAGATACGGCGATGGCGCGGGCCGCAGGCAACAGCGACGGGCCGTTTCCGCCGAACTCAACGCCTCTGCCATCGCCACCAGTCATTGCGCCATAGCCGGCGATGCGGGCATGCCCCGTATCGCCATGCTATGCGGGCCGATGCACCGCCAGCAGGGAGCGCTTTCGCCGACCGCGGCTTGACCGGACGCCGACTGTGTCGGGAATCTCGATTTCCACCTCGAGGGTTGAAATCTTTCTGCCGCGATTCATCTTCACGCTCACCCCGGCCGGATCTATGTCGACATGTCTCGTCACGGCAGCAAGAATTTCCTGGCGCAGAATATCGAGAAGATCGGAGGTGGCGGAAGCGGGAGGCGTAGACCGTTCATGAGCAAGAAGAATCTGCAGCCTATCGCGCGCTACAGGAGCAGACCCTCCCCGCCTGAACAAATTGAAAAAGTTCATGCCGCTCTCCGCCCGAAGAGCTTGCCGAACAGCCCCACCTTGCCGGCAGGCACCGTCATTTCGATCTCCTCGCCGAGCAGTCTTCGCGCGGCATCAAAATAGGCTCGTGCGGCACCGCTTGCCGGATTGTTCAGCGTCACCGGCGAGCCGAGGTTCGACGCCCTGAGCACCTCCTCGCTTTCCGGAACAATTCCGAGGAGCGGAATTGATAAAATCTCCAGAACGTCATCGATTCCGAGCATCTCGCCGCGCGCGGCCCGGCCCTGATCGAATCTGGTGATCAGAAGATGCTTGTCGATACGTTCGCCGCGCTCCGCCCTTAAGGTTTTGGCATCGAGCAGACCGATGATCCGGTCGGAATCGCGCACCGAGGACACCTCGGGGTTCGTGACGATAATGGCGCTATCCGCAAAGCGCATCGCGAGAGTCGCGCCGCGCTCAATTCCGGCCGGACTATCGCATATTACCCAGTCGAACATCTGCCGGAGCTGGCCGATGACCCGCTTTACGCCGTCCTCGGTCAGCGCATCCTTGTCGCGCGTTTGAGAGGCCGGAAGCAATGCAAGCGTGTCGATGCGCTTGTCGCGGATCAAGGCCTGCTGCAGCTTGGCAATGCCCTGGATGACGTTCACGAGGTCGTAGACCACCCGCCGTTCCGCGCCCATCATCAGATCAAGATTGCGCAGGCCCACGTCAAAATCGACGATGGCGACTTTCTGCCCGCTCTGCGCCAGCGCGGCTCCCAATGCGGCGGTCGTTGTGGTCTTCCCAACACCGCCTTTGCCGGAAGTAACAACCACGACCTTAGCCATTGTATTTATCTCCCAGGGTGAACTGTCAGTCCAATACGGCGATCTTCACGGTTTCACCTTCGAGCCACACCTGAACGGGCCCTCGTGGAAGCTCCTGATCCATCGACTCGGCAGTGAGGTAATAGCCATCGATTGCAAGGAGCTCGGCCTCGTTGTTGCTGCAGAAGATGCGCGCCCGTGCATTACCGTTCGACCCTGCCATGGCGCGCCCGCGCAGTGTCCCGTAAACGTGTATGGAACCGCCGGCGACCAGTTCGGCGCCCGACCCCACGGACCCGAGCACGGTCACGTCACCGTCGGGAAAAAATATCGATTGCCCTGAACGCACCGGCTTTTCGACCAGAAGGGTTGCCGGTTCGCGCCGCACCTCGGCAGGCACTGGCTCCTGCCTCTCGACTTTCGTTACGACGGCATGACCGGACCGGACCAATGGCGGAAGGCCTGCGCCCGCCGAGAGCGGATCGGCATTTTCCAGACCCAGGATGCGAATGCCGCGGTGTTCCAGCTCGTAGATCAGATGTGTGACAGCCGACTTGCTGAGCTTTACGGCGCTCAGATCGAGCACAACCGGCGAACCCGCGATAAAACTCTCGACGCCCTTAATGCGACGGTCAACCTCGGCTATCCATTCGACGATCGGCGGTTCGGGTGCAAGCACGACCGCCATATAGGACCGGCAAACGAACCGTGGAGCCTGCCGAGCGTCAACAACAGCGGTCACGACCACTCCCTGCTTGCAATTCTCAGGCGGTTCAGCCGTTCGATCACACGTGTTGCAGCAAAAGATGCGCCCGGGCTCACATCGGCGAGCCACGCGGGCATATAACTCTGAGTCGCGCGTGATCGCGTAGTGCAATGCTACCGAAGGAAAATTTCACGGCGTCTCTGGGCGGGCGCGGAACTCAGCCGTCCGCACCCTGACGCTGGCACTCGATGTCGCGAGCCAGGTCGGGAACCAGGCTTGCCTCACCACTGTCCGCGTCCGCTGCCGCGACGGTCCGCAGCGTCTCCGCGATGCGCTCGACTGTTCTCGCACCCTGAATTGCATCCGACAGCTTGGCCCGGAGCGCCATGCGCGATGCGCAGAGATTTGCCGATTTTGCGAGTTCGGACGTTGCCTCGTGCAGCCTGACAAGCAGCAGTTCCAGCCTCGCGCCCGGAGCATCCATCTCCTTCTACTCCTGTACTGACAAAGGCGATGAGCCCTCTTGACGAATTATCGCCCGCACCGCTCGTCGAACTCAAGCGGAGACGGCAGCTTCCGTCCGCCGCGACGTTTGTCCGAATTGCGGGACGCACGCCGTCTCGTCGTTATTCGCATACCTCCGGCGGAGTACGGCCGCGCAACATCCAATGCCGTTTTTAAAACACATGTTTTGTTCAGACTGTCATTTGGCTCGGACGATACCTTCACGTAGTGCTGGTTTGGGGGTCAGCCGCATGTCGAGTTCGCGCAGCAGCAACCTGCACCGTCGACGTCTCCCGCCCGCGATTGATCAAGCAACGACTTTATTGGCGCGCCGTCCTGGCGCCGGGCTGTCTCCTTGAGCGCGTTCCCGGGGGAACTGGTATGGTTGAAGCAGTCATGTACGCGGGGATCGGTTTTCTTTTCGCGATCCTCATGGCGGTGAGTGTTGCACCCCTCATCCATAACCGCGCGGTGCGCCTGACCATCCGGCGTTTGAAAAACGCGTTGCCGCAATCGATGGCCGAGATCCAGGCTGACAAGGATCTTCTGCGCGCCGATTTTGCGCTTTTAACGCGACGTCTGGAGATGACCGTCGAGCACCTCAAGGCGGACAATGCCAACCACCGTGCCGAACTTGGCAGGAAAGACGACATTATCAATCGGTTCAAGATCGATCGCGACACTCAGAATGTCGAGCTTCTCTTGCTGAGGGCCGAAGTGGCCGCTCTCAAGGAGCAGCTTGCTCCTGACGCCAATGACGCAGCGGCCGCGCAGGACTCTCCGGGCGAACTCGAGACAATTTCCGTCGTGCCGTCGAGCTCGCCGGCATTCCACGGAACGGATGCACCAGCGTCAGCCTCAGACAGGCTGATTGCCGACGCCGGCCAGCTTCACGAGAGCGCCGCATCGTACGCGGAAACCGAAGCGACGGCGCGCTTGCGCCCTGACCTCGCGACCCTGCCGCGGGTTCGCGATCGTACGTTCGATCGGGTGGATAGCATACCCGCCGTGCCCCTGCCCGAAACGGAGGAAACCTCGGCGCGCGCGGACAGGACGGGTGCAGACAATCGCTCGGGCCGACGCGAACAGCCGGCGCACGAAGCGGCCCGTCCTTCCGCGGTTCGCAGGGATGCGTCAATCCACCTGTCGCCTGACGATCACGTTGTCGCGGAACTTCCGCGCCGGCCCCGCCGATCCGGAATGGTCCCTCTGGCGGCAAGCCTCGCCGGCGTCGCTGCTCTTGCATGGGCATACAGCGACGAAGACGCAAAGACCGTGGTCGCGGCATGGGTAAGCGCCATCGGCCCCCGGCTACCCACCCTGGCGGCAAAGCCGCCCCCGACGCAGCAGCCCGAGGCGCAGCCGGCCTCTGCCGGCATCCAGATCGAAGAGTTGACGCGCCAGGCCGCCGAAAAAATGCACGCGACCATCGAGCAGGCCTCCGCCGGGCGGGAGCAGGCGCCGCCTCAATCCGAGCAGGCGCACAAAGAGGCGCCCTCGACATCCTTGCCGCCGCCTCAGCGAAAGCTTGTCGCGGTGCCGGAAACACCGCCGACCACCATTCCCGGCTGGATCGTGCGTGACGTCGCCAACGGAACAGCTGTCGTCCAGGGGCCGAACGGTGTGTGGCGGGTTGCGCGCGGAGACAGCTTGCCCGGCGTCGGACGCGTCGATTCAATCGTGCGCTGGGGAAACCGCTGGATCGTTGCGACAAGCAGAGGCCTGATTTCGACACCATAGACGCGAGGCGGCCCGCGCGCGGCCAATCTGTGGACCGCGGTCGCCGCCGAGCCTGTTCCGTTATTGCGTGTTCGGCGTGCTCGTCGCCGCGAGATTGGTCTCGGCGATCGCATGGCCGCCCTGGCTCCTGAACCGCGTCGAGACGACGGTGGAGTTCTGGAGCTCCTTTGGCAGCATGGCTTTCAGCTTGACGAAATTGATCGCGCTTTGCAGCGCGGCATAGACCTTTTGATTGAGGTCCTTTTTTGCCTGATCGAGATTTGCATTGGTGACAACCGCATCCTGCCCTTCCAGCTTTATCTCAGGGTTGGCGATGGCCGGGCCTACGCTTTCCGGACCTTTCTGCACCAATTGAATCGGCAGGTTTCCGCGAAATTCCTGGCTGCCGTCCTTGGTCTTTTTCATCGCCGCTTTCACCGTGCGGTGGACCGGAAGCTTGATGTCCAGGAATCCGATCTTCTTTTTCTTCCAGACATACTCAGACTTCGCCGGCCTCGCCTTGCAGGACCAGATATCGACTTGCCCGCGCACGGACATGATGAGCTGGTCGTCGACGGGCATAAGCGAACCGCTCTTCAGGGAAACAACCGGACTTCTGTTGTCGGAGTCCCGTTTCGCGCAGTTGACCGCCGAAAGGCCAATCTTGTCGATAACGTCGGAAAACTTTCGTTGCAGGTCGATCAGGTCGACAAACACTCTCGCGTCCACCATGCGCTCGTTGTCGGCGGAGTTGACCGAAATCCACGACGTCGCACTGACCGTTACCGGGACACCGTAGACCTGGTTCGTTATCGCGACCGGCCCGACCGCAACCTGGGCGAACGCGTCCGCTCCGAGAACGACCGTGAGTATCGTGGCTCCGAAAATGCTTCTCATGATACCAGCCCCACCGAACGCAATAGAATTTTCGGACTCCCCCTCACATGCTACCGCAGATTCGCGGCCGGTACCGGGGAAGGCTTCAGCTATTCCCCAGAAAACGAAAAATATTTTCCCCCTCGCATGAAAAATGTTTCTACGCTGGTATCAGGATATGCCTTCATGCGCGGTCATAGGTTCCCGGGCGTGCAAATGCGGCGACTTTGGTGGTGCGCAGCCTTGCTACTGATCGGAATGCCCGCATCGGCGCAGGTTCCGCCGAATGGCGCCGAACTGCAGGCCTATCGTGGCTTGCACGCGGCGGCGGCTAAAGGCGACGTCGCCGAAATCGAAAAGCTTGTGGCGGCCGGCGCAGCGATCGATGCGCGCGATGCGCGCGGCCGCACACCGCTGCACGTCGCAGCTTTCATGCGCAAGCCCGACGCCGCGCGCGCTTTGATGCATCTTGGCGCCGATGCCAACGCGTTTGAAGCGCAGAAGTACGATATCGTCACCATCGCCGCCGTCGCCAACGACGTGACGATGCTCAAGATCGCGCTAGAAGGCGGTTGCAAGGCGGCCAACATCACCAGTCCCTATGAAGGCACCGCGCTTATCGCGGCCGCGCATCTTGGCCATGACGAGGTTGTGCGCACATTGATCGCCGCCAAGGCGCCGCTCGATCACGTCAACAATCTCGGCTGGACTGCAGTGATCGAGGCGATCGTGCTCGGCGACGGCGGCAGGCGCCACGTTGCAACGCTGGAGGCGCTGGTCGAAGCCGGCGCCGACGTCACCATCGCCGACCGTTCGGGCGCGACGCCGCTCACGCTGGCGAAACGGCGCGGCTTCAAGGAAATGGTGGAGATCCTGGAAAAAGCGGGTCGGCGGTAGCGCTGCGCAATGAACCGCTCGTTCCCGCGCAGGCGGGGACCCGGCGCCGGATTCCCGCTTTCGCGTGAATGATCGTCCAGTTGCGGCTAACCCGTCCGCCTCGCCAGCGACAACCACAGCCCGCCGCCGACCAGGACAGCCCCTGAGAGGCGATTGAGAAGCCTCGTCCGCGAAGGCTTCAGGAACCAGGCGCGGCCGAAGCCCGCGGCGACGGCCCAGCCGCTGTCGAGCACGGCGCCCAGCACGACCGACATCGCGCACATCACCAGCAACTGCCATCCGGACGGCAAGGCGGGATCGATGAATTGCGGCAGGAACGCAGTGAAGAAGGCGATGGTCTTCGGGTTCGTGAAGGCGACAACCAGGCCGCGCCACGCGTGCACGTGGCCGGAAGGCGCAGGCGCTTTGTCCATTGTTCCCGCCTGCCGCCATGCCGACACGCCGAGCCAGACGAGATAGGCCGCGCCGATCCAGCGCAGGTAGTCGAAAATTTCCGCCGAAGTCTGCAGGATCCAGTTCAGTCCGAAAGCGATGCATGTCAGCAGCAAGGCGTTGCCGACGGCCCCGCCGGCAACGGTCATGAGCGCCGCGCGCATGCCGTCTCGGGCACCCGTCGTCACCACCAGCGTGACGATCGGCCCCGGTGTCAGATAAAGCACAATCGCGATGACGAAAAAGGCCGAAAACAGGTGCCAGTTCATTCGCCGTCGTCTTCCTCGCTCAGCCGCTCGACCGAAACCACACGCTCGTCCTCGGCGGTGTTGAGCACGATCACGCCTTGCGTTGAGCGTCCCGCGATGCGAATGCCGGAGACCGGGGTACGGATCAACTTGCCGGCATCGGTCACCAGCATCACCTGGTCGGTCTCCTCCACCGGGAAGGAGCCGACGATCTTGCCGGTCTTCTTCGTCACCGCCATCGCCACGATGCCTTTGCCGCCGCGACCCGTCGTGCGGTACTCGTAGGACGAGGAACGCTTGCCGTAGCCCCGCTCCGACACCGTCAGCACAAACTGCTCCGCGGCGGACAGTTCGACATAGCGTTTTTCGCCGAGTTCGATAGCGCCGACCGCCTCCTCGGCATCGGCGCCCGCCTCCTCATCGGCCCCGCCGCCGCGGCGGATGGCACTGGCGCGCTTGAGATAGGCGGCCCGTTCTTCAGCCGATACATCGATGTGACGCAGGATCGACATCGAAATCACGTGATCCTTCTCGGCCAGCGTGATGCCGCGCACGCCGCGCGACGTGCGGCCCTGGAACACGCGCACCTCCGGTACCGCGAAACGGATGCACTGTCCGCCATTCGCGGTCAGCAGCACGTCGTCCTTTTCCGTGCAGATCTCCACGTCGACGATGGCTTCGCCGTCCTCGAGCTTCATCGCGATGATGCCCGACGGCCGCACGTCGACAAAATCCGACAATTTGTTGCGGCGGACGGTGCCGCTGGTCGTCGCGAACATGACGTCAAGCTGCGCCCAGGACGCCTCATCCTCCGGCAGCGGCATGATGGTGGTGATGGTCTCACCCTGCTGAAGCGGCAGGATGTTGATCAGCGCCTTGCCGCGCGCCTGCGGCGCGGCCACGGGCAGACGCCACACCTTTTCCTTGTAGACCTTGCCGCGCGAGGAGAAATAGAGGACCGGCGCGTGCGTCGAGGCAACGAACAGCCGCGACACGAAATCCTCCTCGCGCACCTGCATGCCGCCGCGGCCCTTGCCGCCGCGGCGCTGCGCGCGGTAGGTCGATAGCGGCACGCGCTTGATGTAACCCTGGTGCGACACGGTGACGACCATGTCCTCGCGCGTGATCAGGTCTTCCTCGTCGACCTCACCCGTCGCTTCCGCAATCACCGTGCGGCGCGGCGTTGCGAATTCCTTTTTCACCGCCGCGAGCTCGTCCTTGATGATCTTCTGGATCCGCGCGCGCGAACGCAGAATCTCGAGATAGTCGGCAATTTCGGCTTTCAGCTTGTCGAGTTCCTGCTTGATCTCGTCGCGGCCCAGGGCGGTCAGTCGCTGCAGGCGCAGATCGAGAATGGCTCGCGCCTGCTCGGCCGAGAGCTTTGTCGTGCCCTTGGCTGAGATCTTGTGACGCGGATCGTCGATCAGCGTCACCATGGCGGCGACGTCCTTCGCCGGCCAGTCGCGCGCCATGAGGGCATCGCGCGCGGCGTTCGGATCCTTGGCGGCACGGATCAGCTTGATGAACTCGTCGATATTGGCAACCGCGATCGCAAGACCGACCAGCACGTGACCGCGGTCGCGCGCCTTGCCGAGCAGGTGCTTGGTGCGGCGCGAGACGACCTCCTCGCGGAAGGCGACGAAGGCCGCAAGGAGATCCTTCAGCGTCATTACCAGCGGGCGGCCGCCATCGAGCGCCACCATGTTGCAGCCGAAAGAGGACTGCAGCGGCGTAAACCGGTAAAGCTGATTGAGCACGACGTCCGGCACCGCCTCGCGCTTGAGCTCTATCACCACGCGGTAGCCATGGCGGTCGCTCTCGTCGCGCAGGTCGGCAACACCGTCGATCTTCTTCTCGCGCACAAGCTCGGCGATGCGCTCGACCATTGCCGCCTTGTTCACCTGGTACGGAATTTCAGTGATGACGAAGGCCTCGCGCTCCTTGCGGACGGTCTCGGTCTCCACTTTGCCGCGCATCACGATCGAGCCGCGGCCTTCCTTGTAGGCCGAGCGGATACCGTCGCGGCCGAGGATGATGCCGCCGGTCGGAAAATCCGGACCCGGCACGATCTTGATCAATTCGTCGATGGTGATCGCCGGATTGTCGATGAGCGCGATGGCCGCGTCGACGACCTCGCCGAGATTGTGCGGCGGGATATTGGTCGCCATGCCGACCGCAATGCCGCCCGCGCCATTGACCAGCAGGTTGGGAAAGCGCGCCGGCAGCACTGACGGTTCTTTTTCGGTGCCGTCGTAATTGTCCTGAAAATCGACGGTGTCCTTGTCGATGTCGTCGAGCAGCGCCATCGCCGGGCGCGCCAGGCGGCATTCGGTGTAGCGCATCGCCGCCGGGGGATCGCCGTCGACCGAACCGAAATTGCCCTGGCCGTCGATCAGCA
The DNA here is from genome assembly GCA_035650955.1 of Pseudolabrys sp. Classification (GTDB taxonomy): domain Bacteria; phylum Pseudomonadota; class Alphaproteobacteria; order Rhizobiales; family Xanthobacteraceae; genus Pseudolabrys. The sequence goes on from DASRGR010000013.1 coordinate 80,681, forward strand.
TCAGACGCATGGAGAAGTCCTGCGCCATCCGTACCAGCGCGTCATAGATCGCCTGGTCGCCGTGCGGGTGATATTTGCCCATCACGTCACCGACGACGCGCGCCGACTTCACGTATTTCTTGTCGGGCGTATGCCCGTTCTCGTTCATCGAGTAGAGAATGCGCCGGTGCACCGGCTTGAGACCGTCGCGCGCATCGGGCAACGCCCGCGACACGATCACGCTCATGGCGTAATCGAGGTAGCTGCGCTTCATCTCCTCGGTGATGGAAACGGGGCGCACATCGGAGGGGGTTGAGTCCCCCGATTTGGGAGGTTCGTTGTCGGCCAAGACCGCGTCCTGCGTGGAGTTTTTGTTGCGATTTTTCTAGCTGATTCAGGGCGGCTTGGCCACCCGAAATGCCGCCCTATACAGGCGAATATTTCTTTTTGAGTCAGTATGTTACGGACCCCTTCGGGGTTCCGAAACCGGCGCATTTTGCGGCCGAAAACAGCCCGCAAGGACGCACGCGGCGGCGCCGGTTTTACCCGCTCGTTTGACCCGTTTTCGGAGGCCCGATTCCCGCTACCGCGGGAATGAGCGGATGAGTTTGACGCCGCCGCAAAACCGCTCGCCTGCGCGAAAGCCCGCAGTCCGGGGCGACGAGCGTGGTAGTTTGTGTTCAGCTATGCCGCTCGATTTTCTCGTCTCCGCGCTCGTGACCCTGCTGGTCGTCGTCGACCCGATCGGCCTGGTGCCGTCGTACCTTGCGGTCACGCAGGACCTGCCGAAGCGCGCAAAACGCCGCGTCGCAACGCGTGCGGCGGTGATCGCCGCGATCATTCTTGCCGGCAGCGCCCTGATCGGCGACTGGCTGTTGCGCACGCTGTCAATCGGCCTGCCCGCCTTCCGTATTGCCGGCGGCCTGCTGCTGTTCTCGATCGCTTCCGAAATGGTGTTCGGCGTACGCATCGAGCGGCAGTCGCGCCAGGCCGAGGAGGCGATCGAGGAGCACGTGCGCAATATCGCCGCCTTTCCCCTTGCGATTCCGCTGATGGCGGGACCCGGCGCAATCACGGCAACAGTGCTGCTTGCGGGCCGCAGCGAAGGCGAGCCGGTACGGCTGATCATCCTGCTCGCCGTCATCGCTTTCGTCGTGGCGCTCTGCGGCACGGTCTTCGTGCTGTCGGTGCGTATCGGCAGGCTGCTCGGCGTCACCGGCAATATCGTGCTCTCGCGTCTGCTCGGCGTGCTGCTGGCGGCGCTTGCCGTCCAATATGTCATCGACGGCGTGCGTGCGGCGCTCGCCTGAGGGACCGCCCGGCGCCGATACCGGTGCGGAACTTTCCCGCCTGTGGTAAGTTTGATGCCGGGGGCACGTCCGGTATTGGGACCAGGGACCGCGTGAAAGTCCTCAAATTTTTCGCCATCGTGCTCACGGCGCTGGCGCTTGTGCCGGTCGGCGCGCACCTGTTCGCCTTGCCCAACAAGATCCATTTGGCGGAAGGCAACTATTTTGTCACGCAAAGCGTCTACCGCGGCTGGGCATTGTTCGGGCTCGTGCTGTTCGGCGCCATCTTTGCCAATCTCGCGCTGACGCTGGCGATGCGCAGACGGCGTGCATTCGTCTTCGTGCTGATCAATCTCGTCTGTCTTGTCGCGACGCTGGTGATCTTTTTCGCCTTCACATTCCCCGCCAATCAGGCCACCAACAACTGGACGCAGATGCCCGCCGACTGGGAGGATCTGCGCTGGCAATGGGAAGTCTCGCACGCGGTGAACGCGCTGATCACGTTCACCGGATTCTGCTCGCTGGCGATGTCGCTTCTGGTGGAGGAGA
>DASRGR010000014.1:0-24596 GCA_035650955.1 Pseudolabrys sp.
GTGGTCAGGTGGCGCCGCAATGCCGGCGCCAGGCCTCGATGATGTCGCCGAAGTTCGGCGGCTGCACGTCGCAGTTCGCGCCATCGGATGGAATGGCGACCCACGGCTGTGCGCTGCGCGTCCAGATATGCCCGACCGGAAAGAGCCAGCCGGTGTCGTCGAGATTGCCCGGCTTCACGATGGTCACCCTGGTGTTGGCACGCGGCTCATGAAACAGGCGCGTGCCGCATTTCGCGCAAATCACGCAATCGATCACCCGGCCGCTCTCGTGCTGGCGTTCCCATACCGATGGTCTGCCCTCCGCGATGACCACTGCGCTTCTTTCCGCGAGCAGCGAGAGGCTGAAAGCGCTGCCCGACTGGCGCTGGCACTCGGTGCAATGGCAGGCGTAGACCGCAAGCGGCGCCGACGTGATCTTGTAGACCACGCTCCTGCATTGGCAGCGGCCGGTCAGCGGAAGCTTGAAGTTCGGTTTCATGGGAAGTGCTCGGCGTGCCAGTCGGCCTCGAGGTCTGGGTTGATTTTGGCATCAATGACGAAAACGCCGGGAGCGCCCTCCTTGACCCAGGCGCGCACGGAATCGAGATCCGCAAGCGTTCGCACCGTCGCCCCGCGCGCGCCGTAGCCGCGTGCGATCGCCGCAAAATCGGTCTCCGGAAACTGCACGATATCGATCGAGTAGCCCTGCCGCCGGAAAAAATGGACCTCGGCCGCGTAGGAACTGTCGTTGTAGACGAGAATGCACAGCCGCAGCCCAAGACGGATTGCGGTCTCGAGATCAGCGATCGACATCAGGAAGCCGCCATCGCCGGTACCGAGCACGGCAAGCTTGCCGGGATTTGCGACGGCAAGGCCGATCACCGAGGCAAGCCCGAGGCCGACCGACTGGAACGAATGGCTGAGACATGACGCTCTTGCGTTGGGGACGCGGAGATAGCGGGGCACCCAGCCGCAGAAATGCCCGGAGTCGGAGGCGACGACGCGATCCCGTGGCAGGATTTCATCGACGGCTTTGCTCAAAGTGCGCGGGTCGATGAACCGCGCACTCGATTCGTCGGGATGCGGAAAGTGGTGATTGTCGCCCGAACGGATGCGTTCGCGCGTGCGCTCGTCCCGGCGGCCGGATTTTGCGCCCGATGCCCCGAGCTCGGCCAGCAACGCCTCCGCCGTGGCTCTTGCATCGCCGAGCACGGCGAAATGCACGGCCCGCTGGTAGCCGAGCCGCGGCGCCTCGATATCGATCTGCGCCACGATCGCGTCCGGGGCAATCAGTCTGCCCTTCTTCGTGGTCCATTGCGTGAAACTCACGCCAAATCCGAGAATAAAATCGCTTTCGGAAATAAGCTCATTCGCGGCGGGCGAGGAAAAACCGCCGCAGATGCCGAGCGACCATGGATTGTCCGCAAACAGGCCATGGCCGCAAACCGATGTCGCCAGCAATGCGCCCAACCGGTCGGCGAGCCTGACGAGCGACTCTTCGGCATCCGACAACACGGCACCACGCCCGGCCAGAATGAGCGGTCGCTTGGCGCGGCTCGCGGCCTGCGCAAGGCGTCGCACCTCCTGCGGATCCGCCTGCAAGCGGCCAGGCATCGGCGTCAGCTCAAGCGGTGCGTTCGTGCCATTGAGCTTTGCGTCCTGCACGTCGAGCGGCAGGCTCAAAACGACGGTCTGGCGATCACGCAAGACCCTTGTCACCGCGCGCAACACGTCGTCGCGCGCGGATTGCGGCGTGTGCGTGCGTTCGGATAAGGCACCGACCGAGCGTACAAGCTCTGCCTGCTCGAAATAGAAATTCGATTTGACGTTTCCGGTCGGCACGTCGCCGGCCAGCACGAGCAGCGGCGTCCGGCTTTTTGCCGCCTCGCCGATGCCGGTGATTGCATTGGTGAGGCCCGGCCCCGAATGCACGCTGACCAGCGTCAGTTCTCCCGTCGCCTTCGCATAGGCATCGGCCATGCTGGCGGCGTTGCCTTCATGCCGCGCTGAAATGAACTCGACGCCCGCCTCGACCAGCCCGTGCGAAATCTTGAAGTTGGCGGTGCCAAGCAAACCGAAGCATCGGCGTGCGCCGAGGTGAGCAAGGTCCTTTGCCAGGACTGACGCGACAGTAGAAGTGCTCAAAATCACCTCGTTTGACTCGCTAACCTACTCATAACAATATAGGAAATACATGACAAACAACCGGGCGCTCGGACTCGGCAGGGGAGGAACGTCACCATGTGCAAGAAATTTGCACTCGGAATTATTGCGGCAACGCTCGTTTGCTCGACAGCTGTCGCCCAGGAAGTAACCCTTCGCGCCGTCACGGCCTTCGCCGAGAAAACAACCTATTCGCGTGGCTTCGAGAAATTCATCGAGCGCGTCAACGCGGATGGCAAAGGCAAGATCCAGATCAACTATATCGGCGGCCCGAAGGCGATGCCACCTTTCGAGGTCGGCAAGGCACTCCAGAGCGGCGTGATCGACATCGCAAACACGACCGGCGCTTTCACCACCAACGTCATGCCGGAAGGCGACGCCTGGAAGCTCACCGAGAAGCCGATGTCGGAGCTGCGCAAGAACGGCGGCTATGACTACATGGCGAAGCTCTACGCCGAGAAGATGAATGCGATTTTCCTGGCGCGGCTGGTCGACAACAATCCGTTTCATCTTTATCTCACCAAGCCGATCTCGAAGCCCGACCTGACCGGCCTGAAACTCCGCATCACGCCGGTCTATCGCGACTTCTTCCAGGCGCTCGGTGCGACCGTCGTGCAGACGCCGCCTGGTGAAGTGTATACTTCGCTCGAACGCGGCGTGGTTGACGGCTACGGCTGGCCGATTACGGGCATCTTCGACCTCGGCTGGCACGAGAAGACGAAATTCCGTGTCGATCCCGGCTTCTACACCGCCGAGGTGTCGGTCCTCGTCAACAAGACGGTGTGGGACAAGCTGAGCGATGCGCAGCGAGCGGTCCTGCGCAAGGCGGCCGATCAGGGCGAGGCCGAGGCGGCGGCCGAGTTCGCCGCCGAAAATGCCAAAGACACAAAGCGGCAGGCCGAGGCCGGCATCCAGACCATCAAGTTCAGTGACGCCGACGCCCAAGCCTACCGGGCGAAGGCCTATCAGGCCGGCTGGGAAGGCATTATCAAGCAAAGTCCGGAACACGGTCCCAAGCTCCGGGAATTCTTCTCAAAGAAGTAGACGCTGTCCTTCGTGCGGGTGGGTTCCGGCATGGCGCGATTGTCCGAATGGTATGGGCGCCTGCTGGACGCGCTCGTCGTCGCGGCGTGCGCTTTGCTCCTGCTCATGACCGTGATAATCGGCCTCGACGTTCTGTCGCGCAACATCGGCGGCGGCGGCGTTGCGGTCAGCAACGAGCTCTCCGAAGATATCCTTTACTTTATGACGCTGCTGGTGGCGCCCTGGCTGCTGCGCCAGGGCCAGCATATCCGCGTCGACATTATCTTGCGCACCTTGCCACTGCGCACCGCATGGCTGCTGGAATGGCTCGGCGACATCGTCGGGTTTATCTGTTGTCTCTATTTCGTCTGGTACGGGTTGCTTGTCACGGTTACCAGCTACAGCGCCGGCTCCATCAACATCAAGACGCTGGTAACTCCCGAGTGGTGGACGCTCGCTCCACTTCCGCTCGGGTTCACCCTCCTCGCCATCGAATTCATTTTCCGCATGCACCGGCTGGCCTCGGCCGACATCGGCCTGCGGGACGACGCCGTTTCGGCGGCCTGAAGCTGTCGCGTTACCGGAGACGTCAAGCATGTCCTGGCAGATGGCCTCCGTGCTGCTCCTCGGCGGTTCGACGGCGCTGCTGTTTGCCGGAATACCGGTCGCGATTTCTTTCATCGCAATCAACCTGATAGGCGCCCTTTTGTTTCTCGGCGGCGATGCCGGTCTACATCAGGTTGCGCGCAACAGCGTCGCGGCCGTGATCAACTTTTCGCTGACGCCGATCCCGCTTTTCATTCTGATGGGGGAGGTACTCTTCCATACCGGCCTGGCGCTGAAAGTCATCGACGGAGTCGAGCGGCTGATCCGGCAGGTGCCGGGGCGCCTCGCCGTGGTTGCGGTCGTTGCCGGCACGATCTTCTCGGCGATCTCGGGATCGACGATCGCCACAACGGCCATGCTCGGCTCGCTGATGCTGCCGGTCATGCTGGCACGAGGCTACAGCCCCGTTCTTGCCACCGGACCGATCATGGCGATCGGCGCTGTCGATATGCTCATCCCGCCGTCTGCGCTCACGGTCCTGCTCGGCAGCCTGTCGGGCATCTCGATATCCAAGCTGCTGATCGGGGGCGTCGTGCCCGGCCTGATGCTGAGTGCTGCCTTCGTCGGCTACATCGTCGTACGATCGTTGACGCGGCCCGACCTGGCGCCGGCAACGCCGATCGAGGAAAAAACCGGCTGGGCGCGCTATGAGCTTCTCGTCCTTTACGTGCTGCCGCTCGCCTCGATCTTCGTCGTCGTCATCGGCGCGATGTCGGCCGGTATTGCGACGCCGACGGAATCCGCCGCCTTGGGCGCGCTCGCGACCATGGCGCTGGCGGCCGCCTATCGCGCCCTCAGCCTGAAAAACCTGATGCAGGCGCTGCGCGGCACGGTTGCGATCTCCGGCATGATTCTCTTCATCATCCTTGGCGCGATCACGTTCTCGCAGATCCTGAGCTTCTCCGGAGCCACCCAGGGCATTGTTTCCGCCATTCTCGGCCACGGGCTGTCGCCGCTGGCCGTTCTCGCCGGAATGATGGCGCTGCTTATTTTTCTGGGCATTTTCGTCGATCAGGTCAGCATGATGCTGATCACGTTGCCGGTGTACATGCCGATCGTGCAGCGGCTCGACATCGATCTGATCTGGTTTGGCGTGCTCTACCTCATCTGCATGCAACTCGGCCTGCTGCTGCCGCCGCACGGTCTCTTGCTGATGACGATGAAGGGCGTCGCGCCGCCGCAGGTGACGATGGCGCACATATTCCGCGCCGTCGTGCCCTATATCGCGATGAGCATCGTCCTGCTGCTGGTCATCATCGCGTTCCCGGCGATCGCAACCTGGCTGCCAAATATTCTGGGGTGACGGCCGCTCGAACATCCCGATATTCAATGGCGTCTGCTGCGTGTAGGCGACTGTTCCGGGGCTGTGATAAGGTCTGCCCAACCAGCTCCGGCGTCCGAACGATGCCGGCCCTTCAAACTCCATGATTACGGGATGATTACGGGGGTTTTCGATGCGTCTGAAGACAATGATGACGGCCGTCGCGGCCGTGAGCCTGTTCGCCGGTGTCGCGGCCGCGCAGGAAGGCACGTTGAAAAAGATCAAGGATACCGGCACGATCACAATCGGCCATCGTGAATCCTCGATACCCTTCTCCTATTACGACGACAAGCAGCATGTCGTCGGCTATGCGATGGACCTGTGCAACAAGATCGTCGATGCAGTGAAGGCAAACCTCAAGCTCGCCAAGCTGGACGTCAAGCTGCAGCCGGTAACCTCCGCCACGCGCATTCCGCTGATCGCCAACGGCACCGTCGATCTCGAATGCGGCTCGACCACCAACAATCTCGAGCGGGAGAAGCAGGTTTCCTTCACCATTACCCATTTCGTCACGGCCAACCGCTTCGTGTCGAAGAAGTCCGCCAAGCTTCACAAGCTTGAGGACCTCAAGGGCAAGACCGTCGTGTCAACTTCGGGGACCACCAACATCAAGCAGATTACCGAGCTCAACACGGCGAGGAACCTCGGCCTGACGATTTTGCCGGCCAAGGATCACGCCGAAGCCTTCCTGATGGTCGAGACCGGACGCGCCGCAGCTTTCGTGATGGACGATATTCTGTTGTACAGCCTGGTCGCGACCTCGAAGGCGCCGAAGGACTACGAGATTTCCGCCGACGCACTCTCGGTCGAACCTTACGGCATCATGCTGCGCAAGGACGACCCCGCCTTCAAGAAGGTCGTCGACGATGCGATGACCGCAATTTACAAGAGCGGTGAGATCAGCAGGATCTATGACAAGTGGTTCCTCAAGCCCATCCCGCCCAAGGGCGTCAATCTCAACGTGCCGATGAGCGCCTCATTCATGAAGGTGGTCACCAAGCCGACGGACAGCGGCGATCCCAAGGACTACCAATAGTCCGTCGATCGACTAGACTTTGCGGCGCGGCCCAAAAGGCCGCGCCGCAAGTGCGTTTGAGGGGACGCAGGCTCGCATGAGCTACAAGTGGAACTGGGGCATCTTTTTCCAGCTGTCCCCGGACGGCATCCATACCTACCTGCAGCTTCTGCTGTTCGGAGCGGCCTGGACCCTGGCGACGGCCCTGCTTGCCTGGGCGATTGCGCTCATGGCCGGCGCGATCGTCGGCGTCATCCGCACCTCGCCGAGTCCATGGCTGGTGCGGCTCGGCAACGCGTACGTCGAGCTGTTCCGCAACATCCCGCTGCTGGTGCAGATGTTCCTCTGGTACTTCGTGCTGCCGGAGCTGATGCCGCAGCTGATCGGCGACTGGCTCAAGCAATCGGCCAATGCCTCGTTCTACAACGCGGTGATCTGCCTCGGCCTTTATACTTCGGCGCGCGTCGCCGAGCAGGTGAAGGCCGGCATTCTCAGTCTGCGCAGCGGGCAGCGCATGGCGGGGCTCGCCATGGGCCTGACGCTGCCGCAGACCTATCGCTACGTGCTGCTGCCGATGGCATTCCGCATCATCCTGCCGCCGTTGAGCTCGGAATTTCTCAATATCATCAAGAACTCCTCGGTGGCGCTGACCATAGGCCTCATCGAACTCACCGCGGCCGCGCGCTCGATGTCGGAGTTTTCCTTCCAGGTGTTCGAGGCCTTCACGGGCGCGACCGTCATCTACATCATCATCAATATCATCGTCGTCGCCGGCATGCGCTGGCTCGAACAGCGCGTTGCGGTGCCTGGCTTCATCAGCATGGGTCAGCCTGCGCCAGCGCATTGAGGAGCCGCGATGTTCTCCAACTTCGACTGGGACGTCATCATCCGCTCGCTGCCGTATCTTTTTTTCGACGGCATGCGCTTCACGATCATGCTGACGCTGATGGCGACCGCGGGCGGCATCGTGATCGGCACGCTGCTGGCACTGGCACGGTTGTCGACCATCCCCGGCCTTTCCCATGTGGCCGGCGCCTATGTGAATCTGATCCGGTCGATGCCGCTCGTGCTCGTGATCTTCTGGTTCTATTTTCTCGTGCCCTACATTGGTCAATGGCTCACCGGTGCGGCGCGGCCGATCCAGGTCGGCGCGTTTCTCTCGGCATTGGTGACGTTCACGCTGTTTGAAGCCGCCTATTTCTGCGAGATCATGCGTGCCGGCATCCAGTCGATCCCGCGTGGCCAGGTGCAGGCGGCACAGGCGCTCGGCATGCCCTACTGGACCGCAATGGGCGAAATCATCCTGCCGCAGGCCTTCCGCAACATGGTGCCGGTGCTGCTGACGCAAACCATCATCCTGTTTCAGGACACCTCGTTGGTCTACGTGATCTCGGTCACCGACTTCTTCGGCGCCGCATCGAAAGTGGCCCAGCGCGACGGACGACTGGTTGAAATGTATCTCTTCGCCGCCGCCATGTACTTTGTGATTTCACTCGCCGCATCCCACTGGGTGCGCCGCCTCCAGCAGCGCATCGCCATCATCCGCTGAGTCACAGTGCCATGATCACGATCAGCAACGTCAGCAAGTGGTACGGCACCATGCAGGTGCTTAAAGATTGCAGCACCGGTGTCGCCAAAGGCGAAGTGGTGGTTGTGTGCGGTCCTTCGGGTTCCGGCAAGTCCACGCTGATCAAGTGCGTCAACGGGCTCGAGCCTTTCGAAAAGGGCTCGATCATCGTCGACGGGATTCCGGTCGGCGACCCCAAGACAAATCTGCCGAAGCTGCGTGCGCGCATCGGCATGGTCTTCCAGCACTTCGAACTCTTCCCTCATCTCTCGGTCATGCGCAACCTGTCGTTGGCGCAGGTGAGAGTGCTTGGCCGCGACCCGAAGGCCGCCGAGGAGAAGGGCCGCAAGCTGCTCGAACGCGTCGGCCTGAGCGCGCATGCCGACAAATTCCCCGGCCAGCTGTCAGGCGGCCAGCAACAGCGCGTCGCAATCGCGCGGGCACTGGCGATGGACCCGATCGCAATGCTGTTCGACGAGCCGACCTCAGCGCTCGATCCGGAAATGATTCAGGAAGTCCTCGACGTGATGGTGACGCTCGCCAGGGACGGTATGACCATGATCGTGGTCACCCATGAAATGGGCTTTGCCCGCAAGGTTGCGAACCGCGTCGTTTTCATGGACAAGGGCGAGATCGTCGAGGATGCGTCGACCGTCGACTTTTTCGGCAAGCCGCGCAGCGAGCGCGCACAGATGTTCCTGTCCAAAATTCTGCAGCATTGAGCAACGGCTTGGTGCCGGCGCGGATCTGATTATACTGAATGCCATGAAACACGACGAACACCATCACGGCCACGGCTCGGAGCTGACCGAGATGCAGCTGCGCGTGCGGGCGCTCGAATCGATCCTGACCGAGAAGGGTTATGTCGAGCCTGCCGCGCTCGACGAGCTCATCGAGACTTATGAAAAGAAAATCGGCCCCCGCAACGGCGCGCGCGTCGTTGCAAAAGCCTGGGTCGATCCGGCCTTCCGCAAATGGCTGTTCGAGGATGGCACGGCGGCCATCGGATCGCTGGGTTATGGCGGCCGGTCAGGCAATCATCTTGTTGCGCTGGAGAACACGCCCACCGTTCACAACATGGTCGTCTGTACGCTCTGCTCCTGTTACCCGTGGGCTGTCCTTGGTCTGCCGCCGCTGTGGTACAAGTCTGCACCATACCGCTCACGTGCGGTCTCCGAGCCGCGCACCGTGTTGCGCGAATTCGGAGTCGAGCTTCCCGATACCACCGAAATCCGCGTCTGGGACTCGACTGCGGAGTTGCGCTACCTCGTCATTCCGATGCGGCCTGATGGCACCGACGGCTGGACCGAGGAACAACTGGCTGCGCTGGTGACACGCGACAGCATGGTCGGCACCGGATTGCCGAGACGGGTTGCGGCATGAACGGGGCGGCGGATATGGGGGGCATGCACGGCTTCGGTCCGGTCGAGATCGAGGCAAATGAGCCGGTCTTTCACGCCGACTGGGAAAAGAAGGCGTTCGCGCTGAACATGGCGATCGGCGTCGCAAATATCTGGAATCTCGACGAGTTCCGCTTCGCCCGCGAAAGCCTGCCGCCGCCGCAATACCTGAACATGAGCTATTACGGGCTCTGGGTGGCGACGCTCGAGAACATGATGCTCAGCTACGGGATGACGACCCCGGAAGAGCTCAGGAGCGGACATGCGCTGCAACCGGGGAATAAGGCGAAACAGCCGGTCACCGCGGCACAGGTCGCGAACATGGTGCGGTGCGGCTCGCCGTATGACCGGCCGGCGCCGGCGCCGGCGAAATTCAAGGTCGGCGACAAGGTTCGCGCCCGCAACATGCACCCGAAGACGCACACGCGGCTGCCGCGCTACGTGCGCGGGCACGCAGGCGAGGTCGTCCGCATCGTCGGTTGTCACGTTTTCCCCGACAGCAACGCGAGCAAAAAAGCGGAAGAGCCGCATTGGCTCTATACCGTACGCTTCGATGGGCGCGAGCTGTGGGGGCCGGACTCCGACCCCAGGGTGAAGGTCGCGATCGAGGCCTGGGAGCCGTACCTCGAGCCGGCGTGACCGCACGCCCCTGTTGTTACCGCGCTAGCTTGTCGCCGGAAGCGGCCCGAACGCGGGTGGCGGAATTCGCCGCCTCGATGCCGCCTCATATTCCGAAGCGATGCGAAGCAGCACGTCTTCCTTTCCGGGTTCCGCCCGGAACACCAGCGAAAAGGGAAGTCCGGGGGGCGGCACGATCGTAAGCCTGTTCGACTTTTCGTGCAGATAGCGCTTGCGGTCCGGACTGAGCCTGTAGACCGGATCATAAACCTCGGTGACGTAGCCGGCCGGAATCAGGACCTCCGTCAGGCCGGCGTTCGGACCGCTCAGGGATTCCGGCGTGAGATTATTCCGGAACCCCTGTCCGGCTCCGCCGATGAGCCCCGGGGGCCAGGGCGTGTGCACACGCACCAGCGCATCCAGATGATTTTCGTAGATCACCATCATCTCCGCGCGCCGGAGCAGCTCGCGCAGCATGATGCGCTCGTTGACGCCCTGACGCTCGCCGAGCGGATTGCGCATGTCGCGCACTTCGTCCCAGTTGAGAAAACCGGCACGCTGATCGTCGCCCCAGAATTTCGAGCGGGCATTCAGCGCGGTGAAGTCGGTAAGCGTCTCCCTGAAACCCCTCTCCTCCCAGTCAGCTGCACGCCGCGACAGATACTGATTGATATGGAAGCGGAATGCGGTCTGCTGCGCCTGGTGCTGCACGGTCGCAAGGTCGAGATTGGCGGGCGCCCTGATACGCCCTTCGGCAAGCTCGACCATATAATCCATCGGCTTCATGTTGCCGGAGCCGAAGACCTTGCCTGGCTGAAACTCGGTCGGCTCGATGGCCGCCGCAAATTCCTTGAAAAGCGGTTGGCCCGCCTCGTCGAGACGAAACAGTATGTCGGGCATGATGACCGGTACGAGCCGCGCAAGTGCCACGCGATAATCGACGGTCATCTGCTCGATATCGGGGTCGGGCGTCCACAGCGGGTCGGATGATTCGACCAGCGCCGCACCGAGCTTCCCGCCCAGGACCGTCTTGATTTCTTTCGCTGCCGCCGTCGTGATCGGCACTTCGGTGAGATGACCGGGACGCACGATCATCGATTCGCGAATGACCCCGATGCGCAGCCCCTCAAGCGCTCCGTCCCTGCCGCGGCCCTTGGCGTACGAGGCATAGGACGTCAGGATCGAGGGGCGCGGCACGGTGGTAAACGGATCGCGCGGATCGTAATAGCCTTCGGCCGAATCACGCAGCGCATCGAGCACTTTCGCAGCGTCGCCGATCGTGCGCGCATGCACACCGGTGCGGTCGACGTGGATGTCGGCCCCGATCGCACCGCCTTCGAAACCGAGCATCGACTTGTGCGGCAGGATCAGCGCCACGGCGTTATGGTTCGATGGCCCGCGGCAGGATGCCCTCGTCTCCTCGCCGAGGCTGCACATGACCATGTTAACGCTCACCGATACGGCCGAGCCTGAACTTGATCCGAGCGACGCCGCGCGCGTCGTGTCGTACGGATTCGCTGGATTCCCGCCCCAGGTGCTGCGCTGATAGCCGAGCGTTGAAGGAAGGACTTTCGTCGGCCGGTGCGGTCCTTCGGGCGCGTCGGGACGGCCATTGTATTCGGTGTTTACCGCCTTTGCGAAAATGATCGCGCCTTTCTTCCGCAGCTGGTCGACGAGAACATGGTCGCGCGCCGGGAAATCGATGTCATAACGCGCGTCGCCCCCGCCCGTTGAGCGCATGTCCCTGGTGTCGAAGGAGTCCTTGAACGAAAACACCACGCCGTACATGGGCATGGCGTCGAGATCGGGATTACGGCCGTATTTCTCGTCGAGCGCAGCCGCCTGCTCAAGAGCGTCGGGAAGGTGCCGGAAATATTCGCACACCGGCGGCGCGCCCTTCGGCAGAGGCCCTTTGGACGGATGCAGATCGTAGTCGCCCCGGCAGGTCACCGAACGCTCGCCGCGGATATTGAGCGTCGCCAGTGCGTTCACCCGGCCGGCGTTGGGAATGCCAACCACCATTCCGAACTGCTGCTGCACCGAAGGATCTGATGCCGTTGCCTCCATCCGTCCGAACTCGAGGGGCGGACCGATATATAGGTCGAGGTCGGGCAGAAGATCGGCCGCTTTCACGGTCTTTGTCGGGAATTGCAGCGGCTCGCCGGCGCGGACCGTGCCCGCCGCTTTCGCAACATCCCGGCCGTCTTCCGTGACCAGCATGCTGGCTACCCCGTTGAAGGCCCGGACGCGGGCAAGGTAGTGGCGAACGACGGCAACGCAGGTCGTCTCCCCCGCCCTGATGGCGGCGTGCAACTCGTCGATGGTCGCTTCTTCGAGCTGAAACTTTGTCCGCGGCGAACTCAGACGCTGATCCATGGTCCCTCTTACGAAAAGCAGCAGCTTGATCGATAGCACAGCCCCCAACGGTCGCTGCCCGCATCCTGCCTCGCGCGGGACGGATCGATTGGCACCCCGCGGGACATTGAAGCCCCCCTCCGTTTACGATCGCAAGTTATTTGCACTAGGATTTGTCCCGCCATTGTGGAGGAGTTCTGCATGCAACCACCAAAGGCCTTCGTGCTCGAGGCGCATGGCGCCAGAATGCCGGCGATCGGCTTTGGCACCATGGAACTGCCCCATCGGCCGGTCGAGCTCGTCGTCGCGGCAATCGAGGCCGGGTACCGGCACATTGATACCGCGCGAAAATACGGCACCGAAGAGCATGTCGGCGAGGGTATCCGCGCCAGCGGAATTTCACGCAACGAATTGTTCGTCACGACGAAGGTCACGGAAGAGAATGCGCGCGAAGCGGATTTCCTGCGCTCGGCAGAGACCAGTCTGAAGGCGCTTGGCCTCGACTATGTCGATCTGTTGCTGGTGCATTGGCCGCAGCCGAAAGTGCCATTCAGCGAAACGCTTGGGGCTCTTGCCAAGGCAAAGCGCCGCGGCCTGACGCGGCACATCGGCGTTTCGAATTTCACCCTGGCGATGCTCGAAGAGGCCGTGCGTGTCTGCCCCGAACCGCTCGTGACCAATCAGATCGAATATCACGCGTATTTACCGCAGGATCGCATGATCGCGGCACTCAAGGCGCACGGCATGATTCTCACGGCTTATTGCCCGGTTGCGCGCGGCCAGCTCCTCAACGATCCGTTGGTTGGAGAAATCGCCAGGAAACGCGGAAAATCGCCTGCACAGATTTGTCTGCGCTGGCTGGTGCAGCAGCCGATGGTCGCGGCAGTACCGCGCGCCCTCGAGGAGCCGCATATTGCCGGGAATCTCGATGTGTTCGATTTCTCGCTCACGGACGAAGAGATGCAGAAGATTTCCGCGCTGCGGAAGCGTAATATCCGTATCGCCGATCCGCCCGAGCGAGCGCCGAAGTGGGACATTGAGACGGTTGACTGACGTTCCGTCAGGTCAGCGTCGTGAGGCTTTTTCGTCTTGCGAAACATTCCGCGACTTTCAGGCATGTTGCGGATTGAAATTCATCAACATACGATGTGTTCAAACATGTCCGCGACAGCAACGTGGACATCTCGGGGAGATAAACGCGCTGATTGTACCGGCTCAATTTGACGCGCTAAAGCCGTAGTCCGGCCGCGCGTGCCTGAGCCAAAGTTACGGGAGGTCTTTTGAGTTTCTCCTCTCGCGAACGACTGGTTGAAAGTTTGCGTGTTCCCTGCTTCGCGCAGGCAACAGACGTCTTTCCATTGTCAATGCCCGACACTTCGGGCCGCATGCGGGTGCAGGTCGATGCTCCGATGCGGCGGAACGTGCATTGCCGGGTCGCTCAACGCATCAACGCATAAGACAAACGCAGGCGAGGAGGAAGTCATGTCCAGGTCGGGTTTTTCGCGTCGTACATTCCTGCAAGGCAGTGTCGGCCTCACCGTGGCCAATTTCGTGCCGGGCACCACACCCTTCGCCAGTGCCGCCACGATGGAGGAGCAGACAATCGCGGCCGCGAAAGCGGCCGGAAAAGCGGACGTCAACGGGATGATCTGGTCGCCCTATCTCGTGCCCATGAAGCCCGTTATCGCCGAATTCACCAAGGAAACCGGGATCGGCATCGGCGCGGTGCAGGACATTTCGATCTTCGACGCCCCGCAGCGCGCAATGGCTGAGGCTCTGTCGCGTTCGCCGCAGTTCGATTTCATTCATATCGACTCGAACATGATCCCGTCGCTTGCGTCGGCCGGCTACCTCGAGCCACTCGACGACTACATCAAGAAAGCCGGATTCCACCTCGACGCCGTCGCCGACTACGGCAACTTCATGAAGTACGGAGGCCAGACCTACGGCGTTCCCACCGACGGCAACGTGCATATCCAGTACACGCGCAAGGACCTGATCGACAATCCGGACAACAAGAAGCGCTTCGCCGACAAATTCGGCACCGAATTGAAGATTCCGCAGACGTGGGAAGACAACCTGCGACTGCAGGAATTCCTCATGGACCCGTCGAAAGACCTTTACGGCTCCGGCAATCTGCGCAATCGCGCCAACGGCGTGACGTGGTGGTACATGATCTTCTACAGCGCCGGCGGCTTCCCCTTCGATGACGACATGAAGCCGACGATCGATACACCGGCCGGCCAATACGCCGTGGATCTGTATCTCCAGGACAAGAAGGTGAACCATCCGGAGGCGGCGAACTGGGGCACGCCGCAGATGATTCCGCGCATTGCGCAGGGGCATGTGGTCAGCTGCCAGTATTGGGACGGAACCTGCAAGACAATCGCCAACCCGAAGCAATCGAAAACGGTCGGGCAGTTTTACTTCAGTCTCGTGCCGGGCTCGAAATTCACCGGCAAAATGATCCACCGGTCGATCTCGTCGCCTTTGGCCGCGATCCTGATCAACAAATATTCGCCGCGTAAGGCGCAGGCGGCCTATCTCGCGCTGTGGATCGGATCGGGAAAGAACAGCATCCCGATCGTGTCCGATCCGGTCAACGCGTTCAACGACGCCTGGGCCAAGGAACATATGAAGGCGGAGCCGGTGCTGAAGGCCTACACACCAGAGGGCATCAAGGCCGTCGAAACCAATTTCCAGGTCGTTGCGCCGCCGATCTATCTCACCGGCTATCTCGAATTCCAGGACGCGCTCGGCAAGAACCTTTCCGAGGCCTATGTCGGCCAACTGCCGGCCAAGGACGTCCTGAAGAAAACCGAGAACGAATGGAATGCGATCATCGGGCGCATCGGCCGCAGCAAGCTCAAGAAGGACCTCGCGAGCTACAAGGCGGTCATGCCGACGCGCGCCGTTCCGGCCTGACGGGCCGAAACATCTGCCGGACTGGCACATTTTGGCTGGTCCGGCACCTCACAACTGAAGAGCCAGAGCATGGCCGTCGGCGTCCTTTCAGCCGCAGAAGCACCATCCGAAACATCGGCACGCAGCCGATCGCGCCGCCGCGCGGTCCGGCAGTTCAAGCTTTCGCTCCTGCTGCCGTTGATCGCGCTGTTCGTATTTCTGCTGATGCCGGTGCTTCTGCTGCAGCTTTATTTTTCGTTTCATCAGTGGACGGTATACCTCAGCTCCTGGTGGGACGCGGAGTTCGTCGGTCTCGACCTTTTCCAGGAGGTGCTGACCGATCCACGCTTCGGCTGGGCCATCGTGCGCTCGCTCGCTTTCGCGACCGGTTCGACACTGGGCTGTTTTGTGTTCGGCTTCGTACTCGCCTACCTCATGTACAAGCCGTTTCGCGGCCAGGCGATCTACTACATCATCTTCATCCTGCCGATGCTCACCGTCCCGGTCGTCGTCGCCTACACGGCCGAGATGATGTTGTACCAGAGCGGTCCGATCAACGATCTCATCTCGCGGATCATCGGCGTCGACTTCAAGCCGGCCTGGCTGACCAATCCCGACATCGCGCTTGCCACCGTCGCGCTGCTCGAAATCTGGAACTGGACGCCGTTCTCGTTCATCATTCTGCTTGCCGGGCTGGCCGCCATCCCGAAGGAGCCGATCGAGGCAGCCGAAATACTCGGCGCATCGAAATGGCGGATCTTCCGGGAGGTGCAGCTTCCGCTGCTGCGCCCTGTCATCCTGCTGGCGCTGGTGCTGCGCTTCCTCGAGGCGATGGCCGAGTTTCCGAAGACCTGGGCGCTGTTTCAGGGCGGCCCGGGATCGGCGACGGAAACCCTGCCGGTCTACATCTTCATGACGACCTGGCAGTACTTCCAGATCTCGAAGGGCGCGGCGATGTCCTACATCGTCATGCTGCTGATGATCATCATCGTGCTGGTCGCGATTCACCTGCTGCGGCGCGAGAAGCGCTCGCTCGATCAGATGTATGAGATGCGCACGACGGAAGCGGGGGGCTGAACGATGGTCACCAAGTCGCGCCGCCGTCTGATCTCCGCCACCGTTCGCTACGTCATCCTCACGGTCTGGGCGATCCTTGCTTTCTTTCCGATCTACTGGATGGTGTCGACCTCGTTCAAGCCCGACATCCAGTGGTTCGCCTGGCCGCCGGTCTATTTTCCCAGTCCGCCGACGCTGACCAACTACATGAATGTCTGGCTCGGCGCAGAGCAATATGACCAGACGCAATATGCAATCTCGTCGCAGACGCCGCTGGTTTCGCTCTGGAATTCCACGGTAATCGCTTTCACGTCGACCTTCCTTGCGGTCGCGTTTGGTTCGGTTCTTGCCTACGGCGTCTCCCGCTACCGCATTCTTTCGGAAGCGCGGATGTTCCAGCTTCTGATGCTGCGCATGATCCCGCCGATCGTCGTGGTCGCTCCGCTGTCGCTTTATTACTCCGCGCTCGGCCTGCTCGACACGCGCATCGGCCTCATCATGGTCTATTTCCTGACCACGCTCCCTTATGCGGTCTGGATGACCAAAAGCTTCATCGATGAGGTGCCCCGCGAAGTGGAGCAGGCTGCCGAGATTCTCGGCGCCTCGCGTTGGCGCACGGTCTTCGAGATCGTCTTGCCCCTGATCCGCTCCGGCCTCGTGGCGACCTTCCTTTTCATTCTCATTCTGACCTGGAGCGAATACCTTCTGGCGCTCATCATCACCAAAACGCAGGTGTCGACGCTGCCGATCGAGCTGTCGAAATATCAAGGCTCGACGGAAGGTCGCGTTTATGGCCGGCAAGCGGCCCTTGCCGTCGGAATAACGATCCCGCTGATGATTGTCGGTCTCGTCATCCGGAAGCACCTCGCGCGCGGGTTCAGTTTCGGAATGGTACGGAGATAACCGTGGCGCGGATCGACCTCATCAATCTGAACAAATCGTTCGGTGCCGTTCAGGCAGTGAAGAATCTGAATTTCACCATCGAGGACGGGGAGTTTGTTGTCTTCGTAGGACCGTCCGGCTGCGGCAAGACAACGACGTTGCGCATGATTGCCGGCTTCGAGGATCCGACTTCGGGAGAAATTCGTATTGACGGACAGGTCGTCAACGATCTCGAGCCCAGAGACCGCAATCTCGGGATGGTCTTCCAGAGTCATGCGCTGTTCCCTCACAAGAACGTCGCGCAGAACATCGAGTTCGGCCTGCGCATGAAGAAGGTTCCCTCGGAGGAGCGGGTCCGGCGCGTGCGCGAAGTGGCGGAGATGGTCCGCATCGGGCATTTGCTGGACAAGATGCCGGCCCAGTGCTCGGGCGGCGAATCACAGCGTATCGCGCTGGCGCGCACGCTCGTGACAAATCCATCCACCTTTCTCCTTGACGAACCTTTGTCCAGCCTCGACGCGAAGCTTCGCCGTGAACTGCGTGCCGAATGCGACCGGCTGCATCAGGTGCTCAAGCGTACGTTCATTTTTGTGACGCACGATCAGGAAGAGGCGATGACCCTCGCCGACCGCATTGTCGTCATGCGGGACGGCGAGATCGTGCAGGTCGGCTCGCCGATGGAAATCTATTCAAAACCCGTGAACTACTTCGTCGCCGATTTCTTCGGCTCGCCTTCGATGAATCTCGTTGCCGGCGACGTGGTGCGCGAAAACGGCGTCACGCGTTTCCGCTCGGCGCTGTTCGACATTCCGCTACCGGAGCGATTGAAGTCGGCCGGCCCCGGCAAGGGAACCCTGGGAATCCGGCCCGAGCATGTCCGGGTCAACGCCGGCGGCAAGTCCGAGGTCGCCCTGCCTGTGCGCCTCGTCGAACCGCTCGGCAAGGACACTTTGCTCTATTTCGAGGGGGGCGCCGAGCGCCCGTTCGTTGCGGTGAGCGAGGGCTTGAGCATGGCCGACACGAAAATCGGCGAGCGGCTGATGGTTTCCCTGGACGAGCGGCGCATGCATTTGTTCGACGCCCAGGGACGCAGCGTGAGCGCGCCGTAAAGCGAGCATTCCACACCCCGGGGGAGTTAATGGACTACCGAGAAAAGAGCGAAATCCGCGACGGCATGCGGATCGACTGGGATATGCCGATCAAAATGGACGACGGGATCGTGCTCCGCTGCGACATCTACCGTCCGGTCGCCGAGGGGAAATACCCGGTGATCATGACTCTCGGGCCTTACGGCAAGTGGCTGCACTTCGAGGATCTCTACAAGACGCAATGGGACCGGATGTGCGCCGATCATCCGGACGTGCCCACGGACTCGACCAACAAGTATCAATGCTGGGAGGTGGTCGATCCGGAGAAATGGGTTCCCGACGGTTATGTCTGCATCCGGGTCGACAGCCGCGGCGCCGGCCGTTCGCCCGGCGTGATCGACATCTGGTCCCTGCGGGAGGCGCAGGACCTCGCCTGCTGCATCGAATGGGCCGGGACGCAGCCCTGGTCGAACGGCAAGGTCGGCCTCAACGGCATTTCCTATTACGCGCAGAACCAGTGGCAGACGTCGGCGCTGCAGCCAAAGCACCTGGCCGCGATCTGCACCTGGGAGGGCGCGGCCGATTTCTACCGCGACATGGCGCATCATGGCGGAATTTTCAACCGCGGCTTCGTGCAGGACTGGTCGAAGGCCCAGGTCTATTCCGTCCAGAACGGACGCGGCACGCGCGGCTTCAGGAGCCGCATGAACGGCGACTGGGTCTCCGGGCCGGAGACGCTTTCGGAGGAGCAGCTCGGCCGCAATCGCCGCGATTTCTACGAGGACTGCATCTCGCGCAAGCTCGACACCGACCCCTTCTGGCAATCCCGCATGCCGGACTGGACGAGAGTGAAGACTCCGCTGCTGTCCTCGGCGAACTGGGGCGGACAGGGTCTGCACCCGCGCGGAAATTTCGAGGGCTTCGTGCGCGCGGCCTCCGAACAGAAATGGCTCGAGGTCCACGGTATCGAGCACTGGACGCATTTTTATACGAACTACGGCGTCGGCCTGCAGAAGAAATTCTTCGGTCATTTCCTCAAAGGCGAGAATACGGGCTGGGACAAGCAGCCGAAGGTCCTGCTCCAGGTCCGCCATCCGGGCGAGAAGTTCGTCGAGCGGCATGAGAATGAATGGCCGCTCGCGCGCACGCAGTGGACCAAATTCTATCTCCATCCCGGAGACATGACGCTCTCGGCCAGCCCGCAGTCGTCGGCGGGAACTGTGACCTATGCCGGAATGAGCGAAGGCGTAACCTTCCTGTCGGAACCGCTCGAGCAGGAAACCGAGATCACCGGCCCGATCGCCGCCAGGCTCTGGGTATCGTCGGCGACCGAAGATGCCGACCTGTTCCTGGTGGTGCGCGCATTCACGCCGGACCTCAAGGAGGTCACGTTCCAGGGAGCGCTGGACGCCCACACCCCGATCGCTCAAGGGTGGCTGCGCTGCTCGCACCGCAAGCTCGATCCGAAGCTGACGCTGCCATACCGGCCCTACCATACGCATGACGAGGAGCAGAAGCTCACCCCCGGCGAGGTCTACGAGGTCGATGTCGAGGTCTGGCCGACCTGCATTGTCTTGCCGAAAGGCTATCGCCTCGCGCTGTCCGTCCGTGGCACCGACTACGTCTATCCCGGCGAACCGGGCGCAGGCGTGGAGACGCTCGGCAAGGTCTGGACCGGCGTCGGGCCTTTCACGCATGACGATCCGCGTGACCGGCCGCCTGCCGTGTTCGGAGGCAACGTCACGTTGCACGCCGGCCCCGGCCGTGAGGCGCATGTGCTGCTGCCCATCATCCCGAAGAAATAGCGCCATCCGCATCCGTCAGGAGTGAGAAATCATGAGCTATCGTGAAGTGAGCGAGGTCCGCGACGGCATGCGCATCGACTGGGACATGCCGATCACGATGGACGACGGCATCGTGCTGCGTTGCGATGTGTTCAGGCCCGTGAAAACCGGCCGGTACCCGGTCATCCTGAGCTACGGTCCCTACGGCAAGTGGCTGCATTTCGAGGACGGCTACAAGACCGCGTGGGATCGCATGGCGCTCAAGCATCCCGACGTCATGGCCGGCTCGACAAACAAGTACCAGAGCTGGGAGGTTTGCGACCCCGAGAAATGGGTGCCGGACGGTTATGTCTGCGTGCGCGTCGACTCACGCGGCTGCGGCCGCTCTCCCGGTTATGTCGAGCATTGGTCGCCGCGCGAAACGAAGGACTTCCACGATTGCATCGAGTGGGCCGGGACGCAGCCATGGTCGAACGGCAAGGTGGGCCTGAGCGGCATCTCCTACTACGCCATCAACCAGTGGCAGGTCGCGAGCCTGCAGCCGAAGCATCTCGCGGCCATCTGCGTCTGGGAGGGCTTCGCCGATTTCTACCGCGAGCTCAGCCACAACGGCGGCATCTACAACACGTTCGCGCAGAACTGGTACGACATGCAGGTCAAGACCGTGCAATACGGTCTCGGCACGAAGGGGCACCGCAGCCGCATGAACGGTGACTGGGTATCGGGACCGGAGACGCTCACCGCCGAGCAGATGGGCGCAAACCGTTACGATCTCGGCAAGACGTATTTCGCGCATCCGCTCGACGACGATTTCTACAAGGCCATGCGGCCGGACTGGTCGAAAGTGAAGGTGCCGATGCTGTCTGCCGCGAACTGGGGCGGGCAACCGCTGCATCCGCGCGGCAATTTCGAGGGATTTTACCGTGCAGCTTCGAGGCAAAAATGGCTTGAAGTGCATGGCATCGAGCACTGGACGCATTACTACACCGACTACGGCATCGGTCTGCAGAAGAAATTCTTCGGATATTTTCTCAAGGGAGAGCGCAACGGCTGGGACCGTCAGCCGCGCGTCCAACTCAATATCCGCCACCCGGGCGAAAAATTCGTCATTCGCCACGAAGATGACTGGCCGCTTCCGGGCACCCAATGGACCAAATTCCATCTGGCCACGGACGCACAGAAACTGGTCACGACCGCACCTGAGGGCTCGGCGAAGGTCACCTTCGATGCCATGGGTGACGGCGTCACGTTCCTGACCGGGCCGATGAAAGAGGAAACCGAGATCACCGGGCCGGTGGCCGCCAAGCTGCATGTTTCATCATCGACCAGCGATGCCGATCTCTTCCTGGTGCTGCGCGTATTCTCCCCCGACATGAAGGAAGTGGTGTTCCAGGGGGCTCTCGATCCGCACACGCCGATCGGGCAAGGCTGGCTGCGGGCGTCTCATCGCAAGCTCGACAAGGACCTGACACGGCCGTTCCGGCCCTATCACACGCACGACGAAAAGCAGCCGCTCAGGCCGGGAGAGGTGTACGAGCTCGATATCGAAATCATTCCCACCTGCATCGTGGTGCCGAAGAACTACCGCATCGCGCTGAGCATTCGCGGTCGCGATTACGTCTACCCCGGCGGCTCGGGCGGCAAGCTCTCCAACATGAAGAACGAGTTCACCGGCAACGGGCCGTTCCTGCACGACGACCCGCGTGACCGGCCGCTGGAGATCTACGGCGGCCGGACCACGCTGCACCTCGGCGGCGGCCGGGAGAACTTCGTCCTGCTGCCGGTCATCCCGCCGCGCAAAGGCGCGGCCGCAAAGGCCAAAGCCAAATCATCGAGGCCGGCAAAGCGGGCGGCACGGAAAAAGCGGCGGTAGGCCGGGAGCTATCGCACTAGAGTGCCGACCCCCAGTCGGTGCGCGTGGCGCGCTTGAAGAGTATGCCGTCGCGACGCGAGAACAGCTGGCTGCCTGCCGATCCGTCCGGGCGGCACAACTTCAGCGTCACACGGCCGCTCGCTTTCCGGGGACGGGCTATCACACGCGGGCCGGTGGCCGCTCCGGTCTTCCGCGAGACGGCGATGTAGCTGAATTTCTCGTCTTCCCAGGGCGCGTCCGCCGCCTTGGCCTGCCGGTGGATGCGCGAGCGAGCGACACGGCGCGCAAAATGGTACCAGTCCGGCGGCTCAAGCGGGCACGCCTTTGCATGCGGACACGGCGCAATCACCTTGGCGCCAGCCTCGACCAGCTGGCGCCGTGCCGAGAGGATCCTCTGCCAGCCGGCGGGGGTTCCGGGCTCGACAATGACGAGCGTGTCTCCGGTCAGTGACCACAGTTGCCCGACAAGTCGCCGCCGATCCTGCGGAGCAAGCTCGTTCAGCACATAGGCCACGCTGACCAGGTCGCGTGGTCTGCCCCCGATTTCCTCCACGGCGGCATCGGACGTGCGCCACGTCATCTGCGGCTGCCGCAGTCCCGCCGCGAGTCGCTCGCCGAGCGCGCGGAAAATCGGACTTGCTTCGATCAGCAGCGCGTCGGCGAGATCGGGCCAGCATCCGGCCGCCGCCCAGACGGCTGTGCCGGGCCCGGCGCCGACGTCGAGGATGGTCTTGGGCTCAAAACCAGGTCGGGCTTCGGCGACCGCCGCAAAGCTTGCGCGAACGGCCGCGTAGGTCGCGGGCAGACGGACCGCGAGATAGGCGAGTGCGTCGCGGTCGCTGGCGATGTGGACTTTGCAGTCATCCCGCTCTTCCCGGTAGCGCCTCGACAAAGCCGAAGCAGCCGCGCCGAGCGCGTGGAGTGGCACGCCGGTCAACGCACGCTCGACGGCGCTGCGCAGCAAGAGCGGCAATTCCATGAGTCACCTGAAACCGAACCGCTTCGGATGGCGGTCCCGAGAGGACTTCCGCAATACGGCCGTGTACTTTTTGACCATAGCTTCATCAGGCTTTGCTCAGCGGACGTTCCGTTCGATGCCTTAAGCTTCAGGCGCTTGCCGGACAACGCCGCTATTTCCAGCAATTGCCACGTTTTACTATATGTCACCAATCGGTAACTTCAATATAAGTCACCGGCCAGTGACATATTGACATGTAACTGATCAGTGACATATAGTAGTCAAATAGGACACTGACCCATGCGCCTGAGAACGCCTCTCGATATCGGCCAAGCGATCCGCGACAACCGCCGCCGGCTGGGTCTAGATCAAGACGACTTGGCAAAGCGTGTCGGCGTCAGTCGTAAATGGCTCATCGACGTTGAACGGGGAAAACCGGGTGCTCCTATCGGGCTACTTCTTCGCACCCTCGATGCACTTGGTCTGCGACTGTCTCTGGATACGGCCGGGACCTCCCGCAAACGGCCCGTCAAACCTGTTTCGACCATAGATATCGATCGCGTGCTCGACCGTGCCAAGGGCATTCGCGGCAAATGAACGGGCGACAGCTCATTGCCCTTTTCAACGATCGCACCGTGGGCGTAGTCACCCGCGACCGCAATGGACGCTTCAAATTCGCATACGAAGAAACCTGGCGTAGCGCAGAAGGCGCCTATCCGCTGTCCCTGTCTATGCCATTAACGGCCGCCGAGCATGGCCACCGCTACATCGAAGCCTTCCTTTGGGGCCTCTTGCCAGACAACGCTCAAGTGCTCGACCGCTGGGCGCGGCGGTTCCAGGTTTCCCCACGCAATCCGTTCGCGCTTATAAGCTATGTCGGCGAAGATTGTGCTGGTGCTGTGCAGTTCATTCGTCCAGACCGGCTGAATGAGGTCACGGGGCACGGCCCCCCCGCCATCGAATGGCTAAATGAAGACGATGTCGCGAAACGTCTCCGAACGTTACGTGCTGATCACGCCGCATGGCGCAGTCCGAGCGACACCGGCCAATTTAGCTTGGCTGGCGCTCAGCCAAAAACGGCTTTGTTGTTCGAGAATGGACGCTGGGGCGTCCCCTCCGGCCGAACCCCAACGACGCATATTCTAAAACCGCCAACCGGTGAATTCGACGGCCACGCTGAAAATGAACACGTCTGCTTGCGGCTCGCATCCGAGCTCGGTCTAATCACGGCGAATTCCGCTGTTATGCATTTCAAGGACGAGGTTGCTATCGTCATCGAACGGTACGATCGACAAAGGACAGACGGGCGCATTTTGAGAGTCCATCAAGAGGACCTGTGCCAAGCACTCGCGATCCTCCCAACTTCAAAATACGAAAATGAAGGTGGACCTGGAATTAAAGCGAGCGTCGAACTGATTAGAACTGTTTCCACAAACGCTCCCATGGATGTACAGAACTTCGTGGATGCGATTGCCTTCAACTGGATCATTGGAGGAACGGATGCACATGCGAAAAACTATTCCCTGCTGATCGGTGCCGAAGGTCGCGCGCGGTTGGCGCCTCTTTATGACATTGCCAGCATTCTGCCTTACGATTTTGACTTTCAGCGCATCCGGCTGGCGATGAAAATAGGCGGCAAATATCGATTGCGCGATATTGGACTGCGTCAATGGCACAATTTGGCGGGCGAACTGCGATTGGATCGAGACCAAATCACGCGGCGTATTCACGATCTAGCTGTGAACCTCTTGGACGTTTTGCCAACTGTCACGAATGAGGCAAAAAAAGATGGCCTTGATCATCCTTTAATTGAGAAGCTTTCCTCGAGACTCGAGGAGCGCGCGCGTCACTGCATTAGCCTCTTGCGCGGATAACGCGCGCGATCAAAGTCCTGAGCGCCAGGTGAATGATCCACAGGTCTCGTGCCTGACCGGAACATCCGAGCTCGGGTGCACAAAAAGAAGCTCGACGCGGAAAGGGGTATCGCAAATTACAAATTTCTCG
>DASRGR010000015.1:0-6464 GCA_035650955.1 Pseudolabrys sp.
CGGCGGCGCGATTTCTTTTCATTTCTCGGCGGTGCCGTGGCCGCTCACCGCGCAGGCGCAACCGGCCGGGCAGGTCCGCTCCGTCGCCTGGCTCGGGGTCGGGCGCGCGGGGCCAGCCGTCGCCTTATCTGGAATCGTTGCGCGCGGGGGCCTGCGCGAGCATGGCTGGGTCGAAGGCCGCAACCTCAGGCTC
Organism: Pseudolabrys sp.; assembly: GCA_035650955.1. Taxonomy (GTDB): domain Bacteria; phylum Pseudomonadota; class Alphaproteobacteria; order Rhizobiales; family Xanthobacteraceae; genus Pseudolabrys. Next base: position 194 of record DASRGR010000015.1, read on the forward strand.
GGCACCGTCTGGGCGGTCGGCCTCGACGACATGGATGCCGCGGTGCGCGTGGCGCTTGCCACATCGCCCGATGTCGTCGTGACGCAGGAATTCATGGCGATCGGGCCGCTGATGACCTACGGGCCGAACGTGCGCGAGCTCTACCGCTCGCTCGCGCGCTACACCGACAGGATCCTGCGCGGGGCAAAGCCCGCCGACCTGCCGGTGGAAGTGCCGGCCAAGGTCTATCTGGCGATCAACCTGAAGACGGCGAAAGCGCTCGGCCTTGAGTCGCCCGCACGGCTGCTCACGCGCGCGGACGAGGTGATCGAGTAAGGACCGCGGCAACAATTCACTCCACGTCAGCCGCAGCGACCTGCTCGTAGGTCAGCGTCAGCAGCTGCCCGTCGGCGCCCGTGCCTTCGATATAGGTTTCGCGCTAGGGCGCAGAACCTTGCAATTATTCCAAGGAATAGATTCCTTGACAGCGTAACGCTGCTCCACTAGGGTTTGCACATCATCCACAAATTCGCCTGAGGCGGCCGATGCCGTACGCAAGTGGTGTAGGCGGCGACCAAGTCGAAGACGCTGTGAATACGAAATTTCTAAGCTGACGTTTTGCAGCCTCGACGGTGCATTGAAACGCAAATGCGTTAGCGCCGAGCATCGTGACGGGGTTCTAAAACTTCATAGTGAAATACGTGGTGCGGGCATTGACGGCCTGTACGCGAAGACAAAGCGCCATGGTCGATCGACCGTAGGACCACTCAGCAAATTCCGACCGATGTATGCACGCAATCAATGAAGGAGAGCCTCATCGCTATTCTGTGATGGGAGTCGAGAGCGCGATTCTGCGCTCGAAGTGGTTGGTTGCGGCCGCCCGGTTAGAAAATGCTTTGCGTCAGTACAGTCGGACGGTCAAGTACGGCTTTAATCCTGATCAACCACGCGTACCTCGAGGTAACCCGGGCGGTGGGCAATGGACGCGTCTTGCTGGCGGTGGTCCGCCGCGAACTGGGAGTCGGAATCGGTATGGAAGCAATTTCCCGGGATCTACATATGGGCAACAAGTCCGACTCGACCTTGAGATAGCACGGACCGAAAATGCAATCCGGCAGATTCGACAATATAATCCAGACTGGAAACCGACGGTCCAAAGCGTGACAGCGCCGGGAAGTATTGAAGGCGCGATTCGAAATGCAGAGGCAAGGGCGCGGCAAGCTGAGAGCTATCTTGATCAACTGCGGAGTGGAATTGGAGGAAACTTTGGGCCGCCCGCTGAACGCGAAGCCTCCCGAGTTCCGCTCCCCTCTTCATCCGTTTTCGATGGTGATGCCTGGATTAACGCGTACCGCGCGACCAACAATATGCCGGATTTATTTGGCCGCCCTAGTTGGCCAAGTGACAAAGGAACTGTGGCGGTAACGGAAATTGAAGGAAAGCTTTACTTCGGAGTAAATTCAATCGCACCCAGTTATACAATGGTAGATCAAAAGGAAGCGGAAAACTGGCGGCGGGCTCTGATCGATAAATATCCGGATGTTTTGCGAGCTGACAATATTGGTCATGTGCCCAACGATTCCCTCTTTCACGCCGAGTCGACCGTGCTGCTCCGGGCCGCAAAGGACAATAATGGCACTCTAGAAGGTCGCACGATCGAGGTACATACTGATCGGAAGATTTGTGTGACAAGTTGCGTGAGGGTGCTACCAAAGCTTGGTCTCGAATTGGGCAATCCTAATGTGACCTTCATTCAACCGGACGGAACAACTCGTACAATGCGAGACGGACGATGGAAATAGTTGGCATACTAAGAAAGGAGGCCTCCTTCGACACGCATTGGGGTGACGGCTGGCCGGACGTCAAAACGGTCGAGTACTGTCTTTGCGACCCTCAACGACGTGCGCAGTATTTCGCGGATGGCTACGACGGCGGCTGTTTTGCCATCGAAGGGTACGAAGATGAGAAACTGGTACCAATATCGCCCTACAAGGGCGCTGTACTCTATATGCACATGAATCCTGAGCACGGCATAAAGCTCCAACATTCATGCTGGGATAGACGGGTGGGGCGAAGAGACACTTATCATTCCAGAGGGAATTTAAGTCGGCTGAAAGAATTCGTTCGATCGTTTCACGGAACGCCATTGTCGGTAGGACTATTTGTCCCCTTTGATGTGGGCTGTAGAGCTGTGAAGGAATTCATGGAGACAAACGGGGAATTGCCACGAAGTATTTCATGGGTGTCAGAAACAGATCTTCCCGTGGGGGTCTTTCCCGACCCGTAGCCAGAAATTGCACCGGACTTTTTTTGCTGTGCTGAAATGCATAGCGATCGGCCGCCGAAACAAGTCCTGCAAACGCCGTACGGCTGCTGAACGTGTCACTAGAGCGCGTTGGCGCTGACCCATTCGCACTTTTCACGAAGCATAGCTTACATCTTCTCACTTGCGCGATCGATTTATCTCGATTGCGCTCGATAGTCTTTTAGGAGGAAGAACTGATGGATATGGACTCACTGACCGAACTTCAAACGAAAGCAACAATCCCGCAAGAAACCATTGTAACGTACGGTGAACTCATGCGGGCCTTTGAAGCGTTTAAAGAAACCAACGACGCGCGCCTCGCCAGCATCGAACGCCGCAATATCGATGTCCTCTTGGAAGAGAAGCTCGCACGCATAGACAGGGCGATCGACGGACATACTCGCAGGCTTGACGAAATTGCATTGAAAAACTCAAGACCTGCAATTGGCTACGATGGTCAACGCGGGGGTTCTCCAGAGCACAAGGCAGCTTTTGAGACTTACGTGCGCTCAGGTGACAACACAAATTTGCGTGCGTTGGAATTCAAGGCTTTGTCTGTTGGATCAAATCCTGATGGTGGATTTCTCGTGCCACCTGAAATCGAGAGCCAGATTGGTCGGCGACTTGTTGCAATTTCTCCTATCCGGTCAATCGCCAGTGTCCGCACAATTAGCCGGAATGTCTATAAAAAGCCTTTTGTGACAACCGGACCTGCAGTTGGGTGGGTTGGGGAAAGCGATGCCCGCGTACAGATCGGTTCACCGACCTTAGACGAACTAACTTTTCCTGCAATGGAGCTTTACGCAATGCCAGCTGCTACAGCGACGCTCCTTGAAGATTCTGCGGTAGACATTGATGAGTGGCTTGCTCAAGAAGTCGAGCAAGTGTTTGCCGCGCAAGAGGGTGCAGCCTTCGTTGTTGGGGATGGCAATAACAAGCCGAAGGGCTTTCTTTCATACAATCTTGTGGCTAATGATTCATGGAGCTGGGGAAACGTCGGTTATATTCCTACCGGTGTTGCCGGTGCATTCCAGACGTCAAGTCCGACAGATGTGCTTGTAGATCTGATGTATGCGATAAAGGCGGGCTATCGGCAAAACAGTGCGTTTGTCATGAACCGCAAAACACAGTCGGCAATCAGGAAATTTAAGGATGCCACGGGTAACTATATTTGGCAGCCGCCTGCTGTTGCTAGTGGAAGAGCCACACTAATGACCTTTCCTGTGGTCGAAGCAGAAGACATGCCCGATATCGCGGCAAATTCGCTCTCGATCGCCTTCGGCGATTTCAACCGCGGCTATCTCGTCGTCGACCGCGCCGGCATCACGGTGCTGCGCGATCCCTATTCGGCCAAACCCTACGTGCTGTTCTACACGACCAAGCGCGTGGGCGGCGGCGTGCAGGACTACGACGCGATCAAGCTGCTGAAGTTCGCGGTGAGCTGATCTACTAAAATACGCTCCGCTCTCAACAAAAAGCCCGGCTTGTGCCGGGCTTTTTGTTTTTCAAAATATGTCTCAAAGGACGCCGTCATGGCGATCGTGTTGTTCGGCCGTTTACCGAATCCACCTATGCCATCGCCGTCGAGGCCGGTTCCGTCAGCAGGTATCGTGTCAGCATGTGCGTCTCCACAGAGCGGTGAACCGCGCCATGATGCATTGGCCGGCACGGGTGGAAACGCCTTTCGCGCGGCAGCGTTCATCGGTCCAAACGGCTGCGCGGCATTTTTGCAGAAAGTAACAGCTTCGTGAGACGCGAAAAAAGCGCCGCTCTGTGACCCCGGTCACATTGCGATAGCCGAATACGTCATATGGTCGCACGATCGGAATGAGGCTGCGCAAACCAAGGGAAGGAGACTGCCATGCGACATGCACTCTCCATCACCATCGTGGCTGCCCTCGTTACCGCCGTCTTCGTCGACATCGTTGCCGCCGGAGTGAAGGCGGTCTCGTCCAGACACCAGTTCTACTACGCGACCCCGGCCACCGGCGTCAGCGTCGCCGAGCCCGGTGCCGTCAAACGCATCTCGCCCGACCTGCTGCCGCAGTGACCGCAGGCGGGTGCACAACACAGGCATAAGTCCGGCCCCGCGATGAGAGTGCCCAACAGCATCGGGCGCGTCATCGCCAGGGCCTGGCAGGCGGCGCCGCCGCCGGTCGTGCTGCTCGCATCGTTGCGGCCGCGCCCGCGATTGTCGACGCGATCATCGGGGCTGTCTTCGCGCGCGAATCCGGCGCCGGCATGAATAAGCGGCGCCGGGCGGGGTTATCAGGGGGGCCGGAGACGGCACCCCGAAGCAGCAACGGAGACACTGCCATGAACCGACCGGCCATCCTGGCGCTTGCCGCCGCAGCGATCATGACCGGGTGGAGCGCGCCGCCGGCCGGCGCTGCCGAGGCGCCGTGGTGCGCCGTCATCTCCACGTCCGAGGACAGCGTCTACTGGGACTGCCAGTACCGCTCGTTCGAGGAATGCCAGCCGCATGTGCTTGCCGGCAATCGCGGCTGGTGCAACCCGAGCCCGTATTACGTGCCGGGCGCCGCGGAGCAGAAGCGGCCGGGCAAGCGCCGCGCGCACACGCGCTGACCGGCGCGGCTAGAACAGCCAGGCCAAAGCGGCCCGCCAGGGGATCTCCTCCAGCCATTCGAGCACGATGACCAGAACGGCGGCGGGCGCCGCGACGGCAACCGACACGCCGAGCAGCAGGAACACGTCGCGCTCGCCGATACAGGGCACGGGCACGAAGACCTGGCCGCGGTGCCGGAAGACGACGCCGTACGAGCGGAAGATACCGACGATCGTGGCCGGCGGAACATCGGCGTGGCGCAGGAACGCAAACGCCACGCGGCCGACGGCCGGGTCGAAATGGCGCGGCCACTCCATCGACCAGCCGGCGCGCTGCGCCGGACGATCGTCGCCGCCGATGAACAGGTCCACCAGTTCCCTGCTTTTTATTTCGGCGGGGGCACGCACGGGCGGACTTCAGCGCAGCGACAGCAGCCAGCGGCCAAGGGCCTTCAGCACGTAGACGAACTGAAACATGAAGCAGATGATGGTCAGAAAGGATACCGGATAGACGACGATGTCGCGCCGGTGCCAGGGCAACCGGCGCTGCTGCGCGAGGTGCTCCTCATCGAGAGATTCCCAGTAACCCATGGTGGCGAGGGCCAAAAACCTAGACGCGATGCTAGCTATAGACTGTCGACTTATCGTCATCAACGGTTTTGCCTTGGCCTATGGCGACGGCAAGACCTGGAAAATTGCGACAGGTGTTGGCGCACAACGTCCGACGATTGCGCAAACAGTTGGGAGTCAGCCAGGAAGAACTTGCGCATAGAGCGAGGGTGCATCGCACCTACATGGGCTCTATCGAACGCTCGGAACAGAACATTTCAATCGACAATATCGAAAAGCTTGCGAAAGCTCTCGACGTCGAACCGCACCAGTTGCTCATCGACCGTCGGTAGGATGCAGCTTCTGGATTTGGCCTTAAGCATGCCCTTATGGGCACAGACTGTTTTCCGCAGCCGTATTGGGCGCCGTGGCAGGGGCTGGCATTGCTGGACTGGTTAGCTGGCACACTTCCAAAGACTAAAGACTGAAGAAGGCGGCTATTTCGCAATGGCGTTCTGGCGATCGCCTCCATGGCGGCCGCGGCCACCTGGCCGATTCCTGCAACAGATCGGGCAAAGATTTGAGACGCTGCTGGCTCAGCGCATCACGGACCCGGTGACGTTTTGTACGCCCGCGATGCTGCTCTTGGCCCTGTGCAACAGGGAAACGCTCACGGCATTCGGGAACACCGCTCCATGCCTTCAAAACGGCGCGCCCGTCGGCCGCCGCAAAAAGCCGTTTTACCTGCGCGGCCCGATCGTGCCTTAATTTGAGGCCGATTCGCGTGCCCAAGTGCGTTCGTGCGTTCGTGCGGACGGGTCGACGTCCGTATCCGGGTACGCCCGCGGGGGACAGGCGGACATGTACACAATG
>DASRGR010000016.1:0-53797 GCA_035650955.1 Pseudolabrys sp.
CGGGTGCGGCATCATGCCGAGCACGTTGCCGCGTTCGTTGATGATGCCGGCGATCGCATTGGTGGCGCCGTTGAAATTGTAGGCCTCGTCGCGCGAGCCATCGGGGGCGACGTAGCGGAAGATCACCCGCCCCTCGCCTTCGAGCCGTGCGATGGTCTCGCCGTCGGCGATGTAATTGCCCTCCCCGTGCGCCACCGGCACCTTGATCACCTGCCCGGCATTGTAACCGCGCGTGAACGGCGTGTCGGAGCGCTCGACGCGCAGGTAGACGTCACGGCAGATGAAGCGCAGATTTTCGTTGCGCATCAGCACGCCCGGCAGCAGCCCGGCTTCGCACAGGATCTGGAAGCCGTTGCAGACGCCAAGGACCAGGCCGCCCCTGGCGGCGTAGGCTCGCACGGCACCCATGATCGGACTGCGCGCTGCGATCGCGCCACAGCGCAGGTAGTCGCCGTAGGAAAAGCCACCGGGAAGCACGACCAGATCGGTGCCGGCGGGGATTTCGCTGTCCGCATGCCAAACCATAGTTGGCTCGCGCCCGGAGATCAGGCGGAGCGTGCGCGCCATGTCACGCTCGCGATTGATGCCAGGAAAGACCAGAACGGCGGCTTTCATGCGATAAAACCTTTGCCGCTTGTGAGTGGATTATCCTGAGCTGGCCCTCGCAGCGAGCCCTCGAAAACCGACAAACTGTGGCCGTTCTCCTTCGATGCTCGCGGAACCCGTCGTCGGTCCCCGCTTCGCGCGGACCTGTCGGCTCGCACCTCAAGGTGACGGATTGAAGTCATCCAATAACCTCGACACGATAGTTTTCGATTACCGTATTCGCGAGCAGCTTGTCGGCGGCCTGTTTGAGCAACGCCTCCGCCTTCGCGCGGTCGGCTCCTTCGAGTTCGATATCGAACACCTTGCCCTGACGGACGCTGGAGATGCCGACAAACCCCAGCGAGCGCAGAGCCCCTTCGATCGCCTTGCCCTGCGGGTCGAGAATTCCGGACTTCAGGGTAACGGTGACGCGGGCTTTCATGACTATATTTCGGGCGGCTCCAGCCTCAGGGACCTGACCTAGCACCCGCCAACGGTCACCTCAACCGTGCGGATGAACCCTACACAGGTCATCCCGACTATGCCGAATTTCAAGGCAGGACAGCGTGGCTGGCGAGACACTTTTCTGTCGCCGCCGCCCTGAACCGTTTGCGTACGGCAGTCGTGCGCGCGGTACCGAAAAGATTCAGCAACCACAAACGCGCGCGCATCCCCCGAATAAAGGACGCACGACAAAAAAGTCTGTGGACAACTCAGTACAGCTGATTCGCCACTCGACACGGTGAAAACAAATGAAAGCGATTTTGCTCGTAACATTGTCGTTTGCAGCGTTACCGAGCATAGCCTGTGCAGACGACCTGCCGTCCATTGGATTGCCTTTGTCTCTCACTCCACTGGCCGAATCCGCTGGCGGCGACAACACCATTCACGGCGGTGCCTCCCACGGCAACGCGTTGCTCACGGACAGTGCCCACCCCCCTCGTGAACGGTTTCGGCGGGACGACACCAGGGCGGGCGATATCACCGGCACGGGGCCACGATACAACCGGTTTGCGACGTCGCGGCCGAGAGCATTCCTGATCAACGACGCGATTGCACAGGCCGTCCTCACAAATCCCGGCGTCGGCGAGATTGCCGCCGATCGGCGCGCGACGGAGACCAGGCTTTACCAGGCGCAAGGCGCCTATTTGCCCCAGGTGCGGCTGGAATCAAGTTTCGGCCCGGAAAAATTCACCCAGGACATCAAGCCGCCACCAGTCGGCAACGGTGAATGGCTCAACGGCCGGCAGGCATCGATCGTCGTGCGGCAAATCCTGTTCGATGGATTCGCATCGATCCACGAGATCTGGAGACAATCGGCACGTGTGAATGCTGCAGCATTCCGTGTTCGCGAGCGCGCAGAATTGACCGCGCTTGATGCGGCGGAAGCCTATATCGATGTCGTGCGCTTTCTGCGCCTTGTTGCACTCGCGAACCAGAACATCGCCAATCACGAAGAAATCTTCGCGAACGTGCAATCGCGCTTCACGGGCGGCCGCGCCGGCGAAGGCGATCTCCAGCAGGCGCTCGAACGTGTCGAGGCTGCCAAGGCGGTGCGGGAAGAATTCCGGCGCAGTCTCGACGACGCCCGCTCGAAGTATCGCAAGATTGTCGGCCTTGAAGCGATCAACCTTCGTTTTCCGGCTGCACTGAAGGGCCTCCCGCGATCGAAGAATGAGGCTTTGACCGTCGCGCTGCGTTACAACCCCACGCTCCTGGCAGCGGAAGCCGACAGGGAGGCTGCGAGACAGGCGTTTCACGCCACTGCCGGGGCATTCGTCCCGAGTGTGTCGCTGATCGGGCGTGCATTCCGTGGCTTTGACGCCGACACATTTATCGGCAAGCGCGACGATGTTTCCGGCAAGGTGGTCATTTCCTGGGACGTTTTCCGTGGCGGCCAGGACGCCTGGCACCGTGTCGAGATGGCAGAACATTACGAGGAAGAAACGTTGCGCCACGCGCGTCTGCAACGCGACGCGCTGGAGATGATTGACAAAGCCTGGGCGGCACGGACCATCACCGCCGCTCGCATCGCCGCTCTGCAGCGACAACTCGCGGCCGAAAAGAAAACCATCGATATCTACCGCAAGGAATACGAGATCGGGCGGCGCTCGCTGATCGACCTCCTGAACGCACAAAACCAATACTTCAACGCGGCCGTCTCCCTGACCTCGACCCGCGGTGTGATCGTCTTTGCCGACTATCAGCTGCTCGCGGCCATGGGCTTTCTGCTCGACTATCTCAAGACCGCACCGCCGGTCGAAGCGGCACCGCTCGATATCATCGCGCTGGGTCCCCTGCCGCCGAGACTTCCGCCCATTGTCGTCAACCTTCGGCACCCGGACTTCAACCCGTTGAACGGTCATGAGGCGGCGACTTTCGACGAGCGCTGGTACGATTCAAATTCGGTTCCATCAATGATTGAGCTGCGGACGGGACAAACCGGCGCAACCGGAGCGGGTTCTGTGGCACACGCCGCCTTTCCTGACGTGCGGGCGCAAGCTGCAACCGAAAAAGAGCCATCCGGTTCGCCACCGCGAATGGTGTCCAAGCAAGACTAGGGAATGACCGATTTAAATCGAAACGGTTACGGCCTCTCCTCTGTCATGCGCTGGCTTGACGCATGCATCCATGACGATCGTCCACAACCACCAACCTTACTGGCGCACCTGTCGCGCGGCTTCATGGGTAGCCGTGACAACCCCGGCCACAACGATTTTAAGGCAGGTCGGCAAAGTCTCCGCCGTCAAAGGCGGACTTGGTCCGAACATCGATGCCTTTCGGCTCGAGTAGCCCCAAAAAGATGCCCGACGCCAGGCCGACGTAACGGCGATTGGGAAACGCACTGATGCTCGGGTCTCCGGCACGAGTCGATAGCGATGCGGTCACTACCTGGGATTCCGCCGGCTCCCAACCCGACTCGCTTGCTGACGCCCTCCTTTTCCTCGCCGCTTTCCATGGTCGCGCGATCACGCGCGAGGCCCTGCTGTCCGGTCTTCCGCTCGAGCGCAATCGACTTTCGCTTCCGCTCTTCAATCGGGCGGCGCGGCGGGCGGGCCTGGAGGTCGAGCGGGTCAAGAGATCCCTTGGAGATATTCCCGCACTCGTTCTCCCGGCGATACTGGTCATGCGCGACCAGTCAGCCCGCATCCTGACCAGCATCGACGCACACCGCAAAAAGCTCATCATCATTGACCCCGCGACACGCGAGCAGAGCGAGATCAAGTCTTCAGCCCTCCAACCGGACTATCTCGGCTACGCGTTCTTCGTCCGGCCGGCGGCTGACGGCGACAAACGGGCGCGTGCGGCGGGGGAGATGCCCCAATCTCACTGGTTCTGGGGCGTCGTGCGCAGGTTCTGGGCCAACTACAGTCACGTCGCCATCGCGGCGTTCATTGTCAACGTGCTCGCGCTCGCTGCGCCGCTCTTCATAATGAATGTTTACGACCGCGTCGTGCCGAACGGCGCGATCCCCTCGCTCATCGCGCTTGCTGTCGGGCTCGCCATCGCCATCGTCTTCGATTTTATTTTGCGCACCGTCAGGGCGCGCATTATCGACGTGACGGCCAAGACGCTCGACGTCGTTCTCGCAGCCGACATTTTCGAGCATGTTTTGTCCATCAAGATGGCGCAGCGGCCACCGTCAGTCGGGCTTCTCGCCAGTCAGATGCGGGATTTCGATTCCGTCCGCGAGTTTTTCACCTCTGGCACTATTGTGGCCGCCACAGACCTCCTGTTCGCCCTGCTTTTCATTGCCGTTCTGTTCATGATCGCGGGACCATTGACCTGGATTCCGGTCGTGGTGCTTCCTGTCATGATTGTCGTCGGCCTCCTCCTTCAGCCTCCGCTCAGTCGTGCGGTCAAACGGCTGGAAGCCGAGTCGGGCATTCGGCACGGCGTGCTCGTCGAATCCCTCTCCTTCATCGAAACCATTCGCGTTGCCGGTGCCGAGGCCCGCATGCAGGGTTTGTGGGAAAAGTCGGTCTCTGCGGCGGCCCGCTCGGGAGAGGACGTGCAATTCTGGTCGACAATGTCCCTGACGCTCGCGGGCACGGCACAACAGGTGACCAGCCTGCTGATGATTGTCGTCGGTGTCTTTCTTATTCTGGACGGCCGGATCTCCTTAGGCGCGCTCATTGCTTCGAACATGCTCGCCGGCCGCGTGCTGGCGCCGATCTCCGGCATCGCTTCGGTGATCACGCGCGCCACGCACACCTACACATCGCTTCGATCGATCAACAAATTGATGAGGCTCGAACGCGAGCATTCGCCGGCGCGGGCTTATGTGGCGCGTCAAATTAGACAAGGCTCCATCGTCTTCGACAACGTCCGATTCAAATACCCGAACGCAATAACAAATGCTGTTGACCAGGTTTCGTTCTCTGTCGCGCATGGCGAGCGCGTCGGCATCATTGGGCGGATCGGCTCCGGCAAGACCACCGTAGGCCGCCTGCTCGCCGGCCTCTATGAACCGGAGGAAGGCTGCATCCTGGTCGACGGTGTCGATCTGCGCCAATACGACCCGGCGGACTTGCGCCGCGGCATCGGATTCGTCCTGCAGGACATCGACCTGTTCTTCGGCCGGCTCCGCGACAATATCGCCCTCGGCTTTGCTTCGGCGACCGATCAGCAGATCCTTGACGCTGCGCGGCTCGCCGGTGTCGAGCAGTTCGCCGCCGCGCATCCGCTCGGTTACGATCTCCTGATCGCCGAGGGTGGCAGCAGCCTGTCGGGAGGACAGAAGCAGGCGATCGGGCTCGCCCGCGCCCTTATCCGCAAGCCGCGGGTTCTCTTTCTGGACGAGCCAACGGCGCATTTCGACATTCGCAGCGAAGCCGAATTCGTCGAACGCCTGAAGCTGCTGGCCAAGAGCGACATGACCATCATCGTCTCGACGCATCGCATGTCCCTGTTGACGCTGGTAGATCGCCTGCTGGTTTTCGAGCAGGGCCGGCTCATCGCCGACGGACCGCGCGATCAGGTCTTTGCCAGACTTCAAGCCGCCGGACGCGAACCGACTTTTCAACCGCCACCACCGGTGGAGAAAAATGCGACAGTCTGACTTCGCGTTCGTCAACGATATCCGTGCCGCAGCAGATCTGCGTACCCCGCGGACGTCGCGAGCTCTGCTTCTGTCGGTGATTGCGATGATGGCAGCCGGCTTGACCTGGGCGCACTTCGCCGTCCTCGACGAAGTCAAACGCGGCAACGGCCGGGTCGTGCCATCGCGACAAACACAGGTGCTGCAAAGCCTCGAAGGCGGCATCGTCCGCGAAATCCTGGCGCAGGAAGGCGCGATCGTGAAGCAGGGCGAGGTTCTGATGAAGCTTGACGATACCCGGTTCGCTGCCGAGCTCGGCGAGGTGCGCGAGCGCCGCGCCGCCAGCGCCGCGCGCGTCGCTCGCCTCGAAGCGGAGGTGCAGAACCGCAGCGAGCTCGGGTTCAGCGAGGAGCTGGCCCAGCTGGCGCCGCAGGCGGTCGAAACCGAGCGCAATGTCTTCGACGCGAGGCAAAAGAAGCTTCGCAACGACATCGATGTTCTGACGCAGCAGGAGATGAGCCTAGTCGAGACTCTCAGGCTGCTCAATCGTCAGGTGGAATTGACGCACAGGCTTTACGTACAGAAGATCGTGCCGGAAATCGAAATGCTCCAGCTGGAGCAGAAGGCCGCGGAGATGAAGGGCCAGCTGGCCGAGGTGAAACCGCGTATCGACAACATCAAGGCCGCATTTCGTTCGCAGGCGGAAGAGGATCTCGCCAAATCGCGCGGTGATCTTGCAGTGCTCGATCAGACCATCAAGTCGGCACAGGACCGCGTGCGGCGCGCCGAGCTGCGCTCGCCCGTGAACGGCATCGTCAACAGGCTCAACGTCACCACGGTAGGCGCCGTCGTTCCGCCCGGCGGCATTCTGATGGACATTGTGCCGCTCGACGACACGCTGCTTGTCGAGGGTCGCATCCGGCCGCAGGACATTGCTTTCATTCGGCCGCAGCAGGACGCCATCGTCAAGCTGACGGCCTACGATTCATCGGTGTTCGGATCGCTCGAGGGCAAGGTCGAACGCATCAGCGCCGACACCATTGCCGACGAGAGGCCCGACCGCGGCGAGAAAGGCGAAACGTTCTACCGCGTCATGATTCGTACCGAGAAGAATCATCTCGGCACGGACGAGCACCCGCTCCCGATCATCCCCGGAATGGTGGCCTCAGTGGAAATTCTGACCGGCAAGAAAACCGTGCTCGACTACATGCTCAGGCCTGCTCGCATGCTGCGCGATGAGGCGTTGCGGGAGCGGTAGCGCAGTTGCGCTTCGATTTTCCGTCCTGCCCGGGCTTGTCCCGGCTGTCCCCGTTCATCGCATGGCCACAAAAACGTGGATGCGCGGGACAAGCCCGTGCGTGACGGGTGTTGCGAGCGCTGCATTTCACGGGGTCATGCCCGGTCTTGTATCGGGCGCCCGCGTCTTGCCTCTTGAACAAAGACCCTGGATGACCGCGACAAGCCCGGCCATGACACAGCAAAGAATGACCGTTGGTGTGGCCTCAATCAGACCTTATGAATGTCCGTCGCGGCGAGCGCGGCGTGGTTGTCGAGAACGGCCAGAAGTATCCTGCTCGCCCCCGAGGCGTCGCCGCCATTGCTGTCATAGAACAGCTGCCCGTTCGACTGGTTGTAGGCAAAGTGCGCCGCACCAAGGTCGGCCATTGCCGCATCGGTGCTGGTAACGAAATCCGTGCCCGCAACAGCGCCGGTTCCGGACAGGCCCGCAAACCCGGCGAGCAGAACATCGATCGAGTCGGTGCCGGGCTTGAAATCGAGGATATGATCGCCGCTCTGACTCAGCGAATTGAACGTGAAATGGTTCGCACCTGAACCGCCGGTAAGCGTTCCGCCAATCTGATCGTCCGTTGCGGGAGCGATATTTGCCGTCGCGTTCCCAGCCACGCCGAGATGTATTGTCAGCGTAGCGTGCGAAAGCGAGCCGTCCGCGTCCTGGATCGTATAAGTGAGCGTTTCGCTGGCGCCGTCGGGCGCCACAATATCGCGGTCGAACCCAAAGAACCCATTGTTAGTGAATTGATACAACCCGGACGGTGTCGCGAAAAATCCGCCAAAGTTCGGGTCAACAAAGTTACGACCGGTATCACCGAGTTCAACACCCACGAGTTGCGCGCCATCAGCACCCTGAATGTCGGCGTTCGTCACCCCTATTGTCGTGCCCTCGCCCGTGATCACGTTCGCAAATGCCGTGGTAAACCCTGGCACGAAGACGTCATCCGGCTTCGCATCCGGCGCGTCATCCACAATGATGATATTTAGGTTGTCACGTGCACGGTCGAGGTCGAGGTCCGTTATTGACACGGCAAAGATTTTTACAGTGTTTCCATTGTTCACGGTCGGATCGCCAATAACGTTGTCCAGCAGCGTATACCGGTAGTGGATCTCGCCGCTACCGGCTGCGGCATCGAATGTGTACGACGCCATCAGCGATCCGGTTGCATCGGTGGCCGTTCCGGATTGGAACAGCGAATTGAGATCAATCCTGTTGTTGGTGTCGTTGATATCGACGAGCTCGATGCCAAACACCCCGTCCAGAGAAGTGAATGTTATCGTGTTAAACACGCTGATTTCGAACGAAGGATCAGTTGCGTGCGAGCCTGTTGGAAGCCCACCCTCCATGACCACCGTGCCCGGATCGCCCCCGGTGGGAATTACGATATCGGCCGGAGCCGAGTCGGCAAGAGTGATATTCAACGTGGCATGTGCGAGCGATCCATCGGCGTCTTTGATGGTATACGTGAATGTATCGGTGACGCCGCCCGGCAGCGGACCCACATCGCGCGCGTAACTGTAGTCGCCATTCTCTTGCAGGGTCAGCGTTCCGAACGTGCCGTGAATTGCCGCACCCACGGTGCTTCCATCGGTCAGGTCCGCGTTGGTGTTGCCCGTAGCGACGCCCACTACGCCTGTACCGGCGATCAGGCCGCTCGCGCCATCGCCACCTTGGATATCTGCGCCCACCGCCCCCGATGTCGTGCCCGCGCCTGTGATGACATTGCCGGTCTCCGGCGTGGTCTGGCCGGGCACAATCGCGTCGGTGTCAGCCAACGCTATCGGCCTGTCGTCCACGATCGTGATGACGAGATTGGCAGTGGGATTGATGTCGCCGTTGGTATCAGTGACCACCACCGCAAAGTTCACGCTGGTGTCGCCATTATTCACCGCCTGATCGCCGGCCGTGTTGTCGGTGAGCGTGTAGGTGTAGTTGATCGTGCCCTGGCCGGTCGCCGTATCGAATGCGAACGACGCTGTCAGCAGGCCTGTTGTCCCGTCCGCAAACGTTTGGGCTGTGCCGGTCAGTACATGGCCGCCCAGCGACACCGAGGTTACTCCGTCTGGCGAGCTGAAGGCGATTGCACCGGAGGTCGTGATTGACGCTGCTGGATCGGAGCCAGCGGGCTTGCTGCCGCGAGCCGGCAGTCCTGCTTCGTTGACCGTCGTATCCGGACCGCCCGCTGGTGGGATGACGGCTGTAGGCACCGAATTGGCGGAAACTGCAAGCGTAAGCGTCGCCGTCGACTGATCACCGTCAAGATCCCGGATTGTGTAGGTAAACGTGTCGGTGGCGCCGGGCGGTGGATTGCCGAGGAGATCGTAAGTGTATGCGCCATTCAGGCTTATCGTCAGCGTGCCAAACTGACCAGAGATCGTCGTACCCAGAACGTCAACATCGACGGCAGGATTGCTACCGAAAGCTACGCTGGCTACCAGCGCATCGTCTGCGCCTCTGACATCATTGGCGAGGACGCTGCCGATCATCTCGGCCTGGCTAGCCACAACGGTGTCTGCATGTGCACTCGGCGCGTCATCGGTGATGGCAATGACCAGATTGCTGCCCGCAACCGTGCGCACGTTGTTGCCGTCCGTCACCGCCACCGCAAAGCTCACGGTTGAGGGGTCGATCAGCGTGTTGTCGAGGAGAGTATATGTGTAGGTGATCGTGCCTTGGCCGGTCGCTGCGTTGAACGCAAACGATGCCGTCAGCGTGCCGGTCCCGTCAGTGAAGCTTTGCGGCGTACCGGGAGAAGTAAGGACAAGGCTGCCCAGCTCCACCCTCGAAATGCCGTCGGGCGAGGTGAAGGTGATGACGCCCGTTGTGGTCTCGCTGCTGGAAGCCGCGTTCGAGCCGGCCGGTTCCGCCCCGCGCGCCGGCAGCCCTGCCTCGTCCACCAGCGTGCCCTGCCCGGCCACGCCAGGCGGCGGAATGACGATGTTGCCCGGGGCCGAGTCCGCGACAGCGATCGTCAGCGTGGCATGCGACAACGACCCGTCGGCATCCCTGATGGTGTAGGTGAAGATATCGGTGCCGCCGCCGGGCGTTCCCGCATTGCGTACGTAGGAGTAGGAGCCGTCTGCGCCCAGCGTCAGCGTGCCAAACGCGCCTGCGATCGCCGTACCCACGCTACCGGCATTGATCAGATCTGTGCCGGTATCGCCGGCGGCAACACCGGCCACCGCCGCGCCGTCCGCACCCATCACGTCCGCAACACCTGACGTCGTGCCGATACCGGTGAGCACATTGCCGGTTTCCGCCGCGGTCTGGCCAGCCGCCACGCTGTCGGCATCGGCGACCGCCGTCGGCGCGTCGTCCGCAATGGTAATGACCAGGTTTCCGCCCACGATCCGGTCGCCATCGGCATCGGTCACCGCCACGGCAAAGTTGCCGCTCGGAACACCGACCGTATTGTCGAGCAGCGTGTAGCTATAAGTGATCGTGCCCTGGCCGGTCGCCGCGTTGAAGGTATAGGAGGCGGTCAGCGTGCCGGTCGTATCGGTGAAGGTCCCCGGCGTGCCGGTAGCAGTAAGCACCAGACCGCCCAACTCGACCTGAGACACTCCGTCTGCTGAGGTAAACGTGATTGTGCCCGTCTGCGTCGTGGTCGGGAACGCAGGGTCGCCCGCATGCGACCCTGCGGGCTCGCCGCCGCGGGGTGCAAGCCCCGCCTCGAACACGGTCGTCGATGTCCCGCCTGCGGCCGGAATCACGATGTTGCCGGGCAGCGAGTCACCAATCCCGATCGTCAGCGCGGATGCCGATTGTGAGCCATCGCCGTCCTGGATCGTGTAAATGAATATGTCAGCGACCCCGCCCGCGCCGGTGCGCTGGTAACTGTAGCTGCCATCGGCATGTATCGTCAGCGCGCCGAACGCGCCCGTAATGGTCGCGCCTGTCGCCGGATCGACAGCGACCACAGTGCTGCCGAAAGCAACACTGACCACAACGGCTCCGTCCGCGCCCTGAACGTCCGCGCCCGATCCGTTCAGCCCGCCTGACGTCCCTGAACCGTCGAGCACGTTGCCGGTTTCCGCCGTCGTCTGGCCGGCCCCAACGACATCGACATCCGGAAGCGCCCCAGGCGCGTCATCGACAATGCCGATGACGAGATCACTGCCCGGCGTGCGGTCACCGTCGAGGTCGACCACCGCAACCGTCAAGCTCACGGACGGAATGACCCGCGCATCCGTATTGTCCAGCAACGTGTAAGTGTAATTGATCGCACCCCCGCCTACCGTGGCGTCGTAGGAAATCCACGCTGTCAGCAGGCCTCGCGTCCCGTCGGCAAAAGTCTGCGCCGTCTGCGCCGACGTGGCGGTTACCACATGACCGCCGAGTTCCACCGAAGCCACGCCATCCGGTGAGGAAAAGGTGATCATACCGGAGGCCGTGGGTGACGCCGCCGGATTGGAGCCTGCAGGTTCACCGCCGCGGGCCGGAAGTCCACCCTCGAATACGGTCGCATCGCCGCTACCCACCGCAGGAACCACGATGTTGCCCGGCGCCGAGTCCGCGACAGCGATCGTCAGCGTGGCATGCGCCACGTCGCCGTCGGCATCCCTGATCGTGTAAGTGAAGATATCTGAGCCACCGCCGGGCGAACCATTGTGCACATAGCTGTAGGACCCGTCGGCATTGAGCGTCAAAACACCGAATGCACCTGCAATCGCCGCACCTACCGTGCCCGCATTGACGAGATCGGCGCCGGTATCGCCGGCAGCAACGCCCGCAATCACGGCACCATCGGCGCCTTGCACGGCCGCGGTGCCGGATGTCGTGCCTGCGCCGGTGAGCACATTGCCCGTCTCCGCGCTCAGCTGGCCTGCGGCAACGCTGTCAGTGGCCGCGGCCGCCGTCGGCGCGTCGTCCTTGATGGTGATGACCAGATTGTTACCCGCCGTACGGTCGCCATCGGTGTCCGTCACCGCCACCGCAAAGCTCACGGTTGAGGGGTCGATCAGCGTGTTGTCGAGGAGAGTATATGTGTAGGTGATCGTGCCTTGGCCGGTCGCTGCGTTGAACGCAAACGATGCCGTTAGCGTGCCGGTCCCGTCAGTGAAGCTTTGCGGCGTACCGGGAGAAGTAAGGACAAGGCTGCCCAGCTCCACCCTCGAAATGCCGTCGGGCGAGGTGAAGGTAATTGTGCCCGAACTCGTCGTCGGCGACGCCGGATTGGAGCCCGCAGGTTCCGCGGTGCCGTTAATGGTGCGCGCCGACAGACCCGCTTCGAACACCTGCGTCTGCCCGGGCGTATCGCTCGCAGGAACCACGATATTGCCCGGTGCCGAATCGCCAAGAATTATCGTCAGCGTTGTGCGCGACAACGACCCGTCGGCATCCCTGATCGTGTAAGTGAAGATATCTGAGCCACCGCCGGTCCCATGCACGTAGGTGTAGGTGCCGTCGGCGTTGACGGTCAGCGTGCCGAATGCGCCGGCAACCGCCACCCCCACAGTCGCCGGATTTGCACCCCCCGCACCGATACCCGCCGCAACCCCAACCACCGTTACGCCGCCGTCCGCACCCGGAACGTCCGCGCTGGACCCGTTCAAGCCTCCTGCCGTGCCTGCGCCGGTGAGCACATTGCCGGTTTCCGTTGCCTGGCCGGCACCAAGAATGTCCACATCCTGTTTCGCGATCGGGCCGTCGTCTTTGATGGAGATGGCCAGATTGCCACCGGCGATGTCGCCATTCGGATCTGTGATCACCACTGCAAAGCTGGTGGTCGGCACACTGAGCGTGTTGTCGAGGAGCGTATAGGTATAATGGATCGCACCCTGATGCGTCGTCGGGTCAAAGGTGTAGAAGGCTGTCAGCGATCCGGTGGTCCCGTCGGTGAAAGTCTGCGCTGAGGTGGTCAGCAGATGGCCGCCCAGCGAGACCGACTGCACTCCGTCGGGCGAGGTAAAGTTGATCAAGCCCGGTTGCGTCGTGGTCGGCGCCTTACCGTCAGGATTGCCGGCATCCGAGCCCGCCGACTCGCCTACCCCGCGCAAGGCCGGAAGTCCCGCCTCGAACACTTGGGTCGTCGCACCGCCCGGCCCCGGAATGCTGACGACGGGCGCACCCGACCCGGTGAACGTCGGACCCGGTGCCTGCTGTGACGGCGCTACAGCACCGACAGCGGCAAAAATGTCGCCCAATTCCCCCGATCCAGCTCCCCCTTCCTGAGCCTCTCCAGGCAGCGCCCCTGACAGCGAACCGCGGGACAAAAAGCCAAATATACTGTCCGGGAAAGGATCAACGAAAGGATCATCGAAATGGGCGCCACTGGCAGGGCTGTCGTCGTCACCGGACAGAACTGACTGGGCCATCGTGATTGGAAAGAGTTGCGTGAATTGCTCGCCAGTCATGGCTCGCCCGGCGCTCAGTTCGACACCGATATGCGCGAATGGCTTGCCGGAAAAATCGAAAAACGGATCTGCAATGACTGCCGAGTCATTGTCGAACTGAATAACCAGCTTCGTGCCAGCCTGCGCGAGCGTCAGGTTCTGGTCCGCCACGGCTGACAGATCGAGCGTTGTATTTTGATCGTCGACAAGTTCGACAACGATCGACCGACCGTGGCGCGGCTTGGTGATTTCGACGACGCGCGGTGAATCAAGACCGGCCCGGTGAAAGCCCGCCTGGGAGATGATGACTTTCTCACTCACAATTTTTGACCTCACTAAACTAACACTCAGAACGACGTGAGGCAGCGCCGGGCGTCACGTTCGCTCTGACACGCTGGCTTACGTGTAGCAGAAGCGAATCAGCACACGCGTCATCCGATCCGGTGATCAGCCGATCACAAAGTATGGCGCCACTTCCTCATTCAAACAGATGAGGCGTCTTGCGCTTCGAGGATATGCAGGCTGACGGCGACGCCGCACGGTTTTTCAGGCGCGCCGGCCTCGGGACCTGACCTGACATCCGCCAACGGCCACCCGCATTGCGGGGAAGCTCGGAGACGCTGATGAACCCACGGGAACGTGGGTCTGGGTGAGCCTCTCCCGGCAAAGCTTTCGTCCCTTGCACCGAGGGAATCCTCCCTTTGTGCAGCGCGTATCGCGGCGAGTTCAGCAACACGCCGGCATTGGGATTGGCCGGAAAGTGCCGATGCCAGCCCGCAGTCTCTAAAAAAGATGGCCGGGACATGCCCGGCCATCTTTCAATTCAAAACCCGAATGTCGCGCTCAGCCCTTCACCAGCACCGGGCCAGTGCCCTGCGGACGCTCGCCCTCGCTCATGATGCCGAGGCGCTTGGCAACCTCGGTATAGGCCTCGACTAATCCGCCGAGGTCACGGCGGAAGCGGTCCTTGTCGAGCTTGTCGTTGGTCTTGATGTCCCACAGTCGGCAGCTGTCGGGGGAAATCTCGTCGGCAACGACGATCCGCATCACATCGTTCTCCCACAACCGGCCGGTTTCCATCTTGAAGTCGACGAGACGGATGCCGACGCCAAGAAAGAGTCCT
Source organism: Pseudolabrys sp. (assembly GCA_035650955.1). Taxonomy (GTDB): domain Bacteria; phylum Pseudomonadota; class Alphaproteobacteria; order Rhizobiales; family Xanthobacteraceae; genus Pseudolabrys. Next base: position 14,379 of record DASRGR010000016.1, read on the forward strand.
GACAGGAAATCGTTGACGCGGATGGCGAGCGCCATGATGTCATCGATCTCCTGCGGGCTCGCCCAGCCGAACGCCGTAATGTGCTCTTCCGAAACCATCGGGTCGTTGAGCTTGTCGTTCTTGTAGTAGAATTCGATGATCGAGCGCGGCAGCTGCGTGCCCTCCTCGATGCCGAGGCGCTGCGCCAGAGAACCTGCCGCGACATTTCGTACGACGACCTCGAGCGGAATGATCTCCACCTCGCGGATCAGCTGCTCGCGCATGTTGAGCCGGCGGATGAAATGCGTCGGCACCCCTATGTCGTTGAGGTGCTGGAACACGTATTCAGAGATCCTGTTGTTGAGAACGCCCTTGCCTTCGATCACCTCATGCTTTTTGGCGTTGAAGGCGGTTGCGTCGTCCTTGAAGTGCTGAATCAGCGTTCCCGGCTCCGGCCCTTCATAGAGGACCTTCGCCTTGCCCTCGTAAATGCGGCGACGGCGGCTCATAGGCGTATACCGTGGTTTGTGAAAGTCCATCGGGTTGCCGTGGCTCCTTGTTGTGCGACTTTGCAAGATCCGCGGCTGCGGGACCGGACTGGACGTTCTGGCCAAATCGTGGTCCTGGCCAGCGGTCCGGGCACTGCTGCAACCTAGCCGATCGGTCGGGGCAGCACAATCGCGCCGCGCCCACGTTTTCCACTCCGTATTTTCGCCGCAAATTCGCGGCCCGATGTTGCCTTGACGGTCGGCTGACGATATGCAAGGCGGAAACAAATTGCAGGCGCATGCAATTTTATCGACGCAACGAGGGGCGGCATGACGACAACGTTCGACAAGCGCGAGGAAGGCTTCGAAAAGCAGTTCGCGCATGACGAGGAACTCCGCTTCAAGGCGATGGCCCGCCGCAACAAGATGCTCGGGCTCTGGGCAGCCGGCCTTCTCGGCAAGAGCGGCAACGACGCCGAATCCTACGCCAAGGAGGTCGTATTGGCCGACTTCGAGGAAAGCGGCGACAACGATGTCCTGCGCAAGGTGCTCAAGGACCTTGAGCCCAAGGGCGTCACCGAGCAGCAGATCCGTGCGCAGATGAGTGAATTGCTCCGGCAGGCCGTCGAGCAGATCAAGAAGAGCGGCTGACGTGCCGGCCTTCGCCCTCGCCCGGCGCCTGCGCGCGGGGGAAACCGTATACGCCGCCTGGTGCATGATCGGTTCGCCGATGGTTGCTGAAACCATCGCGCGTGAAGGATTTCCCGCGGTCGTGCTGGATGCCCAGCACGGACTGTGGGATGTCGCTTCGCTCATCACCGGGATCGGCGCGGTCAGCCACGCGGAGGCGGCGCCGGTCGTGCGCGTGCCGCTCAACGACTTTGCCTTGGTGTCGCGCGCGCTCGACTTCGGCGCCGAGGCGATCATCGCACCGATGATCAACGATGCCGATGACGCGCGCCGGTTCGCCGCAGCAGCAAAGTACCCGCCGCTCGGTGAGCGCAGCTGGGGACCGCTACGCGCAATGGCCTTGCAGGCGCCGCGCACCGCTCCTGCAGATTATCTGCGCGAAGCCAATGAAGGCACCCTCACCTTTGCCATGATCGAAACGGCGGCCGCGCTCCGCAATGCTGACACGATCGCCGCAACGCCGGGTATCGACGGACTGTTCGTGGGGCCTTACGACCTTGCAACCGCCTTAAGCAGCGGGAAAGCACAGGACACACAGGCGCCACAGGTCGAGCAGGCGGTCGATAAAATTTGCGCCGCCGCGAAAACGGCCGGCAAAATTCCCGGCATCTATTGCCGGGATGCCGAGGGCGCCGTAGCGATGGCCAGGCGCGGCTTTCGTTTCATAGCCGCGGGCAACGACCACACCACGCTGCGCGCGGCAGCCGTCGCTCAGTTGAAGACACTGAGGGGATAGTCGGCGCAAAATACGCACCCCACGGAAGCGGAAACGTCATACCCCCGATGTCGTTGGTGCGCTGCAGTTGCCAGAGCGAGCCTATGCACGCGTGCCAGGCAGCATCCGTTTGAGCGTTCGATCGCCGAGAATCCAGTGATGCATCAGGGCGGCGGCGGCGGCGTGCACGGCGGCAACGGCCATCAGCAGATTTGCCAGCCATTCATGCACTTCCCTGGCAGAATGAGCGAAAGCGCGGTCAGCCGGCCATGGCGAGACAATTTCGCGGACGCCGAAGAGCGGCAGCGACTGCCCGCGTGCGAACTGCGCTACAATCCCGACGACTGGCACAGCCAGCAGCAGAATATAGATCGCGACGTGGACGAGCCGCCCGGCCCGGTCGAGCCAAGCGCCCAGCAATGTCGACTCCGGCGCGGGTGGCGGATCGGCAAGTCGCCACAAGATGCGAACCGCTACGACCGCCAGGATCGCCAGACCGGCCGAGATGTGCATGAACAGGGCCGCGTTGCGCGCGACCCCTTTCGGCAATTCGTCACCGAACGTGCCAAGCAACCAGGAAACAAGCACCAGGGCGGCTGTGCTCCAGTGCAGGATTTGGACAACCGCACCATAGCGCTGCGACGAGTTGAAGACCTGCATGTGGAACTCCTTCGCTCTTCCTACTAGCGAAGGCGCTGTGTATTCGACTTGATCCAGCGCAATGACAGCCGGCGGCTCGTACGATCAAAAAGAACTGCAAACCATTCGCACTAGCGTCCTGCCCGGCACCGTGCGGACATGCTTTCGCTAGCGCTTGCCAGAGATGGTGGCGGCGAGGTCGTCAAGCACCGTCCGGACGTCCCTTTCCACCTCCGTCCCTTTAATCTCACACACACGGTATTCCCGCTCGACAAGATAAGTCCGCCGTTCAGCCCGCGTGCGCGCCGCCTCGCCGGTTTCCCCGGCGGGCACCAGGTCGATCACGCATTTCAAAGGAAACGACACAAAATCGACAATATGCGGACCGATCGGCACCTGACGCTTGAACCCGCGACCGGCGAAACGGCGGTCATTGACCAGGGCCTGCCACAGAATCCGCTCCGCCTCTGTCGGATTCCGGCGCAGCAGCCGCGCCAGCCCGCGCACGGGCCCGCGTTCGCCCGGGACGCGGCCGCCGCCATGCTCCGCCAGGAGGTCGCGCAGCTTTTGCGCCTCCGCCGGATCGAGTATCCCGCCACGCGCCGGTCCTTTTCGTCCTTGTGCGATCGCGTTGATCACGCCATGCAGCGTGCGGATGTCCTGCTGCGTCGGAGCCATCCGTTGAAAAATGTTGCGGAGGTTGACGCTCATGGTGCCGCGCTTCTCTTCCGGGCGGAAGAATTCGACGCGCTCCAGCTCGCGTTCGAGATCGGAAAAAAATGCATCGAGCTGCTGCTTGGGTGCGGGCGGCGATTTCTCCGGCATCGAAAACGGGAGTTTGCCTCCCCCGGCAAGCTTGAACCATTCATAGGCGATGACCACGACCGCTTGTGCCAGATTGAGTGACGCAAAGGCCGGATTGACCGGCAACGTGACAATACGGTCGGCCAGCGCCACCTCGTGATTCTCAAGACCGATGCGCTCGCGCCCAAAAATGATTGCGACATTTTCGCCGCCGGCAATCCGCTGCGCCATTTCGACCGCGGCCGTCTCGGCTGAAATTACCGGTTTGGCCTGATCGTGGTTGCGTGCGGTCGCAGCCAGGACGAAACTGCAGTCGCCGATTGCATCGTTAAGAGTGTCGAAAAGCGTCGCACCCTCGAGAACACGGTCGGCGCCCGCCGCCATTACCCTCGCCTTCTCGTTCGGCCACTTTTGCTGGGGCTTCACCAGCCGCAGGCGCGACAGTCCGAAATTGGCCATCGCGCGCGCGGCAGCGCCGATATTCTCGCCAAGTTGCGGTTCGACGAGAACCACTGCCGGTGCTGGCGTCTCGATCCAGCGCTTGGTCTTGTCGGTGCCGGCTCCAGGCATCGCTCACCGCCGTATTGACAGAAATTGCGTCATGTTGCCTATGCCGCTGACGTATCCTTGGGGGCGGTTGCTGTGTCTGACGTTCTTAAGCATTTCCGGCGCCGTTATATCTACCCCTGGCTGAAGCCCCTCTATCCCTACAGGCAAGCGAACTTTGCCGGCATCCGGGTCTCATACAAGGACCACCTCGATGGCGGCGGACGCGGGTTCGGGCAGGACTTCATTTCGCTCCTGCGGCACTACGGCATATCAAGACAAGGGCGGGCGTTCGAGTGGTGCGCGGGTCCGGGCTTTATCGGCTTTTCGTTGCTGGGCCACGGCCTCTGTGCAAGCCTCTGCCTTGCCGACATCAACCCGGAAGCGGTACGGGCCTGCGAACGCACGGTCGCAAACAATGCCTTGTCAGGCCGCGTGTCGGTCTACTGCTCCGATAACTTGAAAAGCATACCACCCGCGGAACGCTGGGATCTTGTCGTCTCCAATCCGCCGCACTTCGTCGACGAATACCTCGGCAATCTGCGCGCCCATGATCCGGACTGGCGCGTCCACCGGGACTTCCTGCAGTCGGTCGGACCCCACCTGAACCCCGGCGGGATCATCATCCTGCAGGAAAACAACGCCGGCTCTACCGTAGAGACGTTTCGTCCGATGATCGAGACATCCGGACTGAGGATCGTTTTCAGCCATGGCGACCTGCCGTTCCGCACCTCGCAACATCAATACTACTTCATCGGCATCATGCGCGCCGGTGATGTTGCGCCGTCGTGGACGCGCGCGCTCACAAAGTCCGCACCATGACGCAAATCATATTAGGCGTTCATTCCGGGTCGCACGATGCCGCGGCCGCGGTCTTTGAAGATTATTCACTGAAGGCGGCGGTTCATCTCGAACGTCTGACCCGCCGCAAGAGCGACGGGTCGCGTCACCCTGATGCGGCAATCGATGAAGTTCTGTCAATCACGGGCACAACGCGCCGGGATGTCGATGTCGTCGCCTACAGCCGCAGCATGTTTCCGACACGCTATTTCCGTCACCTGCGCGGCGTCGAGTGGCTGCGCGAGCAGTACCGCGCCCATCTCCGGCGCAGGCCGCGGCGTCAGCTTATGCCGGAGCTTTTCCGGCATGAAACCACGGACATCAGCACTTTCCTGGATTTCGGATCTTTTCAGCGCGACAGCGGGTACCGCCCCGACGTCATCACCTGGTTCTACAATCATCACGAGGCACATGCCCTGCCGGCACTCTTCTACAGCCCCTGGGAGAATGCGTTGATCGTGACGGCGGACGGCGGTGGCGACAATGTACACTACAGCCATCGTTATTTGGCTGCCGGACGGCTCATCGATATCTACGGCGGCGAGGACATGATCCTGACGCGTCCCGAAGAGGACAGCCTTGGCAAAATGTACGGCTGGGCGACCAAGGCGCTCGGGTTCAAGCGGGTCCGTCACGAAGGCAAAGTAACGGGCCTTGCGGCAATGGGCGAGCCTGTGCGTGCGGGCGAGCTTATGTCCCGCTATCGCGTCGACGATCGGGGACGCATCCATTCGGATCTCGGCGGAGATCGCGCGATTTTTTCCTTTATGCGCGCGCTCAGGCGCGGCCTTACGCGTGAGGACTACGCCGCTACAGTTCAAAAGGTGCTCGAAGATGTCATGCTGGTATCCATTCGCCAGCTGCTGAAGAACAATCCGGCGCGGAATCTGGGGGTATCCGGCGGGGTTTTCGCCAACGTCAAACTCAATCGGCTGCTTGCCGAAGCGCTCGATCTCGATGAGGTCTTCGTCTTTCCGGCGATGGGTGATGACGGCTTACCTGTCGGCGGTGCGCTTGCATGGCTGCTCAGGCGTGACGGCCCCGCGCACTGGCTCAAGCAGCGCCGCGACCTCGGCGATCTTTATCTGGGACGGGATTTTTCCGGTACCGTCGACGCCGAATTCGCCCGATCCCCCGACATCCGGCGGCTTGCGGAGGCGCCGGTCGAGGGAACGGTACGCCGACTGAAAGACGGAGAGATCGGTGCCATCTACACACACCGCATGGAGTTTGGCCCGCGCGCACTCGGGGCGCGCACGATTCTTGCAAACCCCGCGCGCCGGGAAACCCACGACCTGCTCAATACAAGATTGGAACGCTCGGAATTCATGCCATTCGCACCGGTCATCCAGCGCGAGAAGGCCAATCAGGTTTTCGATATAACAAATGCCAACCGGCGCGCCTGCCGCTACATGACGATCGCCTGCGACGTCCGTCCGCACTGGCGCGACCGCATTCCGGCGGTGGTCCACGTCGACCACTCGGCGCGTCCGCAGATCATCGACCGCGCGGACAATCCTCTCTACCACGACATCCTTGGGGCGTTTGAACGCGAAACGGGGCTGCCGGTGCTGGTTAATACCAGCTTCAATGTCCATGAAGAGCCGATCGTGAATACGCCCGCAGAATGCCTCAAGGCACTGCGCGATCGCCGCATTGATTTTGTCGTAACTGATCAGGCGATTTACGCCCGCCAGGCACAGTAGGCCCGTGCACAATCGGCTCCGGTGGCCACCCCCCGTGCGCCCTTTTCAGTATCGCGGCCGCTCGGAAATCGAGTCTTTCGTATCCCGGGTTTGGGTGCTATAGGGGCGCGCGCCGGACGCTTTTTCCTCATGTCCGTGCGGCTTTTCAAAAGGTTCTATCCGCAATGGCGAAGATCAAGGTGGCAAACCCCGTCGTCGAAATGGACGGCGACGAGATGACGCGCATTATCTGGCAGCTGATCAAGGACAAGCTGATCCATCCCTATCTCGACATCAACCTCCTCTACTACGATCTCAGCGTCCAGAAGCGCGACGCGACAGACGACCAGATCACCATCGACGCCGCCAACAAGACCAAGGAGGTCGGTGTCGCGGTGAAATGCGCCACCATCACTCCGGATGAGGCCAGGGTGAAGGAATTCAACCTCAAGAAAATGTGGCGCTCGCCCAACGGCACCATTCGCAACATCATCGGCGGCGTCATCTTCCGCGAGCCGATCATCTGCAAGAATGTGCCGCGGCTGGTGCCCGGCTGGACGCAGCCCATCGTGATCGGGCGCCATGCCTACGGCGACCAATACCGCGCAACTGACATTCGCGTCCCCGAAAAGGCCAAGCTGACGCTGAGCTACCTGACGCCCGACGGCAAGAAGGTCGAGCACGAGGTTTTCGAATTTCCCGGTTCGGGCGTCGCGCTCTCGATGTACAACCTCGATGACTCGATCCGCGATTTCGCGATGGCGTCGTTCAACTATGGTCTGTCGCGCGGCTATCCGGTCTACCTTTCGACCAAGAATACCATTCTCAAAGTCTATGACGGCCGCTTCAAGGACATTTTCCAGGAAGTATACGACAAACAGTTCAAGGCCGAGTTCGAGAAGAAGAAGCTTACCTACGAGCACCGGCTGATCGACGACATGGTCGCCGCCGCGCTGAAATGGTCGGGCGGCTATGTCTGGGCCTGCAAGAACTACGACGGCGACGTACAGTCCGACATTGTGGCGCAGGGTTTCGGCTCGCTCGGCCTGATGACTTCGGTGCTAATGACTCCGGACGGCAAGATCGTCGAATCCGAAGCTGCGCACGGCACGGTGACACGGCATTACCGCCAGCACCAGAAAGGTGAGCAGACCTCGACCAACTCGATCGCATCGATCTTTGCCTGGACACGCGGCCTCGCGCATCGTGCCAAGCTCGATAACAATAGCGCGCTTGCGAAGTTCGCGCAGACGCTGGAAAAAGTGTGCGTCGACACGGTCGAGTCGGGATATATGACCAAGGATCTCGCTTTGCTGATCGGCCCCGACCAGAAGTGGCTCACCACCACCGGCTTTCTCGACAAGATCGACGAAAACCTGAAGAAGGCGATGGCGTAGTCGAGTTTATGGCCGGCGGCAGCCGGCCATTTCACGGCTAAGCGGGCTTGATCTCCTCTTCAACGATGTCGCCTTTGGCGGACACCCGTTCCCGGCCGACGCGCTTTTCCACCACGTCCCTGATCCGTTCGGCGATGCGTGGATCGCGGTCCATGAGTGCATGAAGGTCGTGCGCATCGAGCACAAGCAGGCTCGTGCGCGCCAGAGCCGTCACGGTCGCCGACCGACGCGACCGGCGCAGCACCGCGACTTCCCCGAAAAACTGACCGACGCCCAGACGCAGCCGTTCCTTCTTGCCCTTCAGCGCGATCTCCACTTCTCCCGCCGCAATGAAATACATCGAATGCGCCGTGTCGCCCTCACGCACGATCACCTCGCCGGCACCGACAACCTGCGCCCGCAACAGCTCCATGATGTCGGAAATTTCGGCGGCATCGAGCTCCGCGAACAGCGGAACACGGGAAATCATGCCCCAGGTCACGATAAAGTCACGGCGGTGAATATGCTCGGCAAATGCAGTCGCAATAATACCGACCGGAAGGGCCATCATGACCAGTCCCGCGAATATCGTGCCGGTCGCAATCAGTTTGCCGAGGACGGTCACGGGCACCACATCGCCATAGCCGATGGTGCCAATCGTGACGATTGCCCACCACAGTGCGTCCGGAATAGTGCCGAGCTTGTCAGGCTGCACTTTTCCTTCCGCAAGATGCATGAGCGAAGCCGCCACCACCGTGATGCCGAGTGTAATGACCAGGCACCCAAAGAGTGCGCGCCGCTCGCGGTAGAGCACGTCGAGCAATGAGCGCATGGCCGGCGAATAGCGCGCGATCTTGAAAAAGCGCACCATCCGGAAGACAAGGATGAAACGGAAATCGCCCGGACTTAACATCGCGAACCAGAAAGGCAGCACCGCAATAAGGTCGATAATGCCGGCGGCACTCAGCACGTACCGAATGCGCGCACGCGACCGCCGCAGGTGGCGATGCGGTCCGTGTTCGACGGCTGACCACACGCGCAAGCCGTACTCTGCGGTAAATACGGTCAGGGAAACATATTCAATGACGGCAAAGAGCGTCGCATAACGCGCCTGATATTCCGGCACCGACTCAAGCGCGACGGAGACGAGATTGGCCAGGATGAGAGCGACGAGCAGGCGATCGACGACCGTGCTGACGCGGTCTCCGACCGGGCCCTGCTCGAGCACCTGGTAGACGCGCCGGCGGATAGCTCCTAATCGATCACGTGCCATGCAACCCCGCAGGAATCCTCAACAATATTATTACACTTTCCGGGGCCTTGCTCTTGCGCTTGATCAACCGCATTTCCGCGCCGGCCCCGGCATCGGACATCTGACAACTACCGGGAGAAATGAAACCACCGCACGCACAGGCTCCGAATGGGCCGACGCCATCTTACTTCGTCATTACCGGTGGTCCCGGCGCCGGCAGGCCCTCGCTGATCGAAGGCATCAACGGCAGCGCACTTCCGTGGATCGACCCCTTCGCTTCCGCGCAGGCAATGTTGGGGTGCGATCCGGCGTCCTACGCAAGATTTTCCGGCCTTACGGGACCGGTTTTCTTCGACCGCGGCATTGCTGACAACGTGGGCTACCTGCGCCTTGAAAATGCAGCTGTGGCAGCAGCGATTTTGCGTGCCGCCCGCGACAATCGCTAGCAGAAGCAGGTCTTCGTCTGTCCCGCCATGGCCCGAGATTTACGGAACCGACGCCGAACGCAGGCAAAGCATCGGGACCGCCGCGCGCATCTGCAACGGAATGGTTATGACCTACAGCGATCTGGGGTACGAACCGATCGAAGTGCCGCGTGCCTCTATTGAGGCGCGCGTGCGCTTTGTCAGCAACGTGACGACGCCGGCTTTGGAAGCCAATCGTTAGCCATTGAGGGCCGCCTCGACCGCCTTCAGCGCAGCCTCCGCCTTGGAGCCGTCCGGCCCGCCGGCCTGCGCCATATCCGGGCGTCCGCCACCACCCTTGCCGCCGAGCGCTTCGGCGCCTTTTTTCACGAGATCGACGGCATTGAAGCGTCTGGTCAGATCGTCCGTCACCCCGACCACAATTCCGGCCTTGCCGTCTTCGGCAGTGGCCACGATGACGACCACCCCGGAACCCACCTGCTTTTTGCCCTCATCCGCGAGGCTGCGGAGGTCCTTGAGATCGATGCCGGTAACCGCGCGCGCAAGCAACTTCACGCCGTTGACCTGCCGGACATCGGCAGCCTCGCCCGCTGCCTTGCCGCCGCCGCCCATGGCAAGTTTCTTCCTGGCCTCGGACAGGTCGCGCTCGAGCTTCTTGCGTTCGTCCAAGAGCGCTCCGATGCGTCCGGGCATCTCTTCAAGCGGAACTTTAAGCTCCGCAGCAGCCGCTTTAACGACCTGAAGCTGTTTGTTAGCGGCCTTTCGGGCCGACTTTCCGGTCAATGCCTCAATTCTGCGTATGCCGGCCGCTACCCCTGATTCCCCGATCAGGGAAATAATCCCGATGTCGCCGGTTCGCCGTACATGGGTGCCGCCGCAGAGTTCAACCGACCAGCCCATGGTGTTGCCGGCACCCTCTCCCATCGAAACGACGCGCACCTCGTCACCGTACTTCTCGCCGAAAAGCGCGCGCGCGCCGGAGGCGATTGCATCGTCCACCGCCATCAGACGCGTCGTTACTGGCGTATTCTGGAGGACAATGTCGTTGGCAATGTCTTCGACCCGCTCGATCTCCTCCGCCGACATAGGCTTGGGATGAGAAAAGTCGAAGCGCAGGCGATCGGGGGCAACGAGCGAACCTTTCTGCGCGACATGGTCTCCGAGCACCTGCCGCAGCGCCTCGTGCAGAAGATGCGTCGCCGAATGATTCTGGCGGATCGCGCTGCGGCGCGCATGATCGACATCCAGCAGCAACGGATCGCCGACTTTGACCGCTCCCTGTTCGACCTTGACGAAATGCGCGAACAGATCGCCTGCCTTCTTTTGCGTGTCCTCAACGCTGAGACGCACGCCTTCACGCCGCATTTCGCCGGTGTCGCCGACCTGGCCGCCGCTCTCCCCGTAGAACGGAGTCTGGTTCATCACGACCACACCGCGTTCGCCTTTTTTGAGCTCAGGAACTTCCTTCCCGTCCTTCACCAACGCGGCAACAACGCCTTCGGCGCTTTCGGTCTCGTAGCCGAGAAATTCGGTGGCACCGATCTTTTCGCGCAAGGCGAACCAGACCGTCTCCTGCGCGGCCTCGCCCGATCCCGCCCACGATGCCCTCGCCTTCTCGCGCTGGCGTTCCATTGCGTCGGTGAAGGCGGCCACGTCGACTGAAATTCCGCGAGAGCGAAGCGCGTCCTGCGTGAGATCGAGAGGAAAACCGTAGGTGTCGTAGAGCGTGAAGGCGGTGTCACCATCGAACATCGCGCCTTTCCTGAGGCCCTTGCTCTTTTCGTCGAGGATGGCAAGGCCGCGCTCGAGTGTACGCCGGAAGCGCGTCTCCTCGAGCTTGAGCGTTTCGGTGATCAAAGCCTCGGCACGAAGCAACTCGGGATAAGCCTGACCCATTTCACGGGTGAGCGCGGGTACAAGCTTCCACATCAGGGGTTCTTTCGCCCCGAGAAGCTCGGCATGGCGCATGGCGCGCCGCATGATGCGGCGCAGGACGTAGCCGCGACCTTCATTTGAGGGCAGGACGCCGTCCGCAATCAGGAAGGCCGACGCACGCAAATGATCGGCAATTACCCGGTGCGACGCCTTTTGCGGGCCCTCGGGGTCCACGTGGGTCAGATCGGCTATCACGCGGATCAGCGTCTGGAACAGGTCGATGGCGTAGTTATCGTGCGTGCCCTGCAGAACGGCGGCAATGCGCTCGAGCCCCATCCCGGTGTCGATTGACGGCCGCGGAAGATTGACGCGGCTGCCACCCTCGAGCTGCTCATACTGCATGAATACGAGATTCCAGATTTCGATGAAGCGGTCGCCCTCGGAATCCGCCGAACCCGGCGGGCCGCCGGGAATTTTGTCGCCGTGGTCGTAGAAGATCTCAGAGCACGGTCCGCAAGGCCCGGTATCGCCCATCGCCCAGAAATTGTCCGCGCCGGCAATCCGCAAAATCCTGCTGTCGGGCAGCCCGGCGATTTTTTTCCATAGTTTGAAGGCGTCGTCGTCGTCGATATAGACGGTGATGAGCAGCCGGTCTTTCGGCAGCGCGAAATCCTTCGTAACCAGCGTCCAGGCAAGCTCTATCGCCCGCTCCTTGAAATAGTCGCCGAACGAGAAGTTACCGAGCATCTCGAAAAACGTGTGATGGCGCGCCGTATAGCCGACATTATCGAGGTCGTTGTGCTTGCCGCCGGCGCGGACGCATTTCTGCGCCGTCACGGCGCGCGAATAGGGCCGCTTCTCCAGCCCGGTGAACACGTTCTTGAACTGCACCATGCCGGCATTGGTGAACATCAGCGTGGGGTCGTTGCGCGGTACCAGTGCGGACGACGCAACCGCCTGGTGGCCGTTGCGGACAAAGAAATCGATGAAACTCTTGCGGATATCGTTGACGCCGCTCATTTCGGACCGTGCGAATCCCTGTTGCAGTCGGGGCTAAATCCCCGTCCGGCTTCATGTTTTCAGTCAGCTATTTAGCGGTGGGGTCGCATTAAGTCTAGGAAGGGGCGCGGCCGGATCACGGCGCCGGTCACTGGCAGACAGAGCCCATCCTATAGCCACAAAACGCCTTCGCCCCCGTCCTCGGTGGCGGCCGCTTTACGCAGCCGGGTGCCGACGGGGGCGAATGCCTGACGCATCACAGATACGCGTCACCGGAATGGTGCAGCGGATAACGCAGGCGCCGCCGCCTCGCCTTACTTACTCCTGCTTACTCCCCTTGGGCCCGAACGGCCCGCATTTCCTTTACGTTTCACCTTCGAGGCTTTGGCCTTCACGGGCGCAGTCTTGGGTTTTCTCCTGGCACGTGTACTCCTGACTTTGCCTCTCGCAACTCCGGCCTTTCGTGATTCAGCGGCCTCTGGCTCCGCGATCGGCGCAACGACGGCTACGATTTCAGTGCGGGTCGGCGCGGGCGAAACAGGCGCTTCCGGCTGGATCACCTGCCCCGGCCCTTCGCTCGCGAAGACAACGCCTTGTTCGCGAAGGCCGGGTCCGGATGGAAGCGTGGCGACAGCACCATCCGGCAGCCCATCATCCTTTCAAGCTTCTGCCGCTTCGTCGTCCTCGTCCTTACCCTCGCCTTCGCCAGCCATGATTGCTTCGGCTATGAGCCCGGCATTCTGGCGCACCGCCGCTTCAATCTTGTTTGCGATGTCAGGATTCTCTTTCAGGAACTGCTTGGCGTTCTCACGGCCTTGCCCGATTCGCTGGCTGTCATAGGAGAACCAGGCACCGGATTTTTCGACCACGCCGGCTTTAACCCCGAGATCGATCAATTCGCCGGTCTTCGATATGCCCTCGCCGTACATGATATCGAACTCGACCTGCTTGAACGGAGGCGCCAGCTTGTTCTTCACCACCTTCACGCGGGTCTGGTTGCCGACCACCTCGTCGCGCTCCTTGATTGCGCCGATGCGGCGGATATCGAGACGTACGGACGCATAGAATTTCAAAGCGTTGCCACCCGACGTCGTCTCAGGCGAACCGTACATCACGCCGATCTTCATGCGGATCTGGTTGATGAAAATCACCATCGTCCGCGAGCGCGAAATAGAGGACGTCAGCTTGCGCAAGGCCTGGCTCATCAGGCGCGCTTGTGAACCCGGTTGTACCTCGCCGATCTCGCCTTCAAGCTCGGCCCGCGGCACGAGGGCGGCGACGGAATCGACCACCAGCACGTCGATTGCGCCGGAGCGTACAAGCGTATCGGCGATCTCAAGCGCCTGCTCGCCAGCATCAGGCTGAGAAATCAGCAAATCGTCGACGTTCACGCCAAGCTTGCGCGCATAGATTGGATCGAGTGCATGTTCCGCGTCGACAAAAGCACAGATGCCGCCCTTTTTCTGCGCCTCCGCAATCGTGTGCAGCGCAAGCGTGGTCTTGCCAGACGATTCCGGGCCATAGATTTCGACCACTCGTCCCCGCGGCAGCCCGCCGATGCCGAGGGCGATATCGAGCCCCAAGGAGCCCGAAGAAATGGCCTCGATATCCATGGCCTTGTCGTTCTTGCCAAGCTTCATGACCGAGCCCTTGCCGAACTGACGCTCGATCTGGCTCAGCGCAGCTGACAGGGCCTTCGATTTGTCCATGGATGATCCTTCAACGAGACGCAGGGCAGGCTGACTCATGATGACGTGCTCCTTATGGCGGGGATTCGACCCCCCGACAACGCGGCCCCTGCCGCGCTGGCGGAATCGAACTGAAGGTGCACACCGTACACTATTTGTTCTTCGTTCGCAATATGTTCACATCCTAAAAAGTGTAGCTGCTAAAAAATCAATTAAAAGGAGAATTGGCCCAGGCGCAAGGATTTATCGTCCGCCAAGGTTTAATTGACCTACCTCAACGGCCGCAACGTCGGATTGTGGCACCTGTTCGTCCATGTCCGACGACGCCAAAGTGGCTGCCCGCCTGCTCACCCATGCTCTGATGTGCGAAGAAGTTGCCGCCACGAGCTGGAACGAAGATATCGCGATCGAACTCGAAAAACTGGCCGGTGACTGCCGGAAAGCCGCAGCGGAAATAATCAGAAGCTCGCCCGGCCCATCCGGCGCAAACGTCTCCACCTTCTCGGCACCCGCCATATCAAACCGGAATGCCGCCGGGCGTGTTACTGTGCGGGCCCTCGACAAGGCGGTGATTGATGATTGGAAAGCGAATTTATCTTCACGAGGAGACCTGGCAAGAACTTCGAGTGCTCATGGCGGAGAGCATGAAATCGTTTCAGGAGCTCGCCGACGAAACCTTCAATGACCTTCTGAAAAAATACGGCCGACCCGCCAGCTTGAAAGAGGCGCTGCGAAAGAGCGCCGGTATGAGCGCCAAGATCATTCCGCTCAAGAACCGGCGCCGCACCGGCAAAGGCAAAGGATGAACCGGCAATGAAGCGCATAAGTCGTTGCAAAGCACCGGACGCGACATCATAGTCTCCGCAAAGAACGACAAGCTTATGCGACGAGTCCAAGCCGACCGGTTGGCGATCACAAGCCCGAATTTCATTGCTTTGCCGTCACGGCCGCCGCGACCGCTGATGTTCCTCCGTAACCAGACCATGCGAAGGCCACGATGAATGAGGCGGCCGTTTACCGCCCAATTTCCGGGCTTTTTTCATGGCCGCGCGGAATACCGGCAAAAGAACTCCAAAATCACTCAGATTCCCACGTGCGCCAGTGCGTCGGGTGCACGTCAATACGTTCCTTTGTCTGGGTCTTTATCCACCCACCCGCAACACGCCGGCAGGGAAACACCAGCACGTGCGTGCCGTCCTCGTCGATCACCGCGAGTTCCAGATCGCGCTCGAACGGTGCATTGGATATGGATTGCCACATTTAAAAAGTGTGAGCCGCATTTCCGATTCCGCCTTGATTTCGATCAATGCCGCGTCCGGAAAAATCGGTGCAGCGCAAGAACCCGACGCTGAATACAGCTATCAAGGGCTTTTTTGATCTCCCTCAAAACCTTGTCTCAACCATGGCGGTAAGTGTGTGCCGTACGCGCCGGATGCGAGTACTCACATGGACGAGAGAATGAAAAGAGATCTGAAGTCTGTCGTGATCAAGCGCTCGATCATTCTCGACGGGCACAAGACAAGTGTCTCGCTTGAAAACGAATTCTGGGATGGATTGCGCGAAATCGTCGACGCGAAAAAGACCACCGTGTCAATTCTGGTCGGTCAAATCGATCGAGAAAGAGACAATTGCAATCTTTCATCTGCCATTCGCATCTACGTCTTCAATTATTTCCGTCACCGCGGCGGTAACTAGGAAGCGGCGTCCCACAGATTCGTCCCCGCCTCTGAAAACGCAGCCGTTGCGCCGTCCGCGGGGCATCAACTTTTGGTTGCTTTTTTGCGTCGCAATAGACTATATTGCAGCGCAGTAGGTCGGAATGCCGCGGGGCCGGGGCGCGGCGGAGCGGAGCGTCATGTTCGAGTTCTTGAGAAAGTGTACGGCAATCCCGGCGGTGAAATACACGATCATTGGTGTTGCGAGCTTCCTGTGGCTGGTCGGGTTCGCGGACCAACTCCCTGACATCACCCAGACAGCGAAATACGTTGGTATCTCGCTCCTGATGCTGGCCGTTGCAGCGACAGCCTGACCGGCTACACGCCCAGGTAACGGTGCAGGATTTCCGGCTGCGCCCGCATCCCGCGCGCCGATCCTTCGTGCGCCATATGACCGTTATCGACGATATAAACGCGGCTCGCGAGCGTGAGTGTCGCCGCAAGGTTCTGTTCCACCAGCAACGCGCGCGCAAATGCCAGCATTTGCGGTTCGCCGCCTGAAGGATCGGTACCGCGGCTTCCCCGCCGCTCTTTCACTCGCGGAAACATCTCGACGATGCGTGCAAGCGGCCACCGGTTCTCTGCCATGAGGCCGGCCAACATCAGATTCCCCTCGACACTCAGACTGCCAAAGATGCGTCGATCCTCTTGCATCGGCTGGATGCCTCTGCGGGCGATGGCATGGCTCTTCTCACCCGCAATCTCGATGCCGTCGAATACGCGGTCGGTTGCACGGTGACGCGCCGGCATGCCGGCAATCGATGGCTGACGCGTAACCTTCAGGGCCGAGATCTTCCGTTCATCTCCCGCGCGTGGGCAAGCGTTTTCGACGGCTTTTGCTTTTTCTCCGCGCCCGTTATGAGGACGAAGAAACCCTCGATGCCGCGGATCAATCCACGGCGGAGAAACAGAGGGGCAGCACGAGATCATTGCCGACCGCGAATGACATTTCGGTCAATGCCACGTTCGTCGATGCAGCAGAATTTCCAGTCAGGCGCATGGCTCACGCAAACGAGGCAACGTCGCAGATGCGCGAACGGCCGCGGAATTCGGAATATGCGAGGTTGATTGCAGGATTGATTTTTTAAATTGTGAGCATGCGTTGAAAAACGCGACTTTCTCAGGTTTGCACTGACCGATTCGCACGAATAGTGTGGCTGGCGCAAAAATCGCAATGCCATGTAGGATTTTGCCAATGCTGGACAAGCTGGAATTCATGATCGCACTCTCGCGGGAACGACATTTCGGTCGTGCCGCAGAAAGGTGCGGAGTGGCCCAGCCCACTCTCTCACTTGGCATCCAGAGTCTGGAACAGGCTCTGAACGTTCCACTGGTGAAGCGAGCTTCGCGTTTTCAAGGTTTTACCCAGGAAGGAGAGCGGGTTCTGATGTGGGCGCATCGCCTGGTCGGCGATGTCAACGCGATGCGTCAAGACATTCTTGGTCTCAAGACAGACGGGCACGCACACTTGCGAATAGCCGCCCTTCCTTCTGCTATGCCGCTCGTAGCAAAGCTCACAGTCCCTCTGCAGCGCCGTCATCCAAATGCGCGATTTACGGTTCTCGGCCGCACCTCGTCGGAACTTCTCACCATGCTGCGGCAGCGTGAGATCGATGCCGGAATGACCTATCTGAGCAATGAGCCGATCGGCGACGTCGAAGCAATTCCGATTTACCGGGAGAAATATCTTTTGGTGACGGCCGACCCGTATGGAGATCCGGATCGCGTCACGTGGTCCCAGGCCGCCGAGAAACCTTTGTGTCTCCTTTGTCGCGACATGCAAAGCAGACGTATCATTGACAGCATATTTCGCCATGTCGGCATCGAACCGACACCAGTATTGGAAACCGACTCGTTAAGCGCGTTGATGGCGCATGTGCGCGTCGGCCGATGGGCGAGCATCGTTCCAAATTCGGCACTCGAAACGGTTGAGCTGACGGAACCGCTACGAGCCGTTCCGATCGTCGAGCCGGACGTCTACCATACGGTCGGGCTTGTCGTTTCAGACCGTTATCCGATCCAACCCGCGGTTACGGCGCTCGTTGAGGAAGCACGCGCACGCGCTATCCAGGGATCTTTGCCTGTCGCCTGAGCGTGTACCGGTCCGAAGGTCATCGACTTCTTGACCCGGGGCTAACCAGGGAGTGTTCCACTGCTCCCGCGACAATCTACGGTAGTTCCGAACCTTGCCTTACGTGCGACGTAAGGCATTGAATCTTCTTGGTAAACAAACAAGTGTTGCCGGATTGCAGCAGCCGATTGGCATTCTCCTACCGTCCAACGAGAAATGCCTGTGCGGCCATTGGCGGCCACCGTTAAGGGAATACACTTGATCATTCTTCAGGGCTGTGGGGGTCCAATGGTCAAGCAGGTTCGCTCTCGACGGGCGTCTTTGACGCTCCTCGATATTGCTGCCGGCATCGTCGTGGCGGCAGGTGCTGCTGCATCCGCAAGCGCCCAAAACGCACCTGCGTTTAACTGGACCGGTTTCTACGTCGGCGGTCACGCAGGCTATCGCTGGGCCGATGCGGATTTAACCACGCTGCCCTACATCTTCACGCCGCCGAGCGGATCCGTCACCATCCCTGGACGGAGCGAGAACTACAATCTCAACGGCGGCATTGCCGGCGTTCATGCGGGCTACAATTACATGGTGGCCCCGCAGTGGTTGGTCGGGGTGGAAGGCGACTGGACCTGGGGCCATTCAAGCGACGCTTTGGTCACGACATTAACCGGCATCGATAGCAGCGGTGACGGCTTTACCCTGCGCAGGAATTCTGAAGTCACTTTGACCTGGCAGGCGAGCCTTCGCGGTCGTGTGGGATTCGTGACTGGTCCATGGCTCCTTTACGGCACCGGCGGTGTGGCGTTTACCCGCCTTAAGTGGTCCGAAAGCACCGTCCTCAACACCATTGGCCCGGTAACCGTCTCGGCCACCGCTTGGTCGGACGCAAAGACCTTGACCGGCTGGGCGGCCGGCGCCGGTGTTGAATACATGTTCGCATCAAACTGGATCGGGAGAGTCGAATATCTCTATGAGAGCTTCGGCGATTTCACTGTTCCGACCGGTCTCGTTCCGGCCGGATCGTCCGCACGACCGGGCAATCTCGATCTGTCAGCCGTCCAGAAGATCCGCTTCGGCATCAGTTACAAGTTCGGACCTTAATCACAACACGTCGCGTTTCAGCATCGGCCCGCCATCCGGCGGGCCAAATTTTTTGCGTGCGTTCGCCGCTAGGCTCGATGACGCGGCACGAGAGAAAGGAAATCCTCGAACTTGCCCGAAGCCGAGCGGGGAATGTCGTCGACGGCAACGGCGCGCACGTTCAAACTCGGATCGATCGCCTCACGCAGGTAAGCCTGCAGTCCCTCTTCGTCCGCCTTTGCGTCGCTCAGCGGCACGTACCGTACTTCGACCGCGTCGTAGGCGGTCTGCACCACCTGTACCTGCCCGAACGGAATGAAATCGCGGAAGCGCCCGATCTGCACGTACGGATAGATAATCCGGCCATCCTTCAACGTAAATGTGTTGCGATAGCGGCCGAGCACGCCGGTTAATGTCGGCAATTTGACGGGGCATTTGACCTTTACCGGCCCGGCGACGGCGTAGTCACCGATCTCATAGCGGATAAAGGGCATGGCATAATTGTAGAACGAGGTGACGACGACACGGCCCGTCTCACCCGGCGAACAGGGCGTGCCGTCGTCACGCAGAATCTCGACCCGCATCGCTTCCGCACTGACATGATAGTGGCCGCAGACGGCGCACTCGCAGGCCATCAGGCCGACCTCCTGAGCACCGTACTGATCGATCGGTCGGGCACCGAAAACGTCGTGGCAGGCTTGCCGGATCTCATCCGACATTGCGGTGGCAATCGAATTGATTCGCTCAAAATGCAATGAAGTTCCCCG
Source organism: Pseudolabrys sp. (assembly GCA_035650955.1). Taxonomy (GTDB): domain Bacteria; phylum Pseudomonadota; class Alphaproteobacteria; order Rhizobiales; family Xanthobacteraceae; genus Pseudolabrys. Next base: position 34,007 of record DASRGR010000016.1, read on the forward strand.
CTTCTGCACTCGTTCGGCCAGAGCCAACAGGGTCGAAGAGTATGCGGTAAGATAGTGGGGCCTTCGCTCCGACAGCCAGTCGATCTGGACGTCCGTGTCCGCCCACATGTCGATCAGATGATGCTTGCCGGAAAATCCTGTTCGCCAGCCCGTTACGGTCGTACCGCCGGGCGGCGGTGCGCGTTCGGGATGCCGCGAAATGAAGGTTGCCATCGTTTTATTGCCGTCGAAATCCCACCAGCGCAGCACGCGGTCGGTCAGGCCCAGATTGGCAATGGTCACGAGGCTGTTGCGGCGGTGCACGAACGGGCGGCCGGTTGAACCCGATGTCTCCTCAGTTTCGACATTGCCTACATGCGGCGGCAAATCGACTGCAGCGAGTGCCTTGGCGTTGGCCTGCGCCTGCGCACGCGTAAGAACCGGAATTTCGTTGAACCGGCCCAGATCCAGCTTGCCGCCGGGGAATACGGGCGCCAGCCGCTGCGCATAGAACGGCACATGCTGGCGGGCGTGCAAAAGCAACGGTTCAAGTAATTTTTCCTGGTAACCCTGCAACTCATCCGGAGAAAGGCGCTCCGTTTCCGCGAGGACGTCGCGAAACTGCAGTACCATTTTGTCGTAGCGATCCACGACCGCAGCGCAGCCCCTTAACCGAGGTTCAATTCCTTAAAGAAATCGTTTCCTTTGTCGTCGATCACGATGAACGCGGGGAAATCCTCGACTTCGATCCGCCAGATCGCCTCCATGCCGAGCTCGGGATATTCCTGAACCTCCACCTTCTTGATGCATTGTTCGGCGAGTTTCGCGGCACTGCCGCCGATGGAGGCGAGATAGAAGCCGCCATATTTCCTGCACGCGTCGCGTACCTGCGCCGAACGATTGCCCTTTGCCAGCGAAATCATCGAGCCGCCGGCTGCCTGAAACTGATCGATGTAGCTGTCCATGCGGCCCGCTGTCGTGGGCCCGAACGAACCTGACGCGTAACCTTCCGGCGTCTTTGCAGGACCCGCATAGTAGATGGGATGGTTCTTGAAATAATCCGGCAGCCCCTTCCCCGCCTCAAGCCGCTCGCGCAGCTTCGCGTGTGCGAGATCGCGCGCGACGATCATCGTGCCGGTCAGCGACAGCCGCGTCTTCACCGGATATTTCGACAACTGCGCGAGGATTTCCCTCATCGGCCGGTGCAGGTCGACCTTTACCACCTGCCCGCCGAGTTTTTCCTGGTCCACATCGGGCAAATACTGGGCCGGATGATGTTCAAGCTCCTCGAGAAACACACCGTCCTTCGTGATCTTGCCGAGTGCCTGGCGATCGGCGGCGCATGAAACGCCGAGTCCGATCGGCAATGAGGCGCCGTGCCGCGGCAACCGGATGACGCGGACGTCATGACAGAAATACTTGCCGCCGAACTGGGCGCCCACGCCGGTCGACTGGGTCATTTTCAGCACTTCCGCTTCCATCTCGAGGTCGCGGAAGGCATGTCCATCCTCGCTTCCTTTGGTGGGCAGCCCGTCGAGATATTTTGTAGAGGCGAGCTTTACCGTCTTCATCGTCAACTCGGCCGAGGTGCCTCCGATGACGATCGCAAGGTGATAAGGCGGACATGCCGCGGTACCGAGTGTGAGGACCTTCTCTTTCAGAAAGGCCAGCATCCTGTCGTGCGTAAGTATGGACGGCGTCGCCTGGAACAGAAAAGCCTTGTTGGCCGAACCGCCGCCTTTGGCGATGAACAGGAACTTGTACGCGTCTTCGCCTTCCGCGTAGATCTCGACCTGCGCCGGCATGTTCGACTTGGTGTTTCTCTCCTCGAACATCGAGATCGGTGCGAGCTGCGAATAGCGCAGATTCTTTTTCAGATACGCGTCGCGTGCACCCTCGGCGAGCGCAGCCTCATCGTCGCCCGCCGTGAAGACCATGCGCCCCTTCTTGCCCATGATGATCGCAGTGCCCGTGTCCTGGCACATCGGCAGGACCCCGCCCGCGGCGATGTTCGCATTCTTGAGAAAGTCGTAGGCGACGAACTTGTCGTTGTCGGACGCTTCCGGGTCGTCGAGGATCTTGCGCAGTTGCCTGAGATGGGCCGGACGCAGCAGGTGATTGATGTCGGTGAAGGCGGCCTCCGAGAGCGCACGCAACGCCTCGCGTTCGATCACCAGCATGTCCTCGCCCATTGCCCTCTTGACCCCTATGCCGCCGATGTCGAGCTTGCGGTAGGGCGTCTCGTCCGGCCCAAGCGGAAACAAGGACGTGTGGCGATAGGGTTGAGCGACGGGAGCGTTCATATGAACTCCGGGCAAATTGAATTGTCACCGTTATAGCATTTGCAGATGCCTTTCGCGGGCGGAGAGGTCAAGCACGGCGTCATATTGTGTCAGATCCTGCGTACCTTTCCCTCCTCGCCCAGGCTGCAATCCAGCGCCGCGCGGTCCCAATGTCCCAGGTCAGCCGCCGCGGCATAGGTGCTCTGCAGGAATTCCATCAGAACCGCGTCCGGATCCGCGGCGGTCCGCATCGCGGCATAGGGCAGCACGAACTCGCCCAGCTCCTTGGACCAAAAGGCATCCGAAGGCATGACTTTCGCCGCAGCAAAGCCCTCCGGTGCCGGGTAAGCGTAGGAATAGAACGCCGCGTCATTGATCGGCCCGCCACCGCCGCCCGGCCAGAAGCCCGCGCTCGAAACTTCATGCGAATAGGCTTCCTGGGCGACGGCATCCGGGAGATGCGGCACCCCGCCGGGATGTCGCGGGGCCGTGCGCCCGGAAAAGCGGGTGACCGCCAGATCGAAACTGCCCCAGAAGAAATGCACGGGGCTGGCTTTGCCGATAAAACCGGTTCGGAAACGACTCATGACTTCGTGTGCGGAACTGAGCACGCGAAAAAACCGGTACGCATAATCCGGATCGTATGACCTGTGCACGTCGTCTTCGTCGAACGGAATCGCATCGGGGATTTCACAGGGCATTGGATTGATCATGAGGGACAGCCCCAGCTCGCTCACCGCGGTTCCAATGTCAGCATAAAATGCCGCAACCGGCACCGGTCGCATGAGCACTTTTCGGACCTTGCTGTTGCTCAAGCGCAGCCACACCGCGTGCTCGATGAAATCGAATTCAATCTCCAGGCTTGCGTCCTTCCACGGCATGGGCGACGTGGTCAGCCCGCGCGACGTCACGTAGAGCGCAACGTGCCACGAATGATTGAGCCACGGCGTCAGCGCCAGCCTGATTTTGCCGACAATCTGCGTCCATAGATGCAGCGTGTCGCGCGTGCCCTTCCAGGCGGACAGAGGCAGTTCAGGCCAGCGCTGCTGATGCGATGCCATCCGTCACCATTGAGGCCGGCAATTGCGAAGTAAAGGTACCCGCAGGGCCCGGCACGGCTCGCCCATACCGGGACCTTGGCATGTTCCCTGACCGACCGCATCTAATTACCACCAGCCGCCGCCTCAATTTTTACGTCCGGTGATATTGACGTTCTCACGACACTGGTTTCGAAAGGGCGCGAGCAGCAACGTGTCGGCACAGGGCAGATTCCATGCGAGACCTAATGTTCATGCTGGCCCCGGTCGCGCTCGTCATTTACTTCGTGGTTTATCCGGATCAGTTCAGCGCTTTTCTGAGCTGGGCCGGACGATTTCTACACTAAGTTCAGAATTGCGCAGTCGAAGCAGACGTGAAGACAGTTGTACGACCATCGGGGCCGCGGGCCAGGGAAAATTATAAATCTGATTGACGGATGGCTTATCATCTGTCATCCGCATCGCCTTCGCACGTTTAATCCCAATCTGAAATGCCCCGAAGATCATTCCGCGTTGGCCGCTCATTGACCGGGCTCGGCCTTTTCGCCACAAGGCTCATCAACAAGCGCGAGAAAATTGTCGAATACAAAGGCCGGCGCGTCAGCGCCGAAGAGGCCGGCAGGCTCGAGCGCCGGGGAAACCGCTATCTTTACGAGATCAATTCCCGGGTAACCATCGACGGCACGCCGCGCAGCAATATCGCGCGCTATGCGAATCATTCCTGCAACCCGAATGCGGAAACCTACACCTACGGCGGCCGCGTCTTCATCCGTGCCCTGCGGAAGATAAAGCCCGACGAGGAAATCACATACGACTACGGGAATGATTACCTCAAGTACGTCATCGGTCGCTCGCGTTGCAAATGCAAGCGCTGTCGCCGGCGACGTGCGCGAAAACAACGAGAGGCACGCGCCGCAAGGAAGCGGCGTGCGGCGCGGCTGGGTCGAATGCGTCGCCGGAGATGACATCCCGTGCGCCCGCAATGCCTCGGGAGATCTGGCACGACGAGCAGCCCCGCTATTCCGATTTGGCCCTGCCCACGCCCGGATCTCCGTGCTAGGCACTCTCCGGTCTTTCCCGGGGCTTTCCCTTGACCGCGAACAGTCTCGAACGCGCCGACCGCGTCCCGCTGGGCATTTTGTTCATGCTGGGTGCCACCGTGATGTTCGCCGTCTCAAGCGCCCTCTCGAAATGGCAGGTCGCCGATTACTCGTTCGTCGAAGTCTTGTTCTTCCGTGCCGCTGCGTCTCTGGCCACGTGTACGCTGCTGATACTGCCTAGAACCGGGCTCGGGGTCTTTCGGACAAACCGCCTTCGCGATCACGCCGGCCGTAGCGCGACGCAGGCGGCGGCACAAAGCCTGATCATCGTCGCGTTCGGGCTGATGCCGCTGGCAGGCGCCGTTGCCATAAACTTCTCGTCGCCGCTGTTTGCGACCTTGTTTGCCGCAATCTGGCTCAAGGAAAAGGTCGGTCTTGCCCGCATCGCCGCACTGGCGACCGGCTTTCTGGGTGTGGTCCTGGTTGCCGCTCCGGGGGCCGACAGCTTCCGCCTCGGTGCCATGTTCGCGCTTGGCAACGCCGTACTTTTCGGCAGCGTCACCGCGGCGGTCCGCGGCATGACGACAACCGAGTCGGCGGAAACGCTGACCATGTACCAGATGATATTTCTCACCTTGTTCTTCACGCTCGCCTTGCCGTTTTTCTTCACCTGGCCGACGCCGCTGGATGCAGCGGCGTTGGTCGGTAACGGCATCATCAACGCAGTGGGCCAGTACTGGTGGACGCGCGCGCTTTCGCTTGCGCCCCCCTCCGCTGTGGGTCCGTTCTACTATTTCATGCTGGTGTGGTCGGCTGCCCTGGGCTTCATATTCTGGGGAGACGTGCCGACGCTGGCCCTTCTGGCAGGATCTGCGATCGTCGTCGGCTCCGGACTATTCCTGCTCTGGCACGAGACGAGCAGAAAGCCCCTGCCCGCCGACGAATCCCTGTAAATCCGCAACTTTCGGGAGAACGTTCATGAGCCTGAGTATCCGCCGTGTGGTTACCGGCCATGACGAGCACGGTCGTGCAAAAGTGCTGATCGACGAGCGTGTGAAGAACGTCATGTCGCAGCGTCCGGGCGCGCTGTACAGCGTGATCTGGTCGAGCGAGGGCTTCCCGGTGGACAACGACGGCGATGCCGATCCGTCCGGCAAGAAGATCGGTACTACGATTGCAAACGGAACAGTCTTTCGGATCGTGAGCTTTGGCCCGGGCGTGGCGCCGCGCAATCACCGCACCGATTCGATCGATTATGCGGTCGTGATGTCCGGCGAAATCGACATGGACCTCGACGGCACGGTCGTCCATCTGAAGGCGGGGGACGTGCTGGTACAGCGAGGCACGATTCACAACTGGATAAACAGGGGCACCGAGCCCTGCGTGATCGCGTTCACGCTCGTTTCGGCAAAGCCGGTGACCGTCGGCGGCAGGACTCTTCCCGCGCAAGGCTAAAGGCCGCCACCGGTCAGCGGTCCAGTTCCGGATAGTGCCGGAAAATTCCCATCTCATTGAACGCAATTCGCCGCGGTGACGATAGATAGGCCTTGATGCCGGGTCGTGCCTCGACCCTGCCATGCAAGGTGACCAGGCCGGGCACCTGGCGCTCGATCCGGCGCATCGCCGTCGGAAACGCGTAACGCAGCCCTTCGACAAGCTGGAATATCGAAAGATCGATGTAGGTCGCCCTGCGGCCAAGCAGGTAAGGACCACCACTCTTGCTCAGGACCATCTCAAAATAGCTCAGGTACTTCGGCATGCGTTCATCGAGAAAATGCCCGGTGTAGCGTTTCGCTTCCGGCCTCTGGTCCTCGTAGTAGAGGCCTGAACCGACCGGATGATGCGTATCGTGGATTTCCTTCACGAAGTCGGTAACCGTGAGCTGGAGCTGATGCAGCCACAACCGTCCGGCTTCGTCACGCGGGCCGAGCTTCAGCCGTGGCCCGAGATAGAACAGGATATTGGCGACCTGCGCGATCACGAGCTTGCCTGCCTTGAGAAACGGCGGCGCGAACGGCGGGTGCTTGTCACCTCGGCCTGCCATCATTGCGAACATCCGGTCGGATCCGCCCGGTTTTCGCGCAACGTCTTCGTAAGCGGCGCCCGCATCCTCAAGCGCGAGCCGCACGAACTCTCCACGACCCTGGATCTCCGGCCAGTAAAACAACTGGTACTTCATGGGAACACCATTCCGGGAGCGCCCGCGCCTGTCGCAGGCATCCACGTCCCGATGGCTCATTGAAGCAAGAGGTCCGTGGGCGGGACAAGTCCGGCCACGATTGCCGGATACGGCGTCAGTGTTTGCGCTTTATCCGCTATGAACGAGGCGAACGGTCCGCTCGCCTCCCACGACGCGATTGCGGCCGGCGGCCTTGGCTTCGTAAAGGCGTTTGTCTGCCACGTCGAAAAGCGTCTCATAGTCGCGACCGTCACGCGCGCAATGAGCAATACCGATGCTGACCGTCAGTCGGCCTTCCGCCTCGCTCCCACCGGCCGCGACCCGCCGACGAATTCGCTCGGCCAGCGCCCATGATTCTTCGATATTGAGACCGTCGGCGATGACAACGAATTCCTCGCCGCCGAACCGATACGTGAAATCGGACATCCGGGTCATCGCCATCACGTCGAGAACGATGCGTTTGAGCGCCCTGTCGCCGGCGGCATGGCCGAAACGGTCATTGAACTCCTTGAAGTGATCGATGTCGATGAGGACCAGAGCCAATGGACGACCTGCAGCTGCCGCGTGTTCGACAGCGCGACGCCCGTGCGCTTCGAGCGACTGCCGATCAAGCGCGCCGGTCAGGGCGTCACAGCCAGTACGGGCGAGCAGGTTTTCGTAACGCTCGCGATAAGTCAGCGTATCGAACACGTCCCATATACGCGGAGCGTCCGTGCGGCGCCTGAGCGGGCGCTCGAAATACAACAAATAGACTCCTGCAAGGGCTGTGTAGATTGCAACTGCTGCCATCTTGGCGAACCAACCGCCAACAAGCACATCGATGCCGGCGCCCGTGAGCATGTGAAGCCCGGCGAAAAATGCTGCCTGGTCGAACGTGAGAACCAACGCTCCACACAAAGCCAGACGTGGGAAAATATGTTCGCCAAACCAGGTTCTCGAACGCTCGTAAAGCAGGATGATAAGAATGCAATCGAAAAACAAAATTGCCGTTCCCCACACCATCAGCGCGCCCATCTCGTTGAGGAATGCAAAATCGGCGGCGCGATCTGGCGCGAGGGCGACGAGCGTGTGGTGGCGCATCAGGAAGGCAAGCGCGAACAACAGCACGTTGCCGAACAAAAGCCCGTAGATCGGTTGCCGAACCACGATTGCATCCTCCCGGATGTAGAGGAGCAGCAACATCATCAGCTTGCCGGTAAAGAGCACGGTCGAGCCCGGCGAGCTGATGATGCCAAATGGCAGCGCGACGTAAAGAATGCTGGCAAGATACGTTTCAAGGAAATGCATCACGCCGAGGGCACAGAAAAACGCGCCAAGACCCAGTCGGGTCCGCGCCCTCAGCAGGATCGCGAGCGCAACAAAATAGAGGAGTGCATCTCCGACAAGGAGCAAGACATTCTCGATTTGCAGCATCGTCCGAATCGCCCCCAGCCGCCCGGCCCCGGCTGGAGACGCCCCCCACCTAAGCTTTGCCGCAGAAAATTGAGCAACCCCCGGCAAAAATATTGAAAGCTCTAACCGGATACCACGAACGATCGATGTAAAAAAGCGGAAACGCCGGCGAAAGCAAAAGGTGATGCCACCCGCCGGCGTTAAGCTCCGTTTGAACCCCCGCTAGTTTACCGCGAAGCAATAGAACAGGCCGTCGCCGCCGGTACTGCGGAGGTCCGCCTGCGAGCACCCGCCATCGGGGCCGCGCGAGGGATGTGATGAGTTCCAGGACCTCGAAGGTTCATCATCACGCAATCCCTGACGGTCGGCATGCCCCAGCATGACGGCCCCCTGCGCGCTGCTTGTGTAATTTTTGCAGGTCCGGTCATCGCTGCCCGCGAAGGCGGTGCCGTCGGGCTGCGACCCGGTCAGGATATCGTGCCGGTTTGGCGTATCACCGCGCCCGTTGATCACTTCACCTTTTTCACTAAGAGCGGTTTGCTTGGTGAGATTGTTGGCGCCATGTAACTCGGCAACGTCCTTCGCAACAGTTACCCCTTTCGCGTTGACCCAGGGCCCTTTGCCAATTCTGTCGCGCGCATTCACCGCGCCGGCGCCTTGGGTGGAGAGGTAAGCGTGCCAGGTTTTCGCGCCAGCTCCCGCCGAAGCTGCAAGCTGCTGACAATGGCGATCAGCCCCCGCGAGCCCCCCGAGGTCGGCACCCTTGCCGGGCCCAACGCTCGTGACGAAGAACGACATATTTGCCTGTTGCGCGAGCGCAGGCGCCGCCCCAAACGCCATCATGCATGCAGCCGACAGCACACACACTCGAACACCTGTCATCGAAATACCTCCCGTTATCCGACGGAAACCCGACGTCCCCGCCATCGCGAGGACCAAACACTGCCGGCATGGAATCTATTCCAATGATCACGCACCCTTGATGACGCCAAATTTCAGGATTTGCCCGAATATTGCGCGTCGGTCACCGGCTCAAGCCAGGTGACGTGTTCACCACCCTGAGCCTCTTGCATGGCAATATGCTCCATCGCATGGTCGGCGCTTGCGCCATGCCAATGCTTTTCCCCGGGCGGAATCCAGACGGTATCGCCGGCCCGGATTTCGCGAACTGGGCCACCCCAGGTCTGAACCCGGCCGGTACCCGAGGTAACAAAGAGCGTCTGACCGAGCGGATGTGTGTGCCAGGCCGTTCTTGCCCCCGGCTCAAAACGAACCCACGCCGATCGAATTCGGGCCGGATCCGGCGCCTGAATGATAGGGTCCTGCCAGACCGTTCCGGTGAAGCTCGGCGGCCCCATTCGTCGCGAGGGACGTGACCCACAAGCAATGATGTCCATATTTACGCCTCCCCTTTCGCGGTGTTCAGCACGATTTTGAATGCAATACTTTAACAGTGACGCTTTAAATGTGTCAGATGCAAAAAGCCCGGCGTTTCCGCCGGGCTTCGGCTTCTGGAATGCTTCCAGCAACACTCAGACCGGCTGCAAGTTGCCGGCGGCCTGTTTGCCCCGTTCCATCACAATTTCGAAGCTCACTTTCTGGCCTTCGACCAGTGAGCGCATTCCGGCGCGCTCTACCGCCGTAATGTGGACGAATACGTCCTTCGATCCATCGTCAGGCTGAATAAAGCCGTAGCCCTTTTGTGTGTTGAAAAATTTTACAGTTCCGACAGGCATCAAGAGTTTCCTTTCACGCTTCCTGTTGAACGCCAGCGCAATCTCGCGTTGGCGGCCACAAGCCAAGTTTTTGGGAGTTCACTTGTGGCGCAGCCCAAAACCGGGAGCGTGGCAGCAAGTTGAGCCGAAAACCAGGTTGCGGCCGGCGGCATAGACGGATTTCAAAAGAAGGTCAACGGTCCATCGAGCAACTGGCCATGTCGGATAACGCTTTATGAATTTGTAAAGGCTATTTGTTACGGTTGCGCGCGGCGGCACATCGATTAACAGAAGTTGAATGTTTAAAAGCCGCACGAGCCATGGTGACAACAAAATGCGTGGGGACAAGCGGAAGACAAGGCGCTACCGGTTGCGCCACAACGCATGGCTCATGACAGAAGGTGGACAACGGTGCGAGTGCGTGGTCACCGACATTTCGGACAAAGGCGCGCATATCAACATCCCCGACTCGGATGCTGTACCCGATACCTTCATGTTGTTGCTGGCGGAGAATGGATCGACACGCCGACGCTGTCGCGTGATATGGCGCAAGCCACGAGAGATCGGTGTCAAATTCGACTATTGGCTTGACGAACGGATCCGCGCTGTCGCCGGATTAAAGTCTGCCGCCCCCAACGAGCCGAAAGCCGCAGAAAAAGTCTGACATTCGTCGCGATTGGCGCCTAGGCTTGCTGGATAGCCGACAGCACCCATTCACCGCCACGTGCGCGCATAAATGTCCAGAGTTCGGTGACCTCGGCAGGCTCGCCACCTTCGACAAGACGGCCGCTCGCGCGGTCGATCATGCGGTCAGTCAGCGCAAAACGCATCGCAACTGTCGCGTATTCCGCGCCGCCTTCGCGCCAGGCTTCGGCTAAATCGCCTTGCTCGAGCCGAACGTTATCGATCTTGTTGACCAGGCCGCGGCTCGTGTTCTCCGCGAGTTGTTCCGAAAAATACGACAACATCTCCGGAGTGACCCGGGTCCGCAACGCGCCAATGTCCTCCGCCGAGTAAGCAGACTGAATTTCGCCAAGCATGCGTTCAAACGTATCGTAGTCGGATTTTCCGAGCGTCAGCGGCTCGCCGGTCGCCGTTCCCGTGCCGAACACGCCACCTGGCCCGCTGAAGGAATGTCCCGTGACGGGATGCGCCGCTGCATACGCCGGTGCGGCCAAATTTCTGCGCTGCCACCAGGCGAACAAAAGCCTCGCAACGATCACAATCAGGACTATTTGCAAAATCAACCCCGCGATGGATGCAAAGCCAGCCATCCCACCGAGAAAGCCGTTCCCGAACAATAGTCCGAACAGGCCGGCGCCAAGAAAGCCCGCAGCAAGGCCACCGAGCAGCCCGCCGCCGAACAAGGGACGGCTCGGCGCTTGGCCAATTGTTCCGGCGCCGCCTGGCTGAGTCACTGTACGTTGAATCGGTGCCGCCGTGTTTGGAGCGGTGCGCGTCACCGGCGGTGCCGAGAACGTACGCGCGCCCCGGCTCCCGCCGGAAAAGCCTCCACCTGCGCGGGCATTCGCGTCGGCCGCAACAAGCACCAACGCTGCAGCCATGACAACAAGCGCAGCCAAAAAACGACGGCAAGACATCGCGGTTCCCCTTCCCGGCATCATGACGCAGGTACAATAGGCATGCCGCGTCCGATTTGTAAGGGGAGAAATCGCCGCAAGTTTGGAGGGCAGGTAATGCCGTTCCAACAGCGCCTTGGCGGCCGCGCCGATAGGCCGTCAACTTGGCGATGGTTGTTGCAGCGCGAACCCGCACATGCAGTCGTTTATCACTGCACCAGCGTTTTCTTAACTTCGGCAACCAATTGCTTGAGCGTGAAGGGCTTAGCGAGGAATGCGTATTGCTCCTGACTCGGCAGGTTCTTGCTGAACGCTTCCTCGGCATAGCCGGAGACGAAAATGATCTTTACGTTCTGATCGCGGCGGCGAAGCTCCTTGAGCAGCGTGGGTCCGTCCATTTCGGGCATAACGACATCCGAAACCACAAGGTCGATGTGACCGTGCCTTTCAAAGGTCTCAATGGCTTCAAGCCCGTTGCTGGCCTCGAGCACCGTATATCCCCGTGAGCTCAGACCGCGGGCATTGAGCGCACGCAAACCTTCCTCATCCTCGACCAGCAGAATTGTGCCCTGCCCGGTCAGATCTGCGGTCGCTGCACGCGCCATCGACTCTGCCGCCGACATTGCATCGGCAATTGCCGGTGCATCTGTCGTTGGAACCTGCGCGAGGACCTCTTCGGCACCCGGAATGTGGCGCGGCAGGAAAATGCGGAAAGAGGTCCATCCCGATTCCGACTCGGCATAGATGAACCCGCCGGTCTGCTTGACGATCCCGTAAACCGTGGAAAGCCCGAGCCCCGTCCCCTTTCCCACCTCTTTGGTTGTGAAAAACGGCTCAAAGATCTTGTCGATGATTTCCGGAGGGATGCCGGTGCCGGTGTCGCTCACCTCGACGAGCACGTAATCAGCCCTGGGCATGCCTTTGTAGCCGAATTTTCCACACTCATCGGCAGTGACGTTGGCGGTGCGCACAATGAGCTTGCCGCCGTCCGGCATCGCATCACGGGCATTGACCGCGAGATTCACAATGACCTGTTCGAATTGCGAGATATCGGCCTTCACAGGCCACAAATCGCGTCCATGCACGATCTCAAGCGTGACCTTTTCGCCGATAAGGCGCTTGAGCAACATACCGAGATCACCCAAGGTCTCTCCGAGATCAAGGACCTGCGGACGCAGGGTCTGTTTGCGCGAGAACGCCAACAGCTGGCGTACAAGTGCCGCCGCGCGATTGGCATTCTGCTTGATCTGCATGATGTCCTTGAAGGACGGATCCGTCGGTTTGTGGGCATTGAGGAGGAAGTCGGTCGCCATCATGATTGCCGACAGCACATTGTTGAAGTCGTGCGCAATCCCGCCGGCCAACTGACCGACCGATTCCATTTTCTGCTGCTGCTGAATACGGTTTTCGAGGGTGCGCTGCGCGGTCGTCTCCAATGCATAGACGATGGCCGCCTCGCCATCGCGATCATCCTCTTCGACGGCCAGTACGAAGAAATTCGCCCATCGCTCCGCACTGCCGGTCAGCGCTGCCTCGACCGGCGCAATATCGCCCTGCCCCTCGGCAGCCTTGCGGATCGCTGCTTCCAGGACCGGACGGTCGCGCTCGACGACAACTGAAAGAATCGAGCGATCGTCGCTTTTGAGCAAGCCTTCGAACGCGCTCGCAAACCGCGCATTACTGCGCGCAATGCGGCCGGCCTTGTCGACCGTCGCAATGGCCATGGGGGTGTTCTGAAAGAACCGCATAAAGCGTACTTCGGCCGCCCGCTGCGGGTCGCTGCCATCGCCTCTCGCCCGATTAAGCACGAGCGTACGGGAAGCCCCGGCTGCACCATTGGCGCCGAAAGCGACCTTGTGAAACAGCCGGACCGGCACGGGTCTGCCGCTCCGCGTTTTGAGATCCAGATCCAGAACCTCCGTCTTCACTTCGCCGGGTGTACCGCTGAACGTGGTGAGCAACGCCGCACCTTCTCCTGCAACGATATCGCCCAACTTGAGCGAGCCCGCTCCGACCTGTGCAAGGTCATGGTCAAGCCACGACGCCAGCGTCGCATTCAAGTAAACGATATCTCCCGCGGAATCGACCGAGAAAAAACCGGCCGGCGCGTGATCGAGATAGTCGATTGCATACTGCAACTCCTGAAACACATTCTCCTGGCGCTCGCGTTCGCGCGTTATGTCGGCGATCGACCAAACAGTCATGCGTGCATCGCGACGCCGCTCGCCGAGAGGCCGTACACGCATGCGCAGCCAACGGGCGCTTTCTCCGGATGCGCCGGTGATCCTCACCTCTTCCTGGAGGCGTCGCCCCTCACGCGCCGCCCTGAGGAGCCTGTAAATTGCCTCCGAGACGTCCGGATCGCCGATGAACACCCGTTCGATCGGTCGGATGTCACGAATGTCGGTAGCGCCGATCAGATCAAGGTAAGTCGCGTTTGCGTAAACGACGCGTCCGCCATGATCGGTCACCAGGATGCCGTCGAAGGCTCCGTCCACCACGGCCTTGAGCAACGGATTTCCTTGATCCCTGCCGGCGAATTTCAGGATGCCGGCCGCCGCCGCAAACAGGGAAAAGACACCCATTGTTCCAAGAACGGCAAGCAGCGTCAGGACGTAGACCTCGACATAATCGTGTCCGACCAGAACCAGGCCGCCTGCTGCACCGATCAGCGCCAAAGCCACGAGAAGCAGTAACCCGATCGATCCGCTGCTCTGCGCCGTCTGGCTTTTGTCGAAAGCCTTGCGCTCGTGCCCTTCAGCACGGTCCGGCTGTGCCAGGGTGGACGGATCGTGACTTGCCATAACCCCTGAGTGCCTTATGGCGGCCCATTTGCGCAAGTGCTGGCCACGGTAATTCCCCGCATTTAGGCTCTGCTTTTAGCGCCTGAGGGACATCGTGCGGCGCAGCCGCATCACATAGCCAATCACCTCAGCGACCGCCTTGTAATGCTCGGGCGGGATCTGCTGGTCGATTTCTACTGTCGCATGCAGGGCACGGGCAAGTGGCGGGTTCTCCACGATCGGAATGGAATGCTTACCGGCGATCTCTCTGATTTTCAGGGCCGTCGAATCCACGCCTTTGGCGACACATACCGGTGCGTCCATCCCACGCTCGTACTCGAGGGCCACGGCGTAATGTGTAGGGTTGGTTATGACGACGGCTGCTCTTGGGACGGCTGCCATCATGCGCCGACGCATGCGGATCTGCCGTACCTGCTTCATTTTGCCCTTGATCGCCGGGTCGCCTTCGGTCTGCTTGAATTCCTCCTTCAATTCCCGCAGCGACATTTTTTGTCGCTCATACCACTGCCGATATTGGAACAGGTAGTCGGCGGCGGCTATAAACGCGAGCATCGCAACGACGGCACCGAGCATTTTCAGAGCAAGCGTCAAGGAAATCGGGATGACCGCCGCAGCGTCGCTGCGTGTGAGCGCTTCCAGCCGTCCCCGTTCCGGCCACATCAGAACCGTCATGACAGTCCCGACGACGGCCAGTTTGGCGAGCCCCTTCGCCAGGTTGGCCAACGCCTGCTTGGAGAATATCCGCTTGAGGCCTGCTACCGGCGAAATTCTGGACAGCTTCGGCGCCAGCACCTCATACGACCACACGAGGCGGTGCTGAATGACATTTCCGCCAATTGCCGCGATGATGAGAACGAGGAATGGAACAGCGACGGCTGCAATCAGCTCGCCGCCGATTTTCTGAAAGAGTCGGGGCAAGTCCGGACCGGCTACGGTGATATTGTAGGAATTGGCAATGAGCCCGCGCATCGTGACCGTGAGGTCTTTGCTCATCGAACCGGAAAACGCCAGAATTACCAGTGCCGCACCGGCAACAACAAACCAGGTGTTTACTTCCTGGCTCTTGACGACGTCGCCACGTTTAAGCGCTTCTTCAAGGCGCTTTTGGGTTGGCTCTTCTGTTTTGTCGAATTCGCCGGTTTCTTCCGCCATGCAAGCCCCCCGTCACGCACGCGGGACCAGTTCGGAGAGAACGCCGTTGAGGTAGTCGGTGAACGTGCCCATCATAGTGCCGATCACGACCAGCAGAAGCAGCAGGCCAAGGATGATCGACAGCGGCAGGCCGATGAAAAACACCTGCATCTGAGGAATGAGGCGCGAGAGTATCCCGAGGCCGAGATTGAACAGCAACCCGAAAACCAGAAAAGGCGCCGACAGCTGAATGCCGATGCGGAATGCGGTAGCAACGATGCGGGTCAAATGTTGCGCCGCATCTCCCATGAGCGGCAACTCGCCCGGCTGAAAGATTGTATAGCTGTCGTTTATCGCCGCGATTACGAGATGATGGAGATCCGTGGCAAAAACCAGCGCGACCCCGAGGACGGTCAGGAAATTTCCGACGAGCAGACCTTGCTGGTTTTGGGTCGGATCGACGGCAGTGACAAAGCCGAGGCCGAGTTGCTGGGCGACAACCGAGCCCGTGACCTGCAACGCAGAAACCGCCAGCCTCGCCGTCAGCCCCAATATCGCACCGATGATCATTTCCTCGAAAAGGAGGGTCAGCACCGGCCCCATGGCATTGAGATCGGTCGCGTAGGCTTTTTGATGGGCGGGAAGCAGGATCGCGGTCAGAACAAGCGCAATACTTAGCCGTACACGCGACGGCATCGTCTGCTCGCCAACACCGGGCAGCAGCATCACCATCGTGCCGATTCGAGCAAATGCAAGCAGGAACGCGGCTGCGAGCGCCGGCAGGAATGAGATGTCGATCCTCATTGCACCTAGCCGCTGACTATCCGCGCGGCTATCCGCAACATTTCGGCCTGCAGTTTTTCCGCCATGAACGGCAGTGCAATAAGCAGCGACAGGAAGATTGCCAATATCTTCGGCACGAAGGCGATCGTCATTTCCTGGATCTGCGTAAGAGCCTGCAAGAGGGAAATCGCAACACCGACGGCAAGCCCGACCAGCATCACTGGACTCGCAACAACTATCAACGTGACGATTGCGTCACGGGAGACATCGAGAACTTCCGGGCCGGTCATTTTACGCGCCCCTAGATCGGCATCTTCATAATGTCTTCGTAAGCCTGAATAACGCGATCGCGCACGGCAACCACCGCATCGATCGCGACCTCGGTCTCGGAAACGGCGGTGACAACGTCGACAATATTTGTTTTTCCACTTGCCGCCGCCCGGGTCTGGGCATCGGACTTTCGCCCCATCTCGACGACCGAACCGATCGCATCCTTTAGCGCGGCGGCGAAGCTGGCATCGCCTTTTGCCTCGGCGGGTTGTCGAATCGCGGCCAGTGGAGACGCATCGGACGCGATACGCGCAACACTGGCATAGGCAGAAGCGGCGGCGAGCGGTGAAGCCATTGCAATAGCGCCTTTCAGGTTTTGAGGATATCGATTGTCCGCTGAATCATGCGTCGCGTTGCAGTGATAACGTTGATGTTTGCTTCATATGATCGCTGAGCCTCGCGCATATCCGTCATCTCGATCAGCGGATTCACGTTCGGGTATTTGACGTTGCCGTTGCTGTCAGCGGCCGGATGTCCGGGCTCGTATTTTAGCCGGAACGCGGATGGGTCGGTCTTCACCTTGCCCAGTTCGACGAGTTGGGTGTCGAGCGTGCGATCGAGCTCGCTTCGGAAAGTCGGAATCTTGCGACGATACGGGTCGGCCCCCGGCCGTTGTGGTGTTGAGTCCGCATTCGCGATATTTTCCGAGATGATGCGCATGCGACCCGCTTGTGCGCGCAGGCCCGAAGCCGCGATCGTCAACGTCTTGATGAAATCCACGATTGCATCTCCCTGAAAAGCAAGTGCCTGCCTAACGCTTCCCAAGCGCCGTCTTGATGAGATTGAGGCTGCGCGCGTAGAGAGCTGTTGCCGCCTGAAAATCCATCTGGTTGGCCGCAACCTTCATCATCTCTTCTTCAAGGCTGACCGCGTTGCCGGCGGGGCGCACCTCATAGACGCGCGCATTTCCGTTAGGAAATGGAGACTGGCTCAAGCCGACACCCTGGATGTGGGCGTCGTCCGTGCGCGTAAGCGACACACCGGAGACCATCGTCTGAGGTGCAAGAGGCTCATCGAATTTCAAGGGTGCGAGATCGCGTGCACGGAAATTCGGTGTGTCGGCATTGGCGACATTTTCGGCAAGCACACGCTGCCTTGCCTGCGACCAGTCAAGCCGCATCCGCAGCATCGACAGGATCGGAATGTCGATAATCGCCATGACCCCTCTCCCCGAAAGCCATCGCCGCGGCCCTAACGGCACTAGGCAGACTTTGCCCGGCGTATGGTTAATGGGCGGTAAATGGAGGCGGATGCTCGACCAAGCAGATGCCGACAAGCCCGCCTAAATGGCCGTAAACTGGAGCCGACCCGTAAATTGCCACTTTATTTGTTAAGGCTCTGTTAGTATTCAGGGCGGCAAATAGTGCCTACCGGAATTAACCATTCGGGCGATTCTCATCCGGTGAACGCTGGCGGGAAGAACGGAGCGCATTGATGTTCGAAAGCTTGTTCGGCGCAGAAATGCCGCTGGCCGCCCGGTTCTTTATCGCCTTTTTGGTGGTGCTCGCGCTTATCGGTCTCACTGCATGGCTGGTACGCCGCTTCGGAGCAAACCGGCTTGGGACGGCCACCCGCGGGCGTCAGCCGCGACTTGCGGTGATCGACGCGGCTACCGTGGATGGACGGCGCCGTCTGGTCCTCATCCGTCGCGACAATATCGAACATCTCCTGATGATTGGCGGTCCGACCGACCTGGTCGTCGAAGCCAATATCGTGCGTGCGGTTGCCGCGCGCGAGCAGCAACGGACAACCACCGCCGGTGAGCCGGCATCCCGCCAGGCGCCGGCAATCGAAAATGGATGGCCGTTGCAGCCGGCGACAGAACCAGCGACCGCATCACGCCCACATCGTCCTTCCGTAACGGAAGAACCGTGGCTCGCACCCGAACCAGGCGCGCGCGTGCGGCAAGCGGACAGTCTCACTGGCCTTGCCGCCGAACTGTCGACACGGCTCAACCCGCCCGATGCTCCGGCGCCAGGTGCTGCGCGCGTCGAACCCGCTGCACGCACCCCGGCCTCTTCGCAAGAGCCCGCGGCACAGGCCGACCACAACCTCGCAGAGATGGCGCACCAGCTCGAAGCGGCTTTACGACGTGCGCCGGCTCCCGAAGGGCGGCCTCCGGTCACCGATCCGCTGGCCGCACAGGCCGGCAAAGGTGCCGACATAACCGCACGTTCGTCTCAACGTGAACTGCGGGCGCGCGTTGAGCCAAAGTTTGATTCAAAGCCCGAACCGAAATTTGATTTCAAACCCGAGCCCCGGACAGAACCTCCGGCCACGCCCGGAAAAAATTTGTACGAGAATCTCGAAGAGGAGATGGCCAGTTTGCTGGGCCGTCCTCCGGGAAAATCGTGACAGGCGGTTCCGACCGCCGTGTCCGTCTGGCGACGGTGGCGGTTGGAGTAGCAGGAATTCTCGCAGTCCTGACGACGACGACCGCTGCGCAGGACATCAGCGTCAATTTCGGGCAAGGCAACGGCCTCACCGAGCGCGTGATCCAGCTGATCGCGCTGCTGACGGTGCTTTCGCTGGCGCCGTCGATCCTTGTCATGATGACGTCCTTCACGCGCATCGTCGTGGTGCTTTCGCTGTTGCGTACGGCTCTCGGTACGGCCACGGCGCCGCCCAACGCCGTCATCGTATCGCTGGCGCTGTTTCTGACCGCTTTCGTCATGGGTCCGGCGCTGCAGCGCACTTATGATTCAGGCATCCGGCCGCTGGTCGCCAACGAAATTACCGCCGAGCAGGCGTTCGAGCGGGGCTCGCAACCTTTGCGGGCTTTCATGCAGAAGAACGTTCGGGAGAAAGACCTCAAGTTGTTTGTCGACATGGCGAAAGAAAGTCTGCCCGCCAAGCCGGAAGATCTGTCCTTGCGGGTGCTTGTACCCGCTTTCATGATTTCCGAGCTCAAACGCGCCTTCGAAATCGGCTTTTTGCTGTTCCTGCCCTTCCTGATCATCGACCTGGTAGTCGCCTCGGTCCTCATGTCGATGGGCATGATGATGTTGCCACCGGTTGTGGTGTCCCTGCCTTTCAAGCTCATTTTCTTTGTGCTGGTGGACGGCTGGAGCCTGGTGGCCGGATCTTTGATCCAAAGTTACGGCTCCTAGCGGGCCTTTATCTCGATCTTGCGGTCGGCATCATATTCGTCCGAACAGAACGGGCCTCCCTGGAAGCGGTCGGCAATGGGATTCGCCGCCAGCTTGGCCTGCGCCGCCATGGCCTCGGCTCGGAAGTCTTCGCCACGCGCCCGCGGGCGGTAACCGAAACGGGCGGCATTGCTGTTATCCCACCACCCCGCCGCGTTGTCTGAAGTGCCATAGAAAATCTCAAAACGGATGCCAGGGTGCTCAAGCCCGATCCGGACGAGCTGGATCAAATCCTCCGGACTGATCCAAATCGACAGCCTTCTCTTGTCGAGGGGCCTGTCATTGACGTTTCCGATCCGGATGCAGGTTACCCGTAGACCGTGCTTGTCGGCATAAAGTGCGCCGAGTGCTTCGCCGAAGGCCTTGCTGACGCCGTATCGGCTGTCGGGC
>DASRGR010000017.1:0-54933 GCA_035650955.1 Pseudolabrys sp.
ACTTCTACAGCGTCCCGGCGACGTCGTACTGGGGCTCGTTCCCGGCGTCCGACACCGGCGATCCGGGCTGGATGGTGATCGGCTATACTGCGCAGTTCGGCAATGGCTTCTCCGCGACGATCGCCGGAGAAATGCGGCGTAACACGCAGATCATCAACGAATCGGGCGCGGGCGGCACGCTTAATCCCGGTGCTTATGGCGGCAACAACGGCATGGGTGCCTATGGTGGCTTCCAGATGCCGGACATCGTCGCCAACCTGCGCGTCGACCAGGCGTGGGGCTCGGCCCAGGTCATGGGTGCAATCCATCAGGTCAATGCGCTTTACTACAATTCGACCGGTGCCAGTAACCAGAACGGCACCCGAGCATTCGGTCATCCTGACGACGAGCTCGGCTTCGCAGTCGGTGCCGGCATCAAGGTGAATGCCCCGATGATCGGCCAGGGCGACTACTTGCAGGCCCAGGGCACCTACACGCAGGGCGCCGTGCGCTACGTCTTCCAGACCCCGAACACGAACTGGGGTAAGGATGATGGCTTCTCGTCTGGTTGGGGCATCGTGTCCGATGCCGTCTATGGCGGTACTCTGGGTAGCGTCGTTAACCCGGCAACCGATCTCGAGCTGACGACAGCGTGGGGTGTCAACGCGGCCTATGAGCACTTCTGGAACCCGCGCTGGAGGACCTCGGTCTACGGCGGCTATGCGCAGGTCAGCTACAACGGCAATGCCAACAACATGCTGTGCACCGGCAACGTCCTGGCCGTACCGACCAACGGCTGCGACATGGACTGGAGCACCTGGTGGGTCGGCACACGCACCCAGTGGAACGTCACAAAAGACTTCTACATGGGCGTCGACGTGCTGTACTCGAAGATCCAGTCGGCGAATACCGGGAACAGAACGTTCGCCGGAGTCGGTACTGTGGCCTCCGCTTTCAACTCGGCGGCCACCGCCGCGGTTCCCGCGGATGATGTGGACAACATCATGATCCGCTTCCGCGTGCACCGCGACTTCTATCCGTGATCGCGTAGCGGCCTGACAAAAACTGCCCCCGGCAGGAAACCGCCGGGGGCGCGTCCTCGTAAAGAGCTCGGCGTTCCGATACATGACACTTCTAGTGGCAAGGCAGTCGCGTGATTTCACCGAGCTCTTCAGGCTCGAACGTCACGCCTTTGCGGCCAAGATTCGCCTTGCACGCGCAGTGCTCGGTTGGAGCCAGAGCGATCTTGGCTCTCGAATCGGGTTGACCCAGCGTTCGATCCACAAGCTTGAGCAGGGTGAGACCGAGCCGCGTCGTACGACGATGCGCGCGCTTGAGGAAATCTGGCGCGAGCACCACCTTGAGTTCGAAGACCTGGCGGACGGCAGTTTTCGCGTCAGCATCCGGGCGGAAGCCCTCGAGCAGCCGACGACGGCGCGGGTCCGCCCCCGGAAGTCCCCCAAGGCCGATCTCGGCGTGACGAGTCTCGCCCACCGGGCGTCCTGACGCTCCGGAGTACGTTCTTCACCGGGTTTAGGGTCGGGGTGAGCGGGCCGCGCCGATTGTCACCACGGCTTATCCGCCCTATAGGGATGCCAGCGCCTTGAGCCCGGATTTCCCCATGGTTGCCAGAATCTACAAGCCTTCCAAGACCGCAATGCAGTCAGGCTTCGCCAACACCAGGAACTGGATACTCGACTTTGAACCCGAGGTGCCGCGCCATGTGGAGCCGCTGATGGGATGGACGTCATCCAGCGACATGCGGCAGCAGTTGCGGTTGCGGTTCGCCACAAAAGAGGAGGCGGTGGCATACTGCGAACGGCACGGGCTTACCTACGAGGTCTTCGACGCCGCGCCTGTGAAGCGCCGGACCATTTCCTACGCCGATAATTTTTCCTTCAAGCGCCGCGATCCCTGGACGCACTAGATCGCCGAAATCGCGGGTCAGGTCGCCCGCTTTTCTGCTGCGCCCTCCAGGCTGCGCCCCTGGGTTGCCGCGCGCTGGCGCAGAAGGGAAACAAAGCGCTCTTGCGGCATGGGCTGGCCGAGCAGGTAACCCTGGCCATAGTCGCAGCCCATGCTGACCAGCGCCACCGCGTCGGCCGCCTTCTCGATGCCGACCGCCACGGTATAGCGGCCGAAACTGTGGGCCAGGTCGATCACGGTCTTGCAAAGCGGCGCGTTGACCTTGTCGGTGCCGCAATCGGCGACAAATGATTTGTCGAGCTTGAGTTCTTCGAACGGCATCTCCTCGGCTTTGGCGAGCGTGGAGTAGGCGCGGCCGAAATTGTCGATCGCCAGCTTCACGTTGTGCGGCTCGAGCTTCTTGCTCAGTTCACCCGCAAGCTTGAGGTCATTGACGATCTGCTCTTCGGGCACGTCTATGATCAGGCCCGGCCATTTTTCGCCAGGTAAACGATGTGTCTTGACGATGTCCTCGATCGGAATCTTCACGAGGGCGGGCACAGGAATGTTGACCGACAGGCGCAGATTGACCCCGAGGCGGGAAAAATGTGCGCTTGTCTTGAGCGCGCTTTCGAGCGCAAGCTCCGACAATTTCGCCGTCGCAGGTTCAGTGGCATCAGCGGTGAACGCACCTGCGAGCACCATGCCGTGCTCCGGATGGCGGACGCGGGCATAGGCCTCTGCGCCCGCCAGCTGCTTTTTGCGTAATGCGATTTTCGGCTGGTACCAGAACTCGACCCACTTGTTTCTGATCGCGTCGTCGAGCTCGAGCTTGGCCGCGACCGCGGGCGGCATGCCGATTTTGAGGTCCTGGACGATTTTGACGATCGTATCCGTCTCAAAGGGCTTCTTGAGTACCGGCAGCATCTGCAGCTTGTGCTGGGTCCCGATGCCCTTGACGTGCTCGAGGACGGCAGCGCCACGCGCGCTCATCAGTTGGACTGCGCCCCGATAGCGCAACTTGCCGAGGGCGACGACCGTTTCGATGGCGTCAGCGGACTCCAGTGAGATGTTTATGAAGACCAGGGCGGGCGCGCGCGTTTCAAGCGCCTTGCGCATGCTGGCACCGTCGGCGAATTCGACGGTATCTATGCCGGAGCCGTGGAGCACCAGCGAGAGGAAATGGCGGATGCTCGGCTCTTCGTCAACCACATAGCAAAGTGGTGCCCCTTCCGGCGCGAGGGGAGGTGATTCGACGGCGGAGGCGCCGTCGCTCGATGTCGATGAGGTGGCGGGTGGCTCGGTCATCTGCCGTTCGGGCGCAATGGATGAATATGCGGGGTCCCCCGAACGCTATTCGTGTGCCAAACTTGTTAATTATGGGTTTCCCATAAAGGCGGCCGACCCTCCTGCCAGCACACAAAACGAGCGAAAAGTACGAGACTCATATACGGCCCAGCGGGCCCTACTGGCCCTTGGGGCGACAGGTCGCAAAGAACACGGGCTTGGTTATCGGCGCCGGGCCAGCGACGTTTATGTTCTGGTCAGTCGAAAGCGAAGCATTGATCTGGGCTGCCCGGTCCTTGCATGCCTGCTCGCTGGGCAGATTGGTCGTCTGGCTTGTCCGCAGCAAGCCGGCGGTCATCGTGACGATCAGCACCCACTCGCTCATCGATTGTTTCCAAACGGAGCATTGGATGTTGACTTTATACGATGAAAGGCCGTGACCAACTTGATACTGGTCAAATTCGTGGGTGGGGCGGCAACGTGCTGTCAGGCATTGGTTTTTTGGGCCTTAACCCGGGCGTGGCGCCTTGGGCGCCGCGCAACCCTCTCGGCGGGGCGGCTCGGTCCGGCATGGCGGCGGCAGCCCGGAAATTGACGCGGAAATCGGGATGGCCCCTTGCTCGAAATGCCATGTCCCGAGGCTTTGCTGTCGTTATGATCTCTCGTTCACCGGGGGATTTTTTGGCACAGGATTTGCGCTTTGCGCAGTTCACGGATCGTGCACGCCGCGCATGGGTCGACACATGGGTCGGTAAATGACGTTTGTTGAAACCATTGACCGGCTCGACCGAAGCGAGCGAATCCGTTTTTGGTCGATCGCCATCTTGCTTTCACCACTCGCGATCACCGCAAAATGGTTCGGCGTCGTGCACGGGTTCTTCATGTACGACGACTTCGATCTTCTGCTCGTGCTCCGTGAAGTGCCATTCGTAAAATCACTTTTTGTTTTTCACGGCGACGGCACGATACCGCTTTTCCGGATTTTTTTTGCGTTGATGTACAACGCCTTTGGCGTGAACGAGTTCTTCTGGAACGCTTACATCATTCTTCTTCTGGTCGCCCTCAACTTAATGGCCCTCGCCATCCTGATTGAGCTTGGTGTCGGCTTTGTAAGCGCTGCCTATTTTTACGTCGTGATGCTCACGGCATCGGTGTGGCAATTGATGTCCTTCGGCTACTACTCGCTGACCATGTACCATCAAATCGGCTTATGCGGACTCGTTGCTGCATTTTTCCTCTTGCGGTGGGTCAACCACCGGCGTGACACATATAAATGGCTGACCGTCATGCCCTGCACGGTGGCGCCATTTATCCATGTGTCGGGAGTGTACGTTCCGGTTTCAATTTGTGGAATTGCGCTGATCGCGTTCTTTGCTGTCGAGAAGCGGCGCCATCTCCTCGATTCGCTTTGGCGCGAGCTGAGATGGCTTTTCCTGTCACAGACGGCCATTTTGGCGGTTTTCACGGCATATTTTGTGGTCGCATTCAGCCACCACGGTGGCCCGATGTTTGGCATGGCGCGCGGCAGCTTGTCATTCGAATCGATTGCCACGAGTGTCTATCTGTTCATGTCACAAGGTCTGGCGCTCGAGCTGTTTCACTCACTGGTCGGAACAGCAATGCCACATGCGTACATGTTTGCCAGTCTGTTCGCGGCCATCGCGTTTTGCGGCGCGGCTGCTTACTTCACGCTCGGATTGGGACTTCTGCCGAAAAGCGAAAGACTGACGTGCGCGGCGCTACTGGTGCCGCCAACGGTCATTGCACTTGTCGTCGGCGTCGGACGGCGCATAACCGACATCAACTACTTTGTCGGGTCTTCCGGAAAGTACAGCTCCATAGCGCTTTTGTGGTTCACGATGGCGGCGGTCTACATGGCGGACTGCATCGTGCGAGGCTATCTATCGAGCCTGCGGAAACAGGTTGCCCTGCTTACGGTCATCGCTATCGTTTTTGTCGTTGGCCGCCATGTAGTTTCAACAAATCCCTGGGTCAAGGAAACTCAGCTCCGGCGACAGCAGCTTTACGAGCTTGTCGATGTCTTTGCGCGCTATGCCGAACGGTATGCGCCGGCACGAGTTCATATCCCGACGCTGGATGGGGAGTTTATTTATGACAGCTACAATTTGCTCTTTAAATATAACCTTGTTCACTACCGGCCATTTTTTACATTCGACGCGCGGCTGACGCTCCTGCGCAACACAGCAATGTCGGATTGGGGCAGTGAGGCAGCCGTAACCGTTCCGAGTCTGCGGGACGCTGTTGACCGAAGCTTTGTGCACGCACTCGAAGCAGACAGCGTTTTGCAGTCACTTTATTGCCGTGGCGTTGAGCTGCATGCGTTGGAAGGGGCTTGGCGGCCAAAGGGGGCGTATCTGCCGTTCGATCGGTCGAAAATATCCGGTGCACAATCCGTCGCAATCGAAGGCGAGGCCGTATTGTTTTCAACGGCCGGCGGAGCCACGCTGCAGATTCTGGACGGGGCTTGGGATCCGGAACAGGCGCACATGCTCTCGCTGCAGGTTACGGGTGAGGACATTGCGAAGGATGCGAAGCAAGACACCGGAACGCAAATCGAACTTGTTTTCTCCGGAGAACTCCGCATCCCCTATGAGACAAACATTATCCGCATCCCGACAAATGGCGAACGGATTACAATCGATCTCCTGCAGCTTTATTCCTATGCTCTCAATCCATCTGTGCATGGTCTCGTGCTGCGATTTCCAAACGCAGGCCGCTATCGGGTCTCGGGCGTGCGTCTGGGATAGGGGACAGCAACCGGACGGGCGGACGGTTTCCGGGGGCATTGTTCGCGAGCTTGCGGAATATTTGCGGCTCAAAATAGGGACGTTACTGCAACTTAAGAACAGAGACGCGCAATTTTGAAGGAGACAGCAGCAAGTTGCTGGCACGAATGCGCTTATGGAGTAGGCTAAAAAATTCTATGCTGCCGGCAGCGGCAGCGGTCTGGCACATACGGAGGAGTGGGCACATGAATGGTCGTTCGTTCAATCTGTTCGTTTTAGCGGCTCTGACCCTGGCCAGTGTGACAGCCGACCAAAGCATGGCACAGGATGTAATCCGGGTTGGAGCTCCGCTGCCACTGACCGGGCCGTTGTCGCCCGAAGGTATCAAGCAAAAGCAAGGATACGATCTCTGGGCTGAGGCGGCCAATTCCAAAGGCGGCATCAAGGCGGGCGGGAAGAGCTACAAGGTCGAAATCGTTTATGTCGACTATGCCTCGAATACACCTCGGGCAGTTCAGACGGCCGAACGCCTTATCACGGAAGATAAAGTGAATTTTCTGTTTTCGCCGTTCGGATCCGGTGCAACGAAGGCAGCAAGCGGAGTGTCGGAAAAATACGGAATTCCTACCGTCGCTGCGACTGCCTCCTCGGAGCAGGTCTACGACCAAGGTTACAAATATCTGTTCGGGACCTTTACCCCGAACGACACGTTGACCGAGCCGCTCAGCACGATTGTCACCGGGCGTGACCCGAACACCAAACGCGTCGCCATACTGGCGCGGAACGATTTATTTCCGCTTGCAATCGGCAACGAGATGGAGAAATCCGCCAAGAAGCGCAATCTCAACGTCGTAATGTTTGAGAAGTACGCGATCGGTACGATGGATCACGCTTCGGCGATCACGCAAATGCGCGCAGCAAAGCCGGATTGGATATTCGCAACCGGCTACATCAACGATCTCATTCTCATCCGCAAGCAAATGAGCGACCTTGGCGTCACTGCGCCGGTAGTGACGATGATCGCCGGTCCGGCCTACAAGGAGTTTATCGACGCGGCCGGTCCGCTCGCTGAAAATGTATCCAGCGCAGCCTGGTGGCACCCGGCTGTCCGATATGACGGCAAGGGTGTCTTCGGCTCGACGGAAAATTTTAACAAGATGTGGGAGCAGAAATACAAGGATGCGCCGGACTATGCGCAGGCGTCTGCCGCCGCGGCCGGGGAAATTTTCCAGCTGGCGATTGAGAAGGCGAACAGTATCGATCCGAAAAAGGTGCGCGACGCTCTCGCGGCTCTGGACACCACGACGTTCTATGGACGCATTAAATTTGGTGCCACTGGGCAGATTACGTCACTCGATCCGCCGGTATTCCAGATCCAAGGCGGAAAGCCGGTCGTGCTCTTTCCCGACTATATCAAGCAGGGCGAGCTGAAGATCGGAGTGAAGTAAAATTAGCGACCGGGGTCTCCCTCGCACCGAGATGCCGTTCGAAACGGGCGATCCGCCGGATTTGGGCTCCGCCGGGTGCTGACAGCGGCCGGCAACGGCCGCATCGATGTGCAGTTTGCCGCATGATCTATCTTCAAGTCCTTGCGAACGGTGTGGTGCTGGGGGGACTGTACGCGGCGATCGCCGTCGGATTCTCACTGGTGTGGGGTGTGCTCAACGTCATCAATTTGCTGCATGGCTCATTCATCATACTCGGCGCCTATGTCGCCTTCTTTGCGTACGCGCTATTTGGTCTGCATCCTTTTCTGTCGGCGCCGCTTGCAGGCCTCATCCTATTTGCGATTGGCTATTCGCTGCAGGGCGCCATTATCAATCGCGTCATCCGCGCGCCTGTGTTGATGACCTTAACGCTGACCTTCGGTCTTGATCTGCTGCTCAACAACGCGATGTTGCTTGTCTTCAAGGCCGATTACCGAAAGGTGGTACTCGATCCTCCGCTCGGTTCAATTGTTATTGGCCCGACTGTGCTGCCACTTGATCGGGTCGCGGTGATGGCCCTTGCGCTCCTGATGACCTACGGCCTGTACCGACTATTGCGGGACAGCAAATTGGGTCGCGCAATCGTTGCGATTCGGATGGATCGCGAAGCGGCGGCGTTGATGGGCGTCGATGTAATGCGGATGCAGGCGATGACATTCGCGATTGGAGCATTCATGGCGGGCGCAGCGGGAAGCCTGCTCAGCATCATCTATCCGATCTCACCGCTCAACAGCATCACTTTCCTTGGCAAGGCCTTCGTCATTTGTGTAATCGGCGGATTGGGCAGCGTGGGCGGAGCCATCGTCGGTGGCATCGCCCTTGGTTTGATCGAAAGCCTCACGGCCCTGTGGTTCGGTCAGGAGTACGCGGTACCGATTTCGTTTGCGTTGCTCGTGGCATTCCTTGCGGTCAGGCCCACCGGTCTGCTCGGGAAGAGAGGCTACGAATGAGAGCGGTTGTTATTGTTGCAGTCGTGGCTGCGATTGTTGCGGCGTTGATTTTTGGCGGCAACTACGCACTCCGTCTTGCGACCATTTTTGCAATGTACGCGACGTTGGCACTGTCGTGGAACATCATCGGCGGTCTGGCCGGTTATCCTTCGTTTGCGACCGCCGCCTTCTTCGGGCTCGGTACCTACACTTCAGCGATCCTGCAGAGTTCCGGCGTGCCGATACTTCTCGCATGGGCGCTTGGCGGGCTCAGCGCCGCGGCTTTCGCCGCCATCATTGGATTGGCGATTCTCCATCTCAAAGGACACTACTTTGCCATCGCCAGCCTGGCCCTGGTCGAAGTGCTCCGCGAATTGGTGAACATCAATGACCGCCTAACAGGCGGCGGTATGGGACTCAACCTGCCGGTTACGCAGGGGAGCGTCACTCAACAGGCCGCGTATTTCCTGGCGGCTATGCTGGCCTTGGCCACCGTCACCCTCTTGATGACCGCGGCGGTCTATCGCGGCAGGCTTGGCTTTGCGCTTCGTTGTATTCAACAGAATGAGGATGCTGCCGTAATGCTGGGGGTGAATGCGCGCCTGTACAAGGCCGCCGCATTCACGCTATCGGCCGTGTTTCCAGGCGTGGCTGGCGGCATCTATGCAAGTTGGGTTCACTATATCGATCCCAGTGACGTGTTCGACATCCTGCTCTCCGTCAAGCCATTGGTGATGGTTCTGGTTGGGGGCCTGGGCACTCTATTCGGACCCGTGGTCGGCGCCGCCGTATTTCTTGCACTGGAGGAAGCGGTCTGGCGCAGCTTTCTCACCGTCCATGCGGCCGTACTTGGAGCGTTAGTTGTCGCATTGATATTGTTTTTGCCGAACGGGCTTATGTCGATCAATCGGCGACGGCTTGGAGCACGCGAGACATGAGTGTGCTCCTGGAGCTCGACCGAGTCTCGCGATCATTCAAAGGTCTTCGCGCCATCGATGATGTATCTCTGAGGATAAACACAGGGGAGATTGTGGGTCTGATCGGCCCGAATGGGGCGGGCAAGACGACCTTGGTCAATTTGGTGACCGGGATGTATCCCGCAACTGCCGGACGCGTCCGCTTCAATGGACATGACATCACGCGGCTGCCGCCGAACCGCATTGCAAAACTCGGCATCGCACGCACCTTCCAGGTGGTCCAGCCGTTTCCGCGACTTAGCGTCGGAAACAATATCGCGGCTGGCGCCCTGTTTGCGGGCGGCAGCGGTTCGCTTGCGGAAGCGCGTCAACGGGCAAGAGAACTGGCGGAGCAGGTGTCCATTGCCGATCTTTTTGACCAGCCTGCCGAGACACTCACGTTGGCGCGTCGGAAGCGTTTGGAGCTCGCCAAGAGCCTTGCCATGAGCCCAAAAATTCTGTTCCTCGACGAGGTGAATGCCGGGCTCAATCCGGCCGAAATCGATGATGCGCTCGAGCTGATCGGCAAGATCTCGGAATCCGGCATTACAATTGTGGTGATTGAGCACGTTATGAAGGTTGTCCTGTCCATCTCGACACGGCTCATCGTGCTCCACCATGGTCAGCTGATTGCCGATGGATTGCCGCAGGAGGTGGTGCGTGATGGGCGCGTTGCCGAAGCATATCTTGGCAAGCGCTATGCGGAAGCGAGCCGCGGAGGCCCAGTATGAATGTTCCGGTTCTTCAGATAACCGGCCTGGAATCGGGTTACGGCGAGGTGCAAGTACTGTGGGGCGTTGATCTCGACGTCGCTGCGGGTGAGATCGTCTGCGTCATCGGCTCGAACGGTGCGGGAAAAACGACTTTGTTGCGCACGATTTCCGGCCTGGTGGCTGCCAGGTCCGGGAAGATCATGATTGCCGGAAACGATTTGACCGGGGCTACGCCGGCGCAGGTACTAGGGGCGGGCGTTGCGCATGTACCCGAAGGGCGCCGGCTGTTTTCGGTCATGAGTGTGGAAGACAATCTGCGCATGGGTGCGCACATGCGGTCGGATGAGGCGGAGATTCGCCGCGATCTCACGCAGATTTACGAGCTATTTCCGATCCTGGGCAATCGACGGCGGCAGGAAGCCGGGACATTGTCTGGAGGCGAACAGCAAATGTGCGCGATCGGCCGGGGCATCATGAGCCGTCCGAAGCTGCTGATGATCGATGAACTTTCCCTCGGTCTCGCACCGAAAGTTGTCGAACAGCTAAGTGTAGCGCTGATGCAGATTCAACGGACAAGAGAGCTCGCGATACTGCTTGTTGAACAGGACGTCCTCGCTGCCTTGGAATTGTCCAGCCGGGCCTTCGTCATCGACCGCGGCCGAGTGGCCTTGTCGGGGCAGGCCGACGTTGTGTCGAAAGATCCCAAAGTGCGCGAAGCATACCTCGGCGAACTCTAGGAGCGGCATGCATGGCCACCACACGCGAATTTGCTGCCGGCGGCTACCGATTCATTCCCGGGCCGTTCCAATACTCGGCGGGAGTGGCGGCATTGCACGGCTACCAGATACAACGGATTCGATTGCGGCAGCCCGTGCCCCTCGTTCGAGGTTTTGAATTGGCGGCTGAAACAATAAAAAGCGGCGGCCGGCCGCTCACCGCATTTTGCGCCTGTGAGTTACGCTCACCGGCGCCGTTCACAGAGCAGGGTTTTCGCGCTTTCAACGAAGTGTATGTAAAAACGTTGTCGGAATGGGGGATCTTTGACGGCACCGTCAATCCGGTAGCGCGAAGCAATGTCTGCCCCGCGATCAATCCCCCCAAGGAACCTTCGTTCTATGCGTTCTCGTATACCGTAACATCTGACTCGAACAATGCGCCAAGCCTCGTCATTGCCGGGAGTGGCGAAGCCCCCGAAGGGCAAGGCGGCTACCAGGAGCGTTGCGTGCGACGCGGCGATGTGAGTCCGGGCGGTCTTCGGGAAAAGGCCCGCTTCGTTCTCGGCGAGATGGAACGTCGTCTCGGCGCGTTCGGGGCGACGTGGCGAGGCACGACCGCGACCCAGGTCTATACGGTACATGACCTCTACCCATTCCTCGCGGATGAGATCGTTCGCCGGGGGGCGGCCGAAGGCGGGCTGACGTGGTACTTTTGCCGCCCGCCCGTGGTTGATCTTGATTTTGAAATGGATTGCCGGGCGGTCAGCAATGAGCGCGTCATCTAGGCCCGTCGGTTGGGACCGAGATATGCAAGCCAAGTCGATGAAGTGGCGACCCCGGCTGGATTCGAACCAGCGACCCTCAGCTTAGAAGGCTGATGCTCTATCCGGCTGAGCTACGGGGTCGACATTTCACGGTTTACCCGTGTCAGGCGGCCGGTGCAAAAAACCGCCTTCGCCAAGCAAACCTTGTGGGAACTGAAGCGGACGATTGCAAGCTGCCGGCGCGGCGGCGCCGGAAACGCGGATTCTGCTGTTGGATTAAATCCTTACAGTAAACCTTTAACTTCCTCATTCCTTTTGTGAGGATATTGGCCGACACTTTTGATCGTCGTATCAATTCGACGACCCGGCCTGCCCCGGGTCGGCTGGGGGTGCCGCAGCCGCGCGGCCATGTCCTCGACACCATCAGGCCCTGAAATGGAAGTTGCCGCGCCCCGCTGCTTCCGGAGGTTTCGTTCCATGTCCTGTCTCGTTCGCGCTGGCCTTGCTGCCGCGCTTGCCGCCTTTATCGCAATTCCGGCGCTGGCGGCGGACAAGGCGTTCAGGCAAAGCACGCTCGACGAGGCCGCGATAAAGCTCGAGGCGCAGATCAAAAGCGATGCCGGCAATGTCGCAAAGCCGGCGGCCACGCTACGGCGGGAAGCCGAGACCGCCTTTCAGAAGAACGACGTCCGAGGAGGAATGCTCGTGCTCGGCCAGCTCGTCGCGGCTGCGCCGGATGATGCATCAAGCTGGCTGCGGCTCGCCCGTGCAGTGCTGCAGATCAAGCCGCGCGATAACCGTGAGAAGGCGCTGCTTCTCGATCGGGCTTCGACGGCGGCCTATGTTGCCTACCAGCGCGCGCGTGACCGCAACATGGAGGCCGAGAGCCTGGCCGTTCTGGGCCGCACGTTTGCCGATCGAGAACAATGGCGTGCCGCGCTTGACTCGTTGCGGCTATCGCTTGAGCTGCGCGAGACCGCCGAGCTGCGCAGCCGGTATGAAAAACTGAGGGCCGAGCACGGCTTCCGGTTACTCGACTACACGGTCGATTCAGATGCGGTCTCACCGCGCGCCTGTTTTCAGTTCTCCGAGGACCTGCCGGGCCGGCGAACGGACTTTTCTCCTTACGTCGTGGTGGCCGGCGTCGAAAGACCGGCAGTTGCCGCGAATGAGAAACAACTTTGTGTCGAGGGCCTCAAGCACGGCGAGCGCTATATGGTGACGCTGCGGGCGGGCCTGCCGTCGGTCGTCAAGGAGACACTGGCGAAGTCCGCCGAGTTCACGATTTTTGTACGCGACCGCAAGCCCTTCGTGCGGTTTGCAGGGAAAGCCTATGTGCTTCCGCGCACCGGACAGCGCGGCATACCGGTGCTCAGCGTCAACACAAAAGCGGTGGCGATGTCGATCTACCGGATTGGCGACCGCAATCTTGTCGATACGCTTCTCGGGTACGATTTTCAGCGGAATTTGAGCCGCTACCAGGCGGATCGGCTGGCCAACGAGCGCGGCGCAAAGGTGTGGAGCGGTGAACTGGCCGTAGAGTCCAAGCTGAACGCCGAAGTGACGACCGCTTTCCCGCTCGACCAGGCGGTGAAGGATCTTGTGCCTGGCGTTTACGCGATCGTTGCGGAGCCAAAAGATGCGGTGGCGAACGATTATGGCCCGCAGGCGACGCAATGGTTCATTGTCTCGGATCTCGGTCTGACCGCCTACACGACGCACGATGGTATCGACGTCTTTATCCACTCGCTCGCGAGCGCCGAGCCCCGCGGCAGCGTTGACGTGCGCCTTTTGGCGCGGAACAACGAAGTGCTCGCCGTCCGGCAGACCGATCGCAACGGCTTTATCCATTTCGAGGCCGGGCTGGCGCGGGGCGAGGGTGGACTTGCCCCGGCTGCGATCGTTGCCAGCGAAAGAAGCGACTACGCTTTTCTGAGCCTGAAGTCTCCGGCGTTCGACCTGTCCGACCGGGGCGTCGCAGGCCGGACAATTCCCGCCGGCCTTGACGCCTTTATTTACACGGAGCGCGGTGTCTATCGCAGCGGAGAGAGCGTCGCCGTCACGGCGCTGCTGCGCGACGCACAGGGACTGGCGGCGCTGAACGTGCCGCTGACCATTGTCGTCGAGCGTCCCGACGGTGTGGAATACCGCCGGGCTGTAGTGGCCGATGGCGGGCTCGGCGGACGGTCATTGACTGTACCGATCGTCACCTCCGTGCCAACCGGAACATGGCGCGTTGTGGCCTACACCGATCCGAAACGCCCGCCGGTGGGCGAGGCCACCTTCATGGTCGAGGACTACGTTCCCGATCGGCTCGAATTCACTCTCACCTCACCGGCAAAGGAGATTTCACGGACTTCAACCGCCCAGCTGAGTGTCGAAGGCCGGTTCCTGTACGGTGCACCGGCATCCAAGCTTGATCTGTCGGGAGAAGTGACTGTCGGGGTCGCGAAGGAACGGGCGGGGTTCGCGGGCTTTGCATTCGGTCTCTCCGACGACGAGATCACGGCGGTTCGCGAGGAGCTCGACGATCTGCCAAGCACCGACGCATCGGGGAAAGCGACATTCCCGGTCAAGCTTGCGGGCCTGCCGGCGAGTACACGACCACTCGAGGCACAAATCACCATAAGTATGGCCGAATCCGGCGGACGCGCGATCGAGCGAAAACTGACGCTGCCGATAGTACCCGACGCGGCAATGATCGGCATAAAGCCGATGTTTTCCGGCCGTTCGCTTGGCGACGGCGCCAATGCCGAGTTCGATGTCGTGATGGTCGCGCCGGATGGCAAGATGATCGCCAGGCCCGGACTGCGTTACGACCTGCTCAGGATTGAGACGAGCTATCAATGGTACCGCCAGGGAGGACAGTGGGAATACGAGCCGGTCAAGCGGACCGAGCGTGTATCCAGCGGCGTTCTCGATGCCACGGCCGACAGGCCGGCGCGGCTGTCGTTGCCGGTCAAATGGGGCCGCTATCGCCTGGAAATTTCCACCGGCGAGCCAAACGGCCCGATCACCTCGATCGGATTCGATGCCGGCTTCTATGCGCAGGCAGTGTCCGACACGCCCGACCTTCTCGAGGTCGCACTCGACAAGCCGGATTACAAGCCCGGCGAGACGATGAACGTTTCGGTGACCGCACGCACGGCAGGCCGCCTCACCGTAAACGTGTTCACCGATCGGCTCGTCGCCAGCCAGTCGCAGGAGGTCAAGCCCGGTCCTGCGCGCGTGAGCCTGAATGTCGGCCGCGATTGGGGCACCGGTGCCTATATGGTCGCGACCCTGCGGCGCCCGCTTGATGCGCCGGCGCAACGCATGCCGGGACGCGCCATCGGTGTTCAATGGTTTTCCATCGACAGAGCCGCACGTACACTTGCTGTCGATATGAAGCTGCCGGCAACGATCCGGCCGGGGTCGACGCTCAGCATTCCCGTCAGGCTCGCAGGTCTGACAGCCGGCGAGGAGGCGCGCATCACTGTTGCCGCAGTCGACATCGGCATTCTCAACCTGACGAACTTCAAGCCGCCGGCGCCTGACGACTATTACCTCGGCCAACGCCGGTTGACCGCCGAAATTCGCGACCTCTATGGCCAGCTGATCGATGGCATGCAGGGCGTCCGCGGCCAGGTCCGCCCGGGTGGCGATACCGCTGCCGAGTTGTCCGGGTCGCCGCCGACCCAGGCGCCGCTCGCGCTTTATTCGGGAATTGTCGCCGTCGGGCGTGACGGTACGGCGCAGGTCCGGTTCGAAATCCCGGCGTTTGCCGGCAGCATGCGCGTGATGGCCGTCGCCTGGACGAAAGAGAAGGTCGGAAAGGCTTCCGGCGATGTCGTCGTGCGCGATCCGGTCGTGCTGACGACCACACTGCCCCGTTTCCTCCGTACCGGCGATCGTGGGGCCGTGCAGCTTGAACTCGACAACGTGGAAGGGCAGGCCGGCGATTACAATGTCGATGTTGCAGTGGACGGCGCCGTCAAACTTGAAGGCGACAAGCCGCAGGCGTTCAAGCTTGCAGCGGGGCAGCGCGACCGGGTTTCTGTATCCGTCTCGGCGTCGGGAGCTGGGCCGGGTACGGTGAGCGTTAAGATCAATGGGCCGGACAATTTTGCGCTCGAACGCAGTTACGTCCTCGACGTACGCCCGCCTACACAAATCCTGACCAGACGCACCGTACGCGCGCTTGCCAAAGGCGAGACGCTTACCCTGTCGCAGGACCTGCTTGCGGATTTCGTGCCGGGGACGGGCCGGGTCGGCCTGTCGGTTGCAGTATCGACATCGCTTGATGCCGCAACTCTTCTGAATGCGCTCGACCGCTATCCGTTTGGATGCTCCGAACAGGTCGCAAGCCGTGCCATGGCGATGCTGTATATCAACGAGCTCGCGGTACAGGCACAGCTTGCCCCGGACGGCGACGTCGAGCAGCGCATCAAGGATGCAATCCCTCGTCTTCTCGCGCGCCAGGGGTCGAATGGTTCGTTCGATCTGTGGTCGGTCGGTGGCGACGATCCATGGCTCGATGCCTACATCACGGACTTCCTCACACGGGCGCGGGCACGCGGCTTTGACGTGCCACAGACTGCCTATACGCTCGCAATCGACCGCCTGCGCAATTATGTCGCCACCGCCCCGGAGCCGTCGAAGCAGGGTGGACGCGAGCTGGCTTACGCGCTTTACGTCCTGGCGCGCAACGGCATCGCGCCGATCGGCGACCTGCGTTACGTCGCCGACGTCAAGCTTTCCGACGTCGCGACTCCCATCGCAAAGGCGCAGATCGCAGCGGCGCTTGCGATGATCGGCGATAAGGCGCGCGCCGATAACGTCTACCTCGCGGCGCTCGATGCAATTGCGCCGCAGCCGAAGCTCGAAATCGGGCGTGCCGATTTCGGTTCGACGCTGCGTGATGCAGCGGCGCTGGTGACGCTCGCTTCGGAGGGGCGGGCGCCGCAAAAGACGATCGACGACGCGGTGCGACGCATCGACGCGGCACGCTCGCTCACAGCTTCGACGTCGACGCAGGAGAATGCCTGGTTGGTGCTTGCCGCGCGGGCTCTGGTCAAGCAACTCAATGCCATTTCACTCAACGTGAACGGTGAGACGCGGCAGGGCGCGTTCTATCGCAGCATGCGGCCTGACGATCTTGCTGCGCCGCTTTCGGTGCAGAACAACGGCGAAGGCAATGTGCAGGCGGTCGTCTCTGTCAGCGGATCCCCGCTGACGCCGGAAGCCGCGGCTGAACGCGGGTTCAAGATAGAGCGCAGCTATCACGCGCTTAACGGTGATCCTGTCGACCCGAGCAAGGCAAGACAGAATCAGCGCTTCGTCGTCGTGCTGAGGGTGACGGAGCCGGAACCCCAGTTCGGCCGTGTCATTGTCGCCGACTACCTGCCGGCGGGGTTCGAAATCGACAATCCGCGGCTCGTTTCCTCAGGTGAGACGAACACGTTGGACTGGATTTCCGACGGCGCGGAGCCGGTGAACAGTGAGTTCCGCGACGACCGGTTCACGGCGGCTTTTGATCGTTCGTCGGAATCACCGCCTGTCTTTACCGTCGCTTACATCGTGCGGGCGGTGTCGCCGGGTCGGTATGTGCTGCCGCAGGCGAAAGTTGAAGATATGTATCGTCCCGACCGGTTCGGACGCACAGCGACCGGATCGGTTGAGATCGCGGGCAAATGACGCGCGGGCACCACATATTCGCGGCCATCGGCGCGTCAGCCGCCGCCGCAATGCTTGCGAGTATCGTCGGGATATACGCGCTCGGACCGGCGCCGCTCGGCAAGGGCCTCGAATATTCTCACGTCGTCCTTGACCGCGAGGGACGCCTGCTGCGTGCTTACGCCACTCGCGAAGGCCGATGGCGGCTACCCGTCTCTGTAAAGGACGTGGACCCGCGGTTTTTACGCCTGCTCTTTGCCTATGAGGACAAGCGCTTCTATGAGCATCACGGCGTCGATTTTCTGTCGCTGTCGCGCGCGGCATACCAGTTTGCCGGCAGCGGCCACATCGTGTCGGGCGGTTCCACCATCACAATGCAGCTCGCGCGGCTTCTGGAGCCCCGCGAGCACCGCACGCTGGGCGCCAAACTGCGTCAGATCGTACGTGCCATCGAGATCGAGCATGCGCTGAGTAAGGATGAGATTCTTGCGCTTTACCTGACGCTTGCGCCCTACGGCGGTAACCTGGAAGGAATCCGCGCAGCATCGCTTGCTTATTTCGGCAAGGAACCGCGCAAGCTGTCGCTTGCCGAAGCCGCGCTGCTTGTGGCGTTGCCGCAGTCGCCGGAATTGCGGCGGCCCGACCGGTATCCGGAGGCCGCGCGTGCCGCGCGTGACCGCGTGCTCGACCGGATCGCGGCGGCGGGCATAGCGCCACGCGATGAGGTCGCACGCGCCAAGACGCAAACCGTTCCTCATGAACGCAAGCAATTGCCGATGCTCGCACCGCACGCGGCAGACCAGGTGGTGATGCTTGAGCCGGGGCCGCGCGTGCACCGCCTTACGATCGATCTTCCGCTCCAGAAAAATCTGCAGAATCTTGCCTATGAGCGCGCGCGTGCGCTCGGCCCGGACATTTCCGTTGCAATTCTCGCCGTCGACAATGCCAGCGGGGAGGTGAGAGCGCGTGTTGCTTCTGCGGATTATTCCGACATGCGTCGCGCCGGCCAGGTGGACATGACGCAGGCGCTTCGCTCGCCGGGGTCGACACTCAAGCCGTTTATTTACGGTCTCGGCTTTGAGGACGGACTCATTCATCCAGAGACGCTGATCGATGACAGGCCGTCACGCTACGGCGGCTATGCGCCCGAAAATTTCGATCTTACCTTCCAGGGGACTGTCACCGTGCGGCGTGCGCTGCAGATGTCGCTGAACGTGCCGGCGATAGCCGTGCTTGGCAGGGTCGGGGTCAGCCGCCTGAGCGCGCGATTGACGCAGACCGGCGCAGCGCTCGTTCTGCCGAAAAACGAGGCGCCGGGCCTTGCCATGGGGCTTGGCGGCGTTGGCGTAAGACTGTCCGACCTGGTGATGCTCTATTGCGCGTTGGCGCGGCAGGGCTCGGCGGTCCCGTTGACAGAGCGGGAAGAGGTTCCCGCACAAAATGCGCGGCGGCTGCTTGATCCCGTTGCGGCCTGGTACGTCGGCAATATTCTCATGGGTGCGCCTCCGCCGGAGAATGCGCCGCACGGCCGCATCGCGTTCAAGACCGGCACGTCGTACGGATACCGGGACGCTTGGGCGGTGGGATTCGATGGCCGCATGACCATCGGCGTCTGGGTAGGGCGTCCGGATGGACAGCCGGTGCCGGGTCTTTACGGCCGTGCATCGGCGGCGCCGATTCTGTTCGACGCCTTTGCACGCGCGGGAAACGCGTCCGCGCCTTTGCCGCAGCCGCCAAAGGGCGCGATCTTTGCGGCAAGCAACAAGCTCCCGCCGCCGTTGCAGCGTTTCGCCCCCGGCAATGGCCTGCGCGAAACGACCGAGAGGCCGCGCATCATGTTCCCGCCCGACGGCGCACGCCTCGAACTGAGTGCCGACCGAACGCCCAACCCGGTGGCGCTAAAGATTGCAGGTGGGCGCGCGCCGCTTACCGTCATTGTCAACGGCGTTCCGCTGGCAGTGGAAAATGGGCGGCATACGGTCTTCTTTCGACCGGACGGTCCCGGCTTCGTGCGCCTGACAGTGATGGATGCGGTTGGTGCCAGCGACAGCGTGTCGATCAGGCTGCAATAGCCTGGCAATGACAGCGCGGAGGCTTGGCACTATTGTCCGGCAGAAAATGCGGGATCAAGGGACTTCGACGGTGAGCGCTACGACAGGCAGGGCCGGCCCATCGTTTGTTCCGGGGCGCGGTCTCGGGGCAGTGCTCGACTATGCGGTTGGCTCGCATAGGCGCGTCGTTGCATTCCTCGTCCTGTTTTCGATGCTGGCCTTCCTTCCGGGCTTTTTCCAGATTCCGCCGGTGGATCGCGACGAGGCGCGCTTTGCGCAGGCGACCAAGCAGATGCTGGAGAGCGGCGAATATATCGACATCCGTTTCCAGAACGAGGTCCGCTACAAGAAGCCCGTCGGGATCTATTGGCTGCAGGCGGCCGCGGTAAAGGCGGGCGCGGCTCTCGGCGTGCCGCAGCCGCGCACGGCGATCTGGCTGTACCGGCTGCCTTCGCTGCTGGGTGCCGTTGGGTCCGTGCTGCTCACTTACTGGGCGGCGCTTGCTTTCGTTTCGCGCCGCGCTGCGCTGATTGCGGCGCTGATGATGGCGAGCTCGGTTCTGCTCGGTGTCGAGGCGCGCCTCGCCAAAACCGACGCCATGCTGCTGTTGGCGTCGATCGCGGCGATGGGCGCGATGGCGCGGATCTATCTCGCGCACCGCCGCGCGCCGGAGGTTGTAATCGGCTGGAAGCAGCCGGCCATTTTGTGGACGGCGCTGGCCGGCGGCATCCTACTTAAGGGCCCGCTGATCCTGATGTTCGTCATCCTTGCCGCAGTCAACCTCTCGATTGCCGATCGTTCCGCGCGCTGGATGCGGTCGCTGCGTCCGGTCGTCGGGTTCGCGTGGATGGTCTTGCTGGTGCTGCCGTGGTTTGTTGCGATCATTGCCAAATCAGGGGGCGAGTTCTTCGCGCAGTCGCTCGGTCACGACATGCTTGACAAGGTGACGAGCGGACAGGAGGCCCACGGCGCGCCGCCCGGATTCTATTTTGTCCTGTTCTGGGTCACGTTCTGGCCGGGCTCGGTCCTTGCGGGACTCGCCATGCCGATGGTCTGGCGCTCGCGCCGCGAGGCAGGCGCGCAGTTTCTTCTCGCATGGCTTGTGCCGTCGTGGCTCGTCTTTGAAGCGGTGATGACAAAGCTGCCGCATTATGTCCTGCCACTTTATCCGGCGATCGCAATATTGATTGCGGGGATTCTCGGCTCCGGCAATCTGTCCAAGGCGCGCTGGCTGGTGCGCGGGACCGTCGGTTGGTTCCTGTTTCCCGGTGCCGTCGCCATCGCGGTGCTGATCGCTTTCATCATGTTCGGTGGCGACCTCGGGCTTATCGCATGGCCGGTTTCGGCTGCCGCGGTTATATTCGGGTTGTTCGCCTGGTGGCTTTACGACGCGGACGGTCCCGAGCGGGCGCTGCTGCGCGGAGCGGTTTCTTCCGTGCTGGTCGCGATCACAGTTTATGCCATCACGTTCCGCCTGCTGCCGTCGCTCTTTCCGAGCGCGATGATCGCCCAGGAGATCGGCATGAGCGAATGCCGGCCGCCGCATGTTGCTTCGACGTTCGCATATCAGGAACCGAGCCTGGTGTTCCTGCTTGGCACCGATACCCGCTTTACCGACGGGGCCGGCGCTGCGGATTTCCTGCGCGGTGGGCCGTGTCATTTTGCAGTGGTCGATCCGCGCAGTGAACGGGCCTTCGCCCAGCGTGCGGAATTGATCGGATTGCGCTATTCCCTCATGCAACGTTTTGAAGGGTACAATATAAGTATAGGCAAGCCCGTATCCTTGACTGTCTTTCGGTCACAGGTAGGTCCATAAGTCGACATCATGAGTCTTGCCAACGGATTCAACCGCACGCAACGGGAGGCCTGGCCGCCGCTGCGCCGCTGCTTCGCCAACGTTCTGGCGTCGCTCAACATGCTGGCGCGGCCGCCACGCGCCGGGACGCCGCGTTTTGCTGCGATGTCACCGCAGACGCTGGCGGCTGGCGTCATCATTGCGATCGTCACGTTCCTGTTGCTGGCTTGGGCGATCGACGCGGCGGCAATCCGCGGCACCGCGAAGCTGCCGCGCTGGATCATCTCCGCATTTGATGACATCACCGATTTCGGCAAATCCGGGTGGTTCCTCTGGCCGCTTGGTGTGCTGTTTCTGGCGCTCGCGGCGCTTCCGTCGGCGCCCACTGCAATCTCGCAGCGTGTGCTGGCGGCGATCATGGTCAGGGTCGGATTTCTGTTTGCTGCGATTGCATTGCCAAGCCTGTTCGTCACGGTCGTCAAACGAATCATCGGCCGCGCGCGTCCGATGGTCGGCGGGAGTCTTGATCCCTTCCTGTTCGTTCCGATGAAGTGGCATGCCGCCTATGCGGGCATGCCGTCTGGCCATGCCACGACCGCTTTTGCCGTGCTCGTCGCTTTCGGCACGCTATGGCCGCGCGGGCGCACTGTCCTGCTGATCTATGCCGCATTGATTGCCCTCAGCCGCGTCGTGGTGACTGCGCACTATCCGAGCGACGTGCTTGCGGGCGCGCTTGTCGGCGCCGTCGGTGCGATGATGGTGCGGCGCTATTTCGCGCTGCGCGGGCTCGGCTTTTCGACAGGACCGGGCGCGCAAATCCGTCAGTTTCCCGGGCCTTCGATCAGGCGCGTCAAGGCGGTTGCCCGCGGCCTGCTTGCCTCATAAGACAATCGCGCCATGAATACGTTCGACCCGGCGGTGTCCATTGTGGTGCCGGTCCGCAATGAAGCGGGCAATATCGCGCCTCTCGTTGCGGAAATCGCCGCGGCGGTCGGCGGACAATGGCCGTTCGAGGTCATCTACGTCAATGACGGTTCGACCGACGAGACCGACGATGAACTCAAACGGCTGATTGCCGGGCATGCATGGCTGCGCCGGATCCGTCACGCGCAATCCTGCGGGCAGTCGGCGGCCGTGCGCAGCGGCGTCGCGGCGGCGCGGGCCCCGCTGGTGGTGACGCTTGACGGCGACGGGCAGAATGACCCGGCTTTCATTCCGGCGCTTGTCCGCGCGTTGGAGACCGGGGCGCCGCGCACCGGCCTGGTTGCCGGTCAGCGAGTCAGGCGCAGGGCAAGCGGCTTCAAGAAATTTCAGTCGCGCGTGGCGAACTTCGTGCGCAACGCGGTGTTGCGCGACGGCACGCGTGATACGGGTTGCGGGCTCAAGGCGTTCCGTCGCGACGTCTTTTTGCGCCTGCCGTATTTCGACGGCCTGCACCGTTTTCTGCCGGCGCTGGTGCGCCGCGAAGGCTATGAGATCGCATATGTTGATGTCGTCGACAGGCCGCGGGCCCACGGCGTATCGAACTATGGGATGTGGGACCGGCTCTGGATCGGTATCCTCGATCTCGTCGGCGTGTGGTGGCTGATCCGCCGCAGAAAAAAAATTCCGGAAATCTCGGAGGACTAGATGCTCATCGATATTGCGAATGCCGTCGGCGGTTATCTGCACGACGTGTTCATCGGCACTGCCGATTGGGGAATTCTGATCGGCTATATCGCGCAGGCGATGTTCGCAATGCGATTTGTCGTACAGTGGATTGCCTCCGAGCGCGCTGGCCGCAGCGTCGTTCCTATGGCGTTCTGGATATTCTCGATCGGCGGCGGAATGATGCTGCTCGGCTACGCGCTTTACCGCAAAGACCCGGTCTTCATTATCGGACAGGCGTTTGGCGTTTTCGTCTACCTGCGAAACCTGCAGTTTGTCTTACGCAGTGGCGGAACAGCCGCGGCGGCGTAAGCCGCCGCTACGAGCCACGCAACTTTGTGAAGCCCCGCTCAAGATCGGTAATCAGATCGTCGGGATCTTCCAGGCCGATGTGAAAACGAATGGTAGGCCCGCCCGGGGCCCACTTCGTTGCTGTCCGATATTCCGTGCAGTCGAAAAGAATCGCCAGGCTTTCGAAACCTCCCCATGAGTAGCCGAGGCCGAATAACGTGAGCTCGTTGAGAAAGGCATGCACCGCCTTTTCACTCGCCGGCTTGAGGACGATGCTGAACAGACCGCTGGCTCCGGTAAAATCGCGTTTCCAGATTGCGTGCCCCGGGTCACTCTCGATCGCCGGATGGATGACGCGCAGTACTTCCGGCCGCTGCGCGAGCCACCGCGCCACCCGAAGTCCGGATTCGTAGTGCCGTGCCAGCCGCACCGCGAGCGTGCGCAGGCCGCGTAGGGCAAGATACATGTCATCTGGCCCGACGCAGAGTCCCATCGTGTAGACGGTGTCCTTCAACGCCGCCAACGTTGCGGCGTTGGCGGATACGCATCCGAACATGATGTCGGAATGGCCGCCGATATATTTGGTGCCGGCCTGAATCTCCATGTCGACGCCTTTCTCGAAGGCACGGAAATAAAGCGGCGTGGCCCAGGTATTGTCCATCAACACGGTCGCACCCTTCTCGTGTGCGACCTTGGCGATGGCCGGAATATCCTGCATCTCGAAGCTTTGCGAGCCGGGCGATTCGACGAAAACCGCGCGCGTGTTCGGTCTGAACAGCTTTGCGATGTCGTTACCGATCAGCGGATCATAATAAGTTGTTTCCACGCCGAGCCGCGCAAAAACGCCGTCACAGAATTTGCGCGTCGGACGATAGACATTGTCTGTAACAAGAACGTGGTCGCCGGCACGCGCAACTGCAATGAGAGCTGCCGATATCGCTGCCAGTCCCGACGGCAGCAGTGCGACCCCCGCGCAGCTTTCGCCATCGAGTTCGCGCAATGCTTCCTCCAGTGCTTCGGAGGTCGGGGTTCCGCGTCGACCGTAGCTGTAGCGGGCCCGGTGGGCGACCTGGTCGTCCGCAGTAGGGTAGAGGACGGTCGAGGCGTGATAGACCGGCGGATTGACGAAGCCGTGATTGGCCTGCGGATCGCGTCCCGCAGTGACCAGACGGGTATCCGGCTTGATGGGTGTTTTCGTTTTTTTTGCCATACGATTGCGATGTCATTCGATAAGTAAAGCGGAGGCTAGCGGCGTGCGATCGTGCTGCAAAGACATATACGTCCGCATGGCATACGACCGTCAACCCCTTGACCCGGCAGGCCGATCGTTCTGTGATGCCGTAATCGAGAGGGCTGTAAGCGAAAAGACTCGGTCACATTGTCGGATGGGCTCTGGCGATGGACAGGTGCGATAGCATCGTTTGCGTTTGAACAGTTTTGTGGGGACAGCCAGATGAAGCGATATGTCACATTTGTTGCGCTCGTCTTTGCCGTAGTCGCGCATGGCGCGTCCGCTCAGACGCTCAAGGCCGTTAGGGACCGAGGCATGCTGAACTGCGGCGCCAACGGTACGCTTGCCGGCTTTGGGCTGCCCGACGCGCAGGGAAAATGGACTGGGCTTGATGTCGACTTCTGCCGGGCAATTGCCGCTGCGGTGCTCAACGACGCCAACAAGGTCAAATTCGTGCCGCTTTCGGCGAAGGATCGCTTCACCGCGCTGCAATCCGGTGAGGTTGACGTGCTGGCGCGCAATACGACCTGGACGTCCTCGCGTGACACCTCACTCGGGCTCAATTTCGTCGGCGTGAACTATTACGATGGCCAGGGCTTCATGGTGC
Source organism: Pseudolabrys sp. (assembly GCA_035650955.1). Lineage (GTDB taxonomy): Bacteria > Pseudomonadota > Alphaproteobacteria > Rhizobiales > Xanthobacteraceae > Pseudolabrys. The sequence continues at coordinate 24,761 of DASRGR010000017.1, forward strand.
GCAAGTCGCTGAAAGTGAATTCGGCGCTCGAGCTCAATGGTGCTGCCGTCTGTGTGCAGCAGGGCACCACCACCGAGCTTAATCTCGCCGACTATTTCGGCGCGAACAAGATGCAGCTCAAGAGCGTGACCTTCGCTACTGCAAACGAGGCAGTGAAGGCCTATGATGCGGGCCGCTGTGATGCCTACACGACCGACGCTTCGGCGCTGTACGCGGAACGCCTGCGCGTCGCCAATCCCAACGACCACGTGATTTTGCCGGAAATCATTTCGAAGGAGCCCCTCGGCCCGGTGGTCCGCCACGGTGACGACCAGTGGTTCGACATCGTGAAGTGGACGCTTAACGCGATGATCGACGCGGAAGAATTGAACATCAATTCGAAGAATCTGGACGAGGCGATGAAGTCGACCAACCCGGAGATCAAGCGCTTCGTGGGGACCGAAGGAAATTACGGTGAGCAGCTCGGACTCACCAAGGACTGGGCGGTTCGCATCATCAGGCAGGTCGGCAACTACGGCGAATCCTTTGAGCGCAATGTTGGTATGGGGTCGCCGCTCAAGATCGAACGCGGACTGAACAAGTTATGGACCAAGGGCGGCATTCAGTACGCGCCGCCGATCCGCTGAACCGGGCGACGAAGCGAACGCCGCGGGAACGCTTTCGTCCGGTCCGCCGTAGGAGTCGCCGCCACACCGCCCGAGACGTCCGACGAGGGGGAAATGCCGAGTGACCTGCCGGCGCAACCACGCCCCGCGCGTGTTGCCTTTTACAACGACCCGAAGGCCCGCAGCATTGCCTATCAGATCGCTCTTTGTGCGGTGATCGCATTCCTTGTCTATGGCGCGGCACGCAGCGCCATAGACAACCTCGCGCGGGCACAGATCGCGTCGGGCTTCGCGTTCTGGAATCACACCGCGGGATTCGATATCAGCCAGACGCTGATCGAATATTCTCCGCGCGCCTCGACCTATGGCCGCGCCTTCTGGGTTGGGCTGCTCAACACGCTGCTTGTCGCAGGCATCGGTATCGTTTTTGCGACGATCATCGGCTTCGCCGTAGGGATTTCGCGCCTGTCAAGCAACTGGCTGCTGGCGAAGGTCGCGGGGGGCTATGTTGAAACTATCCGCAACCTTCCGCTGCTGCTGCAGCTGCTGTTCTGGTACAACGCGGTACTCAAGACGCTCCCCGATATCCGCGAAAGCATTACCGCCCCCGGCGGCGTCATTCTCAACAATCGAGGTTTTTTTGTTCCTGTTCCGCGATTTGGGGACGGCATCGGTTTTGTAGTGCTGGCATTCGCTGTTGGGATCGCGGGTGCGATTGCTCTGCGCCTCTGGGCACGCAGGCGACAGGAACGCACCGGACAGAGGGCGTCGATCCTTCCGGTGACGCTCCTGATGGTGGGCGGGCTTCCGCTTGCTGTTTTTGCCGCCGTCGGATGGCCGGTTAGCTTCGAATTTCCGCAAATCGGACGCTTCAACATAGCCGGCGGGATCGAGATCTTGCCCGAACTCGCCGCGCTGGTCTTTGGACTGTCGATCTATACGGCTGCCTTCATCGCCGAGGTGGTTCGCGCCGGGATATTGGCCGTGTCGCGCGGGCAGACGGAAGCGGCTTATTCGCTGGGATTTCGCGCGGCACCGACATTGAGATTGGTCGTGGTGCCGCAAGCGATGCGCGTCATTGTGCCACCGCTCACGAGTCAGTACCTCAATCTCACGAAGAACTCGTCGCTGGCCGTGGCGATCGGTTACCCGGATCTTGTCCAGATCTTTACCGGGACCGTGCTCAACCAGACGGGGCAGGCGGTCGAGGTGGTGGCAATCACCATGCTGGTCTACCTCATCATCAGCCTTATCACCTCGCTCATCATGAACATTTACAACCGCCACGTGGCATTGGTGGAACGATAGGGGCGGCGCATGCCTACGACCGAGCCCAATCGTGCCGCAAGCGAAACCGCCTTCGTGCGCGGCGTCGCGATCGCGCCGCGGCCACCGCCTGCGGAAATGACGGGGTTGCTGGCATGGTTGCGTATCAACCTGTTCTCCACGCCATTCAATATCCTGCTTACGGCACTGATCGTGCTGCTTCTCGCCTGGGCGATCCCGGAGATCGTCAAGTTCCTGGTGATCGATGCGGTCTGGAGCGGGAGTGACCGGGAGGCGTGCCTGGCGTATGTCCAGCACCGCGAAATCGGCGCCTGCTGGCCGTTTGTCAGCGAAAGGCTGCCATACTTCATCTACGGTTCGTACCCCATTCCTGAGCGCTGGCGCGTCGATGTCTTTTTTCTCATGCTTGCGGGCGGCATCGTCTGGCTCTTGTGGCCAAGGGCGCCGCGCCGTGATCTCGGTGCCATCTACTTCTTCATTGTGCTGCCGGCCGTATCCTTCGTGCTCCTGACAGGCTGGTCGGCGGTCGGTCTGGAACCCGTGGATACGGTCCTGTGGGGTGGCGTACTGGTCACGATCGTGGTGGCCTCGGTCGGCATCGTATTGTCGCTGCCGCTTGGTATCATCCTTGCGCTAGGTCGGCGTTCGCGGATGCCGATAGTGCGCTTGCTTTCGGTCATGTTCATCGAATTCGTGCGCGGTGTCCCGCTGATCACCGTGTTGTTCATGGCCAGCGTCATGCTGCCGCTCTTCGTTCCCGAGCAGTACTCGCCCGACAAGCTGGTGCGCGCGCTCATTGGGATTGCGATTTTCGCTTCCGCCTACATGGCGGAGGTGGTACGCGCCGGCTTGCAGGCGATTCCGAGAGGCCAGTACGAGGGTGCCATGGCCATCGGTCTCGGCTATGGCCAAACAATGCGGCTCGTCGTGCTGCCGCAGGCGCTTGCGGTAACGATCCCGAACATCGTCAACACCTATATTGGCCTGTTCAAGGATACGACACTCGTCTTCATCGTCGGCATCTTTGATCTGTTGCGGACGATCGAGGTGGCGCGCATCGACCCGAAATGGGCGACCCCTGTCACCAGCACCACGGGCTACGTCGTCGCGGCCATTTTCTATCTGATCTTCTGCTACGGCATGTCGCGCTACGCGCGCGCCATGGAGGCGCGCCTTGCCAAAGGCGGTCCGCGGTGAGGGATGTAGCATGACCGGGGACATAGATTCCGGATCGCTGCTCAAGCCTGGAAGACTCAGGACAGACACCGCCGTCGAGATGATCGGCGTCAACAAATGGTACGGCGATTTTCATGTTTTGCGCGACATCGACCTGAAGGTACGCGGCGGGGAGCGAATCGTGATCTGCGGGCCGTCCGGATCGGGCAAGTCGACGATGATCCGCTGTATCAACCGGCTCGAAGAGCACCAGAGCGGGCACATCTTCGTCGACGGTGTCGAGCTGACGGCGGACCTGAAGAAAATTGACGAGATTCGCCGCGAGGTCGGCATGGTGTTCCAGCACTTCAACCTGTTTCCACACCTGACCGTGCTGGAGAACTGTACGCTCGCGCCGATCTGGGTCCGCAAGATGCCGAAGAAGGAGGCGGAGGAGGTCGCGCTGGACTATCTCCGACGGGTGAAGATTCCGGAGCAGGCGAGCAAATATCCGGGCCAGCTTTCGGGCGGCCAGCAGCAGCGCGTCGCCATTGCCCGTGCGTTGTGCATGAATCCGAAGATCATGCTTTTCGACGAGCCGACATCGGCGCTCGATCCCGAAATGGTCAAGGAGGTGCTCGACACAATGGTCGCACTCGCGCACGACGGCATGACCATGCTGGTCGTCACGCATGAGATGGGATTTGCCCGCCAGGTCGCGAACCGCATCGTATTCATGGACGAAGGCCAGATCGTCGAGGCCAACGTGCCTGAGCAGTTCTTTTCGAATCCGCAGCACGAGCGGACCAGATTGTTCCTGAGCCAGATTCTGCGTTAGGACACGCCTGCATCCGGATCCGTTCGATCTCCGTACCTCAGGGCAACAGAACCCTGAGGTAACTATGACCGCAGCCAATATCTCTTTTGTGCGAAGCCTCTACGCCGCCTTCGGCCGGGGCGACATCTCCGCGATCGTCGACGCCATCGCGCCTAATGCGGCCTGGGAGGTTGTCGGCCGCGAGAAGGATTATCCGCTGTTCGGTGCCCGTAAGGGGCCAGCTGCGGTGCGCGACTTCTTCAAGCAGGTCGGCGAGAACCAGGAGCGGGTAAGCTTCACGCCGCGTGATTTTCACGCTGTCGGCGATATGGTGCTGGTGCTCGGCCACTACACCTGGATGTTGCGCAAGACCGGCAGGCCGGTCGACACAGAGTGGGCACATGTGTTCACGGTGCGGAGCGGCAAGGTGGCGGCCTTCCGCGAGTTCACCGATACGGCGCAGTTTGCTCAGAACTGGCGCGGGTAGCCCTTGGCCAGTTCCTCGCCTAGCTCTTGACCACCGGAAGGTCGGGCCGTGCGCCCCATTCCGCCCAGGAGCCGTCGTAGATGCGCCCCGGCTTTTTGCCGAGTGTTTCGAGACCGAATGTGAGCACTGCGGCGGTTACGCCGGAGCCGCAACTCGTGATCACGGGCTTGTCGATGTCGACCCCGGCCTTCTTGAAAGCCTGCGCGATGCGTTCGGGCGAGGCGAGTCGGCCATCCTCGACGATCTCGGTGAAGGGCACGTTCAACGCGCCCGGCATATGCCCCGAGCGCAGGCCGGGACGCGGCTCGGCCTCGCGTCCGGCGAAACGTCCGGCCGACCGCGCGTCGACGACCTGCGCGCTCCGGTCGTTGAGTGCCATTTGAACGTCGGTGACCATCGCAACCGCGCCGGTATCCATGTTGGCGTTGAAGATCCTTTTTGGGCGCCTGACCGCGCCTGCCTCGGTTGGGCGGCCTTCCGCCTTCCATGCCGGGAAACCACCGTCGAGAATGAAGACATTGTGGGCGCCGAAAATACGGAAGGTCCACCAGACTCTCGGCGCCGAATAAAGCCCGCTGCCGTCGTAGACGACGATCGTATCTTTCTCGGAAATACCAAGATCGCCGATGGCCGCTGCGAACTGATCCGGCCCTGGCAGCATGTGCGGCAACTCGGTTGAATGGTCCGCGATCGCATTGATGTCAAAGAAAACCGCGCCGGGGATATGGGCGGCAAGGTATTCAGCCTTGGCATCGCGGTTCTGGGTCGGAAGATAGTAGGAGCCGTCGACGACGACGATGTCAGATTTACCGATCGCGCCGGCGAGCCATTCGGTGGACTTGAGCCATCGGCTCGATGGGGTTGCTGTGGTCATCGGGTGTATCCGGGTTACGTCGGGAACCTCGCCGTCGCCAGGGAAAGAACTATACCAACGCCAGCCGCACGCGCCGGTTCTGCTTGCCCTTTTTCTCGATCTGGGTGACGCGAACCGCCCCGATCTCACCGGTTGCGCGAACATGCGTTCCGCCGCACGGCTGCAGGTCGAGTCCTGCGATCTCGATCAAGCGCACGCGGCCGGTCCCCATCGGCGGTTTCACCGACATGGTTTTGACAAGGCCGGGGTTTGCCTCCAGTTCGGCATCGGTGATCCAGCGGCTCGTAACTGCGGCATTGCTCGCGATCATGTCCGCGACTTTTGCTGTTATTGCGTCCTTGTCGAGGCCTGCCTCGGGGATATCGAAATCGAGCCTGCTTTCGATTTCCCCGACGGATCCGCCCGTGACCGCATAAGGCAGGACGGCAGAAAGCAGGTGCAGGGCCGTGTGCATGCGCATGCGCGCATAACGCTTGTCCCAGTCAATTGTCGCCGTCACCTTGTCACCGATGTTCGGCAGCGAGCTGCCGGGGATGGGCACGTGCGCAATTTCGGTCTTGCCTTCGTCCGTGTAGACCGCCGCCTCGATCGGGATGCGCCAGCCGCCGATCGTCGTCAGTGTGCCGCTATCGCCAGGCTGACCGCCCGACGTGGCATAAAATACCGTTCTATCGAGCACGATGCCGCCGCGGTCGGTCAGGCCGACGACACGGGCCTCGCAACTCTTGAGGTAGGAATCCTCGCGGAACAGACAGTCGGTTGCCATCGCCCGCCTATACCTTCTCGAAGGGCGGCTTGATGGTCGACCTGCGCTCGAGCCAGTCGGGAACGGGCAATTTTTTAGAGCGGAGAAACTCGGGATTGAACAATTTCGACTGGTAGCGCGTACCGTAGTCGGCGAGGATCGTGACGATGGTTCGCCCGGGGCCAAGGTCCTTGGCCAGCCGGATGGCGCCGGCGATGTTGATGCCGGATGACCCCCCGAGACAGAGGCCTTCGTGCTCGAGCACGTCAAAGATGAGCGGTAGCGCTTCTTCGTCCGGAATAAGATAGGACTTGTCGACCTTGAGTCCGTCGATGATCGGCGTCACGCGGCCAAGGCCGATGCCTTCGGTGACCGAGCCACCCTCGGTGGCTTTTGCCGTGCCGTCCTTGAACAGGTGATACATCGCCGCCCCGCGTGGATCGGCGACACCGATGACGATGTCCTTTTTCTTCTCACGCAGGAATGTTGACGTCCCCGCTATTGTTCCACCGGTTCCGATCGCGCAGATGAAACCGTCGATCTTGCCTCCGCAATCGTCCCAGATTTCCGGTCCGGTGGAGACGTAGTGGGCCTTGCGGTTGTCGAGGTTGTTCCATTGGTCGGCGAAAATAACGCCGTTCTTCTCGCTCTTCCTGAGGTCTTCCGCAAGCCGCCGGCCGACATGCTGGTAGTTGTTCGGGTTGGAGTAGGGCGCGGCGGGCACCTCGACAAGCTCGGCACCGCACAGGCGAAGCATGTCTTTCTTTTCCTGGCTCTGCGTTTCGGGGATGACGATCACCGTTCGGTAGCCCCGCGCATTGGCCACAAGCGCTAGACCGATGCCGGTGTTGCCGGCAGTTGCCTCGACGACCAAGCCGCCCGGTCGCAATTCGCCGCGTTTTTCCGCCTCGAGGATCATCTGCCGGCCGGCGCGGTCTTTGACCGAGCCGCCTGGGTTCATGAACTCGGCCTTGCCGAGGATCGTGCATCCGGTCGCCTCCGAGGCGCGCCGGAGTTTGATGAGAGGAGTATGGCCGATTGCCTCGATGATGCCGTCGCGGATTTGCATGCCCGGTCCCGGGGCTGGTGGGATGGTTCGACCCTAGTGGAGGCTCCAGGACGCTACAAGAGCGCCAAAAAGCCGCCGAAACCGCGGGTGAAGGGGCAAAATGCCCGCAAGAATTTTCGCCGATTTCTCCCCGATTGTAAGCCCACCGGCAACAACTTCGAAACCATACCGGCGTATTCGGCCCTTTGCCCGGTTCACATTCATTAGTTCTTTCCCGCAGGCGTCTATTCGGAGCGACGGGGACTGGTTCCGGAGGGGGCCGGGCAGGCTGACAGACGAATGACGCTCGACATCCATACGCTCTTCCTGGTGACGATTCACGTTGAGGCGCTTCTCGGTCTGCTGCTGCTCTTCGTGTGGGCACAGAATCTTGCCCTGCGGGCCGTCTGCTGGTGGGGCTTTGCCCACGTGATCCGGCTCGGCTCGATCAGTTTGTTCGCGCTTTACGGGTCGGTACCCGATCTTATCAGCATCGATCTTGCCAACGCTCTGCTGTTCACCGGCTTCGCGATGACCTGGACCGGTGCGCGCGTGTTCGATGGCCGTCCGGTCGAACCGGTCTACCTGGTAACCGGCGCCGTATTCTGGCTGCTGGTCTGCCGTCTGCCGATCGTGACAGAGCATCCTGATTTGCGATCCTTGATCGCGTCGGCGATCATTACGGCCTATATCTGGCTCACCGCCTATGAATTCTGGCGCGGACGCAGCGAGGCGCTCGTCTCTCGCTGGCCGGCAATCATCATGTTCTTCGCGCACGGTGTGCTGTTTCTGCTTCGCACTCCGCTTATCGCCCTGTTGCCGCCGGCCTCGCTCAACGATCGGGTGTTCGGGAGCGTGTGGATGACGGTGCTGAGCTTTGAGGCTTTGCTGCTCACCATTTCCAGCGCATTCCTGCTCCTGGCAATGGCGAAGGAACGTACCGAGTTGCGCCACCGCAAGGCTGCGATGGTCGATCCGCTCACCGGCATCGCAAATCGCCGGTCGTTCCTGCAGGACGCATCCATGCTTGCCAAGACGCACCTTGCCAATCCCCGTCCGACGGCCGTGCTGGTTATCGACCTCGACCATTTCAAGTCGATCAATGATCGCTTCGGACATGCATTCGGAGATCGCGTGCTGGAGATCTTTACCGAAGCTGCACGCAAGTCGATGCGTAGTTCGGATCTTGTCGGACGCCTGGGTGGGGAGGAATTTGCGGCAATCCTTACCGACACCAGCCGCGAAAAGGCTCTCGCTGTGGCCGAGCGTATTCGTGACACTTTCGCCCAGATGGCTGAGGAAGTCGACGGCCGCCCGGTATGCGGGACAGTCAGCATCGGACTGGTTCATTGTCAGGGGCCGACGCTGGACGTGACGGAATTGCTGGCGCAGGCCGATCACGCCCTCTATTACGCCAAGGAACGTGGCCGCAATCGCGTCGAGGTGGCTTCGCTTGATATGGCCGGGGATCGCCGGAAGTTCGAAGCAACCTCCACAAGCTCGGTCGGCGCAATCAACGCCAAGACCGCCGCCTGACCCGCTGTCACGGCGTGACGCCATTCCCGATTGACCGAGGGCTTCAAATTAGTCCAGTTTAGGGGCGAGTGGGCGGCGGGGCAGGCCCATGCATTAGTGGGATTTCAAACTATTTCAAATCTGTAGGGAGGATGAGATGCGCAAGTTTGGCTGGCTCGGGGTAGCGGCCCTGGCCCTTGCGATGGGCGGAGCGGCCCAGGCCGAAACGGTCAAGATCGGTGTCGTGCTTCCATTCAGCGGGGCGAATGCCGATCTCGGCCACCAGATCGACAAGGCCTTCGATCTTTACGTCAAACTGCACGCCAAGGACATCGCGCCGCACAAGGTCGAGATCATCAAGCGCGACGAGGGTCCGCCGACCGGCGCGCAGGCAAAAACGGTCACAACCGAGCTCATCACCAATGACAAGGTCCAGCTGGTGACGGGTTTTGTTTTCTCGCCATCGGCGATCGCGCTGGCCCCGGTGATCACACAGGCCAAGGTCCCGATGGTGATCGCCAATGCGGGCACCGCGTGGATCACCAACCTGTCGCCATACATCGTGCGGCTGTCCTTCAGCATGTGGCACCCGGCCTATCCGATGGGCGCCTATGCGCACGACAAGATCGGCTGCAAGACCGCGGCGCTGGCTTACACCGACTTCCCGCCCGGCAAGGACTCGACCGAAGCCTTCAAGACCGGCTTCGAAAAGGCCGGCGGCAAGGTCACCGAGGCGATCCCGATGGGTTCGCCAGTGCAGGTGCCGGACTTCACGCCGTTCTTCCAGCGCATCAAGGACGCCAAGCCCGACTGCATGTACGTCTTCATTCCCTCCGGCGCGCATGCGACCGGCGTGATGAAGGCTTACGGCGAGCTCGGCATGCGCAAGGCCGGCATCAAGCTGATCGGCCCGATGGACCTGATCCCGGACAACAAGCTGCAGGACATGGGTGACGCCGCCATCGGCACCATCGTGATGGGCCATTATGCGGTCGACCTCAACAACGCCGAGAACAAGGCGTTCAACGACGCCTGGCACAAGGAATACGGCAAGGACTCCTATCCGGACTTCATGTCGGCGGCCGGCTGGGACACCATGCACGCGATCTTCGACGCGATCAAAAAGCTCAACGGCAACCTTTCCGATGGTGCGAAAGTTGTCGAGGCGATGAAAGGCTGGTCGGCTGACGGCCCGCGCGGGCACGTAATGATCGATCCGGCGACGCGCGACATCGTGCAGGACGAGCATGCGATAGAGGTCTATCGCAAGCCGGACGGCAAGCTCGGTGAGCGCATCCTCGGAACCACCAAGGCGGTGAAGGACGAGTGCAAGGCGCTCAAGGTCGGCCGCTGCGGTTCCTGATCGCCGTTAATTGACTCCCAGGGGCGCCGCCGCGCATAACGGCGCGGCGGCGTTTTCTTCGATACGAGGTGGGGCTCGTGCCGCATTTCGCGATTATCGCCGTCAGCATCCTGTTCGACGGCCTGGCGTACGCCATGTTTCTGTTCATCACCTCCGTCGGCCTTTCGGTGACGATGGGGCTGATGGGATTCGTGAATCTGGCGCACGGTGCGTTCGCGATGGCCGGCGGGTACATCGTGGTCACGCTGACGCGCACGCTCGGTGTCGGGTTTGTCCCATCGCTTGTCATTGCAGCGGTTATCGTCGGCGCGGTCAGCGTTGCGTTCGAACGCGGGCTTTACCGCCGGCTCTACAAATCCACCGATCTCGAGCAGGTGCTGCTCACGATCGGCCTTGCGTTCATGGCAATCGCGACCGCGACCTACTTCTACGGGCCGATACCGAAATCGGTGCCGCTGCCCGATTGGCTGCAGGGCGATGTCAACCTCGGATTCCGCAACTTCCCAAGCTATCGCGCCTTCCTGATTGTGCTGGGCGCGGCTCTGATCGCGGTCCTCTGGTATGCGTTCGAGCGCACGAATATCGGCGCCAGAATCCGCGCGGCTGTCGACAACCGCCGGATGGCGGAGTCGGTCGGTATTAATGTCGACCGGCTGTTCACGCTCACCTTCGCGGTGGGGTCCGGGCTTGCCGCGCTCGGCGGCGGCCTTGCCATCCAGCTGCTCGGGCTCTCGCCGAGCTTTGCCGTTCTCTACCTCGTGCTGTTCCTGATCGTGGTCGCGGTCGGAGGGCTTGGTAGCCTGAAGGGCACTCTGCTCGCCGCGCTTGTTCTCGGTGTCTTCGACACTGCCGGAAAATATCTGCTCGCCGATGCAGGCGGCTTTTTTGTCTACGCGGTGACGGTCGCTGTCCTTCTCGTTAAACCGGCGGGGTTCTATGGCCGCGAGTGAGACCATCGGCACAAGCCGTACCGAGGCTCGCGAGCGGGCGGCCGAGTATCTCGTCGGGCGTCACCGGTTCCGCCTGGCGGAGGCCTTGCCGTGGCTTGCCGCGATCGGCGTTTACTTCATTTTTCCGGAGCGCATGACCTTCGGCAGCCAGGTGCTGGTGATGGTGATGTTCGCGCTCTCGCTCGACCTCATTCTTGGCTATGCCGGCATTGTCACGCTCGGCCATGCGGCGTTCTTCGGTATGGGCGCCTATACGGTGGGTCTCGCGGCGGCGCGCCTGGGATGGAGCGAGCCCATCAGCGGCCTGTTTGCGGCGGCGATAGTGGCAGGTCTTGTCGGCTTTATCACCGGCTGGTTCCTGCTGCGCTATCGCGGTCTCACGCTGTTGATGCTGACGCTTGCGACCGCCATCATGTTGCAGGAAACCGGCAATCTGCGCTCCGACATTTCCGGCGGTTACGACGGCCTGCCGGGGCTTACGTTCAAGCCGTTGCTCGGAGTCTTTGAATACGACCTCTACGGTCACACATATTATCTTTATGTGCTTGCCGTGCTGGTGGTCGTCTTTTACATCGTGCGCCGCATCGTCTATTCGCCTTTCGGGCAGGCGCTGACCGGCATACGCGAGAATGTGCGGCGCATGCATGCGATCGGCTCGCCGGTGCACGGACGACTGGTCACCGTCTACACCATCGCGGCCGCGATTGCCGGCGTTGCCGGCGCGCTATTCACGCAGACGAATGCCTACGTCACGCTCACGGTGTTCGACTTCGACAATTCCGCCAAGGTGATGGTGATGCTGATCCTCGGCGGCACGGGTCGGCTCTACGGCGCCTTCGTCGGGGCGACGGTCTACATGGTGCTTGAGGACTATTTCTCGAAATTGAGCCCAACGTTCTGGCAATTCGGAATCGGTCTGATGCTGGTGCTTGCCGTCCTCTTTACTCCGCGCGGCGTGCTTGGTGTGTTTGAAAGCATCGGCAAATACTTCTCCGAGAGGAAGAAGTTATGAGCGTCGCGCTTAAGGTCGAAGGATTGAACATGGCCTTTGGGGCGCTGCCGGTGACGCGCGACGTCACCCTCACGCTCGAGCGCGGCGCGCGCCACGCCCTTATCGGTCCCAACGGCGCCGGCAAGACCACGCTCGTCAACCTGATCACCGGGGTACTCAAGCCGCATTCAGGCAGCGTCATCCTCAACGGCGAGGACATCACGGCCGTGAGTCAGGCCGAACGCGCGCGGCGCGGGCTTGCCCGGACATTCCAGATCAACCAGCTCTTCCGCGGGCTGTCCGTGCTGGAAAATATCGGCATGAGCATCAGTGAACGCGACGGCTATGCTAACAATTTGTGGCGTGCCGTAGGCACAAAACGCGTCATTCTTGACGAGGCGCTCGACCATCTCGATTCGCTCCGACTTGTCGAGGATGCGCTCAAGCCGGTGCGCGAACTACCCTACGGGCGCCAGCGACTGGTAGAGATCGCCATCGCGCTGGCACAGAAGCCGCGCGTGCTGCTGCTCGACGAGCCGGCGGCCGGAGTGCCGTCGTCGGAGAGCCATCTCATCCTTGACGCCGTTGCCGCGCTCGATCCCGACATTGCAGTGCTGATCATCGAGCATGACATGGATGTGGTCTTCCGCTTCGCCAGGGAGATCACCGTGCTTGTTCAGGGCGCCGTCTTCACGCACGGTACGCCTGACGAGATCATGAACAACGAGCAGGTAAAGGCGGTCTATCTCGGCCAGGAAGGCCACCGTGGGGGCCGGCATGGCTAACTGGGCGCTTGATCTTGACAACGTCCGCGCCGGCTACGGCGAGACCGTCGTGCTTGAAGACATCCGCTTTGCACTCGGGCCCAGCGAAACCGTCTCGATCATCGGTCGCAACGGCGTCGGAAAAACGACGCTGCTTGCGACCATCATGGGCCATACGACGTTGCATGGCGGCCGCGTCGCGTTGCACGGCAAGGACATCGCGGCCCTTGCGACCTACCGGCGCGTCACCGCCGGACTCGGCTATGTCCCGCAGGAGCGGGAGATCTTTCCCTCGCTGACGCTGCGGGAAAATCTCGAGGTGGCCGCGCGACCGGGATCGTGGTCGGTCGATACGGTTTTCGATCTGTTTCCGCGGCTGGCCGAGCGCGCGGACAATCGTGGCAACCAGCTGTCCGGCGGCGAGCAGCAGATGCTGGCGATCGGCCGCGCGCTCATTGGCAATCCGACCGTACTGCTGATGGACGAGCCATCGGAGGGGCTCGCACCGGTCATCGTCGAGGAGCTTTCGCGTGCGGTAAAACGGCTGACCCAGTCGAGCGGTCTTGCAATCGTGCTGGTCGAGCAGAATACGCGCCTTGCACTCGATATCGCTCCGCGTGCGGTGGTGATGGACCGTGGCCGCATCGTCTACGACGGCGCAAGTGAAGCCCTGCGCAGGGATCCGGCAAAGCTCGAACAGCTTATCGGAGTGGTGAAAGCGTAACCCCGATTGGGCCGGCGCCCATGCATTGCCTTTGGTGCGTTCGGAAGGCATAGAGCGCTGCATGAAACGCAGCACCGATCGCATCCTTACGACCCACGTAGGCAGCCTGATCCGGCCGCAGCCTCTGCAGGAGTTTCTGCGCGCCAGGCAGGGCGGAAAGCCTTACGACGAAAAAGCTTATCAGAAGTGCCTGACCGACTGCGTTGCCGGCATCGTGCGGCAGCAGGCCGATGCCGGTATCGATATCGTCAGCGACGGCGAGTTCGGCAAATCGATCAGTTGGGCACAATACGCGCTCGAGCGGCTGTCGGGTTTCGAGCGCCGCCCGATCAAGCAGGAGGCTGCCAATCCCTTCAAGCGCGGCGCGGACCGTACCAGATTCGCCGAATTCTACGCCGAACTCGATGCCAGGGAAGCGGTCGCGACGACGACGGAAGCGATCTGCGTCGGCCCGATCAAATACACCGGGCAGGCCGAGTTGCAGCGCGACATCGACAACTTCAAGGCTGCGCTCAAGGGCGTGAAGGTTGAGGAAGCCTTCCTGCCGGTTGCTGCGCCGGCAAGCGTGATCCCGGACCGCAAGAACGAGTATTACAAGAGCGACGAGGAGCTCCAGGGCGCAATCGCCGAGGCGATGCGCAGCGAATACAGGATAATTGTGGATGCCGGATTCCTGCTGCAGCTCGACGATGCGCGCAGTGCGGTGACTTATGACCGCATGGTTCCGCCGGCGGCCTTTGCCGATTACCGCAAATGGCTGGCGCGCCAGGTCGAGATTCTCAACCATGCGATCGAAGGGCTGCCGGCCGATCGCATTCGCTATCATGTGTGCTGGGGCTCCTGGCCGGGACCGCACACAAGCGACGTTCCGCTCAAGGACATTGTCGACCTGATCCTGAAGGTGAGGGTCGGCGCCTATGTCATCGAGGGTGCCAACCCGCGCCACGAGCACGAGTGGCAGGTTTGGAAGAATGTCAAGCTCGGTCCCGGCCAGGTGCTCATTCCTGGCGTGATCAGCCACGCCACCAATGTCGTCGAACACCCCGAGCTTGTTGCCGAACGCATTGTGCGTCTGGCGCGCGTGCTCGGCCGCGAGAACGTCATTGCCGGAACTGACTGCGGTTTTGCGCAGGGACCGTTCTATCGGCGCGTGCATCCTTCGGTGATGTGGGCGAAACTGGAGGCGCTCAGCGAGGGAGCCCGCCTTGCGAGCAGGGAACTCTGGCCCTAGGATTCCGTTGACCGGGATTCACGGAGGTTCGTCGTGAACGTCAACGCTCAGCCGTCCAAAGGACTTGCAATCCCCTTCGATCACCGTCGTCTTGACCGCTTGATGGACGAGGCCGGCATCGACGTGGTTCTCGCGACCTCCAAGCACAATGTGCAGTATCTGCTCGGCGGCCACCGCGCCGACTTCTTTGACTACATGGATGCGACCGGCATCACCCGTTATCTGCCGGTGCTCGTCTATCCGAAAGGTGCGCCCGAGAAGGCGGCCTATATCGGGCACCGCCTGGAGAAATTCCAGCGCGAGGTGAAGCCGATGTGGACGCCGGAGACGCAGACCAACACCTGGGGCTCGGTCGACGCCATGCAGAAGGCGGTCGAGCACATGCGCAAGACCGGTCTCAAGCCGAAGCGCATCGCCGCCGAATTCGGCTTCCTGCCTTATGACGCCTCGCAGGTGCTGCGCGCCGGCTTTCCCGATGCCGAATGGGTGGACGCGCTGTACGTGCTCGAGCGCCAGCGCGTGAAGAAATCGGCGGAAGAGCTCAAGTTGCTGAAATACGCCTCCGAGGCCGTGATCGACTCGATGCAGGCGGTGATTGCCGCCAGCAAGCCCGGCATCACCAAGGCCGAGGTGGTCGAGGCGCTGCGCCGCGAGGAGACCAACCGTGGGCTCACGTTCGAATATTGCCTGATCACCTGTGGCACCAGCATGAACCGCGCGCCTTCCGAGCAGAGATGGGAGAAGGGCGAGATCATGTCGATTGACTCCGGCGGCAATTATGAGGGCTACATCGGCGACGTCTGCCGTATGGCGATCCAGGGTGAGCCGGATGCCGAGCTTGAGGATCTGCTCGGCGAGATCGAATCCATCCAGCGTGCGGCGATGAAGCCGATCCGTGCCGGCATGATCGGCGGCGAGATTTATGCCGCCGCTTCACCGCTGGTGAACAAATCGAAGCATCACAACCATTTGGAGTTCCTCGCGCACGGCATGGGCATGGTGAGCCACGAGGCGCCGCGCCTCACCGATCGCGGCCCGGTACCATATCCGAGCGAATATGCGAAGGAGCCGCTGGAGGCTGGCATGGTGGTCTCTGTCGAGACGACGCTGATGCATCCCTTGCGCGGCTTCATCAAGCTCGAGGACACCGTCGTTGTCACCGACAAGGGCCATGAGATTTACGGCGAGGGCGCCCGTGGCTGGAACCGGGCGGGGACCGGCGTACGTTGACGCGTGCGGCGACCGCAGCCATGGGCAACTAACGGCCCGTCTTTGCGTCGATCTCTGCCGCCAGCGCCTTGAGCTTCGGCGAGATTTCCACGGGATAAACGGCGCCGGGATCGAGTTTCCGCAACGGCTCCGGCAGCCGCGCAAGGTCGCGCGCGGCATGATCGCGGATTTGGGCGAGGGTCGGCGCCGGACTGACTCGTTTTCCGGCGCGCATCACCGAGGTGACCAAGGTCTCGCCATTCTGCTTGTCGTCCTCGAGCGACAGCACGTCGCCACGCATGCGGCCCTGCGGATCAAAGGCACGCCACACCTGCTTGCGGCCCGGCCACGTCTGTTTGCCCTCGGAAAGCTTGCGCCGCGGTTTGCCGGCGTAATCCTGCAGCTTGTAAGCGCAGTCCAGCGATGGCGCGTCGATCGAGGCATCGAGATTGACACCGATGCCGAAACCGTCGATCGGTGCTTTCGCGGCTGCCATTTTCTGGAGGACATCTTCGTTGATGCCGCCGCTGACAAGGATAATGACGTCCTTGAGTCCGCCGGCATCGAGAATCCCGCGCACTTTCTTTGCCATCGCGGAAAGGTCGCCACTGTCGATGCGCACACCGCGGATGGCAATCCCGTCGGCCTTCAGCCTCGGTGCAAGCTCGACGACTTTCCGCGCGCCGGCTTCGGTATCGTAGGTGTCGATGAGCAGAATGACGCCTTCGGGACGGGAGCGCGCGAAATTCTCGAACGCCGTCATTTCGTCGTCATGGACCTGCACGAATGAATGCGCCATCGTGCCGACGATCGGGATGCCGTAGCGCTCGCCGGCAAGGACGTTTGCCGCGCTGGAAAAGCCGGCGATATAGCTCGCGCGGGCGGAAAACAGGCCGGCCTCAGCGCCGTGTGCCGTGCGCAGGCCGAAGTCCGAGAGAATTTTCCCCGGCGCGGCAAGCACCATGCGCGCCGCCTTCGAGGCGATCATGGTCTGGAAGTGCAGGATGTTGATCAGCCGCGTCTCGACGAGCTGCGCCATCGGGAGCGGCGCGGTGATGCGGATCAGCGGTTCATTCGGAAAGCAGACGGTGCCTTCCGGGATGGCGTGCACGTCGCCGGTGAAGCGGAATGCGGCAAGATAGTCGATCAGGTTGCTGCGGAAGCGTTTGGTGTCTTTCAGCCATGCAATCTCGTGCGGCGAGAACCGCAAGGCTTCGAGATAGGTGAGGGCGTCGTCGAGGCCCGCGGCAAGGAGAAAGCCGCGCCGTTCCGGCAGGCGCCGGATGAAAAACTCGAAAACCGCCTCCCTGGTCTCGCCGCGGTCCAGATAGGCCTGGACCATGTTGAGCTCGTAGAGGTCGGTGGTGAGGGGACTTTCGGGGGATGTCATGGGCCTGAGGGGCGGCAGAACCGTTGCGCGGAGCATAAACCGATGCGTTCTACGTCGATATTAAGCCTTCGGCTGCAGCTGGAGAGGTAGCGCGAATTGGCAGGAGAATCCAACTCCACTTCTCCGTCCGGGCTTTGCCACCTCGTGGGCAAGTTGCTTTACGGGCTTGCCCGTTGGTTGATAGGCTTTGCCCAGCAACAACTGGTGCCGGGGAGGACAAAAACATGACTACGATCCGTGCATTTTTTGTCGGCGCAGCAGCAGCCGGTCTCTTGGCGTTCGGTTCGGCCGCGCAGGCGCAGGACAAGACGATCAAGATCGGCGCACTGTTTCCCATGTCGGGACCGGGCTCGTACTTTGGCGCGCAGGACAAGCAGGGCGTCGAGCTCGCGCTGGAGCAGCTCAACAAGGCCGGCGTCAACGGCTACAAGTTCGTTGTCCAATACGAGGATTCAAGCTGTAGCCCGCTTCCGGCAACGCAGGCCGCCAAGCGTCTGATCGAGCAGTTCAAACCCGACGTCATCATCGGCGAGGAATGCTCGGACGCAACACTTGCGGTGATGCCGATCGTCGAGCAGGCGAAAATCCCGTTCCTCAACGCGGGCTCTTCGTCGATCAAGGTGACGCAGCCTGGCAATCCCTGGACGTTCCGGATCATGCCGAACGAGGTGATGCAGGGCATCAACCTCGCGGAGAATGCCTACAAGCGCATGAACGCACGCACGGCGGTTCTGCTGTTCGAGAACACCAATGCCGGTATCGGCAATGCACAGGTGTTCAAGGAGAATTTCGTCAAGCTCGGTGGCAAGGTCCTGGCGGAGATCGGGTTCGGCCGTGATGTCAACGACTTCACGTCGATCGCCACCCGCGTGGCGGGGCTTGGCAAGGTTGACGTCATTCCGACCTACACGCTTGAAGGTCAGGGTCTCAAGATCACGCAGGCGCTGGCGCAAGCCGGCGTCACCAAAGGCGGCGGCGGTAGCGCCATCCAGATCGGGACGATCTGGCTGCCGTTCGGCTTCGAGCAGAAAGCAGGCAAGGCCGCGCTCGGCTATATCCGGATCGTGCAGTTCGATCCGACCGATACGCGCGATGTGGCGAAGGGCTTCGCATCGGCGTTCAAGGCGAAGTACAACGCCGACCCGACGCACCTGAACGCGCATGCCTACGACCAGATCATGCTGATCGCGGACGTGGTCAAGCGCGGCGGGAAGGACGCCCAATCCATCCGTGACGGGCTCGCCGCCACCAAAAACTATTCGGGCGTCACCGGTAGCGTGGAGTTCGACAAGACCAACCAGAACATCAAGATGGACACCATCCACTACATGGAGACCAAGCCGGACATGTCGTGGACGAGCCTGAAGTGGAACTGATCCGGAAATGACAACAACGATCGTCCTGCAACAGGCGATCAACGGCGTCGTTCTCGGAAGTCTCTACGTCCTGGTGGCGCTTGGCCTGACGCTGATTTACGGCGTGCTCGTGCAGATCAATTTCGCGCACGCCGACTTTGTCACGCTCGGGGCCTTCGCCGCCTATTTTTTCATGCACCTGATTGGCGGCGGCTACCTTCTGAGCATTGCGGTCGCCTTCGCCGTCGGCGCGGCGCTGGGCTGGCTCATCAACGCCTCGGTCTTCACACCGTTGCGCCACAAGAGCAACGAACTCCTGCCGCTTATCGCGACGATCGGTGTCTCGGTGATGATGCAGAACATCATGCTGGCATGGTTTGGGCCGATCCCCTATGCCTTCGAGACCGAGTACAGCAGCCAGGTCATCCGGTTTGCCGGCATTTTCGTGTCCTGGCAGAACGTGATCATCATCGTGGTGTCCGTGCTGACGATCGCGCTGCTCTATGCCTTCATGAAGTTCACGTTTCTCGGTAAAGCACTGCGCGCCGTGGCCCAGGATCGCGAGACTGCAGGCCTGATGGGCATCAATCCCAACCACCTCATCATGCTGACATTCGTGATCGCCTCCGCGCTCGCCGGCATGGGCGGTGCCATGCTTGCCCCGGTGCTGGTGCTGACGCCGTTTGCGGGAACGTCGGTCATCGTGAAGGCCTTTGCGATCGTCATTATCGGCGGCTTCGGCAATGTCGAAGGCACCATTCTTGCAGGTCTCATTGTCGGTCTCATCGAAAGCTACACCACGCAGTTTCTCGATCCCGGACTGATCGACATCGTCGTGTTCGCGCTGTTGTTGCTGATGCTGGCAATCAAGCCGACGGGACTTATTTCGGAAAGACGTGAAGAGAATGTCTGATCCGGCGCTCGCGCAGCAATGGCCGGGTCAGCGCTCGATGCTGCGATCCCGGTGGGTGGGGTATCTGGTTGCGGTGGTCGCCATCGCGGCACTGCCGCTTGTTTTCAAGGACACCTACTGGCGGACGAACCTGACGGTTTGCGCGATCAACGTTCTGCTTGCGATCGGGCTTGATTTTATCCTCGGCTATGCCGGCCAGCTTAACCTGGGCCATTCCGCGTTCTATGGGCTCGGCGCGTATGTTTCGACATTGCTGATCGTCAAGCTTGGCATACCGTTCTGGTTTGCCTTTGTCGCCGGCGTTGCCTTCGCGGGCGTTGCCGGAATTCTGCTGTCGGTGTTCGCGGTGCGCCTGCGCGGACATTATCTCGCGATCGCCTCGCTGGGCTTTGCGGTTATCGTCCATCAGATTCTGCTCAACTGGATCAGTCTGACGCAGGGGCCGCTTGGCATCTATGGGATCGCGCCCCCGCCGGCGCTGACGATCGCCGGTTTCGTCATTGCCGACTTTCACAACCTCACCGCGCTTTTCTATCTGGTCGCCGGGTTTGCCCTGCTGTCGTACATCTTGTTGAGCCAGCTGGTCCGCTCGCCGATCGGAGAGACGCTGACCGCGATTCGCGAGGACGAAGTGTCCGCCGCTTCCCTCGGCATCAACGGCGCGGCCTGGAAAGTCTTCGCCTTCGGCGTCGGCTCGGCGATTGCCGGTGCCGCCGGCTGTTTCTACGCGAGCTTCGTTGGCACGCTCGTTCCCGACGCATTCTTCATTTCCGAAGCCTTCAATATCCTGGCGATGGTGATCGTGGGCGGCATGGGCACGCTGATCGGTCCCGTTTTCGGCGCGATTCTTCTCACGGTGCTGCCGGAGGTCCTGCGCGGCTTCGGCGACCTGCGTCTGGTCGTGTACGGCGCCGCGCTCACTTTCGTCGTGCTGTTCATGCCCGGAGGCCTGGCGCAGGCGGCGCGTGTTGTCGCCGGGAAAATCGGCCTGAGGCGCCCGGCATGAGCGCGGCGGCCGCAGCAGTCGCGATGAGGCAGCCGCTGTTGCAGGCCCAGGGCCTGCACAAGAACTTCGGCGGCGTGAGGGCGGTCTCGGATATCTCGTTCGACGTTCCGGCGAACGCAATCTTTGCGGTGATAGGCCCGAACGGGGCGGGGAAATCGACACTGCTCAATCTGATCAGCGGCGTCTACCAGCCGGATTCCGGGTCACTGACATTCAAGGGCACAAGTCTCTCGGCGATGCCGGCACACCGGCGGGTGCGGCTCGGCATTGCGCGGACTTTCCAGAAGATACGCCTGTTCAGGCAACTCAGCGTCATCGAGAACGTGATCGCGGGGTTCCACGTCCACCACAAAATCCCGGCATGGCAATATTTGGTGCATGGCGCCGTCTTTGCGGACGATCAACGGCGGTGCCGCGAGCGGGCGGCGGAGCTTCTTGACTTTGTCGGCATGTCGGCACGGCTGCATGTTACAGCCGGATCGCTGTCCTACGGCGAGCAGCGGATGCTCGAGCTTGCCCGTGCGCTTGCGACCAATCCGCAGCTTTTGCTGATAGACGAGCCGGCAGCAGGCCTCAATGCGGCCGAAGTCGATGGCCTGCTCGACCGGATCCGCTCGCTGCGCAACGGCGGGACGACAGTCATTTTGGTCGAGCACAACATGGACCTTGTCATGAACGTCGCCGACCGGATCATGGTCATGGACTACGGACGCCGTCTCTTCGAAGGCACGCCGGCCGAGGTGCAGAAGAACCCTGCGGTTATCGCTGCCTATCTGGGCGGAGAACTGTCGTGAGCGCGTTGCTGGAGGTCGATCGCCTCGAGCTTGCCTACGGGCAGGTCGCGGTGTGCCGTGACATTTCACTGCGGATTGACCGGGGCGAGATCGTCGCGCTGATCGGCGCCAATGGTGCCGGAAAATCGACGACCTTGCGCGCGATCGCCGGAGTACTGGCGCCGAGGCGGGGCACGATCAGGTTTTCCGGCAAAGATGTAACGCCGATGCCGTCCCACGAGCGCAGCAGGTGCGGTATTGCGCTTGTTCCGGAAGGCCGCCACGTGTTTCCATTCCTGACGGTGCGCGAGAATCTCGAGCTTGGAGGCTTCAACGTTCGCAACGATGCCGTGAAGATCCGCCAACGCATGGATGGCGTTTTTTCAATGTTCCCGCGGCTGTCCGAACGCAGCAGCCAGAATGCGGGCACGCTCAGCGGCGGAGAGCAGCAGATGCTGGTGCTCGGCCGCGCCATGATGTCGGAACCGCAGCTGCTCTGCCTCGACGAGCCCTCGCTCGGATTGGCGCCAATCGTCGTTCAGGACATCTTCCAGAAGATCAAGGCGATCAATGCGGCCGGCACCAGCGTGCTGCTGGTCGAGCAGAACGCGCGCTACGCCTTCGAGACGGCGAGCCGGGGCTATGTGCTGCAGACCGGCTCGGTGATAGCAAGCGGTCCATGCGCCGAGCTCAAGCTTAATCCGCGCGTACAGGAGGCCTATCTCGGCCGTATCGCGGCGCCGGCGGGGTCATGATGCTCGCTGCCAAATTCTCGCTTGCGGGAAAATCGGCCGTCGTCACCGGCGCCGGCAACGGCATTGGACGTGCGGTAGCGATTGCATTCGCAGAGGCCGGCGCAAATGTCGCCTGCGTCGATCTGGACAGAACGGCGGCCGAAGCAACAGCTGCCGCGATCGGAAAGGCGGCGATCGCGGTTGCGTGCGACGTAAGCAACGAAGCGCAGGTGCAGGCGGCGGCCAAAACGGTTCTCGCCAGATATCCTGCCATCCATGTCCTGCTGAACGGTGCGGCCGGACACGATCCTAACGGTACGGTGCTCGAGCTCACGCTCGCAGACTGGAACGAGGTGTTTGCCGTCAATGTCGCCGGCGCGTTCCTGATGAGCCGCGCGATCCTGCCGGCGATGATCAAGGCAGGCGGCGGCAGCATCATCCATATCGCCTCGCAGCTCGGCAGCGTCGCCGGACCGCGCCGCGCAGTTTATTGCGCCAGCAAGGGCGCGCTCATCCAGCTGGCAAAAGCGATGGCCACCGATCACGCCGCGCAGAACATCCGCGTCAACACGCTCTCACCGGGTGCCGTCGAGACCGAGCGTCTCGTCAAGCGCTTTGGCGACATGGAAACAGCCCGGCGCACGGCCGCTCCGAAGCATCTGCTGCAGCGACTCGGTCAACCGGAAGAAATCGCGCAGGCCGCGGTCTTCCTCGCCAGCGATGCGTCGAGCTTCATGACCGGCGCGGACCTTCTGGTCGACGGTGGCTACAACGCGACGTAGAACGATGCAGCCCGCCAACCCGCGATGTCATGGCCCGCATAAAGCCGGACATGACAGTGAAGAGGTCTTACCGTCCCAAAATCGTGCCCGCCATTGCGCGCGGATCGCGCGTCGGCCACGCACCGGCATCGGCCGCCTGAAAGAGATCCGACAGGTGCATGTTGAACAGCGCCGGCTCCTCGAGATTGATATTGTGCCCCGAGTTGGCCATCACCACCAGCGCGGCAGTCGGGATATTCTTCTTCATCAGAATGCCCGGCTCAAGGCATGGCCAGTCCTCGTCGCCGGTCATGATCAGCGTCGGGACATTGATCGTCTTCATCTTGTCGACGAGATCGAACAATGACGGCCGCCGCTTCTGCACGCCGCGCATGGTCAGCGCCGCGCCTTCGGTCGAGTGCTCCGCCAGCTGGTCCGCGAACTCGCGCCAGCCGCGCGGATCCTTGTTCTGATGCTGCACGCGGGTGGGGCCTAGCGCGTAGCCTTCGGCCGCCTTTTTCATCGTCAACTGCTCGAAGCGCTTGGCCGAAGCTTCGGCTTCCTCTGCGAATTTTGCCCGCTCTCCGGGGGCAGCCCCATAACCGCAACCGGCAATCACGATCGATCGCGCCCGGCTGCCGTAGGTGAAGCCGAAATGCAGCGCGGCGAAGCCTCCCATCGACAGCCCGACGATATGAGCCTTGTCGATCTTCAGCGCATCGAGCACGGAGCGGATGTCGTCGCGTGCGCGCTCTTGTGAATATTTTTCCTGATCCTTCGGCACTTCTGACGGCGGATAGCCGCGGGCATTGAAGGTGATGCACCGGTAGTATTTCCCGAAATGGCGGACCTGCTGCTCCCAGGAGCGGTAGTCGCCGGCGAATTCGTGAACAAAGACAATCGGGATGCCTTTGCCGGTTTCCTCGTAATAGAGCTTCACCCCGTCGTCGGTCGTCAGATGTGGCATGGAATCCCCGTTCGGAAAAACTGGTTTAAAAAGCCTGGGCGCGGGCGGACAGGCCGGCGTCGATGGTGACGACGGAGCCGCTGGTGTAGCCCGAATGATCGGAAGCAATGAACGCGACAGCCGCGCCGATCTCCTCGGCGGTCGCGCCGCGGCCGAATGGCAGCGGCTTGAGGAGATCCTTCCAGTTGTCCTCGCTGCCGGTGCGGTCGCGGGCCTTTCGCTTCATGAGCGTGACCAGCCGGTCGGTCGCCACCGGGCCCGGGTTGATGGCAACGACGCGGATCCCGTCGCGCGCGCTGACGCTGCCGAGCGACTGCGTGAAAGCCGTAAGCGCCGCATTGCCGGCGACGCCGCAGATATATTCGGGGTCGTGGGTGTCCGCCGCGTTTCCCACCACGTTGATGATCACGCCGCACTTGCGCTTCTGCATCAGCGCATAGAAGGCCCGGCACATGTTGACGTATCCGAAGACCTTGAGGTCCCAGGCCTTTCGCCACGTCGCCTCGTCGATATTGAGCAGGCTGCCGCCGGGAATGGCGCCGGCATTGTTCACCAGGATGTCGATGTCGGGGTAGTCGCGGGCGAGCTGGTCGACTTTCTTGCTGTCGGACAGGTCGGCGGCGACGGTGTCGACGCGTACGTTCGACTTCTGTGCGATCGCCGATTTTACGGTGGCGAGCGCGTCGGCGGTGCGTGCGACGATGATGACATTGCAGCCTTCGCCGGCGAGAATTTCCGCGGTCGCCCGGCCGATGCCTTTCGAGCCGCCGGTGATGAGGGCGGTTTTGCCGGCAAGTTTCAGGTCCATGACTTCCCCCGCAAGAACTGAAGGTGAGCGACTATGACGGCGGCGCGCGCGATGGGCAACCGGTGCGCATAACGTCATCCTGAACATTCCCGCGCAAGCGGGAGTCCGGGGCCACGTGCTTGAAGTCCTCAGTCTGTCGTAGCTGGATCCCCGCTATTTGGGGAGCGGCCGGTTGAGCCAGTCCGACGGGTTCGTTTCGATCAGGCGGCGAATTCCTTCACGGTGACCGACTTGCGCGCGAAATCCGAAGTCGCGCGCAGCCGGCTCAATGTCGAGGGGGCCGCGCTCGATCTTCGGTCTGCCGTGATCGATCTCGATGCGCACCGGCTTGCCGGCGGCTGCTGCGGCGGCGGCGATGTCGTCGGGCGTGACTTTTTCAGGGTGCGCAATGAAATAGCTGAGCTGCCTGCGGCCGGTTGCGTAACAGGCCTGTACCGCAGCGCGCGCGGCATCGTCGATATAGATGTAGGGCCAGTCACCCGTGGGCGCGATGCGGGCAGGTCTCCCGGCGAGCGCGGCTCCGACGATCTCCTCCACGGTGTAGGTCGTCTCGCGCCCCGGCCCGTAGATTACGGTGAAACGCAGCGAGCAGAGATCAAGCGGGATCTTGCCCCACAATCCGCGCAGTACCATTTCCATCGCCGCCTTCGAAGCGCTGTAGGTGTTGTTCGGACGCAGCGGATAGCTCTCATCAACAGGGTCGTCTTCGTAAAAGCTGCCAAGAGCGGCTGCCGATGAACAGTAGACGAACGTCTTAACGCCGGCGGCCATGGCAGCGTAGAGCAGATTGAGACTGCCGATCACATTGATCGCGATCACCTCGGCGGGATCGTCCGCCAGCACCATCGGTCCGGAGACTCCGCCGGCATGGATGATGTGCGTGATCTTTTCGGTTGCGAGCAGCTTGGTGAGCCTCGGCCGGTCCGACAGGCTATCGACCACCTGCGTCGCCGCGGATGCGCGCGGATCAAGTCCTATTGTCTTTTGTTTCTGTTCGGCGAGCAGCTTCGTCACGGCCCTGCCGAGAAAGCCGCTTGCACCTGTTACCAAAGTGATTTCATCAGCCATGCTTGCATCCTGACCCCCGCGCAATCCCGCGTAAGCGGGCATCCAGAGCCACTTGCTCCGAGCCTTCAGTTTGTCATCCTTGGGTCCCCGCTTTCGCGGGGGCGAACGGTGTGAAGTTTAAACAATTTTTTTTGCGTGGAGTTCTTCGATATCGGCCGCGCTGTAACCGAGACTGCGCAGGATCTCGTCGGTGTGCGCGCCGGGCTCTGGCAGCGATGAGACCACGCGCGCCGGTGTCCGCGACAGGTTGATCGGCTGGCCGACCACGCGAATGTCGCCGCGCTTCGGATGATGCAGTGGAGCCGCGATGCCGACGTGCTTCACCTGCGGATCGGCGAAAACCTCGTCGACCTTGTAGATCGGGCCGGCGGGGACGCCTTGTTGTTCGAGCAGGTCGAGCCACTGCGCCGAGTTTCTGGTCTTGAAGATGTCCGTGAGCAGGGCGGTCAGTTTCGGCCGGTTGCGGAGACGCATGTCATTGGTGGCGTAGTCGGCGACGGTGCCGAGCTCGGGCCGGCCGAGCGCAACGCAGAGCGCACGCCACTGTCCGTCGCCTCCGACGCCGATGTTGATGAAGCCGTCAGCGGTCGGAAAAACACCCATCGGGGTGGAATAGGGGTGATGGTTGCCGGCCTGTTCTGGCACGACGCCGTCAACGAGGTAGCGGGCGGCCTGGAAGTCCATCATCGCGATCTGCGCTTCGAGCAGCGAGGTGTGCACCCATTGGCCGCGGCCGGAGCGCTCGCGCTCGGCAAGGGCGATCAGAATGCCGGTTGCCGCATAGACGCCGGCCGAGCTGTCGGCGACCGCGATACCGGCGCGCGTCGGCCCGGTTCCCGGCATACCGGTCACGCCCATCAGCCCGCCCATGCCCTGCGCGATCTGGTCGAACCCGGCGCGCGAGCGGTAAGGGCCGCTCTGGCCGAAGCCGGAAATCGACGCCAGGATGATGCGGGGATTGAGGGCGCTGAGCGCCTCATAGGCGATGCCCATACGCTCTTTCACGTCGGGGCGGAAATTCTCCACCACGACATCGGCATCCCTCACGAGCCGCATGAATATCTCGCGCCCCGTCCGCTCCTTCAGATTGAGCGTAAGCGAGCGTTTGTTGCGGTGCAGGTTGATCATGTCGTAGCCGTCGCGGGCACCGCTGATGCCTTCGTTGGGGTCGACGCCGGGTGGCGCCTCGATCTTGATCACGTGGGCGCCGAAATCACCGAGGATGCGTACGCAGGTAGGCCCGGCGCGCGCCCGGGAAATGTCGAGCACGCGAATATGTGCCAGCGCTTTTGACGGCTCGGCAGTCATGACAATCGCCCCGGGTATGACGATAGTACCGTCGCACGTACCGCCGCGGGAACGCGCGCATGCCAGTCGGTGCGTTTCTGCACGGCAACCGCAAGCGCTATCAACGCGTGGTCGGATCCCGGCCGGCCCACGATCTGCAGGGCAACCGGCATGGCTCGGTCGTCGAAACCCGCCGGGGCCGTAACGGCAGGAAGTCCAAGTACGTTGGCGAAGCGGGTCCAGCGGCTGAGCTCGTAGAGTGTCTTCGCGCTGAAGGCAGGAGAGCGCGGATCGCATTGCGCGGCCATCGGCGTCCTGATCGTCAGTACCGGCATAATGATCGCTTCGGCGTCCTTGAAGACATGCGCGATGAACTCGTTCGCAAGCTTTGGACGCTCGGCAACGCTTGCAGCGAGAATGTCGTCATCAATCTCGATCCCCTTGCGCAGACGCTTCATCAGCGTGGCGTCGAGCGCTCCCGAATCCATCAGCGCGCGATGGGCGCGCGCGGCCTCCGCCTGCATGATCGCAAAGACATGCGGGTCGACCGCCTCGATCGCCGCGATGGCGTCGATTGTGCCAACGGCGGCTACGCAGGCCTCGATCGCATCTACGGCACTGCGGCAGGCAGCCGCGACCGGCGCCTCGGCGCGATCGAGGATATCACCGGCGACTGCAATCTTGCTGATGGGCATGACATCGCGCGGGGCGGACAGCATGCGCGCAGGTGGTTCAAGGTCCGAGGCGCTGCGCGCCAGCAAGCCGATCGTATCGAGACTCGGGGCAAGCGGCATTGCGCCTGCGGCCGGCACCAAGCCATAGGTCGGCTTCCACGAGGTGACGCCGCAGCAATGCGCCGGAATGCGCAGCGAGCCGCCGGTATCCGACCCGAGCGCAAATACCACCGAACCGCTTGCAACGGCCGCTGCGGAGCCGGAAGACGAACCGCCGGTGATGAAGTCGCCGTTCCAGGGATTCTTCGGCGCGCCATGTGCGGCGTTATAGCCGGAAGGCTCGTAGGCGAGTTCCGTCATCGCGGTATACCCGATCCGGCGCGCGCCGGCGTGATCGAGCAGTTCGAGCACGGCCGCCTGCCGCGACGACGGCATCGGCAGGGGCCGCGTAAGCCCTCCGTGCGGCATGCGCGTTCTCGATACGAACATGTCTTTGGCCGCGTAAGGCATCCCGCCGAGCGGACCGGGCACAAGCTCCGTCGCGTCGTCTTCGAACGCAACGTAGGCTTTCAATTGCGTATCAAGCTTGCGCGCGAATGCGCCGGCGCATGCCGAAAGCCGGCTGCGCGCCGCAGCATCAAGTGAAGCCCAGTCGGGAAATCGTTCGGTCACAGTTTTTCCGATGGAACAACCCAGGGTCTCAGCGTCCTGTCTTTCGCCCTGAACGCCGCAATCTGCTCGCGATAGCTTCCGGTCAGATCGACATCATCCCAGCCGTTGAGCAATTGGTTGCGGCTGACCGGGTCGATCGTGAACGCGAATGAAATGTCGCCGCAGGTGACGGCCTGCCGTTCGAGGTCGACCGTCACCGGTTGCGCCGGGTCGGCACGCACCAGCACCGCGACTTTCTCAATATCGGTCTCCGGCGCGACAGCCGTGAGCAGCCCGTTCTTCACGGCGTTTTGCGCGAAAATGTCGCCGAACGACGGTGCAATGACGCAGCGGAACCCGTGGTCGTAGAGCGCGTAGACCGCGGCCTCGCGCGAGGAGCCGCCGCCGAAATTGCGTCCCGCCAGCAGGATTTTTGCGCCGCGGCAGGCTTCGTTGTTGAACGCGAAGTCGTCTCTTGGTTTGCCGCTCGCATCGAGACGCACGTCGTCGAACAGGACCGTGCCAAGCCCCTTCGACCGCGGCCACTTGAGATAGCGTGCCGGCAGGATCTGGTCGGTGTTGAGATTCGAAAGCAACAGCGGACAGGCAGTGGCGGTGAGACGAACGAACTTGTCCATGGGGGCCTCTTACACTTTCCGGCCTGCGAGAAGAGGGCGGACATCGGCGAGGTGACCGGTGACCGCCGCCGCGGCTACCATGGCTGGCGACATCAGGTGCGTACGTGCTCCCGGGCCCTGCCGGCCGCGGAAGTTGCGGTTGGTGGTCGAAGCGCAGCGCTCGCCGGGCGGCACTAGGTCGCCGTTGATGCCGACGCACATCGAGCAGCCCGAATCCGCCCATTCAAGGCCGGCGTCACGGAAAATCCTGTCGAGGCCCTCGTCCTCCGCCTGCCGCTTTACGGTCGACGAGCCAGGAGAGACGAGGCCGGGCACCTTGCTGGTACGGCCGTGGAGTACCGCCGCCGCCGCGCGCAGGTCCTCGATGCGGGAATTGGTGCACGAGCCGATGAATACGCGGTCGACCGCGATATCGGTGAGCTTCGCTCCCGGCGCGAGCCCCATGTAATCCAGCGCCTCGCGCAGATAATTGGCGCGCGTCACATCGCTCTCGCGTGCGGGATCCGGAATACGCGCATCGACCGGTAAGGCATCGTCGGGTGTCGTTCCCCAGGTGACGATCGGCACGATGTCGCCGGCATCGAGCGCGACCTCGCGGTTGAATCGGGCATCGCCATCCGATACCAGCGCGGACCATACCTCGACGGCGCGGTCGAAGTTCGCGCCCTTCGGGGCGAAAGGCCGGCCCCTGAGATATTCGAACGTGGTGGCATCGGGCGCCACCATGCCGCAGCGGCCGCCGGCCTCGATCGACATGTTGCAGAGCGTCATCCTGCCTTCCATCGACAACGCGCGGATGGCGCTGCCCGCAAATTCGATGGCGTGGCCCTGCGCGCCGTCGGCGCCGACCCGCGCGATGATCGAGAGCGCGATGTCCTTGGCGGCGATTCCCGGCCCGAGCGCGCCCTCGACGGTGATGCGCATGCGTTTCGGCTTCTTTTGCCACAGCGTCTGGGTCATCAGCACGTGCGCGACCTCGGAGGCCCCGATCCCGAAGGCGTAGGCGCCGAACGCACCGTGCGTCGAGGTGTGGCTGTCACCGCAGACGATCAACAGCCCAGGCAAGGTCAATCCCTGCTCGGGTCCGACGACGTGTACGATGCCCTGCCGCGGGTCACGCAAGCCGAACAGCGTGATCCTGTTCTCGCTTGTATTGGCCTCGAGATTACGCACCATTGCCGCAATTTCAGGATTGGAAATTCCTGTGTCGCGCCCGCGCGTCGGCACGTAATGATCGGCGACACCGAAGGTCAGTTGCGGCTCTGCGACCGTGCGCCCACGCGATTTCATCTGGGAAAAGGCGTGAAACGAGCCTTCGTGCACGTAATGCCGGTCGACCCAGAGCAGGGCGGCGCCGTCCTCGCGGCGCGCGATTTCGTGCGC